>NZ_CP040296.1:0-16253 GCF_013393925.1 Nostoc sp. C057 | reverse complement strand
TAACGTAGTTGGTTAGTAGTTATTTTTGATGAAAGTGATTTGAAATTTACTCAAGTCATCACTTTTTTTCAAAAAAACTTTCAGCCAAATTTGGCGTACTGTGGTCAGAAATTAATATTATTATTCCGTGAAAGCATAATGTCACTGTGATATTTAAAAATGCGGAATTTAGGTGAAATTCCATTTATTTGCCATAGCCCTGCCATTGGTGTGCAATTATGGGAGCCAGTTTTAACCCTAATTCTCAATAGTGATAATTAGTTGATAAAAAATGTTTCAAAATTCCATTCATTTGCCAAAGGTATGCCATTGGCGTGCCATAAATCAGCCATAATGGGAGCCAATTTTTGATAATACATTTTTTTACCAAAATTGAGCCATTGGGGTAAGTTTTTAGTTCGTATACGAAGTTTTTTTCGACTAACTCTCTACCGCGCACTTCTTACGTAGCAGTCAGCCTAAACGGTCGGCATTACAACTGGCACAAGCATTTACAAAGGTTAAGTTTGCTCCCCGCGTTTGGGTACTAATAAAGAAAGCTATTCAACATCTGATAAGGATCTAGCTTTTTCGCTCATAGAGAATATTCCTTAGTCAATTACAAACGTCTCGCATAAAATCGCATCTCGGTTGCCTTGCTCGGTGTCCACAGTCACAATTCCATTCTTGGGGTCACAGTTAATCATTTCACCCGCGAACTTGACCGCACCACTAAGCGATCGCACTTCTACTTGGCAACCAACAAACCCTGCGATGTCCCCGCCGTCTTTTTCAATCTGCAACAGTGAGTATAAGTTATCGTCCTCAGCTTTTACCAAAACAGTATCGGATGTAATTGGCGCGGCGATCGCTGCCTGATCCTCAGTTGGCATACCCGCACCACTTTCTAGTTGATCCGCACCACTTCCGCAGGACTCCCCGCAGCAGTTTTCCTTATCTGGCAAGGGTTCCGCATCACCCGCACCAGTTGAGGTGGCATATTCTTCTTTTTTCATTGGAGGAGAAAGCAATTCAATTTTCATCTCTGACTCTTCAATGTTTTTTTCCTGTAAATCTGAAAAAGTGGTGCGGGTGGTGCGGAAGTCTTGATTTTGCGAGGTTTCTGGTGCGGCAAGTGGTGCGGAAGTGGTGCGGGTTTCGTCTAAAGTGGTGCGGGTAACTTCCAAAATGCCAATGCCTTTCAGTACTGGGATGTTTCTTTTAGCAATGTCACAGTACCTAGTTCCCTTGACAGCCTTGGGGAAGAGTTGAGCGATTCTGGCGATGACTTGGTTGATACCCTTTACGTTTTTGTCACTGGGTCTAACCTGTTCGCTCCATGTTCTGCGGTTGTTATCGGAATCTATAGTTAATGTGCCAGTTTGAGTGTAGTAATGTTCCAGTCTTACCCATAACTCTTTTGCAGTCATTTCCTTATCAGGGACATAACATAAGTTTGCGGCTTCTATAAAGTCAAATAGGTGATTATTTTCTTTCTGAAGGTTGTAGAAAGCATCAGTTGTACATTCGTAATTAATGCCTTCTTCTATCAGGTCATTAAGTGCTTGCAGCATTTTATTTAGAAATGCTGGGGCTACTTTCGTTCTGATAAATTCCTTGTCGTAAGCAAAGCGGGGATCAGCTAGTAATTCATTTGGGTTGTTAGGGTCAGGATTTTTTTCAAAGGTTTTCTTGAACTCCAAAACTGCAATCCTGTCTTGAATTGCTTTCATTACCCCTTGGAGTGCTGGCGTTTCATTTAAGTTAAAAAGACCTATGGCTTCAGGGGTAAACTCAATATGGTCTTTACCCTTCCGTTCACAATGCAACTTGTTACCAGTGACAAACAACTTTAAACTTTGGATTTTATCAATCCTAGATGTTTGCGGATTCTCAGAAGCCCAATTCACTCGGCTGTGCATCAACGGAGCTAGATTAAACTTCCTGCCTTCGTCGTACAATTGGAAGTCTGCTAAAGAGACAGAAGTTAGTCCATTTTCGCCGTAAATGATTGATACGCACTCGCGCAAAGCATCTTTACCGTTGGAGCCTAGCCCGACTGCCAGAATTGCTTTTACCTCTCTTCCTCTGAGCTTCCTAACAGTTGCAAGGTCAATGGATGCGGCTAAATTCCTCAAAAGAATTTCTTGCTGGGGTCTATCCAAACACTCAAGTAATCGGTCGCAATCTGTAGTATCAGCGTTTGGATTGTACTCAATCAACGGTTCATAAATAAAGTAATCTTCGGGGGTATGAGGGTCTAGCCGTGGAATAACCTTATTACCTATCCAAACGGGTCTAACTATCCCATTAGTGCAGTTAATCCCTGGTGGATTGAGTAATTCTGCCTCAATCCCTGTTCGCATTTTCGCCCACTCTAGAACCTTCTTAACCGAACTGGGTGAAGCGTAAGGATAGGATTTTTTACCTTGCTCATTTTCAACTACAAAGGAATTGCAAAAATTGGTGATTCGTCTACGCTCTGTGTCATCAGGAGAGTGTTTGTAGTGGTTGCCAGTATGCCAGTAGAGCCTATCCGCAGCACAAATCCAACTCTTATCGCCATAGAGAGTTTTGAAAGCAATTTGAATGAAGCTGACAACTGGATCAAGATCATTTAAAGGATCATCAAAATTTTGCAGCTTTGCCAGTTGCTCACGCTCTGCCACAGCCGCGTGGATCTCCTGCTCTAACCTGCGGATAAATTCTGGTGTTTCCATCTGCCCCAAGATTTCTTTGATATCACTTGACTTATATGGTAAATCGGGGCAGATGTCGTGAGGGTTAATTCCGATCAATGAAATTCCTACTTCGTCGGCGCAGTCTTGGCAGGTTTGGAGTTTTTTCAAGCCAGTGTCGTCAGCATCATGCAGAAAAACGATTAATCCTATGCCTGAATCTTTAACACGTTGGTATTCTGGGGTGATGGTTTTCGTATCCCATCCACTGCCCTGAAACGTAATCCCAGCAAGACCATGTGCGCGACCAACTTCTACGCATCCCTCGCCTTCATGCTGGAGTAGCGCCGGGGTGACATTTACTGATTTAGCAGCAGCTAGAGCTTCATCAATGCGATATGCTCCCCAAGGAAAATCGCCTTTTTTCATCTCTGGTGTACCGTCGGGGAGTCTATGCCATTGCCGAAAACTCTTGTCATAACCTTTCTCTTTACTGGTGTCTGCCCATTCGTAACGGTCAATCCATTGGGTTGGGGAGTATTGATAGGTTGTTTCGGTTGCGTTTCCGGGGATGCCCTTTCGCTTACTCCTCAATTTTTGAGGTTGGGGAATATTGGTTGCTGGCTCGGTCAACATTACCAAACCTAATTCGCCATCTGGAATTGGGGTTGGGTTGGGCTTGACCGTCTTAACTCTGATTGGGTTTTTGTTAGGTGCTACACTGAAATTAGTTTTTTGTCGCTCTGCCAGCACTTCATCCCAAGGTTTGATTGCCTCTCGGATGTCCTTGCACTCACAATTATTGAAGCATCTGTACTTCCCGGTTTCTGGGACGATAGATAAGTTGTGCCCCCCGCAAACGGGGCAGATGTACTTGCCTTTTTCTTTGGCTGGTTCTAGCTGATCTTGAAAATTTCGGATGTCGAAGGAGGCGAACGCCTCTGGCATAACTGAGCCGCCAACGGTTTCATGTCCTTTTAAAATGGCTACCATTGTGAAATCCTTGTGAGGTAAATTGTGTGGGCTTTACCTCCCCTGAAGATTCACCAAAATTTTAATCAAATTTCTCGTTAAACCCGTTGTAGGAAGTTGTAAGAAGTACTAGGAACTGATAACATTAGGTTATAAAGAAATTTAATAGAGATAAATTTTACGGGGTGTCTTCTAGGACTGTTAAACAACTTGCTTGTAACAAGTTGAGTCTTGGGGAGGCATTCTTTTCTTATGTATATCTGCTGATGTAACACTGAGAAAAGATGAAACTACAGGTGTAGTTTCATCTCATAATAGCTGATATCTCCTTAATTTGGATATTTCATTTGCAAATTTTTATTTTTAAAAATTTATTTTTTTAGCTTCAAAGTCTTATACATCAAAATTTTCAAGCTTTTTATATATTATTTGAAAATCAAAATTCTTCCTATTTATCAAGTAATTAAGGAAGTGAATAATTAAAATTATTTATTTTTATTTAACAAGTGTTCTACGTATCAATTTTGTCTCAATTAATTCAGCTAATAAATTTATACCAACTTAATCAGTATAAAGTTGGTATCCTACTAAATCAGCGCTAAAAGACGGTGTTTATTGAGTAGTCGCAATCACTCTCATCTCTCATTGGTTATTGTAATCCTATTTAGGATAAAAACTATTTTAGTTTTTAGATATTGACTCTTTATATTTTTGTGCTTCCTCATCAGGTAGTTCCATCCACCATTTGATCAAAGCTCTTTCCACATCTTCCATACGTAGCTGTAAAGTCGCACACCTGCTTTTGAATTGCGCGTGCATCTCTGTCGATACACGGCATCGAATAAAGGTGTGGTCTTTTGTATCGGTCACTATAAGCACTCCTAAAATCCTTTAATCCTAACTATAACTTTTTCTTTATTCTTTTGATATTTATATAAGCAGCTTTAACCCTATAATCCTATACTCCTTTAATCCTATTTAGGATTTTATGCTATTGTATAGATATGAGCGCAAAACGGACGATGAAGCGCGTGAAATGCCACACCAAGGATAAATAGGTAGTTGGACAAAGTAGCCGCCTAGAATTGACCGCAAACGCTTATCAATCAAAGGATTAACTCTAAAATCTGAACCATGAATTACGCATATATCCAGCCAGTTTACGGCTTATCATATCCGCCAAGTAACGGGAAAGTAAGTCCACAACACGGACAGATAAGACCGCGAGTAGTTTTTGACGGTGGCAACCGTTTTGTGAAATGGATTGACCCCAATAACGTTGTGCAATGTCTGCTTAGTGTCGTGAAAGAAGTCAGTGAATACCAGTGGAAACGGCTCAAGCCCGATGACCAGTCAGTATTGATTGAAATTGACGGTAAACGCTTTGTAATTGGGCGATTAGCTCAAGAGTTAGGTGGTGAGCCGACTTTCCAAACAGATAAATGCCAATTAGCATCTATCCTGGCACTAGCGGCAATCCAGCCAAATCCCGGACAAACAGCCGTACACATTCAGCAGATGATTGTGGCACTGCCCAATACTCTCAATGATGATGATGTAGTCGCAGTGAAGCGAATTGCTAACCACCCACTGACCAAAGAATTTAAACGCAATGGCGAATACATCACCTATACCGTGGGTGAAGTTGTCCCAGTTGATGAGACTGAGCCAGCATTTCATTACGCCTTAAATCAAGGATTTTTCAGCTTTCCAGATGCGAAAAACGCGATTTGGGATTTAGGGGGAGGCACGGCTATAGCCCGAATTTACACGCCGAACGGAACCATGATCCATGATGCGGAGGTGATTCTACCCGGAACCAAGGCACTCGCCCAGCAAGTAGCGGTAGAGATGAAAGAAGTTTATTCTCTCGATTACAGCCCCAGTTTACAGGGCATCATGGACGCGATCTCTCGTGGTGATTGCCTCTACGGGACAGACAAGCTTGATTTCTCCTCCATCTTTGAAAAAGCCTGTGACCAGTGGGTAGAGTCAGCCCGGAGAGAAATTCGCTCGAAGTGGGCGCAACACCTACCAGAGTTGGGAGAAGTCTTGATTGTAGGCGGGAGTGCAGATATCGCCGCCCCTATCTGTGCGACTTCTGGAGATCGCTTTAAGATTGCCCCATCGCCGCAGTTATTCAACATCATTGCAATGGCTTATCAGGAGTAATGCCAATGACGCAAACAAGAATTGTTCTCAATCCCAAGTACAAGCCCAAAGCCGAAGAAATCTTAGAAGCGACTGGAATCGATAACCTCTCTCAACTGTTTACCTTACTGTTAGTCAATTACGGTGATTGTCTAGTTAATTGCTTAAAGCACTCACATCAACTACCTATACAGTCATCTCTAGTAGCTCAAACGCCTACACAAAGCGCTCTTCAGCCACCATCTATCAAACCTCAGCCATCATCACAAGCTAAGAAATTTGCCCCAATGGGGAGCTTTTAAGCCCCAACCGCACCGATAAAAGCTCAAAGAAAAGGAAAGAAGTCATGAACGACCAAAACACCGTGCAGACACAGCCAAGCCTAACAACAACCGAAATCATGACTATCATCCTCGGTTGTGAACAGATTCTTAGGTTTGTGCAAGCATCTCCCAATTACAAACAAATCGAAGCCTCCGAACGGTTCAGTACATCGAATGACCTAAAAATAGGTGATGCTGTCCAAGCCTTGATGGAGATTCACGAAGCAATCCTAAATATCGAGTTCTACTCCCAAGTTTGAAGAACATGATTGTTGGCAGTTGTACGCGGTAGTGTTTCACAAAACGTTTCATGAAACTGTTTCAACGGTTGCATCAATGTTTCAGCCTCACAACAACCGGGAAACGGTATGACCACAGTGTGAAACGTGAAACACGAAACGCCTTTTTGTTGCAACCGAAAAAACACAAATTGAGGATATCAAAATGGCGCACCTCTAAGTACATATTACTGTCAGTTAAAGTTTAAAAGGGATAGATTTAAAATTTTTATCCTCAATTAGAAGTTTATCTGCCTTAATTCCTTTAGGTGTGTCAAACAGTAAATCTACAGAACGAGCTTCATTTGGAGAGAAGGGTTTACTTAACAAATCAGTATCATATTTTATCTCCCTGTCTTTAAAATCGTATTTGTTGCCTTTTGAGTCAACTAATTTTGAGGATACAAGAAAGAACCATGAATCATCCTCTCGTTGTCTTTTTGCACTTGTATTTTTAACAGTTAAAGAAATCACTGTCCAAACTTCAGCTGCTTCGTATGTACTGTACTTCCCTTGAATTTTCTGTCCTGCATATTTAACGCCTGTGACGCTAACTTCCCAACCTTTCTGATTAACTTTACCGTTAACTGCTTTTGAAACTGGTTCAAGGTTAGTAGCATCGACAGTATTTGCTTGAGATGACGAAAGCTCTAATTTGGTTTGTTGCGAAGGTGAACAGGCAGAAATGATAATTAGCAATGCTGCAATAGATAAGTATTTAAATTTATTCATGGTTGCACTCTGGTTATATATCTAAACCTCTTTAACCCTTTTGAGAGGTTCGTTATTATAATTCCCAAAAATTGTTACTCAATTTTATATCAAGCGCGGATATATCCTAGCCGGGCAGATATAGCGTTCTTAGTGCCATTCTCTCATGGCTCTTGTTGAAGCACTTTCAATCGCCAATTACACGTATTAGCCCAATCGTGTAATTGAGAATAGAGGTAAAGCTACCCAAACAGACGAAAGCCCTTGATTGACTTATATGATGATATTGCGGAGGTAAACCGCACGGAAAATATCAAATCTCTGCGACCACCCTTTATTTGCAAATTAATGTGGTTTCAAAATTACCTTGATTGCAGTTTTATCTCTGGATGTTTGCAGTTAGTTACATCTAAGGTTAGTCACTGAACAGGCAACTTCCACTTCGGATAAAGCCGATTGAAAGTTTCACGCTGCTGTGTGAGGTCAACCCTCGGCAAGTGCTTCTCCACAAGGTCGAATGTTTCCTCTGAGAGTTGTCGCAACTCACGGGTTCCGCTTGCTGCATCAGATTGGAAAACGCGCTCCAACCGCGAAAAAAAATCAGGCGGTTTGATGTTCATTTCTTCAACAAAGTAACGTGTCCACTTGAAGCCGGGATGATAAATGCGATTTAGCCCGAACAGCAAGTTGAGAAGCCATCGCACAATGGTGCAGTTGTTTTCGTACAGCATCGGAATCTCAAAGCGTTCGGTCAGGATTTGCTGACCATCGAACGGGCGGAATTTTAGATGCTTCTGAACCATTGCTACAGCGAGTTCTTCAGGATAATGAGAAAGTCGATTTTGCCAATGTTTGATAATATCTTCGCCATAAAGAACAATTGCGTGTTGAAGATTAAACGCTGTTGCTTGCTTCTCAAACACAAGCCCGTTTTGCGATACATCATAACACTCAACAACGTCAATCACGATGCTGTTGATCGTATCTCGTGCCCAATGACCTGCTTCGACTTTCATATCGTATAGGTAGAATTGCTCCAACCATGCCTGTTTCGCTGCCCCATACGGCTCAATTTCCCACCCTTTGACACCAACACTTTGTGCTGTGGCTTGTAAGTCTTCGACGGACGGCAGTTGTGACCAGATAAAAGCCAACTCAAGATCCGAATACTGGTCTGAAATACCTAATGCTGCCGAGCCAAACACAAAACACGCTTCCACTTTCGGGTTAGCAATGAAAGCAGGAGCGATTTTCTGAGCCAACGAAATTCGCCATGCGCTGTGTTTAGTCATGTTGGAAATTATAGTCCGTAAATTTTATAGTTGGCTTATCGTTTTGGCTTGTGATTCATGCAGTATTACACGAATGAGCCATTACGTGGAATCTTCCCCCTAAAGCATTGATTTTTCGTTGCCGCTTGTCGGGTTTTTGGGTTAGTTAATCCTGGCTTATCAATCGCCTTCTCTATCTACACACAAGAGAATCAGGCTTTGAGGCTTTTTAAATAACTTCTTCTTATCTACGGTGAGTTTGTCTGCATTCCTGTGTAAAAAAGTACAAAGATGGGCATTATGAATGCAGGTACAAGAAATCCCCATGAAAAAACTTTTTGCAGGACTGTTAGTGGCGTTGCTAGTCGGTTGTTCTGTCCAGGCGCGAACACAACAAAAACCCTCTACAAAGACTTTAGAAACAATCGACTATCCAACAGTCTTGGCATTGAAGGATGGGAAAAAGCAACCAGCGGAGATTGATGTTTACAGGCAGGAATTTGAAAAATTAAAAAAACCGTGTCTTGAGAATGACGAGACTTTAGCTGGCATGGTCTACGCATTTACCAAAAAAGCCAAGGCATCTGGTGACGAGTGGTCTACAAATCTTGATACCATGAAATCTTTTGCTGAAAGTGCAGAAAGCGGCTTTGAGCGTAAACCAGCACGTTGCATCCAAGTTTATCAGATGTACGTCCAAAGCTTGCAAGAAGGATCTGGCAAATAAGAAATCGGTTTGTGTCGATTTTGTACGCAATTGGTGGCGATCGCTTTCAAGACTGCACTCCCATGCAATCACGTCAAATCTCGCCACTATTTCAAATACCCTAATATGCTCTACGCTACTGGCGAGATTTACCCTGTCGTAATTTGGCGAGAATCAAAACAGCTTGTCAACGTACTCTTGTAGGTCACTGCGTTTAACTCGCCAACCCTTGCCAATTACTTTGGCTTTTAACGAACCCGCCGTAATTGCGTCTCGCAGGAATTCTCTAGACAACCCAGTTAGCGCTTGTGCCTCTGCAATAGTCAGTAGCAGCTTATCGGCAATCGGCACTATTGGCTGATTGTCGCCTCTGCCCAGCAGCCCTTCAATGATTGAGGATAACTTATCAATTACCCCAATCTCGCCAAAGTCCGTAATCTCGCCAGAAGAATGCACTAATTTACTTGTCTGTGGCTGTTGCTCTGTCGCTATTTGACGAGATTCAAAGGCTGGTTTTACGGTCGGTTGGTTCAATTCTGACTTGAATGCTTCCAGTTCGGTTTGGTCAAAGTTGGCAGTCGGGCGAGTTTTACCTTTCTCGTACTTGACGCTGATTCGCCCCTGTTGAACGTAGCGCTCTAAAGCCCTAACACTGACACCCAAGTAATCTGCTGCTGACTGCTTATTCATAAATCTCGCCAAATATCGTAACTCGCCAAAATCCTATCAGTGATTGGCGAGTTTTGGCGAGATTGAGAAAACCATTATTCCTCAGCTGTGCCTACGCTATATCTCACCTAAAATATAGGACTAGGTGCTATACTTTAACCCAAGAGACTAGAAAATGAAAATTTACAAAAACCGTACTTTTGACCGTTGGGCGCGAAAGGAAGGGTTAAACAATCTTAGTCTCTGTAACGCTGTAAACGAAATGGCAGCAGGGCTTTATGATGCTGACCTGGGAGGTGGACTATTTAAAAAACGCATAGCAAAACCAGGGAAAGGTAAGAGTGGTGGATTTCGGACACTAGTAGCTACTAATAATGAAGATCGTTGGTTTTTTATTTTTGGCTTTTCAAAAAACGAACGCAGTAACATTGACAAAGATGAAGAAGAAGCTCTGAAAATGTTATCCAAGCAATTACTTGCTTATACACATGATGAACTTGAGCAAGCAAAAAATAGTAATGCGTTAATAGAGGTGATTTGTAATGCGTCAGAAGAAATCAGCAATTCTTGAAGCAGTTCATGAGACAGCAGAAGACCTACACAAAGCTGGGCTAATGAATCAAACTACATTGCGCGAATTTGAACACCTATGCCTACCTCCTATTGAGCCTCTAGAACCATTACAAATTAAAGAAATACGGGAATCATCTCAAGTTAGTCAAGCTGTTTTTGCACGTATTTTGAATATAAGTACTTCAACAGTTCAAAAATGGGAAATAGGACAAAAGCGGCCTAGTGGAGCATCTCTTAAGCTACTGCACTTGGTCAAAAATCGTGGGTTAAACAGTGTGCTGTATTAAAATTTTTGGCTTGTTATTTTCTTCTATTATCATGTCTAACTCTGCTAATGTCGCACAAGTTTTTAGCACATTTGTCAACCTAACAAAGGAACTCAAGCCGTTTGTAAAAACAGATGACTTGAGAATTGCATTTGATAGTGAAGGTCAGGTTTATCTTATTGGGGATGACTTTCAGGAGCAAATCCATGCCAATTTTTCATTGTGGCGTGAAGTTAGGAACGAAATAAGAATCTTGATTGCAAAACACCGTTCTCAGTATAAACCGGATGAAAAAACTAATCCTTAAATTCATGACCCGTATCATATCGATTTTGGTGTGATGCAGGGTTGAGTGATAGCGCTCAAGATAGGGTTAATCTGAGGCTGAATGCTTTGCAACAAGCTGGTTTGTTTCGATGTCACCAAACTAACAATTCCCGACATCCCTGCCCACAGGCCACAGCATCGCCAAGCTTACCTCTTGATGTTTAAGCAAGGATTATTGCTGATTCTATAGGAAACTAAAATTTAGTTGTTTCGTGGTCGCCATGTATGACGCGGAACCCATTGGAGGACTTCTTTAGCAAGTTGGGTGTTAATAAGAGCTTTGTAAGGCTCACGTTCATATTCATGTCCACCATGCCAATCTACTTCAGGAAGTAGGGATTGAGCCAATTCAAAACTTGTTCGATGTGCCGAAGAAATATCATCCGCGCATAGCAGCAAAGTGACATGACCAGGATTAGGGCAGTGTAAAGCGCACCGTGCTGCTTCTGCTGCGTCTTGAACATCGAGAAAAGCGCCATATTCCCAAAATGGATTCCACTCAAAATCGGGATTGGCTTGGCGATTGGAAATAATAAAATCGTAAGTTTCTTGATCAAATACACCCGGTGGTCGCAGACAAATGGTTGAAATACCTGTGCTATCGGTAAAATATCGGCACATTTCTTCACCCAGCCGCTTGGAAATAGCGTAAGGAGTAGCTGGATAACAAGGATGATTGTCGTCTAACGGAAGATAATCCGGTTTTCTCTCACCTTTGAAGATTCCCAAGGCATCAACACTACTGAAGAAAACGATACGTTTGAGTTGTGCCTCTGCTGCCGCACTTAGAATATGCCAAGTGCCTTGAAGATTGACTGCCATGATTTCATCCGGCGTTTCTTCTTGGTTTCCCAGGAGGGCCGCCAGATGAACTATTGCATCGCAACCAACAAGTGCAGAACGGATTTCGTTGGGATTGAGAATATTATGACCACTTGCAATGTCAAAGCCAATCACTTCACATCCATCGGCACGCAAAACTTTTTCCACAACCGAACCAATCATTCCTTCATTGCCCGTAACTAATACCTTCATAACGGTGGTGATTTTTACTATTAACTGAATGTCTCATTTATCATTACTTTTTGGTCGAGTAGGAATAAATCCCCATAGTCAAAATTTTACAAATCTCCCCAATCAAAATTCAGGAAGCGTCGAGCATTCAGCTTGGTATATTTTTCAGTGTGTTTGATATCCCGATGCCCCAAAAAGTCTTGAATCTCCCTGGTGTTGTAACCCTGATTCACCAGATAGTAACCGCAAGCATGGCGCATCATGTGGCAATGTACCTTGATATCAAGCCCAGCCTGCGCCGCCAATCGCCCAAGCAGCTTTCGCACCGCATCAGTTGACATCACCTCACCACGCTCAGAAACGAAAATATATTTGCTGTCGGGCAACATCTCTCTGAGTTCTTTGAGCAATTCCAGTTCATCATCTCTCAAGGGATGCACCCCAGAGTCACTGCCCTTTTCCCTGGTGATGAAAATCTGGCGTTCGCCCCACATCACTGCATCCCATCGCAAACCGCACGTCTTACCTACAGCTTCCCCCACCCGCAAGCCGTGGCGAAACATGAGCAACATCAGTGTATAATCACGGTGGGAATAACGAGCTTTACGATCGAGCGCAGCATCAAGAATACTTCGCACCTCGCTTGGTGTAAGGTATTCTCTAGACCTGTAATGCTTGTTGGGTAGACGAACTGGGGGCGGTGGCCTCATTTACTCTTGCTGGTAGTGTCCGGTGTACACGGTATATTATGGACAGTCTACTACGCCACAAGCCCCATTACTCCGTTGAGAGTCGCGCCACTTAAGAGTTATTGCGAACTGTTATCAATTGATAAATACGTCCATCTTGGCTTAATACTAAATAGGGTGCGATTGCGCGATCGCAGTCGTTGTGATCCACAGCCTAAAACGATTTGACACTGAATTAATCAGAATTGTTTGGCTGGGGGGTAGCATCATTGTTGTGGTGGTAAACCTAGTTCTTTGCGGAAGTTTTTATCGTACTTGGCGTACTCCCAATTCTTGGCAACATTTTTGATTTGTTCTGCAATTAGGTTCTTGGCTCCACTCAGGTCGGCTCCGCTCAGGTTGGCTCCGCTCAGGTCGGCTTCACTCAGGTCGGCTCCGCTCAGGTTGGCTCCGCTCAGGTTAGCTCCGCTCAGGTCGGCTTTCCAAAGGTCGGCTTTAGTGAGGTCAGCTTCATAAAGCTCGGCTCTACACAGTTTGGCTTCATGGAGTCTGCCTTCAGCGAGGCTGGCTCCATTCAGGTTGGCATTAGTGAGGTTGGCTCGATGAAGCCAAGCTCCACTCAGATCGGCTTCATCGAGGCTGGCATTAGTGAGTTTGGCTCGCTGGAGTTTGACTCCAGTCAGGTTAGCTCTAGATAGCCAAACTCCATCGAGTTTGGCATTAGTGAGTTTGGCTTCAGTGAGATTGGCATCATGGAGGCTGGCTTCAGTGAGATTGGCTCCAATGAGGTTGGCATTAGTGAGGTTGGCATCCTGAAGGTCAGTTTCCTGGAGGTTGGCTCTTTTAAGGTCAGTTCCCTGGAGGTTGGCATACCTTAGCTTGGCATAACTTAGATTGGCATAACTTAGGTTAGCCTTCTCCAAATGAATTCCTTCTAAATTTGCTTTTTCGGCTGTTAATCCTTCCAAAGACACTTTTTGTTTATTTAAATCTTCAAGAGCTTGTATTCTTGCACCGCTAACCTCTTTACCATCTGCCAAGTGTATTATTTGCCATGCCTGATACTGTTCTTGTTTCCTCCGTTGTGGTGCTTCCCAAACCCATCTCAAAAAAGCAATAGATCCAGTTATTAAAACACCTTTCTCTATAGCTAGAAAAAAACCATTTCTGATTAATTCACTTCGTTTCTTAGATGTGACTTTTTCAAATAACCAAGTATACCATTCTAGTATTGACCATTGATGTATTGGATAGTCTGGAAGAACTTCTTGATTTCGACGATAAATTTGAAACAATTGTCGGTAGTCATTCACCAATATATTAAAAGTTTTTGCTTCTTGTTGTAATGTAAACTCACGAACGAGTGGATCATTTATAGCTTTGACTTTATTCAAACTTTCACGTAGCTTAGTTAAGCGCTCTGGTTCTTGATCATTTGAAATGACATTCTTATTAGACTTGGGTAAAGCAATTATACAAGCTGCTAAATATATCAGAAGTATTACAGTGATTGAAATAAACCAAAATTTAGGTTTTTTTCGTAGTGAACCTACTTTATTTTGGAATTGCTCCTGACTCTCTTTCAAAATTTTTAGTCTATTGTCACCCATAGGTTGAGCTTACTAAACGGACAAGAAAGTAAATAAACCATTTCTACTATGTAAACACTACTTAGCCGTATTATTTCGGATTTTTAGGTGGACTGCTGGGAGGTAGGCATCACCGTGGTCGGGTAGAGTCGAGGGGAGTGTTGCTACTCCATCGCTGTCTTTTGTCAATAAGATAACCTAACCGCCCCAAAAGGCATCACCGTGCCATTAGAAATTTGACGTTGTTGAATGAGGGGAATGCAAATGATAAACTCAGCACCAACTCCTGGTTGCGAAATGCATTCTAAAGAACCGCCATGTCTTTCTGTGATAATTTGGTAACTAATAGCCAGCCCCATCCCCGTACCCCGTCCAACGGGCTTGGTCGTAAAAAAAGGATTAAATATTTGCTTTAAAGCATCTTCTGGTATTCCCAGTCCGTTGTCGGCAATGCGAATTGTGACTTGATTTGGCGCTAGTAATTGGGTGCGAATATAAATTCGGGGATTATCCGTTTTATTGTGTTTTTTTGTTGCCCACCGACTTGTAACCAATAAATCTTCTAAAGCATCGATAGCATTAACTAAAATATTCAGAAATACTTGGTTTAACTGCCCACTATAACATTCAATCAAGGGAAGGTTGCCGTATTCTTTGAACAACTCAATTTTCGGGCGCTTGTCAGTAGCCTTGAGGCGGCTTTGGATGATCATTATCGTACTATCAATTCCCTGATGAATATCAACCTTTTTCATTTCCGCTTCATCTAAGCGTGAGAAAGTCCGCAGGGAAAGCACAATCTCTCGAATCCGCTCTGTTCCCATGATCATCGATTGGAATAATTTGGGTAAGTCTGACCTTAAGAAATCTAGTTCAATTAAATCTGCAAACTCATCAATTGCCTTGACTGATTGGGGATAATGTCTTTGGTAGATATCTAACAGTGAAAATAAATTTTGGGTGTATTCATCAGCCGGGTTCAGGTTGCCGTAAATAAAGCTAAGTGGGTTGTTGATTTCGTGTGCCACACCTGCAACTAGTTGACCCAAACTGGACATTTTTTCGCTTTGAATTAACTGAGTTTGGGTGTTTTGTAGTTTGTATAATGCTGTTTCTAGTTCTTGTGCTTGCTGTCGGAGGTCTGAGAGTGCTTGTTTGCGTTCTGTGATATCTCGGAAATACCAAATTCTGCCGTAACAATCTCCAGATGGCGAGCGCACTGCCGCAGAATAACGATCTAACGTCCGTCCATCCTTCAGCACAATTTCATCACGGCTGTTTTTCTCTGGATGCTGGTACAGATATTCGACTTGAGCGAGAAATTCTGCTGGATTTTCTAGTAGGTCTAGCACACATTCTAGGAGTTGCCAGTCTGAACCACTCTGGATTATTGCCGCAGGAATTTGCCATAAATAGGAGAAATGTTGATTGTATGATGCAATTTGACGATTTTCATCAATAATCAGAATGCCATCAATTGAAGCTTCTTGTTGAGCTTGCAGCACAGCATTACTACGGCGCAGGTCAGCTTCTATCTGCTTTTGCTCTGTTAAATCACGAATAATCCCAACTAAGAAACGATTACCTAAATCATCCTTAAACAAATATTTTTTGGTCAGGATACAGTGTGTTGCGCCATCAGAATCTGTAAATAATTCCTCGTTTTCATGAGTTATCCCTGTAGTGAAAACCAGTTCATCTTTTTCCCAAAACACATCAGCTTCCGCTTTGGGAAAGAGATCATAGTCAGACTTGCCAATTAATTCTTCTCGGCTATGCCCGATGAAATTACAGAAGGCATCGTTAACTAGTATCCACTGATGTTGGTGGTTTTTGACAAAAATTGGGTCAGATATACCGTTGATCATCCGCAGCAGAAAAGCCAGCGAGAAGTTTTGCTTTTCAAAGGAGTCATTGAGAGATTTGCAATCATTCATACGCTCAGTCGGATCTAAAATCAAGCTAAAACTTAAACTAATAGCTATGCGTGTATCAGCCTTAGTGATATTTATTATTCCCAGATGACGCAGTGAACTGTACACTCCCTTTTGTAACAC
>NZ_CP040295.1:0-19368 GCF_013393925.1 Nostoc sp. C057 | reverse complement strand
ATTTTTCTTGTAGTCAGCACTTACGCAGCTAGATTAGTCATTGTATAGTTGATTTGACATTGACAATAATTAAGTTTAGTAAATTTCATCAGGACTTACGCAAAGTTTGATTTTTCACGGTATGTGGAAAAGGCCATTTTGCCTTCCCTGTCAAATCAATTCAAAATTACACTTCTAGCTTGCTCAAAACCCTTACAAGTGATTGTAGACCACTGATTATTTGAATCAGTGGGGGCAATGACCTTGAAGGATTAATCAATTCAAAATTTTTATTTTTCTTAATGAAAGCATAGTAAAAATAGACTTTTTGGCTTATTTAATCGTTCGATTGAACTTAAAATTTGGTTGAATTTTATCTAGATTTATCAGTTGAAATCGATTTTTCATAGACAAATTTATTCAAGCCTGTCTATCTCCAACGTCGGATGATAATTATCTGTCAGAAAATCATGCTTCAGCACAAATTCTCTATTTAAATAACAGAATTTTTTCTGATTTTTTTCAAAATGAGAATTGCTGGCGGCGAAGTTATAAGGGTTTCCGTCTTAGCGAGAGTTCACATCTGGGTTCGCAGAAATTTATTAGTGGGATAGATTCATAGCTGCCTTCAGCAAGAACTGCCCTCTGCCTTTCTCAATGAGTTATCTCCAAAGGATTAAAGGTAAGTAATTCGGATTAACTACCAACACTTTTGAAATCATTTTAGTTAAAATGCCCTAATTAAAGTGCCTAGAGTTGGCGTACTTAAAACTGAAGAGGCTAAATTCCCTGGAATATTCCCATCAATTATCCAGCAGTCAATCCCTAAACTAGAAATAGTCAAAAACTCCTCAACTTTCTTCGCCATCCCGCCAGTAACATCTACTGATTTGCTCTTGCCCAAGAAAGGTTTAATCTGAGAATAGTTAGCTTGAGTAATATTGGAAACTACTTGCCCATCTTGGTCATATACACCTGCATAATTCCCAACATTTATTAATCGAATTTTAAACTTACCTTGAAGATAGAAGTATTTTGCTAGTTCTGCAAGCATTGCATCTGTCGAGAGGACAGTACCACCAATAGCTTGATCTAGAACGACATCACCAAAAATTAAAGGAATCAAACCTGCTTTTAGACTACTTTCTATTACACTAAAGTCACTCTTCAAGAGTTTCTTATTATGAGTGATTATCATAGTAACAGGTGGCAAACTTACCACTGGTAAACCTGCTTGTAGAAAACTTTTAGCTACTAGGAAATTTAAATCTAAAGCATCTTGGTGAACTAAGCAAAACCCTAGTTTTTCTTCATCACATGAAAAACCATTAATTGTATTATATTTATTCGCTGATTGGTGGGCGAAAGAACCAGCACCGTTACCAATAATCAGTTTCAAATTAGGATTTTCACGTTTGATTAGGTTCACTTGCTCAACCAGTTGTGTTATAACTTCTCTTCGAGCAGTATAAGGTTTATCCTTGTCAGTAATTAAGGAACCTCCTAGCTTCACTAATACTAATTCCATAATCAAATATTAAATGAGAAAAGACAAAAACTTATAAAAAACTAATCCTAAACAAAAAATCAAAATTGCTAATAATCTCAACACAATTTAACAAAACGCATGAAAGGAAACAGTAAATTTTGGTTACAAAATAATGCAGAATTTATCGACCAGAATACATACGTCAGTCGTCAGAAAACAGGTATGAATTCTGTACGACACAACGACTGTGGTCAGTGCATCACTGAAGGATGAATAAGGGGGGTTGAGACCCCCACAAAACTAGAATTTTTGGTGGTCTAGTTGAAATGTAGGCAATCACTATTACTCCTACGCTTGTTAGCAGCAGTTTTCAAGTATTGCTATATACCATGTTCCTAAAGTTATTTTCCACTACTGCCGGGTTAGTGCGTGATTAAGCTTTTTTTTCTCTAAACTTTTTATCTTCATAGCAATCATCCCCACATATATTAGATCAAAAACAAAAATTGCAATATATAAAAATATAAATAAAAGTGACCTACCTTGTGTTGGATGATTAATATAAAACCCAATGGAAGCCAGCAAAGTTCCTATCATTTTGAAGATAGCAATAAAGATTGATTGACCTCGGACAGTATTACGTTTGGTCAACATATCAATAAAGAGAATAGACATGAGAAGATTTTGCCCAAAAGCTGTATACGCACCGCTCCAATCTTGAAACTCATTTGTGATTAACAGGACACAGCAAAAGCTAGTAAATAAAGTTAATATAAACACTGGATAAAATAATTTATTTGGTATATCCTTCAACTCAGATTGCCCAAACTTGAAAAATCCATACAAGATAATTAAATCAAGCATCAACCACAGAATATTGATTTGAAGTTGTGGTGGCTGATGAGGATGAATAAAAGAAAATATAAATTCCCATGATAGATTGGCACACAACGCAACCAACGGCATTCCATACGTTTGATCTTTAAAGCCACGTTGAATCAACAAAATATAAGTCAGTATCCAAAATGCTCCGCAGCCAAGCATTAAATAAGTTCCCATAAATCATTACCTCCTTTATGCTTTTTAAAAATCAAAATTCTTACGGGCTGTAATACAATTATTCCTCTTATACAAAGTAAATAATGCACTGCATGTCTAATACAAAGTTACTGAGCATGAGTGTTAACTCTAGTTAACCGCCTGTGCAATGAAAAACTGCCCTGGGGCAAGGAGTCCAGAGCAGCGCTTACAAAAAAATAAATATGGGAGTTTTAAACTGTTGCCCCCTACTTTACATATAATTCGTTTGCTATGTAATACTCTTCAGTTCAAGTTTTCTACTTTATGCAAAAAGAGCGAGAAACTTTTAAAACTGCACTATACAAGGATTAGACGCAATCAACCAAGCCCAATACAACAAACACCCTTAGCTGAGTGCGTGACAACCAATGGTTGTCAAAATTTGGTCAAACAAACATAAATGCACCATTACCCCAAGGAGCAATCGTAAGCTGTGGAGGGCGGTTGTAACAAGGACAGGGGAGAAGCGATCGCTTACATTAGGCGCACTTTCACAAAAATACTCTACCGAGTTATTCACATCAATAGAGTATATAAACTTACTATAATCATCTTTTACCAGCATTCAGCTTATCTCTTGGTAGTTATTTATACTTTTGTATAAATACTGCAAAATCCTGCCTACAGTTTACGTGGGGTTTCCCTTGCGTCGGCACAGGCAACTTATAACCGAACACTAAAGAAAAACCTATGTTTCGATTAGGTGAGTTGGTCGAGTTTCGATTTTACGGTGATGGGCTATCGATTCGGATTGTCCACGGCATTTTTAAGCTATGCAGGCAATAACTAAGGCTCTACTCCTTCATCAATCCAAGCATCAATTGCTGTTTTTACCTCTAATTCAGTCACAGCAGACCATTCTTTTTCATTGATAGTTGTTTTAAATTCCGCTCTTTTACCGTGACCAACTTTTTCCATTGAGTGTCCGCGATACACATTTTTAGGCTTAATCATTTTTCTTAATCATCTTTATAGAATATTATAAACTTTCGTTCAATAAGTTACAAGAATCATTATCACTAATAACGAGTTATCATGGATTATTTTAATGGTTCATATATTAAATACTGTTTGTTCAAATATTTATTAATAAGTAAGGTTAATTTAGAAATGTTTGCAATATATATTGTTTGGATAAAACTGGTGTTTAGCTTATCTTGCTATGTAATGCTAGGCTGGTTATTTGCTTGGACAGCAGTTTGGGATGAGGCTTTACAGCAGGGCAGTGCCTTTACTTTATCCAGAGTTACTTTAATATTTTTGACTTTAACATTGACTCGCAGTTTTGCTTGGAAAATTTTTGGCGTTATCAGTTGGGCTAAAACTTTAGGTTGGTGTTACATATTAAGCCACGGTGTAACTGGAATTTTACTTTTAGCTTTTAGTGGAGGAATAACATCATATGTAGTTTTATTGGTAGTACTAAGTATCGCTTGGGCTGGTGCTTTTAGTTCAGTCGCAGTAAAAAATCAATTACTTCTATTTTTTAGTCAGTTGCACACTGTGCTAATTTTGAGACTTACCTTAATCTTTGGTTTAGGTTTAGGGATGTTAGCCCGTCTGAGCAATCTCTAAAAATTATCTTTAACTTTCGGTTACACTACCCAATAGCCATACAATTTTCTGGCAAAATGCCTCTGATTCGCTGATAACTTCCTGTATTCTGGGATATCCCTTCTTTGTGCAAAGCCGAATGATTCCTATAGATATGAAACGACTCATCAAAAAAAACCCTAACCCAGTTCGCAAGAAAACAGAAGCAACCCCACCACCGATTGAACCCATTGAGATGCTTGAGAGCCTAAATATTCCTGAACCAGTAATTGAACCCAATTCACCTGTATACATTGAAGACTACGTTTCCGAATCCGAATACATTTCTGAACACTATCGCCCCCTACGCTCTGTTGGTAACTCCGGGTGGCAACCATCTGATGTGTGGCGCGAGTTGAGAGTTGATGATTTTTGTCGTGGGTGAGTCAGTATCCAGACAGTCGCACAAGCTGATGAACTCTCACAGGCTGAACTCAAGAAGCTGCAAGACAAACGTGCCAAAACCAAAACCGAACGACACCAGCAGCGCAAGGCGGAATTATCCCGTCGTTATGAAGTTGATGTTACCCCTGAGCTTGTCGAGAAGGATGATGACGGCTGGTATCCTCAACTGAGAATGCACTATTATTTGACGCTGGGGCGGGAATTTCTAACCAACCGTGATGCGAAACGGGCTAAGGCACAGTTAGAATTGGGGGAGAATTCGATTTGGAAACCAGATTTTAACAAGGGGCAGATGTTACCTGCTGTGTTGTTGTTAGAAGAACTGAATCTGTTGCAGTTGCTCACGCCTGGGGAGCAGTTGCGGGGGTCTGACGAGAAGATGCTGGAGTTTAAAGCGCTGGCTGTAAAGCATCGGCACGTTATCAAGAATTACTTGAATGTTAGTATCTCGGGAAAACACACACCGATAGCGATCGCTCAGAAGTTACTTGCCAAAATTGATTTGAAGTTGAACTACGTTGGTCGGTTGGGTAAGCGTGAAAACCGGAGTGCGTCTATCAATTCGTTGCCCCTGATGATCAGCGTGATTCGATTTTTGGGCAGTGGTTAAATCGAGATGAAGTGTTTCTTAGTGAGTCGGTGTCAGTCACGAATAATATAGAGTTACAAACACAAGTGACTGGCACAATATCAGATGACATTCCCCAAACATTAAATCAGGTTGAAAGTCCTGCTACCCAAGCCTGGAAGGGGCTGAAGCTGAAAATGCGGGAAGGACTCGACAGCGCTGGTCGGTTCTACCAACAGATGGTTTCCCAGCTTGGTGAAGCTATTGGCGTTGCTGATGGTGAGCCTTACTGGAATGCATACCTGGGGCAGTGGCAGATTTGGGTTAACTTTGCAGACGAGTGTAGGTCTGTGGTCTGTGATTGGTTGGTGGTGGTGTAGGTCAAAGTAGTTCACTGTTTCATCAAGACCGAAAATGTGAGTCGGTTATTTTACAGTTTCCCAGTTTGGAGCAAATAATCTCTATTGCCAAGCCATTGAAAAAGACAATTTTGTGTTCGTTATCTTCTGAGTCGCTTAAAGTAACGGGAACAAGTTTGTATTAATCCAAGATTGAACCTGAACCAACTTCCCACTGATGTTTGAGCAATTCTTGGTAAGTCGCTTCCCTTATCATCATCTGCTTATACAGCATCTGCAAAAACTCTTGAGCTTGTTCACGAGACATCTGCTGCACTTGATCAGAAAAAGTTCTAAGGCTAAATTCTTGTTCTAAAGATAATTCAATGGGTTGGTTCATAGCTTTTATTTGAGTTTGCTTGTGTAAGCAAATATTGTTTTATATAAATAAATGTTACGATGACTTTACAAAAGCTGAAGGGGTGTAAACCGTACCAATGTAGGTTAGAAATACCGTCTCTGCTGCTGAAAACCTTGATACAACTCCATTGTGGCAACCAAAGTAAAAACCTAAGTTCTAAAGTTTCTTACTAAGAGGTTTTTAAAAGCATTTTTAGCCTCTGTTTGCGGCTGGCGATCGCTCTTAAGGCGGGCGAAACAGCGCCATCGCTCAAAAGAAGAGATGGGCAATACAATTCTTTTTTTGGGCAAGAGTGGTGAGCGTCGAGGCGCGATGCTGGAGTTTGAGATGTGGAGACGACAGATTTGCTCAACTGCTGACAGATGCCCCACAGTGGACTGAATGGATGGATGGGGTGATTTTTCGGCACAGATTGCGATCGCTAAAAGGTCAGTTCCTCCCAATACACTTGGATATGCCTGCTTAAGTAATCAACAATAAATGTACTCCAGGCTCCTGCTCATCGCCCCACTAATTCTGTTAAAATCGCGTCTGCCAGCACGTAAATTTTGAGGCAGTGCCATGTGTGCAAAGGGATTCGATCAACTACAGTTACCAAAACTGCAACGGTTATGAAATCCCAGGCTACTCAAGACTATTCTAGGTAAGTGGAAACTTCAAATGTCAGCAACCCTAGTCTAAAGAGACAAAGCTTCCACACATCCCACGAGGTTTTGAGCCAATACACAAATTTAGTGTGAGGATTTAGCCATGTCTTACCCGATTCCGTCCAAAATGTGGCAGCGAGTCAGTATTGTAGCACTGTTGTTATTGATACCGTCAGTAGGAATTGCATTACGTCAGTCTGGTACGGTTGCGGTTCCAGTCAATCAGACTCCTAAGAGTTCTACACCAACAACCTCCATTCTACCTAATCATCCTGACTACCAAACACTCCAGGCATTTATACAAAAGTATAGTTGTGTCGTCTCCGTTCAAAACTTTGGTACAGTTGCGATAACCCGGACTGAGTTTGCCACAGTCTTGAATACCTGTGTGAATCGGAGCAATGAGCTAATAGCGACTGATCCCAAGATAGTTACCGAAGCGGATATGAAAACTTTGCAACGCTTGCAGTCCGAATTCGCACCGGAGTTAGCAACCCTAAGAAGTCAGATAGATGAATTGCAAGATTCTACTCCTACTCAGGCTCCCAGAGAACGTACTCAAGACGAGTCTACCCGAAAGACTCAACCCTTACCTACGGCTCCATCCCTTAGTATTTCGTCTGGCTCATCTGTGCAGAATCAAGTTGTTAACCGTGCGTACATACCTAAAACCCAAGCTGGTGGAATTAGGGGAGGGGTTGCCCCAGAGCCACAAACAGGTAGAAGATTTAATACAGAAAACTACAACCGAATTGAGGATAATCCCTTTCATCGCGTCGGTAATGACCCCCTTTCCACCTTTTCCATTGATGCAGATACAGCATCTTACAGCAACGTGCGACGCTTTATTACTCAAGGAGAATTACCACCCAAGGATGCAGTGCGAATTGAAGAACTAATCAACTATTTTAACTACAATTATCCCCAACCTAAAGACAATCGCCCTTTTTCTGTCACCACTGAAGTTGCTGCTGCTCCCTGGAATCCTCAACACAAGCTGGTACAGGTGGGTTTGCAAGGTAAACGCTTAGAGAGTGAAACCTTACCACCCAGCAACTTAGTATTTCTGATTGATGTCTCCGGTTCTATGGATGACCCCAACAAATTACCGTTGGTGCAACAGTCCCTGAAATTGCTGGTAAATAAACTACGTCCTGAAGACCGGGTAAGTTTGGTAGTTTATGCTGGCAATGCTGGATTAGTATTACCTGCTACTCCTGGTAGTCAAAAATCAACAATTCTGGCGGCGATTGACCGCTTAGAAGCTGGAGGCTCCACTGCTGGCGGTCAGGGCATTGAACTGGCCTACAAGATAGCTAAACAAAGCTTCCTTAAGTCTGGTAATAATAGAGTAATTCTAGCTACCGATGGAGATTTTAATGTCGGGGTTTCCAGTGATGCCGACCTGACGCGATTAATTGAACAGAAGCGAGATCAGGGAATTTTCCTGACGGTGTTGGGATTTGGTACTGGCAACTATAAGGACGGAAAAATGGAGCAACTGGCTGATAAGGGTAACGGCAACTACGCTTACATCGATACCCTATTGGAAGCCAAAAAGGTTTTAGTTAACGATTTGAGGGGAACTCTGTTTACCATTGCCAAGGATGTGAAAATTCAAGTGGAGTTTAATCCAGCGAAAGTTCAGGCATATCGCTTGATTGGTTACGAAAACCGCTTGCTGCAAAACCAGGATTTCAATGACGATAAGAAAGATGCAGGTGATATTGGGGCTGGTCATTCTGTGACAGCGCTTTATGAAATAATTCCCACTGGCATGAAGAGCGATGTGAAACTGCCTACATTAGACCCATTGCGGTATCAGCGTTCTGCTGAAACTGCCGCGGATGCTGGCGGCAATGAATTGATGCAGGTACAACTGCGCTATAAGTTGCCCCAGGACAACACCAGTCAACTAATTACCCAAACCATCCAAGATGATGATTTGAGAGCCGACCCCTCCACCAACCTGAGATTTGCTGCGGCGGTGGCGACCTTTGGGATGGTGCTGCGTGACTCTGAGTATAAGGGGAATGCTAATTATGATTTGGTAATGGAATTGGCAACTCAAGGGAAGGGAGAAGACCAGGAGGGCTATCGAGGTGAGTTTATTCGCTTGGTGGAGCAATCTAGGGGTTGATTACGAGGAAATAATTTGAATTGCTTTGACCTACCATTGCACTTCTTTTTTTATCTGCGATCGCTCATAAGTAAGTCGGTGTGAATATCTATCATCAGGTTCAGGCAGGAGGCAGGGGGCAGAAGGCAGGAGGAAAGAGGGTTTTAGTCCACTTTACTTTTATTAACATAGTTTGGTTTTTCCCACCTGTTCTACTTAGTCCAAATTCAAGTATAAAGATCCACAGCAGTTTTTGATAACGGCAGGAAGCAAATTTGCCATGATGTTAGTTAGCTATACTACAGTAGCTAACATTGCTAAAACTTCCTCACCTAGCACCAATAACGTTCTATTTTCTTTCGGTTCAGTAGATCAAACCACGGGAAACGTTTCATCCCAAATAGCAGATGTCACTGGTAAGGGAAATACCGAATGGCACGCTTGTTAAGCGCAAACCCTTGATTTAACTGGCTTTTGAGTGTGGGGAGCCAGATTTCTTCCTCATCCTCCCACACTCCCCACACCTCCCTCAGACAAAGGTTTCAGGTTTTCTTAGTGCCATTCGACTGTAGCTCTCAAACCCAGACCTTTGCAATCGTCAAGAAAGTCAGGGCTTGGTCAAAGAAAATTATTTTTCGCCCACCAACACCTGCTGTAGGATGCCCGAATCCGAACAGTGTGTCCTGTCTTGAGGAAGGCTATAGAGCCAACACTTCCACCACAGTAGCGAACGCTCATCTAAAGATCCAAGTTCTTAGCAAAGCATCAAATATTACCAATATTTAACATCAAAAGCTTTCTTTTCACTTAGTCAAGCAACTAGCAATATCTTGAAATCATTTGTGATAAAAAAGACTTATTTAGCGAGTACTAAACACATGACAAAAGTACTGTAATTTCAAGGTTTCTGACAATCAAAGTAAAAAGCGACTGCCGCTTAATAAGTAACAATCGCCACACTAAAACACTCTTGCATTCCTAGGATAACAAGAATGAAAGCGATAGTTACAGTAGCCCTTAAAAATCACATCATCAGTTTACATTCATCTGACTACTGGATTATCAAAAGCAGCAATTAAACAGCATATAACAGACCGCTATAACAGTGGAGAAATGCAAGCAGATTTGAACATTTTTCAATTGGATTTTGAATCAATCAGCACTCTTGTTGTCAAACAAGCGAATGACAACCTTGTAATCACCACCTCACAAATCAAGGGTGATATGCAAGATATACAAGCTCGTTGCAGGTCAGTCAGTTTGGTGATTGTGGATTATGTGCAGTTGATTGAACCAATGCGCCGTGAACGTGGCGAAAATCGTGTACAAGAAATCGACTCCATCTTGAAACAACTCAGAGCGATCGCTAAACAATTCAATTGCGCTGTCTTGGGTTTGGCGCAATTAAAAAGAGAAGTTGATTCCCGCTCCGAAAAGCGTCCAACCAAAGCTGATTTTCGAGAATCTGGAGGATTTGAACAAGAAGCTGCTGTGATGTTGGGTTTGTATAGAGAAGATTACTACGACAAACAGACCACCCAAAAAGGCATTTTTGAAGTCTCAGTTTTGAAAAGTCGGTTTAGTAGTGAGACGACTGTTAATCTCTTATTTGACGAAAGATTTGGACAGTTTAAAAATTTAGCTAAATCTAATTATTAAAACCCATGAAAGCGCTATCTGTTCGTCAGCCTTGGGCATGGGGAATTATTTACTCCATCAAAAACATAGAGAATCGTGGCTGGCCCATCAATTACCGAGGTGATATTCTCATCCATGCAGCGAAAAAGTGTACCAAGAAGGAATATGAAATCGCCTCTATCTTCTTTCAAAGCATGGGTGTGTCTATCCCAGAATTAATCTCTTTACGTCGCGGTCAAGTTATTGGCATTGTCACAATAGTTGATTGCAAGTTTTCACAAGTTGCGTCTGGTTGGGGGATGCCTGGGCAATATCACTGGAAGCTGGAGAATCCGCGAGAGATTACACCGATTCCTTACATCGGCCAACTGGGGATTTTTGAAGTGCCAGATGAACTGGTGAGGAGTGCGATCGCCTTATGAAATCAGTTCTTTCTCTTTTCTCCGGCATGGGCGGACTTTGCCACCACGGGATATCAGCCGCAGGTCTATCTCACAAATTTCGAGTCCAGCAATTTGTCGAAATCTCCGCTTATTCTCAATCAAAATTGCGCCATGAACAACCAGGAATTCCAATCCACGCAGATATTACCAACTACCACTGCCACCGAGGACAATTCGACATTTTGTGCGGGGGATTCCCCTGTAGTGGCACCAGTAACGCTGGAGATAAAAAAGGACTCAACGACCCCAGGTCTGGACTGTGGCACGAAATGTTCCGCATCATCAACCAGTGTAGACCAGCAATCGCTCTCATCGAAAACCCAACAGGGCTACTCTCTAGAGGAATGGCAACAGTCCTCGAAGACCTTTCCAAAATCCGGTACGTATGTGAATGGGAAACTATACCCGCGTACTGCCTCGGCTTGCCACATGAAAGAGAAAGAGTCTTTATCATTGCCTACGCCGATGGCTTATTCTACCGTCAACAGCCAACCCCCTGGGCAGACCAAATTGGAAATCAGATTACGCAAGTACGGTTCTCTCATGAAGACCGAAGCTTTGAACCCGGCATTCGTGAGGTGGCTTTTGGGATTCCCGTTGGAGTAGCCAAGGGAATCAAGGGTAATTATGATGCCCGTCGTGCTTATGGTTTGAGTTGTTCTCCACGGCAAGCTGCTGTGGCATGGAAACGAATTGATTACTTGTGGGGTCTTCTCGCTCATAATCAGGCATAAGCATGATTAACCTTGTCACAACCTAGAAGAATAGTTGCTATCTTTCGCCTTCTTCAAATGCGATCGCCCATCGCACGAGCGATCAGCTACGATTTAGAGAGGCAGTGGGTATGGCAATATACCCATAAGCACTTGGGTACTTGAGTACTGATGCACCAGCACTCCTTATTGTTCAAAGTCGTCAAACCAAGATTAAAATTTATCCAAAAGTTAGTGCAAGAAAACAAATATTTTGTCTTGCGGATAAAAAACAATTTAGTGTTTATTTATCCAATCGAGAATTGTATCCAATTTTGCTTGGAGTTTAGCGTTTTCTCGCTCCAAATAATCCACGCGTTCATGCACTAATTTCACCTCATCTAAAATGGTTGTATTCGCTGGAAACAGCCAAGCTGTACGAGCTTGAGTAGAAGTTACACTGTCTAAAGAACGGATATCTACCCCAAAACCCATTAAAGATGGACGTTCTACATAAGTAACCCGATGTAAAACCCGCCATGTTTTATTCGGACGACCACATTGGACTTGACGTAAAGCTCGCGCTTCTTCATCGTTACTCGCTAACCATTCAGGATCGACAACATAGCGGAAGAAATCCAAATAGTTATTGGTACTATTTTCGAGGTAAAAACTCATCATGCGGAAGCGATCGACTTTTTCACCTGGTTGGAAGGGAACATCATTTTCGTCGGTAATTCCCAAAGCTTCGATACCGCCTAAATCCACCTTTAACTCCATCCCCTTACTACTCGCTTGGGTTTTGGTCATGGTTTGAGTCATATTAGTGGTCGCTAAAGCAGTCAACGCACCGGAGACTTTGAAAACACTAATATCTCCTTCGTATCCCATTCCTGCACTGAGTCCAAATGAGCCGCCAATGGTATGTTCTGAGGTATTAGCAAAGCTCTGTTCTTCCACTCGCAAACCGCCATCTGCATCCCAAACGTATGTATTGACAATATTGCGTTTACCCGAACGAACAAGGATGTTCTCCATATTTTTTTGCCAACCTGCAAAACTGGCTAAAGCATGGGTGCGCTGTTTAATATCCTTAATGCGAGAGCTAATTTCTTGCTTACGCTGATCTCCTTGTTTTTGTAAATCTTTGAGTTTTGCTCCACCTTCTTCTTGAATTTGGTCAATTTGGGCTTGTTTTTGAGCATCCGTTGTCCCTTGACCAGAGGTATTAATGGTTTCCGCGCCTTCATTCAAACTAATCGCTTGTAAGGGAGTTGCTTGATTCGCTTGACGATTTAAAGCGGTTTCATCAACTAAATTAGAGTTGAAGTTATCAAAGTAAGATTGTCGCTCTTTATCAGCTTTTTCAATTTGTTGTTTGAGGTTGTAAGCTTCCATCAAACGGAAGTAACTAGCGGGATAAAGTGAGCCGTATTGGGCGCGCATTTGGGGAACATGACCATAAAATTGATCATTAGCCGCACTACTGCCAACTAAACCATCTAATGTCCCGTTCATCACATAAGCGGGATTCATTAAGAAGGTAATGGTATTAACATCAGGGGGAATATCTTCTACTGGACGAACTTCATAGCCCACCATTTTTTTCGTGCGAGACAGTCGGGTAACAAAGACATCGGCTAAACTAGAAACCACTAAGGCATAACCGATATTTTTCGGGATGAAACGACGGCCATATTGGGAGAATTGAGCGTTTACTTCTGGCGCACCTCTTAATTCTAGGCGATCGGTCATTGCTAAAGAAGAACTAGAAGTAATATTACTTTGATTCAACCATTGATAACTCATGTCTAAAGTACCTTTAAACCCGGCTTTGGTACTTTCAATTTGGGTAGCTACACCAACTCCGGCTAAGGTTTGAGAATCAGTCCCTAAGAAAATATCAGCACTTCCCCCTAAACCAGCATCCTGAGAACGATTCCAACTGTATTCTACATCTTCAGTGGTCGTTAGTTCTACACTAGTTGCGCCATTGTATTGATAGTCTCCATCCTGATTCATGTTTTCACTAGGAACAGGAGGCGCACCTTCCATATAACCGAGCAGGGTCGGCTTAAATTGGGCATTACCAATCCAAAGTAACTCTAAACTTTCAATCCGTTTATCCGCAAGCACTTCTATTCCTTTACCAGTGGGATAAGCAAACATTCGCCGCATCATGGCTGATTTTTGTTTGCTGACAGGATCAACATCATAAGTCCCATATTCAACGCTGGTAATCGCTGAATCTAAGACCAGGCTTCCTTTTCCTTGATTGAGAGGGAAACAATCAAGAGATAACACACTCATCATTCCGGGGAAAGATAGATCATTAGTTGTTGCTAAAGTAGCGCCACCATTGACTGTGCCATTAAAACTACCGACTAAACCAGTCACGGTAGTTCCAGTCATACTATCTAAACGCCAATATCCCACCAAATTCGCTTCTGTACCGACCAAGCGTTGATTCATATCCGCCTGAATTTCTGCTTGGGTACGGGCTTTATTCCAGATGCGAACTTCTCCCATTTTGCCTTTGAAGAAGCTGGCAGAAGGGTTGTATTGATTATGATAAGCACCAATCAAAACATTCGTAGCATTATCAGTACTACCACCGAGAGTTCCAGTACCTGCGGGTTGTCCGTTGATATAGAAACTAACTATTGAGCCATTATAGGTAGCAGCAATATGATTGAATTTCCCGGTTGGTACTATTCCTGAAGATACTATTGCCCAAGGTGCAACATTGTGATTAATTCCGAGTTTTTTCTGACTATCTAGAAAGAATCTATATGAACCGTTCACACCACCATTCCATTTAGAAATAATGGTCATCTCGCTGGCTGCTGTATCTACATTAATCCAGGCTTCAATGGTATAGGCTGCTGTTCCAGGGAAGGCTAGAGTGGCTGGATTAGCTAAATTGATATAATCATCTACTCCGTCAAAGACGCTAGCAGGAACAGGGACGAGAGTAGAAACAGAATTTTTAACTACTTTAGGAGTAGCAGTAATTAGAGAAGCATTGTAAACTGTGCCACTAGAGTTTTTGACTAACTCAAAAACTTTAGTGGTTGAGCCTTCGGTATAAGTGCTATTGAGAGGTAAATAAAGCTCTAATCCGGTTTCTTTACCTGTAAGGCGTTTGGTCATGTTCGCCTGAATTTCTGCTTGAGTGCGGCCTATATTCCAAACTCGCACATCTGCTATTTGTCCGGTAAAAGGGTCTTTGTCTCCACCATTCCAAACACCGGCAGCGATCGCTACGGGAAAGGCGGAAGTCCCATAATTAGATGTTGTAGCTCCTCCCTCTGCTTTTTTCACCCCATCAATGTAAAGATAGACTTTCTGACCATCACCAACTACCGCCACATGGTGCCATTCATTAACAGGATAGGAATAAGCAGTTTGGACTAAGCCGGAGTTATTTGTCCAGATTGCCAGTTGTTGGGCTTGAAACCCAAATTCAATCAGATCATTCTGACCAAAAAGACTTGTAGTACCGACAAAGGATGCAGGTTTAATCCAACCTTCAAGCGTAAAGGCAGAACGATTATTGAGGACAGTCGATGGAATATTGATATAGCTGCCATTGCCAGAAAAGTTCATCACTTGGGAGATGGGAGAGGCTAAAACTTTGGTATTACCGAACCAATTTTCACTGACAATTGTGCCATTATTCCCCTTGCCTGTGTAATCCCGTGCTTGCGTACCAGAACCTTCACTCAGACGATAATAAGCCGCCAATCCCGGTTCATTTCCGGTTAAATAAACTTGGCTATTGGCTTGAATTTCTGTATCGGTGAGGGGTAGATTCCAGAATCGGATTTCGGAGATTTTACCAAAAGCTTCACCTCCAGCTTCTGTATTGCCGATTTGTTGAATATTGCTGTTAGTTTTTGCTAAACATTCGCCAACTTTCTTACCATCAATATAAAAGATGGTTTTTGAGCTAGTGTTTGCTCCTTGTGTCTCTGTTGTTCCTACTACTGCTAGATTATGCCAACCTTGAGGAAGTAGGGATAAATCATAAGCATTGGTTTGATTGTTGGCTAAAGTGCTATTAACAAGACAATAGTAAAATGTGTTGTTGACATAAGTGCCTAGATATTTTTTGCCTTGAACAGCAACAGGGCGATCACCACCAGTTTTAGCAATTAAAGTATTCCATTGGGCTGTATCTGGGAAAGGATAGACAAAATTCGCTTCTATTGTCCAGTTATCCCCTAAAAAATTTCCACTTGCACCCAAAGTAATTCTTTTTGCCCCACTATCACAATTTAAACAGGTAGGATACTGATCCGGCAACCATTGTTCAAAATAGGTATTAACTTCATCAGCAGCAGCATCAAAGACTCCTTGACGCAGTGTTCCTTGTTGATCAAAGTAACTTAATTGCACCATCCCTTCAACAGTTTCTAAGGCAGTCACACGACTAGCAGAACGCATAAAGTCGAGAATTGCTCCTGTAGTGGCTAATTCCCCTTTAGTTGCGATCGCTGGCATAGTGTATGCCGTTTGCTGTGTGGTTTTAAAGCCATTAATAACGTTAGTGTTGAGGGTATTTAACTCAGTGCGAACTGTGTCCAATCTTTTGATGATTGCTGATAATGTATCCTCTAAATCTTTCTGATTTAGATTACTGTTTTGGGATTTCAAGCTTTCCAATTCTTTTTTGAGAATTGTTAAAAGATTGTTTTCTGTTTCCCAAAGGGTTCTGGCTTGAGGCAATAATACATTTTCAACTCCTGAAGCATCCCAGCCATAAGCTTCTACCGTTATGCTGGTTATTTGATTGTTCAGCACACTACCTAAACTTGGCCATGAGCCTGTGTTACCAGTATTACTTCTGCCTGAAAACGTATGTTCATAGAAACCAACTATCAATCCTTCTGGTATTCTTGCTGATCTCATCCGATCATTCCAAGTCAATGATCCTGAATACCGGAAGTTAGTGAGAGTGTGGGAACCTCGCCCCAGTACAAGACTATCTCCTTGATAATTCTCAAGTGTATAGATAGTTATGGTTAACTTCAGTTTGTTTTCATAATCAGTCTTCACTCGCAAGGCATCATCAACTTTTATTTGCTGTTGTGCAACAGCCGTTTCCTTAGCTGTGATCTGTGCCTGTCTTTCTGTATCTGATCGCTTGACAAAATCAAGTAATTTTTCAGTCTCACTTTTTGCTAAAACTAGCGTCTGTTCTTCTAATTCCTTACCTTGCAGTTGTTCAAGTTGGGTAGTTAATTGCGGACTACCTAAAGTTGATAAGGTGACAGTATCGGTATAACTGGCTTGGTTAATAACATCAGATGTCTTCTGAATGCGATGTTTACGGACTTCTAAGGTCGTCCAAGTTCCTTTTACTTCAGAAATTTCCAAACAACGAACTAAGTTAACTTCATCGGGTACAGTAAACCGACAAGAGGCTTGATACCAACCCGGTTCTGAAGCGAGTTGAATTTGAGTGATTTCTCCAGCAAAGGTAATTTTCTTGTCGGAACGATGGCTTTTTTGTCCCCAATAGGTGCATTGAAAGATTTTGCTGCCATTAATATTATTGGGTTCGAGTTTAATGTTCGCTTTAAACTCAAAAGTTTCTTCATAAGTTGCCCGTTGAGTAACTGCAAATAACTCTTTATTGAGATATTGTGCTACATCTGTTTTTCCATCTGCTAACTTACGGTTAAGAGTAACAGCACTTACATAACAATCCCCGTAAACGATACCATCATTTTTATTAACAGAAAAATCAACTACCTGACGCTGTTTATTTTCATCAATGGCAATTCCACCTAAACGCCAATAACCCACTAAATTTGTTTCTTGCCCAGTCAGTTGCAAGTACATACTATTATTGATTTCTTTGCCACTACGAGCAACTTTCCAGATACAGAGTTCCGATACAGTCCCTTCATAGTAATCACTGTTGGCTGTCGCAAATTTTCCTAAATGCAGAATAGCAGTTTTCGGAAGTGGGCGATTACAGCCAGTAACACTGTGCCACAATATGCCATTGCGATAAATTTTCATTTCTCCAATTTTGGCATTTTTGGTAAACGCCCAATGCACCCATTCCCCTTTATATTCAGTTGGTTGGGTGGCTTTTTCGATGCGATCTGATCCATTACCATCTGCCCCACAATCAAAGTAAATTGAACCGTTACTCCAAGGCAAATGGATGTTTAAAACTCGCTCATTATTCACCCCATTAGCATAAATAAAGGCATTATTTTTAGGTAAAGAAATTCCTCCTTTTGCCCAAAAAGTGATCGTAATTTCATTACCAATGGGCATACTTTCAGGGGGAAGTTCCACATAACTATCTACCCCATTTAAGACAATACCGCGCCGTTTTAAAGACTGGAGTTTTAAATTAACAGCTTCTCCATTTTGCCAAGTCAGATTATTAACGGCAAAGTTTTGATTGTCAATCTTAGTAATGGCATAAGTCCCATCATAATTTGTGGTATCGAAAATCTGGACTTCATCGCCATTTTCTAAGCCATGATTTTCAGCTTTGACTCGCAGTTTTCCGTTAGCAATCAGTTCATAACCTGTGATGATGCCATCAAATACTACTGCTTGTTCTTTGGGAGGTACAGCTTGCCATGTTCCTAATTGACTATTACTAGAACTGCTAATTTCTACCCAGGGAGCATTGATTTCAAAGGTAGTATTATCAATTTTGGTAATGGTATAATGACCATCATAACCACTGGTATTTTGAATAAAAATTTGCTGATTATTTTTGATAATAGCAGTTTCAGCAGAGGTAACTTGAACAGTAGCAATACCATCTTCAATAACTCGATTAAAAGCGGTAATTTTTCCTTCTGGTGGTGGACTAGCAATGCCAAAACTTTTAATCTCATCTAAAGTATTAAGAGGAAGTAAAACATCCCGAACATTACTGCGGAGTGTTTGGGTGGCAGCAGTATCACTAATTTGAGATAATGTGCCATCATTTAAAGCGGCAAAGCTAATAGTAGCGACATTTCCTTGAGTGGTGACAATCCCTAACATTACCTTAGTGGCATCCCGCATTAATTGCGTTCCAGCTTCGGTTTGTTGAGAGGTTTGGACATAATATTTAGTCGCCGTAATGCCATTGCCAACTTGTACGTTTAAGTCAAGGGTACGTTTAATAATTCCGGCAATGTTACGGGAAATCAGAGTCGGATCATCTTCCGATTTCGGCTCAAAAATCGTGTAATCTTGAACATCAAATAATCCTTCATCGGAAACTCGTAGGCAAGAAAGTTCAACTTTTTGAGTTTGGCTATTATAGGCGAAAATATGCCACCGATATTGATCGAGTTCTACTGTAGGTAACTGGACTACAGAAAACCAACCTTTCTGAAGATTATTAATAAAACTTAATTCGGTAGTGGGTTCATAGAAAGGAATACCATTAGCATCACGATAGTCAACTGAGTCAATATTTTTTAATCCACCAATCCCTTGCTGCATCTTTTCACTGGCTGCAAACCTTTGTCCACTGCGCTTGAAACGAACTTGCAGTTTGCGGACTAATTTATTAGCAATACCATCTAACACATAGCGATCGCATAACAGGGTATTCTGTTTAGATTGACGGAATACATAAAGATGTTCTGTCCCCGATACTAATTGTACAGGTGCAACGGCGGTTTGGTCTTGGGTACGATAACGAGAACGTAAGATAAACTGACTGTTATTTTCTTGATAGGTTAATTCGTTAGTTTCCTTAGCCACTACAGAAGCATCATCTTTTGCTTCATTAGGAAACTCCAATACTTGCCAATTTTCCCAACCGTTACGCTGTTCAGGCGGTGTGTTGAGATAACTATCTTCAAAGCCATCTTGTTTGATTGTATACCAAACCTTGCCCTGAGTATCTGTACCGAATAAGACGACTTTACCCGCATGAGTGATGCTGTTGATGTATTGGATTTGTTCTTGTTTAAGTAGCAT
>NZ_CP040294.1:0-32929 GCF_013393925.1 Nostoc sp. C057 | reverse complement strand
GCAAGAGATTAAAAAAATTATAATTATCGACCACTTTTGCATAAAGTTATTTATATTATGTTAGGTGATGAAATGAGAGCCAAGGTGGTGGCATTAATTTCATAGGGACTTATGCAAACAATAACTTTCATAAGACGGCTAGACATTATCCCTAATTTTTTATTCTTTTTATTAACCTATTGGTAAAAGCTAAACCTTCTGAGCCAGCTAAATAAATACCTAGTAAAAACCATAACCAGCTAAGAGCATATATTATTACACTTGCGGATAAAAAACTTGCCTTGCCTGTTGAATACGCTAGAAAAACACATAAGGTTATCCCTCCCCCACTAATCAGATAACTGCTACTTATAAAAAATATACCTATCCAAAATTTAGTTGAATGCTTTGGCAAAATAGTCTCCAACCAATTTCTATAAATCAAAATTGTAAATCTGCTACAGCATATCTTGATAGCATCTGCTATTAACCCTTTTTTATCACTTTTGGAAAACAATAATCGAAGCAAAATGCTCAACTTTTGAATTAATCAAAGTTTGAGCCTTTATTTCCTAATAGAAATTAAAGCTCCGAAAGGCTTTCGGCGATTGAAACATTAATCTAGGTTGAGTTTTCGTATGGTTGGAGGAGATACCACGGACTAAAACTCGCTCCTCACACTTTGCAAGACTGGTAGATTCTATTAGGTGCTAAAGAATATTCATTTAGCTTGTTGCTAAAACGTTAATCTAATTAATCCTTGCTCCGTGTATTACACAGTAAACCATCGTCATTCAAAGTAAACTTACGATGTAATACACAGTAAAGCTTATGTTCAAACGAGATATTCAGTGAACAGCGAAGTTCTTAGAACTCATTCAGTGCGTTTCCAGGCTTCCTCTGGGTCACGCCGTCTTTCTTCAGTTCTCCTGATAAAGTGTAGTGAGTAATGGTGTCACCACTAAGCGTAAGTTTAGAGCATGTGTCTTGGTTTTCTCCAGGATAGTCGTAGCAGATGCGATCTTCATATGCAGTCCACTGTCCTGTATACGAACCCAAAAAGCTGGCTTTTCCTTGGATTGTCCCGTTGGATTCGTAGAACTCTGCCCATTTGCTGCCGAAAAGCGTCTGACCCTCGATTGCGTTTCGTAGGTTGGCTCCCGTGAGGTAGGTAGACTGCGCGTTGGCAACCGACGCTGCGATGACCATGAGAGTTACGGCGGAGAACTTGAGTATATTCATGACTTTCCTTAATGATTAGGTTCGATAACATTACCCCATATTGGGGTTTAATTTTCTGGTTTATCTCCAAACCAAGTCACTACTTGATGTCATCTAAAAGACAAAGCCAGACTAGGTTAACTTGTCACTTGGAGTCAGCATGACAGTTTGATAATAACCACAGCAAAATTTATACTATAAACAGCAAAATTTTCTGCTATAAGATTGCAAAATTTATACTATAAACAGCAAAATTTTCTGCTATAAGATTGCAAAGACAGTTTGCTTAACTACATGAATTTGTCCAATCTGCTAAATATAAGTATGAGAAAAGTTACGCGGTGTTCATGTACTTACAGAAAACATCTTTACATGAAAGATGATTAAAGTTTTACAAATATGAAAAAAATCTATCTTTTGGTAGAGGTTATAATTTTATTTATTAATGAATAAACTATATAGCTACAAGAAAATCAAAACAATTTCCGCACTTCTGTAGTAAATTTATTGACAGCATTCTGATCCCGGACTCCCACTCCATTTCCGCTGCCTCTCCTAATCCAGCGCTCCTATACAGTCATGCCTGTGCTAGTCAATTCGAGTGTGGGACTTGCTTACCTGAACGATGCCAACTGGGGTGGAAGGTGAAAGTGACAACAATCAAATTTGACATATTTGGCTTTTTTCAACTGAAGGTTTCACTTATCCCGCCTACTGTAAGGCACATTAAGCAAATCAATTGCCCGTTTCTTCGCTGCTTCCCCACGCCGATCATACTTACTTGTCGTACTTGGCGACGCATGACCTGCAAGTTTCGCTATCGTGACGATATCTGCGCCCGCATCCAATAGATTACCGATAAAAGTTCTTCTAAAATCATGAGGTGTAAACGCATCTACATCAGCTTTTTCCCCTCGCCGTTGCAATGCTCGTAACACACCTTGCTCACTCATCCGTCTCGGTATGATTTTCTTAGCCTTATTTAAAGGATAAAAAAGCGCCCCTGGTGCTTTACCCCGAATCAACAACCAATCTAGTACAGCTTGCACACCAGCTTCAGGTAAATACACAATTCTTTCCTTCCGCCCCTTCGCTTCACGTATTGTTAGTGACCGACTACGCAGCTTAAAATCGCTCAAATCAAGATAAGTTACCTCACTGCGACGCAATCCTACGGTCAAAACTGCCAGTAGTGCTGCATCCCTCCTTCCTAATGTTGAGTCATCTTGAATGCAATCATCCCAAAGCGCAGAAATTTCTTCGGCATCCAGTTCGCGCCCCTTCAATAAACTCTGACCCCGCACAGACTCAATATCAGATGCTCGTCCATACTCATCTGTGGACATTAACCCCAAGCGCCATGCTTCCTTAAGCGTCCGCCGCAACGCACATAACATTTTATTAGCCATCGCTGGGCTGTATTTTTCCATCAGCACTGATCTGACCGCAGCAGTATGCTGGTAACGCAACTTTGGCCAATCCAAAGTACTTGCATCACAACTGCCGTTGGTCAGCAGTCGGGCGATCGCATTTAACGCCTCGCGCATTGTGCGCCGCGAACCTTCACCTAAACTGTTCAGATACACCTCTGCTGGGTGCATGGTAATGGGCAGAGGCTCTGTCAGTGCCAGCGACTCTGGGCTAAAATTGTCAGCGATCGCAGGAGTGTTCACAGCAGTCAATCAAGAGCTAATGAATCAATCCTCCCTCAAAAGTGCCTCTCTGTACACCTTCTACGCCCCCCGGATTGCGAGAACTATTTTTCTCTCCACCCATTTGCGCTATAAGCCTTGCTGTGGCAAAAGTTGCAATCATTCATAATCTTGAATACTGAGCCTACTTTGGTCACGGCGTTAGAACATTATTCACTATGATCCAGGCGAAATTTATGGGGATTTTTCAGAATGAATACCCCGTTTTCCTTGATTAAGTCACCCGTGCAGTAAACTGGCAGGCGTTCTTGATAAGCCTTAAGTGCCAGGATGTAGTCACGGTCAGCTAATTCAGTGTGGATGGGACGCAGTTTATCAACCACGATGCCCAGCATGGTGATGTCGCCACTGAGGTGATCTGCATTGGGTGTGGCGATGTGGGTGACGACTGCTTGGATGGTGGTGTTGGGTGCATTTGTAATTAAGTCACCCAAAATTGACTGTTGCGATTTGGTTTCTGCCAAGGCCAGAGTTTCAACGACTTCCGCCATACGACGAGAAAAGTCGATAATTTCTGGTTTGAGGGGAAGTAAAATTTCAAAACCGTCTAGAGTCCAAATGGCAGCTTTATCACCTTGACGCTGCTGTTGCTGCCAACCATGCCCAACTAAGTAAGCTTCTACTTTTAGCGGGTTAATATATTTGAATTTTTCCACATCCGGGAAGATAGCTGTCATAGGGTTTCTCCAACGGCGATGCGTGACATTATGGTTTTGAGTGCGTCGGGGCTAAATATATTTTGACGCTTAATTTCCACAGTGATGTTCGTCTTGTTATCAATCGCTGGTTGTCCGCGCAACGATAGCCAGTAACCGCAGCGTTTGAGGGATATGGATTCTTCGGTTTGAGATAACCAGTCACTAACTTCTTCTGGCACTAAAACAACTATTAATAGTTGTGGCACGAAGGGGTCGTCTTCCCGGAGTTCGTCATAGTTTTTGACGCTGAGTCGGTATTTGATGGATGTTTCTCTCTTAACATCTTGGGATGTAGATTTAATTTGTACGTCAAATCTCGGCAGACGCTTAGAGTTGAGTTTTCCTGGTACGGTAATTGTAGCGTCGATGCCGCTATCATCTAACCTACGTGTGGCTGCTTGCAAGGAGTAGCCAGCAGTTGCAGTGACGGCATACACATAAGCGTAACTGAAATCTTCTTTTTGGGTATTGAGGCTCATTATTTACTTTGAAGGGTTGCTCAACATTGTGATTAACCGTTTAATATGCCCAACCCGCTTGCGTTGGTCGTAGCGGCGCTTGGCTTCCGTAGTAATTTTTTCTGTAAGCGCATTGTCAGTACTAGCAACAGTCCAGGCAGCTTCTAAAAATACCTCAACTGTGATGCCTAATTCTTTACAAAACCGTGTCAATTCCTGGTCGAGGTCTTTTTCTAGAACGATTGCCGAATGTCGCCGAGTTTGGGGGTATTTTTCGAGTTCGGCTTTAAGTTCTGCAAGTGTGTCAGATGGGCCAGCAGTTGAGTTGGCAAGTTCTGTAACTGGGGTGGGTTGTGGCAATGAGTTTTGCTCTTGTGGTTGGGCTTGGGGCTGTTCTCTCCTCAGAAGCGCATCCTGACGTGGTGTAACTGTTGGGCGATTGCGTTTGTTGCGTAGTTGGTTGAGTACGTTATCTGACATTTTTATTTGCTCCCAATATCCGTGCGGATTTTATCGATTAAGATTTCAAATGGATATTCCAGGTCGGTGTATCCCAACTGCGAGAGGGTTGTACGTTTGTTGATGGCCTGCTTGTAACGTTCTGACTCACGGATTGAAGGTAGAACTAACTTTTCGCCTACTTCATCGCGCATTCCATCTACAGCAGCCCGACTTTCTTGCGCTTGGGTGTTACCAAACCAGCGATCGCGGAAGGGTAGTACACCTAAGATTGAGGCATTCGTGGCTCCGACATCTCGCAAGCCGCTTAGTAAGTCGAGCGTCCGCACGAGGGAACCGTAACCTTTGACCGATGCTTCTGCGGGAATGATTAAAAAATCTGCTGCACCAATCACTGTTAAACAAATTTGCGATCGCTGGGGTGGGGCATCGATAATGCAAACTTGGAAAATCTTGCTGATGGTTTCCAATCGTCGCTTGAGTAAGGTTGCACCTACTCCACTGTTAGATAAATAATCTTGTACGGTATCGAGTTGGTCATCGGCGGGGATGAGAAACAGATTGTCGTTGTCTAGAGTCGGGTAAATGCAGTCTTCTGGTGCGACTGTTTTTTTGAGAAACTCCAATAGGGTTGGTTGGTTGGGTGATAACTCGAACCCCAGATAGGTAGTCAGATTATGTTGCGGGTCGGAGTCGAGCATCAAGGTGGTCAACCCCTGGCGTGATAGCAGCCGACCAAGGAACAGGGCTGTTGTCGTCTTGCCCTGACCGCCACTCAACGAGCTTACGGTAATTGTCAGCATCTCTATTTTCATTAATTTATTAAATTAGCCAATTAACTTAAGCTAATTTAATAATTTTGTCAATTAATTAATTTAGCTTTTTAGCTTAAAATAAAAAGCTAATTTTGTAAAATTAGCTTTTTAACCTTGTTTGGTGGTGTTTTATACGCTCTGCCCATTGCTGGCAATTCTGGGTGATTAGTCCTGGCGGTGTGGTGTTTGGTGAACGTGAAGTCAGGAGTTGACGGCATCAAATAGATTCTCATTCCCATCCCAATTTAAAGGCACTTCTATTATGGAGGCACGCGAGAAGCAGATTGACTCGCCATTTTCAACGTATATTGTTTCCCCTTCAAAAAATTGGCGGTAAGTATCTTGGACAATTCCGACCAAATCCGAACCGTCCACTGTGGTGATTTGCACGTAAATCCCCTCGGAATAACCAGAACTATGCTTTACCGAAACTCTCACAATATTATTTACAGTGATCGCACTACGAATCTCTGGATTGAGTGGTTTCCCCTCCCAATCGTAAACATCCTCTTGATGATGAAAAAATACTCCGTCTTTCACTTGCAATCTCCTTGACTATAGTTTTGCCATCAGTTAGTTCGCAAACAAATGTTAGTAACACAATCTAAGCGACCAAAAAGCCTAATATGTCGTGAGGGATGACACCCGGTTAACCCAGACTTATCAATCAGCCCGAAAGCATGAACGCTACAACCCGCATTCCGTCGTTGGCTGATTAAACTTGCTTATGATTGTAGCGCTGTAACTCTTTACAGGTATGATCCGCTTTGACTCCCGTTACAGTTACAGGACTTAAGGTGATATCAATATTGCTATCAATATTGTCTGTACTTGCCCCTAATAAGGCATCACCGTGCCAAAAAAGGTTTTTTGTACGCTAATGTCTACTTATAAGCGCTAACAGTAGTGAGTTAAAAACACTATGTCAACAAAAGCTGTTCTGGCAAGTATTGTTTCTTCCCCATTTGAAATTATTTTGACAAATCCGATTTTAAATGGCTGCAAATACATTCGATAGTAACAGCCACTGCTTCACAGCTTTTGGTTATTTCGATATAGGAGGTCAAGAATGGCTAAGATGGCACTGGTGATCGGGGTCAGCGATTACGAACCTGGTTTGACCCCCCTGCCTGGATCTGCCAGAGACATAGAGGCAATGCGGCGAGTATTACAGCAGGCCGACGTGGGTGGGTTTGATGAAGTTAAAATGTTGTTAAATCCTAAGCCTCAGGAGATGCAGGAAGCAATTGAAATCTTGTTTTCAGCTCGCAAGAAAGACGATCTAGTACTGCTGTTTTTCTCTGGTCATGGCATCAAAGACGACAACGGTAAGCTGCACTTAGCTACTCGCATGACTCGTAAAACCCCACAGGGGGAACTGATTCGAGCAACAGCAGTTCCAGCCAGTTTTGTGCAAGACATTATGAGCAATAGCCGCTCTAAGCGACAAGTTATAATTCTGGATTGTTGCTTTAGTGGAGCATTTGCTGAAGGTTGGTTAGCTAAGGATGACGGTTCTGTAGATGTTAAAAGCCAACTGGGAGGAGAAGGACGGGCTGTCCTTACGTCTTCGACTTCCACCCAGTATTCCTTCGAGCAGGAGGGATCAGACCTTTCGACTTACACTCGTTATCTAGTCGAGGGAATTGCGACTGGAGCAGCAGATATCGATAATGATGGTGTAGTTTCAATTGATGAGTTGCATGAGTATGCCAAAGGGAAAGTTCAAGAAGCTGCGCCAGCAATGAAACCAGAAATTTATGCCGTCAAAGAAGGCTACAAGATCCGTCTTTCTCAAGCACCCATCGAAGATCCAAAGCTAAGGTATCGCAAAGAAGTTGAGCATTTTGCCATTCGTGGCATGATTTCTGTCGTAGGGCGTAATACCTTAGATGCCCTACGAGATGGGCTGGGACTGCTACCTGAAGTTGCTGCGGCAATTGAAGATGAGGTGCTTAAACCTTACCAAGAGTACCAGAAAAGATTGCAGCGCTATGAGCAAGTTTTAGTTGAGGCGATTGGGCGTGAGCATTCTCTCTGTAGCGACACTCAAAACGAGTTAAAACACTTACAACGAGTTTTAGAACTCAGAGATCAAGACATTGCCCTAATTGAAGCTCAAATTACTTCCCAGAAAAAAGTAATCCAACCTTCAAGTGAACCGGGGGAAGTGATTCCGGCTCAAACTTCCTTCCGCAGTGAAGATGTAACACCTGTCAACCCGTCAAACAAAGTCCTAGCCGCAAGCCTTGCTGAAACTCCTACGCCACCTAGAATTAGGCTTCCAAGGATGTCGGCTATTTCTGTTACATTTCTAAGAAACCTTAAACTCTTTATTGGCGTAAGCATTGCTACTTCTCTGGCTTTAGTAGCTTATTTGAGGGTAACATCATCCCGCGATCAACCAATTAAATCACCTGCATCAATTGCCAGTCCTACTTCATCTTACTCAACCAAGATTAGTTCATTGGACTTGTATGATCAGGCATTCAACAAACAAAAGCAAGGAAATAACCAGGGCGCGATCGCGGATTACACTCAAGCAATTCAAATTAACAAAAACTGGGGGACAGACAATCCTGATACTAACTACTATGGTGTTGCCTCTGCCTATTTCAATAGAGGTTTTGTTCACTATTCGTTGGGCGAATTTCGACCTGCTTTTCAAAATTTCAAGCAGGCAATCAATTTCAAGTCTGACCTAGCTATTGCCTATTATTACCGGGGACTTGCCCGCTACTTCTCAGATGCTGATCGGAAGGGAGCGCTTAGGGATTTTACTCAGGGAATTGCTATCAACAAGAACTGGGGAGTAGTCAATCCTGCGGCTAATTATTTTGGTAAGGCATCTGCCCACTTCAGCTTGGGAGATATCAACTCTGAACTAGGCAATATACCGGAAGCTATTAAAAATTATCAGGATGCAGTCCCTCTGTTTCAGAAAAAGGGAGAAATATTCAATGCTCAAAAAGCGCAGAACAGAATTAAAGAACTCCAAAGGCGCAGTAAGTAAGGTCTTTTTGCTGAAGAAAAAGAGTAAAAGGGTACAGCAACAGTCAATCATTATTTCTTCAATAAATTTTTTATCATCCGAATATTTTGGGTCATCCCTAATAATCGTGTAAGCCGGATCTGCATTTTTAGGAATAATATCAGAAAAAAAACAGGGCATTTATTTTTTACTTACGTTTTTCTCAAAAATACAAGTATTTTCAATATAAATGCCAATTAGTAAATATATCAATGTTATTTTATTAGCAAACACATAAATTTACGCATCAAAATTAATCGGCTTACCATTGAAATGGTTGTAAATATCCTCTGGGCATTGAGCCGAGATAAGAACGAAAACGGAAATAGTGGCTCAAAAGGCTTGATTTTCCGTTGTCTATAACGGTGTTAAGTACAAAGAAGTAGCAAATTACCAAACCCTTTGCAGGATAATAGTTAAGAGCCTTAATTTCCGAATATGTAGCTATCTCGGCTCAATGCCGACATGAAACTTTTCTTTTGAATTGCGATGGCGGAACCCCGCTTTATAGCGATCGCACTCCACAGCAAAAAACCCCGGCGTTAAGTACCGAGGCTAGGGGGAGAAGTACGAATGACGATGAGATACAGCGATACCGAAATCAAAAAATCTTAGCTAACCGCAAAAGCAACCAAAACTAGAGCGGTAACAAACATAGCTGCAACTGCACCTTGTATAACGTAGTTACGTTGTTCCCAAATTGCCGGATATTCAGCGCAGTATACCTGGGGAACAGGAGCGTAATTGTTGAGAACGCCGTTTTCATTAACAGTGGTATACATAGTTTTTTCTCTTGTTTGTTTAGTTATGTAAACTAATATAACAATATTGTTACAATTAGTCAACAGGACTTGACACCAAAAGGCTGATAGCGTTAATAGAAATTGCTTATCAGGAATACATGAGGTAGGCGATCGCTGTCGTGCTGACTCTCCCCCAGAACTGGGAAGGGCGTAGACGCGCAGCGGCTTGTCTGATGACATCGCTTTGGTCTGGAGTTTACTTTATGGGATGATAAAGCCCGTCATTCTGATAGCGCCACGCTGTACTACTTGGATCTCGATTGGGGGTTAAGCCGGGATACGCTTTGCAATTTCCGTTTATCGAGTCACTACTCAACGAGAAAATAAGGGTTTCAGCTTCTAAGAATATTTGTCTTACTCATGTAATATCTCTTAACCCGGTTTTCTGCGCGAATGCTACTCATACCCCTATACTTTGGCGAAATGCAAAAATCAACTCCTTAACTTTCCCTAACTTATCCTCATCGACTCCTAGAAATTTTACTAATAGAGTGAAAGTGTTCAAGAAAAACCGACTCTTGTCAAAGCCAAAACAAGCAGACCTTTCAGAAAATCTTGAAACAATTATTAGTGAAAACAAGGAGCAATTTATTATGAAAAAATCTACTCTTGTCAAAGCAACAATGGGTGCTGTCTTATTGTTAACTACAGGTCTATTCAGTGTTACCAATGTTAATTCGAGTCAGGCACATTCAGCAAACCAAAAACTCAGGTATGGACAAACATACAAGCTCGTTAATGGTTACGACAATTGGCAAGGAGGTTATTTAGACACGCGGGGAAGAAACTGTTCTGACAATCTGCTGTGTGTTTCTACTGCCAACAACCCCAACAGAGATAACGGTAGTGGGTCTTGGAAGATTCTATCAAAAACTGGCAAAACAGGAGTTGTTGAGTCGCTCGATGACGTTTACCTGCAAAATCAATATGAGCAAGGTGCTGGTGGTTACTTAGACACGCGGGGAAGAAACTGTTCTGACAATCTGCTGTGTGTCTCTACAGCCAACAACCCCAACAGAGATAGTGGTAGCGGAACCTGGAAAATAATTTCTAAAAACAAATCTTCAGATGACTTACGTGAAGGTCAGCCTGTTCAACTTGTGAATGGTTATGGTAATGGTCAAGGAGGTTACTTAGATACCAGAGGCAGAAGTTGTAATGAAAATTTGTTGTGTGTCTCAACGGCTGCTGGCGCAGATAGAGATAGTGGTAGCGGAACTTGGAAATTTATTAAGCAGTAAATTTTAGCTGAAGAACAGACTATCACGGGGTGAAATGAGCATCCATTCCGAAACTTACGCCTTATTGTGGTTCAAAATCGGCTTGTTTGCAGTTTCATCCCCCGATGTTTGCAGTTCGCTACACCTAAGTATCCAAAAACTCCAGTTCACTAACATCAATGAGATTTAATCCACCCGCCGCAGCACCAGGACGCAACGGTGAAGGTGCAGTGAGCGGCTCTCCGGTTCGGGCAGAAACCAAAAGAACTTTATCACTACCACAGGAAACCCAAGAGATTTTATATTCTTCGCCGCTTGAAAGTAGCTTTACACGATCTCCTTTAACGGGTTGGCGGGTGGTGACGGATGCTGATGGAGCCGGTGACGGATTGGTGACGGACTGGTGATGGTTTGGGGAAATGGATGGTAATGCAAGTGGTGTATGGGTTATAGCTATCTCAGGTGATGGTTGTGACGGAGGTGATAGAGTTTTGCCCAAACTTTCTACACAATCTGTTTTCTCATCGCCCAAACTTTCACTCTTAAAAAAATTAGATGGATGATTTTTTACCTCATTTACAAAAAGATTTTTCTGTAAATGTCCATCACATCCGTCACCGTAAGGCTTTGAGTCCATCACCATATCCATAACCTTGTCCGTCACACCTTCATCACCAGCTTGATTGGAAGTGATTGAAGATTCGGAAGGGAACGGAGCCTCATCGAAAGCGCCTCTTAACCGGATACCGTAAAAATGACTGCCAGTTCTGGTTTTTTCCTGCTTAACATCAGACCATCCCAGCACATGATTTAAGACTTGCAGTAAGTCTGGGGTGAAATTGGGTAAGCTCTTGCCCTGTTGCCCGGAATTTTGGCAGTAGTGATGGTAGGAGCCAAACAGTGTGCTGATTTCGGGGCGGTAGCTGCTGCTTTGCCATTCGTTTTTGTTGGAGCCAACTTTGACCACAGCTGAAGGATCTTGCACGATATGCCGTTCCACCCAAGCCGCGATGGAGTCAGTCATTTGTGCCATTTCCCAGTAAGCGAGATCATAGCCAGTAGAGTTTTTTCCATTGAGAGTGTTAATTATTTCACTCTCTGGAATGGTAAGTAGGTACTGGGTGAAGGCTCCCATCTCTGGGTAGAGCTTTTCTCTGAGGTGAGTATCTACAATTGGTGGACAGTAATTCATGTTTACTACAATCAACCGCCTTTTGAGCCATCTGCCGACCCCAGAGCCTTGGAGCGCCGCATAATTGGAAGTAATTAAAACTGTGGCAGCAAGTCTAACATCACAAGCTTTTTTATAAACTTCCTTGGCTTTGGTGCTTCCTCCCCCCGTGAGGGTTTTGAAAGTTTGCAAACCGCCATTGACCTTATCTTGATCCTCAAAAATGACTGAGCGTTTGTTGTTGATGTCTACCAGGAAATTAGGATTATCCAAGTTTTCAATTTTGCCACTCCAAGTATTCTCTGAGCCGACTAACGCCTGAAGGATATCCGAGTAAATGCCTTTACCATTGCCGCCATTGCCCCAGAGGTAAAGAATTTTTTGGAGATGAGACATACCTCTGAGTGTGGCAGCTGCAAAACAGATGAGGGTTTGTATTTTTTGGGAGTCGCCCTCCGTTACTTCCTGGAACCAACCGCGAATTGTTGGCCAATCTCGAAGAGAGGGATTATCAAAGCGATGGGGCAGTGTCCAGGTTAAATAATTACCGGGTGAGTGTTTCTCAAACTTTCCAGTAGCCAGCACCAGTACGCCATCTAGGAATGGAACGATGTCGTGTCTTGTGGGCCACGTTTCAACAGTTAGCCGTCGCGCCATGAATTTGCGAATATTGACTATATAGCTATCAGTGCCATAGCCAACAATTGAACGGGCATCTAATATTCCCTGAATCATTGTTTCGATCATGTGGTCATCCTGGGATTTCCACAATCCCGAATCGTCACCAAGATAGTACTTCCATTCCTTATATTCGTTGCAGTACTTGAGGCGCTCTCGGTAATCTTCGACCAGTTCAAATGCCAACATATCAGCGGGGATAATTTTCGACTTCGACTGATAAGACTTTGACTGATGAGACTTAGACTCAACGGCATTTTTGCCGTGGGTCAATTCTCTGATTTGCTGATTTAGTGCCGCGATTAGATTATCCGCACTCATGCGAGTTTTCAAAATATTTAACTCTACAATCGTGCCGTAGAGTTGAGAAAGTTGTTCGAGTTGTTCAAAACTATTTACCTCGTCTACCGCCCCAATGCCCAGCATTTTGGTGACTATGGCAAGACATAGCGCATTATTATAGCTTTGGGCCCAAAGCGTTTCACCGTTTGGTGTCAGCAACAAGTCATCAATCCCTTTGCCTAGTGACTCGTCCCAGATGGGGCGCGATACGGATGAGCCTACTTTTTGCGCTGCATAAGACAGTGCATCAATCCCCTTGTTTACAGATGCTATAACCGAGGGCTTAGAATCCATGTCATAGGCAACTAACAAAGTTTTGGGACGATTCATCAAGAGCTGTAAGCTGGGTTTGAATCGCTTGGTTTTTTTATCTACTCCACAGGTCGCGCCGTAGTTGGTGGTGGCGGGGTATCCCTGACAGATTAGACTAAACAGTTTTTCGCCGCCTTCGGTCGTAATTACAGGTAACTCGGAATTGGCTAACCATTCATAGAAATCCACACCATCAGGGATACTGCCTTTCGAAAGTCCTAGCTGTTGCTCAACGAGCCTTCTAATAGTGGGGACGACGCGAGGATAGAAGCACTGATCTCCATTCTTAGATGGAGCCAGCCGTTTGTAAGGCTTTGTGCCATCATCGTTTGGTAGACTCAAAATTGAATGCCAGACGCTACCATCTGCATTCAGCATCAGCGCAGCATACACAACGCCGGAATATGGTTTTTTCCACCTTAAAGCCTCGGCTATCCGGTGCGGTGAGTCTGTAAACTCAATCATCGCGTCAAACTGCTCTGCACAAAGTCGGTCACGCCCAAACTTCTGCTTAATAAAATCTTTGAAAGCGTCAAATGAAATCCAATGCTGTTTAACGCTCTCGTTAGTCCAGATTTGCTCAACACTATTGGGCTGTGTCGCCTGATTCCTGGGTTCAGATAATAGTGGGGCTAGAGTCAGTTGATCTAGATGTCCACGAACGTCATTTGTAGCAGTACTCCCAGAACTGTTAAAGGTGGCTACCATTGTGAAATCCTTGTGAGGTAAATTGTGTGGGCTTTACCTCCCCTGAAGATTCACCAAAATTTTAATCAAATTTCTCGTTAAACCCGTTGTAGGAAGTTCTCGGAACTGATAACATTAAGTTATAAAGAAATTTAATAGAAAAAAACTACGGGGTGTCTTCTAGGACTGTTAAACAACTTGCTTCAACAAGTTGAGTCTTGGGGAGGCATTCTTTTCTTATGTATATCTGGTGACATGACACTTAGAAAAGATGGACTAAGGGTATAGTCTTATTACATAGTAAATTATCTCAGGCAAAAAAAAATAATAAATATCTCAGCTTTATAAAATAAAATAATTTATCTATTTTTCTCAAGCCAAGACATAGCAAAGCTTTTACACGTTTTCAAATACTATTAAAAACCAGGTAAATACCTCACTCTATTAATAGTATTAGTGTGACTAAAAATAATTCAATTTATTGATGCTGCCTCAACAAGACATTAATCTAAAATTTTGACTGACTTAATACCTTGGCTGCATTTTGTCACTAACAGCCATCTTTTAGCCTCTGGTTCTAGCGCGGGCATGATTCGGAAGTTGAAAACATCTGCCCAAGTTTCGACCCCGTGAGCGTTTGCAAAACTGACTTCAAGTTCCTTGAACCGTACCCAATCGCGATCGCTGATAGCCGTCAAAACGGGGAGAAGCCAGGGGAGTGATTTTAAATCAATGGCAGATGGGTTAATCATTTGATTTGTTTTTAGCGATCGCATCTGGAGACAGAGATTCTTTCCAGTTGGCAAGGGCGGCAACAACTACCCCTTCAACTAAATTCGAGACAGTTCTCCGCTCGGATTTGGCCCACGCTTCTAAATCCGATTTTGTTTCATGTTCACAAGTAAACATTACTTTAGCCTTTTTTGTTACTCCCATTTCTACTCACTTCAACAGCTTACTGAATCTTTACTCAACTATATCCTTTAAGACTCTGACTCTGTAAGCTTTTTTAGTTTAACAGAGTTGAAGCTTGAACATTTTAGTTGACAGCTTCAGCAGCTATCATCTACCATAGCACTCATAAGCAAGGCAGAAACGCCAACAGCAGACAAGATACACGTCTCCTTGGCGACTTCAGCCTGCGAATTTATTTTGAGGAGAATTTATGCGAGTAACAATCAGGCAATCTCTACACCCATTTATCAGCAATAAAGCGCAGGAATTAGGCATTAATGACCATGCGGAGGTAGTTAACTTCCTTTTACTTCAGATTTTGCAAAAATCGATGCTGTCACAGACTCAGGCTACTGGGAGCCAAGATACTCAGTAGTGTTTCACAGAAACGTTTCATGAAACAGTTTCAACGGTTGCATCAATGTTTCAGCCTCACAACAACCGTGAAACGCCACTGACACTCGCCTGAAACATGAAACATGAAACATGAAACGTTAGTTGATGATGACTACTTTTGCTTGTGACAGTGACGATAAAAAGTTGAGGGTAAAACGATATGTCAAGACCTAAAAAACAACCAACATCTATAAGCACGAACGCACCTAACACAAACGAGGCTGAAACTATAACAGAGAAAGCATCAATGTCATCAAAAAAGGTAATTCATTTGATGCTAGATGCTGGGCGCTCCAGTATTAAATATCAGGCTTTCGTTAATAACGAAACTGGCACAACACCAGTGATGAAGACCGAATCCTTGGTGTGTTGTGTGCCATCAGTACCATTTGGAGAATTAGGAGCTTTCAGCCTAAGCCGAGGTAAAGATGAAAACAACAAAGATGTTGTAGAGCATTGGGTTGTAGGCTCCTCAGCCAGACTGCAAGGTAAGGAATATATAGCAATGAGTGATTCCGAGAATTACAAAGTACACTACTTCCCCATCCTTGCATTAGGCGCAATCGCATCTCTGCCGAATCTGCTTGAGTTGTCCACGGGTACAAGCGCCAAGCGTAGAACCTTGCACATTCGTTTATCAACGCTCTCGCTAGCTTCCCCATTGGAACTAAAAAAAGCCATTGAACAATGCAAGTGGATAGCAGTAGATGGTGTTAGATACCGTCTGTGCTTCTCTAAACTTGGCTTTCTGGGATTTCCAGAGGGATATGGCGCGTCACTCTGGGCAAGCGAACGCTTTGACGATAAACAGTTCCATACTTTTGATATTGGATATGGTACAGCCACAATCAGCGAATACAGTAATCTCGGCAAGTTACCAAAACGGCTAACTTGTAGTCCCAATGGTGGCGGTGGCGTTGCCACACTAATCAAAGAATTCTCCAGAGCATTGAGCAATACCGATTCTTCTAGAATGATTCGCCCCTCCCAACTGCGCGAGATTTTAGAAACTGCAACCGTTGGTGATAACGGCATAAGTGCGATTGCACCTGATGGCGAAGACATTGGGAGTGAGTTAGAGAACGCGATTCACTCATGGATGAAAGATTCTCCCTTGGCTTATGCCCTAGATGACATATCCGTGAAAGCCAGACGCAGCAAGGTAACTTTGTGTGGCGGTGCGTTTGCGATCCCACCCGTGCAGATGTTGATCAAAGAAAGATTACTTAAATCTTGCATTCCAGAAAGTAATTTGTTGATTCCCGAAAATCCGGGAACCGTTGCTTTATCAGAGATGAAAAAACTTTACTTAGGAGAAACAACCGATGTTAACCAAGCGGCTTAATTACAACGTTCCTCAAGACTTGACTCCAGCCATCAGAATGCTTGCAGAAATGGATGGTACAACCCCAGCTTACTGGCTGAGAAAAGCTTTAGAAAAAGTAGTGAATGAAAGGTTCTCTGTCAATAACAATCATCAAATTAACTTAGGAGATTTGGAGGCGATAAGAGGTGAATAATATGATGAGCAGTATTGTTAGCACAGAAGAAATAGTAATCATTCTGGCTGGATGTGAGCAAACTTTAAGGTTGATTCAAGCTACTCTCGAATATAGGAGACTGCAAACATCAGAGCATTTTACTACATCAAATGACTTGGTACTGAATGATGCCATTCAATCAATTTCTGAAGTTTTAGATGGCATTGAAAAAGTACAACTCGCTAACAGTTCTGATGAGGATTAATTGGGCGAACGCTTGACCGGAGAAGAAAAGCGTTCGCACAAGTGACTTAGATCAGGGATGAAATCAGTACACACATTCAAGGATACAAAATGGCGCACCCCGTAGGATATTATTCCCTCTCCCACGACAACGCACTGATTAAAGATATGTGTGAGACATGGGGGGAAGGACTAGAGAAGATGAGCGAATCAGACACACTCTGGTTAATTGCAAAAATCGCTCATCAAGCATGGGTAGAGTGTGAATCTTCTAACCCTCCTAGCAATGAAGCGGAGTCAGTATTTAAACGACTGCATGAGTTAAAGCAATGGGAAAAATTTGCACTGATTACCGCAATGGCACAGTGAGATGTACAAGAAGCAATTGTATTTAGCCTTGGCTGGTGTCGGGGTCTGCTTCTTGCCTGTAATCATCCCCTTAGATTCCCAAATTGGGGGCTTATGCAGAAGCCGAGAGATTAAAAGGCTACCGAAGGATTAGAACGTCAGCGCATAGAAGAACGGGCAAAAACCAGCGATGCCTTATACGAGGCGGGAGTCATGCCCACAACTCGAAAACTGAGAATCACCAATTATTTTGATAGCAGTAAACGCAATCCCAGACCAGACACAACCCTTTATCAAGATGACGAGATTGTTGATGTGTTTGATGCTTCTGGGCGCTGCATAGGTCGGATTGAAGAAGGAACTTGGAAATGGAAGCACAAAGCCAAAGAGGTTTGTAAAAGCGTTCAAAATATCAAACCAGTGAGGAGAAAATAATGGCGTTAGGAACATCTGGTGCAGAAAGTAATAGCACTGGTAACAGTGATGGTAAACCCAAAGGTAAGAAGCACTCATTTGGTGAAATCATCGATTTTTGTGCCAAGGCTGTTGTGATGATTGTTGGCTTACCCATTAGGGCAGCCGCCGCTATAGTCAATCAGTTTGTTGCTAACGGTGGCGCGGGTCGTGCTTTGGTAGGCGGGATTTTATTTATTGGCGGTTCTGTAATTAGTGCTGATTCAACTTGGCAATTAATCTTTACTGGCCCCCCTGTTTGTCCTTGGTTTGAGCCGACTTGGAATTGGCTAAATGTGCCGTTTGCACTGTTCAACCCCTTGTTTTACCTTGGCATTCATGGTTTCTGTAGGTGTTCAAGTAATCGAAGCCCATGCCCTACGCGGTAAAAACCCAGATTCAGCTAGGCGGGAACTTCAAGATCACATGGTTTATGAGCTTGAAACCAAGCCCAGTGGCAAGATTGACTTGGTAGGCCAGTTGTGGCAAGACTACAAGACCGCAGGGACACGCGATCGCTCTAGTGCTGGGCTAGTTGTGATTGCGGTTTGGGCATTCGATATTGTCACCACCTTTGCGGCTCGTAACCCATTTGAATTTACAGCCCCATTCATGATTTTGGGCTGCATCTTGTTTAACATCGGCACAATGATGGCAGGTGAAATTGGGTTTGCCATCTGGCGGTTGACCAAAGATTAAAGTGAGTGCCGCTCAACAACTCTCTACATTGAGCGGCTTCTTAACTCAACGAGGCATTTGTTTTATGCAAAGCAATAATATCCCCAAAATTACAACTAAGGAAACGGAACACTTACGCGAATCATATCCGGCCTTATCCCATTTGGAGGCGGGGAATGTTTCTGAATGGTTGCAAGAGCGCAAGGATCAATTATTTGAAATGGCGAGGCAATCTGAGAACGAAGCAGACATGACCCGTGTACTTGGCTTGCTGGCTGGGGGCATCGGAGCGGTTTGTTATGCTGTCAATCCTTTGGCTGTAGTTGGTGGTTTAATTGGCGGTGCTGCGTGGTTATGGTTTGTTGTCGAACACTCGAACCGCACTAAAGAAATCGCACCAATACCATTTGTACGTGGCAACTTTGTAGATGCGATCTCTCGTGCTGGTGACTATGATAGCCGGAGCAATTATCAAGCGGATCATCTTGCTAATACTGTTAAATTCTTAGAGCGACAATCAGCAGAAGAGTACGCCTTTCTTCATGCTGAATTTGAAAATATTGGGCAGTATTTAACCCAAGTTGAACCAGGAAAACGTTTTTATGCTTATCGCTGGATGTTTGGCTGGTTTGGCAAGCTCAAGGGTCGTCAGCTACCCACTTATCAAAGCATGGCTCTCCATTTACAGGATGTGACCATTGACAGCCGGCTGAATCGGTCTGAGGTAAGTGCCATTGCACAGGCTCAAACCCAGTTACCACCGACCGTAGATATTAAGCAATTAACTTCACCACAAGTAGATATTCGGGACACTCACCAAGCGGCTTCTCTTTCAAAACCGGAGGAGTTACAGCCATCAGCTAATGGGCTTTCACCAGACACTATAACTAATCTGACTTTGGCTCAGAGAGCAAACGCACTCATCGCGGCTTTAAGGAAAAGTGGCTTCCAAATAGAAGACATGATGAGTTCCCAGGTGATAGCGATCGCTGGTACTCAGCGAGGAGGCAAGGGAACCTTAGCAGCAATCTTGGCAACATTATCTCTAGCTTTAGATGCAGGATTAAACACCCAATACTTTACAGCCGGGGTGGATGTTTACCCCTTTAGTTGCAATCTGATTTCTGCTCTTAAGTACCCTGAAAAAGATGCGGACGGTGCAGATAAACTAGTCGCCCGTGACTTGCTTAAATTTCTTAAAGGCTTAGATGCAAGTGAACCTTACTCCCACAAAAACTTACTGTTAGTTATTGATGAGGCGATGCGGTTGCTGTCCCTACTTGATGAGAGCGATCGCACTTGGGCAATCCAATATTTACTTTCTCGCTTCGCCAAATGTGGCGGTACATTAATCATCGTGTTGCATGGCTCGAACCTAACTTCTGTGGTTGGCAAGGCGACAGCAGGACTAGCAGACACCTTTAAGCAATCGGTTAACTTCATTGGCTGTGTAGCTCAGTCTGTCAGCGCTGGTGGATTGCGAAAGATTAATGTTGCCAGTGGCGAATATTTCAAAGCCAACCCTAATAACTTTGCTGAACCTGTTAACAGTGGCAATCTGGGCATGATTCCAGACTGGTTAAAGATAGAGTTACACCCAGGAAATGGTCAGCCAGATCCAGCAAGAACATTACTCAAATTCTTCCCGGAACTGGTGCAGCATCACCAGCCAGCAGTTATGCCCAGAGGGGAGAAAATTGCACCACCAGATGCAGTTAATCATCTTGAGTCTATTTTCTCAAAGCCTACCCAAGACGTTGAAATTGCAGAGGTAGAAGAGGTGAGTATTTCTGAGGCGGATTTTGAGCAGATTTTAAACATTGTTACTTCAGCCGTTACAACACCAGTCAGCTTTGCTGCGATTAGAAATAGCCGAAAGTGGGGCGAAGAGAAACCTAGCGTTCGGTATTTAAGGGGTGCGATTGCACAACTTATAGAATCCAAGCAATTGAAGGGTAGTGAGAAGTTAGGGTTTACCGCTTTTTAATATTACTGCAATCTCAGAAAGCCTTTAATTTTCAGTTAGTTCCAAGACATCAAGACATCAAAAGCCTGAATCATAGTAATGGATCTAAATTTATGCACCCAATTGAGTTGAAGAAAAAGTGGCAGTTAACTTACGACGAGCTTGCACTTGTCTTAGGTTATGAAGGTGATTATACTGTCCGTTCTTGGAACATGAATGGAAGACATAAGCGTAACCCTCAAAAAGTTGTCTATGTCGCTTGCAGACTTCTTGATGAGAAGTGGTCAGCGCAAGGTAAACTTGTGCATTCTTATCTCTGATTATTCCTATTATTGGGGCAAATATCACGTTAATTCTGTTTGCCCCAATCGCTATATCTTGCCCTTCATCTTCGATTTCGGTCAGTCCCCAAACGCTTTTCTATCCGTTGTAGCTTGACATTGCTGTAACCAGTACGCTGCCAGATAGCTTGTAGATAGTTATTGAAATCATCCGAGGTTTTTACCGGAATAATTTGATTGATTGAAAAGAACATTGACAAAGCAAATGATGTAGTAATCAGCCCCATCATTCCATATTTAGTTAGAGGTTCAGAGCGATAAACCTCTTTCTCTATGGTGATGGGTTCGGGGGGAGGGCTGTTCTTCAACTCTTGAATAACCGTAGTCAACTTCTTCGTGTGAATCAACAGGTCGTTCCAGTTTTGCTTCAACTGCAATACTTCGCTTTTCAGCCCTTTGAACTCTAAGCTCTCTAATGTCGCTGATGACTTGGGCGTATTCTTTAACTGCGTCAGTAAGGGAGTTAATTCTTGTCTCAAATTCTCGTTGCTCTGCTCGAACTCGTTCGAGGAGAGATTCTGATTCTTCAATTCCTTCGTCAGGATCTCGATTGTCGCTATCGCTTGGGTGAGCAGTTGACTCTGAATTAAATTCGTCTGTGACCATGCTTGTAACTCCGCCCTATCTCTTTCGCGTTCAGTTTTTTGTGACTGCTTAAAATTTTCAAACTCTCTATATAATCTGCCCAGTGCTATCTTGACCTCACCCTGTTCACTGCTCTCTACGGAATTGGCAGTTTCAGAGTAAGGATTGCTGTGATTGCCGTTGCCATTATTGTTATTGCTCATTAGTTTTCTTTTGACCCCGACGAGAAGTAGACGCAGTAACTTTTGTCTGTTTTGAAGTCGTAGTGTTTTCTAAAGCAGCAACCAGAATCTCTGGTTGTTGTAACCCCAGATAAGCCCCAGCTTTTTCAAGCTCTGGTTTAGCCTGATCTAAAAACCCACTCACTAGCAGGTAATCCCCAAAAGGAAAACCATTCTCTTCAGTAGCAGCCGAGTAAGGTAGACCTTTCTCTGTCAACGTGTCAAAGGTCGAGTAGTCTAGCTCTGGCATTTCTATTTCTATGCCTTTTAATTCGGCTATAGCTGCCGATGTTTTACTATTCTCCCAACGCTGAAAACCTGAACCTTTATCCCAACACAGATTTTTCACTATTACATAATCTGCTTGAGCGCCGCAGAATTCTGCCATAGTTTTTAAGCTAGTGATGACCGAGTAACCAAGGTTAAGCACAGTCACCAGCGTTACCCGATAACCCAAATCACCTGCAATCTTGAATAGCCCAAATTTACTGATAATTTCCCTGGTTTTATTGCTTGATGCCCCCGGCATATCTACTATTATTGAGTCTGGTGACTCCGCTTTAATTTCCGTAAAGAAGCGTTTCGCCTCTGCCACCTCCAGGAAGTTCAGCAGCCTTACCCCTGAGCCAAAGTTTTGATAGTATTCGTATAGTTCTGGATTCTCTGTATCTGCATCATAAGCTAGATAATTAATGCTTTTATTGTGCATTACATCCAGCAGTAAGCGAGTAAAGGCAGTCTTACCTGTACCACCCTTGCCCCCCAGTATCATCACAATGCGTTTCATATTTCACTCCTATCAGTGATGTTGAATTGAGCAGAAGTCTTAGGTGTTGTTTTATTTCGTTTACTAGTTTTAGTTGATGATGAGCCGGATGGTTCACTACTAACAGTTAGTGAACTATCTGGCTCTACTGGTAAAACCGAGTCATTATTTGAGGTTGATGAATCAGTTAATTCTGGCTCGGAGTCAGAATTAACTGATTCATCAACCGCTTTATCTGATGATGAACTACTCAAATTATTGTCAGTTGATGTTGAAGCTTTTTTATGAAAACTCTTCAGACCACTGGCCGCCAGTTCTACCCCATGACCTTTAAACACATCAGAAACATCTTCATAGGAGTAGCCAGCATCCAACATATCTTGAATAGGTTTAGCCAAACTGAGAACTAAATCTGACACGCTGATAGTTTTAGGAGTCGCCGCTTTCTGTTTAAGACTGGTTTGAATATCTTCTATTTTTGATAAAGGGACAGCTTTCGGTTTGCGCGGCATATTTAGCACTAGTAATAAATTATTCCATTGTAAAAAAAACGTGGTCAAAAAAAGTTTAAGTTTCTTGTCGTGATGTGACGAATATCAACAGAAAAAGGTTTGTATCCTCGTGAGGTAGACTAGTCTAAAAAAGCAGTTACCCATGAATCAATATCCTTCGTATCACTAGTATGGCCAGTATTGCCCAATAGACCCTGCCCTCGGTTACACCAAGGTTACTGCACAGAGTCAATCGTGGTGAGCCAAAGTCTCATACTTCCCCAGCCTCCGGTTATGCCCCTTGGTTCTGGTTTACCCTAGCCCGTCGTGGGGGCATAGGCAAGCAATACGCCGTAACGCACTACGTGCTACTTTTACCTTCGGTAAAAGCGTCGTGTTTGCTTGTTGGGGGTGTCCCCCAAACCCCCGAAAACCGTTTTTTTCAAGGGGTGAATAAGTCAAGAGAGTTCCGGGTTATTCGCCTACCTGCTCGGCGCTCTGCGCCATAGCAGCTACAGCGAATAACCCGGTTAAAAATGAATAAGCAGATAAATAAACGCTTAACTAGTTATGCAGCCAGACCCCCGCACCAATCTTAGTAATCAACTAGCTGATACATTAATCAATCGGTCAGTAGCACCAGATTAAAAGCGAGAAGTAACCATCACATTTAGGGCTAGCTATGCTGAAAAAGCGAGGCTAGAGCAACGGTGTACTGGAGTGGTGCAAAGCGACTATATAAGAGCGAGATTATTTGACTACCCTTTACCACATCCTAAATTAGTCATTCCCGAAGTTAACCGACAGGCTATTTACGAGCTAAAAAAGATTGGGAACAACCTAAATCAGCAGACTAGGGCGATTAACGAAGCTGTAAAAATTGGTAGTCAACCGTTGACGGCCGAGGTGAAATAATATCTGAAAACTCTTGAAGAACTGACCGCATTTTTAGAACAGACTCGCCAATCACTCACTCAATCTACGGTAGAGGATCAGCGCAATGATTACCAAAGTCAAGGCTAACAAATCATTTCGTGGCACTACTAAATATGTAATTGAGAAAGAAAAAGCCAAAATTATTGGTGGGAATATGTACGGGAGAACTACCAATGAACTGGTAGAGCAGTTTACCTTATCAGCCCATCTTAACCCCTAGCTAAAAGACCCATGCTATCACCTAATGCTTAGTGTACCGAAAAACGATAGAACGCTAAATGATGACGAATTAGCTAATCTGTCTCAACGTCACTTGGCATCGGTCATTGTACTATCGCGGCTTCAAGGTGATGAATCCCAAGTTAAACAGCCAGAAAAAAGAATATCAGATACCAAACTGAACCAGCTAGTTAATAAATTTATAGAATTAGAACTACCAGCTTATGACTTCTTTATAGCGCGGCACTCTGATAAAGAACACGATCACACTCACATCGTTGCATCTAGAGTCAATAACCTAGACGGGAAATCTATTCGTACTTGGAACAATTACGCCCACTCTGAACATTCAGCCCGACTACTAGAGCGAGAATTTCAGCTAACCCCAGTCCCAAATAGTTGGGAAAGTAAGCAAAAGGCTATGACTCGGAATCAACTGGAGCGAGTCGAGAGCGATGGGACTTCCAGGCGAAGAAATAATGCGCCGAGCTATTGAGCAAGTGGCAGCAGATAAACCTACAATGCCCCAGTTAATTGAGCGCTTATGGAGAGAGCATCAAGTCAAAGCCATCGTCAGTTATTACGGCCACGGTGGGGTAAGGGGTATTAAGTTTGGCATTGATATCGGCTCAGTTAATGAAGATGGTAGCCCTCGCTTGCTCTGGAAACAGGGAGGTAATCTCAATAAATATAAGTGTTCATTTACAAAGCTCCAGTCTGAGTTGGGGATAAGCTACGACCCAAAACGTGATGATAGCAAAATTAAACGTTTAAATAATTTCTTAGAATCTGTAGATAATAACCAAGACAATCAACAAATAATATCAACCACATTACCTAAAGAAGCTCAAAATATAGCCGAAACTAAACACCAGACAAACTCAGCTAAATCAGATGCGGAACAACGAGCAAGTTCAAAACTCATAAATACAATCTCTAACTTTATTGAACAGTCAGCAGTTGATAATGCCTTGGTTGAAACGTTACCACAATTAGCAGAACAACTCTCTCAATATAACCAGCAGTTATCAGCAGGTAGAACCGCATTCGACGAGCTATCATCGGCGATTACTCAAGAGTTACAATCCCATACAGAGAAGAAAGCTATCTTATCAATCTCTGATTATATTGAGCAATCAACTGTCGAGTCAGCCTTAACTGAAGCAGTATTAGAATTAACGCAACGACTTTCTCAATACAAAGAGCAGCTATCAGCAGGTAGAACCACATTTGACGACCTCGAATTGGTGATTAATACTGAGTTACAATCCCATATAGAGAAGAAAGCTATCTTATCAATTTCTGATTACGTTGAGCAATCGACTGTTGAATCTGCCTTAACTGAAACAGTATTAGAATTAACGCAACAACTTTCTCAATACAAAGAGCAGCTTGTTACAGCTAAAGCTACATTTAATGACCTGGATGCAGTTCTTGCGACTGAGTTACAATCATATCTAGAGAAGAGAGCCATTTCATCAATTTCTGATTATATTGAGCAATCAACTGTCGAGTCAGCCTTAACTGAAACAGTATTAGAATTAACACAACAACTTTCTCAAAATCAGCAGCAGCTAGAAGCAGGAAAAACCATATTCGACGACCTGGAAGCAGCGATTGTTTATTTGGAGCAACTCCATAGATCGCAAAAAATAGTGGATGCGATTGCTCTTAATCAAACTCCAACTATAACCACAGATGAACCAAAGTTAAAAGATAACCTTTCAGCCGAATTATATCAGTATTACAGTGCAGACTTGCAAAACTTATTAGTGACTGACCGAGATAAAGAAATTGCTATACGGGCGCTCAAAGATAATAAACTACCCCAAGATGTTGAAGAAATTATCTTTGCCAGTCCAGCCGGATGGACACAAGATGAAGCTAGAGAATTGGTACTTATCGCTAGCAATCAACTGGCAACTCAAAAGTCAGAGCCAGAACAGTCACTCACAGAAAAGCAGCGTCAAGAGTCGGAATTCTTAGCGATGGCTGTGCCTATTGCTGTTGAATTAATCAACTGGCAATTAAGAAAAACTGGCTCAAATAGCCTTAGATTTAAACGTGCCACTCTGGAGAAGCAGGGTAGAGAACTGGTATTTACCCATGATGAACGAGGTGAGATTTTTCGAGTGGCAGTCAACCGAAATCAGTCAGGTGAGCTTGAGTATTCACCGATTAATGTGGGGTCAGTAGAAATAGAAGATATTCAGCTTTGGCAAAAAGCAGAGCGCGTATTGCAACAAATAATAGAAGAAAAACAGCAACAAGAACTCAGACAAAGTAAAGGGATCTCTCTCTAGGTGATGGCGCAACTCTTAACCGCTTCGCTCAAATAGTCGGTGTCTGCCACTGCCAGAAATCCACTCGTTGAGCCACCCAGATTGTTGCAGGCAGCGTCAGACACTCCGCTTCGCCGCCTATTTGTTAAGAGTTGCTTGAGTTACTGTGGTGTGGATTTATAGAACCCATTTGACATCTTTTACTGTATTGAAGTACAGTGACGGCAAAAGCCATATCCAGCAGCCATGCCGTACTCTAGCAGCCTAACAGACGAAGAATGGGAAATTCTGGAACCCCTACTGCCGACTATATTGCCTGCTAAGAAACAGACTAGACCCTCCAACTGGACAAAAAGAGAACTCTTAGATGGCATCTTCTATCAACTAAAGAATGGCTGCAATTGGGAAGACTTACCCAAGGACTTGCCCCCCTACTCGACTGTATATTGGCATTACAAGTAGTGGCGGGACCAAGGAGTGATAGAAGAACTGATGAGAGTTTTACATGGACAAGTGCGTGAACAGGTAAAAAAAAGCCAAGTGGACGACGTTGATAATTATCGACTCTCAAGCGGTGAAAAACACCTGTAATGCGAGTATTACATCGAAAGGATATTGTTTCTACTTTCTGGGGTAAATATAGCGTAAACTCTGTTGGCGAATTCATGTAGCGGCAATTTCTAGCGTGAGTGGTTACGACATTTCAAGGGTTTTGGGATGGCGATCGCAATTCGCCAACAGAGTCGGTATCCCGGCTGAACCCCTATCTGAAAAGTCCGAGCTTTCATCTTCATTGAGTAATATTTATCTCTAAACTAAAACTAAGAAACAGTTATGAAATATCCCAATGGTTCGCAAACATCAGAGTTAATGCAGACTATTCAGTACATTTTGACTCCATTAGAGTACTTGGATAAGTGTGCTAAAACCTATGGTGACATCTTTAGTCTTCGCCTTATCGGCTTTCCTCCCTACGTAGTCCTCAGTAATCCACAAGGAATTAAGGAAGTTTTTACCGCAGCCCCAAACCTATTTTACGCTGGGGAGGCCAACAAATATTTACCACAGACTATTTTGGGAGCTAGCTCACTAGTTTTGATTGATGGCGATTACCACCAACGCCAACGACGGCTGTTAACACCCGCTTTTCATGGAGAACGGATGCAGGCTTATGGTCAGTTGATCTGTGATATTACTAAGCAGGTTATGAGCAAATGGACGATTGATAAACCCTTTAATGTTCGGTCTTCCATGCAAGATATCTCGCTACAAGTAATTTTAAAGGCTGTTTTTGGCTTGGATGCAGGACTACGTTTCCAGCAGCTAAAGCAACTGTTGAGTTCAATGATGGATGTATTTAGCTCTTCTTGGAGTTCCAGTTTTTTGTTTATCCAGACACTTCAGTGGGATTTGGGCCCTTGGAGTGTCTGGGGAAGCTTTCTGCGTTTTTGTGAACAAGCTGATGAACTAATTTACGCTGAAATTCGCCAACGCCGCAATGATCCCAATTTATTTGGTGAAGATATCCTGAGTTTTATGATGACTGCTTGTGATGAAGAAGGTCAGCCTATGACAGATGTGGAGTTACGCGATGAGCTAATAACATTACTAGTAGCAGGTCATGAAACTACTGCCACCGCTCTAACATGGGCTTTGTACTGGATTCATTATTTACCAGAGGTACGTGAAAGTTTACTGACAGAACTGGAAGTCCTTCGTTCTAATCCAGAGCCAACAGATGTTGCTCGGCTTCCGTATCTGAATGCAGTATGCTCTGAAACTTTACGTATATATCCTGTTACTTTATTTACTTTTTCTCGAATTGTTCAAGCACCTGTCCAGATTATGGGTTACCAATTTGAGCCAGGAACAATGATATCTCCTTGTATCTACTTAACTCATCACCGAGAAGACCTATATCCTGAACCTTGGTGTTTTAGACCAGAGCGGTTTCTAAAACGACAATTTTCGCCTTATGAATTTTTGCCTTTTGGTGGCGGTAACCGTCGTTGTCTTGGAATGGCATTTGCTCAGTTTGAAATTAAATTAGTTTTGGCAACACTTCTTTTTCACCAGAAACTAAGGTTGGTTAAGTTTCATCGAGTCAAACCTGTACGTCGAGGACTTACTATTGCACCGCCTGGAAATTTATGTTTGATTCCTACTAGTTAAGATACCTACATAAGCAGATGGTAAGTGAAAAATGTAATAAAGTTTTGTAAAAATAATTATTTCATCTTAGCAAAATGTTCTAACAACAGGCGATTTATGAAAATGTAACCACCACCAACTTTTTGTAATAAGAAAAGCTTACTAGTATTATAATCGAGAAATTCAGCATAATTCCAAGGAATAAAACCTTTTTTAAAAAGGATAAAGCGTAAGGTCAAATGTTTAATGCAGGCTCTACCACTACTGCGGCCAATTCCAAAAATTAGGCCCCCTATTAATCCGTAACCTACTGCATATTTTATTGCTAAACCCATCTCATGCCCCTGTAGTAGCAAACCCATCAACAAAAAAATCAGACATGAAATTAACCAATTCGCTAGTCCAGTAATGAGAGCATTTCTGATTGATGTCCAAATACCCTGATTTGGAAATGTTGTTTTCGCCACTCTTAAAGGTGGGATCTCAGCAGTGCTTCCATACATTAGTCCAATCATCAGTGTAATGAACGCTGCGTAAATTAGTCCTAAACTTAGTAGATCAATTCGGGTTCTAAAAACCTTATTTTCAATACCTTTCCGATATAATTCAATAAAATTATAATCCTCCAAAAAAGCGCATGACATTCCAATAATCAACCCAAGTATTAAGCCAACTAAAAACCATTTAGTCAGATTCTTTTTTATTTCTTCCCAATTCCATTGCAGAGTCTCAGTTGTTTCAATTTCTGGTTCATCGCGTATATAGAAAAAAATAATACCAACTCCACCTAACAGTCCAGTAGATAGAGCGTATTTCCAATTATCGATAGGCTGTAGTGGAATATGAACCAGTCCTGTTAAAGAACCAAGCAGTCCAGCAATTAGTGCGCTTCCAAGAAAATAGATTTTTTTTTCAGCTTTACTTTGCAACCAACTTGGCTGCATTTCTTCAATTAAGAATATAGTTTGAGACTCTCTGAGCATATTCTGTGCTAACCAAGTCAACCTAAACTTCGTTTTTTTCTCCTGGTATCGCCGATTAAGTTTTGTGCGATTAATAGGATTAAACATCCTATCAATATAGTCATTAAATAGACGTTCGCTGCGTTCTCCTATCAAATCTATTTTACGCAAGTCTTCAATAGAGACTCCTTCGTAAGCCCAAATCATGATATTAAGCATTAAAGGAGAACAAGCCAACTTTTTTAGTGTCTTATCTTGTCTAATTAATACTTTCAGCCCTGTTAAGTCAGAATCTATTTTGTTCAAGTAAAGATACACTTTTTCTAGGGTCAATGGCATTAAGAAAACCGCTTTTTCAAAGTTTAATTGATTAGAAATAGCTTTATAATTATGAATACGGCTACAAACTACAATCTCTAATGCATGATCCTTCTTAAATTGATTTAAGGCGGCAATACATGCATTTTGATACTCATCTTGGACTTCATCTAAGCCATCTAGCAGTAAAAGTAATCGCTGTTCATTAACCCAAGATTGTCCTATTTTTTTTGGAATACTATATTTGCTATTTAATTCCTCCACCAGCCAATCAGCAATCGGTTGGTTTTTTTTACCCTTCCAAGAGGAGAGATTAAATACTACAGGAATTCGGTGATTTTCGTTTGCTTCTGCACGGCTAATGAGCTCACGAGCTAGTTCCAGTAAAGTTGTGGTTTTACCTGAACCTGGCATACCTACAATAAGCAGTGTTCGTCCCTCACCGATTTGATCAAAAAGCTTAATTACTTTAGTATCTGACGGTAGTTTTGTTGTTTTTTTGCTCTTAGTCTGCAACTGCATCTCCCAAGGAGAAGTGATTAGATTGGGTTTTTCTTGCAAACCTAAGTTAATCAGAACTTGGTTATACAGGGACTCCTCTAATACTCCTTTGATCCAAAAATTTTTTACCTTACTAAGCAAGGCATTACGATTGAATACATCAGTTGGTGACAGTTGGTAGGATGGCTGGGGATATCTATTCGGGATAGGAAAGAGTTGCCCTCCTTCATTATCTTGCCAGCGTAGATAAAGCACCGGGCGATACCACTGGTTGCCCTCTATTCCCATTGCCTCCCGCCCCTTACTAATAGCCGCTGCTAGGGAATCTTTCTGTCCCAACGAGCGATAAAATTGTTCGGCAAATTGAGTAGCAGCCTCCACACCAATTGAGTATTGCATTGCAACTACTGCTGGAATCCGGTGGTTGATCAGATTTTGTGCCGTACCGTTGAATACCGAATCTCCCGCTACTGCCATCGCTGACTGGCAGGCACTTAGCACAACTAATGCTACCCCGCTTGAAGTGTTGCTATCATCACTAAAGCTAGACTGCCGCAGCAGAGTTCCTAGTTTTGCTGCACTGACGTAATCTGGTTTGCTTTCTTCATCTTCAAATAACAAGTATCCCTGCGGGTCTAGCAATTGAGTGTTGCACTTGCGGCATTGCTGTACTTTTATCCCCTGATTAATAAATTGGCACTCCCGATTAGGACACCGTTTGCCAAACAGCCCATGTCCATCAAAATGGATTACATGAGGAGCATCTTCACCCCGATGCTCGGTTAAATAAGTTCGCAACTCGTTAACAGTGGCATACTCTAGTTCTGCAAGACGAATAAGTCCTGCTTCGCTGGCTTTTTTCAATCCCTTACTTATTGCCTGTTGTTCTTTTTTATTCAGTGGTTGTATTCCCCTGTCTAAGTCAAAAGCTGCCGATGATACCAGCAAAACATTCACCTTCTCAACAGCACTTAAGTTGGGAGGAACTGTTTCATGGGCAATGTAGCGGGAAATTGTTACTTGGCGATGAAGTAAAAATTGTTTACCATCATGCAGCAATTCCCAAGGGTAATCTGCTAGGCGTGATCCGTGCATTACATCTGCCTGAAACGTCAACCGAATATGCAGTGGTTGAGTATTTTTAGTTTCAGTTACCCGTTCTGCTTCAAGTAATTTGTTCTTAAGCTGACTACTTGATGGAAAGAGTGCTCGGTAAAGTGCCTTTCCAATATTAGCTAGATAATGAGCGTGAAAATCGCTTCGAGTTTCATTCAAGATGCCAGAGGTAACCATCCAGTCCTGTTCAGGAGCTTGTGGGAAATCTTCTGGTTTGAAAGTGGTAGTCTCTAGAGTCCTAATTAAGGTAGTTCGCCAGTCACATTCGCCTTCAAAGAAAGGTAATGACGATTCTATTTCTGCCTCACCGACGGGAGATTTAGTCACTATTGCCTTAAATCGCTTTGCATCTATGGGTGACAGGTATAACTCAAATGTTTCCACGAGACTACCTCACTCATACTTAAAATCGGTAAAAGTCACATATTTAAAACAGTTCGCTTAAATTCTCCTCACTCCCTTTTGTGATAGCTTCCACATTTATCTTCAAAAATTCTTCCCAACGTTCTGAGTATAACTTTTTGTAAATGCTTAACAACTGTTCTTTTTTTAACAATGGTGATAGAGTTACTTTCACTTTTTGCACATCATCTCGACTACCTCCCCCTCCTATTTCAAGAACATAGATTTTAACTCCTCCTTTGCCCTCCTTCTTCACTGTTACTTGTAACTCTAATTCTACAGAATCCACGCTAAAAAAAGGAACATCTGTTTTATTACTGGGAGGTTCATTACTAAGATAGGTGATTAATAGTTCTTGCTTGACTTGTTTTATTAGTTCTGCCAGTCCTATCAGGTTATTATCAGACATCGATAAATCCTCTGATTATAAATTTAATTGGTATTATAAATTTTAGCATCATTCAGCCAAAAATATATTAGAACAAAATGCAATTTCAGATTGGCAATTGGCTACATTAAATTAGTATTTTTTATATTAAAAAAATACAGTTAGTTTATTAATGTTATATTATTTAAAGCTTATAGCAATGAGCTAATAAAATTTAAAATACTTTGAGTGACTATTTCATTATTCATTGGAGATACTATATCGCCAACAATGATATGATTGTAAGGATCTTGAGTTTTATTAATATATATAATTTCCTTTATATATGTCTCTTCTTGGTTAGTATTTCCCAATCGACTGAATATGCTTTCTGTTTTTTTAGTATTAACTACCTGCTCAAATTGTGAAAAAATCATTAACACTGGCTGTCTGATATTTTCAACTTTTGCTTCTCTAGCGATCTTTACTGTTCCCATCATAGGCAAAAGAGCTTCAACAGGATAACTCGTTGTCCAGTATTCCCCCTGTTGTGGGTTTATAGGTTCCCAACTTCGATTAGAGCCTATAATTATTTTTGCTAGAGTTTTTCCCCAAGGCCATAATAGAACATTACTAATAGGTTGTTTTGGACTAAAATTTGGGGATATAAATACCAAGGCCACAACATCATCATTCATCTTTTGAACTTCAGTTGCTAACCACATAGTAAGTGCTGACCCTGTAGAGAAACTTATAATTATTACTTTTTCTCCTATTCTTCTACCTATTTCAAAAGCTTCATAAGTGTCATTTATCCAATCGTTTACTGATGCTTCCGCCAAGACTTTACTGCCACGACCATGACCAGTTAATCGAGTATGAAAAAGATTGGCTTTTAAATTTTTAGCAATGTTTTCACACAAAGGGTATGTATCCTTTTTTGTTGATGAAAACCCGTGTATGTAAACAATTGCTATCTTTGTTTTTTGCTTTTTTAAGGAATTTGCCCAAATAATAGCTTTTTCAGTTCCAGGGGTAATATCATCAAATTTTTGCTCTGATTCTTTTAAAAATTTGTCTAGTTCTTTAGGCTCTTTAGGTAATTCAACTTTTTTTATAGTCTTATCAATAGGAACTCTAGATCCAAGGAAAAATAGCAGACTCAT
>NZ_CP040293.1:0-32935 GCF_013393925.1 Nostoc sp. C057 | reverse complement strand
CTGTTTCCTCGTCCGATTCTTCGATGAAGGTATTGGCTATTTCCTGTTGGCAGTGTCGTAGTAGCTCTAGTAACTCTTGTAGAAGTTCTGGTGATGCTGGCGGTGGCAACTGCATTTTGATGGCGGTATTGGTGGCTTTAGCCAGTTGGTTGATATTGTTGCCGATGCGCGATAGTTCCAGGTATGTGTCTAGTGTAACTCTGCCCAGTCGTGGCGGTGGTGGTGGGATTGGTCGCAGCAACATACAGCGTCTTGTCAATTCTCCCAAGCTCAAGCCCGTATCTTCTGCTTTGGAGCGAATCATCTCATATTCAATTGGGCTGAATCGCACTTGCAACATTTTGGTGCGGACGAGTGACTGAGAAGAAGCTTTGGGCATAAGTAAAACTTGAGTTGATGCAGTTTTTGAGGGGGTTTCCAAAGTGGGGATACTTCCCCCTTTGGCAAGCCTGCCGAGTCGAGCGTAGCGAGGACACCCCGCAGGGGTAGGCATGGCTGGCTCCTAACCAGGGTTTCGGGGAGGCAGAAGAACTAGGGGAACAACCCACTAAGGGGCAAAGTGCGTAATCTCCGGCTACCACCACGATGATATTACTAACGAGTTGACGGAAATTACAGTATGGCTAATTATTAGTGATGAGTGTGTGATTTATTTTTGATTAACTGTTCGTGAGTTATCTTACACGTTCTTAGTAATAACTGTTCAATCAGTTACGTTAATATCTGTTGCTGTTTCTTAACTATTTGTTGCATTGATAATTACCTGTCTTTAGATAGATGCTCCGCGTTAAAGTAAAGTTTTAAACATAAACATTAGTTTGATTTTTACTCTTGTGGCTAAAGACAGTATTCCTAAGTCAAAGATTCCAGACGCTCTTGATGCTCTACGCGCTTTGGGTGCTAAGGAATTAGATGATATCCCAGCACGAGCGGCTATAAAAAAGATGCGCCGTCAAATTGAACGGGTGCTTCGTCTCGGCTATAGCTACGAGGAAGTGTCTAAAACTTTAGCCCCCTTGGATATCAACATCAGTCCTGAACGTATCCGTTATTTACTCAACGATATTCGTAGGTCTACACGCAAAAAGTCAGTCACTCCTCCTAGTCAAGAGAATACCAGTACACAAGTTATTGATGAGCCGGCAATTAGTGAGGATTCGGCTTCGGAGCAAAGCAGTAATCAGTCTGTTCAAGAATCTCAGTCGAAATCAAAACCAGAATCACAACCTAAATCAAAACCAGCTTCATCCAAATCAACAACTTCTAAAACTCCTAAAACGGCTAAAAAGACCTCTGATGATAAAGCTCCAGAGAATCAAAATTCCTCTCGCCTTGCTTTTGTGCCTGAAATAATAAACGACGAGGATTTGTAGATGGTAGTCAAACCTAAACAATCGGCTGACCAAGTTCAGGACGAAAAGGCGAATGAACAGCCAAAAACTCTTGGGCGCTTGGTGTTGGTGACTGGTGATAAGGGCGGTACTGGTAAAAGTGTAGTGGCTAGAATCCTACTCGACATTTACCGCCACAGAAATATCAACTGCATCGCTTATGAGTGTGACCAGTCTAATCCTCAGCTTTATCGTCATTACAACAAAGTCGCTCCTGGGGTACAAACGCTCAAATTAAATCAGCGTGGTGGTGCTGATGCGTTACAGGATGATTTGAAGCGTTTATCTCCTCAAGTATCTTTAGTGGATCTGCCTGCTGGGGCAGCAGAATATTTTGAATCGGTGGCAAAGGATATTTTTCTGTTTCAAAATGCCCAGCGTTTGGGTTATCGCATCACTATGGTGTCGGTGCTGGGTCGAGTCAAAGATAGTTTATTGCAGTTAAAACGTCTGGTAGATTTCTGCGGTGACAAAGTTGATTATGTAGTTGTGAAAAATCTCTATTGGGGTGATGAACATAAGTTCACTCGCTACAACAATTCTAAGATGAAGCAGGCTGTGGAAGCGTTGGGGGCAGTTGAACTTTTATTGCCTGAGTTATATGACGATATTTTTGACCTCGTTGACTCTAAGGATCTGACGTTTAGAGAAGCTCTAGAGCATGAGGATTTTAGTTTGAGTAATCAGTCGAGAGTTTTTGGCTGGATTGATGCGGTTGAAACTGAGTTTTCTAAGGCGGCTGTACAGTTGGGGTTAGAGTAATGGCTGTAAGTAATGGTAATGGCAATGGTGCGGTATCTCATTTAGATAGGTTGCTGTCAGAAAAGCCACCGGAGTTTCAAGCGAAAGTGTTGCGGTTTGCGTTGGATTCTGGGATGAAACAAGATGACCCAGCTTTTCGGTTAGTGCAGTACATCGGTTATCTGGCACAACTAACAGAAACTGCTCCAAACGATTGGAAGTTATTATTTGAAAATTTACAGGTAGAGCTAAACGAATGGAGCCAACTGACGGCGGAGCAATTGAAGGTTCAAGCCGACCACACGGAGAATATCAAAAACCTAGCGACCAGTTGCAATCAGCTAGGGACAGCCTTGAGCGCATTAAATCTAACGTCTCAGCAACAACTCAAGCAATTAACGAGCTTAACCAAACTCTCCGAGAATTTGAACAATATCTCCCCCAGGCAACCAGAGACATTGAGCCAACCGTTGCAAGAAAAATTGAACGAGATTCAGACGGGAATATCTCTATTGAACCAAAAAGACGCGGAATCGGTCGTTAAAGGTTGGACTAGAGCTATTAGAATATGGCTTGTCTCTCCGATCTCATTTTTTATTCTATTTTGGTTTTATTCACACATTTTTCCGATCCCTACTCCTATTGAAACTACTGAGTCTCTACAGAAGATTTTGCAGAATACTGATTGGAGTAATGCCAAGCTGCAACGGGTTGAGAAACGTTTGGGGACTGATCCAAACCAGAGACGACGACGGTAACAATTTGCTTTTGCAAAGCCGATAAAAAAAACTGGGTCTGTATTACCTATTTGAGCAAAACTGGTTAGTTTAACTTACCACCGACATCATCACAAAGGTGTTTGTCGTTTTCACTAATACTGGAACTATTCTTCAGGTAGTCGTGTAACCAATTGCAACTCTGCACGAGTAAATTATCTAAATTCAGGTTCCACAGTTTCACTGTTTTGTCATAACTTGCACTTGCAATGGTCTTGCCATCCGGGCTGAAGGCGACTTGCCAAACCTCAGCCTCATGCCCCTTGAGGGTAGTAATGAGACTGCCATCCATCCGCCACAGTTTCACTGTTTTGTCCCAACTGGCACTTGCAATGGTCTTGCCATCCGGGCTGAAAGCGACTTGCGAAACCTCTGCTTCATGCCCCTTAAGGGTAGTAATGAGACTGCCATCCATCCGCCACAGTTTCACTGTTTTATCAGCACTGGCACTTGCAATGGTCTTGCCATCCGGGCTGAAGGCGACATCATAAACCGATTCCTCATGCCCCTTGAGGGTAGTAATGAGACTGCCATCCATCCGCCACAGTTTCACTGTTTTGTCCCTACTTGCACTTGCAATGGTCTTGCCATCCGGGCTGAAGGCGACTTGCGAAACCTCTGCCTCATGCCCCTTGAGGGTAGTAATGAGACTGCCATCCATCCGCCACAGTTTCACTGTTTTATCAGCACTGGCACTTGCAATGGTCTTGCCATCCGGGCTGAAGGCGACATCATAAACCGATTTCTCATGCCCCTTGAGGGTAGTAATGAGACTGCCATCCATCCGCCACAGTTTCACTGTATTGTCCCTACTTGCACTTGCAATGGTCTTGCCATCCGGGCTGAAGGCGACTTGCCAAACCTCAGCCTCATGCCCCTTGAGGGTAGTAATGAGACTGCCATCCATCCGCCACAGTTTCACTGTATTGTCAAAACTTGCACTTGCAATGGTCTTGCCATCCGGGCTGAAGGCGACATCATAAACCGATTTCTCATGCCCCTTGAGGGTAGTAATGAGACTGCCATCCATCCGCCACAGTTTCACTGTTTTATCAGCACTGGCACTTGCAATGGTCTTGCCATCCGGGCTGAAGGCGACTTGCGAAACCTCTGCCTCATGCCCCTTGAGGGTAGTAATGAGACTGCCATCCATCCGCCACAGTTTCACTGTTTTATCAGCACTGGCACTTGCAATGGTCTTGCCATCCGGGCTGAAGGCGACTTGCCAAACATAACCCTCATGCCCCTTGAGGGTAGTAATGAGACTGCCATCCATCCGCCACAGTTTCACTGTTTTATCAGCACTTGCACTTGCAATGGTCTTGCCATCCGGGCTGAAGGCAACTTGCAAAACCTCTGCCTCATGCCCCTTGAGGGTAGTAATGAGACTGCCATCCATCCGCCACAGTTTCACTGTTTTGTCCCAACTGGCACTTGCAATGGTCTTGCCATCCGGGCTGAAGGCGACTTGCACAACCTCTGCCTCATGCCCCTTGAGGGTAGTAATGAGACTGCCATCCATCCGCCACAGTTTCACTGTATTGTCAAAACTTGCACTTGCAATGGTCTTGCCATCCGGGCTGAAGGCGACATCATAAACCAATTCCTCATGCCCCTTGAGGGTAGTAATGAGACTGCCATCCATTCGCCACAGTTTCACTGTATTGTCCCTACTTGCACTTGCAATGGTCTTGCCATCCGGGCTGAAGGCGACTTGCCAAACATAACCCTCATGCCCCTTGAGGGTAGTAATGAGACTGCCATCCATCCGCCACAGTTTCACTGTTTTATCAGCACTGGCACTTGCAATGGTCTTGCCATCCGGGCTGAAGGCGACATCATAAACCGATTTCTCATGCCCCTTGAGGGTAGTAATGAGACTGCCATCCATCCGCCACAGTTTCACTGTATTGTCCCTACTTGCACTTGCAATGGTCTTGCCATCCGGGCTGAAGGCGACATCATAAACCGCAGAATCATGCCCCACAAGACGGTTTTGCTCTCTGGTTTCGTAAAATACTTGGCGCAGGTTGGCTACAACCTGCATCTTAGTATCCGCATCTGCTTTACTTAATAATTCAACTTTTCGCAGTTGCTTCCCGGCTTTTACATAGTTAAATAGTCGATCGAGTTGCGAATCTGAATTTAAAGATTGTGTGGCAATTGTATTCAAGCTTTGTAGTTGGGCAACATCAGCTTGAACTTGAGCTTCTCGCCACTGAGTAAAAGCAAAAATTGCTACTGCACTTACTATGAGCGTAGAACCAACAGCAACTTTAGTGGTGGTTTGTGCAGCAAGACGTGCTTTGACTTGTTGTTCAGCACGTTGTTCAGCTAGTTGGCGTGCCTCCGCCTCTGCTTTGCTTCTTGCTTCTGACTCTTCGGCAAGCTTTTGTGCAGCTTCTAGCTCTCGTTGTCGCCGTTCCTCTGCTTGCTGTTCAAGTCGCTCCCGTTCTGCTTGACTAACTACAATTAACTCCCGTGCTAAACCACTTAAAGAGATCCTTTCACCGTGGTTAAGTAAGAAATCTTCTGCTGGCGCTAATTTTACCCCTTGCAGTAAATAATCATTAATCTTGCCGTTATCCAGCCACTCTTGAGCATCTGACTCAATTTTCCTTTGTTGTCTCAAAGCTTCTCGGTTTTCATTAAGCCACTGTCGTAACAGTGACCAATTACGAATCAACGCTTCATGAGCAACATCCACCACTGCCAAACGACCCGATTCTGCCCCTTTCCCTACCAAGGTACTAGTCACAACCAGCCGAACATTTTCAGCCGCCAGTTTGCTAATTACTCTTTCTACTGCTGCTTCTTCCTGGGATGATGACACCAAATTCTGAAGCAAAACTCGTCTGCGGGTATCCTCTGTTCCCTCTCCTAGCTGCGTCAGTTCCAGAAAAATTCGCTTGGCAATCGGTTGTTCCTCTGATGATAAAGACTCATAAACCTCAGTAGCACGTTTTTCTAAGGTTCCCTTGACACCTCCCAAGCGGGTGTATGCGGCTAAGGTAAATTCTTGCTGCTGCCAAAGTTCCGTCAGCGTGTACTGCAATAATGGTAAACTTCCTGGTGAACCTTCTACATCGGCAATTATTTGCTGCACCAGTTCGGATTGTACCTGTAAACCCACCTTCAAAGCTGGTGCAGTAATTGCTTGTTCTAGTTCGTCCCGTCTCATCGGTGTCACTGTCACCAGATGTCGCTGAATCTGTTGTGCCAGCCCACTATATTCTTGTTCCGCGCACTTCCCAAAAAAGTCTGCCCTCATTGTCAACACTAAACAGAGCTTATTATTAGTGTGAGATAAAGCACTCAGTAAACATTCAAAAAATTTTTGTCGTTCTTCAATATCCTGACATAAGGTAAAAGCTTCCTCAAATTGATCTGCTACTAGCACTACCCGCTCAGGATCAGCAGCATTAATTATTTGCCCTAAGCCGACTCCACCCTTTGCTAGCAGTTCCTCAGCTGTGGCTAATTGGGATGCTCTATCAATTGCTGATAACCCAGAATCTAAAAAAGCCAGTGCTAAACTCTGGAGGGGATGCTCACCAGGGCGAAAAATCTTAATTGACCAATTATCGCTACCTGACAACCGCCGTCCTAGCTGAATTTGATACAGTAAGCCTGCCCTAACAACACTGGATTTTCCACTACCTGATGCTCCCAAAATCGCCAAGAAGTTGCTAGAACGGACTTTCTCTAATAATTGGTCTGTTAACGCTTCTCTGCCGAAAAAGTATTTAGCGTCTGATTCTTTACAGTCAAAGTATTGCAAACCACGATAAGGACAAACGGAGCCAGTGACAGCATAACCAGACTCCTGCTTTTGCTGTTGCCAAGTGCGTGTTAAGTCAATTGCACTACCGGAATTAGCAAAAATGGGGCGTTGTGGGTAGTTATCCCAATGATGATGGAGAAAGTCAATTAAAGTATAGTTAGTTACCCATGCTCCGGGTGAGCGTTGCGGGTCAAGTCCTTGCAACAAAGCTTCTGTCAACACGCTATGACTGCTGCCGATCGCTTCATAAGCGACTTCAAACTCTCTAGATGCGGCAATAAAACACCTATCCCGTCCTTTACCCCTGTCTCCAGGATCTGCCTCCGCAAAATTTAGTAACTCACCACTGTAACAACAGTCCAGCCAAATAATCTGTTGTTTTACCTCGCTGTCTTGCAGCAGTTGACGTAACCATTGCAAAGATAAACCCCAGTTATCCAAATCTGGGTTAGCATTACTGGTTGCTAAAAATCCTTGCTGAATACCTCTGTTTTTTCGCAGTCCATGTCCTGAAAAATACAGCAGTGCGGTATCTGGAGCATTCTTGCCTTCAGGCTTAAACAGTTGAACTATAGCTTCTTCTAACTGCGTTAACGTCACTGAGGTCTTTTGACCAACACGAGCAGTATTATTTCCCTTATCTTTGACGCTTGGTAGCCGCTTAACATTAAATTGACCGTACTGTTCTAGTAGTTTGGCTATAGCTTCTGCATCAATTGCTGGTGCTGTCAGACTAGGCAGACGTTCATAACTATAAGTATTAATTCCTACTACCAACGCGTCTCTAATCATAAGTAGGAGAAATTTTTAGAGAATCTTTGTTTTCAGCATTATCACTCAGTAACTACAAAAAACTCATAAATATTCCGTAAAAACTTCTATAAAGTTGTGGTAATTACTAAAATTTCTGTATCAGGAGTTCATTTCATGACAAAAGTCATACCTATCAAACTAGACGACAACACCGTAATTTACATCGAAGCTACAGAGGATGTAAACGTTCCTGTAATCAACACGGCGGTGTTGGATGAGGAAGAAGAAGAAGCGCTAGTTGGTAAAGGGATAAGTCCTGAACAAATACGACAAAAAATGATGCAAAATTTCCTGTCGATTCAAAATACAATTCGGACTTATACAGTTTATACCTTGAATGCTTTTAAACAGATTCCGATCGCTGAAGTCAACAAAGTTACCTTAGAGTTCGGCATCGAAATGGGCGGAGAAGCTGGTGTTCCCTATGTAACAAAAGGTACTGCTAAAAGTAATATGAAAATTACTGTTGAATGTTCCTTCCCTAAAGAAAACACATAGGTGATTCGGAAAGCTATCGGTATCTCGGCAGACCTCCTTGAGGGTTCAAAATCTCGGCTATATTCAATTACTTGAGCCATTATCGCGCAACAGAGATACGACTCACTGGCTCTCAGAAAGCTTTAAGAGTCCGGCTTTAATGTCCAAAATAAGTTAGGGCAACACGAGCGTTGCTTAACTATGCTGGTTAAGCAACGTTTCTCTGACCATACTTTATTAATCCCAGTCAGTTTGCGCTAACGGAGATCGCACCATGTTCTTAAATTTTGTTAAGTGTGCATCAAACAGTAGTTGGATTGTGCCTGTAGCCCCATCGCGGTTTTTAGCAAGGATAATCTCTGCAATTCCTTTATCTTGCGTATTGGGGTCGTAATATTCATCACGATACAACATGATTACTTTGTCCGCGTCCTGCTCAATCCCGCCACTGTCACGTAAATCCGAGAGCATAGGGCGTTTGTTATTACGGCTTTCTACTGCTCTTGATAGTTGCGATAAGCACATTACAGGTGTTTGTAACTTCATCGCTAAACGCTTAAGTCCGCGTGTGAGCTTTTCTATCTCATTGTTTCTGTTGCCCCCGCCGTTACCATCCATCAGTTGCAGATAATCGACGACAATCAAACCCAAATCACGGCGCTCTTGTGCCATGATTTTACGGCATTCAGATTCTATATAGCTCAGTGATGGGTCTGGGCGGTCATCAAGGTAAACAGGTAGCTCTGATAGTGTACCGATGCCCTGTGATAGTGGTTCCCATTGTTTGTTAGAGATGCGCCCAGTTTTCAAGTAGCCGCTTTCTATGCCAGCCTCACCTGAAAGCGCACGCATGGCAATCTGTAGCTTTGACATTTCCAAACTAAACACGACAACCGGAAACTGATAAGCTTGGGCGAGATAAAAAGCTATCTGAGCGGCAAACGCTGATTTCCCCATCGCCGGACGACCGGCAACGATGACTAAATCATTGCGGTTGAATCCGCAAGTCATTGCATCAAGATCATAAAAGCCTGTGGGAATCCCAGGTAATACCTTACCTTGGCTGCGGTCTTCAATATCCTGAAACAGATTAATCACCACATCGGAAATGTGGCTGGCCCCCGCATTATTAGAGGAACGCTGCAATTCATAGATAAAGTCCTGTAATTGTGAGAAGGCTTCCTCTAAGGGCGTTTCTTCATTGGATTTGTGTTGCAACTCGATTGCAAGGTTTCCCAGTCTACCTAGTTCCCGGCGCTTCCATTTTTCCACAACTAGACCTGCCAGCGCATCAATGTTAACTGCTGATACTGTCCTATCAACCAGCGATGCTAATTTGTTTCGACCGCCGATAATTTCTAACAAACCATTATCAGCTAAATAATTCGTGATCATCAACAAGTCTGTGGGCAATTCTTGGGCATTCAGTCTCTGCGCTGCATTGTATATACGACCATGAGCGCTGATATAGAAGTGGTGCGGCTTCAAAATGTCGCGGACACGTTCTATGGCTACTGGGTCAAGCAAGATGCCCCCAAGTATCGCCTCTTCAGATTCAATGCTTTGTGGTGGTAGCTTATTGGCTGTCGTAGCAAAGGTAATTACGTTGTCTTCACTGGCGTACATATTAATCTTTGATTTCAATTAGGTCTAAATTTTTACAGTCAGATACCCAAAACCCTGAAGAGAAGGGGCTTGGTCAATCAGGAATATCTACAAATCTTTCAGGAAACTTGGCGCTTGCCCATTCGTACCATTTGGCAGATACTTTATGCTTGCAAAACTTAGATAGTCCCTCTGACTGGAGCATACTGTAGTAGTGATCGTGCATCCGCGCCTCCCATCTGGGAAAATCATACTTCTTGCGCTGTTTCTCTACTTCTGTGGGGTCATCAGCAAAGTTGTTAATTTTGCGCTCTAATTTCCTGCAACCTGCTTTCCATTGCTCAAATAAGCAAAATATCTCTGTACTACCTTCATCTTTTTTAGAAAGCACTGTAGTCACGTATGGGGCAACGTTGTTAATGTCTTTACCCTGCTTACGCTGATAGGTCAGATAGTAAAGCAGGAAATCCACTTCTTTAACTGGGTCATCACTGAAAACCAAGATTTGAGAATGATTCTCACGCGCCGCGCCGGAATTTAGATCCTCATGAGTGGATTTCTCATTAGTTGCAGAGATTTTCTCAAAGTTAACAGCGTAGTGATTATCTGGAAGTGCTTTTTCTTGGTCAATTTCTTTGTTCCTCTTTTCCTCTTTTTTTTTCCCTCCATCGCTCTTAGAGGGATTGACTTTATTAGAGGTATTTAAGAGGGAATTACTTTCTAGCTCTGTCAGACCTACCCCCCTAGCTCTGTCAGACCTACCCCCTAGCTCTGTCAGACCTACCCCCCCGTTCTGAGAGACCTGGGTAAGGGTAGGTCTGTGTGAGCTATCCGTACAAAACTCTTTAATAATCGGTATAGGGTTTGACCAATTGCGTCTAGGCGCAACACGATAAATGCAAGTTGTACCGGGGCGAGACTCTTTGATAATCAAGCCATGTGTCGTTAAAGTCTTTAGCGATCGCTTGACCTGCGCTTCCGACATCCGACAACCTGCCGCCATGTTTTTATTGCTTTCAAAGGCTTCTCCTTTACCAGCACGTCTTACGATTCGGCTATATATACGAAATGAATATGGATCAAGCCCAAAATCGTCTAATTCTTTGTGGACAAAAATAAAATTAAAATCATCTCTGTCGTCATGTGCTACGTAGCCATGCGCTTGTTCTACATTTCGAGAGTTCATCATGTTACATTCCGAAGTATTTGTAATATTTCGGATAACTCCCTTGCAACGCGAACGCAGAACTGCTTATCATAGAGTCAGCGATCGCGGTTCCGAAAAGTCCTACCACAGACAATTTCGTTTCGGAGTTACCGCTTGTGTACAGCCAAATAATCAAGAAACCCGCTTAGATTCCCGTCCGAGCGGGTTTCTTGATTGGAACACGGGGCAAACATTTGGCTAACTGTCTGCCCTTTGGCTCTCTCATATCCTTGCCCTGTGGCTCTTGGATATTACACCCAGTTTCACGCCTTACTGGGACGGCGTTTTTGCCTATCCAGGCTCCATTGCTCTCCCGCTTCAGTCTCCACATCCGCAAGTTCGCATAATCAACCCCGTAGGCGGGGCAACTGTATATATATATTGTTTTAAGCGCTCGTCTATATCGTTTAGCCGCTCTGTTATGTCCTGTGGCTGGTCGGTGTTGATCATTTATCCTCCTTGTCTTCTTTAATTTCTTCTGGTGGAACCCAGTAAATTAACTCGCTGGGCTGGACACGGTAAAAATCGCAGATTTTGTTTAAAGCTGTAACTTGTGGTATCCAATCAGGATTATCGTATAAGTTGTAAGCGGTACTGGGTGCTATGCCCGTATCTTTTTGAAAGCGATAGCGAGTAATCCCCAAACCGTCTACAAATTTCTTGACTTGGTTCCTTATAGGCATTCAGTAACAATAAACGGTTATCAATACAACCATTTATCATTGCTAATTTCCAACCGTTAGTAAATGCCAATCGATTTATATTAATGAGCGCTTGACATTAATGAGCGGTTGTAGTTAATATCATAGTGTCCGGGTTATCGATACGTCAATAGCCCGGACACAGTTATCTAGCTATAAACACAGATTATCTGTATTGCGTCCGCTCTATATCTGCGGTCGTGGTAATTGTGCGTGGGAGCATCACAAGCGAGGATTCATGCATATCAATTTACGCAATTTAGAAGCAATCAACGAACTACCCCTTCAGAGAACAATGCTTAATCAAAATCAATTACGAAGGTTAGAAGCAATAGATCGCTGGCTCATAGAAATCCGAGATTCGGAGGAATTCAAACAACTAGAATACTCCCCAGATGTGATGCTAGGGGATGCAATACAAGCAGTGGGCGAACTACTTGACGAACACGATCATTGTGATTCCAAGCCCTTGAATTTTACTAATGAAGAGTGGCATTCATATCTAGAACAAAAGCCAGTAATGCACATTCGCCGTGTAATTCCTTGGCGTGAAAAGATTAACTCATTCATACTTAATGGAGCGTCATCAGTAGCAATTGTGAGCTTGGTAACTACTAGTTTTATGGTAGTTGGTTCTATCTTTTGTCACGGGTTTGACCGGATTGAGGAAAGTAGAGGCGAGGAATATCAACCCACATGGATCTACAACGCCAAAATTTTTGAAGGAAGCGCCATTGCATCTATCGCGGTCTTTCTAGGTGCAAGCTTGACAGGCGCGTGTGTTGCGGGAGACAAGAATGATGATTGATAAAGAGCTTGTAGGATGCGTCACGCTATTGAGCCAGAGCAAAACTTACTGGATCGACGGAACCCTGTACAGATATTTAACCAGTAGCGACAGTATCAGATACACTCAGTACTATTTCCGTCCTTTACCGCGTCAGTCTAAGAGTGCTGACTTAAAGCTCAATCGTGACAAGGTGCTAAGGCGCTGCTACGAAGTGCCGAGCTTATATAAACAGCACACAGCAGAGATAAATCACAACTCAATACAGCTGAGTTTGTTCTAAACCTTGGTAACATCTACCACCGCGCAAAACGTTCAAAAGCAAAGTTACAAGCGCGTCAACTAGTCCAAAAGGGGCGCTTTTACGGGGGTAAAATCGATAATTCAGTAAGTCTTGAATCGGTAAGCGGTTTGTTATTACGTGGTTATAGCCATTGAGTGCAACGACTAAAAGGCTTCTAAAAAGTTATTTTCTAAGGTTATTGACAGCCTCTAAGAAGAGGGGCTTATCCATAACTCTGAATCAATCTTGGGGGCTAGTCAAATACCTGAGAATGTCCGGGCAGTCGGTTGATTTTATACACACTTAAGCAAGACTACAGAGGTAACGTGGCAACAAAGAAGTATTTAGCTAAGTATCGTCAGCTTAGACAGATTTATGAGCGAGTGTTAGGCAAGACAATCTCAGACGAGACTTGGTATCGGGTGGTGTCTTTTCTCAAGCAGCGTTTTAGCTTGAGGGTTGAATCAGAGTCGGCAGAAAACATAGTTGAAACATTTGCGGGACTTAAACGGCGCTATGGTGCGTTAAGTCCAACCAGGGAGGGATTTGAGGAGCGTTGGCAAGCATTCAAGCATTTTTATTCGTCCGAAGGCGGCTATAGCGGTATTGAAGCACTATCTGCTTTGGCAAACTATCTAAAAATCAATCTTGACGACGTACCATCAAGCACCCGTTACTACTGGTTTAGTCAAGTCGGTCTGTCTTACAGCGCTCATAGCACCTATCACAGCAAAGATTTGGCCCTTGTCGCGTTTGTTGCTGCTAAATGGGCAATCAACAAGCGTAAGCAAACAATAAAATCCGCAACCATCGAAGTTTTAACACTAGCCCTTTAAGGAGCAATCACCATGTCTGACAAGTTTACTAATAACGTCCGCGCTCGTTTGTACAAACAGGGTTATCAAGGATTTACTAAAGACGATTATACGTCGGCAGCGATCGCTGTCGAGTGCGATGACCTTAACAATCCAACCAAAGAGCAATTGAGTCAAGCCGTTGACTATCTAAAAGGAAAAACAACCAACCGATTAACTGTAATTGATGAATCTGTTGAAGAAACGTTTCTAGTAGGGGCAGAAGATGCACAGCCTGAAGTTGAATCTAATCAGCTTGCAGTTGCCGAACCAGATAGTCAGATTGTGCTGACAGACCTTGAAAAGCAAGCCCTCGTTGCAGACATTGCACAGGGCGCGGGAATTGAACTTAAAGCGGCGGATGTGAAACAGATTACAGTGTCTATCGCTTCCACCTTTGCATCCAGAAAGGAATTGAACGAGGCGATTTTTAACGCGCTCGTCCACTTTGCAAGGGAATTCAAGAATCAAGAAGTATCCAAAATCCGACGCAAAGCCGACGAAATCAGGCAGACATTGGCAGAGATGGATGATGTGGCAGGCAGTGAACTGACCCAAATCAAGCAAGCGATGGAGGCCACCGCCCTGGACTACAAAAGCCAGTTTGCAGACCTCGCGTTATCTTTCGCCGGAATTATCGACTAAGCCCGGAGGCAAGCTCACTTACAAACATTTGTTGATTGGGCTTGTGGGGATACCGTTACTAATTGCACTGCTGGCCCCCCTGTCTCAATGGTTTATCAAAGAATGTTGCACATACAGGAGTCAAAAACGTGAAACATATCAAGAATCTAGTCGGCAAGCATGGTAAAAAGCTCAAGGCAAGGGCTGAGAAATTAGGCGTTGCAGACAGCTTAATCATGGGTTGCATCAATGGCGACGATGCAGCGCTGACCAAAGTAGGGGAAATGGGCAACGAGGGTGAGCGCATCTTAACCATCATGCCCTACATCACAGATAACCTGTCAGCATTCATCAAGGGTACTGAGGAGTACAACAAAGGACTTGCAGAGATTTACAAGCAAGCTGGCGCGTCTGGTATTGCTCTGGACAAAGCCAGTGCTGATTTGACGATCGCAAATTTAAAGTACGGTCACGAGCGCTCAGAAATTGGATTGAAACTGGCCAGCGACCGCACACTAGAGAATCAGCGCTACAGAGAAAGCATCGACCTAGTTAAGCTCAAGGCTTACATCGATTATCACATGAGTAAAGTTGACCATCTGGCGGCTGCTAAATCGCAGTTAGCCCGACCTGTAAAGGCACAGCTAGACGCTGATAGGACTTATGAAACGGAAAAAGCAAAACATCTATTGACTTATGGCGAAGGTTCAGACCTTGATTTAGTGCCTCGTAAGTCATTCACAACTAACAAGTTAGTCCAAGCGTTCCGTACTGCTGTTTCTACGATTTTCGAGTAATCAGCATAGCAAAATCCCCTACGAGTTAGCGCTCAGTAGGGGAAATGAAAATTAGTCGTGAGAACAATGTTAGATGAACTTGACACCGAATTGCAAGACGGGGACACCGAACAATCACTCGATTATCAAGATTATCCTGATACTGCATTTACCCAGGATGAACAAGAAGCTATTAAAAGATTCAAAGCGAAGGAAATTGAAAAGCTTAATCGTAGTCGCGCTGTTCTCAAAGGTATTGAGTCTTGCGGCTGGGGTGTTACTTCCTATTGCTTGGCTAAGTATTTAGTAATAGCTACAGGCTCGGCGGGGTTAATGCCTGCGGTCGCTATTGTGTTGGGAATTAATCAAATAGTTAATCGTGATTTGTTGGAGTTCACCGTAAACAAGTCTCCTGAAGGATGGGTTTTTACGGACATGGACAAGGCGATAAAATTTCTCTTTCAAACAATATTCGGATGCTTCATTTTGTGGACTGCCATCGGCGATTTTTACGCGACAATGCAGAACTCAAACAAGACTTACGACAACATCAAAGCGACTGTAGAAGATTTTAACCGTCTGCCAGAATCAGACAAAACTATTGTATTTGTGGCGGGTGCATTAGTGGCAGGTGGTGTTGTTTACGGCATCCACAAATCCAAGTCATGAATGCTCAACCGCTACTAAAAATTGGCGCTGTCACCGCTTTACTTCTGGGGCTTTTCAGTGCTTATTACTATGGGCAGACACCGCACCCTTATCAATTTACGGAAGTGCGATTTTGTCCGGTAACAGCTAATAAACGGACAATGAAGTACTATAACAAACCCACACAATCACAATCGGCGCTTGATAACAAATACTGTCGTTTCAAGTACAGATTGCTCACAGAAGTATGGAAGTCACGACAGTTTAATGATGTTGTATCTCTCCCTGACGGTGCTTTCATTACGTCAGATTTGGCTCCATCAGAGAATCCAAGTCTGTGGTTATTAGTCGCGCCTGCTTTTGTCTGGATGGGTTATTACTGCTGGGCTGCCAAAGATGAGATTGATAACGAGTCAAGTTTTCAACGTTTGGAATATTTTAAAACAGCTATTAAGCGCCAAGGTTTAATTACTAGGACTGAGCGCGATTTGCAGTCACATGAATCAACACGGATTTCAGACAAGCATAAGAAGGACATCGACAGACGCGCTGATAATTTGTTAGTCCAAGAACGCTATATCTCTCTTGAGGAATTGCAGCAACAGTATCAGCGTCAATCAGAGCTTGAAGATTTACAGTTTGATAACACTAAAAAACAGTTCGCGGTCGCTGACTCCGTAGCTGACAAATCCATTGCTGAAAACAGAAGAGACAAGCGCAAGGCGGACGCAGAAAACATCAATCCCAGTAGTGAAAAAGTTAAGGCTCCACAAGGAACAACCGCCCAAGAATTAGTTCAACTCTTGAAAAATCATGAGGGTGGTTGGCTATGGGATGTCATCGAGTCCACAAAACCAGTTTGGGTGTTGGGAGGTCAAGGCAGTGGTAAAAGCAGTTTTGCTGCATCAATTGTTATGTGTAGGAAGGCGATTTTTGATTGGAATATTACATCAATCGTTGATGCTCATGGACATAAGAACAGAGCTAAAGCTTGGAAGTTGTTAATACCTTTAGAGCCAGAATTAATCGGCGAACGCAACGATTATTTAGCTATTGGTGAGGCAATGGATGAAGCTGTTCAACGTTGGAGCGACCGCACAGAAAACGATACCCCTATTCAAACACTTTGGGATGAATTGACACAGCTTTCTCTGCAAGATGATTGTAAAGAATCAGTCAAAAAATTTGTGAGACATTCACTTACTGACGTTCGCAAAGCTGCCGAATATCTAGTTTGTATTTCTCATGCTTTTACTAATGCCGCCAGTGGCAATGCTGAGGGTTTTAATGATTTAAGGCAAAGCGAAACTATCCAAATCAAGCGCAAGTCAAAGAACGGTCGCGTACCTCTAAACCATGCTGAAATTAGTGGTCTTTATGATGACGATGGAAATCTAATTGAATCGAAGCGTGTTACAGTTCCAGACTGGTTTTATCCTGATAGCTTGCTCAGATTTATTAGCGCTCGTTAGATAAATATTTCTCGTGAGTCACAAAACCGGAAAACTTTGTCGATTAGTCGATTAAAAATAGTGAGGGATTTACATTTATGCACCCAATAGAATTTAAGAAAAAGTGGCAATTAACTTATAACGAGCTAGCACTTGTCCTGGGTTACGAAAATGATTTCACTGTCCGTTGCTGGGGGATAAATGGAGGACATAAGCGCAATCCTCAAAAAGTTGCTTATGTTGCTTGTCGCCTTCTAGATGAAAAATGGTCATCTGAGGGGAAAGTTATAGATTCTTACCTTTGATAATTTCTCTTTGCGTCTCTGCTAATTAATTACTTGAAATAGGTGAATACTATGCACCCAATAGAATTTAAGAAAAAATGGCAGTTAACTTACGACGAGCTAGCACTTGTTTTAGGTTATCAAGGTGATTATACTGTTCGTTCCTGGGGTACGAATGGAAGACACAAGCGCAATCCTCAAAATGTTGTTTATGTCGCTTGTCGCCTTCTAGATGAAAAATGGTCAACTCAGGGGAAACTTGTGGATTCTTATCTTTGACTATACTTTTTTAAACTAGGATTATTCACCCCTTCAGCAATTATTTATTAAGCGGGTGCTTGACCGGAAGAGGCAAACGAGCCACGCAGTGGCGATGTGCGTCTGAGGTCAAGCACCTGCAACTTATTTAATCCGTCAATCTCTTGAGCCAAGGAAGTAACATAATTAAAGATGAGAAATTATGGAAGCGAACAGGCCATGATTACTAAAGAAGAAATTACCATCAAAGTCCCCTCCTTGGTAGCAGAGGCATACCGCAATGCCACCGAAGAAGAACGGGAACAATTGCAACTTAAGATTGCGGCAATTATGCAGTCTCAATTTACGACTCCAAGACTTGAGGCGATTGCACGTTTAAGAAACACGATGGATAAAGCTAGCCTTGAAGCACAAGAGCGAGGATTAACGCCTGAAATCTTAGAATCGATTTTGAATGATGACGAATAATCGACGGTTCGTATTTGATACAAATGTACTGATTAGTGCATTTTTATTTAGTCAAAGCAAGCCACGGCAGGCATTAGAACAAGCTACTGTTATTGGCGTTATCGTATTATCAAGTTCTGTGTTATCGGAATTAGAAGAGGTTTTATATCGTCCCAAATTTGATAGATATCTCACCAAAGAAAGGCGGCAAGAATTTCTAGAAGATTTAACAGAAAACGCTCAATTTATTGACGTGACTGAGCAGATTAATGAATGCCGAGATCCAAAAGATAACAAATACTTGGAATTAGCACTCAGTAGTCAAGCAGAGTGTATTGTTACCGGAGATGATGATTTGCTGGTGCTAAACCCCTGGAGGGGCATTGAAATTCTGACTGTTCAAGAATTTTTGGCTTCTAAGTAGCAATAGTTACCCTACACCCAATAATACGCTTTGGTTAAGGAAGTTATTTATGGTTTCTCATTCCAACTTCTACGAAACCAAGCTTTCACCCCAGGACGCAACTGATATCAGTATTGATATCGCCGGGTGTCTGACTACTAAATATAAGCCAGCTTTATCAATCACTCTCTGTAGAGAGTTTTTTGGCAGATGAATGATAAGCGTGACTTAATTGAGGTGGGGGGTTCACGAAGTAGCAGGTGTTTGAGAGAATAATAACTGTCGGGAAAATGTTCCTTTTACAGACAGTTCCCATAAATTATAAATGAACCAACCATTGCCGCTAATCCGCAAAAAGAATATTCAATATCGATCTAGAGAATACCTGACTTTGGCTGAGGTGAACAAGATTGTCGCCGCAGCAGGTTCTAGAGGGAGACATCGAGAGCGTGATCTGGCTTTACTATTGATGATGTTCCGCCACGGGTTTCGAGCATCTGAAGCTTGCAACCTCAAATGGGATGCGGTGATGCTGGATGAGGGAACGATTTGGATTAATCGCCTTAAGGGTAGTGAGAGTGGCTTTCATCCCTTGGGCGAGGACGAAAAAGAACTTCTCTTGAAACTGCAAACACTCTACCCAAACTGCATTTTTGTGTTTCCCAACGAACGCGGTAATGCTCTTTCTCCAGATGCTGTAGCCAAGATTGTCGAGCGTTCAACTTTGGCGGCAGGGGTTCGGATCAAGGTTCATCCGCATCAGTTTCGCCATGCATGTGGCTATCATCTGGCGAGTCAGGGGGCGACAACGCGCGACATCCAAGCCTATCTAGGTCACAAAAATATTCAGCACAGTGTTCGTTACACCGCTCAAAATCCCAAACGGTTTGAGCATTTTAATTGGGACTGGGACGGGAAAAATCCATTTTAATATTTAGGTTCAGTAATCTTTTACTGCATAAATCGCAGTAATTTTGCTGTCTCTTGAATTAAAGCCCTAAGTAGCTTGGCTTTCGTCAGTCCTGTATATTCCTGCCGCTTATGAAAGCGCTGAGATCAGGGTTGCAGTCACAGGATGTTAGCAGCTACATCTATGGACATTTAGTGCTTACTGCACTGGGCAGGATATTGTTAGGAAATAATGCCTTAAATTCCCGCTCTGTATATAGTTAAAAATTTGGCTCTTATTTTTCTTTTCCGAGAGTGATTAAACAGGGCTATTTTGCTCAATTTCATGTTTGGTTCGTCAAGGAGCCGGAATTCGACAAAGCAGGGGAATCGCTCACCTTTATTTTCAAGAAACTGGCGAAGTTTGCAGTGTGAAGAGAAGAGGAAAATTTTCCTGGAGGTGTCTGATTTCATTTAGTCATCATCATTTTGATCTCTCCAATCTGGTTCAATATAATCAAAATCAATTTTGATTTTTCTTGTTATTATTTCAACTTCATCTACTTCTACATCTTCATCAAAATTTCCAGATTCATCTATTAGTGTTACTAAAACGGTTACATCTAACTTTTCTTGCCTGTTGATAGTATTGGCTCCTATCCCAACATCCTCGTCATCTATAGAATCCCAAACTGTAAAGTAAAAATTACACTCAATAGTAATATCGACGCTCAACTCTGCCTCAACAATTAAAGTGTTATTGTCAAAAGTTATAGGTCTAAAAATAATGTTAGGTTTCTTGATAATCTTAAATTCATTTCCATCATGAATTACATCCGTTATTTCATCTTCATATTGATAAGAAGAATTAGCTTCTATATGAATATTGAAATCAATAAGTTGGTTTTCTAGTGTACGAGTAATGGCTTTTTTTATAAAATCAAGCTCTCCTTGATAATATTTTTCCGATAATTGTCTACATATATTATAAGGTTTTACTTCTTGAAATAACTCAAAACATTTTGACAAACTCTCAACAAATACAAGATTTTGTGAATGAGTACAATATAGCTTCCAATCATTATCTCTTGAAATCACTAAAACTTTTTTCATATTTTTTTCAGCCCATGACTCAAGAGACATTAAAGCCATAGCATCAGGAAACTCATTTTTCTTTTTCCCTGTACCTGCAAATGGTGATTCATTTTTAAAATATTTGTTTAACAGTTCAGATACTTCTACGTTACCTTGAACTTGAATTATTTCTATACATATTGTTTCAATAAAATTTTCTAAACGTTCATACGCAATTTCTTCTGGTTTTCGACCCTGGAAAATTGATGCTTTTACCAAATCAATATCACCTTCAAATTGACAATATGTTTTGGCATCTTTTAAAAGATTATCAATATCTGTATATAAAGATTTTGGTATTTCTTCTAAATGATTGAGGAGTTCATTTTTAACAACTTCAGAAATGATAACTTTGATAGATGTATCACTAAATTGCCCTAGCTGCTTAAGTAACCCTGATTCTAGCTTTAAGCCTTCAGCCTTAAAAATTGATGTATCTAAACTTATAGCTTGAATTTCCTGTTTTTCAATTAGTTGTTTTATTTTATCAAATTCCATTTTTTACTCCTATGAAAACTATGTTAACAAGTGTGTAACGGTTTTGCTTCTGGAATCATGTCACTGAGCAATTCATATTGCCCCCCGGTCAGGTTACTGGGGTATGCTTTACTCATGTTGCTCTTTCGGTGCTGTCTACTATCTATTCACAGCGTATACAGAGAGAGCTTTTTTACAATCTGTCTGACTTTTCAAACATCCTCTAAACAAGACCTAGAAACTGCAATAGTTCAAGCTAATTTGATATTAAATACTAACAAATCTCATCTGCAAGCTTGTAGTCATGAGATGAGAGTTGGAACTGTAGGCACATTAAAAGCTAGGATTGTCAGGATAAGTTCGCGGTTCACATCGTCGGGGTGATGAACCACACACCGAAATCCAGTTTCAGAATTGTAATCAAGTTCCCTCTTAAAGTTTGAATGTGACTTCATTATTTCTGGAATTTGTCGAACAACTGCTGAAAAGTCTTTATTACGGTTAAATATTATTAGTGCAATTTTAGTATCTCGCCACGAAGTATAACCTAGTAGTTGGTCAAGAGTTTCTTTTAACTTTTCTTCTCCGCTCCAAAATTTACATTCTGCTATAAAAATATTCTGATCATCAACACGAATTAATATATCTGTTTTACCGTTATTATTAAAAGTTTCTCCAGTAGCCTGTCCCTCATAGTGTCCATTTAGCTGAACGAGAAAATGTTGACGAAGGTCTTCTTCCCCCATTCCCTGAAAAGCCTTGGGACTTCTTTCCATGACTATTATCATACTGGAAATTACAGAGAGGATATGCTCATATTCCTGCATATCCAAAGTAGGCTCTGGAATAAAAGGGGTTGTACTTGCAGAGGGACGATCAATAGAAATCTTTCTGCTAATGGTTGGTACAACATAAGTCTTTGGTATGTTATCTCTTCGTCTCAGGGGATAACCTAAATCTGCTACTAAATTCTGATCTTGTAGAAGTTTTTTGCGTCGAGATTCAATTATAGGCTTTATTTTTGTACGAATTGAATTGTTAAAATTGGAAATTTCTCTGTTGACATATCTTATATTTTCCTGAACAATAGATAATTCTTGTTTAAATTGTGAAGTTATCTTACTAACTTCTGGTCGCCATTCCGCATAGTCCAGTATAAGCTCATTCTTATATATCCTTGCTGACAATGGATTATTAAGTTCCCCAATAGATACAGATGGCTGATAAAGGAATAGCTCTTGCTCACCTTCAAATGGAATAAAGAAACTGAATTTAGTTCCCTTTTCTTGTATGTAACCTCCTCGGAAAAGATTCCTCACAGGTACTAATGTTTCTTCCTGCTCGGTAGATATTTCGTTTTCTTTGAGTTGCAAAACTTCAAATTTATAATGGTTTTCATAGTAGTCACACCAATCTTCTATATTTGTATTGAGTAAAGTATTAGCATCAATGTTATCTATATATTGAAAAATTGATTGTTCTCTTTCTTGTATGACAGAGCCGAGTTGTCTATCTGAAAACAAACGTACTTTATATTCAGTCATGCGACTTACTCCATAAATTTTTCTGCTTCTTTGACACGTATTTCGCCTGATAGAAGTTTCGATAGTAGGATATCGCGGATAGAAGTCAACCTCTCTTACGTTCTGCATTAGCAAACTGCCCCAGAAAGTATTCGTAAACTCTACCCCAAATATCTGCTGCTAAATCTCCATTGCCCTGTGAAACCGATTCAGCCTAGTTTCTGATAAAACATGCTTTGCCAGTATATCTTGTGTTGAAAATCACGAATCAGAAATAGCTAAAACAATAAATCGTCTTTTCGTTCTTTCGCTAAATAACGAATCTTTACTAACCATGATTATCTGTCCAGTATTTAAAAATCCGTTGCAATAGCTCGACTTGGGTACAACCGTAAGTAGCAGCCGCAATTTTGAAATCCTTTTTAAACTCGGCAGGTACTTTAAAATTCAGGTTGGAAATTTCACCTGGATCGGGCTTCTCCAAGTTATCTTTTGTTTCCTTAATGCTAGGGGGTTCACCTTTGTTTGGTTTGCGAGGTGGTGGAGGTGGTTTAGTTGACATAATTAGGACTCTTGCTCACTCAACAGATCAATAATTCCTTGGGCTACTTGTTCTGCCCGTTGCTTCAAAGTAGGAAACGTGACCTCAGAAACAGCACGACCGTTATCACTTGCCTGACGGTAAGCAGTCTTTTCTGGAATTGAGCCAACCACTGTGACATATCCAGCTTTATGAATATATGATCGGGCATCCTCAATTTCATTCTCCCGATCGCCGACTCGACATAAAACAAAAATAATTTTATCCGTAGAGATTTTGGCGTTTACCAATTCATGCGCCAACAGTACAGACGGTTTGAGATCATCCAGTGATAAACCAGTGGGTAAGACAAGTAAATCACTTGCACGGGCAATTTCTAAAGTGCCTTGCATGGAATGTGGCGGCCCGTCCATAACCATGAGGTCATAAACCGAGGCGTGTTTAAGTGCTTGCGCTACAGTGCGGAATGGTTCAACAGCAATCTCCGGCTGAATACCATTTACTTCGCGGCGTTGTTTCCAATCCGTACTCGTACCTTGAGAAATATCTAGGTCGGCAATTTTTACATCCCAGCCAGCAGCAGAATATTCACGGGCAATAAGTCGAGCAAGAGTACTTTTACCCACTCCCCCTTTCTGTGAAATGACACCCACCAATACGGTCATCAAATTTCGTCCTTTCGCCCTATAGCGAATTAGTTATATCGTGTTTTCGCTTAATCGTACAGGGAGATTTCGTTTAAGCAAGAATTAGCAGCAAGGGTGCTTTTACCTACCCTCCCCCTTTTTTGAGAAATGATACCCATCAATATGGTCATCAAATTTCGTTTTTTCGCCCAAGAGCGAATTAGTTATATCGTGTTTTCGTCACTATAAAAATCCGATTTCGTTTAAGCAAGAATTAGCGATTTAACGAAATAACGATTTCGTCCTTCAATCAAGGCAAGGATAGCAAACGTAAAACCTATTGTAGATATACTGATTGAGAATGCAAAACTGCTCTCAAGTTTTTACAAGAGAGCAGTAGCAGCAAAGCGCGATAAATTTATATGGGGCTTCATAGATTCAATGCCCCGGTTACTGTATAGGTGGTTCGGTATGTAGGTATATACAGCTTACATAGTAGCAAGTTCCGAAAAAAATTCATGTTCCTTACAGAGAATTCATGAATCGCACCAGGAAGAAGCGATAAACTTCATACCTTTCATTTCCAAGATAGATGTCGCTTCACTCCATGTTTTTGGTTCATTAAGTTTAAGTTTATCACCATACTTACTTTTGGTTCTATTATTGATTTTGCATAATATTTTGCCTCACAACCCATTCTTCAAATAGCAATGCACCAATTTTATAATACCCTGGATTTACATTCTGGATCATACCAGTGCTAGTAAGTATATTAAGTGCTTTTACTACTTCTCTCCTACGTAAACCAGTACTCTCTAGCAAACTCATAATATCTCTTTGTCGATATTTTAAAAATTCCTGGTAGACTGCGTGTTCAATATCACCACAACCTCCCACTTTTTTACTTTCATTCCACCATGCTGAAAAATCATCATCATGCTGCTCAAGAATATTTTCAACCACTTGTTCCTTAGAGGTAAATCTTCCTAAATGAAGAATATCAAAAATGGTATTTAATACTTGCTGAGTTAAATATGGATGACCTCCCGCTAGTTTTACTATATTATTAATTATTTCTGGCTGAAGTTTGATATTTTCATTTTGCTGACGCTGTTTTATCAATGCAATGGTTTCTATTTCAGTTAAGTTTCCTAGCCACGTTACCTCAGATATATTAAGTAATGGTGAGCCAACTGCCTGTTGATATTCTTTTAATTCGCGATAACCAGAAAGGAAAATTCCTAAAGAATTTCTTAGCTCACGTTCCGAATCCTTTAATGCTCTGAAGTAGCTACAAGCATTATTTGCCCAAGATTCTTGCCGTGTAATAAACTCAGCACCATCTAGAAGAAAACAAATTCCATTAAATTGCTTCTCGCGCAAACTCTCTATCTTTTTAAAAATTATTCGTTCAAAGTCATCGCTTATAAGGCAAAGTTCTCCGTTAGGATTAGCTACCTCTAAGCCAACATCCAATCCTGGAATTTTTAAAGCTACTGTACCTTTTTTCAATTGACGAAGATAAAAACGAAATTTTTCATTCGCATTGGTTAGTGTTCTTGATAGACCCTGCCATTCCTCTATTGCTTTAATTAATTTAGCAACCATGATATAACGTAGGTTATCAAGGCTCTTAGGTTGCTCTAATTGTAAGTCAATCAAAACAGGAAATGCCTGATTGAAATTATTATACTTTTGGTCTAAAAATGTCCACTGGATAGCGTTTAAAAAACTGGTTTTTCCTATACGACGACCACCAAGAATAATTCTTACTTTAAATGGGTCTTCTTTTATTTTTTTTAGTAACTCATCGCGTCCAAAAAAATAAATTGGCTGATCAATTGCAAGTTTAAAATCTGGACGTTGATCTTTTCTATTTATCATGAAATATTTTCCTTCAAGTTTTACTACATTTTACGGCAACTAAAAAAATGCAACATTTTAATGCAATAAATAGTATTTATATTTAAGTATTCACGAGCAATTATACCAACTTCTATCAACCAATTTAAAGCCTTTTGATATTGTTTTCTTGAGTTAATAATATTAAGTCTTTTAAACAATTCATCTTCTGAAATCCACTCCCCTCTTTCCCCCTGCTCAATCATTACTTCAAGAATTTTTGTGGCGGATGTAAAGCCACGGTTTTCTAAATCTTTCCAAATACTTTCTTCATAATAATCACTCAACCTATCAAATATAAAAATTGATTTTTTTAACTCTTTTTCTGACAATAACCATTTAATACTATTATTACTATCTTTACAGATATTATCTATAATAAAATGTGCAAGCTGCCGAGCAACAAATGGATGCCCACCACTTTCAGAATGTATTTCTTCAAGAGTTTTCTTATCAAAGTCTACCTTCATTAATTCTCCAATATCAATAAGCATTTCTGCGGTTTCTTTTTCTGAGAACGGAGACAAATATATTTCTTTGAAAAAATTGAAAATTGGATTAGTGGCAACTCCTTTTTGAGTCCAGTGATTGATCCGATTGCAATCAGGATAAACATCAGCAACGAGAAGTGATAACTTACGCTCGCGTTGGCTTAACACTCGGAGTGATCCAAAGAAGGCATTAAATTCTTCTACCTTATCTCGTGGGTCTTCTGAGCTAGGAAGAATGCGTTCTACTTCGTCCAGAAAGCAAAGAATTGGAATTTTATAGTCCGAGCCTTGCAATATCTCAGCAAGGACACAAACGCGTTTAATAAACTCGGCTGTTAAATCTGCGGCAGGAATACCTGATGTAAAATTCTCAAAACGAGGAGTACCTTGTTTATTGAAATCATGAGCCAGTCTAGTGAGTTGTTCAACGAAATCGTTGAACAATTCTGCTCCATAGCGAGAACCACCATATTTTTGAAGATCAATAGTAACAACTGGATGTTTTCGTAGTATGAAGCTTAGTTGATAAAGTATTGAGGTTTTCCCTGATTTTCTTAATCCGCACAATATAACACCCTGATATCTTAATAACTCTTCTTCCAATTTGTGTAATAATTTTATTCGTCCAAAGAAAGTTAAGCTATCGCTTATCGCATTTATATCATTAAAAAAATCTGTATGTTGTATATACTTACTAAGATATTCATTGAAAACAGTTATACAATAATTCTTGCCTGCTATTAATGCCTTCTCAACTTCTGCTAATGGCATTGGTACTAACATAAAATTATCAACCAATCTAGCATGAGCTATCTTTCTTCTGGCAGAAGTATCCGGTGGTTCTTGATAAATTAATACTCCAACTTTTTTCGAGTAATTTTTTTCTAGCAAAAATTCAGAGTAATTAAGTAACTCAGCTATATTTTCACCAGTCAGCTTACCAACGGTCACTAAAATATATACTGGAGAGGAAATCATTAAGTTCTGTGGAACGGTAGTTACTTGTAAAATTCTCTCATTTTCACACTTTATAGTTGCACCTGCTTCCTCAAAAAATTTCTGTGTAACTGCTAATGCTTTACTATTACCATCAGCTTCTACTACCAGCATTCTATCCAGAATACCTTCCCAAGTTATTGGTGTAACTCTCACTGATGCTATCTGACATTTCACTATAAGCAAATTTATGTAAAAATATTCTTCAAGTTCTTTTTGTTCTTGTAGGGATAAATCGAATATTTCTTGCTCTGTTTCTTTCTTTTCATTTAGAATATTTATACTTAGTTCATCTAAGATTTTTTGATAATTCCAATTTTTATCTATATTTAAGCCTAAGTTAATTGCTAAATCAAGAGCTATTATGAATTTAAAATCTAAAGCGATTAATATAGTAACTGCACGTTTAATTGCAGAGATAAAACTAAAATTTATTTCTAAACTATTCTTTGCTACATCTACCCAACGTAATAGAGACTTTAATTTTTGAGACTTTAAATAGTTTTTAGCTTGTTCTTCTAGCAACAATAGCAATTCATCCACACCTTGCCGCATAAGCCCAGCTACTACAAGAAATACTTCCATCCATCGCTTATCACAAACATACAATTCCACCAATTGTTGTATTTTTCGATGGTCTTCTACATACTGCGCTGTAAGATATATTTGCAAAGTAAAATGAGAAAAAGAAAATACATTCTCTGCTCGTTCTACCAAAATTCCTTGTTGAATAGCAATTGCATTCAACACTGCTTTAGCATCTAAATAAAGAGGTGCATTCAAATTGTTCACCAAAAATGTTTTTATTTGTTGAACAATCTCACGCTCAGAAAAGAACAGCCTGTCAGACTCAAAACCTGTGTAGGCAATCTCTGATAGTAATATTTCTTCTAGCTCTGTATGCAGTCCTTGATAAATTTCATCTCGAAAAACTCGCTTTTCTGATGCCCATTCTTCCAGTAATATCCGCAGTACCTTGCCGTAAAGAACACTGCGATTATCTGGAAAGTTCTGGGAACGGTCATATACTAAACAGAGAAATATCAGCAATAAAGGTGTGTGGGCTAACTCTTTAGCTGCTTCATTTTCTGGTTTTTGCAATAATTCCCAACATTTCTCACTTGTCTTCGCTTGTTTATCCGCTTCTGAATGAAACCAGTTATAAATAAATTGCTGAATTTGGGTATCATCAAAATCTGCTATTGCCACATCGCTAAAGCGACGAAAACCACTGCGGTAAGCCGCCGTGCGACAGGAGGCAATAAAGCGATTTTTATCGGATTTATCAACAAAGTTTTGAATTTGGCTAATTGCTTCAGTCAAGTTTTTTATGGGTACTTCATCCAACCCATCTAGCAGAATAAGTAACTTGCCTTGTTCTAAAGCTTTAGCTGTAAATTGTTCAGGTGAAGGAAAACCACAAATCTTAAACTCTTCAATAATAACTTTTTCAATATTGATATCACTAGATGTAAATCTTTTTAATTCAATAAAAACTGGTATACAGGTGTGTTTAAATCCTCCTCTTTTACCATTGAGTGCTTCTAATCCCATCTTTCGCAGAAATGTAGACTTACCAGCACCAGGGCCACCAAGCACCATCAGATATTGCTTATCGTTAGCAACTTTAATTCCTGCTTGTTTAGGGCTATCTTGAGAATTAAACCTGCGGCTATTAGCTTGGCGATAAAATTGTTCTAAATTTTCGATAGACTCAAAATTACGGATGGCATCATTATCTAACAATTGAACTGTTGTATAGACCGATTCCAGCATTACAGGCTCACGCATTCCCAACACTTTGAGAATACCGTGCCGTTCTACATAGTTTTGAACATAATGCTTTGACGCGGTAAAAATTAACTCCCTAGTTTTTTCATCTAGGGTTTTGCCAAATAGTCCTAAAGGCTTACCTCCGCCTCCCCAAAGTGACTGAAAAATAGGAACTGCTACGCCACTAACAGCTAATGCCGCCAATGCTTCTATTCCTGTCATAAGATTACCAGTGAATATATTTCAAATTTAAAGCATTATTGTGTTATTTGGCTTTAAGTGAGTTAATTTCACTAAAACTTAGTATATTATACGTAAATTAGGCTACTAGTTAAAACAGTGCAAATAACCATAAAAAAAGGACTTTGAATTTTGGCTACCGTGTACTAATACTGTAAATAAAGCTATGTGCAGCGTCTGTTAGAGAAGCAGTACTATACCAATCCTATTTGACTAACCAAGCGTTCGCTGCCAGTAGTCAAAGCATCTTTCCAAGATTTAAGAACTCGGAGTCAGCGCAGGGGAGTGGAGAAGAGCGGGCTTGCAGGATCTAGTTGGCCCAACCATAAACTTCATGCCCGTAAGAGCCACCGACTCCGAGAGCGTAGCGGTCACGAGTTCGTCGGGTCAACATGAGGTTATCGGCTCAAACCTCGCCCCTGTTGTTTTTGCTCCAGTATCTCTTGCTGCTGCTGCTGTTCAATAAGAATCTCATTCCAACTTTGTCCCTTGGGTGCAATTCTTTTAGCCTGGGGTAAAATTTCCTGAACGACTTGGGCCGCTTCATTGCCTTGATCATCATTATTAAATGCCACCCCAATCCTGTTGATATTTCTGAGGAATTCTACTGGCAAGTTATTCGGGTCATCCACTGCCATGTACATTGTCCTAACTGGTGGTTGCCCCTTGTGTTCGTCTCTGTCAATCTCTGCCATTGACAGCGCATCAATGGGGGAGTCACACAAGAATACTCTCTCGATTTTATCATCTGCCTCTCCACCCAATTTGAAATGAAACCACCCCTCGGAGCGATCGCTGTCGGGATACTTGAAAGCACGATTGTCAAGACGTGCGGTATCCCAAACCAGTGCGCCAGATTTTTCACTGTTTAGCTCCCGCTTGATAAACACAACATTTTCCTGCTGATCTATATAAGCCAACCCCTGACGTTGTAATGGTTCCACAAGAAAATTGGTTATACCGCGTTGCTGAGTAAGGTAATACTGTAATACTCGCCTTTTGCTTTCATCCTCTGCTGGGGGCGTAAACTGAGGTTGTTTTTGAAAAAGTTGCTCTTCTGGTTGTTCTTGTAAGTCTGCCAGTTGATTACTAGCGATTAGTACCAATTCTCTGGCTTCATCTTGTGTCCATTTGGCTGGGCTGGCAAAAATAATTTCTTCAACATCTTGGGGTGGTTTATTATCTAATAGCGCCCGTATAGCAATTTCTTTATCTCGGTCAGTCACTAATAAGTTTTGCAAGTCGGCGCTGTAATACTCATATAACTCGGCTGAAAGATTATCTTTTAACTTTGGTTCATCTGTGGTTATAGTTGGAGTTTGATTAAGAGCAATTGCATCTACTGTTTTTTGCGATCTATGGAGTTGATCCAAATAAACAATCGCTGCTTCCAGGTCGTCGAATATGGTTCTTCCGGCTTCTAGCTGCTGCTGATTTTGAGAAAGTTGTTGTGTTAATTCTAATACTGTTTGGGTTAAGGCTGACTCGACAGTTGATTGCTCAACATAATCAGAGATTGATAATATAGCTCTCTTTTCTACATAGGATTGTAACTCAGTCGTAAGCACTGCATCCAGGTCATTAAATGTAGTTTTAGCTGTAACAAGTCCCTCTTTGTATTGAGAAAGTTTTTGCGTTAATTCTAATACTGTTTCAGTTAATGCTGACTCGACAGTTGATTGCTCAATATAATCAAAGATTGATAAAATGGCTTTCTTCTCTGCATGGGATTGCAACTCAGCCGTCAATGCTTCATCAAAGTCATTGAATGTAGTTTTATCTTTAACTAGTTGCTCTTTGTATTGAGACAGTTGCTCTGTTAATCCTAATACTGCTTGGCTTAAAGCTGACTCGATAGTTGATTGCTCAATATAATCAAAGATTGATAAAATAGCTCTCTTCTCTGCATGAGATTGTAACTCAGCCGTCAATGCTTCATCAAAGTCATTGAATGTAGTTTTATCTTTAACTAGTTGCTCTTTGTATTGAGACAGTTGCTCTGTTAATCCTAATACTGCTTGGCTTAAAGCTGACTCGATAGTTGATTGCTCAATATAATCAAAGATTGATAAAATAGCTCTCTTCTCTGCATGAGATTGTAACTCAGCCGTCAATGCTTCATCAAAGTCATTGAATGTAGTTTTATCTTTAACTAGTTGCTCTTTGTATTGAGACAGTTGCTCTGTTAATCCTAATACTGCTTGGCTTAAAGCTGACTCGATAGTTGATTGCTCAATATAATCAAAGATTGATAAAATAGCTCTCTTCTCTGCATGAGATTGTAACTCAGCCGTCAATGCTTCATCAAAGTCATTGAATGTAGTTTTATCTTTAACTAGTTGCTCTTTGTATTGAGACAGTTGCTCTGTTAATCCTAATACTGCTTGGCTTAAAGCTGACTCGATAGTTGATTGCTCAATATAATCAAAGATTGATAAAATAGCTCTCTTCTCTGCATGAGATTGTAACTCAGCCGTCAATGCTGTTTCAAAGTCATTGAATGTAGTTTTCGCTTCAACTAGCTGCTGATGATATTGAGACAGTTGCTCTGTTAATCCTAATGCTGCTTGGCTTAAAGCTGACTCGATAGTTGATTGCTCAATATAATCAAAGATTGATAAAATGGCTTTCTGATCTGCATGGGATTGCAACTCAGCCGTAAATGCTTCATCAAAGTCATTGAATGTAGTTTTAGCTCCAAGGAGTTGCTGCCGATATTGAGATAGTTGCTCTGTTAATCCTAATACTGTTTCAGTTAAAGCTGACTCGATAGCTGATTGCTCAATATAATCAGAGATTGACAAAATTGCTTTCTTCTCTGCGTGGGATTGCAACTCAGTCGTCAACGCTGTTTCAAAGTCATTGAATGCAGTTTTAGCTCGAAAGAGTTGTTGCCGATAAATAGATAGTTGTTCTGTTAATTGTGGCAACGTTTCAGCCAAGGCATCATCAACTACTGACTGTTCAATAAAGTCAGAGATTGCATCCACTGCTCTTTGTGATGATAGTCGTTGCTCTTCATTAACAATCGCGGCTCCCAGGTCGTCAAATGCGGTTTTTCCTGCTTCTTGCTGCTGCTGATACGCGGACAGTTGTTCTGTTAATTGTGGTAAAGTTTCAGCCAAGGCATCATCAACTACTGACTGTTCAATAAAGTCAACGATTGTATTTATGAATCTTTGGCTCTCCACTGCTTGCTCTTTAGGATTCTTCAACAGATTCTCAATAAGCTCATCATCCCGTTGGGGCTGGTAGTCAATCCCCTTATGTTTTTGCAGTCCTGGCCATGTATAAGCAGGCCCCAAAGAAGTGCCGCTAAATTTCTGGTCATTCCACGAGTACGAGATGCCCTTACTTTTGCCGTTACGTGTTAAGCCGTGGCGAACTTCTACACCTTGTAATTGCAACCGCTCAACCAGTTGGGGCATAGTTAGTTTGTCTATTGTGGCGCGGTCGATTAATTCCTGGAGTTGTTGCTTAATGGGGCGCTCTTGTGGTGTAATGCGCTCACCGTTGATATATTCAGAGTGTTCTCTTTCTAACCGTTTTTGTTGTCCAATACTGGGATTGCGTGATAATTTCTCATGGCTGCTCTGGGTTTGTTGTAAGCCGTAATCTCGTTCTAGTTGCCGAATAATGGTTTCGCTACGTTTGTAATCCCAGCTATCATGTACAATCTTCCCGTTATCTAAACGGATGCGACTAGCGCAGATGTGGATGTGGTCGTGTTCCGTGTTGCTGTGTCTGTAGACTACGTACTGGTTAGTGTCAAAGCCCATCTCTTCGAGATAGCGGTTAGCAAGTTCGTTCCAGGTTGGTTCGTCTAGTTGCTCGTTTTCTGGTAGTGATAATGATGCGTGGTACACTACTCTGTCAGCTTCTGGGTTCAGTTGTCGAGAGATTTTGAATTCTCTGGCCAGTGCGCGGGCGTTATTGCCACCCATGTTACCACCAATGAGTTTGGCATCTTTCTGAGACTCCAAATAATTCAGCAGTCCACGGAATCCTCGCCCTTTAGTCTGGTTGCCAATCAT
>NZ_CP040292.1:0-79989 GCF_013393925.1 Nostoc sp. C057 | reverse complement strand
AAGGTAACTTCCCTTGTTTGTATTGTATCTGGTATTTTATGCACTAATCCCAATGGATCAACTAAAATATACTTCTTAATAGATGCTTGTAAACTATAACTAGCTTCTCGTTTGTTTGATTTACCAGCAATTTCAATTAACGAGCGTTGTTCTAAAACTTCTATTGCTGTTATTAGTTCAAAAACTGACAACTTGAAATCTACTCGCTCTTTTAAATTATCAATGAGTTTAGAGAATTGAATAGAAGTCGAGTTTTCTGACATTTCTTCTGCCAAATAAATCATTATTTGCCTTTGAAGATTACTTAAAAGTCCAACTTGTCCAAATTGCTGATGTAGCATTGTTTCAAGTTGAGGATCAATCATAGTAGTTTGATATCTAAAAAATGTTTTCACACTCCCCTCAAAAAAACGATTAATTCTATCAGCCAACGCTTCTAAACTTGATGGATTCCCAGAATAATTTTCAATTAATCGCTTACATTCCTGTCCAGTTAAACCTTTTTCTTGTAATATTTGCATTCCCGCATTTACATCTAAACCTTCTAATTTGAAAGAGCGAATAGGTAGTTTTGTAGTCACAGAAGCAAATTCTTTTAAAGGCAACTGACTTGTTATAATAATGCAGCTTTCATGCTTCCCTTCTGTAAGTTTTAAAAGGAATTTTTCATATTGTAATCTTTTTCCAAAATCATCGGCTAACAATAGCTTTTCAAATCCATCAATTACTAGTAGACAACGATGTAAGTGAAGCTGTTTTGATAGTAAAGATATGCTATCTATAAAAGAGTTTTCACTTGCTTCTATGTCTACTTGAAAAATTTTATTTAAATCAATGACTAACTCATCAATTGACAAAGAATGATTAATTGTTTTCCAGATTATACATTCATATATACTACTTAAAGAATCAAAAGTTATTTCTTCAACCAATCTAGAGGCTAATAAAGTTTTTCCTATTCCTCCAACTCCCGTAAAAACTATACAGCGTTCTTTAAATAGAGTAATTTGTTTCTTAAAATAGTTAATTTCATCCTTTCGTCCATAAAAAGATTTTATTTTAGGTAGTTCCCCATAAATTCTAATATTGCCAACGAAACTATCGTTATCCAATCTGGATGCCTCTTCCTTCCGATAATCGCTCTTTGCTAGCTTAAGCAAAATAGATTTCAAAGATATTTTTGTTACTTTCACTCCATCACCAATAATTACTGAAAGCATACTCCATAGTGGTGGAGCTACTTTCTGCTGCAAATAGTATGCGTTATACCCCGAATCACTTGCCATCTCTTTATAATCTTTACTATCCCAAACTCCCTTAATAAGAACTTTTTCTACTTCTGTTAAATACCTTCCCGTAGATTGAAACACTTGTTCTTCTAATACAGCTAATACTCTTTTTACGTCTAAAACTTGGCTTGAATTCATGCCGACTTTTCCTTACGTAAGTAGGTATACATGAAGTTATATTTTACTCCTTAGTACTTAAAACATCTACAAAATTCACAATTATTAACTGAAGCTAGGTTCTCAAATTACCTTTCTAGGCTATATTGATTTAAATGCTACATCTTAATAGGGAGATTTAACGCATCTCTAGTACATTATCCGGTCTAGCTTGAGCATAAAAGTGTGAAAGAAGTTGACCAACGTCAACCAAGGAACACCGCCTGCGGGTATTTTTGATCACTGATTAATTCAATGGGTTTGTTTTGAAAAGCTTGTGTTTAGCTATCTTAACCTAAACCAAATATCTTCTGCGAATACATTTGAATGAAAGCTCTTACCTCGACCGAGTAAGACGACCAGAACTTCTGTAAAATCAAGCTAATTGAAAGGAGGCATGGAGGTGAAGATACAACAGTACGACTGTTTAATGCAGAAAGCGCCACTAAGGAGTCGCGCTTTCTACGTATTGCAAATTTCATATTGATCTAGAGCGGGTTTGATCTCGAAGGAACAAAAGAAGTTGTCGCTAAAGTTTGGCCACTGGTGCGACTACTAAATTGTCCGAGAGTTTTTACCGCGCTACCAGATCCATTATAGGGTCTGCCGCCTGGAAAGTCCATTCCCTGCGGTGTGTTTTTGCTGTCGAAATTCATAAATTTTAGGTAAAGTTAAGTTTGGTTAAGAAATATCCCGAATTTTGTAGTTAAAAGCAGTAGTAGCGCGAATAATAGTTACCAGTTATCAGTTGGGAGTAGAGTCCAAGATTAGATAACTGATAACTGATCCAACCCCCTCTGAACTTGTCAACCGAGTTATCAGGGGAAAATATCATGACAAACAGAGAACGCCCCAAGAGCGCAGTGTTAGAGCGCATGGGGTCGAGTGCAGCTTTCGCACGGCAATTTTGTGCTGTGACGAAGGGAGATTTTCGGAATATTCAGGCTAGAGCAAGAGTTTCGCAGCTTGAAAGAGTTCTCTCTAAGGAATTCCGAGGGGAGAACCGATGAATAATACCCCGAAGAAAACGGGGGAAAGGTTAAAGGGAAAATGGAAAAGGGATGGGGAAGAGTTAACAATTTCTTCCTCCCCTTCCCCTTTGCCCGTTACCCTTGACCCAGGCGCAGCCTCTCCAACTGAATATCCAAACAATCTCACGGCTGCGGAATACCATGAGTTGTTAGCTGGTAGCGCCATTCATCCGGCGTTAATTAAGCGCAACTTTTTCCACATTGAGGGAGAATCAGTTTATGATTTCCTGTTCATATCTGATAAACTGCCACGCAAGAATGCGGGTCGGGTAACAGATGGATACATAAAAATGTATCAGCATCTATTACTAGGTGGGACGTGGATTCAATCACTTGACCCATTCAAAAACTGGCAACCGATGGAATGGGGGCGGATCAAGCCCAACTTTCCTCGCATTGATTGGCAAAAAGGTAAACCAGTCAAATACGAGTCGCCACCCAAGACAGCAAACCGTGTTACCTACTTCGATATCGCTAACCCCATTTGGGACAAAGTTGCAAAACGCTATTTAATTAAGCGCTATCATTCGCTTTTGGCGCTACGCTTACTGGATCAACTCAATCCGCTAATATTTTGGGAGTGGGTGAAACAGCATCCAGAGATTCCGATTATCTTATGCGAGGGTGAGAAGAAAGCCGCTTGCTTGCTGAGTCTGGGGTTTGTAGCGATCGCACTCCCTGGAATTTGGAACGGGCGCGTAGGCAAACAAGATTTTGATGAACGATTGCATCCTGACTTAGTACCAATGGCTCAGGCGGGACGCAAGTTCATTATTTTATTCGACTACGAAACAAGAGCTAATACCCGTTGGTCAGTTTTTCAAGCCACTGTTCGCACTGCAAAAGCAATCGAATCAGCTGGTTGCTTTTGTGAAGTTGCGCTGTTACCAGGCCCAGAGAAAGGTGTTGATGATTTTGTTGTGGCGCGGGGCGAAGATGCTAACGCTCTACTGACCGCAATCATCGATGATGCCAAATCACTCAAAGATTACCAGCGCTCGTATCGGGCTAAGAAATGGGGACTTAGCAAATACAAACCAGATGTCACTGTTAATGTCAAGTATCTCTCTGAGGCTTTGTGCATTCCTGACCTTGAAGAAAAATGCTTGACAGTGCCTGAGCTTTATGAACTTGAAAAGGAACAACTTTTCACGCCATCTATAAAAGGACATCAAAGAAAGAAGGAGTCTACGGATTCTGGCGGAGTTGATTCAGACAAATCGAAGAAATCTCCTACCTTCAATTTCCCAAAATCAGGACTGGTCGTACTCTGGAGCGACATGGGTACAGGGAAAACTGAACTTATGCGCTGGTGGCGTGACCAAAACCCTGATGCCAGATTTCTCAACAATGGACATCGGGTTAACTTGCTGAAAAATCTTGCCGAACGCTTGCGGACGGCGATGTATTCCGACTTGGGTTACACAGGTTTAGCCCAGGCTCAAGCCCTTAGTATTACTATTGACAGCTTGCATAAACTCAATACTCAGTCTCTCACCTACGGTTGCATATTTATAGATGAAGCCTGCCAATACCTTACCCACCTGCTGCACAGTAATACTTGCAAACAACATCGCGCCGCCATTTTGGAGGTACTGGAATATATAGTATACAATGCGCCACTGGTCGTCATCGCTGATGCACACATGGACGATTTAACGGTAAACTTCTTTCTTGCAATGCGACCAAAAGGTGAAGTCCCGTACATCATTAAAAACGAGTGGCGAAACGGTTCACGCACAATTTATTGGTACGAGGGGGATAATTCAAGCGCCATAGTCGCCCAAATCTCGGCAGCCCTGATGCTTGGTGAGAAAGTCATGGTTGCAAGTGACAGTAAGCGTTTCATCAAAAAACTCGACAAATCCTTTACTATCAAGTACGAAGAATCTAACTCCGAAAAATCACATACACAAAAAAAATGTCGTATCTGGTCAGTTCACTCTGACAATTCTGGCAGTGATGAGAATGTCGCTTTCATCAAAGATATCACCAACGCCGTCAAAAACTTTGATGCCTTGTTCACCTCTCCCAGTCTCGGTACTGGTGTCGATATTTCCGAGTATCATTTTGATTTAGTGTTCGGTGTGTTTCACGGCGTTTCCCAAACCGCTACCGAATGTGCCCAACAGTTGTACCGCTATCGTCCAAAAGTCCCGTTTCATATTTGGGTGGCCCCGCGTCCTCCCTTTGGTTACAAGGATACCAATGCTACCAAGATTAAAGAGCGCTTGCTCCAAACCAATGAAATGACCGCTTTTCTGTTGCGGATTGACAGAGAAACAGGCAAGCGAGGCGCAGAGAAAGATTGGGCGCTTGAGGCTTACTGCCAAATTATGGCTAACCGCCACTATTCTCTCAATAATTTGCGTGATGACTTGCGATCGCTCCTCACCGAAATGGGCAATACCTTTATATATGTGGGCAGTGATTCAGATCCTCAATCCCTTGAAAGTCTAAAAGCAGCAGCACAAGCTTTGGATAGTGCCCACAATTCGGCTGTTGCCAAGGCTAACAATATTACTTTGAGCGAGTACCGTGCCCGTCAGAGCAAAGATTACCTTGACCCTAGCGAAATTTTTGAATGTGAAAAGTTCCGCATTTCTGATTCTTACGGCATCGAAGTAACCGAATCGCTCGTAGAAATGGATAAAGGTGGTCGCTTAATTAGAGCGATCGCTGGACTTGAGGCCATTTTAGCCCCACCCGAAGAATCTTTTACTGACCCCAAAACTGGGCAAAGTTATCCTACACCACCAACAATTGTCACCCAAAAAGACCGCACCGAACGTGACAATCTACCTTTGTGCATCGACTGGGGCAATTACTCGGCACGGTGGCTGGCTAGATTTAACCTGGGACTGCATCAGATTCTCACTTCTTTAATGAAGGGTGATGAATTTACTGCCGATGACCCCACTTTGCTCAAGATGACGGAGATCGCTATACATTGTGCTGCTCACGTCAAAGCAATTCTTGGGTTTACTATTCCCAGTGACTGTAAACCTATTTGGTTGCTGGCGACTTTACTAGAGCAGCTGGGGCTAAAGCTGACTTTCCGCAAGCAAGGTAAACGGGGGCAACAGGTGAAACTTTTCTCTTTATCTAAAGAGGAATTAGAATTTGCTCTCCAGGTGATTGCTCATCGCGTGGAAAAGCGTAATCAAAAAGAAAATCGAACCTATTACGCTGCTCAAACCCCTGCTGCGTATAGTGTAAACCCCAATCAGCAGCCCGTATCCACACCCCCCCCTAATGCTATAGGGAACTCCCATTGCCAAGGGGAGGATACTACAGATGAGAGCAGGGGAGCGGAGGAGCAGAGGAGCAGAGGAGTTGAGGAGTTGAGGAACAAAGAAGAAATTTGTACAAGTTCTTTCCCCTCTGCCCCCCTGCCCCCCTGCCCCTCTGCTCTCTTCACTGACCGGATTACTCTACTTCATTGCGTAGAAATACTTCGCTCTGGTATTTCTCGTGGAGTTGAGGCAATTAAAGGCATTCTCAAGCGATGGGTTGAGGATTTGCGCTGGGATACGGTGCTGGAACTTGAAGCGATCGCCGCGAGTGAACTGCGACTTGTGGAATCTCTTGTCCCGGAATTTTATGCCTTGCTAAGTGAAGAGGTGTTGCCGATGGAGTTCTCCTAAACTTTCGTCATAACTAACCGCATCCTTGAAGCAATTTCTACTTTTGCTTTCAGCAATTGCGCTGATGCTGCTTTGCTAAATCGATTTTTTGGTAAAATGGGGTCAATGCCTTTTCTTTACTGGATTATCGGTCACTTCGACTAACTCGGGTTTCCCGAAGTCGTCTGACGAAACCGGAGCAAGTAGCGATAAAGATGATACCGCTCCCAATACTTGATCTTCTCTGACCTCCAGGTACTTGTACAGCTCGTCCAACGTGCGATGCCCAGAGATTTCCTGAATCACTCTTAAGGGAATTCCGGCATTACTCATCGAGGTGAGTGCTGTGCGCCGAAAGCTGTGAGAGCTTATGCCTTCAACTCCTATTTTTTTGCAAGCGACTCGCAATATCCACAATGCCGAATCCCGGTGCAGGTGGTTATTGGCTCTTGAGTGGTCAGCATTTCCAGGGAACAGCCAAGGAGAATCATCACGCGGTTTATATGCTTGCAACCTGACTCGCAATTCTTGAATTACCGGGATGGCACGGGTAGCCAGTTTCCCTTTCGTGTTACCCTTGCGAAAGATGATTTTGGCTCTGACTTTTCCTTTGGCATCATATACGTCGCGCTTAAGCAACGTCACTGCTTCGTTCACCCGACACGCTGTGTAAAGCATCACCGCAAACAGCGCTTTGTCTCGCAGTGAATCTACCCCCTGCGAGAACAGAAGTTGGATTTCCTGCAAAGACAGAATCTTTGCTCGACCATGCCTATCAATTTTCAAGGTTGCTGCCCCATCAACACCCCGCCCTGTTCTTATTATCCCAGTCCACGGGGACAGGAATTGCTACGGGGTGCAATTTCCGCAGCTATGCAGACCCGCTCATAAAGATACGAAAGTACGATCCAGATCCACGCCACACAACGAGCAATTAAGAACAAGGCTGGTATCTTTTTTTGTGGTTCCCCCTAAAAATACACCTCTAAAAGAAAAACCTAAAAATAGGTGAAAAAATAAACCAATAATGACTTTATAGTTAATCAGTAATATAACAGGTCAAAGAGCATACTTCTAACAGTTCACTACATAAATATTACAGGTGTAGGTTTGGGTTAAAGAAAACGGGCAAAGGTGCTTATTTTAAGAAACTTGTACAAAATTCTTCCCTGCTTCTGTTGCTTTCATGCCAAATCAAGCTTATCGGAATAGCCCGCTATTTAATCGCTATTACGCCATCAAACTATAGAGTCATTTTTAGTTTATTTTTTGAGAGTGGTTTGATTCCTCTATAAAAAATTCTTCAAAAAACGGACGGGTAAAACTTGCGTGCCAAAAACTCAAACTTTTCTCCGATGCGTTTGGACACTAATTATTTAAAACTGACAACTAATTCTTTAATGGACACCAGGGCTTAAAAGCAGGGGCAACTTTTAGAGACGCTATGCGTGGCAAGATCCCCGTAGGGGTACAGACTTACTGTACTGAATGCAATTATTGCTTTCTTACTCAGCAATCTAACTAGGTACTCAGCACTGTTTCGATGAGCAAAAATTAGATAAAGCAATCCTGCAAGCGTTTAAGCCTGAGATAATTTTTGATCGCCAATGGTAGCCGTTGGCAGTAGCATCTCTTCATAAAAGGCATCGCTTGAGGAATGCGCTGAGGCATTTGGCGATGATACTATCAAGGTAATTCATCATGATGAATTACACGATTTAATAAGCGTGGGCAGTCCCAGTTTACCTAGATGACACGTGAACATGAGCAATACAGGGCGTAAAAAAAAGCTGGCATCTTTTAACTGTGACCAAAGGAAGTGGGAGCAGTTTATCGCCTGTTGCAACTCGAAGGGCACAACAGCAACAGCCACGCTGCTCGAATTTATCGAACTCTACTTAGGCGATTCTCAAGATCAGGTTGATGCAATAGGTGGTAACAATTTAGACGAACGCTTAGATTCAAAGATTAAGGCAAGTGTAGAGAAGTACTTAATTGTGAGTAATAAAAATTACAACAATCCAACGAATGAAACGATAAGAGCTATTTGTGAAAGACTCGATAAGCTCGAGTCAGAGTTTTCAAATGAATCTAATAGCAACGAAACTACAGCAACTGATAATCTCGCCAATTTAGAACAAAAAGTGGAGAAGATGTATGCCCGAATGACACAGTTGGCTGAGGCGATCATTAAAATTCAAGACTATCTCAACAACCAACAAAAGCGGGGCCAAAAATCGTACTACAACAATTCATCCTATCCTGGGCAAAGTCCGCGAATGCAACCGTTAACTGAAGAAGGTTTGGCCAAGAGGCTTGGTGTAAGTGAGGAAACTGTACGCAAGGAGCGAATTAATCTTCCCCCACCGCTTTTTGTAGCATGGTGTAAGAACAAGGATAGAGCAGGGTTGGGATGGGAATTTAACCAAAATACGGGATTATATCAGCCAGCAAGTTAGTATTTTAACAAACAGAATACATGCGTCAGTCGCCAGAATTCAGAAGAAGGTTAAGCGACTGGCGGATGAATAAACGGGTTGAAGTCCCTCACTAAATCTCTGATTTAGTGGTGCAATAATCAAGTGGCGAGTCTGAATCCCCCACTCATTAATTCTGACTCCTGAATTCTGACTTCTGAATTCTTCTTTGATTAATTTCAACTTATCGCGGCGAATGTGCGCTCTGCTGTTGCCAATTTGAATTTTTTAAAATGTAATTATTTCACAACCTTCAAGCAATTCGTCATAAACAGTTAGTTGTTGTGTTTTTAAGTGATTTGGTAGTGAATCATCATCAAAGGTCAAAGTAACAATATAAGTATTTTTGAGACTAAGAGATGATTTGCTGATATCGGTTATTGCCGCACTCATGCCGCTTCGAGTCCCGATCAGATACTTCACTGATTGGCCGATCTTTAACTGTGTTGCTGGAATAGCCATAAATGTTAAAAGTGTACTTCAAGAGTAGTCTGGTTGGATGCGACCGTTGTTCTCATTTTGGGCATGGGTTTTATTATTGGAGCAGAACTGCGTCAATTGCTGAATCAATTAACTCAATTGCGGTAGTTTCATAGTGATAAGTATTAAAGCGAAACTTGCCGACAAGTTCGGGCTGTTTTGACGGACGATAACCATATTTAGACTCATACATTTGTAGTGCAAGACTACCAATAGTAGTCATCTGTCCAAGTGTAGCAGTCAGTTGACGTTGTTGTAGCCTAGAAGCGACAGTAACAGTAGGGGAAGATGTTGTTGTACAAGTGGTTTTTCTGGTGTTGCTCAAACTCTGCCAGATTTCACTAAGTTGCTCAACAGGTGAAATGAGGAGATTGGTTAGTCCAGTAAAACGCTGGGCGGGTTTATCAGTAGCGACAGCAGTTTTCAATGCTTCATGCTGTCCAACTGCGATGAATGTACCCATTGCGCGAGTCATAGTCGTGTAGAGCAGCTGACGGGTTAACATCCGGTAATTAGCCCTGACCAATGGGAAAATCACATAAGGAAATTGGCTACCTTGACTCTTGTGGCAAGTTATACAAAACGAGTGCATAATTTGCTCGAAGTCTCCAGGATAATAATTAACAACTGCGCCGCCCTCCCAAGAGATCGTAACCAAAAATTTTTCCGGCTCCACAGCAATAACCTGACCGATCTCACCATTCATCACAGGCGGGACAGTTTCATAACGGTTTTTCAGCTGGATTACGCGATCACCGACTCGGTAGATAACTGACCCAGAGACAACTTGTGGTTGATTTTCTTGTTTGGGATTAAAGATAGGGGCAAGAAGCAGATTGAGATTGTGAACTCCACAGTCTCCTTGTTTTTGGGGCGCTAAGATTATTAGTTGTTGATTTAAATCAACACCTGACTGGCCAATAGCTTTAACCAACTCAACGATGGCTTGGGAGGTCGCTTGGGGCGAATCTTTTAGAATCATTGCACAGTCACCGACATCCATCCAATCAGAAACTTGATTAAAATTGTGCAGTGTGGGGACTATGCCAGAATTGACATCATTAGCGGCATAAATAATCGGGCTTTCGTGCCGTTGGCGATAAATCGTCTGTAAGAAAGTTGTAGGGACGAGTTCAGAAACAATTAAATCTCGCAAGACCATTCCTGCGCCAATACTGGGCAATTGATCAAAGTCCCCTACCAGTACAATTCTGGTTTTTTTGGGCAAGGCTTTGAGTAGCGAATTGAACAGAAATATATCAACCATTGAAAATTCATCAACGATTAGACAATCAAGATTTAGAAGATTATCCTCGTTATGAAGAAAAACCGCATTGTTTCCCTGCCATTGCAATAAACGGTGAATAGTAGTTGCTTCAATGCCTGTAGCATCTTTCATCCGGTTAGCAGCTTTCCCTGTTGGAGCGGCAAGTGCAATCGCTTTATCAGTATGGATGAACCATTCAACCAAGGTTTTCAGTACATAAGTTTTCCCTCGACCAGGGCCACCAGTAATAATGCTAATTGGATGTTTGGCTGCCATCATCAAGGCGCTAATTTGTTCATCACTTAAACGTGAAAGTTGGCGATAGTCAGTAGTTTGGAATTCGGCTAACCAGTGTTCTAAATGTTCAGTGGGGTGAGTTGGTTGCTCAAGGAGAGCAAGAATCTTCAAAGTCACAGAAAGTTCAGCCCGATAAGCAGCTTTGAGATAAACACTATTACCAACATCACCCGAAACTAAAGTCCCCTTGGAGAGTAACTGTTGAATGATTGTATTTAAAAATTGAACATCGGGCGTATGCTGTGGTGAAGAAAGCAGGTCAGTGGCAATACTTACTAATTGCTCAAAGGGTAAAAAACAATTCCCTTCACGCAAGCCGGATTTTAAAACATGGATTAAAGCTGAGATATAACGAGTATCACTGTATAGCGGGATACCAAGAGATATGGCTAACTCATCAGCAGTCTTAAAACCGATGCCGTCAATGTCATCAATTAATCTGTAAGGGTTGTTCTGAAGTACATTTGCAGTTTTGTGTCCGTAATAGTCACAAATTTTCAAAGCTAACTTCAATGAAGTTCCCACAGCCAAAAGTTGGGTAATCACTCCCAAGTTCGGATTCTTTTTACTCTCTGACCAAGCTTTGGTAATACCATCAATCCGATATTGAGTTAGTCCGGGAACAGTGTAAAGTTTTTCGGGGTTGTTATCTAATATCGATAAAGTCTCGCTTCCAAAACAGTTGACCAAAGTTTGAGCAGTTTTCTTGCCGATTCCACGAAATAGTCCACTTTCTAAATACGCCTCGATTTCCGGCAACATCAGAATCGGAAATTTTTCGACTTGAAGGAGCCTCGTCATGAGTCAAAGAGTAATTGAGAGATTCTGTTCTTCTATAAGGGTAGCTCTAAAGCTAACTCATTGTCCCAAATCGAAAATCCAATTGGCTTACGAACGAACTCTAAAGAATCTCCTTGGGCGATGAAAGCTGTTCATGGGCTAGAGCCGAAAATGGATGTGAAGAAATGTTTCTGTTAACGTCATCAAATTTAGCTTCAATACAAGGTTTAGTCATCTGCTAAGTTAATGGCACTCAAGCGATGGTGTACCCACCCCTATTAAGAACGTTAGCAGAGCAAATCGTAGATATCGCGGGAGCATTGCTCTCTACTCAACCCTCAAAAATATAACAATGATTGATTAAAAATCAAGAGACAGAAGTACGGATTAAAATCGTACTTTTATCTATTTATTTGTCATTGCTGTTTGTGAGATAGTGGAAGCAATTCTCAGTTCGCAGTTAAGCATGGTAGTTTTGGTAAGAATAGATCGGGGATTATGTGATCTGGGAAGTTAGTCGGGAGTACCCAAATGTTCCTTCAAAGTGTAGGGGCAATCAGGAGTTTTGATTCCAGTGGCGTAAGGTAATTTATAGGATGCCCAAAGCTGCCACCGTAAAACATCAACTCCAATAGTTGAACTACCGAATTGTACTCGAGAGTCTTTGTCTGGATTTTGTATAACATTTTTGATGATGGTATTTATCGCTTCTATCTTGAGATTATTCGGTATGCCCATTAGTAGTTTTGTAAGCCACTGTTTGATTTGTGGTGACTGTAGCCAGTCTTTGATTTGGTCATCAGTGGGAGTTAGGCGATTGACTGATAACGTGGGATTTTCGTTATCTTTATTAACTTGACTTTTGGATTGAAATAGTTGCTGAAAATTAGCATCTGTGTTGGACATAAAAATGATTGATTAAAAGAGAATATCTCTATTATAGATAAATTAGATAAATCCGATGATAGCTAATATCTTTTATCAAAATATTAAGATAAATAAATATAAGAAGATTATTTATCCTTTGACACAAAATCATAAAGATTTGACTAATTAATTATGTTATAAATATTAAATAAGTTCCTTATGCAAGTATCAAATAAATACTATGCACCCAATAGAGTTTAAGAAGAAGTGGAAATTAAGTTATCGGGAGCTTGCCCTGGTTTTGGGGTACGAAAGTGAATACACTACCCGAAACTGGAATATGCCAGGAGAACATAAACGGAATCCTCAGAATGTTGTTCGCGTAGCTTGTCGTCTTTTAGATGAAAAGTGGGAACGGGAAGGAAAAGCGCTCAATTCTTATCTTTAACCAGTTTTTTATGACCGCTAATATTTTTTAAAATGACACTCCCCCGCCACGAAAAAGGCGGGGTATTTTATGTATAGTCAGAAGTTGCAAGAAGTTCTCAGAATCATGGGGATAGGGGGGAAAACTTGGCAAAATGAAGAACTAACAAGACCAGAAGTTGCGGCGATGTTAAAGCCAAAGGTTTCTGCAAGACAACTACAAGCATATTTGAATATCGCTCGGAAATACTTGCCAGAGTTCAAGAAATTCACCAACAAAAAAACAGGTGGTCTGAATGGCATGAGCAAGCTATACAAGTATCATATTGCTCCCCTTCAAGAAATTCGCTCACTAGCTAGAGAGCATACTTTAGCTGACATAGAGAATGAATTTCTTCAAAGAGGCTCGAAAAAGTAATTTTTATGTTTATAAGGAGAAATTCACTTGGCATCTAATAATTCTGTGCGAAGAACACAATCTCAAGTTCTTGCTAAGACACTCGCAGCGATTGGGCGCAAGTATCAGCATCACATAAACGCTGCCGGTACGGCGACAATCATTGTCATGCAGTCAATGCCCTCTTATGGATGGGGCTTGTTCGATTCGGCTCAGACAGCAATGACTTGTATGTTCGGCGGCGCTGGAGGTATTGGTGGCGGTGGTGCGGCGGCAGCTAGTACTGCCATTAAAGCACTTCCGGCAGTTATAAATGCAACCATCACAGTGCTTTTGTTTGTATACTTTGTAGCTTCTGGGCTTAAGGTTGCCAACGGCATTGGTGAAGGACAGGAAGTAACGCAGATGGTTCAACAGCCGGTAGGCGTGTTTTTCATAATCCTGGTGCTTTGGATTGCTCAAAGTATTTTATTTAACGGCGTTACAGCCGCTTGTTAGTGATGAGCGAGTACAATAAATCGCCCATGAAACGGGTGAATCAGTCACTTGGTCAAAATGCAACAATAGGTATTTTTACTGGCTTTCAGTTTGCAGTCGCCTTGTTTATGTTTGGCGTGGGCTTCATCATAGCGATTATGTTTGGGGCAGGAATAGTTTGGGGACTGCTGGCTGGTGTTTGGTTGAGTGCTACGGTGATAGTTTTATCTGGCAAACGTCCTTACTTGTTCTGGTCAAGAGTGTTCCCAAGCGTTCCAGTTTTCACTCGTGGCTATGTCAGATATTCTTCGCCCCAAAACAAAAAAAGGGCGGGTTCAAAGGGGATGCCTAAACTATGGTAAAAAGCAGCATTCGTAATCAAAAAATAGTACCCTTTGAAGACTTTTTAGACTTAGCAACTTTAGTAAAATTAAAAAAGGGGAACTATCAAATCGGAGCTTACTTATTGAGCAAAAAACAAGTAAGCGACACTAACAACACGCTGCAATTAGTATTTGGATATGAATGCACTGGCTTTCACCCACTGTTTAATTCATCAGAGAGACTAGAGGCGATGGCCAAGGCTTTTGAGAACGGCTGTAAAGAGTTCTCCGAGGGTGAGAAATTCACCTTTCGTTGGTCTTCGTTTTGCGATGAAGACAAAGTGATTGAAAGCTATCGCCAGAGGCTAGCTAGCCCTGTATCTCCTGAGAGTGAGTTTCTTGATTGGGGGCAAGTTGCCCGAATGCAGGAACTCACACGTAACCATCAGCGCAAGGATATCAAGCTCAGTATTTACACAACTTTCACTGTCCGCCCAGGAGGTACCGAAGGTGGTGACGCGGTAGATAGAGCGATAGTTAAGCTGGCAAACTTTTTACAGCGCAAATTCACCCCAACAGGAGCGACCGAACTCACTCTTCAAAACTTAATTCAAGTTCTTGAAAAAGCGATAATTGTCTCTTTGCGGCATCAACAAATACTATCTGAGATGGGCTTGTTCCCATCGCCAAAATCAGACAAGCAATTGTGGGGCGACCTAGTTGATAGAATGGGTGCAAAGGCTGTAAAAGTGCCCCATACCTTGGTTTATGATACTGGTGAATTAAGGGAGGAGATTAACGAAGCCGCGCCCAACCCATCGTGGTATAACGACCAATTACACGCGACATCCGTACTTCTGAATAACGGCATACCTCATGCTGATAGACGATGGGTATGTTTGCCCCACCAGAGTACTGACAAAAAGAAGTATATCGGCGTAATGACGCTTGCCCAAAAACCAGAAGTATTTGCTTCAACCTATCAGCAAATACGCTTTTTATGGGACGTATTCTCACGCGAGGTTATTTATGATGTCGAGATAATAACAGAGATTAGCCCAGCCGATCAAAAAATGATTAGGCTTACCCAACAATTGATTACGAGGCGGTCAATAAATGCCTCCGCTAGCGCCAGCAAAAAGACTATTGACGTAGGAGCGCAAATTAATACGGAGCGGTCAGTCGATGCTCAGAAGCAGCTTTACACGGGTGATGTCCCGGAAAATGTAGCTGTCATAATCCTTGTTTATCGTAACTCTCCAGAAGAAATCGACGACGCTTGCAGACTGATTTCAGGGTATATCAATCAGCCTGCCGAGTTGATTAGAGAAATGCAATATACATGGTCAATCTGGCTTGACACTTTGCTGTTGAGACAGCGACCGCAGCTGACTTTTCCTTTCAACAGACGCGCCACTTTCTTTGCCAGTGAAGTAATTGGTTTAACGCCAGTCGTTCAAACAGCGCACGGTGATAAACAAGGCTTTGAATTAATTGCTGACGAGGGTCAATCCTCGGTTCATATTGACCTGTCAAAGCCGAAAAACATGATGGTAATCGGCACTACCGGGAGTGGGAAATCGGTAATCATCGCCTCTATTATTTATCAATGCTTGGCGTTGGGAATGTCAGTATTAATGATTGACTTGCCAAATGATGATGGTTCAGGAACCTTTGGAGACTTCACGCCCTACTTTAATGGATTTTACTTTGATATCTCAAAGGAATCAAACAATCTTGTACAACCGCTAGACCTATCAAAGATTCCTGAGTCGGAGTGGGAGGAAAGGACAAAAGCCCATCGAAATGATATTAATTTAATCGTACTTCAATTAGTTTTAGGAACGCAAAAGTTTGATGGGTTGTTATCACAAACTATAGAATCTGTAATCCCTTTAGGTACAAAAGCCTTTTACGAAGATGCCGACATCAAGGAGCGATTTGAATTAGCGCGAAAAGCAGGGATAAACACCCCAGAGTGGGCGGATACCCCGACATTGGCAGATATGGAGAAATTCTTCTCGCTTGCGTACATTTATTTAGGCTATCAGGACGACAATGTAGAAAAAGCGTTAAATTACATCCGCTTGCGGTTACAGTACTGGCAAGCTAGTAGCATTGGTAGCGCTATCTGCAAGCCTTCAACCTTCCAGGCTGATAGCCAGTTGATTACCTTTGCACTGACTAATCTGCAATCAGGAAAGGATGCAGAAGTGTTCGGGATGAGTGCATATATCGCCGCGTCCCGTCAATCCCTCTCCTCGCCCAATAGTGTATTTTTCATGGATGAGGCTAGCGTATTGCTAGGATTTTCTGCATTATCACGGCTTGCAGGTCGTAAATGCGCTACGGCTCGAAAGCAAGGCTGTCGGGTGTTTCTGGCGGCACAGGATGTCATTTCTATTGCTAAATCGGAGGCGGGAGAACAAATATTACAAAATATGCCATTGCGGTTGATTGGGCGTATTGTCCCAGGCGCGGCTAATAGTTTCTCTGAGTTGCTGGGCATCCCTAGAGAAATTATCGATAAAAACGAAAGCTTTGTCCCTAATATTCAGCAGCTATATACGTTGTGGTTGCTCGACTACAACAACAAGTATGTGCGCTGTCGCTATTATCCCTCATATCCCCTGCTGGCATTGGTTGCCAATAGCAGAGAAGAACAAGCCACGCGAGATAAATTCAAGAAAATTCACAGCGACAAGTTCACCTGGGTGGCAGAATTTTCTAAATATTATGTCGAGTGCATCAAACAGGGAAAACCATTATGAAAGTTCTATCATCAGTCATTCATACGAAGCTATTGCTGGCAATACTAGCAGGTGTCGTGTCAATAGTCGGCTTTCAAGTATGGCAATACAACCAAGCTCAATACGAAAAGCTTATTAGCGAAGCGAAGAATGGCTGTGGCGTGTACATAGAATTGGGCGAGGATGCCATCAAGCGCTCCCCCAGCCTGAGAGCATTGAAATATCAAAATAAGCGATTGAGTGGATTAGAGCAACCGGGGATAAACTCTGAATCCGCCGACCCAGGTGCTTATGTCATGCTTTTTCGATCCCCTGCTTCTACCCTTCCGCCTAATGCTTTGCCTTTCGATGATTCCTTCTTCACCAGTTTATTAAATAAGGAAGAATCACCTAAAACATTAATGGTTCAAGCTGTTTCTTTTGATTTAGCAAAAAAGCAAGCGACCGTAAAATCTCTTTGTACTAAAAAACCTTTTGTAGTAGCCCTAGAGGACTTGTATCTTGAATACCAACCGATTGATCGCAATCTCAGGCGCAGCAATTTTGATATCCTTTTCTAGCCTCCCTGCTAATGCTCAAGCTAGTCAAAACCAATCTTTTTTGACTCAATTCCAACAAATCTATAGTAGCTTGCAGACTTACATTAGTAATTATCAGAAAGAATTTACTAAAAGTTTGGGCAAGTTAGAAGCTGAATTAACCCAGGCAATTGAATCTAGTGTTGGTGATTTGGGTATTCCTGATCCCCTAAAAGCTGGTAAGAATATTGAGAAAGTGATTGAGAAACAAGAAGGCAATTTGCTGATATTAGATCCGCGCATTCAAGCCGACAATGCTATCAAGGATTGGAACCAGCAATATACACGCGGTCAGTCAGAATCAGTACTAGGAGTTGAGGGTCAACGAGTGCAATCGCAAGAGGCAGCAATAACTAATGATGCCACTGCTCAATCAAGCGAAAATGCTGCCGCCGCCCAAGAGGATGTTATTACCCAAGACATTCTTAAAAAGGTCGCTATTCAAAACTTGCAAAATGTTGTGATTGCCAAGTCTATCCACTCAGAAGCACAAAAGCAATCCCGTTCCTTGGCTGTTGCAAATATTAACCTTGCCGATATTTCAAACAGGCTTGATGAGCAAGCTGCGGCGAAGGATCAGGAATCTAACGCCGCTACTCGCCAGATAATCCAATCTGCTGCCGCTAACGATTCATTCTGGAAGAATCAATAATCGAGTCACAATAACGTTACGATAACTCAAATGATAACGTTCTTAGTTATTCTTTTTGCCCAAACGACAGGGCAAAAAGCTGGAGAAGATACGGGGACTACGAATTCAGGCGAAATAGTCGAAGGCGCTATCGAAGGCGCAGACCTAATCTATAAATCGTTTGAGAATGATTGGCTAGAATTAGCATCTGGAACAAGCCCAATTTATACGGCTGTCGTCGCCGTTTCTACTCTCGCGGCTGTTGTGATGATTGGCTTTGCATCATTTGGTTGGTACAGGAAGTATGCAGAAGAAGGGTTTGGTTATGATTTCATAGCCGAGATGGTTTTACCGTTGCTAGTAATTGTAATGCTTAGTAATAATGGGTTCCTCTTAGCAAACACAACAGTCGCATTAAAAAACGTATCGACCGGACTAAACAGGAGTATTTTAAATATTACGAGAAATGGGGTCAATTTGAGAGATGCTATACGGAATGTAAACGCTGACCAAAGCTTTGTCTTAGCCGCGCAGATAGCCTTAGCTAAGTGCGAAAAGTTCAACAACGAAAAGAAGGAAGGTGAAGAATTGAGCGAGAAACAAGCTTGTATCAAACAGGCTGTGGAGAATACACGAAAAGACGCGCAGAAAGCTAGAGAAAAGACTGGCGCGGGTTCTGGAGTCGGAAGTTGGAACCCCTTAGACCTTAGTGGCGAACTAATCAATAGCGCAATCCAAGGTTTTGTTTATGTCATTCTCAGTGGGGTATCGGCAGCTTTTCAGTACATCGTCCAACTGTCATTCTTAATGATTGCATTCGCTGCCCCAATCTTCCTAGTTCTATCTTTACTGCCTTTCCAAAGCAAGCCTATTTATGCTTGGCTTGCTGGCTGGTTAGGGCTGACATTGGTTCTGATTTCGTACTCGATAACTGTAGGTATTATTGCCAGCGCAATAGTCTCCAAGCCTTCCAGCAATCCTTTGCTATTGCAACTACTGCAAGCCATTTTCTCGCCATTACTTGCGGTAGCCATAGGTACTGGTGGCGGAATGGCTGTATTTTCAGCTTTCACTAGTGGGGTTAAATTCTCGGTGGGGTTAAGGAGATGAAATTATTAGAGAGAAAAGAGCTAAATTTCACCCCAATTTTCTTAATAGTCAATGCGGTTTTATTAATGCTTTTATTATTCATAGAAATTGTCAATTTTGCTCGGATAGCAACAATTTCTAAAACGAAAGCTTCGACCTTGGTAGAATTGTCTGACGGCGAATCTATCAGAGTTATTCCTATAGGCAGCTTGGAGCGTTCGCCGCAAGCTATTACGCATTTTGTCGGGCAGACAATGACCGGACTTTTAAGTTGGAATGCTCTACCAAAGCCAAGCGATGATTACAAGATAGACCCCACCAAACAGTTAAAGTTGGATACTGGGGTATCAACATCAAAAGGCAAGATTACTACTAGTGTATGGGCTTCAGGTTTTGCGTTGTCAGAAGATTTTCGCGCACCATTCCTTGAGGAGATAAGTAATCTTACGCCGCCCGATGTCTTTAATGGGTCTACGCAATCAATCCTAAAAGTTAGCCTAATCAGTCAGCCGACTCGGATTAAGGATGGGCAATGGAAAGTAGATATGGTTGCAGAGATTGTTGTTTTCCAAGGCAGCAATTTAGTCGGCAAGCCCATCGCTTTCAACAAAACCATATTCGTCAGGGCGATTGATACGGCTGCCCTGCCTAGATTTGCGTCCGATGTTCAAGAAACCGCCTCAAGGGTTCGTAAAGCGGGGCTGGAAATTTACAAAATCCAAGATTTAGATTTATGAAAAAGAACACCCAATCAGCTTTGCCAGAGGCAACTATTGAGATAGAAGAGCAAGATTTTGCCGCGATGAACGGTGCTAAAACTTCTCACGCTAATGATTCAATTCAAGCAGAACAGAATCCCGCTCCAGAAGAAATTGTTACTGCTCGAACAGTCTCGCAATCTCCACTCTTAAAAATGGGCGTTATTGCCCTAATTTGCTTTATCTTCGTGGCGCTCATTGGGGCAATGCTAGGCAACTCAATGAATGTGCTGAAGTTTTCTAAGGACATTGTGCAACCCCCTACAGAAGAGCAAACGCCCCTAGCAGAGCCGGAAAATGAGACGGGCAAGGATAAAACAGCGCTTGCCCTGACTAGCCAAAATAACGAGTTAAAGCAGATTCGCGATCGCTTGCCTAGCCCAACGCCTACCCCTAGCGCAACCTTAGCCCCAGCCCCAATCGCACCCGTTACCCCTCCGATGCAACCAGTGCAGCGCCGACAACGTTCTTACCCAGTCGCCAGTCAGCCGACAGCGCCCTTCACTTTCCCCCAGGCTAGAGTATCTATTCCCCAGCCCCAGCCCAAAATTGCCCAGCCGAGTAGACAATCTCCTTTGGCGTTCCCAACGACTGCAACCAACGCCCCCACCCAAGACCCCACTCAGCAATGGCTTATCGCTGCAAACGCTGGCAGTTTCAGGAGTTCAGTCGATGAATCAGAAAGCGAAAAACCCATCAAGACTACTGGAATTGAAGGAGGTACGGGAGGAGCAAAGCAAGTCGCCCAGAACACTAGCATTAATTACAACGCTCTTCGCGTACTCGTTGGCAGCACCGCAGAGGGTAGGCTAGAAACGCCGATCGCTTGGGGCACTGGTGACGCTGGCAACCAGAATTACTTGGTGAAACTAACAAAACCTTTAAAAGCCTCAGATGGTAGGGACGTACTACCTGTGGGCGCTTATCTGGTTGTTCAACTAGCAGAGTCGAATGGTTCGGGTTTCGCCAAACTGCGCGGTGTTTCAGTGTTGGTCAATATAAACGGCGATACGCAAGAAAAGCAACTCCCAGAAAATGCCGTTCTGATAATGGCCAAGGATGGTGGTTTCTTAAAAGCAGAGTCTCGCAGAGGCAGTAATCTGGGCAATAATTTCATCTCTGCTATTGTTGCGGGAGTCGCCAAAGCAGCCGAAGTACAGAATCGCCCCATAACTCAAGTCAGCAGTAACTCTAATGGCTTCTCTACTAGCTCCACTACCAACGAGCAAAAAGACCTATCTGCCGCTTTTGGAGAGGGTGCATTTAATAGCGTTCTCGATAATATCAAAAGTTCAAATGTCGCCCGTTCTCAGCAGTTAAGCGGTAGAGAAGAAGTATTTGTGATCGATGTTGGTAAGCCAGTGCAAATATTCGTTAATCAAACAATATCGTTATGAGGGAACAGGGAACAGGAAAAACTGATGGTTTTTAACATGAGATTGAGATAATGACCGCCGAATGATTATTGCTCTTATAAAAAAGCTACAACAATAATTTATCTTCCCTGTTCCCAGTAAAAATGGAAAAATGTTAAATAAACTCGCTATTGTTACAAGCTTCTTAATAGCTACTGCCTCAAGCGTGGTAGCAATGCCCATCCGAACGGTTTACGAGAATGATGCAAACTCCAACGCTATCGAATTAAAGGTGTGGAAAGGCTATGGATTAACTATTAATTTGATGTCCACTGGGGAAACTATCAAGCAAGTTTGGATTGGCGATCCAAGTCGCTTCGCATTTACCTCAAACGGTGGTTTATGCCAGTCATCAGGCGGCGATTCTGAATGTGCAGGAGGTAAAGCGACTGTAATCTTTCTTCGCCAGATTGACCCGATCAAGTTTCCTGTTACCTCTAGCAGTAATGGAAGCACTCAAATTACAGTGCTTACCAATGAAAAACAATATCAATTTAAGATAGTCCCTGCTACTGGCAACCCAGCTTACACGAGCTTGGTAGTTAAATCGGACTCGGATCGACCCCTGCCAATTACGCATCCGCGAACGCCACTTCCCCTAACAGTTCAAAAGCCGCAATCAGCGCCATCAGACTTCCCGCAGCCCTCGCCGCCACCACAAACAATAAAAGTCCCTCTGCCTCAACCTGTTGCCTTAATGCGCCCCAATCCTGGGACTACGCTAAATGGTGCGATTCAGAGAAACGATGCTAATGCTCTCGCTTTTGGGCTAGCAGAAGCTGGGCGCAAAGGTCAAGTTAAACCCGGATCTACCACCTGGAACAAGGTACAAGATGCAATTAAATTGTTACGGCGTGGCAAGACTAGAGATGAGGCGATTTCACTTTCTCAGGTCGATAAAACCACTTTTAACCAATTACTTGAATGGGGGCAATTATGAGTAATTTTGTTAAGTTTATTCGCAAAGAATTAGATAAATGCAAGCGACCAATTACTTAAAAAAAATAATGAAATCTAAACTCTTTCTACTGACTGCGATCGCCTCCCTGGTTCCCCTTTCTGCCTCAATCGCACAGACACCGACAACTACCCCAACAATTGAGCATTCCCAAGGCTTGTACAAAACGGCTGCCCCAGATTGGTCGAAAATTACGTGGGACACTTTGCCTGCCATCCAGCAACCAGGATTTTTAAAGATACCTAAAAACCTGATTTCAGTTTTTGGATACGATCCCTCGCGTTCGTGGACAGCAGGGCAAAAAGTAGATTCTGTTGTGATGCTGGGCGATGCAGATGATGCTTTTAAGATGTCTGCCTTGAGCTTAAAGGCCATTGACACGGTGGCTTTGCCCACTACAGCCACAACCACCAAACCCACCCTCAAAGACTTTGGATTAATGCAATGGCAAACGCCAAAAACATTAGTTAAAGCAATGCCTGAATTAAGCAATTTGAGCCTATCAGAAGTTCCCCCATTAGCCGATCTATTCTCCAAGAATGGCGGCGGCGGCGGCGGCACTATTTCTCAGGCTATCAGTTCAAATCCTCAAGCCGCAGATTTGACGCTAGACAAGATTGATCTAAGTAAGTATTCTCTTAATTCAATTCCTGGATTGACCAAAACTCAGCTAGGAAAGTTTGAATCATGGCAGCAAGCTTATGTGAATCAAATTCCTAAATTAAGTCAAGTGCCCTTTGATAAAATGCCTCAGCCTATTAGCTCTGGGATAGACGTTGTGGGTATCGCGTCGGTTGTACTTGGGACGGCTGAAAAAGGCGATGCAAAGGCAGGTAACAATTACTTTGTATCTGGTAGCGTTGTCAGAGGCGACCGCACTTTAACAGTCGCCTGTCCTCCCGACAAGGAATGCTCATACTTAGAAATGGGTGATTTTGTCGGTTCTGAAGGTAGCTTGTATGGTAAGCGTTGGGCATCTGGTTCATCCCAACAAGTCAAGGGTGGTTATGGAATTCTAGCCGCCGTGAATGGGGGCAAGGAACCCACGGGGCGGTTGGTTTATGGTAGTGGATTCAAAGTAGCGCTAACTGGAGTTAATGAATCGAAGGGGACTGCCGACTTTGGCTTGTTCTTTAGGATCTGTGCGCGACCGCCATTTCAGCAGAAAACTTGCACCCCTTACTTCATTGGGCCAGTTCCCTGGTTGCCCGTGAGTGAGAATGATTTGGTTATCGTGGGCACTGGGCGATGACAGGGACTCCTAAGACAGAAGTTAAGCCAAATCAATTTATTCCCCCAGGTATTGAATCGGCTCTGTTATCCCCCGCCGGGTTAGGGGTAATCGCCTGTGGTGCGGTGATTGTAATCGCCAAAATCATCGATAGTAGGGGAGGTATTGCCAAGCTAGCGACCGCGAGGTGGGGCGGCGCGGTGGAGAAAAAAGCCGCTCGTCAACTGGCGATTAAGCAAATTACAAGCCGCTTGCATAACCGAGTATCTTTATATGTTGGCACTCCCAAGAATATAAAGAGTCAGATTATCGATGGAATTAGGAAAACGAGTATCCCTGAAGATTCAAAAACCCTTTACTTCCCAGAAGCACAGCGAGGCATCCTAGTTTGTGGTGGGCCGGGGAGTGGAAAGTCATTTTCAATGATTAATCCCCTGATCCGCTCCGCAGTAGATCAGGGGCTACCCATCGCCCTTTATGATTTCAAGTACGCACAGCAAGAATCAGCCACAGCAGTTGCCAAGGGGCAAGCGCCAATACTGGCAGGGTATGCGCTCTCTCGCGGTTATCAAGTTACCGTACTTGCCCCAGGCTTTGCAGAATCAGCAGTTGCCAACCCTATAGACTTTCTTCGTAGCAATGAAGACTCAGAGATGGCGCGGCAGCTTGCAATTACACTCAATCGCAACTTTCAATTGGGTGATAAAGATTCTGGAAATAGCTTTTTCACCAATGCTGGAGATCAGTTAGTCCAAGCCGTCTTTATGCTGGCAAAGGGCACAGAGTATCCAGATATTATGATGTGCCAAGCGATACTAGGATTGCCAAAGTTAGTTAAGCGCATAGAGCAAGCAGAAAATCTAAACTTCATGGTTAGAGAGGCTTTCGCACAGTTTGTATCTGTTGCAGGGTCGCCAGAAACAGCAGCTAGTATTGTGGGTACAGCTAGCGGATTGTTCAGCCGTTTTATGGTTCCCTCGGCATTAGCAGCGTTCTGTGGAAAAACCAATATTCCTTTGGATTTGAAGGGACGGCAGATGGTGGTATTCGGGATGAACAAAGAAAAGCGTGATGTAATTGCCCCTTTGCTTGTCTCGATTCTGCATTTATTAGTTAGTCGGAATGTAGCTAACAAACGTACTTGTCCTTTGGTGTTGGGGATTGATGAATTACCTACTCTTTATTTACCAGCACTGGTTGATTGGCTGAATCAGAACCGCGAGGATGGACTAATTTCTATCTTAGGTTTACAAAATCTCTCAATGCTGATTGAATCTTATGGTGAAAACACAACTAATGCAATATTTGGTGGTTGTGCGACCAAAGCATTCTTTAATCCCCAAGATGATGTCGCCGCCGAACGATTTAGTAAGTTTTTAGGTGAAGAAGAAATTAAATACAAGCAACGTTCTCGCTCATCAGGAGGCAAGGGTGGTGCAAGCATTTCTAATTCTGACCAAAACAGTACTCGCAAGTTATTTGATGTCAATCAATTTAACACTTTACCATCAGGAAAAGCAGTAATTATTAGTCCCGGATTTCGTTCTCGTGGTCAAATAAGTTTGCCAATTTTGCAATCAATTAAGATTCCTCAGCATGAAATCCAATCTGAAGCTGACAGTGTGAAAGCTTGGTACGAGTTTCAAAAGTTCTTATCTAAAAACTCTACTCTCTTAACTCCAGCAGATGAAGAAATGAAAATTCGCCGAGCCTCCGCGATAAAATTGTTACCTTTGATAGAAAATCAAGAGCAATTATCAGAATATGCGAGTCTGATTTAAAGAAATATTGTCTGGAATAAAATGGAAGTCAAAAATACTTAGGATAAAATTCATGTCGCCAAGTAAGTTTTACCCGTTCTCTGATTATGACAGAAAACAAATTGCTAAACTCCCTCCTGATATAGCAGCCCTAGCAGATAAATATCCAAGCGAGATTTTAAACACTGCTGATAGTTGGGATAACTTGCCTTTTGATGCTAACTATTTTCCTGAGTGCCTTGAAGTCTATAGCGGCGATGCAGATGATGCCAACATTTTTGTATTAAATGGTGTTCTGAAAGATTATGTCCCGGCTGATGCTGAAAAAAATACATCATCGATAACAGTGATGATTGATGGAGAATTTGCTTACATTGAAGTTGAAGGGAGACAGGTTCTTAATAAACTCGGTGGCATAATTTTGCCAGAAGTAGCGATTAATCCAGATGTGTTAATTCAGTCAATTCTCAAAGGTGAAAATAATGATTGATGATGGTGAAGCTAAAGAGATTAAGCGAGATTATCTAGAATTTTTAGAATCTCTCCTCAAACTCATCCATGCAAAGGCTAAAGAAAAAGGATTAGATCCCAGCAAGGATGTTCATATTTACTCTAGCTCTAGCAAAGTTTATCAAGGAACATTGGGAGAATCACCCTCTAAAAACTTATTAACACCAACGATAGTAGAGAACTTAAAAAAAGCTCTGTCTGACCCGAAAAATTCTCAAGGTGCAATTTCTATTAAAATTGGTAATGAAAAAGTATTCCATATTAAAAATGGAGAAGTACTGACTGACAAATTAGGTTTAGCTCCGGCATCACAGAAAAATAAAGTTGTAAGTAATGAGCGAATCTATAGTGTAGAAGCTTTAGGAAAACAAGTGCAAGTATTGCAGAAAAAACTAAGCGAACAACAAAAACTTGTAGATAGTATCAAATCAGAACAGCTTTCACCCGAATCTTTATCACAACTAGCTGCTCAAGTTGCCGAAATGAGTAAATCCTTGGAGAAGCAGCAGCAGTTGATTGAAAACACCCAAAAAGCATTGTCACAGGTAAATGAACGGTTTTTACCACAAGTTCAAAATACGGTTCTTCAAAATTGGGTGGGTACGGTTGAGAACAAGGTAAAACAAACTGCCAAGAATGTTTTTGAGCGGATTAAAGATGTGCTGACACCCGAAGTAACGAAGCTCAGAAAGGAAATTACTTCACTTAAATCTCAAATTAATGAACAAATTACTAGCTTCAAGGATGAAGTTAAATATCAGACTGACAGTGTAAGAAATCAACTCAATCAACAAGTTGGTAACTTAACTCAAGAGATACGTACACAGGTAGATAGTGTTAAAAACACGGTTGATCAAAGCCTTATGGGTGTTCAGTCAGCCATTGATAATACTCGAACTGAACTACGGGTTGCTGTTGAGGATGTTAAAGGTCAAGCAATTGAACAGAGTGTCAAAGCAATGCTGAATATCTTGGGCAAAGATAACCCTGATGGTTCCAAGAGTTTTAAAAGTACAAATTTTGATTTTGAACGCCTTGGCGATAATGTAATCGTTCGTGCCAAAAACGGCGAGGCTGTTCTCACTGATGGAGTTTTATCGTCTAACGTAAGTGAGAAACAGTTACAGGCACTTGATAAAATTCAATCTGTTGTTGATATGCATCATCAAATTCAGCAGGATTCTCAACAAGAATCACAATTTAGAAATATCCACAGGTAAGTCCGCATTTTTCACAAGCTTGATGGGCAGAGGAGCAGAGGGGATTGAACTTGGCACATTGAACTCTCCTCTGCCTCCCCTCCCTGTTCCATGATCAAAGGGGAGCATAAAAATGATACTAATCCTAATCATTGGTTTGTTGTTTGCACTGGGTGGAATAATTTTTCTAGCTTGGCTGTTTGTATTATTTCCACCTTCAATGCCAAAGTCAAAGTATCGTTCCCAAAGTTTTAAGCAATCGCCATTACTACCTAAGAGTACAAAATCGTCTGACATTTCATCTCAAAATTTTGTACGACAAAGCCCAGCACCAACGCAAAAGACTTTCTTAGCTAAAAACTTTAACAAGCCTGTACGACAAAGCTCAGTAGCAACCCAAAAGGCTTTCTTAGCTAAAAATTTTAAGAAGCAATTACTACCAAGCCCAGCGCGAACACCAAGGGTTAGATTACCTAAAAAGCTTAAAAAACACTTGAATAATATTGAGTACGCTAGTCAAGTATTACTTGAGCTTCGTAGCAGAACTCAATTAGCCAAATTGCCAGTAGTAATCGCCACACTGCGTAGGATATCACCCTACGTTTTTGAGGAATTGGTACTCACTTGCTGCTTTGAACAGGGGTGGCAAATTCAACGCAACTTTCGGTACACCGGTGACGGCGGGATAGATGGTCGCGTGTTGATTTTGGGAAAGCTTTATGTAATCCAGGTTAAGCGTTATGCTGATTACATTAGCCCAAAACACATCAAAGATTTCGTATGCTGTATTGAAGGAGAAGGAGCTAATGGTGGATTCTTCGTGCATACTGGCATAACTGGACAGTTATCAAAACAATTGATTCGTCGCTCCGACAAAATAATCTTAGTGAGCGGTCAGAAACTAGTAAATTTTGTCTTAGGTAAGCAGTTTAAAATAGTGGGAATAACAATACCAGTAAAAACAGTGAACAGTTATCAGTAAACAACTAACTTATGAATGAATGAATGAATTAATGGAAATATCTGATACCTGATAATTGATAACTGATAAGTTAGCGTCGAAACTGTAGATGCTCCCCGTTATCATCTGATTGTTGAGGGTTTATTTTCAATCTCTTCAGAATCGATGGTTTGTCATCTCTAATCAGTTGCCTAACGATGTTCATTTTCTCCTCAAAAGTCAATACTTTTGCATCAGTTGTAACACTCGTAAACAACTCGCTGACCTTTGCTCCTGCTACCTTTTCACCTTTGACATATTTTCCTACTTCCATAACTACTTCTGCCAATCTTTCAATATCTAAACCCTGAATCATCTGTTTGAGATGCAACTTTAATTCTGCTAGTAATGTTTTAGCTAAGGTTGACTCAGTAGCTGATTGCTCAACAGAGTTAGAGGTGGATAAAATAGCTCTCTTCTCTACATGAGATTGCAACTCAGTTGTCAATGCTGTTTCAAAGTCATTGAATGTACTTTTAGCAGTAACAAGTTGTTGATGAGACTGAGAAAGTTGTTCTGTTAATCCTAATATTGTTTGGGTCAAAGCAGACTCGATAGCTGATTGTTCAATATAATCAGAGATTGACAGAATGGCTTTGTTTTGTGCATGAGATTGAAACTCAGCCGTCAATGCTATTTCAAACTCATTGAATGTACTTTTAGCAGCAACAAGTTGTTGATGAGATTGAGAAAGTTGCTCTGTCAATCCTAATATTGTTTGGGTCAAAGCAGACTCGATAGCTGATTGCTCAACATAATCAGAGATTGACAGAATGGCTTTGTTTTGTGCATGAGATTGCAACTCAGCTGTCAATGCTATTTCAAACTCATTGAATGTACTTTTAGCAATGACAAGTTGTTGATGAGATTGAGAAAGTTGTTCTGTCAATCCTAATACTGCTTGGTTTAAAGCAGACTCAATAGCTGATTGCTCAACATAATCAGAGATTGACAGAATGGCTTTGTTTTGTGCATGAGATTGCAACTCAGCCGTCAATGCTATTTCAAACTCATTGAATGTACTTTTAGCAATGACAAGTTGTTGATGAGATTGAGAAAGTTGTTCTGTTAGCCCTAATACTGCTTGGTTTAAAGCAGACTCAATAGCTGATTGCTCAACATAATCAGAGATTGACAGAATGGCTTTGTTTTGTGCATGAGATTGCAACTCAGCCGTAACCGCTTCATCAAAGTCATTAAATACAGTTTGAGCTTCAACTAACTGCTGATGAGATCGAGAAAGTTGCTCTGTTAAGCTTAATATTGTTTGGGTTAAAGCAGACTCGACAGATGATTGCTCAATATAATCAGAGATTGACAGAATGGCTTTCTTCTCTGCATGAGATTGTAACTCTTGAGTCAAGGCTGTTTCAAAATCACTGAATGTATTTTTAGCAGTAACAAGTTGTTGATGAGATTGAGAAAGTTGTTTTGTTAACCCTAATACTGCTTGGTTTAAAGCAGACTCGATAGCTGATTGCTCAATATAATCAGAGATTGATAAAATAGCTCCTTTTTCTGCATGAGATTTTAACTCTTGAGTCAAGGCTGTTTCAAAGTCATTGAATGTACTTTTAGCAGCAACAAGTTGTTGATGAGATTGAGAAAGTTGTTTTGTTAACCCTAATACTGCTTGGTTTAAAGCAGACTCGATAGCTGATTGCTCAACATAATCAGAGATTGATAAAATAGCTCCTTTTTCTGCATGAGGTTTTAACTCTTGAGTCAAGGCTGTTTCAAAGTCATTGAATGTAGTCTTAGATGCAAGAAGTTGTTGATGAGATTGAGAAAGTTGCTCTGTCAATCCTAATACTGATTGGTTTAAAGCAGACTCGATAGCTGATTGCTCAATATAATCAGAGATTGATAAAATAGCCCTCTTTTCTGCATGGGATTGCAACTCAGCTGTCAATGCTGTTTCAAACTCATTGAATGTACTTTTAGCATTAACAACTTGTTGATGAGATTGAGAAAGTTGTTCTGTCAATCCTAATACTGCTTGGGTTAAAGCAGACTCGATAGCTGATTGCTCAACATAATCAGAGATTGACAGAATAGCTTTATTTTCTGCATAAGATTGCAACTCAGCCGTCAATGCTGTTTCAAACTCATTGAATGTACTTTTAGCAATGACAAGTTGTTGATGAGATTGAGAAAGTTGTTCTGTTAGCCCTAATACTGTTTGGGTTAAAGCAGACTCAATAGCTGATTGCTCAACATAATCGGAGATTGTATTTAAGAGTTGTCTGGTGGCTGGTTGTGAAGAATGGACATAACTTGCTTCTCTATTAAAAATTGTTGAATTTTGTCCGTTAACTTGTCTTGAGAGTTTCTCTGTTCGTTGACCTCGAAGCCCATCATCTGTAGAGCTTTGGTTAATTCCTGCAATATCGTCTCCATGCTCGAAGACTTTTTCGAGTTCAGCATCTCGGTTAATTGCTGCAAGAAGTTCGACTGATTCGCGCTCATTTCGATTAGGTTCTCGGCTTGGCTCGTTTCTAAGAACTCGATTTTCTGGGTCAATTGCTGGCTGTTGGTTTGTAACTGCTCGAAATTCTTGTTCAATTGCTCTATCTTCTCGGTTAGGAACTGTATCTGAGTTAGGTTGTTGTCGTTGGTTAAAGTCATGGGTTTGTACCTGTGGTTTATTTTGTAAAAGATAGGGAACAGGCAATGGGGAACAGGCAACAGTTTTTTCTATTTCCTCTTCCCTGTGTGTTGGTAAGAGATCCAATTTGTCATTCCCTGTTGCCCGTTCCCTGTTGCCTGTTCCCTCAAGTTGTATAGAACGTTGTTCTGGTATCGGCTTACGCAAAGGTGGAAAAGCCGCAGTCTTTGAATGCTGATTCTGCTGTTGCCAGTCCCGAAAGGTTGGAGCAAGATGACTCAATTTCTCGTAAGCGAGTGGCCCACTTGCGGCGATGAAATCATCAACACCTTTGTCTGGGCCTGGCAAGTTGATGACTTTTACTCTTGCTCCAGCTTCTTGTAACAATCTTCCAGTCACGGAAATATCTCGCTCGATATGGAGCTTAGTTTCAGGCTTGGTTTCGTAGTCAAAGCAGAACTTGAAAACTCTCCCTTGTGTGGCGAAAACCGCTAATTCCTCATGTAGGTAAGACTTACCGATTTTTTTACCAAACTCATCTTTGGGAGTTCGGTATCCCGCCGAAATCCCAGGTAGCCCAATGGCAGCGTGACCCTGACTCAACAGACTGGCTGCTTTTTTCGCGCCTTCTGCGATCGCACAGGGGATATTATGTTTCCAGACACAGTACCAAAATCCTGACTGGCGATCGCTATCACTGGGGTTCACCTTGTGTTTGGAGTAAATGCGTTCGGCAATATCGTCAGGGACATCTAGCAAGAAGATACTTAATTCAACTTTTGGGGGATGCTCATATTTGATGAATTTCCCTTCAATTATTTGATTATTCTCATCTTTTTTGTGTCTTGGTTGATTTGGCTTGTAACATCCCCATCTTTTAATCGGCGGTTTCTCACCTGGCTTTAAGTCAGCGAATGAACGCGCATCAACTCCAGCATCACACCACCAGCCACCAGCATCAAGATGCGAATATGCCCTTATAAAACCATCTGTTAGCCGTCCTGTATTTGTTCGATTCAGCTTTTCGCTGACCATGAGCCGTTCCCAGGCTTCATGCTCACCACCTGCATAGTTAAACTGAAGACTCTCAAAGTTCAACGCTGTAATATTAGGATGAATGGCACTTGATTCAAACTCTTGCCAGTATTTTGGTTCAATAAAATTAGGTATTTTTTCAGTCTGATTGGGTGTCCAGAATGGTTCTGTGGGGACAGGAGATTTCAGTACTGGCTTAGAGAAAACCGATTCAAGAGTATTATAATTTGGTGTCTCTTTCAAGACGGGCAAGACTTTCGGTACTTTTATTGATGAATCATGGCTTGTTGTCCGGCTAGATGCGACTGATTTCACAATTGGCCCGACATTTGGAGTAGATACTGTCGTCTCTTGTTTTAGTACTGGCTTCTCAAAAGGGGCACTTATATTTATAGTTATTGCTTGGTGCTGCTCAATCGTCGATTTCTGAATTTGTTTTCGTAGCAATTCCAAAGCATTCTCTTTGGCTTTCGACTGTTGCGCCAACTCTACCAATCGCGTTGGATCTTCGGTGTAAATTTTTAATTCATGCCTTGCACGGCTGGCAGCAACATAAAAACTTTCCTGTCCAATAGTGAAATCTGCCGAAATTAACACCCGATCCGCAGTTTTCCCCTGACTACTATATGTTGTACTCACAAGGGCATAGTCTAAGTTTTGCGCCTGTGCCAAACTAATGCATTCAGTACGCTCATCAGCATATTTAATCTGGACTATGTTCAGGTCGATCCCTGTTACAGTAAACTCCTGTCCGTTACGTCGTCCCAATTGCCGATCGTTTTTCTTCCATTGCAGGCGATCGCCCACGGCAATTTCAATCTGGTGACTCTGGTAAACCGCTTTCTCAAAAGCCGTGTCTACATCCATTACCTGACCATTATCACGAATTAGGGTCAACTTGTCAGTAGTTTGACCAACCACTTCATACAGTTTGCCTTTCTCCAGCCCCCGACGTTTATAGTCCCGTGTGGGCATGATCACATCACCAATTTCAAAGTTATGGGCAAACCGCATCTGTACTTTTGTCAGATTTTTGGTTTGCAATTGGGTGATGGTTGCAGTTTCTCCCAAAGTCCCTTCACCCTTGAGCTTGTCTCGAATCGCTTGGGTAAGGGCAAGTCTTTCTGTATTTGTTCCAGCTAACACAAGAGTTTTGAGTCGTTGCTCTGGTGTCCCTACTATATAATCATTGGCGATCTGCTCTATTTTGGAAAAACTATCTACTTGAAGTATGGAACCGTTGGCTTCTAGTCGTTCAAATCCTGCTTCAATCCTGCCATCAGCAATCAAATCTACTGCTAATTTTAGCTGCGGGTTTTTCTGACGCAACGATTCATTGAGGTGTGCGGTTTTAATTCCTGCCTGTTGCAACGATTTGAAGGGATTACCGGCTTCTACTGCTGACAACTGCCGAGTGTCACCAACTAAAATTACCCTAGCTTGAAGTAAGGTTGCTCTTTGTAAAAGTGCATGAGCATCTTTTGCACTGAGTAAACCCGCTTCATCCACAACCCAGATTTGATTTGGTTCAATCTGTGGTGGTGGTTCCGAAACCAGTAATCGAGCAACAGTCTCAGACTGAATTTTTAACTCTTCGCTCAAAACCTTAGCAGCAGAGGAACTAGGGGCGAAGCCAATAATAGTGTAGCCGGCATCCCTTGCGATCGCTTTGAGTTCTTTAAGAGCAAAAGTTTTCCCAGCACCAGCTACTCCCTGCCATGCAATGAATTGGTCAGATGTAGTTGCAGCTAATTCTACCGCTTCCCGTTGCCCTTTGTTCAGTAAAGTATTCTCCAAAAGGCTTTCAACTACTTCCGGGTGCGAAATTGGGTTAACGTTGCCTTGTGTCTGCTGCATTAACTCTATTGTCGCCAACTCCCGCCGGACTGCTGTCATCGTTGTAAATTGATGAGTTAAACCTGGCAAGCCGATTAACTCCTGGTGTTCTCTAATCAGGGGTGCAATCGCTTTTACATCCGTAGCTAAACGTGATTCTAGGATGAATTTTTCTAAATCCTCTTGTCTAAAAGCGACATTTCTCTCACTGCAATGTGCGATCGCATCATCTAACGCATCAATCAGACTTTTTTGCTCAACCACAAGAGGAGCCTGTTCTTTTCTTGGTTCTCCTGGCTTGACAAACGTGATACCTAACGCCGCAGCTTCTTCTTTCCACAATGCAACTAATTCTGATTCTGGTAGTTTCTGCTTGCGCTGGCGGGTATCATCCCAAATTTTTTCACGTTCGGCCCAAGTCGAATTAGCACCAGATGAGGCGATGATTTGCTGTCGCCGCTTAGAAAATGCCTCTAAATCCTCGAATTTAAACCCTTTTATATCAAACTGCCCATGTAAACGAAATTCTATTTCATACCCAAGTTTGAGGACTTCACGCGCCAGATAACTTTGATACGCCATCCCCAAGAATTTCTTATTGGCGAATATTTCATTATTGCCCAAACTCAACCACCTACCATCTGGAGTTTGGGTCATGTTCATCAGCAAACAATGGGTGTGCAGATGTGGGTCTAAATCCCGACTTTCGATGTGATCGAACTGCGCGACGACCAAGTTACCAGTCTTAACTCTATGTCTGCCGCTATTATCTGTCACTCTGGTATAGGCATAACGCTGCTCTATTAGCTCCAGAGTTCCTTTTAGCGCCTGATGGTGAGCATCAATCAAACGAGTATCCCCACCTACCAATGCCATCAAGCTTACACTTTTGGGCGCTGAAAATGTACAGTCTAATGCGGCTCTGCGTTCTCCTTTCCCCTTTTCTTTGACTACTCTGGCATTCAATACCTCACGACCATCAGGCGTAAGCCCCTCAATGATATTTTTAAAAGCGTCTTCGTCATCGACTGCCCCTGACAACCCCAATTTTTCAGCACCTTGACCACTCCAAAGCGACTTTCCTTGGTGATAGTAATTCTTGATGAAGTAGTTCACCGCCATCTCTGAGGACACGTTAGCAGCTGTTAGCATGGCTCACCTCTGCTATGGGGGTTACAAAAGTTAATCCTTGTTCTATTCCATCTGTTAGTACGACCTACTCTCGTCAAGAAATTCTGATTATTTTCTCTTATTGCAAGATAATCACCCTTGCAATAAGTATTGAAGTCAAAATCAATCCCCGTCATTAAACTTCGTAGTGCTTGATGACGAATGAAAATTTTTTCGTGAGACTTTGACCAAAACAAAATTTTATTTCCCAAACTCTCCTGTCATTTAATATAGCAAAAACTAGAGCATTCTTTCCGCCAAATATGGCGTACTGTGCGTCAGAAAAAGATGGATTACAGGGGTTGTGGTTCTTGAAGCTAATTACTAGATAATTGGGAGAATCCTTGAGAAAATTGGGAAGTATCAGGAAGTGCTAGGAAGTCTTGGGAAGTCTTAGGAATTGTTGGAAAATATTAAGCTAATGAGAATTTTGTGACTAGATGATGTTGAATAGTTGAAAAGGTAAGAAATGAATTAGAGATTTGGGAGATATTGTTTAGATATTGGGAGATGTTGAATGTAATTGGTGATTATTGGGAATTGAGGGATTTTGTGGAGATTTTCTATCAGATGCACGAATTCATGGAAAGTCAAAGAGTATTGCCAAAACTGTAATCTTTCTTTGTAAATGTGGAAAAAATCACGGTTTGGGCGGTTCAAGTTGAGAGTAATTATCAATTAGATAGACAAAAAAAGGGTCAAAAACAGGGAGAATTTTTCTTGTGGATTTAATGTTGAGTCTTGATCCGGGAACTTCAATGACGAAGATGGTTTATCGTGTTCTCTCGGAGATTTCGTACAAGTCAGAATTGCTGTGTATGGAACCAGAGTTAATTAAGATTTCCAAAGATTCGTTGGATTTATATGAGTCTGGGCAAATGAATCGGCCCAATCCAGAGAATGAAGCGTGGATAGAGTACAACGAAGAATATTATGCGGTTGGGTTTTTGGCACAAAAGTATTTTGAAGCGCGAATCAATTTTTTAGAACTCAAGTATGAGAATGCGATTCCAAAAACTTTGGCAGCAGTGGGGGCAATAGCGATTAGAGATTCTTTGAAGGCAAACTTTGATTTATCCTTGGGACTGCTATTGCCTTATGGAGAGTGGGAAGATAGAGAAAGATTGGAGAGGGGTTTAACTAAGGCACTGTCTAGCTTTAGCTTTCGAGGGAAACAATTTTGTATAAATCTGATTAACTTTCAGTGCTTACCCGAAGGTGGGGGACTGATATTGACGCGAAGTAAAAAACTTGGCACAGATTTTAATAAAGTGAACATTGCTGTGGTGATGCTGGGTTTTCGGGATATATCAGCCGTAATCTTTGAGCGTGGTATTTCAACTGGAAAAACGGAAGGATTGGGCTTGGCGTGGATGCTGGAGAGAATCAAAAGCCGAACATCAGGGCAAAACTTACACGATCTGTTAAAGGCTGTCCATCTATCAGGCCCGACATTGAAACCGAGATACTGCAAACCTTTGGCTCGGAGCAAAAAGTCTGATTTTCAGGTTGAGGAGATAGCACAAATTATTGAAGTGGCTGACTTATCTCGTAAAGAATACTGGGAAAAGGTATCCACTTGGCTCAAAATTAATATTCCTGCCCATATTGAGCAAGTCATTATTGGTGGTGGAACGTCGGAATATTTAAGCTCGGAGTTGAAAAATTTGTTTCCTCATACCGACATTTCATGGGCAGCAGAATTATCAGAGGATGTACGTTTGGCTTTTAACCTGCCGATTAAAAAAGATGCCTTGTGCTTGCGTTTTACTGATGTATATGGATTGTTTCGTTACCAACACGCTACATTTCGTAATTCGTAATTCGTAATAGTAATTTGCTCGTGAAGAGAGGAATATTAGAATGTTTTCAGATGTTGAGTTTCGCTTACGAAGTAGAGTTAAGGCTGATAGTTCCGAAGCCGTGGTAATTAAGTATCTAAATTCCAGGAATACTCTTTATCCTGCTAAAGATATGGCGATGATTGCGATTAGCAGCTATTGGCTTCCTTTAGCTTATCAAGCTGTGGATCAATCAGTGGATTTAGAGCCACACATTCGTGCTTGTCTTTACCGCCTTCAACTCCACTCTTCATATTTGATGGGACTGCTGGGAGAAATCCCGCCTCAAGGAACGCCGATGATTGCAGTAGCCTCTAATCAATCACAGCCACTACAACTAATACAATCATCACCATTACCAATATCCAGGACTTCAGTCAAAGAACCATTACAAATAGCCAGAACTCCTGTACCAGAAGAATCGGAGTCGGGAACTGACTGGTTAAATCCTTTTTAGGACTGACCATTTTTTGAATTGATTTGACGCATTGCTCCTTTCTGAGCATCTTTTTCAGTGAACGCAAATATGTCGTTTCAAGCTTTTTAACTAGGAGTGCATGATTATGTATCAACCACAAGAACTTTTTAACGACCTTTCACCATCAGAAATTAGCCGGACTTTACGCTTGAGTGGGATACCTGAAAAAGAGTCATATACCGAGAATGATGCAGACAGGTTTCGTGAATGTCGCACCTTAATTGAGCAGGGTAGAAATGATGAGGAAGTAATGGCTCTATTATCTCCAATTGTTGACAATGCACTGTCAGAAACTCAGGGCAATTCCTCGTCGTCAACGAAGAATGGAGGGAAAAAACAAGGGAAGAAAGGCCAATTACCATTAGATATCACTGAATTACTAGTTATTGCTCGTGAAAGAGGCTATAAAATCGCACTTTCTCAGGCTTTAATAATTCTCCAAGTCTGCGGACTATCTGAGCAAGATGAGTATAGCCCAGATGAGTGCGAACGCTTTCTTGAAACCTACAAATCAATAAAAGAGCAAAACAAATCCTTTGAAGAAGTTGCAGCCAGCTTAACAACTCTAGGTAAAAGCGAAAATTTTCAACAATTAAAATTAGATGCAGTGATTGAGAATGTTAGTGAAAAAGCTGTAGCGGCAAGAGAAGATTTATCTAGCTTGATTGATAAAATTACTGCTGCTCAGGCTGAAGAAGCCCCAGAGTTAGTTCAATCACTTTACCTTAAAAATGTTGCACTGAAATTACAACAGAGCGATTCTGAAAATAACCTCTTCGCTCAATTAGAAGAAAGAATCATGGCGAGAATCGCCGAAAAAAAGCAGCAGAGGCTACAGTTATCTGGAGTGACTTGGGAGACGACACCCTTACCATCTTCTTCGCCCACGCCGATGCTGTCGCCCAACGCATTAGAGAATGGAACGAATACCGATTAAAACAAGAAATTGCAGCCAAAGAACGCACTATTGATATTCAAGTCGAAAAAGCCTCCGATGCTAAAGCCAATAAATTAGCTGCCCACAAGCTGGAAAAAATACAGGCATGGAACGAAGCACAACTAGAACGTCAAAAACTTCGTCAAAAACGCTTTGAACAGTTCAAAGGACTTGTTTTTTGGCTCGGTGGTTGGTTCGGTTCTGGCCGCTCTGGTATTTTCTTTTTTGGCTCTGCCATGTTAGCTTCTGCGACTTTTGCAGGAGTAACAATCATTAATCTGCCAACAAATCTTTCCTGTCCTGATCCCAAAAGTCCCTGTTATCTGGTATATCAAATGCGATTTAACAATAAAAGTGTGATTCTTCCACAACAGACCAAGGATATTATTGCTGAGTATGAGCGCAATAAGAGTAAACCTAAACGGCGCAGATAATTAAGTTTTGGGGAAAGAGAAACTGTCTGTTTTAGTTTTCCCTATCTTTGGAACAGCATCGAATGGCATAATTTAACACTAGGTTTTTATACCCTCGCCACAAATCTATACTTACCTCTTTTATTTGCTCTAACAGCTTAGTGCCCCATTCCATAAGGGTTTTCTTTGATTATTTCTTGTGTGCGACCGTTTAAAATCGTAATTAGTTTAGATGAACTAAATGTAATAATACTGCACAGTAATTCCACTTGTCCCTAATCAGAGCTATCTCATCAAGTCCAAGTCCTTTAAATTCAAAGGTTTTAAATTGGGTGAAATCCTCAGATGCATCTTTTAACATACGTTCGATCTCTTCTGTTGTAACGATACCTTTGGATGCTACGCTGTGTATGTCATTTTCTAAAACTTCTTGATGGTCTTTGTGCAAGCCGTTTTGTATAAGTTCTTTTCTTCCTTCAAAATCTAGATATTCACTAAATGGCTTTTGACATTTTCTACATTTGAATTGAGCCTATTTATTTCTAAAAATACTGGCTTCTCCAAAGGGTAAGTCTTTAACAATATGTCGATGATTTTGATGTAAATTATGGCTTTTTGTGCCACACTTAGGACAAGTAGCATTCCAGTTTTTTTCGATTCAGTTTGTAAATTATTCCAATCCCGGCATGAAGACGATGTGATATTATTTTATGTCGTCTAAACCGCAATTCTGTGGAGGATTTTTATATCATTTTTGGGCGAACTATAGCTGTAAATCTTCCCAAAAAATAATCTGATAGTATTTACAGCTAATAACAAATATTCCTTATGTGTCACTACTGCAATGTGGTTATGAAATTTTAATGCAATTTTAATCTTATTTATATATAGCTAATAATACATGTAGTATGCACTGAAGAACAAACATTTAACTTAAAATCTAGTGACATTTTTATTGAAATTTTATTTTCCTATGTAATTTTGTTTGTATGTAGCACTGGATACTACATAATTTCATAAGAATTGCTAATCATCCAGACAATAGATTTATTTACACCTCTAAGACTCGCTTATTTACGGGAGATAAAGAATGTTTAGAAACGAATCTGCAGATTTGTCCAGACAGGGGTAAAGATCGGGGGTTTATGGTTCCATCTTTCTTTGGGCTTGTAAAAATGCGATTCACGAAAAGTTAAATATCAAGTAGTAGATGATTCTACTGATAACAGGTTTGTCAGATCCAGTAGAAAACAAGCGATCGCAAAAATAAAATCTAAGTAAGAAGTGACTTTATTTACTAAATATGTGCTGATAGCCACGAGAATTCACCTTGATGAGATATCTCAAAAAGATTAATAGCAAGCTATTTGACGATTGTTAACAAAAATATCTACAATTAGTCTTTTATACTTAGTGTTAATTAAACCAAATCATAAGTTGAGAGTAGAAGTAAAGTATAAAATTTATCAAGCGGTTTCTGGTTTGATAAAGGAATTAAAGATGGAAGTACAAAAATTATCCCAACTTTTAGCTATCCACTGACAACGCAGATGTAACATAATTTCTGCATTTTCTTTCAACCAGAATTTACTGTTTCCTTTGATTCTTAAATTTACAACTTGGCGGATTAAACTCTCAATCGCGCCACTGCCAATAGGTAGTTTTTTATTTATTGCTTTATCGTAATTTAAACGCCCTTTACGATAAGCATCTAAAATATAATTTCGCTTAACTACCATAATCTTACACCGCTCTCCAGTAGCTACAGCAATCAACTCATCCATCTGGCTAATTAAGGATTTAGCTTTACCTTTTTTTAAACTTTTTCTAACTTTTATAAACCATTCTTTAGACTGTACTTCTTCATTAAAAGCCGCGTCTGCAAATACTTTTATATTTTCCGTAACATGATAGAAATCGAATAGCTGATAAGTTTCTGCTGGGCATCCTAATCTTGTCAAAAGTGGGGGGATATGTATCCAGATCCACTCCGCTCCATCCCCAATTAATAAGACTTGTTTTGCTTGACTAATTCCCAAGTCAACTAAATACGCTTCTAAAATCTCCAAAAGCGCTTTATATCCTTCATAAGTGCCATCATTCGTAATAGGAATTTCAGAACTATTTATTTTTTTACCTTGCTCATCAACAACATAAATTGTGAATAACTTTGGCTCAACCCATTTGCCGATAAACCCGTGTCGCTTGGTTTTGGAATTTTTTCTTCCCTTTTTATTAATTCGGATTCGACTCCGACCACCATCTACAGCTATAACAACTCTTTGGTCTTTAAGAATATTACCTTCAGGTAAAATGCCCATTTGCCGATTTAATATTTTAGATTGCCGTAAGTTGATGCCAGTTTGACCAAATTTGTATGTCAAACGCTCAATTCGTTTTAAACTAAGATCAATTCCCCAACCAGTTAAAGTTGTGCAGGCGGCTTCAAATGAGCTAGTAATTGCACCATATTGAGCAACCATTGACCATACTAATGGGGTTAATCCTTCTGACATCCCCAACCACTTTAACAGGGGATAAAACCCCTGAGGAGACATTTTATTTGTGGTCTTTGTTGACTTTTTTATTACCATATATGGTAATTTTAGAGTGAATAAAACGTTTCCAACTGTTAAGATTTGGCGTTTTCTATAACCATGTTTTTGCATAGTAGTATCCCACCAGCTTCTTGTTTGAATCATAGCTGTTTGATTAGCTGACTGAGATTGGGAGAGGTTATACAACAAAATTGCAATACACTGTCCAGCTAAAATAAGTGCAATTTCTCTAATTTTTTCTTCTCTTTCTTTAAGAATTTTCCCATTCCATTCCGTGATGTTCGTCAATTCTAAATATTTTGTTACCTGCGAAGAAAAGTCGGATAATGATTTACTCAAATCTAAAGTTGCACATATATTTTTTTCCATTAAGCGTAGATAATCCCTATCTCTAAATTCTTGCTCAAAGGGAATCCTAGCTTTTTTTGGCTCAAAAAAGAGAGTCTTGCAAGTTATGACTCAAACTCATCTTTCCTTTTTAAGTGTTAATACTGCTTAAAAAGTATAAATCTATTTATACTACTGGGAAAATGATTTAGCGATCGCTTGTTTTTTACTGGATCTGACGAAACCGCATAGCTCCCAGTCAGTATTTAAACAGCACTATGCCTGCGGTTCTTGCTAGCCTACGCTAAAATGTAATGCCTGCATTTTGGAATAATGGCAATTGAATTACTTGGTTTTTTTTGGCATTATCCAGGTTGGATAAGGAAATACCCAGCAACCTAATACTACGATTCTCCAGTTCAATTGACTCAAACAGCGCTTTGGCTATCTCAAAAATCGTAGATAGTTCACTGATGGGAGCAAGCATTGTCTTACTACGGGTTAAACGCTGATAATCAGAAAACTTGACTTTTAGAGTTAATGTGCGTCCTCGCGTTTCATGCTGCTGTAGCCGTTGCTCTACAAGGGAGGCAATCTGCTCGATTTCTTGCAACATCTGGCTGATATCGCTTAAGTCTTGTGCAAATGAGGTTTCTGCACCAATGGACTTGCGAACTCGATTTGCTTCAACTGGGCGGTCATCTTCTGCCCTGGCAATCTTATAGTAATAATTACCTGCTTTACCAAAGTGGTGTGTTAGCTCCAGGAGCGATCGCTCTTTCAAATCTGCGCCAGTGTGAATGCCGAGTGAGTGCATCTTCGCCGCCGTAACTTCTCCAATGCCGTGGAACTTCTCAATCGCTAGCTGCTCTACAAATGCGATCGCATCCTCTGGCAAAATCACTGTTAGTCCATTGGGTTTATTTTGACCTGATGCCATTTTTGCAAGAAACTTGTTAATCGACACGCCTGCGGTTGCTGTCAGCTTATTTTCCTGGAAAATCGCAGTTTTAATGTGTCTTGCAATAGTTGAAGCGTAGGTGATGTTTTGCTTATTCTCAGTAACGTCAAGATATGCTTCATCTAGCGCAACCCCTTCCACTAAATCAGTGTAACGTTTGAATATGGCGTGGATTGAAGTGGAAATATCTCGGTAAACATCGAATCTCGGTCTGACAAAGATAAGCCCAGGACATTTCGCAAAAGCGGTTACTGAAGGCATTGCGGAATAAATGCCAAACTTACGGGCTTCATAACTGGCTGCTGCAACCACACCTCGCTGATTCGGACTGCCACCGACTACTAACGGTTTACCTCGGTAGCTAGGGTTGTCCCTCTGTTCCACCGATGCGTAAAACGCATCCATATCTATGTGAACTATTTTTCTCACTTGCAAGCAGAGTGAAGCATTAGAAAGTTAGGCTAATCGGTGCTTAGTAAAATACTATATTACCAGTCTTGTAGTACATTAGCACTACTTTTTCAAATACCAATTATTCGTTCTGAGGTGATGTTCGGGTAAATGCGTCATTGCTCACACTTACCATCAAAGAGTGACATCACACACAACATTTTTCTTGGTACGGTGGTGAGAACAATCACTATCTTGGGCACTATCCCTTATTCCATTAAACTCATTCTTGATTGGGTGAATGCTGAAATATTAACCTTGGTTATTGTTAAGACTAATTTAGATACAACAACCCTATGCCAAAACAACGAGTGTCACATAAGCAAGCAGGTAATTAGATTGATTTTTAAGAGATATATCCTTTTAAAAAGTATCCACTTACAAGAGTGTCAACCTAATCAATTACCTTATTTAATTAGTTGCAATACAATGTTTCTAAAGATTTATATCCCTAGTTTTAATCCCTTAATGCAAATATTTTTATGCATATTTACCACAGTAATTATTAGTAGATTGTGCGGCACAATTTCTTTTGCACTACTGCTTTACATCACAACATAGTTAAGTTTACCTAAAGCCAAAAACTACTTGCCATATCTACTGGATGTTTCGCAGCAGTCTCTAGCTTCATACCAAGAGTAATTATTGGGTTAGCTGTAATGTTGATTAATTCTGGTACAAAATAGCCATGTTAATTGGGGCAGGTTTGGAATGTTTATTGTTAGTCTTCATTTAGCTTATTTAGGCAATTTGCATGGATATTATTTTATATAAATATAACATTAAAATTCCAATGATTAATAAACATATTAACTACCCTAATTCAATCTTAGGAGTGATTTTATCGTTCATTTTTGGGCTGTTTTAAATACTGTTTGTTCTAAATTTCTGATAGGCTAAATTTCTGATAGGTTAAATTTTTAATATGCTCCAAATAACCTTAGACAAAAAGGCATTACTAGCACTGATGCTGCTCGTGCCAGCTCCAAGTATTGGTGTTGCAACCCAATTGTACTTCCTACCCGGATTAGAAGGATACTTAGTAGCTTTACTATCAAAAGTATGGCTTCTATTATTTCCAGTTATTTGGTTGTCTTTTGTCGATAAAAATGCTTTAAAAATTCAATATCCTAAAAGATCCGACTTGCTGGCTGGAGTTGGATTAGGATTAATAATGTTATTTGTTATCTTAACTGTTTATTGGCTATTGGGCTGGCGGTGGATTGATACTGAATATGTTCGAGAACGAGCAAGGCTAGTTGGATTCAGTAGCTTTAATATTTATTTACTAGGTGCAGGATATTGGATATTTATTAACTCTTTGCTTGAGGAATTTGTCTGGCGTTGGTTTGTTTATCGTCAGTGTGAAATTTTAGTATCAAGTCGTTTAGCTGTAATACTGTCTGCACTGTTTTTTACGATTCACCATATTATTGGTTTAGCAGCTTACTTCGACTGGCGTGCAACAGCATTATGCTCCTGCGGCGTGTTTATTGCAGGTATTATATGGTCATGGTGCTACTTAAATTATCGTTCAATTTGGATTGGATACATTAGCCATATTTTTGCAGACATAGCAATTTTCCTCATTGGTTGGCAGCTTATATTTGTGTAATCAAGATAAACTAATATGGGAATAATAGCTTCCTTCAGGTAATGATAATGACATAAACCATGAGCAATACGTTTTTAATTCATGATTGTTAGAACGAGGTTTTGTTGGGTTGCAACAAGACAAGACGATTTCTCAAGGGCAGTGACTCTCAAAAAATACTCTACTGAGTTACTCATCTCAGTAGAGTATATAAAACTACATTTATTACCTTTTCACTAAAATTTATTTTATACAATAGTAGGTATTAACACCTCTGTATAAGTACTTGAAATATTGATTGTAGCGATCGCCAACTTTTCTTTTCCATTAATTCACCTCCACATAGTTAGTGGAGCGACAAATTAAAAAATCGCTGTACAATTTCAAGCAATTCATCTTGACTAAAAACGATTGTCTCTTGCCATTAATGCTGACCTTGGATTGTATACGCACTCATCACCGTTCATCCCGCAACCACTCTAATCCAATCCTCAAAGCTGCCTCCGCCGTGTAATAAATCTTTTGTTCCCCGAATATGCCACCTGTCCGGCTGATAATCCGAAACTGCCAGCAATGCCCTGGCGTGTAAAAACCATTAGGACACTGCTGTTGACACAGAGTACGGTATCAACTTTAACTTGAGACATTTACTGGTGTTGTGGGTGTGATGATGTATTTAAATAAAAGAACTCAGGAGTCAGGAGTCAGAATTCAGAATGACTCCTGAATGAAAAATCAATGAGTAAAAGGGTTCAAATTCCCACTGTCTATACGGTGTCTACAATTGCTTAGGGTTTGAATCTCCAAGCGATTGTGATTCTGAATTCTGAATTCTGTCTTCTGACTTCTTCTTTAATTGTCTGGGATTTCTCACCCAATCAAACCCAAATGCCGATGAAATGCTTCAACAGCATTCGCCACACCATCTTCACCCCTAATCTTCTCACCCAACTCTTGTGCTTTCTTCCGCATCACCTCATCGCCCAATACGATTTCAATCGCTGCTGCTAAAGTTTTATCTGACACTTTCTTGTACGGTATCGGTTGTGGGCTGACTCCCAACCGAGTTAGCTTTTCTCCCCAAACTGGCTGATCTGCAAAAAAAGGTACAGTAATTGATGGTGTCCCTGCACGTAACACTGCCGCCGTTGTACTAGCTCCTCCGTGATGGACTACTGCTGGCACTTGAGGAAATAACCAATCATGCGGAACTTCCTTGATCACAAACACTCGTAGCGAATCTTTTATATTCACCGTTCTTCCAACGTTACCCCAGCCTGACAATATAATCCCGCCTTGATGGGTTTTCTTTAAGGCTTCCACGATGTAATGTGTGAGATATTCTGGATTGGGCATCGTCATGCTCCCAAATCCAAAACACAAAGGTAATTGCTTTCGCCCAAGAAAATCCTCTAGTTCCAAGGGTGGCTCGTATTCGGAGGCTTGGTCAATAAACCAAAACCCAGTTACATACACCCATGCAGGCCAGTCACGGGGTTTTGGGATAACGTGCGAACTAAACCCGTACAATACAGGGATTCTTGATACATTCGCCGGAGTATTCTGTCTGAAGCGTCTGCCCAAATATGGTAAAGGCGGCAATTTCAAAGTTTCTGTTCTAAAGTGATTGAGCAGTTGACGATATCTTTGCCAGTGCAAAAACTCTACTAGTAAGTAGCTGCCATAGTTGATTAATTTCTTTAGCGGGTTTTTAGTTATTTGAGCAAATCTCAAAAACCCAAACATCCCTGTAGGAGTCAACGGCAGAACTGATGCAAAAAAGCAAGATACGCCTAATTTCTCTGCAATGTGATATCCAAAGGTAGCTAACGGCGTGTAGATAATTACCTCACTTCCCTGACACGCACTCCAAGCTGATTCCAACTGTTGAAGTAAAAGCTTATCTGCTTCTTCTTTTTTCAACTTTTCTCCCGCAATCAATCGCTGTCCTTGTTTCGATTGTAGAAACTCTTCCATATTGCCAGCGATCGGTGCAAACTTTAAATCAAACTTCCTAACAAATAACTCAAAGTTCTCATGCGTTGCAATCGTTACTTCATGCCCCGCACGCTTCAAGCCAATAGCCAAAGCGCAGTATGGTTGCAAATCTCCTCTTGAACCTACTGTTAGGATCGTAATCTTCAGTTTTCGACTTGGTGCTATAGGTAGACTTTGGCTCAAATGCTTTTTCAAAAATGAAAACTCCAGTATTCAAAAATTGTACTAATTTCCTGTGCCTCTGGGCGATAAACCAATACAGTTTAGATCAGCCCGTTTTTTCGTAACTGGTCAAAACAATTCACGCATGATCAATCTCATGAAATGGTCAAGGGAATCCCGTTATCTTTGGGTTTTAAATTGAGAATAAATGGCACAGCTTTCAATACCCAATCGGACACGGGTGTATAATTAGCAGCTTCTTCTCCAAAACTAATAGAGAGCATATCTGTATGAATAATCCCTGGATTAAGGGGTATAGCTGCCATACCAAACCGCAAGTATGTTATGCGGGGTCTAAATCCCCGTTACAAAACTTACTTGCGACTTGCGAAAAAGTCACTTGCGACTTGAGTTTAATCCTTCTATTGCCCACTTAGAAGCGCAGTATGGTGCAACTTGGGGTGAAGTCGAACGTCCCCAGCCAGAACTAAAGTTGACAATAATGCCCCGTTTGTTTTTTACCATTTCTGGTACGAAATGGCGAATTATATTTGCTACTCCTTTGATATTGATATCTATACAGATCAGAAAATTCTTCAGATGATATTTCCCACAAAGGTGCTGGATAATTGGTAATTGCCGCATTATTAATTACTATATCTGGCGGTTCATATTTTTGAAGTACGTCTTGGGCTCATTTTTTGACAAGGTGTTCATCTGCCACATCTACAGATGTGAAATCGTTGGGCGCACTAAATTTTTGGCGTATTTTATCAATAGCATCTGATGAACGGGCGCAACCAATAACAGTATGTCCCTGTTGAATAAAACCCTCGGTCATCGCATAACCTAGACCTTTACTTATGCCTGTAATTAAGATGAGCTTACTCATATATTTCTGGTATTATTAGATTTCAGTTTTTTTCGGGTCGGTTTCGTGGAGGTAAGGTTCGTCCATCATAAAACTGAGTAACTAACTTACTTAGTCCGAGCCATGCTAGTGCAAAGATTAAGGGAGCTAGAGTTTCAATCACAACTACTACAACTGATGTTGTCTGAAAAAATAAAAAAAGCATTGGAGTCCAAGCCAAAGTAAGTACTGTTGCAACTCCACTCCCAAATCTCAATCGCTCAATAATAGAAAGCGCCGAGCTACAACTGGCACATTTTTCCGTATGAGAATGATACCTCTCCAGAAGCACGGACTTTGCCAATGGGGGAGAAAAAGTCTCTTTGCCAAATGGTTCAGCATTATATTGGTTTACCCACTGACGCAATTCAAATACAAAACTATCTGCTTTGGTTGGAAGGTAAAAGGCTTTATTAAAGTTAGGGCTACCTCCTTTAGCTTCAAGATACCTTTCTTGATAGTGGAGAAAAATTTGATCGTCTTCTAAAACACCATTTTGTCCAATGTGGTAATACCAACGCGGTCTGAGCTTAATAAACCAACCTGGAAGTTTATCAGGAAACTTAAAAGGAAAACGTGCAAATACACGACATTCTCCTTTACGTATGGGTGTAGCATAAACAACGGTTAGAATTCTGCCGCGCTGGGAGTTGATGTCGTGCCACATTAAACTTGGAGCGACAAAGGTTGTAGATAACTCTCCTGATTGCCCTGGTTTCAAACCTTGTTTCCAAATCCCTTTGAATCCATGTTTCCCAGATTCAATCACTTCAAGTTCCAAAGGTGCTGCATTTGCCCTATTGCCTACCGTTTTATGGTGTGTAAACGATATGTGGCTAGGGTCTAGTATATTTTCTAATAGTGTTAATGCATCATAAGGTACATCTCTAAATGTATTAATTACAACCCATCCTTCTGGAGATTCTTCTAATGGTTCAATTATTGGAACTTCGGTTTTGGCGGCATTTTCATATTCACCAACATATACAAATAGTAGTCCTTGCTTTTCAACTGTTGGTAATGATGCCACACAAGCTCGTTTTGATATCTCTGCTGTTCCACCTTTGACTTGTTGGGGAATCCTTTGACAATTTCCATCGCCAGAAAAAGCCCAACCGTGATAGGGACATTCCAACAGCCCATCGTCACTAATCCTGCCTTCAGACAACGGTGCTAAACGATGAGGACACTGGTCTTCAAAGCTTCTCCAAGATTGGGCAAGTCTATCCCACCAAATTACAATATCTCTTCCCAGCACTGTAAAAGGCGTTGGTTTTGATTTGTCTAAATCCTCTAGGTAATGGATGGGATACCATGTCTCTTTATAATCAAAACTATTCGGATCGCTACCGCCCCCAGGCTGTTTTGAGTGAAAACTATCTCTGATATTGACTTCTTTCTCAAACATTTTTGATGTTTATTAATTTTTATTGCCTACTCTCAGATTTATTTTAGCTAGTATGAACATTGGCTGTATGGCGATCGCATTTCCATAAATGATTTTATGAATAGCTACTAAGCTCGACTTTATCCAAAATTAAGAACTTGGTTCTCCTTATAGAGCAAAAGCCCTAGCTTTTTGGCAAAAACTTTTTCCATTCGCTAAAGCCGATGTAACGAGCTTTTCCCTGACGCACTACTTCAGCGAGTGCCGTCATAGTTTCTTCCAAAGGCGTATTTTGAATCGTAGCGATGGCATTGGTACAGGTCAACGTATGTCAAAAACCCAAAAGAATTTTGACTTCTAGACAATGATCCTACTGCGATCGCTTTTAGGCATCTGCCCGAAAAAGATATTTATGTCCAATTAATAAATTCTTACAATTTGGGACTCGTATTTTCCATCGATTTGGTGTACCTTGTTAATTCTGTGCAATTATTAATACCTAACTTCTTGCAACTTTACTCAGACAAATTTTAAACCAATGCCTTCGAGGAAACATCCAATGAATACTTCTAATGAGATACATACAAAGAAAATCATCAAAAAATCCGACAAGCTTACCCTGAGACAGATGAAGTTAATCGAGGAGGCTGAAGACCAACTTCTTCAAGCTAATACTGACAATTCTACTGCCCCTGTGGTTGAAGTTGAGGAGAAAACAGTAGCGATTTCAGAGCCTAGAGTTCCTGACTATATTCCATTGCTTGATAATCCTCCAGTACAATCTGTGGGAAATTCCGGCTGGCAAGTGTCTGATGTCTGGCGGGATATTCGGGTAGATGACTTTTGTGGGTGATACTCCTGATGAACATAGGCAAAAAAGAATACGTTGCTCCTACGGTGTACGTACTGTCACAAACAGGAGTTGCTCTTTGGTAAAGAAGCCTACTAAATAATCAACGATAGCATTAAAGTTGAGTGCGTAGACGCTTAGGCGGCAAGGCGATAGACATTGCAATAGCTCAATGGGTAAACGAAAGAGAAAACATCAGAAGACATCCTTCCCTTGGATGGTAGAAGAAGAAAATCTGTTTATTACAAAGACTGGTAACGAAATAGTTACAGATGCTGGATGGGAGAAAATTTCATTTAAAGAAGCGAGAAAACTATTTAGTCCCGAAACTTTTCAAGAATGGTACGAACTGTTCCTAGAAAAGACATCTCCAAAATAGTATCATTCTGTGATAAAAGAACATTAAAGAGTGATTTTGGCACAGGAGCATGAGCAATATACTGAATTACATTGAAGAGAATCCTAAACAAACACAAAGGTTAATAGGACTTGAATATGAACAGTTACAACAATTAATCCTAAATGCGGAACGTTTATATCATGAAAAACAAGCTTCGCTAGAATCTAAGAAAGTTAGAGTTATTGCTGGTGGAGGAGGTCGCAAACCAAAATTACCTATTCCCGAACAAATCATTTTAACTTTGGTGTATCTCCGGCATTTAACAACCTTCCAACTTCTAGGTATTCAGTTTGAAGTAAGCGAGTCTACCGCCAATGATACATTTAACTATTGGTTGCCTAACTTGCGAGAATTACTGCCATCCAGTTTGCTTGAACAAATAAAAAAAAACGCTTCTGACTATGATGTAGTAAAAGAAATACTCACAGAATATGAATTAATAGTAGATAGCTATGAACAAGTTAGAGAAAGACCTGGAGACAATAATGAGCAAAAGAAATATTTTTCAGGCAAGAAGAGTAATCATACATTTAAAACTCAAATGATTATTTTACCTGATGCTAGCGATATCGTTGATGTTGTAGCAGGTGAACCTGGGCCAAAAAGCGATATAACTTTGTTTCGAGAATATCGGTTAGAGTTTGATGCCAAACAAAGATTTAAAGGGGATAAGGCATATATTGGAGAAGATTTAATTACAACTCCAATTAAGAAACCAAGAAATCGAGAACTAACAACTGAACAAAAAGAACAAAATAAAATATTTTCATCTAAACGGATCTTTGTTGAACATCGAATTCGATCAGTCAAAATATTTCGAGTTGTTCAAGAAAGATTTAGGTTAAATCCCCACAAATATGAGCAAGTAATCTTGACGATTTGTGGACTAGTAAGGTTACGAATTCGAGCGCTAATATTACCATTAGAAATATCGGCTATATCATCAGGTTGAAATTACCGCATATAACTAAATATTTTTGCCTAATTATCAACAGTAAATATCTCAAAGTCTTATTTTATCGTACAGAGTAACTAATTTAAGATGATTGCATTTACGGGCTACAGCCTAGCCACACAAAGGCTTTAACTGTTTTCGGAGATGTCTAAAATACAGATATCCCTCTTCTGTCACTTTCCGAGTATTCTGAATAAAAGGATTAAAAGAAAAAACTCTGGAAGATAAGCAGGGCAATGGATGTAGAATTACAAATCCTGAAACATTTGGCAAGAGATGCCCACCCAACAGTTGCCATTATAGATGAATATTGTGCAGAGTATAAAGACCTGTTTAAGGAAGTAAGAAATTATGAGTGCTTCAAATATTTACATCTGGGAATAATGTCACCAATTAAAAGAAAATCGTTACCAGAGATAGCGAAAGCCGTAAGTATAAATTCTGCACAGTCATTACATCATTTTTTAGCTAATTCAGATTGGTCAGTAGAGGAATTAAAACAACGAAGATTAAATAAACTCAAAAAAGTCTTAGATGGCAATGCGATTACAGTAGTAATAGATGAAACAGGAGACAGGAAAAAAGGTAGAAAGACTGATTATGTAGCCAGGCAATATTTAGGGAGTGTTGGAAAAGTCGACAATGGAATAGTTTCAGTCAATGTTTATGGAGTTTACTCTAATATAACTTTTCCTTTAAGTGTAAAAATATTCAAACCAAAAGGGACGCTAAAAGAAGGAGATAAATATAAAACTAAAATAGAGTTAGCATCAGAAATTATTACAGAGCTAATTGAATCAGGCTTTACTATTAAATTAGTACTGGCGGATAGTTTATATGGTGAAAGTAGCGAATTTATTAGAAAACTAGCTGAATATAAATTAGATTATGTCGTAGCGATAAGAAATAATCATGGAGTCTGGCTGCCAGCAGGACAGAGGGTTAGAGCGAACAAGTGGTGTAAATTTGAGAGAACATTTAGCAATGATAAATCAGAAATTAGATACATTAGGGAAATAATTTATGGTAAAAAAAGAGCCATAACTTACTGGGAAATAACTACTGACCCAGAAACTATGCCAGAAAATTCAACAACATTTGTAATGACAAATCTTCAAGGTAATCTCAAGAAAACTTTAGGTGATTTATATGGATTAAGAACCTGGGTAGAATATGGTTTTCGACAGTGTAAGCAGGAATTAGGCTGGACAGATTATCGTTTCACAAATTTTCAACATATTGATAGATGGTGGGAAATTATTTTTTGTGTTTACACAATGATTAGTTTAAATTCTTCCACCTTGTTAGGCTTAAATAAATCTGGTCAAATTGAACCTGAGTTACAAGAAAATAGTGATGTTGATTTTTCTAATCATCAACAATGGAACCATGAATGCGGATGGAAAAACACTTTAAATAATTTGCGTCTCATTGCCCAACCACTATTACTATTTTGGTTGATTTATCCCTGGATACATATTTTCCAAAATTCTAATTTATTGCTGGGATTCAATCAATTAATTAGTGCAATGAATCAATTTAAACCCTATTATGCTTCTGGATAATTTCATTTAGTTACTACTTGCTTATTCCGGAGAGTGACAGAAGAGGGATATAGCGTTTCTCAATCTAGTGAGGTACGTTTTTAAAGCTACTTGTTTTGATATAAAAGGTTCGTGTGTACTTCAGTAGCCTGGGAAACGCGATATCTCGGAAATACTTTCAGAATCTAACGTAGATATAGATTTAGATGATGAATCAGCAATAGTTGTAGCGGTTGAGCAGGCATGGGTGAGGTTTGTTCAGCTTGGTTGGGTTCTATTGGGTTATCTGTAAATCATTGTGAGGTCTGGTTGAGACTTGCAAGTGCAGCTGCGATTCGCCCAGATGCCTTTGGTCGTTTGTACATTCGTTCCATGTAGTCCACCAGCGTGGGGAAAGTGACGAGTAGCTGAACTTCGTTCGCCCAATCCAGTGTGTAAGCAAGCACAAAATCAGCCACTGTGACGTGTTCACCCACTACAAACTGCCGATCCAACAAATGGTTCTCTAAAACGACAGCCATACTGGTGAAGTCTTGCCGAGCGAGAGGTATTTCAGCAGGCAATCTCAACTCTTCTGGGTATATAAACGTGTGGCGAGCGATACGCCATAGCGGCTGTTCCAATTCGGTGGCAGTAAAGAGGAGCCAACGATAAAGCTGTGCTCGCAGAAGCAAGTCTGTAGGTACCAGGTTAGATTCTGGGTACTTCTCACCGAGGTACAAAGCAATGGCTACGGATTCAGTGATGATATGTTCGCCATCGATGAGTACAGGGAGCTTGCCAGTGGGATTGATGGTGAGAAAATCGGGTGTACGGTGTTCACCTGCCCGTATATTGATGGAGATTGCTTCAAATTCCACCCCAAGTTCCTGGAGAACCCAGCAAACTCGAATTGATCGCGTGGGAGCAAATTCATAGAGTTTCATGAATCAACCTCAGTGATGTGCAAATATCTTTCATCTTGTTGTTGGTCAGTGGTCAGTGGCTATTTACAAAGGACAAAGGACGAATAACAGATGTTGGTATAGGCTCAGATGGGAATGGCACGCTTGTTAATCGCAAAGCCCTGATATAACAAGATTTTGAGTGTGGGGAGTGTGGGGGGTAAGACTTCTTCCCCGTCCTCCCACACCTCCCACACCCTGCCAGCAAGGAGGTTTCAGCTTTTCAAGCGTGCCATTCGGCTCAGATGGTTTGTTCGCAGTTGATCATCCACGGTGTCCCAAACTGATCGGTCAACATGCCAAAGCGCGATGACCAGAAGGTTTGCGTGATCGCCATCTTCACCTTGCCGTTTTCTGCTAGAGCGTGAAAAAGCCGTTCTGCCTCAGTGATTTCAGGAACGCTAATTTGTACGTAGAAACCTTGCGGGGTTTCAAAGTATCCTGGTGGGCAGTCAGATCCCATCAGGAGGCGATCATCTAGTTCAAGGCAAGCGTGCATGATTTTGTCTTGCCATTCCGGTGAGACATTTTCGGCGGAAGGTGCTTCTTTGTGTGTCATCATCATAGTCATCTTGCCACCCAGACATTGTTCATAGAACTTGAACGCTGCCTCACAGTTGCCGTTGAACATCAGGTAAGAATTGAGTTTCATTGATTTCTCCTTTTGTAATCGATTCTGCGTTTTGATGAGCGGATCGTTCGCATATAAACATCATTTGCGCGGTTGTTGATGACGTTACTCTTGCTGCTGCGTTTCAAGTTGAGCGCGAATGCGGTCTTCCTGCTCCCTTAAGGCGGGTGTCAGGACTTCACCAAAATCCTCTGCCTCGAATACGGGACGAATCTCAATCTCGGAGTCTCCTGGCATAGGGTTAGGGCAGCGCTTGACCCAAGCAACTGCCTCTTCCATTGAGTTCACCTGCCACAGCCAGTACCCTGCCACTAGCTCCTGCGCTGGAGTGAAAGGTCCTTGGGTGACGGTGCGATCGGTTCCTGAAAAGTGAACTCGCACCCCTTTTGAGCTAGGATGAAACCCCTCAGCGGCGAGCAAGATACCTGCCCTAGCTAATTCTTCGTTGTACTGCCCCATTTCAGTTAAAAGCTGTTCGCTCGGCATGACCCCAGTTTCAGAGTCTTGGGTTGCTTTGACAAAGACCATGACTTTCATTGTGAAATCTCCTGTTGAATGGTTTTGAGTTAGATTGCGAGGGTTGGGTGTGCTGATTAGCGCAAAGCGCAACTCCGAAGGAACCGCTAATCAGCAGCGACACGCTTAAGTTCATCAATCTCGATCTTCTTCATTTGCAGCATGGTAGTGGTCACTTTTTGAGAGGTTGCCGCGTCGGGGTGGTTGAGTAACTCAATCAGAATGCGAGGAATAATTTGCCAGGAGACACCGTATTTGTCTTTGAGCCAGCCGCATTGCTGTGCGGTTTCATCCCCACCGGCAGACAATTTTTGCCAGTAATCGTCCACGTCCGCCTGGGTATCGCAAAAGATTTGGAAGGAAATCGCCTCGTTAAATTTGAAGGTCGGACCACCGTTGAGTGCTGTGAACGGCTGACCATCAAGTTCAAAGCTGACAGTCATGACGGCTCCGGCTGGTTTTCCGTGAATTTCCTGTCCAGCGTCTCCATATCGACTGACGTGGACAATTTTGGAATTGCGAAAAATCGACGTATAAAACTGAGCGGCGGCTTCGGCTTGATCATCAAACCATAAACAGGGAGTGATTTTGGAATTGTTTTGCATGAGGGTTCTCCTTGAGTTCAAGCGGTTAAGGACGGTCAACAAGAAGGGTGTGGGGTGTGGGGTGTAGGGTGTAGGGTGTAGGGAAGACTGCATTAGTCCGGGCTTGAACCCCCACCAATGCTATCGTCTTGACTCATACGGGGCTTGTAACCAAGAGTGTTGTTGGGGCTAAATATTCACTACACCCCACACCCCACACCCTATACCCCGCCCCAACGGGGCTTGGTCAGGGCTGTGCTGGTAGTCCCGCAACTTCGATGACAGGACGGATTTCGACGGTGCCGACTTTTGCACCTGGGATGCGGGTGGCGATCGCAATGGCTTCATCCAAATCCTGAGCATTAACGAGGAAGAATCCACCCAGTTGTTCGCGGGTTTCGGCAAATGGTCCATCGGTCACGAGTGATTTGCCATCACGGACTTGGACACTGGTTGCGGTTGCAACAGGATGGAGTGGAGCCGTCGCCAGAAATTGTCCTTGAGTATGCAAGTGCTGGGCGAGTTGGGCAGATTCCCCATAGCAATGCTCCCGCTCGGTGTCGCTCATGGCGTTTTCGTCCATATAAATCAGCAGCAAATATTTCATTCGGTTGCCTCCTTTGTGATTAAGTCGAACGGGAATTGTCCAAATCGACACCTGAGTGCAAAAATTTTGTCTAGTACAATTGAACTTATCTCCCTTTATCAGTCAGTCGAACGGCAATTGCTCAAATCGACACCTTGCCCAAAATTCTTTATGTCTCTTTGTCAAAGGTATGGCTTCAATCCCAAAAATAGATGTGGCTCAAGCAATTGCTGCCCTTTATCGAACTGAATGGGGGCGCATTGTCGCTATTCTGATTCGGCTGGTCGGAGATTTTGATGTAGCTGAAGAAGCTGCACAGGCAGCATTTACAGCGGCAGTGAATCAGTGGGAAAGCGACGGTATTCCTGATCGTCCCCGTGCCTGGATTATCCGAACTGCCCGGTACAAGGCGATCGATCGCCTCCGACGACGCACGAAACTGACCGAAAAACTGGAGTGGTATGCGGCATCTGGCTTAATTCCATCCACTGAAGAACCAACCTATGACAGTGATGAAATTGAAGACGATCGCCTGCGATTAATCTTTACCTGCTGTCACCCGGCACTGGCAACGGAAACTCAAGTAGCGTTGACCCTCCGAATGTTGGGTGGACTGGAAACCGACGAAATTGCCCGCGCCTTTCTTATACCGACTGCAACAATGGCACAACGGTTAGTTCGTGCTAAACGCAAAATTCGAGATGCAGGCATTCCTTACAAAGTACCTGAGACGACTGATCTCGCTCCCCGGATAGAGGCAGTCCTGACAGTCATTTATCTCATCTTCAACGAAGGCTATGCCGCAACCAAAGGAGATGCGCTCGTGCGGGCTGACCTCTGCATCAAAGCGATTCGCTTGGGGCAACTGGTGCGGCAATTACTGGCACCCCAACCCCCATCTGAAGTCACAGCACTGGTGGCGCTGATGTTATTGCACGATTCGCGGCGCAATGCGCGTCTAGATGAGGCAGGCGATTTGATTTTGCTAGAAGATCAGGATCGCAGTCGTTGGAACCATCTACAGATTGCTGAGGCGTTACCTCTGGTAGAGGAAGCGTTGCGGGGGTAGAACCGGAGTGTATGCCCTGCAAGCGGCGATCGCAGCCCTCCATTGTCAGGCAACCCGCGCCGAAGAAACAGACTGGGGCGCAGATCGTGCGGCTCTATGAGGTGTTGGAACGCTTGCAGCCCTCACCCATTGTTACCTTGAACCGAGCAGTGGCGATCGCAATGGCAGACAGTCCTCAAGCCGCATTTGGACTGATTGATAGCCTTGCTCCAGAACTGGACAGCTATCATCTCTTTCATGCCACCCGTGCAGATTTATTCCGGCGTGTTGGAGCGTTAGAGGAAGCGACCCAGAGCTATACACGGGCACTAGAATTAGTGACAAATGACAGTGAGCGTCGTTTTCTGGAACGTCGGTTGCGCGAAGTTCAACCTAACATTCAGTCCGGCTAAGGCTTTACAACAGTTTAAAGCGCCAGGCATCCATGATGCCGTGGAAAAAGAAATGAAAAATCTTCTAACAGGGTGAACTTGTAACTTAACAAAAGGCAAAAGAAGACAAGTCGGCTTAGTACTTTAGTACTGTTATAATCCAATCGTTTCATCAAGTTGTGTTAGGGTGCAGCAAATCACCAATCGGCTCTCTGGCACATCCACATCCACCTCAACTGATAGAGGATTCCGACATGGATAACAATCCCAGCATTCTCTCGCACGTTTCGATTGGTACTAATGATTTTAAACGAGCGATCGCCATTTGTCGTAGTGCGGTTCCTGCGGCGAGCGTTCGCGGAGCCTCTCGCAGAGAAGCCATCGCTCTGTGAATATAGGGCAATGCAGCGTTCATTGATGTGCAGTTATTCAATTTCTCCTCTTTCTCCCCACCCTCCCCACACTTCCCACACTCAAAAATCTTGTTATATCAGGGCTTTGCGATTAACAAGCGTGCCATTCTAGTCTGCGGCAAAATTTCACTAAGCCTAAGTGTTTAAAGTATAAAATAACACTTTAAATACTTAGCTGTCTGGAGAAAAGGTATTAATCGTATTTTATGTCGGATAAAAGATAAGGGTATCTTATTTTGTCTTCAACCGCGATCGGGTATACTGAACTTTTAAATTCAGAACTACCGAGTGCGATCGCGCAAGATTATTGTGAATAACCCTGAACTAAATAACTTACCTCCGATTAAACTTATTCCTCTGGACGCTGAAACTGCATCGCTCTCTGGGCATACTAGAGTTACAAGACCACCCACCGATATTCGGTGGGTAAAAGTTCTGGAATTTTTACGCAGCAACAATCTCGCACCCAACAGCCGCAAGCTTTACGAACGCGAACTCAAAAGGTTTTTGGCTTGGAGTGAGCTGCACTATCATGAACTGCGTCCACGTCATCTTGCGCTATATAAAGAATATCTCCGTGATGAAATACGGACTGATGTTGGTAAACCGCTTTCAAAAAGCAGCATTAATGCGGGAATTGCGGCACTCAAAAGCTTTTTCAAATGGATGTGTTACACGTATCCTGAAATTATTGCTACTAATCCTACACTGGGGATAAAACTGGAAAAAGTACCACTGCCACCAGCCCAGAGTTTAACCCCTGAAGAAATGGAACAGGTTTGGTCAGCGTTGGAATTGCTGGGAGAAACAAAGCAACGGGATACAGCACTGGTTCACATTCTCAGTCATGGACTCCGGGCTGGGGAAGTTGTGCAGCTAAATGTTGGCTCATTTGATGGCAAGCTGCTATTTTTACCAGACACCAAAACCAATGAACCACGCTTAGTTCCACTGCGAAAAGAGAGTCGGGAAGTCGTGGCAGATTATTTACAATTGCGCGAACAGCAAGGAGAGGTGTTGTCCAGCCTTAGTCCACTGATGATTTCACACCATGCTTCATACAAGGGTGAACGCTTGAGTTATCACGGGATTTACTTCGCTGTAGAAAAAATCGCTGAAATAGCTCATATTGAGGATTTGCACCCTCATTCATTTCGACATACTTACGCTACTGACTTATTGCTATTGGGAGTTGACCCCAGCCATGCACGAAAATTAACAGGACATCAAAGCGAGAAAGCGTTTCGGCGGTATACTTTACGGAGTGAACAAGAGGCGGCAATCGCTGCTTATTATCGGGCAATCGGTGAGGAGGCAGAACAGTAGAGGATGTTCATCGGCTAGAGGGAGAGGAATACGTTGAATTAAGGAAATACAAACTATGTCTAATTCTGAAAAAATTATTCACTTTGTACCAGAATTAGGGCATGAACAATCTCATGTATTAAGTTTATGTGGTCAAACAATTAGTTGTTCAGATGCTTCCAATATGTTTACGAACTGTCCTATTTGTCAAGAAAAACTACGTAAGACAGTAAAAAAACGTATAGAACAATTTTATCCGCAACCAGATTTTAGTAGATACAACAAAAAGTGACATACTCGCATACCCAAGCCGCCCTATAGGTGTGGAAGTATGTTACGGAGGATATTAATAGACTAAACGATGCCCAAGCCGTTAGATCCCAAGTGTCAGTTATGTGCCAAGTTACCAACTGCCCAAGCTAAAGTTTTACATGGAACAGCAGGGGATGGGTGTTGGAATCCAAAAGTCTGCCACAATCGCCGCTCATTCTATCGCCACCGCTCCCAGAATAATTCAGCAGAAATTGATGCAATCGCAGTCGAACCCCCAGCAACATATTTTGCAGTACTGTATTTGTATAAAGAACCGGGGGATAAACCATTACACGCGTTGGGTGCAGAACTCTGGCTGGGGCAAAAACCTGTTTGCCGCTTAGAACCAATTCACTGCTTTGGACTAACGGCTGGCAAGATCCGCGCCTATACAGATCAGGTATTACAGGCTTTTGCAAAACAATATAGTGTTTCACTATATCAATATAAGGATATGTTTGAGATTACCTCAAGTTACTGCCCAGTGCGGCCTTGCCCCTTGCATCCACAATCGTAGAGATGACCACATATCGTCAATTAACAATTTGGGATGTATTAGATGAGTTGTCCGAATCTCCACCAACTTCTTCCCTTGATGCAGTATGGCAGTGCTTGGATACAGAACTGCATGATTTACCTATTGAAACCCAATTATCAACCGCAGGTATTGCCTTCAGTCAAATTGCGGATATTCTCAAGTCTCGTGCCGAAGTCCTGTTGCAAGATACCCGTGATCACAATAGTCTTTTGGGGCCAATTGTTAGCACCGATCTCTTTGCTGGTCTAGTGCGGACAACAATGCATCTGGATTTAGATGATTTGATTGAACCGCAAACACCACAAACCTTTAAACCACATGGCCCACACCAATTTTCATCTCCTACTGAGTTAGGTGATTCTGTAGCAGCACCTGTTGAAAAAGCGAATGTTTTGGCAATGCTTGATGAGGTAACAACTTTAGAAGATGTTCGCAATTTGGCATCAGACGAAAATGTGGAAAAATGGCAGAGCGCGATCGCTAACTACCTGATAAATGTCAAAGATGAGATTTCTTTAGTTAAACTGCAACGTGTGTTGCAAATGCCGATGGTAGAAGTATGGTTAGGGTTATTGCTGGGTGGGTTTACATTAGAACAGCGTGGTGATTTTTATCACAATCAAAATGTCTGGGTGAAAAGCTCTCTAACTTCGGCCATCTTCAACGGCTTTGTAAAGCATTCATAAGTCGGAAGTCGGAAGTCGGAGGTGGTAATACGGTTCGGTTAACAAAGTTATCTGCTGAGGCGAACAGTTCTTGAGCAGGGGGAGAAGAGAAGCAGGGGAAGATAAATTTTAATAACTTTCCCCCTCTGCTTATGCGAACCGTATTGGACACATAGGAACTCATCTTTAGTATAAATACGCAGCTAAAACTTTATTAAATGTGCTAAATTGAGCTTACTGTATGTAATCGACAGCATATAAACGTCAAATTTTCTATTAATGTTAAGTAAAACTTGTAACTAACAGCATTTAACTTACTGTAATACCGCAACAAAGGAGTTTCAAATCTTGAAAGACTATATCTGTGAGATTTTTGCCCAAAATGTTGGTTTATCTATTGCAGAAATTTTTGAAAATGACTTGACGCTATCGGCGATTATTGCTCGTTCCGATCGCCTACATAACAGCATCGATCTGATGGAGGTTTTCGCCAAAACTGCAAATATGCTGAAAAAGCAGTATGGAGTCCAAATACGTTTGCCAGCTTTCTCTCTTGATACACCTATTTCAGATGTATTAGAAGCATTTTTAAATGAAGCTGATACAGTTAATACTTTGACCTAAAAATGATAAATTTTAAATCTAAAGACTTTTTGAAGAATAGAGTCTAGAGAATAAAGGGTAGTGGTAAAAATTTTCATTTTTAGTTTTACAACCAGCTTTTTAACTCACGTTTGCCCTACAGCCCTTTGGGCATCCTACGGCGGGCATTACCGTACTCCTTCTCCTAACGGAGACGCTAACGCGAACGGAGAACAAGCTACGCGTCAGCGTCTCGAAGAGAAAGGTAGATGGGTTTTGTTTATGTAGCCGCGACTTCCAGTCACCAAGGCTTTTCAAACAACCTCTAAAACTTAAAAATTAAATTCAAATATCTTCACTATGGTAAATACAATTTCTCGATCTGATATTGTCAGTAACTTATATGCAATTGTTGCCGAGCAACGAAGCTCTTTAGTTGATTTAATATGGGAACAACACTATTTCCATGAAAAGCGCCGATGGAGTGCAGTGGAAATGATTGGTGCAATTAACCTGGAGGCTGTGAATAAATTTGACAAAGCTAATCTCTGGAATGCTGGACGTGCAGAATTGACTACCAAGCCAGGAGCCGATCGCTTGGCTAGATTGGCTGATGCTGAGTGTCGTCGTTGGCAAGATCGCAATCCAGTTTTAGCAAGCATTATGCAAGCTTGTAGTACTTGGAGTCGTTACTGGAATGAGGAAGAAAGCTTTCACGAAACCACACTTAATCGCTTATCGACTCTACTCAGTCTAGAACCTGTCAGTGACGAGACTCTCATTGAGTTTCGGAAGATTTTTCCCGATGATGACATGCTCAGAACACTAGTATTATTAGCGATTTCAGAGATTACAGCCACGGTTAACTACTCTTGGTGTGCTAATGTTGCTCAAGACCCTGGATTGAAAAAGCTATTTAAGCAAATTGCTGCTGATGAATCGCAGCACATGACATACTTCATAAGTTTTGCCAAAGCTTTAGTTGATAGTAAAGAGTACTCACCCAAAGGCGCATTTGCTGTTGCACACTTGTTTGTGCGAGAAGGGGGCGAACTTTATGGTAGTAACCGCCAACATCTTGAGCAGCGGGATTCTCACGTCAACTGGTGGGATTCCATCAAGTATGAGATGGTTCTGCCAGACAATATTGAGCGCAAACAAAGTCTGATATTTTCTGCTCTCAGACAAATTACAGGAATTCAGGTAAATTCTGCGGCTGAAGTTGAACAGAAGTGGCTGGATCTGGTGGGATGTTAATTGGACTGGGGCACGATATTCAACTGATTGCAGAACTAACAACAGTTGAAGCTTTGAAAGTTCCAGGCATTTTCTTTACAAACACTGAGTGTCTTTACTTCAGCCAAAGTAAAAACTCTCTCCAAAGTATGGCAGGTACTTTTTCAGCTAAAGAAGCCTTGTTTAAGGCTTTAGCAATAGCCCCTAATTTCTACTGGACAGATGTAGAAGTGCGACATAATTCCCGTTACGCACCTTACTTTGAATTTTACGGTTCACTGGCAGAGCATTTTCAGCTTCAAGGTTGGACTGTTCACCTTTCCATATCTCACAGTGGGGATTATGTGTCTACTGTTGTGGCTATCTCTCCCCAGCCATGATTGCAGCGACTTGGCAGGAGGAAACCTCTGCAACGTAGTGGCTCCTCTGCCTTCTACCTTGCCTTGATAATAAATATTCACGCCAACCCACTTATGAACTTTGAAGCTGTTAACCTAAAACTTCAGGTACGCCCAAATGACCTTGACAGTTTGGGTCACGTCAATAATGCCACTGTTCTCGAATACCTAGAAGCAGGGCGATGGTCATGGCTTGAGCATCACAACTTATTTCACGGACAGAGAATTATTCCTGTAGTTGCTCGTATTGAAGTCAACTATAGCCATGAAATATTACCTGGAGAGGTCAAGATTATTACGAAACTCAAAGACACGGAGGAAAATTACTATTATCAAGTAATTTTTCACCAATTTATTGAGATTTTCAAAAACGGAACTGCAAAGGTTGCTGCCGATGCTCTTGTGAAAGTAGCATTCATTGATTCAATTGAACGATCGCTTAGAACTCTCCAGGATTTTCTCGATGAAAATAAGCAACAAGATGGTTGAGGTCAAAACAATGCAAGACTTACAACCCAGAACTAAGCTGTCGATGACCGTGATCGCAATGATTCAGGCTCTCAAGAATACTGACTCACACTTGGGCTTGTTCTTAAGACAGGATCGCGCTGCTGAGTCTAAGTTTCTCGCCTATTGTGAGATGTACCAGAAGATTGCAGCCTATATGGAGTACTTTCGGGCTACGGGTGTGGCAGCTGGCTCAAGGATTCTGTTTCCTTTTGAAACAACCGAAGGTGTGATTATTGCATTCTTTGCTTTAGTTGGACTGGGAGCAATTCCACTGTCAGTCAAACCCTACAGCATGGGTGTTGTTAAAGAGAGCTACCTGGAATTTTTGACGAAGGTTACAACCCAATATCAAGCTGAATTTGTGTTGGAAGCACCTAGTATTAGAAGTTTAGAATTGAGCCTCCAGCGTCTACAGTTACCAGACACAGATATTCAGCCCCAAGAATCAGCAAATTTTGCAACAATTACAGATACTGATATTGCTTTTGTGCAGTTTTCTTCTGGTTCGACTTCTTTCCCCAAAGGAATTCCAGTCACTCATGGGAAAATTGTGACACAAATGCAGGCGATCGCTAACCATGCTCAAAATAGACCCAGTGATGCAACTGCAAGTTGGCTGCCACTTTATCACGATATGGGATTAGTCGGTGCTTTGCTCACAACGCTATACGTGAGGCATAACTTGCACCTAAGTACCCCAATACATTTTTTGATGAATCCTGTGGAGTGGTTGAGCGAACTGTCAGAAAAAAAGATTGCGATCGCAGTTATTCCAGATTTTGCCATTAGCTACTGTCTCCGTCGCTTGGCAATTACCGATCCAGAAGAAATTGCCAACTTAAACTTGACCCAGCTACGAATGGTTTTCAATGGCAGTGAGCCAATTAATATAGACAAACTACATCAGTTCTTGGAAGTGCTTGCACCCTATGGATTGCAACCTACAGCAATTAAGCCTTGCTACGGCATGGCGGAGGCAGTCCTGATGATTTCTTGCTGTAAGTTAGAAGATGTTCCCCGGATTGTGACTTTGGCAAATGGCTGCAAAGCTATTTCCGTAGGTCAAGCGTTGAGTACATTTGATATCCGTTTAAGAACTGAAGATGGTCTTTTATGCCATGAGGGTGAAATTGGTGAAGTTGAACTCAGAAGCGGGACTTTGGTCGATAATTATTTTGAAAGCGAACACCCTTTTTACAATTGTGATGGTTTTTTCCCTACTGGTGATTTGGGTGTACTTAGCGAGGGTGAGTTGTTCGTCATAGGTCGGCTGAACGATCGCTTTAAAATTAATGGTCAAAGTTATTTTGCAAGCGATTTTGAACATGCTATAGAGTCGCTACCGTTTGTACAACCGAGCAAAGTTGCGACAATTCAGGCTAATGACCACATTATTGTCTTGATAGAAACCAAACAGGCCAGTGTTCTTCAGCAATTAATTGACCATCAGCGCCAAGTCAGCGAGATTGTTCTCAACCAGCTGGGTATTAAAATCCCTGTGGACAATATACTCTTCATTCGCCCAGGACAACTAGAAAAAACTAGCAGTGGCAAGTTACGGCGAATAGCAATCACTCAAGCCTACATCACAGGGAAAATTATGCTTGCTAAAAACGCTAGAAATGGGTGTTAATTCTCTACTAAGCTTTCACACAAGGTTGTACTCTCTCTCAACAGCCACCAGCAGCAAAGCTTGCAAGGATGACAGATACGGTGAAAGCAAAATTCCCAATTCTTGCAAATGCAAAATACTTGAAACCCTTGATTTATCGTTACAATAGTATTAATAGTTAATAACACCCAGAGGGTTAGTCTGAGCGCTATTGAGCTTACTCGTCGTCAGGAGATTCCTTATCTTCTTCGTCATCCTTGTCAAAATTTGTATTGCTGAGGGGGACTTATGGGTGAATCGAAACGCCGCGTGCGATTCGTTGTTTAGTGAATCACGGTAATCAGTCCGTACACAACTAAGCCAGTCCGACAGCAGATTACTGTCATTAAAAGGCTGAACTCTCGGTCAGATGCAAGTGCAAGTCTTGCCATTCAGACTCAGAATTGACTCCTTATCTGCCCACACCGAACAAGCTCGGTTCTTGTAGAGTGAAGCTGGGAACAGGGCGCAATCAGACGACCGTTGCGGGTTGACACTGGCGCTAATAGGGAGTTCCCACGATGAAACCGAGCCTATAAAAGCGACTTATTCGGCAGGCAGGGCGCAACGTAAAATCCCTGACCTCACTGGAGTTCATTCCCGCCGAACATTCTGCGGGTAACGGCAAGAGTTTAGGGAATCCAGTAGTTGAATTGGCTACATCTAACGGAACAATCAATCTCTCCGAGGGAACGAATAAAAACTAATTGTGGGTCTTGAGACAGTCGAATCTCAGGTAAACCAGACGAGCGGATGAATCCCCACAGTTAGGGTAGGACAGTCCGTAATTGGACTGAGGTGTTCAGAAAATACAAACTCCAGAAGAGAAAACGATTAGACACAGTAGACATACTAGTGAATCTTGGAAAGCCCTACCGTGGAAGAAATTCCGCCGAAATCTTTTCCGCCTTCAAAAGCGCGTATTTAAAGCGGTTCAAGTTGGAGACAAGCGGAAAGCGCGGTCACTCCAAAAGCTTGTTCTAAAATCAACCTCGGCTCGATTTCTTGCAATTAGACTTGTATCTCAGCTAAATGCTGGTAAAAAGACGGCTGGTATTGATGGTAAGAAATCCCTCTCATTTGAAGAACGCTTCAACCTTGAAGAATCACTGAGAATGAATAGTGGAAATTGGAAGCATCAAGGACTACGGGAAATCCCCATTCCCAAGAAGGACGGGACTACCAGAATGCTTAAGATACCAACCATCGCGGATAGGTGTTGGCAATGCCTAGCAAAATACGCACTCGAACCAGCACACGAAGCCACCTTCCACGCCAGGAGTTACGGGTTCAGAACTGGGCGCTCTGCCCATGATGCACAAAAGTACATCTTCCTAAACCTCAGTTCCAAAGTCAACGGAATAAATAAGCGAGTAATTGAACTCGATATTGAGGTGCGACCTGAACTGGTCGGTTAGTAGAGCCTAGCCCCTGCTAGGAAAGGCTTAGAGCCGAATCCGACTCTACTTTGGTCTGAGGTCTTCCCTGGGGAAGAATCGCCGTAAGATGCGATTTCCGAGCCTCTAGGCGATTCACACCGCCTACCCTTACGTAAAAGACTGGAAACAGTCCCGTCAGAAAGAAGGAGAAATCCAACTGGAATATGCAGACGACGAATGTAGCCCTAACTACTAGCCTAAAGCGGGTAGGGAGCTAGAGGGATGCTTTCTATGGTGAAGTAAATTGAAGTGATGTCTAAACTGCGTTATCGAGTGACCACCCTAAAGGCTGACAGGGTGTAACGGGAAGTTTATACGGTTTCGATTCGTATATTCGTGTGAATTTGGTACCCGTCGCAGAATAATCACCACCTAAAGAGGGCGCTACAACCAACCGATACAACAGGATAACCCCTACAGAGTCTTGAGAATGTCGATATTCAAGTAACTAGAACAACTAATGTCCCGAAAGGGGTAGCAAAGGGAGAGATGGTCAAACCTCTGGAGGGAGTAGGAAGGAGTAAGAAGCGAATGCCTAACTGTAATAGTTAGGATAGGGACTAATAATTTGCCCTGAGCGAAAGCAATAGCAGATGTACTCTTGGTCTTATGCGAAAGAGATACCTAACAACAGAAACCTAATTGTTATTACAAGTTAGATATTATGCGACAACGCCTAATAAATGGAGATAGCAAGCGGCTAGAAAACTGGAGCCTGATTAACTGGCGTAAAGCAATCAAAGTTGTGAAGAATTTGCGTTACAGAATCTTTCGCGCCCGAAATCTTGGTAACTTTCGGAGGCTCCGCCGCCTTCAAAAGTTAATGTTACGAAGTCAGTCAAACCTACTACTTAGCATCAGACAAATTACGCAGGTTAACACCGGAAAGCGAACGGCTGGGATAGATAAGGAGGTAATAAACACTCCCCCAGCAGCGTGTAAAACTCTTCCTAGAAATGGCAAACGGGACTCACAAGGTCAAACCAACCAAGCGAATCTACATACCCAAATCAAATGGAAAGAAACGTCCTCTCGGAATCCCCACCGTGAGAGATAGAGTCATGCAAACAGTAGTCAAAAACTTACTAGAACCAGAATGGGAGGCAGTCTTTGAAGAAAATTCCTACGGCTTCCGACCTGGAAGGAGTTGCGCCGATGCTATCGAACAAGCATTCACGAGAATTGCACCAACAGGCAAAAGCGAAAAGGGAGACTCATGGGTTCTAGACGCAGATATTTCAGGATTTTTTGACAACATTTCTCACAGCAACATTGAGAACTCTATAGGTAAAGTACCAGGACGAGAACTCATTAAAATGTGGCTAAAATGCGGTTTCATGGATAAAGGAACGTTTAACGAAACAATCCAAGGAACTCCCCAAGGTGGTGCAATTAGCCCCCTACTTGCCAATATCGGACTTCACGGTTTGGAAACAGTAGTTAAGGCAATACCATATCGGCACCCGCCTACCAAAAATCATCCATTAGGAGAAAAATCCCGAAGTGGAATGGGGATAATTCGCTATGCTGATGACTTTATCATTACGGCAAACTCTAAGGAATACATCTTAGAAGCGAAAAAGGTAATTGAGAAATGGTTATTAGACCGCAACCTGGAATTAAGCGAGGAGAAGACACGTATAGTTCACACAGAGGATGGATTTGACTTCCTCAGCTTCAAACTACGCACATTCAAGGGGAAGGCACTATTCATGCCTTCTAAATCAAAAGTTCTTAACTTCTGCCAGAAGATCGGCGAAATAGTCAAATCCCTAAACGGTGCAAAACAGGAAGCAGTCATATCCACACTCAATCCTATTCTCCGAGGCTTTGCTAACTACTACAGAGGTGGAGTCAGCAAAGAAACCTTTAGCTACATCGATTATCGTGTGTGGCAATATCTCTGGCGTTGGGCTAAACGACGACACCCATACAAAGCAAAAAACTGGATTAAAGCTAAGTACTTTCACCAAGTCGGGACACGAAGTTGGGTCTTTGCTGTTAACAGCAAAGACCGTCGAAACAATTCTAAACTCATGCAACTATTTAACGTTGCTTCAACCAAGATTGTACGTCACATCAAGGTGAAAGGAAGCGCCTCTCCAGATAATCCTGAACTCCGAGAATACTGGGAAAACCGTAACAAGAAGATGGGCAAAAACAAATGGGCAAAAGGAAGTAAATATTTCATAGTTGCCGAAAACCAGGAATGGAAATGCCCAAGCTGCGGTGAAACTTTACTCAACGGCGAGGAACTGGAAGTCCATCACATAGTTCCGGTGGAGGATGAGGGAACAGATGACACCTGGAACCTTATCCACTTGCATAAGCCATGCCACAAACTGGAACATTCAAAATCCAAGAAATCGGACTAGAAATAAGGCTTGAGCGTAGTGATGGGAAACTGTCACGCTACGTTCTTAGGGGGGTTTCGGAGGTGGTGACACCTCCTTCCTACCCGACAAGTGCTTCGACAGGATTAATCACTCGGCAATAATGGGCGAACTCATCGCCCCAAAAGGTTTAAAAATCGGTATCTTCCGATGCCTCAAGGCTGGAGTCAACCCAGAATTCCCCGAACAGGGAACACCTCAAGGGGGAGTGGTCAGCCCACTATTAGCAAACATCGCGCTCAACGGGATTGAGAGTATACACAGGTACCATGAGAATCAAGGACAGAGAATCACTGCTAAAACCTCAGCTAGTGATATCACCGAGCCATCAGTCCGATACGCGGATGACATGGTTATTATACTTCGACCCGAAGATGATGTAACAGAGATACTTGAAAGAATCAGCGAGTTTCTCCGCAAACGCGGAATGAATGTAAGCCAAAAGAAAACCAAAGTTACCGCCGCGACAGATGGGTTTGATTTCCTCGGCTGGCACTTTAAAATCCAGAAAAACGGTAAGTTCAGATGTAGTCCCTCTGTGGATAACTTCAAAGCATTCCGTAAGAAAGTAAAACACATCGTTAACAACTCGAATTATGGTGCTACCACAAAGGCTGAAAAACTAGCCCCGGTAGTTAGAGGGTGGAGAAATTACCATAAGTTCTGCAAGATGGACGGGTCTAGAAACTCGTTATACTACATCCAAAAAAGAGCTTACACGGTACTCAACAAGGAAACCAAGCAAAACCGCGATTCTAGCAAGGAATTACTAGACAAAGCATTTCCAACAGTTTCCTACTCCGAAAACAAACACATTTCTGTCAAGGGAACTAAATCACCCTATGACGGAGATACAGCCTACTGGAGCGAACGAAATAGTAAGCTCTACGACGGCGAAACCTCTAAAGCTCTTAAAAAGCAAAACCATAGATGTGCTTCCTGCGGTTTAAAATTCATCGATGAAGAACGGATTCATCTGCATCACATCGATGGAAATCACGCCAACTGGAAGAAAAACAATCTGGAAGCAATTCATGAGAGCTGCCACGATTATAAACACATGAGCAAAAGCACAAGTTAAGAACATCGGGAGCCGTGTACACGGAAACGGGTACGCACGGATCTAACTGAGAGGTGCGGGGAATAATATCCCCCATCGACTCAACCAAGGCAATATTAGGCAATCAATATGGTTTGCCTAATATTTTCAATGAAGTCCAATCAATGTGGACGCAGATTAATTTCTCGATCAAACGAGTCAAAGATTCTGATAATGGATCTTTACTTGTTCAGTGTTCCAACAACGACCGAGGATTCCATCAAGACACTATTGCCCAAATTCAAAAAGAAATAGAAAATTGGAAATGTGATTTGGATATTCCTATCTTGATCCAAGTTCTCCCAAGGGGAGTTCAAAATTCAGAAACTAAACTTTTTGATGGGTTCGTTACCCTTTGGTGCAATTGTCCTGAATTTGAATTGTGGCGAGAAATATTTGAAAGTGAACTCGTTAAGTAAACTTTGTTGCATTAAATTATTGTTTCCTCGCTGCACCATCATTTCTGTTGCCTCCACTCGATTTTGTACTCTCGTTCCACAGTTGCCAGCAATTTTGCCTGCAACGAAGATAAATAAGGTTTAGCTTGTTTCCCCAACCCCTGCAACAGCCAATCCACAGCCTCGTCACGGGTCGCCACTTGATGCAACTGCCGTAATCTCACACATAACTGCTGCATGAATTGGCAATCTTCGTCAAGCAATTCCAGTGATTTCAGGTGTTCGATTTTTACCGTGTAGTCACCGTCCCATGTCTGGACTGTACAACTGTATTCTCCAACATGGCTGACTACGCCCCAATAACCCGCTTTACCTCTCAAGTCTGGGTTATCCTTTGGCAAAAGAATGCATATTTCACCGATATGGTAAGGATTGGGTACTTTCGGACTTTCGCGTATCCTGTCCACCACGTCTTTCACGATCCGACCGGATGGAATCTTATTGCCAGCTTGCTCTACTGCCTGCTGCCATACATCCGCTTGCACAGCCGGTTCCAACTCGGCTTTCGCCAAAAAGCGCAATTGTCGTTCGTTGGTCGGCATTGGAATTTGCCGACCATTGGTCGGCAAAAACTTTTGAAGATTCTCATAAACCACAGTAGCCGAAATCTTTAAGTACGCTGCATCACGACTATAATTGAAGCGATCGCGGCAATACTCCTCAAATGTCTGGTGCGTGGAACGGTACAGCCGTCTGTCCCGCAATTCCATCAACGCCTGACCTGCTGACAAAAATGCCCTTTCTACCTGACGTTCAAATTGCAAGCGTAAGCTTTGTTCTTCAAGAGTCAACTCTGTAACTTCAATAGCAGTAACCGTAATCGTTGCTGAAGCTGGGTTATCTTGCTCAAAAGTATTTTGCTTCACAGAGTCGGTTGCTAGCTTTGGTTCCTCAGATGTCGCAGGGGTAATTTTCTTACGTCTGGATGGTGGTTTGTTCATTATTCCACCTCCAGGCTGACAACAGTCGAACAAATATTGAGTTGTGTCATCATGGAAATATAGACTTTTTATTTATGCCCCCATCCTTTAAACAGGTTGGGGTTTTTCATTGCTTTTTATATTTTGCAGCCTTAAAGCACTACCAAATATAAAACTCATCAAAAAATCTCATAGACCAATTATCAAAAAAAACACTACGCCAGAGGTATTACAACAACAAAATACTGTTTGGGCGTATTCTTAGGAATACCCCCTTCAACACACGCGTAAAACAACGGCTAATGCTTGATTATTTGACAGAGAGTATTGGATTTGGGGTGACTATATAAATCTCATCTAGGTTGAAAACCGTAGTTTTTCCGTATCGGGTTTGGGATGAGTTGTAACCCACACTTGGTATTGAGTTTTATTTAGAATGAAGGGGTTAATTTAAATTTTTTGAGCAAAGAAAAGAACCGATAAATAGGGTTTAGTAACATATCCTCCGTGAGCATTTAATATCTGTATAATAGCATCAGAGAAATCCTGCTTTTCAGCTTCAGTAAATTCTTGATAAACAGTTTGAGTTTTCAGAAGACCTAGATATCGTTTTGCATCATAATTAATAGACCAAGGATATTGTTTGACCACTAGGTTTTTGAAACAAAAGCTATTTAATATCCAGTTTTCTCTTTTTTTTATTAGTGATTCAACTGAGGATGGTTTAGCATTATATATTGCTGTAGGTACATATTTTTGAAACGTTTCTTTAAGCGCCTGAAATATTGAAGTATCTGGTAAAATAGAAAAATTCCAAAAAAACGCAATATAACCTTTTTCTTTTAAAGCTTGTGCAACTTTTGGATACCCTTTTTCACGATTTACCCAATGAAAGGCTTGGGCAGATATTGCTAAATCAAAGGCGCTTGGGCGTAAGTTCCAATCCTCTAAAGTAACTGTCTCAAATATCACCTTTGGATATAAACGCATATTTTGAGATGCTATTGCAATCAGTCTTTCACCTGGCTCTAAACAGTAGATAGCGTAGCCCTTTTCAGCAAATGGAACAGTTCCCTTACCTGTCCCTGTTCCAATATCTAAAATTGAAGATGAATCCGTAAGATTAGCCATCTCAATTACATCTTCAATCAATTGGGATGGATAACTAGGGCGTGCTGCATCATAGATTTCTGCAACTTCATTAAAGGACTCACTACGTTTTCTGTTCATTACTGATAAATCCACAAACGTATTTTGCTCCCGATCACTTTCGTTCGGATTTTAGAAAATATTAACAGTTTTACCACTAGAGAAAAAGCCTCTGTTTCCAATCCAATTTGACAAGACGCTACCGCTACTATTAATCTGTATAATTGTTAATCATTCGGGTGCAGGGTGCAAGTCTGTACTAAAAAGAATTTAGAGACCAACCGAGAAACTTTTACCATGATTTATGACAAAAGCTTTATCCTGGCTTATTAAGGGCAGCACCTTGTTTTGTCTATTGCCTTGGGAGCCAATTGCGGCACAAATTGCTCCCGATGCAACCCTAAGAATCAACTCCAGCGTCACACGAGAGGGTAATAATACCAGTGCGATAACGGGAGGAACCCAAGCCGGAAGCAATTTGTTCCATAGCTTTGGACAGTTTTCTGTGCCCACAGGAAGCACAGTTTACTTCAAAAATGCCCCAGACATCCAAAACATTTTGACAAGAGTGACGGGTAGCTCAATATCTAATATTGATGGTTTAATTCAAGCTAACGGCATAGCCAACGTATTTCTTATTAATCCCAATGGGATTATTTTTGGGGCGAATGCTTCACTGAATATTGGGGGCTCGTTCTTCGGCACTACTGCTAGTAATATTAAATTTGCTGATGGCATCTCCTTCGATGCTAAACCCCTTAGTGGTGCAGAACCTCTGTTGACAGTGAGCGTGCCTGTGGGATTAGGATTTGGGACAAATGCTGGAAATATTCGCGTCTTTGGAGACGGCCAAGGTATAAGAAAAACTTCAGACCTCATAGATACTAGTTCTGGTCTGCGCGTGCAGCCAAATCAAACCTTAGCTTTGGTGGGCGGTGATATATTACTCTCACGTGGAACGCTTAAAACAACAGGGGGACAGATTGAATTAGGCAGCGTGGCTGGAGCGGGTTTGGTCAATCTGATTCCTACAGATAAAGGCTGGACGTTGGGATATACAGGCATCTCAGCCTTTGGAGAGATCCAGTTGTCTGGAGCAGCAGCAGTTGATGCCAGTGGTGATGGTGGTGGCAATATTCAAATACAAGCCATGAAGCTAATGCTAGGCGGTGGTTCTCAGATTGAGTCCAGCACATTAGGAGCAGGAACGGGGGGAACATTGAAAATTAATGCTTCAGATTCAGTGAACTTAGTGGGATTACCAGAAGTTGATTCGTTTTTCAACACTGGTATATCGAGCCTAGTTTACCCAAGAGCTACCGGATCTGGTGGCAACATCAATATTGAAACTGGGCGGTTAAATATCCGGGATGGAGCAGGGATCGCTGCTGGTACGTATGGCTTCGGAAATGCTGGTTCCATAGAGGTCTTAGCTCATGATTCAGTAGAAGTGCTGCGAAAACCAACAGCGAATGCAGGCAGTTCCATAACAAGTTTGGCCCAACGAGGATCTACCGGTTCTGGCGGTAACATCAAGATTGAAACTGCGCGCTTGAGTCTACGCTCTGGAGGAGTGATATCATCAGGCACATTTGGGCAGGGTTCGGGAGGCAACGTATCTATAACTGCTGACCAAGAAGTGCAAGTAACCGGAAAGTCATTAACTGGTAATTCTCCTAGCAGAATATCAGCTCGAACTGGAGGAACTGGAAAGGCCGGAAATCTGACAATCGAAGCAGAACGATTAACTGTCACTGATGGTGGGAGAGTAAATATTGGTGGTGAAAAAATTCCAAAAAATCTCAACTTTCAGCCAGGACAAGGAAATGCAGGAACCCTCCGAATCAACGCAGACAGTATCAATCTAGACAGAGGTACTATCACAGCTGGCACAGAAGGCGGCACCAAGGGCGAAGGAGGCGACATTTTCTTACACTCTGGTGACTTACAATTACGTGACAGTATCATTACTGCGACTGCTGGGGGTAATGGCGACGGCGGCAACATCACTATCAACACAGATATCCTAGTTGCAATAAAAAATAGCAGCATCACCGCAAATGCCTTTGAGGGTCGTGGTGGAAATATCACAATTAATGCTAAGGGACTATTCCTTTCCCTTAATAGCTTAATAACAGCTAGTTCCAAGTACGGAATTAACGGTACTGTTCAATATAACATCGCTGATACTAACATTACCCCTAGTCAACTAAAAGCAGAAGTAATTCCAATAACTCCTAAAATCACCCCAGTTTGTCAGGCACGAGCAGGCACAGAAGTAAATAGTTTTCGAGTTAGTAGTACTCGTAATCTCCAATCTAAGCCTAATAACCTGATGTCTAACAATGTTGAGCAAAGTAACTCTGTTCCAGTTCGAGCTTTGAATAATTCACATAATCCAAAATCATTAAGAAGTAACCAAGCTACACAAATCATAGAAGCCAACGTTTTGATTCGGGATTCTCAAGGAAATTTAGTTTTGACAACAGACCAAGCAAATCCAACCTGGGATAATGCTTCACTGTCTGCAAGTTCTTGTTTTTCAGGATCTCTGTGGTAAAAAGATATAAAAATGATCTCACTTCAATGTTGCTTTAAATATATTTTCTCAGGCATTCTAGGGCTGTCTTTAATTTTAATTCAATCCTCTTCCCCTGCCCAGACTGTAAAAAAAGAAAAAGAATTTCTCAAAAATCAAGCGGCATCCCTGACTTCATCAGGTCACGAACAATTAGCTCTAGATCAGGCGAATGAAGCTTTAAAAACTTGGCAGGAATCTACCAAAATATATCGCCAACTAAACGACCAAGAGGGAATTACGGAAAGCCTGATTAATCAAAACCTTGCTTTCCAAGCATTAGGATTACATAAACAAGCTTGCAATACACTTTTAGAAGCTTTAAACTTTAATACAAATCTAGGTATTTGCGACACGACTTTGCAGCAACCTGCTCTTACTCAAAAAGAGCAACTCACGACATTAATTGGTAAGCAGGAAGCAACATCGGTTAACTTACTTGGATTACAGAATCTCGGAGAAGTCTTGCGGATTTTGGGAAAGTTAAATGAATCTGAAACAGTTCTACAAGAAACGTTAACGCTAGCAAAACTTGTATCTTCATCAAAAATTAGTGGGATTTATCTGTCTTTAGGTAATATTGAACAGACAATTTATCAGCAATTACAAGATAAATATTCTTGGATAGAGGAACCACTTTTTCGAGAGCAAATTGCTAATATTATTCCACAAAAAGCGCAAAAATCACTCTGGTATTACCAAACACTAGAAAACATCCCAAATATCTCAAAATCAGCTAAACTGCAAGCTCAGTTGAATCACTTAACTTTACTGATCAGTTGGGAAAAATGGCTCAGTCACGAACCAAATCAAGCAAACCTCCATCAGAAGGTTAATCAACAAATTCGAGTATTGGTAAATCAAATAGATGACAACTCTTCTGCATTTTTGGAGTTATCACCTGAGCCATCTATTCATGCTCGGTTGAATTTTGCTAATAACCTCAGCCAGATCCCAGATGAACAATTGAAATCAGTAGCGATTCGATATGCTAAATTAGCATTGAAAATGGCTGAAACTATTAATAGTATCCGATGGTTATCCTATAGTTTTGGTACTTTGGGTAAATTATCAACTCAAATAGAACAAAAGCAGGCGTATTTTACGAAGGCTTTAGGATTCGCTCAATCAATTCGGGCTTCGGATATCGCCTACCAATGGCAGCAACAGTTAGGACTAATTTACCAAAAGCAGGGAAAAACTGAGTTAGCGATTCAGAACTATAATGCTGCAATCGCAAATATGACTGAAGTTCGTGATAGCCTTTTGTCAACTAACGGAGATTTACAGTTCTCTTTTCAGTCAGAAATGGAGCCGACATATCGTAATTATATGCGATTGCTCTTAACATCACCTAATCCTGATTTAAAAAAAGTAATAGAGATAAATGAAGGATTACAGATAGCACGCTTAGAAAACTTTCTCAGATGTGGCAAGCTTGACCTTGTTGCTTTGAATCAGCTTCAGAACCTCAATAGCGCCCCAACAGTTATTCACATTATTGATTTAGGGGATACTATAGAAGTAATTGCTCAGTCAACAGATGGCTCACTTCACCACCATTCTATTGAATCTAAATTAGTTCGATTCCAGATAGATCATCTTTTAGAAGCTTTACAAAATGAAAAGTTTTCTGAAGTAGGTGAAAGTAGCATTACTACTTCTTCTCAAGGAATTTATGAAAAGCTAATTGCACCAATAAAAACATATCTACCCCCATCAGGAACACTCGTATTCACTTTAGATAAATCTTTCCAAAGCATACCAATGGCATTGTTATATGATGGAAAACATTATTTAATAGAGCGTTACAGTATTGCAGAAACTTTAGGTTCCAGAATTAGACAACCTAGAGTCTTGCATGAAAACCAGATGATAGCTTTAATAGCTGGACTATCAAAACTAAGCCCTAGTTCTATAGATCCAAATGCACCTAAAAATATGGAGAATTTGCTCCCATCTAAACAAGAAATAGAAAATGTAGAAAAACAAACTAAATCGTCAGTTGCCTTGTTAGACAAGAAGTTTACCCTTAAAAGGTTTAAAGAAGAACTAACTCAAAATAATTTTCCTATTGTACATATTACTACCCACGGTCAATTTAGTTCTGACCCACTGAAAACAGTACTGGTTGCCTATGACAAGCTAATTAATATTAGGGACTTTGACAGCTTAATCAGAGGTAAAACTGAAAATAGTCAAGATGCAATTGAGTTACTTGTTCTCAGCGCCTGCGAAACAGCTAAAGGCAACAAGCAGTCAGCAATGGGTATTGCAGGAATGGCTGCTCAAGCAGGAGCGCGTAGTACTGTTGCTACTTTGTGGCGCGTGGATGCCGATTCTACCGCTTTGCTTATGCAAGAATTTTATAAAGGTTTGAACAATGGCTTGCCAAAAGCAGAAGCACTACGTCAGGCACAATTGAGTTTACTGTCAAATCCTAAATATAAGAAGCCTTATTATTGGGGTGGGTTCCTCCTGGTTGGAAGCTGGTTGTAAAATTCCACTGATTTTAGCCCTGATTGGGCTTTTTGTAACTCTTTGGAATTCTTACTGCTTTTCGCTAACTCAGCTGCCTTGATGTATTCGAGTTTCGCCTCCTTTGGCAACTTGGCCTTCAGATAGCGATCGCCCAGTACTCTGTAAAGAGTCGGATTTTGGCTATTAGTTTCTGTTGCCATTTTTAACATCTCAATTGTCTCATTTAAAAGATTTTCTGCCGTATAAATGGCATCTACGTCAAGGATAGTTTCATCTGGAAGTAGCCCTAAGTCTTTGATGCGTTTAATCTTTTGTGCAATTTGTTCTTGGGAAACTACAGACAATACGTCCACAAACGTTTCATCATAGCTAAAAGCCTCACCATCTTTATAAGCAAAAACATATATTGTATATGGAGTCCCAGGTTGAAATTCTTTTTCATCACCTGGGTAGGCAAGCCGAGTTTGATTTACAACTTTTTCCCACCCAAACTCGTAACTTTTTACTTTGACTTTGTAAAAAGTAGCACCTTTAACAGGAGTCCAAGTTATTTCTGGACGGGAATTCAATGTTGATGTGCTATAAGGAGAAATGATTGTTGGCTCATCGCTCCCTTCTGTGCCACCTTTTCGTATGTGACACGCATTAGTATTGGTTGGATTGCAAGTAGATAAGGTTTCGTCAGGTTCTGCACATTTATCAAGAAGAATAGTTCCACTAGATAATTTTAAAATGTTTCCAGAACTAAAGCATAAAATTTCTACATAATCACCATTCACAACTTCTATTGTATCTCCCTTACAAATTAAGCTCCCTGCTGACAAGTGCTTGTTACCCTTACTTATTATCCTTCCCATTTGTGGATCACAATGAACCTGATTTCTTCTTACTCTTATGAGCGGTACATTTGCTAGCAATGGTAGATGAATTAGTATTAGAGAAGTTAAACAGCACATTCCCCTAAAAAACATCAGCTTTTTCATTGTTTTACAAAGAGAAATTTTCTTAGCATCTTATCATTTGTCAAGTATGCGGTCTAGCAGCTCTTGTCTCCAGCGAAACACTTCTGGTAGACTAGATTTAGTCAAGATACAAGCATCTATATAAGCTCTGGCGTAATTAAATTGACCTAATGATTCTTCTACTTGAGATAGCAAACAATATGCATCTGTTCTTTCGCTATCTAACTTTGTCGCTTTTTCTAGATATTTTTTGGCTTCACTTAACTTATTTTCCATTAACCTTGCCCATCCTAAATCTTTATACAACGATGCTTGTAATTCCCGATTGTTAGTTTTCTGCAAACCTTTTAAAGCTAAAGTAGCTGCTGCTATATGATCACCCTTTTTATTTTTCAATCTTGCTAAAGCCGCAACAGCAAACATAGCTTGGTCGCTACTTCTAATAGCAATTTCATATTGCTTTTCTGCTAAATCATATTCTCCCTGTCCATCATAAAAATCACCTAATCCGTAATGTGATTCCCATTTATTAGGTTTTAACTTAAAAATTATTTCGTAAGTTTTGTTAACACAATTATAGTCATATAACTGCTGACACGCAATTGCTAAATTATTATACGCAGTATCGTCTTTCGGGTTGTACTTTATAGCTAGCTCGTAATTTTTTCTAGCAATCTTAGGGTTATTTTGATGCTGTAAACCCTTCTCAAAGTAAAAAATTGAGACTGAATTATTTAAATTATGTTCATACTTTATTGCTCTTTGAAAGTCTTTTTCAGCATCAGCAATCCTATTTTCTTTATAAGCTTCTTTACCTTGATTTAAAAAATAATCTGCTACTGTGTATTTTAAGCTAGTATTCAAATATACTGCTTTTTGAAAATCGTTCTCAGCTTGGTCAATTTGATTTTCTTTATAAGCTTTTTTACCGGAATCTAAATAATATTTTGCTACTAGAGGTAGGGATGCATATATCAAACCAACAATACTTAGTAAACCTAATACAAACACACTCAGTTGAAACGGCTTTGATTTAATTACTCGATTAAACTTTGATTGATTAGGTAAGCGCTCCAAACGCTGTATTATTATTTGAGTACTTTGTGGGCGCTGCCCAACAAAAGGAGCCATCATATCATCAAGTAAATCAGCCAGAAATTTATCTATGTGAAGTGCTTTATCTCTCCAAATTAGTCTTCCTGTCTGCTCGTCCATTTTGATTTCAATTAAAGAAATACCTGTGACTAAGTAAACAAAAGTTCTACCTAAAGCGTAAAAATCTGACTGTGGTACGGCTTGTCCATGAATTTGCTCTAAGGGAGAGTAACAAGCTGTCCTAACAGCAGTTATTTCGTAACCATTACCGAATCCTGTAGTAGTTCCTCCACTGGTACTGACTTTGGCAAAGTAGGTTCTACTAAGCTGTCTTGCTCCACCAAAATCAACAAGTGCTAAATTCCCGTCGGGTTGATGAACAATGTTTTCTGGTTTGATATCTCTGTGGAAGAAACCAGACCGATGAACTAAATCAAGAATCTCCATCAACTGCAATAACCATTCATAGGCCATTTCTTGGCTAATTCGTCCATAAGATTGTACCCACTGAGTTAAATTCTCTCCTTCAAACTTATGCATAACTAGACAATGTAGTTCTAGAAGATTATCATTCAGCCTAAATGTGAAATAATCTTCCCTATTAGACTTGGGAATTCCAGGATGGTCTAAGATTTGTAATATGAGTGATTCTCTTTTAAGTAGCTCAACTAACTTAGAATCATCAATCCATCTTAATACTTTCATTACTCTTATTTGAGGCTGAGGATGTTCTTCTGTGCCAATATCCTCAATTTCAAAGACATCTGTGTAAGTATATGGATTTTGCTCCAAAGAACGCAACGGGCGTAGCAAACGAATACGCCCGTTTATTATCAATGGATTTCCACATGCTAAACAATTTTCAGCGCTATCAGGATTATAACGTTGGGTACAAAGAGGATTTATGCAGTAGCCCAC
>NZ_CP040291.1:0-134972 GCF_013393925.1 Nostoc sp. C057 | reverse complement strand
TTGTTGAACTAAAGCATCAACTGGATCTACTGTTTTTGGCTGGGCTTTTTTTTTAGGTTTTTAAATACTGGGGTATGTTCTTCTGGTATTCCTTGTAGGGAGATCGCATCACAACCCCCATGATAAGCATCTTCATAAGACCAACCTGCCCCTAGTTCATCATAAAAACCAAGCGCAAACTTAATTGCTGCATTATCTCCAACAGCACTATTCATCCCAACCACATAATCAATATGTTCAGCGATCGCATCAGCCTGAATTTCTGAGTAGCAAGCATTAAGAACAACACATTCTAGCCCTCGTTTAGCAAATCGTTTAAATAAATTTACTAAAGCTTCAGTAGAGACAAGTTGTGCTAAACCTGCATCATTTTCTAAAATTAATCCATCATCTCCTGAACCATGCCCACAAAAATGAATAATTTGAGGGTTAAAATCTAACAAAGCACGACGTAAATCATCAGGACGAACCGCCCAGCGTTGCTGTAAAGAAAATTGCTCTCTATGCTGCGACCTTTGTAAACCCTCGTTAATTTCCCGCACCTCTTTATCTAAGCGTAATCTAGCTTCATTAGTGGGGCTGGATGCAACAATTAATATTGTACGTTTTGAAGGATGGTTTTCAGTTGTGTTTGTTATGCCAGAATCATAGTTTTGTATAATGTTTCCAACTGTTAAACTACCGCCAACTTGTGTATTGCCCCCGAAGATACTTTGTTGAATGTTAGGCTGATTGTCTTTTGTCATGTGTTTAAGCTCAGTTAAGCAGGATTTATGCTAATCATAGCAGAGCGAATATTTTCAAGATTTTCACAACATTCAACCATATCAGGATGTGTTGAATATAATTTTTTCTCATAAATAGAAATTGCTTCTAGACACAGATATTCGGCTTTGTTGTACTGACCTTGCAAATAGTATATTAGGGACAGATTGTTGAAACTTTGAGCGACAGTTATGTGTTCATTACCCATCAAGCACTTTTTTATATTTATAGATTTTAAATATAATGATTCCGCTTCTGAGTAGCGATGTTGAGCTTTATATAGTAGCGCTAAATCATCAAAGTTGCGTGCCTTAAAAGGATGATTCTTTCTAGATAGGCTTTCGCATATGTTTAAAACTTCTATATAAAATGATTCCGCCTCTGAATAGCGTTCTTGTTCATAATATAATTTACCTAGATGATTAAGACTCATCGCTACATAAATATGGTTTTTTCCTAACAAAGATTGTCTTATACTTAAAGCTTGTAGAATAAATGTTTCTGCTTCAACATAACGCTTTTGTTTACGATATACACTTGCTAAATTATTAAGACTCTGTGCCACAGGACTGTGCATTTCACCTAATAACTTTTTTCTCATCTCCAGTGTTTGCATATAAATTACTTCTGCTTCTGAATAACGTCCTTGAATTTTATAGATGTAAGCAAGGTTATTAAGGTTTGTTGCCACAAGTTCGTGATCAGTTTTAAAACGTTGTTGACAAATATTTAGACCATATTTATACAGCTTTTCGGCTTGGGAATAAAGTAGCTGATTTTCGTAAATGAAACCCAAAGCTTTAAATGGTAAAATTAATTCTTTATCTGCAAGATAAGTACTCAGATAATATGAAACTTCTTTAATATGAGGTATTATAGGTGCAAAAGTATAAATGAAATTAGCAGTAATTGAATAAGTGTCTGGAACTTTTTTTGATATTTTTGCTATTACACTTGCAAAAGTTTTTTTCAACTGCTCTGCTTCTGGGAAAATAGTTAGTTTATCTTGAAAAAAGTCTCTAATTAATTGGTGCATGGTGGAGTATATTTCGTTAGACTCAATCAAATGCAAATTTTCTAACTCAACCCTACTATCTTCTAATTCTTCAACATTTTGCCCAATATCTACACTTTTTATTATTTCCCAAGGAATGGGAGCCAAAGCAAACAAACTAAGTAAATATCCTAATTGTTTGGCATTATCACTTAATTCTTCCCAACTTAGCTCGAAAGCACCAACAACTCCACGCTGAACATTAAAAGTCCAAGTGCGGTCATCCTTATTGACATCTAAGGATGCGTGGCGCAGCCCTTTTTCTTCTAAACGTCTCAAAGCTACTGGTAGAAATAGCTTCCGTTTATTGATATACCGCCCCATCAAATTCAAAGCTAAAGGTAAATAACCAAGTCTTTGAGATATATCTTTAGCAATCACCAATTCTTTTGAAACCTTTTCTGCGCCAACCCAGTTACTTAATAATTCTAGTGCCTCTGTTTCATTAAAAACATCAAGCGTTAATGGTGTGACAGTGCTATCTAATTTTAATCTTGTAGTCATCAAGACTTTAAATTTAGATAACTGTGGTGGTAGATATGGCTCTACCTGGGAATAATCATTGACATCATCCAACACCACCAAAACATCACCTTCGGGCCAGCTAGACCAGCAAAAATCCACTTGCTTTGCTAAATCCCAATTCTCCGGTACTTTCCAACCTAACTTAACTTCAGCAAACCTTACTATCTGGATACCTACATCTTCATCCCTTGCCAGCAACCAACAAATTCCGCCTGGGTACGTTTGAAGTAACAAATGCAGCAATGAATATTGAGTAGCCAGTTCAGTTTTGCCAACACCACCCATACCTTCAATTGCAGCAATTGCAATTCTCTTATTTTGCTGTAATAATTGTTGCAAGCTTTTTAGAACCTCAGTACGTCCCACAAACTTGACTGTGGCACTGTAAGGAACATTATGAGGAACCCCTACAGTTTTGAAGGTATTTGGAAATACAACAAGCAAATTGAGAATTTGGTTAATATCTCCAGTAGTTAGATCCCCTCCAACCTGAACATTCTGAAGAATGCTTTGCAACAGTTGTTCAGGGTTGGACTGCTTGCTCATAACGTTCGTTTGTTGGAATTAAATAAAAAACCTTGATAATATTTTACATAACCCGTAGAAAGCCATAAGAACATTGTATTTGAGGAAGATAACCAAAAATTTAAGCAAATCAAGCAGAGTATCATTAATGATAGCTAGCTTAATCGCAATATAAATATAAAGACAAGTAATCAAAATATGACTATTAATAACGTCTCTATAACTAACACGCTTATAACCAAGTTATTCCAAGCACCATCAATAACCGAATATTACATAGAGCGTCCTGATGTAAGCCACGTAAAAAAATGATAAGGGATGGAGCTACAGGTGCTTAGAGTTGGTGGCGATCGCTGCCTGATGCTGGTGACTACGAGAAATGCGTCCGTAGCAAATTTTTCGGCTCTACCACTTTTTTCCTGTATGTAATAAAATAAATATATAACTTAAAATAATTACTTAAAAAAAGTTCTGTATATTAGGTTATTTAAAGCATAAGTTTTGTAAATGGTAATTAGGGTTATCATTCACTACAAAATAACAAATACCTTCTTTCTATTTTTTGTTTTCACTAGATTTAAGAAATGAGTTATCGCCCAGGTTCTCAGGAATCACAGCAACAAATATTTAGCAATGTCAACGCTCGTGATATAAACACGGGCAATATTTATCAAGTTCTAATTTCTATTATTCAAGGAGACCTTCCTCCTGAACCTAAGATTATACTTGAATGGCTACATCAAAACTTTGAACGGGCTAGGAATAGCTGGTTAAGTCACCGCTACTCTCCAGATATTCATCAAATAGGTCAAATAGAAGCTGATTTGCAGTTACGATTGAATGGCATATCATCTCAGTATACATGGCTAGAAGAGACGGGGAAAACTAAAGCAGAACGATGGGTAGAAAAACTTGGGGAATTAATTCCTCTCATAAAACAATACCCGAAAATTCTGTTGATTTGTTCATTACGTAGTAATTTTTTCTACCGCATAAATCTTGCACCTGGTATCAGTTCAGTTCATTTGAATGGTTCTGATGCTACGCTTGATAAAATTTTTGAATCTTATTGTAATGTCAATAGAATTGAATGTCCTCCCGTTTTGCGTTGGGCATTACAAACACCACTTGCAATTAGGCTTTTTGCCGACTTGTACAAAAAACAGAATATTCATAGCGTTACGCTCGAAGAATTTTCATTAGTAAATTTAATTAAAAAAAAGATTGATCATACCGAACGCGCTATTCGAGAAAGCAATCCAGAGGGATGGAGCGAAAACCTTACCCCTGTACATGACAGTTTAGTTGCGATTGTGAAAGCTTGCTTGTCCAAAGGAGAACTTTTGCAAGCAGAGGCATTACAAGTTGCTGAAGCTGGTCAAAAAACCCCAGGAATTTTATCTCGACAACAATTACTATATATTCTCGACAATTGCCTAGCTCACGGGCTTTTACTGCTTAGAAGGCAATCTTTAGATGATCCGTTAGAGGGTGAAGGTTGAAGAAGATGAACCTTATAATGATTTTGAAGATATTGATACAAATTTATTAAATAAATTTGTTGAAGGTTCGTTAAGACAATCAGCTTCAATAGCAGATCGGAAACAGGTAGAGGAATTTTTAAAAGCAAAAGCAGAAGAACAAAGAGCAATCGAACTCTTTGAAATTGCAACAGATGAAGAAAGACAGGAATTTTTGATCCGAGGGGGAATTTCACAAGAAGAAATTGAAAATGGTGAAATTTCAAAAACCCAAGATAAGACTTCAAAAAAACCAGAATACTCGCCATCAGCCAAAGCTCTCCTTACACAATATGCAGAAAAATATGCTCTGCCAAGCTTAAATCCGATCCAACTTGCCTTTGGTTTTATTTCAGCATACTCAGCTAAACTTGGCTGGTTTAGCGATGTTTTCATTAAAGAGCCGAATGGTGGTGAGCCTGGAGAAATTCTTGGTGCAGATATTGCCTTTCTGCGTCAGTATCCACAGGCAACTCATGGATCTAGAAGCATCACTGCAACTTTTGGTGAGAAATATGTTTGGGCAGCTACTAATGAGCTATCTGGTTTCCTTGCAAATCAAGTTGCAGTATATGACTGGGATAAATGTTTTGAACCTCCAGTAGATATAAGCTTATTAGCAGAACCAACAAATCCAGCACCAGATATAGGCTATGGACGATTAAAATTAAATCAAGTATTAAATTTTTCTGAACTTGTCCCTGATACTGAATTATCTAGCTTTAATCAAGTTGATCGAGCAAATGAGTGGGTTCAAAAGGCATCTTTACCAAATATTCAATCTTTGTTGTTCCAAAACTCATATAAACTACCTGAGTGGGCAAAAATTGACGAATGGGTTGTTCTGCGATCGCTTGTCATTAGACGTAATGCGGATAGCCAGGCAGAGTCAGTATTACGAACATCGAGCTTTTTATTTGCATCAAATGAATTATCTTGTCTAGAAGAAGATACTCAATTTGAAGCTTTCCCCAGTTTTTATGATATTTACCAGTTTTCTTCAGGGGTTGAGTCAGTAGAAACATATCGTGATCCATGCGAAGTTGTTTGGGCCCCTTGGATTCAGGAAATTGAGAGAGTGATTCGCTATAAAACTTTAAATACCTTTGGTTATCCCACAGAACTGCAACTTCAAGCGACAACTTGCCAATTTCATTGGGAGACTCCAGATGGAGAAAATGAAGAGTGGGTTCCAGCAAAAACTCTTCGAGAAATGCTTGGGATTGTTGACTTTCGAGAAGGTAAATTTCTAACAGCTAATGGACAATTGCAGGCATTGACTTTTGATAATTCAGGAGAGCGTTGGCATACACCTTATTGTCAAATTCTTTTGGTTCGTCGTACTGCACTCTTTAAAGCCCTTGCCGATTGCAATCTAAGTATTGGTTGGGAAATCTGGCTGAACAGGGAACCAGCTTATCCACTTATTCGTATTTCAGGGAAGAAAAGGATGTTTAGAAATTGGTATGCGATTGCATTTGGGAATTCTAATACTTTTAAAGTCATTCCTTATAAAGACGAAATTGAACCTTGGTACAAGGATGAAGTTTAAAATTAGAATTACATTTCACTAATATTCAAATTACTTAACATTTAGTACTGAATATTCTGCTGTTGATTTTCTTTTGGCTGCTTGTTAAACATTTCGGTTTTCCTGGGTTATGTCCCCAACTGTAACATCTCCACCTACTTGCCAATTCTTACTAAACGTCTGTTGAGCATTGCTTTGCCCCTCACTTACTTGTTTAATATTCCCAATTTCTACCTTACCTCTAACTCGAAGCTCCTCTAAAATTACTTGTACAGTCGGAGATTGAGACTGCATTTGCTTAACTAGTTCTTGTAACTTCGTTGCAAAATCTTGATCTTCTTGCATCTGAGTTACAATTTCTGCTTGTAATATCTGCGTGTTTGCTTCAGTTGGATTAGCATTTGCTCGTGTTAGCAACCCAGCAGTCCCCATAGTTTGCAACTTCACTTGAACTGTTTCACGCACACTCTGGATAGCTTCTGCACTTTTATCCCAGGCAGTCTCGCCAATTTTTTCGCCAACCTTCTCTAAAGCTTTTGGCAGAAGAACAGTTGTCACTACTCCAGCAACAAGGGATACTGGGTCAATCATGTTTTATTCTCCCTTTACAAATAAATAAGCATAAAATTTTAAGTATTTAAACTATAGCTTTTTTTGGAAAAATGTCGGATAAAATAGTGTTTTAGTAAAAAATACAATTGTCTATTTTCATAATTATAATTTCATCTAGATTTACTATTAGTTACAAAATTTAACATAAAACTGATAAGGTATGAGCAATCTGCCTGAGCCTAATTCCAATCAAACTATTTCATCAACTATAAATAGCCTATTAACAATGAGCGAGGAAAAATTAAGTTCAGAAAACCAACAAGACATTTTAAAAGATTTACTAGTGGGCGGAAACTTAACCACTAGAGATATTACGCAACAAAATATTAAAAACCAAATAAATCTTTTATTTTTAAATATTTCAGATGATGGTGCGATAAATAAAGCTTTCTCTAAAATCGCTCCTGATGGATGGTTCGACTGGAGAGATAAACCTAAAAATGTTAATGATGTACTTGAGCAATTAGAAGAAATTCCTTACTCAAACCCTAATAATTCGGCTTTATTAAAATTTGTTAGTTTGCTAACTCAAGATAAAAATATTTCCCCAATTATCCGCGAAAAGCTCAAACAACTATTGAATAATGAATCTTTTGAAGTTAAAGTTAAAACTACATCCACACAAGTCCTACATTCCTATCTGTTAATTCAACTTCGACCAGAAGGAAGTAAAGAACTATATGTTAAAGCTTGGTTTATTCCTGATGATACAATTCAAGATCCTTGGGAACGTTTTAAACTTTTAACAGTTGACGAGCAGCAATCAGAAATTTCATTTGTGCCGGAGAAATTACCAATATTGCTCAGTAAATTGCTTCAACAATGTTTTGAAGAATACTTGCAAGGACAACCAACAGAACTAACTATTGAAATTTTCCTACCACGCGATCGTCTCTGTGATGAGGTGGAAAAATGGGAATATAAGGATGACGAAGATTGTAATATCACTATTGGTAAGGATTTTCGGGTTGTAGTGCGTTCCTATGATCGACTGAAAAAATTACGCACACAACAGGGTTCATATTGGCGCAGAAATTGGGAAAAAGTTCAGCTAACTTGGCAAGCTCCTCCCTGTTATGAGCAGGCTATAACAGTTTCTCAAGCTTGTTTTGATCCCAAAAAATTGAGAGATTTGCTATTTGAGAAAATTATTCTCAAAATCTGCTGTGATTTATCAGACTCAGAGCGAAATGGTCTACTTAGTGCAATCCACAGTGCTGGGACACCGATTATAATTTGGTCACGTTGTGAGCTAAACACTCTCAAAAATCCTGAACACTTTGATGCGTTACTGAAAGAACCATTGCATGAATTGTCCGCCTGCATTAGAGAACAACGTCGTTTAGCATCTGACCATGAAATGCACTTGGGTAATCATTTAGTCTTATGGTGGGACGACCCCAATCGAATACCACCAAACCCAGCATTGGAGTTTTCTGCATCATAATTTAGGAGTAAGCAATGAGCGATTGGCTGATTTTCCAAGGTACAGACTCACCACATGATGGAATCAAAAATCTTCCAGAACCACCAAAATGGCGTGAGTTTGGGGATGCGAAGGAGAAGCAGCGTGGACAAACCTTTCAAGTCCGGCGCAATGAAATTGAGCTTGCGAATGCAGCACTTTATTTGCGTCGTCCTTTGCTGGTGACAGGAAAGCCGGGGACTGGTAAAACCTCTCTTGCTTACAAAGTTGCGTATGAACTCCAACTGGGTTCTGTACTGCAATGGCCTATTACCACCCGCTCTACACTACAAGAAGGACTTTATCGCTACGATGCGATCGCACGTTTACAGGATGCTCAAGGTAAGGATAATACTAGAGATATCGGTAAATATATTCAACTCGGTTCCTTGGGAACAGCCCTACTACCATCTCCCCATCCCCGTGTTTTACTGATTGACGAGATTGATAAAAGTGACATTGATTTACCCAACGATTTACTGAATATATTTGAAGAAGGGGAATTTGAAATCCCAGAATTAGCTCGTTTACCGGAAGAATATGAAACAGTCAAAGTCCGGGGTTATGATGGCAGTGTTGCAACTATTACCAAAGGGCGGGTGCGTTGTAGCCAATTTCCCTTTGTTCTACTGACTAGCAATGGTGAACGGGAATTTCCCCCAGCCTTTTTACGACGCTGTTTGCGATTGACGATGGAAAATCCCGATGAAGCAGCTTTGAAGAAAATTATTCAGGCGCATCTGGGAGATAGTGTAATGTCAGAAGCAGAGGCTTTAATTGCCCAATTTATCCAACTACGAGATAAACCCGATGCCGGGGATTTGGCAACAGACCAATTACTTAACGCGATTTATTTAGTTACTCGTGAAAGGAGTCCCGTTGGTAATGACAAAGAACGATTGCTCAAGGCATTAATGGAATATCTCACAACTACATGAGGATATATGATTGAGCGGGTAATTGATGCTTTTAATCAATTGGGGTTTGATTTAGACGATACGGAGATAGCCGATATCCTCTGGCTTGGGGTGCAAATGCGCCGTTGTGACCCTTCACCCATATCTGAATTGACACAGGAAACACCAGCAACAACCCCAGAAATAGACCCAAACACCAAATTACCACGTGATCGCCAGAACAATTTCCCAAAATCTCCAACCAAGACCGAAACCAACGCTAAGGTTTATCCTCAATCATCCCAGGATAGTAAGGAAACCTCAAGCGGTTTACCCATCAAAGTTCCTGCTGCTCAAGCATTACGGAACAAATTAGATATATCCCGCTCCCTTAAACCTTTAAAACGTCGAGTTCCTTCCAGAAGCAAATTTATCCTCGACGAAATTGCCACAGCAGAACGTATTGCCGAAGAGAAACTTTTATTACCCGTAATGCGCCCCGCACCCGAACGCTGGCTCGAACTGGCTTTGGTGGTAGATGAGGGAACATCGATGTTTCTCTGGCAGCAAACTATCAAGGAGTTTCAGCAACTATTGGAAAGACATGGTGCTTTTCGAGACGTGCGAACCTGGGGATTATTTAGCGACAAACGGGGTAAAGTTTGGCTGCGTCCCCGAACTGGGGAACTATCCCGCCAAAAAAGGTTACACAACCCCAGAGAACTAATTGATCCCAACGGTCGGCGGTTGTTTATAATTATCAGCGATTGCGTTTCCCCAGCTTGGTATAACGGTGCTGTTACCAAAACTTTAGCAGCTTGGGCTAGCACTGCCCCAACAACGATAATTCAAGTATTACCTGAGTGGCTGTGGGAAAGAAGTGCTTTAAGTGTTGCCGAGTCAATTTTGTTACGTAGCTTTGCTCGTGGAGTCCCCAACCAACAGTTAATCATGACAGCGTTGGATTTGCTTGATGAAAGTGATGTCTGCAATCGGCTTAAAATCCCCGTAGTGACGCTAGAGCCAGAATCGCTGAAAATTTGGGCGCGGATGGTTGCAGGTGCGGGAGAGGTACAAACCAAAGGGTTTTTGCTTGCACTAGATGGGGAAATACTTGATGTTAGTAGCGAATCAACGGAAAATTCTAACATCGAGCTTACAGCCAAACAACGTTTGCAACGCTTTCGCCTCACTGCTTCGCCAATGGCAAGGAAGCTGGCAGGACTTTTGGCGGCTGCACCCATTAATTTATCAGTTGTACGGTTAATACAGCAGACGATGTTACCACAGTCAAGCCAAGTTCATATTGCTGAGGTATTTTTAGGTGGGATATTAAAGCCTCCGTCGCCAGTTAATGGGGGGGTAGAAGTGGATAAAATTCAGTTTGACTTTGTGGATGGGGTGCGGGATTTGCTGCTTGATACGGTTCCATTAACGGAGTCATCCGAGGTATTGCATAAGGTTTCGGAGTATATAGCGCAACGGGCTGGGTTATCAGTTGATGAGTTTGCGGCGATGTTGGCGAATCCAGGTTTGGCAGTTGATGGTTCAAAAGGTGTTTTGCTTCGTCCTTTTGCTCAAATAATGGCAAAAGTGTTAACGCGATTTGGTGGTAAATATACACAATTAGCAGAAGAATTAGAGCAGTCTTTTCAATTCTCCTCTCAAAGTAGTATCACTCCAAACCTCTTTATTTTTTGGCGAAAAGCTTATCAATTATTTAAATCAGAAGAACCACTTACTACGCCTGAAGAACTGAAAAATTTTTATGTCGAGCGAACCAACAGTCCTGTAAATAATTTAATCACTTTCTTGGATATGGAAGACAACTCAGCTAAATTTTTATTAGCAGGTCACAGGGGTGGTGGCAAAACTACAGAATTGCGGCGATTAGAACAACATTTGAATAGCAAGTATACAGTAATTTGGATTGATACTGTAACTGCTCTCGATCAGTACAACATTGGCTATGCTGAGGTTGCAGTCCTAATTGGAATTAAAATTTTTGAAAAAGTTATTCAACGAGAGTGGGGTTTAAAAGACGATTTGTTAAATGATTTACTAGAAAGTCTCAAAACTGTAGTTTATCAACATGAAGACGCTGAAAATACTGGTCTTGAACTTCCAGAAATTATCAAAAAATTAGGTTTAATTCTTAAACAGGGTCTAACTCGGAAAGTTACTACAACTCTCAATATTCGTCCGCAGCTTAGTAAAATTATTGAGCGAGTTAATGCCATCATAGAAGCTGCTGAGAAAAGAAACAACCAAAAGTTACTGATAATTGTAGATGGTCTTGATCGACACGATCAAGTTACAGCCTCGGAAATGTTCGCTAGTCCACTACTGACTCAGATGAGTTGCCATATTATATATACGATTCCGATTTCACTCAGGTATTCTCAAAGCTTTCGTCAACTAATGGAAAGCTTTCAAAAATGCTTAGATTTAACTAATCTACCAGTATTTAAATGCGATGAAAATTTATGTCCTACTACAATCCCTAATCAACCTGGTAGAGAAATTCTTAATAGTGTAATTCATAAGCGTTTAGCAAGTTTGGGTGATGCTTATAAGGGTTTATTTCATCCAGATGCGTTAGAATTAATTTGTGAAAAAAGTGGTGGTATAATGCGAGATTTAGTAAGATTAGCACGCACAGCCTGTGAAATTGGATTGCAAAATAAGCTGAATTTAATAGACTTAGAAACTGCACAAGAGGCTGTAAGAGAAATTCGTAAAGACTATAATTTAAACGATTACCACTATCATGAACTTGATTTAATACATCGCACTGGCAAACTTACGATGAAAACACACGTTTTGCCTAATAAGGGTCAGTTTATTATTTGTGATGAACTTTTGCAAAACAAATTTGTATTAGGTTATTACGATCACAGTAAAAAATCCTGGTTTGATGTAAACCCTATTCTATTAGAAGATTTACAAAGATGGCAATCGAGAATAGGGTAAACTTACGATAAATTCTCAATTTTCCATACCCTAATTACTATTTCAAAACGGCGGCGTGAATAGGAAAAATGGTAAATTTTACTTATCCCCATTCCATACCTACTTTTACTATAGGAATCATATTTGATTTATGAAAATATCTCACTCCATCGCGGAGCCAAAATGATGACTGTAGGAGAGCAGTTTTTTATTCGGGTTCATAATGCTGTAGATTCTATTATTAGTAACTCTGCAACAATTGCTAGGTTGGGGATCAATGCTACAGGAATCGCTATTGTTACCCAAGTTGTAGTAACAGCGATTTCATATTCCCTGGATCTTTACCGAGGCGACATTACTGTTGAAGAGTACAAAAATTTAGTTTTAGAAGCGGCAAAGAAAGCAGGTATTGCGACACCAATTGTTTTCCTGATTTTAGTAGCTGTATTAGCCTTATTCCCAGAATTTACGGTTGTGTTATCAGCACCAGTAGTTGTTGCTGGGTTCAATGCTTTATTTGGGATGAGTATTGCCATGCCGATCATACAATCGCTACTTCGTCATGCCCAAGCTGGTGGTTTTGCTGAGGAAGCTGTTAATGCCCACCCAAATGCGTTTGGTGGTTCTGCGTCTGCTTAAAATCTGCAATTCATTTTAAGAATTACTGGGGTAAAGATGCTAGGTGGAATACTGCTGCCTCCAGGTGGGGTTACGATGTCCGCAATCGCCTCGTTGCTGATGTTTTTTATGACAATGGCACAGAATTTATTAAATTCACCAACGGCAAAGAAATTACGGTAGATGCTGCGTGGCGTTGGGAGTGGGAAGGGTTGTTGAAATATGCGACTAATCAATAGCTGACGTTACTCATTCCCCCACTGGATATTTTTCGTGAAATGGTATCACTAGATTTTTGCACCTGATAATTGACTAAAGATAGATTCCACTGCTTCTTAAACTTGCTGATGGTTGCCCTCATGCTGGCGTAATACTTGCTGTCTAGCAAATATTGAATTACCCACAATGGGGGGCATTCTCCAAGGTTTGCCCTATCCAACCATTCAAATATCTCACTTTGATTTAACGACACGGGCGCGGCGGAACCAGTACCTTCATGATTTACTTTATCCTCATCACCAGAAACCAAGTTTTCAGCTTTTTGATGTGCGATCGCTAAACTTGAAGAAAATTCATTTTGTGCGACGGGCACAGCGGAACAAGTATCTTCATGAGGGAATATCGCTTCAACGCCACAGTCCTGGTTTTCAGCCAGCAACGAAGCAGATTGAATCGGTGCATCATCCACAAGCGCTAGCGATGTACAGTCCATTGCCGTAGGCAATTCTTCAAGTTCTGACGCGCTTTCAGTACGTGAAGGCGACGCGCCCCCCAAGGGCGCATGAGCCGTTTCTTCAACATGCAGATTTTCGGTTGGCGCGTCAGAACCAACTACCATACCAACAACCTTAGTTGGTTGTTGGTAGGTAGTTAACGGGTTGTTAGAAACGTTGTTAGGATTTTGGAACCCTTGCAATTCCTCACTTTTTTGACTATTCTTTTGGAATAATTCCAAATCAGACTGAATTTGTTCCACTTTGGGGTGGTTCTTATTCGGTTCGGGCTGGTTTGTTTTCTCCCCGGCGTGGACAGCTTTCTCGTTACAAGAAATGGTTTCCCCAGACGTGGACGATTCCCAGTAAAACCGATTGTAATAACCATGAAGGTTACGGACACGGTAGCTAATCAATCCAGGTCTACCAGAGGGTAAGCGGCCAAACACTTCCTCAAACTGAAACAATCCTTGGGCGCTTAACGCTGCACCTGCTTTCTGGAACGACTTGTAAGTAAGGTTAGTGTCAAGTTTATGGGCAGGACCCCCAAATTGTTCAGCCGCAACGCTATCTAACCAAAGTTGCTGCACAGATGGAGGCTGCTGACGAACCCAGTTGATATCCTCAATTGATACCTTGCAGTGTGGTCTAATCGATTTATCTTCTGAAGCTTGTTTGCGATCGCTTCGCTGCTTGCTGCCACCGTTGATTGCTTTTAACGCTGTAGTCATATTTCCCCCAAAATTTGCATGACAATATGAGCAGCATGGTTGCAATGCCGCGTTTAAGTTTTTTGGCTATTCTCTTAGCGAGTTTTTATCTACTGGTTTTCGCCCTGCCAGAATCGCAACTCGTCTCGGAAATACCTGTCAGTCTTTTTCGATTGCTCTTTCCAACAATCCCAGGCCACTATCACCTCATCTCCCAAATCCTGAATCACCTCGCCCCTCTCGACATACAAAGTACGGTATGGGTCGGCGTGGGCAACGATAGAGCCGATGCCAATAGTGTCCGGTTGAGAGGATGCGTTCTGGAGAGCAGTAATTAGCTCTGTTTCCTGGGTGGTCAATTCCGCCCAGTAATCTTGTTTAATAACCTCATACTCTTGGGCAATATCCCAAAATTCCTGCCAAGTACACCCAGGTTTTGCAAGTACCTGCCGAATATCACTAACAGCTTGGGGCAACATTTCCAATTGCTCGGCTCGATATGCGATCGCAGTTGGTGTCGGTTCACTCCCCAGAATTATCGCCGCAGCTTCCAAGGCTTGGGTGTTGTTCATAGCACTGGCAAGGTTTTTCAAAGCCATGCCCATCAACCGTAGACATTCTTGGGCATTCTCCTTGGGTGGTTCAACAGCTAGCGATCGCAAATCAATTTATATATATTATTGACGCATAGTAGTAGGTGGTAATATCCATAGTATCGAGACTTAAAATCAGGCAAAATAACCTATGTAAAGCTCAAAAAAACCAAATTAAGTCACTTACGACTTACACAAAAGTAAAATTACTAGTCTATATAAGTTTCAGTTTAGCGATCACAGCTTCGTAAATCGAGAAACGTATTAATATAGTTAGCTCATAAATTTATAAATTATATGGCTCAGGACATCTCACATAAATTCACCCTATGTTTCAAAGTTTCACTTTTCGGTTTCTTCTTACCATTGTTACTCAGCAGTAGTATTCGATCAGAAGAGTGTACTCAAGCAGATATCAAAGTACAGATTGAAAAATTTAAAGCTGCTAATGATACTGTAGTTAAATGTGGGGAAAACGCTATTTCATCTTTAGCAGAAGCTCTGAGTAATAGTGATGCAGCCACCCGTACTAATGCTGCATCTGCTTTAGGTAAAATAGGTTGGGTAGCACAAGATACTGTTCCTGATATAGTGGAAACACTAGGGGATGGTGATGAAAACGTTCGTAGGAATTCAGTTCGTGCCTTAATTGCCATTGGGAGGTCTGCTCAACAGCAAGCTAATACAATTTCTGAGTTAGATTTAAAAGCACTCACTAAATTAGAACTCCTTAAACAACAAATAGAAAAAGCCCTTACTCGTATCGATGGAAAGCCCCAAGAATGGACAAATCAAAAACTGCAACAGCAAGAACTTCGCTTAACTAGAAATGCCCTACAAACAAAGTTAAATCAGTTACAGGATAGAATAATTTATCGTTTCATCCAGTGGGTAATTAAAAATCCGGGAATATTTATATTATTGGCAGTGGCTGGTTATTTGATTATATTTATAATTCATCCACTGTCGTTACTTAGTCTAGATAAAGTATTGCCACAAACATGGAAAATACCTATAGTAAACCAAGAAGTAAAAGTAAAGTGGTTATTATTTTTGAATTCCCAACAGAGAGTATTGGATGCGTGGGCGGCAAAGTATATTGAGTCAGTGAAAACAGAATTTTTCAATAAAGATACAGTCGAACGCGATAAGAAAACTTACATTCCCCAGCCTGTTAAATTCAACGACAAAATCCTCATCCCTCAATTTGAGAGCGACGAAAACCTGACAGAAGTATTAGAACACAAAAAACTCCAAAGTGCGCTCAAAGCAGAGATGCAGAGAGAACAACAGTTCTGTGTATTGATTCAAGGAGAAGGTGGTGCAGGTAAAACCAGCTTGGCTTGCCAAATTGCAAGTTGGGGAATGGAAGGTAAGCTTGCTAATCAGGGCAAACGCATCTAAAGTATAACAATCCTTTAATAGCAAGGGTTTTGGCGTTTTTTAATTTAGCCTATTTTTTCATCAAGATCCTTGCCCAGCAAGGGTTTCAGAAATCCCGTGCGTTCGCCCTGGCTTGCTAATCATCGGATATTACCTGTACTCATTGATCGTGATTTACAAGACAATGAAGACTTTCTAAAAATGACTCGTAAGCAACTACAAGACCTGACAAATACACAAAATGACGATATTACCCCAGAATTTCTCATTGACTTGTTGCGTCAGCGACGTGTCTTGGTAATCATTGATCACTTTTCCGAGATGGAAAAGTCAACCCGTGATAAAATCCTTGCTGCACTAAACGAAAATCCCTTTATTGCCTTAGTTTTCACATCACGAGTAGTAGGGGAACTTCAGAATCTGACTAAATCCATTCTTAAACCAATGCGGGTTGAAGGAAAACGGATATCAGAATTTCTGGGTGAATATCTCAAGTTACGCGACTTTCGTAACAAATTTGATGACGAAGAATTTTATAACGCTTGCTCTCGTCTCAATCGCATGGTAGGACAGCGTGAGATCACAATTATGTTAGCAAAGCTCTATGCTGACCAGATGATTGCTACTAAGCAGGGAGATACAGAACTACCAGAAAATATCCCAGACTTAATGCTGAGTTATCTGAATCAGCTTCATCCTCAAGCTGGTTTAGATCAACAATCAATAGTTCATCAAGATTTAAAAATCATTGCTTGGAAGTGTTTAGAAAATACCTACAGTCCTGCACCCATTTCTAGAAGAACTGCCAAAGATGCCCTGGTTAGCCCTGACTCTAATGAAATCGATAGCCATCTGGACTACTTACAAAACAAGCTTAATATATTACTAAAAGTAGAACCAGACAAAGTGAAGATTAATTTAGACCCCTTAGCAGAGTATTTAGCAGGGTTATATCTGGTTCAAAAGTATCAAGATAGCGCCAGCCATTGGCAAAACCTTTTAAGAGATATTGATGAAAAATCAGAAGATCAGGAAAACAATCAAGGCTTTTTGTTAGCGCTATGGGACTGTTGTGAAATTAAGAAAAAGGATTTCAAAATCCCAGACTTTGTAATTGAGGAATTGCTAAAGAAAGCAAATTTAGATCCAGAAGAAACTAAAGCATGGCAACGGAAACAGCGGATTAAAAAGTTGATCGATGAACTTTCTACATCAGAGGTAGAATTTCGCCTCCGTGCTGTAATTGACTTGCAAACAATGGGTAAAGATGCTAATCCAGCTATTCCTCGTCTGCGTAGACTTTTGGAAGATAACACCGAAATAGCAAAAATTCGTATAGAAGCTGCCAAAGCCTTGAAACAGTTTGAGCAAGAAATTCCTATGATTATTGCACAAATAAACAACGGAGTAGAGTCGATTGGTCTAAAAGAACATCCACCCACCAATAAGATAGACCTCGGTAATAAAGTCATATTAGAAATGGTGCCAATTCAAAGCGGTATATTTTTAATGGGCGCTCCAGAAACAAAAAAGGATTCACGGGATTCAGAAAGTCCTCAGCATTCAGTAACTATTCAGAATTTTTGTATAGGTAAGTATCCTGTTACCCAAGCACAGTGGAGAGCAGTAGCTGCATTACCACGAATCAACAAAGAGCTAGAAGCTGACCCATCAAATTTCAAAGGGGAGCAACGGCCTGTAGAGCAAGTGTCTTGGCACGATGCAGTTGAGTTTTGCGATCGCTTGTCCTCCCATACAAAAAGGCAGTATCGGCTACCCAGTGAAGCAGAATGGGAATATGCGTGTAGAGCCAGAACTACCACCCCATTTCACTTTGGTGAGACAATCACATCAGAATTGGCAAGCTATAATGCTACTGAAACTTATGGTGCAGGAGTAAAAGGGACTTACAGAGAAGAGACAACACCTGTGGGTAGTTTTGAGGTAGCTAACGCCTTTGGGTTGTACGATATGCACGGGAACGTCTTGGAATGGTGTCTTGATGATTGGCACGATAATTATGAAGGTTCGCCAACAGATGGAAGTGCTTGGCTTGACAACAATGATGATAATCTTTCTCAAAAACAAGGAAATGTTGTACTGCGGGGTGGTTCCTGGCGCAACTATTCTGGTTACTGCCGTTCCGCGTATCGCTACTCCGACACGCAGGACTATTACAGCTACCATATTGGTTTTCGTATTGTGTGCGCTGCCGGGATGGTTCTTCAGTAGCTCTTTATACTTTTTTGCCTTTGCTCTTGTTTTTTATATTTTTTTAGTGTGTACAAGCGGGACGATCTAATTTTTTTTGAAATCAAGAGTGGGTAGCTTGCAAGGGATTTTTACCTCTCCCAATCAACCAACACCCCATCAACAATCGCAATCCCCCACTGTGGAAACTTCGCCAACAATTTCTTGATCACAATCTGCAAAGCCGGATCATCACTCCAACACTCCTGCAAGAAATCAAACCCCGGATTCTCGCTCGAATTCGCCGCTCGATTCAGTTTTTTCCTTCTTACAGGTCGCGCATTTGCCCTTGCAACAATCGCCTCATGCGACCATTTTTTAGGATTTGGCATGGACGCGGTAGAACCTTCACCCTCATAAAGAAATAGCTAACCTTAGTGCCATTCCACTATAGCTAATGGTCTATTGAGTAGTACCAATAGCAGATTTCAATTGAAGTTTAATATTTGTACCTTTTTTCAGGGCAACTTCTCCAATTATTATTACAGGCATAAATACTAAAGCTTACTTTCAGTAAAAGGTTAGAAAAGAGAACCAGTTTAGACTATGCCAAGCAATGAGAAAACCTCATTCATAAACCGATCATAAGAGATAGAATTCTCTGACAAAAGTTCTGTAAGATTATAGTAAGAGGTAATAAGAGTATCTTGACTAATCCGCGTATGTACTTCAGATGTAATACAGCTTGCAACAAGAATAGTTGGAACATCTGGTGATAGCCGTCTTGCCTCCCCAAAAGACTTTTTTGCTGCGCCATAACGTTCTAAAGCACCTGCGGGGTCTGCACCCCCCTTAACTTCTATTACAGATACTGTTGTACCATTGACTGCAATAAGTGAAATATCTGGCTCACTTGAAAAAAGAATCGATGTTTTATTGATCAATAATATGCCCCGATACTTATGAATATTACTGACTTGCTCTTCCAATTTATTTAAATCAAACTGCTCAACTGAAGTACCTACACGAGAAATAAAAGCCCCTAAAACATTACGTTCTTTTGCCTCGTTAACTAAAAGCCTCTGTACTACTTTTTCAGCTTCCTCTCCAATAGCATTGCGCCAAGAACCATCTATTTGTGCGCCAGTTGAGGTGAGTAATAGTCCATATAATTCTCTCTCAGTAAAACTTTGAATAGAAGAATCAATAATAAGAGTTATATGTTCATTAAAAAGAATTGATAGTTTAATAGCTTGATCAGGCTCTAAAGGGATAGTGTTGTACACATCATTCTCTTTCTTTTTGACATCAATCTTAGCTAGATAAGAAACAGATTTCTGCGAAAGAACTGCAATATTACGGTAGTAAGCTAAAAGTCGTGAGATCCTATTATAATTGTAAAAAAGATAGAGACTAATGCCAAGATTTTTGACACCCCTTTGGGCACTATGCTACTTGCAAACAGCTTTTTAACGGATTGGATTCCAGCTTACTCTCGTTCATTTTGCGCTTTCAGTCGCCTTTGGCTTAAGCTTCCCCTATCACCGCCCCTCATCCCTGCCCAAGTAACAACCGCCCTCCACAGCCAAGTCAAAGCAGACTCATCTGCTCAACAATACGTGTTTCTGCACGGGATGGCTTTAACTCTTCTGTTGCTGACTGCCCGACTGGGGCTAAAACCTCTGACTGAGTATCCCTAATCAAAACCCACGAAGGCATCTGGATATCTTGCTGATTATTCTTACCTCTTGCCTTTGCAGCCATAGCCACTGACGGAATTAGGCGCTCACGGTAAAACTTCTCCTGCAACCCGGACAATAGACCAAGCACACCCAACTCTGACCACACACCTAAGTCTTCTCCATTGAGGCTAACTTGGTAGTATCCGCACTCTAAGGGATCGCACTTCACAGGATATCCCGACTCATAACATTTCTCGAGCAGACTCAATACTTGAGGTGGATATGTGGCTGGGAGTATGATTTTTTGTCCACAATTTGTGGACATTTTCTCCTTAGTAATAGTTCCTAACCCAACTTCCCCGCCCCAAAGTTTAGGCAGATACCTCTGGATAACTTCATGTCCAACTTGATGCCGATGGCAAAAATCGCCAGTTTTTTCGTAACAGCACAAGGTCATGTCATGTGAGTTTTGCTGCTGTTTGGCAACCCAAATATCAATCAGCTGCTGCCTACAAAGCAAAATTTCGTGGAATTGGCGGGTGTATTCTTGTTCAGCATTAGTATCTGAGGCTGAAGACTTCCACCATTTCAGTAGCTCTGGCGTTGGAGCAAATAAAGGTAAATGCTTGCCTTGAAAGCCTTTCGGAGGGTATAGAGAGGAATGGCACTAAGAAAAGCCGAAACACTTGCGGGTTAAGCAGTTTGCAATTGTTTTCGTAATTCATGCCGGGATTTCGTCATCAAGGGGTAAGCTTTTGGGCGACGTTTACGGACTCGTGGTTCACTTCTGCCAGGGCGATCGCTCACAGCTTTGTGAGCAATAACTTTAAGTAAAGTGCGGTAAATTTGGAGACGTTTTGTTGAAGTTGCTGCTAATAATTCGGGAATAAAGTTATTTAAATGATGACGAGTACCTTGGAGTGACAGGCGTAACGGGGGAGTACCATAACTAGTGCCTGCCGACCACATCAAACTACGAAGTAGATTATAAGCAAGTAAATAAACGTAAATTTCTTTGCGTACCATTGAGGGGGTTTTACAGCGCAAAACATCCATACCCAAAGTAGTTTTAAGATGTCTTAAATCTAATTCAACGTCCCATCGCTGACCATAAAGCCCAACAATTTCCAGAGTAGAATAGGTTTTTGTATCTAATAGAGTAGTGATTAAACTAACTTGTTGACTCCGAAAACCAGGAATAAAAATGTAGTAGTAAATTTCGCGTACAGTTATGGAAGTAGGTAAGGCTGAAAATTCATCATTACTCAATCCTGCGGGGCATCTTTTAGGCTTATACCAAGTAACAAGTTTGTCACAATCTCCAATAACTTTGCCTTTTCGCATAGTAGTTGTACGAGATTGGTGTTTGCGAAATACGGCATCACAATCAAGTTGTTTAATAGCAAACATATCGGCGTAAGCACAAAAAGCTCTATCACCTAAAAGCACATCATTTGGTTTGAGAAAACTGTACAACCTCCGAGCTAATTTAATATCATGAGTGTTCAGAACATCTATGCAAAAAGCAGTAGCGGCTCCCGTTAATAAACTGAATATCACACCAATTTTGGCAATTGGGAACCCACATCCTGGTTTTTGAGTGCTAGGTTGAGGGTATTCTTTCTGGTTCTCTATAGTGTCAGGCATAGATACTGTTGACCCATCTATTACCAACACATTCCGTCCACACCATAAATGTTCTTGGGTCACTATCTCTTCTAAATTTTGTGCAGAATAATTGAAAAGCTTCTCTAGTAATTTTTCCGGTAATCTTGCTCGTGCTTGGCAGTATGCACTTGTATCTGTTGATGGAATTTCTACTTGTTCTTGTGCTAGATGTGCAATTATTTTACTCACAGCGTTATGGCAAGTTTTATCAGTATCCAAAACCTGAGATAAAAATGCCCATAATGTTATTAATGGGTCAAATAACCGCTTTTTATATTTAACTTTTAGCTCAGAGATTGCAAGTCTGATCACAGACTCTGGCAATACTTCTTTAAACGGTAGTCCCAAACTTTGGCTAAATTTATCCTTGAGGATTTGTACTCGTAATGTCACAGTAGTAATTATCGTATGTGCTTGCTCGTTTCAAAGAAAGTATTCCATGAACGAGTAAGCTTTTTCTACCTTCAAAAACTTTTTGGGTAACCCTCCACTGTTACCGCTTCTATTTCACAGCCCCTATAAAAAATAGCGATCACAGCCAAGTGTCTACTGCTATTAACGCATTCATACTTGTAATGCTTATGCAGCACGGTTTATAGCTTTTCTTAGTGCCATTCGTTGCAGAGTATGTTCTCCCAGGTTACAGTTCCATACGAGAATTTGAAATTCCCGTTGCTGGCAATCCTCATGCCGAGAAAATCATCGCCCAAGAACGAGCCATCGCTTCAAGTGATGTGTACGCCGACCCTTTACTTAAAAATGCCCAACCAATTTCTCGTCAGATTGGATTAAAGTCAATGTTAAACGTTCGCACTTGCGATCAAGGAAAACCAAATGGAATCATAACGATACAACAATGTAGCCATTTCCGCTCCTGGACTCAGGAAGAAATTGAATTATTAGAAGCAGTTGCTGATCAACTCGGTATTGCTTTGGTTCAGGCAGGTTTGCTAGAGCAAGAAACCCAGCAACGAGAAGAACTCACCTCGAAAAATTTTGCACTGGAGCAAGCAAAACATGAAGCGGAGACTGCAAATCGCGCAAAAAGTGAATTTTTAGCGATGATGAGCCATGAAATTCGCACTCCAATGAATGCTGTTATCGGTATGACAGGGCTACTGCTCGATATGGAATTGACTCACCAACAACAAGACTTTGTAGAAATTATTCGTACTAGCAGTGATGCCTTGCTGACTCTGATCAATGATATTTTGGACTTCTCTAAGATTGAGTCCGGTAAATTAGATTTAGAAGAACACCCTTTCAACCTCCGCTATTGTATAGAAGAAGCCTTAGAATTACTAGCTTCTCAAGCTGCTGCTAAAAATCTGAATTTAGCCTACTTAATTGATCCCCAAACCCCAAGCATAGTTGTCGGGGATGTAACACGAGTGCGACAAATCCTTGTAAATTTGATTAGTAATGCCATCAAATTTACCCACAATGGCGAGGTTGTCGTCTCTCTAATGTTCAATCAAGCAATTAGCAAAGACAAATACGAAATTCAATTTGCTATTAAAGATACAGGCATTGGTATGTCCCTTGAAGGGATGAATCGCCTATTTAAACCTTTTAGCCAAATTGATGCATCGACGACTCGTCAATATGGTGGTACTGGATTGGGTTTAGCAATCAGCAAACGATTGTGTGAACTGATGGGTGGCTCTATCTGGGTTGAAAGTTTTCTAGGAGTTGGTTCTACATTTTATTTCACGCTGCTGCTTCACTCCTATCACAGTTACGAAATTGTTGATGTTGAATTTATTCAACAAAATTTAATTGAAAAACACCTGTTAGTGGTTGATGCCAATGCAACTAACAGACAAGTAATTAGTTTACATGCTTCTAATTGGGGAATGATAGTTCACTCAGTGGAATCCGGTTTGCAAGCTTTGGAATTGATTAATTCCGGTGAGCAATTTGATATTGTAGCATTAGGTATACAGATGGCAGATATGGATGGTTTAAATCTGGCAGCACATATTCGCTCTCTACCAAGCTGTCAAAACCTACCTTTAGTAATGTTGAGTTCCGTTGAAAGATTTATCCAAAAAGAAGATGAGGAAAAACTAGGTTTTGTAGCTGTCCTGAGTATACCAATTAAGCGCTCCCATCTTTATAACGTATTTACCCATGCCTTATGCGAACAACAAGTTTCTTTGTTACCTACAAAATCATTTCTACCAGTCTTTGATTCTCAATTAAGTCAAAAGTTGCCATTACGAATTCTGTTGGTGGAAGATATTTCTTTAAATCAAAAGGTAGTTATACAGATGCTACAGCGCATGGGTTATCGTGCTGACATAGCAAATAATGGATTAGAAGCACTGTCAGCTTTACGCCAACAATCCTATGATCTAGTATTCATGGATGTACAAATGCCAGAAATGGACGGGTTAGAAGCGACTCGAAGAATTTGTCAACAATGGTCAGATAACAGCCGACCTTGGATTATTGCTATGACCGCCCATGCCATGCAGGGCGACAGGGAAGAATGCCTCAGTGCCGGAATGAATGACTACATTAGCAAACCTATCCGCATGGAGACTCTCGTTCAAGCTTTCAACAACTATCAAATTTTGCACTCATCAGCTAATAAAAATCAGCAATTAACACTTTCTGCCGAAACAGATGAGCAACTTTTTCTAACTGAAATCAAACAAGAAGTGATCTTAATCCCAGCTATCGATGCAGAAGGATTTCAAGCGTTAAAAGATTCGCTAGGCAATGATGTTGAAATTTTGGCAGAAGTTATTGATGACTATTTGGAAGATGTCCCACAAAGATTAGTTACCATTCATAACGCAATTGACAAAAAAGATGCTGCTGGACTTCTTAATTCTGCCCATGCTTTAAAATCGGCAAGTATGAATTTCGGTGCTAACAATCTTGCCAAACTATGCCAAGAATTAGAAGATATAGGTCGTACTGGTACTACACTCACTGCTTCTACTATATTTTCAGAACTTGAAACCGAGTTTCAAAGGGTAGAAGCGGCTTTACAACTAGTAGTTCGCTTTCGTGACTTGGCGGGGTAAGGGGGAAGGGGGAAAGGTTTCAAATCCCTTACCCCTTTCCCTTTCCCCTTTCCCCTTTCCTTAGTCCTCACAAGCGCATTTTTGGGTTGGCAGACTACTAGTACAGTTTGGGCTAATCTCTGAACAATAGACAACTCTTTATCGCTACTTTTGTTTCCGAGGGTATAATATCCTCTGAGCTTCCCAGACTCAGTAAAACCTTACAAAAAAACTTTCATCATTTATCAACCTGTTGACTCAACATCCAAGGTAGTTTCAGCGAGTTTTACCAGCCGCGATCGCGCAAATACGATTCAAAGTTGGTCAGCTTAGAAAACTCACGTTGTAACTGCACCAAATCTGCTGCGTAGCCAATCCGCTCAAACCAGCGATACATAATGGTCACTTCCTCTCCGGCTTGCTGCTCAAACGCTTCAAAAGGAATTTGCTGGTATTCGACGGTTTTGCCCAACACACAGCTGAACGCGGCAGCTATTTCTGGCATAGTCATCTCCACACTGGCGACTTCGATTTCGCGGTTCAAGAACTCGGCGGGGCGAGCGAATACCTCAGCGACCATTGCTCCGTAATCTTCTTCAGAAAGTTGCTGCAATTTTGTTTCAGGACTGAGCGGTTGGGAGAGCGTGCCATGCTCCACCATTGGACGCATTGATGCGTAGTTGTAAAAGAAGAAAACTGGACGCATGATTGTATAGGGCAAGCCGAGCGATCGAACGTACTCTTCGACTTGAAATTTACTGTCGAAATGGGGAATGCCCGTGTTGCGTTCGGCGCTGCCCACAGAACTGTAGACGAAATGCTCGACACCTGCCGATGAAGCTGCGTCTGCAACGCTTTTACCATCTTGGATCTCGGCTGATAATCCACCTTCTTTGAGAAAAGTCTGCAATGAAAAAACACCATAAGCACCTTGCAGAGCGCGATCAAGCGACGCGCGATCCCTGAAATCTCCGGCGACGAGTTCTGCCCCCGCTTGTTGGAGTGCATGAGCAGCGGACTTGTTTGGATCGCGCACAAAAGCACGTACCTTGAAGTTACCGCGCTTTAAAAGATGACGCGCCACTGCGCCACCCTGATTGCCCGTGGCTCCGGTGACTAAGATAATTTTTTCTCCTGTTGTTTGCTGTGTCATCTCTGTTTTTTTAATGCTGTTTGTGTATTTGAAATTTATCTTGTCTAAACAGTAGCTTGTGCAGAAAAAAAGAAAAAGTAGTTAAAATTCAAAACAGTTGTGCAAAAAATTCAAAGATGCGTTTCGGTTAATGGACAAGCTCAAAAGCCTGATGATTTTTATCCGCGCCGCTCAATCTGGCAGCTTTTCGGAGGCAGCACGACACTTAGGTATGGCTCCTTCAGCCGTGAGTCGAGCCGTATTGCGCTTGGAAGATGACTTGGGGGTGCGCTTGCTCCAGCGAACAACTCGCAGTTTGACCCTGACCGAAGATGGCAACCGATTTTATCAACGCTCTGAGCAAATTCTCAACGATTTGGAAGAAGCCGAACTCGAAGTCAAACAATCGCAATCAATGCCGCTCGGAACATTGCGGCTCGATTTGAGCTTTGTGTTTGGCAAAATACATATCGCTCCAGCTCTGCTGCAATTTGTCACCCAATATCCAAAGCTAAATCTGAATGTTTCTTTTAACGATCGCGTGATCGATCTGATTGAGGAAGGCATTGACGCGACAGTGCGGATTGGAATGAGCAGTGATAGCCGTTTAATCATGCACCATCTGGCAACTGCACGCTACATCACTTGTGCCTCACCGCAGTATCTCGCTCAGTATGGCACGCCCACAATACCCACAGAACTTTTGCAGCATCGCTGTGTCAACTTTATCTATCCACAGACTGGGCGAGAGCCTAAATGGAAGTTTGAACAAGATGGAAAAGCGATTGACCTTTGTGTTGAGAGTTATCTGCGATTCGATAATTCAGAAGTCATTTTAGAGGCAGTCATTCAAGGAGCCGGTGTAGTTCAATTTCCCAAATTTATCGCAGCCAAAGCGATCGCGCGTGGAGACCTCCAACCAATTCTTCAATCCTACGCGACCAAAGTTGGATTACCAATCTCCGTGTTGTACCCGCAAAAACGCTATCTCTGTGCTAAAGTTCGCGTCTTTGTTGAGTTTATGACAGAATTGATGGCTGCATTAAAGCGAGTTGATATTGTAGATTGAAAGCTATTTCTTTAGAGACAGTAGGTGTTGCAGAAAATCTTCAGCAATTTTTCAAATCAATTCAAAATTACAATCAGTGAGGATAGGTTAATCTTTCACTGGATTGAGGGGATGTTAAAAGCCGAATGCTGCAAATCCCCTTACTTACTATACATATCAGGGAACTTTGCTTGGAGTTTAGCCAGTTTCGGCAAGTCATTCACTACCACATAGCGATCGCTTGGATGATGCCCTATATAATTCTGATGGTATGCCGCAGCCTGATAAAAACCTTTCAAAGGATCTAATTCTGTCACAATCGGCTTGTCGAAGATTCGTGATTTGTTGAGTTGAGCGATATATTCTTGTGCAGCCTGTTTCTGCTCATCGTTAGCAAAAAAGATCGCCGAACGATATTGCTTACCTGAGTCTGGGCCTTGTCGATTCAACTCTGTTGGGTCATGCGCTACCAAAAAGTAGACCTTCAGAAGCTGGTTATATGATATTTTTGATGGATCGTAAGTGATTTTTACGGATTCAGCATGATTAGTTAATCCAGCACTGACAAGTGTATAGTCTGCGGTTCTTGCATCACCCCCAGAAAAGCCAGAAACAACATCAGAAACACCTAATAGATGCTCAAAAACTGCTTCCATTCCCCAGTAGCACCCACCAGCGAAAACCGCTACTTGCTTTCCCTGCGGTATGGCAGTCGAGATATCAGTGGCCGGAGCAGGAAGTATCACACGAGATGCACCATACAGGAGTAAAACAGTCAGCGAAATGATGGACAAGTTGCGTAATAACTGGCGGGATAGAGTAAAGTTATGAATTGACATTCGGTTGTGAATTCCTTTATTTAATAGACCAAGCTAAGGTTTCTTTGAGAATAGAATTTTCACCATTCCAAATAGCAATCGCAAAACAAAGCTGTTAATGATTATCAGAAATACCAAAAATACCATCTTCACTCCAACGGTAGGCGCGAGAACTGGCTTGGTCATGGGTGAAATAGTCCCATCCAGTACTGTTAGGACTGTAGTCTTCGCACATCCCTTCCCATTGGCGATCGCTTAAATATCAACCCATCTGCGCCAATAGGCTATGTGATGTAAGGCTTTTGCAAATCTGATTTCTTCTTGGGTTGGAGTTGTCATCATCTCAAGAAAGTGCATATCTGCACTTTAGTTTAGTTAATTTGCTATATGGATTATCACGTTTTTATCAAAGATGGGACTGATATTTTGATTAAAATTTGCTAGGTGAATTGATAAATAAAAATTTAGGATAAACTCAGGAAAAATTTATATTAATTTTTATTATCAAAATAAATTATCATTCGATTGTTGCGATAATAAGCCCTCCAGAGGCTAACCTTGTAGAAGGACAAATTATTTGACTAGAATGGCAGATTATTTGTCATCAATCTAAATTTTTCTAAGTTTCCTGTTCTAGCAATTTTTATAACTTCATGCCAGAAATCCTAAAAATTAGATACTGAATGCTTACATATCACCTGTGCTGCTATTGAAAGGTTAACCAAAATATAGTCAGCTGTGACTGTAACCATAAGTTTGCCGGGGTGGCACGTTTATGGTTTCAAACGGACTTACGACAGCTTGAATTTTTGGGGTTTTTAAGAAACAATCTTGCTAATTCAAGTATTTGAGGGTGCATAATCCTTGAACTTTCGGCACGTTTATGCTTGATTTTTAGACTTTCGGCAACTTTTTGGTTTCAAAACCAAATACTTTGACTGCGATCGCGAAACGTTAAATCAAGCCTTTGTGCTTGTCCTGCGGCAAGGTTATGCTTTCAAAAGCGGCAAACTTATGGTTACAGTGACATCAGCAATTCCTAGACGAGACATTTGGGGCTAAGACTGATTACCCTGATCTATCAAAATCGTTTTACACCCTGCACTATGTCCAGCTTCTACATCACTGAGATTATCGCCAATAAACCAAGAATTTGCTAAATCTATATTTTGTTCGCTAGCTGCACGTAAAATCAAGCCTGGTTTTGGTTTACGGCATTCGCAAGCAATTGCATACTCAGATATTACACCATTTGGATGGTGGGGACAGTAGTAGAATCCATCTAGCGATAGATCCGCTTTTTCTAATATTTCATTCAATCGCGCTTCCACTCCCGCCAAGGCAGATTCTGGGAAATAATCCCGTGCTACTCCCGACTGGTTAGTAATCACAATTAATTTATATCCAGCTTTGCTAAGTATTTGTAATCCTTCAATAGCACCGATTTTCATTTCAATTAATTGCGGATCAACATTGTTTGGTACATTTTCAATTAAAGTGCCATCTTTATCTAGAAATATCGCCGACATCTGAGATTGCGAATTTAATTTGTTAGTTCGATGCCAAATTTTCTGATTTTCCAAGAAGTATATTTCCCCATCTTAAATCTAATACCACTTGCAAAAGACGACAATGGTGTTGCCGTCTATCCCGTGAGCGATCGCGTCCAGCATTATCGCACAGTATAAAACTCGCCAATATAAAAAAGCAAGTATATTCATTTACAACAGTGGCAAGATTTGATATGCAGTGTATCACTTCCAGCAAATTATCTCTATAATTTGCTCTTGATGAAGTAAAATCGCATCAAATCAATCCAAAATATTTTTACTACTATTAGAATTGGGATTATTGGTATCTTAACTTGAAGAGCTTGTGGCATAATGAGCAATATTCCCACGAGAGAAAAATTCTTGTTGAGGTAGATTGAATGCCTGTTACCTACGAACTCAGAGATTATCAACATCAGTGGATAAAAGATATTTGGAATTCTTGGGAGAATGGTAATAGGCGGGTGCTTGCACAACTCCCGACAGCCGCCGGAAAAACGGTGTGCTTTGCACATATTTCTCATAAATTCTTTGAACAAGGAAAGCAAGTTTTAGTCATTGCCCATCGGATTGAGTTGATATCTCAAGCCGCCGAAAAGCTAGAGCAAATTATCGGTGAACCAGTTGGGATTATCAAAGCAGGTGTTCTGGCTAATCCGGAACGGAGAATCCAAGTTGCTAGCGTTCAAACGTTGAGCAGACGAGAGGTATTGGATTTGCCAATGAACATTGGACTTTTGATATTAGATGAGGCGCATCATGCAACTGCTTTATCTTATCGGCGATTAATTGAACATTATGAAAGCGCCCAAATATTAGGTGTAACTGCCACTCCCCAGAGGATTGACGGTCAAGGTTTTGTTGATTTATTTGATGATTTGGTTATTGGCATTGACACTGCTCAATTAATTCAGGCTGGGTATTTAAGTAACTTTCGATTATTTGCAACGAATCAAACTATTTCTACTCTTGGAGTTGCAAAATCTCGTGGGGATTTCAGAGCTAAAGATTTAGCGGTTGCCGTCACCAGCCAAATTGGTGTTAGTGAAATCCTTGAGAATTACTTTAAATATGCACGAAATCTTCGTACAGTTATTTTCGCCTGTAGCTTAGAACATTCTCGTGCCCTGGCTGCGGAATTTTCTCGTAATTATATTAGTGCTGAACATTTGGATGGCAAGACTCCCCCACAAGAGAGATTAGAAATATTGCAGCGTTTTCGCAATGGCACTACCCAAGTAATTACTAATTACGAAATCTTAACCGAGGGCTTTGATTGCCCTAATATTGAGTGCGTTTACTGTGTCCGTCCAACTGAAAGCTCTACTCTTTGGCTGCAAATGCTGGGGCGAGTTCTAAGAACTTACACTTTAAAACCAACTGCGGTGATCATTGACATTACCGATAATTGGAAAAAACATGGGCTTCCTGATGAAGCCCGCAAATGGAGTTTATTGCCTGAAACTATATCAGAAATACAAAACAAAGGCTTAATCCAATGTGACCATTGTACCCATATTTTTAAACCGCTTGCTGAAGAATTAGCTAAAATTGAAGCCGAAGTTGACAACGATGGAGTACTGATTCAACATCACCAAGCTATTTGTCCAAGTTGTGGTGAAACGATTGATTTTACTACTAAGGAGAATCCTACAAAGCCAAATTTTAGCAGAATCCGACTTAGACAGGGTTTTAACCTTGCTCTTACAGAAATTGACCTTTCTGTTTCTGCTTACAGATTAGACTTAGTTACTGATACCCTAAAAAAGCAAGGTTTACGGGGTGCGAGTCCCACTAAAATTTATAGCGCCATTTTCATCGCTTTTATTGAAAATATTACTAAATTTACTCTTGGTGATTGGCGCGAAATCGTTAAAATGGTTGAGCCATCCCAATCCGCAATTACCAAAAAAGCATGGGAACTGTACAAGGAAGCTTTTGAGCGACATAAGAACCGCATCTTGGCTATGTCTTTTGTCGAACAGAAAAAGCTTAAACAACAAGGCAGTAGCAATGTGGCGACTAATGTAACGACAATAGAAGCTCTTGGGCAGTTGGAGAATAGTATATTCTGGGAACCAAAACCACAGGAAAAGTCATCTAAGTTCAAAAAGAATTTAGGCGATAGTTATTTTAAAATGAAGTACAAATCACAATGGAAAGAATCTTTAACTTACTGTTCAATGCTAACAGGTGATTTTTTAAACATAAATGCTGGACTATTCCATGTGGAAACTAAAGACGTATATGTAAATATCTGTATTGAGGTTAGAGAACTTCCTGGGCTGAAATCCAAACTCACAGAGATTTGTGATCCCGCAGAGATTGAATATGCTTTTACTCAAGGGTTTGGCAAGCTTGCTAAGATCATGTTCCGGTTAAGCTGATTCCCAATGTTGGGTCATCATTAACTTGATAATTTTCTAAATATTCATTTGCCTCCTTTGATGCCAACATCCTACCATCTGGGTGTAAGTTGAAATCAACTCCTGGCTTGAAACCGAAATTGGCAACGTCTGCCGTAGGAATCGCACTTATCCTAATATTTTCTCAATTTCTTTTAGGATCTCAGCTAAAAAAGGAGCATCTGATTTAACTATATTATCCTCACTCCCATCATGTTTATGATGAGGGAAAGTAGTCAGATTTAATTTTCGGTGATGTTCAGTATTGTCATAGCGAAAAATTAGATTATTCTCTGAGTTCATATATTGATAACTATACATTTTTCTATCTGGGGATATTTCAACATAGATAAATTCCCTCAGATGCAGCAACGAATTATCTTTAAATTCGAGCTTGGCTCTGATAAAACCTTCATATATTCCTCTTTTTTCAGTTTCTAAATTAAATATTTTAACTATTTCTGAGGATTCGATTAAAATCCGAATTTGCTGAAAATAATCTTCAATCAACAAAATCAATCTCCTCTATCGACTCTTTTGTTTTTTGTAAATGTGCCAACATTCGAGCTTCTCCAATCCACTCATCATAGTCAAAATTATGGGATAATTCATCATTATTAAACTGAGTGAGAAATTCCTCAGTCGATAATTGATATTTGGTTTCAAAATCCTGAATCCGTTCTTCTGTTCTTTTGATTCCTGCTGTCACACTCTGTAATCTTTCTGACAAAGCACTTTGAATAATGCGTCTGAGGGAATCTGGATCTTTTGACCGGAGTTTGAGTTCAGCCATTATTTTTTCTCTCTTGCTACTGTTAAATTCACAAAATAGTCCTTGAATGAGCAGTTGTTATTGTATATGAAAATGGAAAATAATTTGTGAGCAATAGCACTTTTTCGATTTCACTTTCTTAGGCTATCACTTAAAACAGTTATCAGTCACCAGTTAAAACCCAAGGACTTTACGACTTGACTGATAACTGTTCACTCTTAAAAGCCATCGCCCATCCAAAACGAATCTCTCAATAGAAACCTTGTACTATTATTTCTTACCTGCTTGCACACGCCTTTTTGTACCTTGTGTCACCTTCGGTTCTTCTTGCTTACTGGAGTTGACCATTTTAACCAAGTGCTGATTTAGATAACTCTGCGCCGAGATATACAGACTTTCCCAAATCTCTTGATTGCGGCTGATTTTTGTACCGACTGTATTTCCGGCTGTTTTCTCTGACACCAAGTATTTGCGGAAGTAGTTATTCCACAAGTGTTGCAGGAAATCTTCAGCGAATTCGTTAAACGGCAGAATCCATTTATAGTCTTTGTCCAAAAATACCCGATAGGACGCAATTATCGGTAATGCCAGGTCAGTTGGCGCACTAAACCCGAATGAATACTTGCTGTCAGGCAACAATGTAGTTTTACGTATATCAATTGATGCTAGGTCGTTAGCACCCTTTCTTCTGGGGTTGCTGATATGTTCTTGGATTATTTCGTAGAGTCTTTGCTCTATCCATAGAGCATGAGTTAACAGAGGCAGTAAGGCGGTTAATCTTTCCCTTTCTGCATCTGTGATGTTACTTGGAAGACTCATCCCTGCTGGGTGTTTGGTTCGTTTATTGCCGTCGGGGTTGTATTTATTTCTGTCGAGGCAGTAAAGGAGCTTCAGCAAATGGGTGACATTACACTGGGCATTTCTGGGAGCGCCGCTTTGGTTTTGGTAATAGGCAATGCGGAATTTTCTATCTTCTTTCCGTTCTAACTGAGCTAAATACTGCTTGATGAATTTGTAATCACCCCTGGCGTTGACTTTGGAGCGAGAATCTACTGGTGTTGTAGTATTACTTGCTAGGGCTATGTCTTTGGCTGATTCTTCAGTCAGTCCGATGTGGATCGTAACTTTTACTCTGGCTTCGGTTAAATCGTATTTGTAATTTTTCGCTTGCTCAAAAGCTAAAACTGTGTGACCACCGTTGATAATCCCATCACTACCCCCCTCCGAGGCTTCTAAAATTTCTAGCTCCAGTTCAGTTTTGTTCTTGACAGGTTTAGCAATATTAGCTGATAGAACGATTCCACTGTGGCGAGAGAAGAATTTTGCAGGTTCGGTGGTCAATGAGTCGAAAATTTGTCTGTAGGTCGCGCTTTTGCGGTTCGGTTCGCGGATATTCGGTTCTAGCGGCAGGTCTATCGGGAAGCTTTCTACATGGGCGGTGGCAATGATGCAGTTTGGGTTGGCTTGAAAATAGTTATCTATTTTTAGATTCCAAGTTTTGGGCATAGTTGGTTTGCAATGTCAGGGGAATTTCCATGTTAACTAAAACCCGTATCTAATATCCCGTTTCTCGCTAATGCCAAGTACAGAATTATGTTGCGTCATCTTGTTCTCTAATGATGCTTCCTTCATTGAAACGATGAAAGAACTGTATTAGCAAGTGAAAACCAAAAATCAGAACTTGATTTAAATTTTTATATACTAAGTACAGCAAGAGTACAGCAAGATGGCGATCGCTCCTTCCGTGCAAATTCTTGTAACTCTCTCCTGTTCAGAAGGCAGTTATGCTGGAGGCTCAGTTGCCAGAAGGGAACCCACGTTTAAAAACGTGGGATTGGAGTAAGGAGCATGAGTGTCTCGTGGCACTTGCCGCCGACGCTATCGACACAAATTTTTTTATACTAGTGGACAATAACCCACAACTAAAGTTTTTATTAATACTTCTTTCATTCTGCTTTCTGCCCTCTACCTTTCTTTGTAAGCTTTCATGATTTGCAGATGAGTCTATTTGACGTATTTCCACCTAATCACCCGTATTGGATGATTAGGCAAAAAGTTTCCTTTTCAACAGTTGTTGTGCAGCAGTATTCAGCATTCTTGATGCGTAATGGTAAGAAGACATGATTAAAAAGACAAAATCAAAGCAGGAAGTGCTTGAACTAGCCCACAAGCATAACTTGACTATCCGAGAAGACTCACTGCAATTTAATGAATCGGGTCTTGATTTTCAAGTTGTGTTAGCAAGGGACACTGATGGAGAACGCTGGATTTTGCGTCTTCCTCGGCGGGAGGATGTTCTACCGTCGGTAGATAAGGAAAAACGCACGCTGGAACTGATTGCCCCTCTTCTGAATGTGGAAGTGCCACAATGGACTATTTGCACAGATGAACTCATTGCTTACCGGGCATTAAACGGTGTGCCAACAGGCACAATTGACTCTCAAGCAAAAGCTTATGTGTGGGAAATTGATCCAGCAAATCCACCCGACCAGTTTCATAAATCGCTAGCTAAGGGGATTGCCTCTGTTCATCAAGTTAGCATTGAGGAAGCACGCGCAATTGGTCTTCCCATTGAAACCGCTGAAGAAGCACGTGCGGCGATGAAACAGAAGATGGATGCAGTGAAGAATGAGTTTGGTGTTGCTGAAGAGTTGTGGAACCGTTGGCAATCTTGGCTCCAAAAGGATGAGGTTTGGACGAAAGAAACAGTGTTAACTCATGGTGATTTACACGCTGGGCATATTTTGATTGATCCTCAAGTACAGGTAACTGGCTTCATTGACTGGACTGAGGCAGCCGTCACTGACCCAGCCCGTGATTTTGTCGCCCATTACCGCACTTTTGGTGAAGACGCTTTGAATAAGCTGATATCAGCATACGCCTCATCGGGTGGACGTATTTGGCCGAAGATGGCAGAACAAGTGATTGAACTGGCTGCTTCTTATCCCATAGCCATCGCAGAATTTGCGCTCAAGTCAGGCTTGGATGAATATAAACAGATGGCTAGACAATCACTTGGCGTAGGTTAAATCAATATTTTTAGGTAATCGCCGTTACCTTTGAATAAAATGAACGTTTATGGCGGTTAGATTACCAAGCATCAAAATAGAACACTGAAACGGCTTTCTTAGCTGGTAAGCCTGTAGACTATGTATTGTTGGCATTTCCAATATTAAATAGGGAAAATGTGACAATTTGAGCGCCTGCGTGGAACCGGAGGAAACAATATGTCTAATGTAAGCATTGCAAAAGGTAGTTGCCTGTGTGGAGCAGTAAGTCTTTCTACAACTAGCATGAGTAAAAGTGTGGGAGCGTGTCATTGTAGTATCTGCCGCAATTGGGGCGGAGGGCCTCTGTTAGTTGTTGATTGTAAAAGTGATGTTAGCTTCTCTGGTGAAGAAAATATTGGGCTTTATCAATCATCACAGTGGGCAGAACGTGGATTCTGTAAGCAATGTGGTAGCCATCTTTTTTACAAATTGAAACAAAATAACCAGTATTTCATGCCTGTTGGACTATTCGAGAACTATGAAGGTCTTGTTTTCGATCATCAGGTATTCATTGATGAAAAGCCCAAGTATTACTGTTTTGCCAATGAAACTCAGAATCTCACAGGGGCCGAGGTCTTTGCACAGTTTGCACCTCCTGAATGACTCCTAAACAGTAGAGTTACTTTTTACCAGTTTGAATTAGGTTGGGCGAATGAGCGCACTGCTTCACTCACCCTTGAGGCAAAAAATCACCCAGTTATATCCTTCCCACTCTTGTAGTTCATAGCTCTGGGTTTCCTCTTGCCTATTGGGACTACTTTCGATTGCTTGGGAGGTTGAGGAGGACGGCATTGCTCACAGTAGAGCGGTCGCACACCAAAGGTTTCTCGTTGTGTGGGCTGTTCGCACTGCTTACATACGAAGTTGAAAACGCGAGTGTGAATTTCCCGCTTGTGCGCTCTGACAGTGTACTCTCGGACATCAATTGTTTTACTGGGCATCGGCTGATTACTGTTGTGGACTTACTTCCTTAATATAGTTTTTCGTCTTAGTTCTACAAGATCCGTGCATCATCTGACGAAAGTAATTCTACTTAATCAATTAAATACTCTTGCATGTCGCTTTGTCGATGGCGGAGAATACTTATAGCTTTGACCTGGATTTGACGAATCCGCTCTCGGCTGAGGTTTAGCTGTTGGCCAATCTGAGCTAGATTGAAATGCTGATCATTCTCTAGCCCAAAGTTTAAAGTCAACACTTGACGCTGTATAGGTGTCAATGGTTCTAAGAATTTAGCTACATCTTGCGATAGAAGTTCTTGGCTAAGGAGTTTTTCTGGTGAAGCGGCATCGCTGGCTAAAATTTCGCCCAATTCTGTCTCTTTTTCATCTCCCACTTGTTTATTTAAAGAAATGGCTGTGCGTGAAGCAGTGAGATATTCTCGAAGCTTATCTGTGCTTATGTTTAATGCTGATGCAATTTCTTCGGCAGTGGCATGACGACCGAGTTTTTGAAAGCTTTCTCGCTGTACTTTCTTAATTTTGGTAAGTATTTCAGTGAGATGAACAGGCAATCTAATAGTGCGCGATTGTTCTGCTATCGCGCGTGTAATCTCCTGACGAATCCACCAGTAGGCATAGGTTGATAGCTTATACCCCCGGTTGGGATCAAACTTTTCTATACCCCTTTGTAAACCGATTGCTCCTTCTTGGATCAAATCTAAAAATTCCAAATTCCGGTTCTGGTATTTCTTGGCAACAGATACTACGAGTCGCAGGTTAGCTGTCACCATTTTTTCTTTAGCCTTTTGACCAAGGTGTAGTGCTGCTCGGACTTGTGCTTCGGTTTTTTCAACAGCGTTGGCTAATTCTGTCATTGTTGGTTCGCGGTCTAGCTGTTGAGTGAGTTCATTTTTAGATTGCTCAATGACAATCATTTCTTGTACAAGTCTTGCATAAGCGATTTCTTCCTCTGGCTTTAATAAAGGATACTGACCAATTTCTTGCAAATAGATGCGAACCATGTCGGAACTCAGGCTGGACATACAAACTTTTCGACTTTTTTAAACCAGGGGATTTAAAAGTATAAATCAAATAGCTCATTAAAATTTTCTATTTTTAACCGAGTACCGTGGGTTTAAATCTCGCAGTTCAAAATCGCGCAAGTTTTGGGTCGGGGTCTAAATCCCCATCACAAAACTTAATTACGAATTATTTAATAGCCAAGGCATATCAATTCAGTCCTGCCTGAAGTAACCTCTGCTGTAACCGTGTGTACCGCCGTTGGTCATCAGTAGAGCGCACCGCCAGAGATATCGCTTTTTTTGCGCCAACTACAATCGCTAACTTCTTGGCACGGGTCAGCCCGGTGTAAAACAGGTTCCGGGTCAACATCATATAGTGCTGCATATAGATTGGCAGAACTATCACCGGATATTCTGAGCCTTGGCTTTTATGAATCGAAATGCTCCAGGCAAGGGCAATTTCATTCAGGTCAGCGTAATCGTAAACCACAGTACGCTCACCATACAGTACTGTAACTTCTTGCTCGACAGTATCAATGCTTTGAATAATCCCCAGGTCGCCGTTGAAGACTTCGCGGTTGTAGTCGTTGGTCAACTGGATAATGCGATCGCCCTCGCGCAACAAATTCCCACCTCTGTTAATCTCCACCTTGTTGGGGCTGGGTGGGTTGATCAACTGCTGCAACACAGTATTAAGGTTGCGAGTCCCTACCAAGCCCCGCGACATTGGACAAAGTACTTGCACATCAGTAGCAGGATTAAAACCTAAGCGTGGAATCAAATCGGTAATCAACTCGCAGATTGCTTGCACTCCATGTTCAGGCTGATGACCACCACCATGCCACAGACAATCAGATTGAGGTGTGTCAGAAATCGGTTCAATCGTGGGATAAATTCCTCGATTAATCTGATGAGCAGCAGTGATAATTGCACTTGTTTGAGCTTGGCGGAATACCTGGGTTAACCGCACTACTGGCACACAACCAGAATTAATCAAGTCAGCCAGTATTTGACCTGGGCCCACAGATGGTAACTGGTCAATATCACCCACCAACAACAGTAGAGCGCCAGCCAATACAGCTTTAACCAAGGAGTAAGCCAGAAACAAATCAAGCATCGAAGCTTCATCAGCGATAATTGCCGTGTGAGGCAAAGGATTTTCGCTATCGCGCTTGAAACCCCTTGAGCGCGGGTCAAATTCTAACAAGCGATGTATGGTTTTAGCTTCCAGCCCAGTCATCTCACCTAAGCGTTGAGCAGCGCGTCCAGTTGGTGCTGCCAAAGCAATAGATTTCCCCATCGCTTTCCATAGGCTGACAATGGTGTGAGTTGTGAAAGTCTTTCCAACCCCAGGGCCACCAGTGAGAATCATGATTTTGGAGTACGCTGCTGTTTCTACAGCTTGGCGTTGCTGTTCTGAAAGCTGAATTTTACGGCTAACAGTAAAGCGGTCAATCCAATCACGCACGCGTTCAATGTCAGTGCCAACAGGTTTTTCCAAGCGTTGGCGTATCAGTTGAGCTAAATTCTGTTCCGTATGAAAGTAAGTTGGCTTGTAGCAAAGTAGTGTTTTCTCTTCATCCCGCTCTCTAATCAGGTCATCTGTTAGAGCCATATCTTTGATGATTTGTGCGATCGCTTCTTCTGTGGGCTGATGAGATTCGGTTGTCAGCAGTTTGATTACCGACTCAATCAGTTCGCTTTGTGGCAGATAACAGTGACCATCTTCGGCAGCTTCACTTAGACAATGGATAATCCCCGCACGGTAACGAAATTCTGAGTCCGGTGCAATTCCGATATTTCTCGCAATCTTGTCAGCAGTCAGAAAACCGATCCCATAGATATCGGCTGCTAACTGGTAGGGGTTTTTGGTAACAGTAGCGATCGCCTCATCCTTATATTGCTTGTAAATCTTCACGGCATAAGTGGTAGAAACGCCATGTCCCTGGAGAAACACCATCACTTCTTTTATGGCTTTTTGGGTTGACCAAGCGTTTTTGATTAAAGTAATCCGTTTTTTAGCGATGCCCTGAACTTCAATTAATCGCTCGATCTGGTTTTCAATAATATCGAGGGTTTCAAGTCCAAAGTGAGCTACGATGCGTTTGGCTGTGACTGGGCCAACACCTTTAATCAGCCCACTACCCAAGTATTTTTCAATTCCAGTGAGAGTAGCTGGTTTGGTTTCTTTGTAGTTGACTACTTGGAACTGAGGGCCAAATTGTGGATGGTCACGCCAGAAACCGGTTAGTTGTAAAGTCTGCCCTGGCTGGATGTTAGCAAAGCTGCCAACAATTGTTGTGAGTTCGGTGCTACGGGGGCGGGTCAGCCTTGCTACAGTGTAGCCTGACTCAGCAGAGTAAAAAGTTAGGCGTTCTACGACTCCAGTGATTGTTTCGTGTTGAGGAAAGGCGCTTACTTGTTGAGGGGAAAGATTAGGGGGAGTGGACATTGCTTATCATCAGATGCCGCACATCATTATAATATTGGAAGTTTAGCTATTCTAGTACATAAATACTAAATTAAATATTCAATATTAGTGTCATCGAAAACTCACCCTAGTTCAAGCTTAAAAGCCGGGGCAGTGGGGCTGACACCAGATAAACCATTGCTTGGAGACTGAAAAAGTTAGCAATCATAGAAAGGGCAAAATTATAGTTGAAATGTTAAAGTTCGATCTACTGAATGTAAGTTTCTTTTGCCAGTATGTGACTGATACCGATATTGTTAAGTTGATGTCTTTATTATTTCTGTTCAGTTAATGAGCAAAGTCATTGCAGTTTTTAATCAGTCGGGTGGTGTCAGCAAAACTACTCTGACAATGAATTTAGGCTACCATTTGGCTCAAAATCAGCAAAGCGTTTTATTAGTGGATATGGACCCCCAGGCTTCACTAACTACTTTTATGGGATTAGAGCCATCTGAACTAGATAAGACAGTTTATGAAGCTATTCTGGGAGAAGAACCATTACCAATTCATCAGAATATACATGGGATGGATATGGCCCCCGCGAACATTAACTTAAGTGGCGCAGAATTAGAACTTGTTGTCGCAGATATGCGAGATATTCGACTAAAGGAGGCTCTTGAACCAGTTATCGCACAATACCAATTCATTTTAATTGATTGTCCACCAAGTCTCGGTATTCTTAGCTATATTAGCTTGGTCGCAGCCACACACGTACTCATTCCTATTCAAACTGAATATAAAGCTTTAAAAGGAACAGAACTATTGTTAACAACGATTGCGCGTGTCCGTTCTCGGGCAAATCGAAAATTACAGATTGCTGGAGTAGTTCCAACCATGTACGATAACCGAACTGGACAAGGCTCCCAAAGCTTACAGTCAATTACTAATTCTCTATCTAAGATTGGTACCATTTATCCAGCTATTCCTCGATCCGTAGCTTTTGCTGACGCAGCCCAAGAGCATATACCGTTAGCACTTTACAATTCTAAGCATCCATCTGTCACTATTCTCAAACAGATTGCTCAAAGTTTGGAGACGTTGCCATGAGTATGAAGAAGCGTGTTAGTCAACCTTATGAAATTAAAGGAGTCGATGCTTTATTTGGAGTTGAAGAAGCAGTAGACAATAGTAGCGCTGCTTTCCTTATCCCAATAGAACAAATAGTTTTACCACATCAACAACCTCGTCGCTACTTTGCTCCTCAAGCCATGCTTGAGTTAGTAGAGTCAATTAAACAGCATGGAATTCTTCAGCCCCTTCTCGTCCGTCCTCAAAAGGATGGGAAATATGAACTAGTTGCAGGAGAACGTCGTTTTCAAGGAGCTAAAACTGCTCAATTAGAGTTTGTACCTGCTGTTATTAGGGAAATGACAGATGTTGAAGCACTTGAACTAGCACTCTCAGAAAATCTCCAAAGAGAGGACTTAAACCCAATTGAGGAAACAGAGAGTATTGTTGCTCTCTTAGGATTAAAACTTAATCAAACCACAGAATCAATAGTTGCTTTACTTCAATCAGCAGCTCATCCAGAACGAGAGGCTGTGGATAACGTTATCCACAGCCAAGAATGGCAGTCTCTACTTGAGGTATTTAACACAATCGGAAAGTTTTCCCCCGAAAGTTTTAGAACCAATCGTCTCCCATTATTAAAACTTCCTATAGATGTTATGGAAGCTCTCCGGTCAGGAGTAATCGAGTATACTAAAGCCAAAGTGATTGCGCGGATTAGGGATGAAGCCCTACGTAAATCATTACTGTCTGATGCAATTCAAAATAATTTATCTTTAAGTCAAATTAAAGAGCGTCTTGCTGAAATTCAAGCAAACACGCCTGGAAATACAGATAAAAAATCATCTTCTTTAAAAAAGAAGATAGATGAAGCCTACAGTAAAGTAAAAAAATCAAAGGTTTGGGATAATCCCAATCAGCACAAGCGATTACAAAAAATATTAGTAGAGCTTGAAGCTTTATTAGTTGAAAGCAGTGATGATAACTGAAACTACATTTAGTATGGCAATCAGCATTCCTAAAGTCATTCCTTCAAAATAGGCAAATGGCGATTAGATTGTTACGGGAGAAGCGCTTTCTACAACATCGATTCCTTCACCTTGGCAGCAATGATGCCACCTCCCTCTTCAAGAGTGATTAGTAAGAGATATTTACGATTGATAATGCAAAAGTTGAAAATTTTACCCTCAATAATAACTGCACTAACGGCGCTGACACTAACTAGTTGCAGCACTACTACTGCTGAACAGTATGAAGCTACAGCACTCACCAGTTACTCCTGGCAAGTTAAGTATGCTAATAACCTAACTAGTCAACCACAGCCACGCATTGAAACCTTTGCTAACACTTCAGTGGTGAATCGGAATGGATTGAAACCGGCGGGAGCAGTTGTTGGCCCAGATGACCGAGGGTTATGGTGGCCTACTGTACCGCCGCGACCAAGTGTTGATGAAGTTGAACAACGCAAAAAATCTCAAGAAGAGGCAGGCAAACCTGAATTGATGAAAGATGTTCAGTACAAACTGACCTACGGAGTGGGTAATTTACAGAAGGCACTACCTACTAATTATGATGTTTATCGGCAAGTAGTAAAAGCTTATCCCCAAAAAATTCCTTTGGAATTAACTTTGGGTGTGAATGATAATTCAGTAGAGAAAGCTGAACCTGTAAGCAAGTAGTAACCCACTCGTTACGCAGTCAGCAAGAAGTTAGAGTGAAAGACTGAATTGCTTTTCAACTGCCAGTGTTGAACTTACAAGTCCTCCCGACAATCTCAAGTCTTACAATCTCTTGAAAAGTGACCAATTTATTGTAAGTAAATTCCAAATGGATCAGGGTAGAGCTACATCTTGCGGGAAAGTAAATTGGTAATAAAAAGAATAAATCAAAGAGTCAACGATGATCTAATTTAATTTCTGCTGCATGATAAAAAGATTTCAAAAATTCCTGCTGGGGGCTACATGGGGGCTATGTATACCCCAACAATAGATTAAGACTTTAGGAACATTTTGACACCTATATAGGGTATATATAGGTGCTAAATGGGGTATATTTGACTGATTAACATTTTATACCCCATTTAGCCCCCAAGGGGTTATGATAAGCTCTTGAGATTAGGAAAGAAGGGGGAAGTTATTTTATTCTTCTTTCTCTTGCCCTTGCAGATCACTTGAACAGATAATTTTCACTTTCTCAAAGTGTATTACTTTTGTATTTATGTCAAACATTCACACCTTGCAAAAAATTTTTCCTGCGGGTTTCGATAACGGTTACGGAAGCCTTAAACTTTTAGTCGAAGGGTTTGAAGTAGTTCGTGTCCCCAGCTATATAACCAATGCAGAAATGGAAGATGTGCCAGGGCGTGTAGTTTTTAACGGCACTGCTTACACTGTTGGAGAGTCTGCTTACCGGACAGGGAATTATTTTGACCGCAACACAGACAATAATGAAAATAAAGTAAATAATGCATTGTTGACTTTGTTGGGTGCATTGGCACATCTCCCACACCGCAAGGCTTGGCACTTAAAATTAGTCGTCAGCTTACATGATGTTGGTCTGGCTGAAGAATTGCAAAAAGTACTCAATGGAGAATATCAGCCAATACTTGCTGGCAAACAATCAGACGTGAAAGTAGAAGTGCTGAAAGTTGTACTAGAAGGGATGGGTGCATTGTTTGGGCATCCACTACCGAAAAAATTAACCATTTTAGACTTTGGCAATGGAACAACCCTGTATTCTCGTTACAACCGGGGTCAGCGAGAAGTTCACACTGCCTACCCCATCGGTGTAGAAGTTCTCATCGATGATATCTCCCAAAAAATGAAACATCTAAATGGAGGAAAAATCGGAGATCCATCCAAAATCCGATTTTGTTTGGAAATGGGGCATACCCGATACAGCCGTGACATCGATATCAAAGATATATACAGCGCTTGCTTGAAAGACTGGTATGAAAAATACTTGAAGAAAGTGGTGAATCTCACATTGGATGCCAAACACCAAGGGGATGAAATCTGGGCGATTGGTGGAGGCTGCCTCTTACCTGGATTTAAGAAGCTGTTGGAGAAAAACGGCTTCAAAATCCTGGACAATCCCGTAGAAGCCAATGTCTTTGGGCTTTTAGAAATGGCAAAAACCATTAGCAGCAAGAATCCTGCAACATCTATTAAGTGAATATAACTATGGCAGATAAAAAAGACTTAGCACCGGAAAAAGTTCGCCTTAAAGATAATTACCGAGAGCGCATATTTGCAGAATCGCAAAAACTAGATAAAAGTTACCTGGACACGCTTTACTTTATAGTTGATTGCTATTTTGTTTTCATCAAGGCTGGATTACCTGCACAACTTTTAGCTTCTACACCCATTAATACTGGGTCAAACCAACTCACCTCTTGGACTCCAACTCCATTTCCAGAGGAGAAAGAAGAAGAAGATTCTTCAGGGGAAACATTCAGCCTTGATTTTGATTTGTAATCGTCAAAGGAAGTTGGCAACGCTAAAGAAAGGTGATTAGCCCTGAAAGCTTTGCCAGACCTCAACTGTAACCCTCAAATGTAACAATTAATGTAATGATTTTTGCAACGCCAATTTTCTTAGTTGGGCATTATTCAACTCCAGTAATAACAAAGTTGGACATTTTTTGTTATTCCCGGTAGGATTATTGCTATGAGCCTATCAAGAGGTAGCAGATGAACGTTTCTCTGACCATAGAACTGGAAAAGTGGGTGCAATCCAAAGTTGAAAGCGGTATGTACACTTCGGCTAGTGAAGTGATCCGTGAAGGTTTGCGGCTGCTCAAAGACCAGGATGCCCTCAAAGCAATACGCCTTGCCGAGTTACGTAGGGAGATACAGCAGGGGATTGATAGCGGAGAATCTACACCGCTAAACATGGATGAAATTATCGAATTGGCTAAACAACAACGGCAGACCAGAGAATCCCCATAATGGCGACAATTCTTATAAAACCGTTAGCACAAGCTGATTTATTGGATATTTGGAATTTTATTGCCAGTGACAGCTTTGATAAAGCAGATCAGCTTCTAAAAAAAATAGACAGTCAGCTCAAAATGTTGGCATCAAACCCAGGTATGGGAAGAAAACGCGATTCCTTAGCACCAAATCTGCGAAGTTTTCCACTAGGGAATTATCTAATTTTCTACCGTTCTATAAACCAAGGGATTGAAGTTATTCGTGTTATACATGGGGCAAGAGACATTCAAAGCCTTTTTGAAGAAGATGATGAGTAAGTCGTTCTTCAATAGTTAGATTTTTGCCAACACTCCTGCTTTCTCTTTATTACTTGACTTTAGATGTGCTAGACCTCGATTATAAGAAACCTGTGCTTGCTCTAGATTAGCTGTCTCCATAGCGTTGTTCTCCTTTTTTATTGCTGAAAAGGGCTATTCTAGGATAAATCTATCTTTGTAAGTCTACTTGTTGTGTTTGAGATTTAGCTAATATTTTATCAATTTGAGTATTAACATCCTCAAAAGTTTGCAATATCTGTGGAGTTAGTTTATTAGTCTGCACCTGACCAGATTGCAAGTTTAAAATTATCTCCCCATCTTTCTGCGAAATAGTTAAATCCCTCTGCTGGGTATTGAAAGCCAAGTCATAAATCTTTCCTTTAACTTGAGTACTATTTTCATCAGACTTACCCCAGACCATGCCAATCCTTTGAGCAATTTGAGTCAACCGACTGATTTTTTCAAGCTCAAATGTATCTTTATTCATTACTGTCAACGCTTCGGCTGATAATTGCTCACCAGCTTTAAACCCATAAGCCACTTCTACAATGCGTTTTTTGTAATTCTCCGACTTCCCTAACTTATCTGCGGCATTATACCAATTTCTCAAATCATCAATGGTAACTGATTGAGGTTGGACTTCTTGATTAGGTGATGCTCTGTTTTGTGGTTCAGGAAACGGGACTATTTTCCCGTCCACATAATCCCCCAACGGCTCTAGATGTAGTCCCCAGACCTGCCCTTTGCCTGTGAACAATTCTGGTAATGCTTTGGGTGAGTGCTTTTCCATGTCAGCCCACTGCTGTTGATAAACAGGGTCAGCAATCATATCAGGTGTGATTTGATACTGTTTACCGACTCGAAAGGCGACTTGTTTACCAATGCCTGTAGCTAGAGCTATATCACCCTGTTTAAATCCATACTGTTTGTATGGTTGATAAGCTCTTGTGGTGTGAGTTCGACCATATCCTCTCATCGCATCAATGCAAGTATCCACGGGTAAAGGATTAGTGTCACCATGCATCATTAATGGGTAGTTCATCGGAATCGGCTTGCCTTTGATGACAGGAGGGGCAATATTTTGAACCTCTTGGTTTGGGTGGAATTGAGCGCTTTGTTGAGGTGGGGACAATGCTGATTGAGATGGAGGTTTCAAAAACCGTGGTCGTGTGGCGAGGGAATTAACTCTTTGTTGATAGTCACTATTTGATTCAATCACAGCCCCGAATTTCTTGGTCATGCTCGACAAAGTTTTAGCAGGGATAGAGCTATCAACCAAGTTAAATACCGCTAGACCTTTTTTAGTTTCCCTGATAACATCTTCCGTTGGTACTTGCTGACATTCAACATTTTGAGCAGTTAACCATTTAGTCACAGTCTCAGCTTTCTGGTTGTCAACAGCCAAGCCCATGACTCCAAGCTTTTTGTTTGATTCTGTCGAAAATAAGAAAGTAGGACGCTCTTTAATCTGATGGAGAATTTTCGCACTACTCTCAATCATCTCTTGTTGTTCAGAATTAACCGATTGAGTCCCAAAAGCCTGAAATTCCTTCGTCCACTTCTGGGGATATTCAACGGTATTATGGTCAATTTGAGCGCAAATCACAGAAAAATTACTTTGAAGGATCGTGGGTGCGGGTGTCAGTTGTTTAGTTTTGAGTAGTCCAAGCTGTCTGAGCGCGTCTTTATCTTTTTTAAAATGCAACACTCCCAAGGGTTCACCATTGAGAAATACTGCATCTCTAGTTTTAGAAGCTGAGGTTTCGATAGTCAGTTTTCGGTAATCTAAATCATCGAATGTCTGACCAGAAAAATCATAAAAGTTGATTTTATTGATTTTGAGGAGATTACCATTTGGGGACTCACCTAGCACAAAAGCTTGATCTCCAGCTTCGGAGATAGAGGTAAGTTTCAACTTCAGGGGATTACCATTTTTTAGGTAATTAATTTCTTTTAACTGTTGGGCAGAATCACTGTCTAACTCACCCAGAGTCAAAGCATCAATTTTGATTTTCACTGTTTTGTCAGGAATCGGTACAGTGCCAAATTCTAAGTTTACGGGTTCGGCGTTAAAAACAAGTCCTGCGTAAGAGAAGTTCTTGAGTTCACGGATAGTAATTTCAACCGATTCGTTTCCTGGTAGCCCAATAGTTGCTTTGGCAGTAGCAGGTTCTACCCCAATGAAATTAGCTTGCGCCTTTGTGCCAATTGGTAACATTCCAGCCCTGGTTTCGAGCATAGCTAATTCTTTATATTCGCCGTCACTATCCTGTACAAATAACAATCTGGAAACGTGGCGTTCGTGTCCCGGTGGGTGATGAGAGGCTCTGATTTCTACCGGGTGTTTTTCGGTTGGATTCCAGTCTCGACCCAAAAATTGATTTGCTTCATTATTAAGTGTGACTAACTTCGGTTCGCTAAATTGCAGTTTCTCCAAGCAAGAGATAATCTCATTGGGGAAAGCAGCGAAGGCAAAATTAGAGACTTTTTTAGCGATCGCTTGGGGGTTTGCGTTTTCTTTTCTTGCAACTTCGAGTTCATCCTGGCGGGATGCACAGATGTTCCAAGCGGCGGCGGCGGATGCAAGTTTTTCTGACTCTGGGATTTTCGCATAAAATGCTTCTGCTGCATCATTTGCCAAGGCAAAGAGTAGTTTAGTTTGGCTTCTAGTAAGTTCTGGTTTTAGTTCTAAAAGTTTAGCTCCCTGCATGGTCATCCCCGCCTTGAGGTTGTGGTCAGTCACAGATTGTTGGCTAACTGTTCCCAACTGACGGTATGCAGGTTTTCCATCTTTATCGATTTCTTCATTAATCTGAGCGACTGCTAGTAATTTGTGGGGGCGTTCGCTACTTGTAAATTTAATTTCTTCTAGGCGAATGTTAAGTGTCTGGGCTTTCCAGATTAGGGGATGCCCGTAGCGGGTGAGGTTGGTAATTTCCAGTTTCGCCCCTTGTGGAGTTTGCACTATTGCGGATGGCCCTTTCTCAGTTTCACGCCGTTGAGACATCCGAACCGCAGCGTTGAACTTCAGATCGAACTCATACTTGGCGGCGATCGCTGCAAATTTTTGCTGTGGTGTAAATTCTACTCCTTTGAATAAGTCTTTAAACTGAACGATGGGACGCGATTCTAATTCTGATTGTTGGAAATATTTGTTAGTTTGATTAATTAATAATTCTACAGGGGAGTAACCACTGGGAGTAATGCCAGAGTTTAAATAAGCTGAACGCGACTTTTTATCTTTAATATAATTAACATCACGATACAAGTAGCGGCTGTTCTCCCGGATTTTATCCATTTCAGGTTTTTTAGCACTTTTGAATAAATCCACCGCTATTTGGTTTTGATAACATCCCTCACCAATCATTTCTCGGTACATCAGACGGTTAACATCCATCGCCTGTTGAATATTTTCTGGGGTTCTTTCATCCAAAGCAAGTTCAACAAACTTTTGCATATAAGGCTTGTATTCTTCTCGAATTAACTTTGGTTCTTTCTGGCGTTCTTGCTCAAATAGGGTTTCGTAATGCTTTGAAACTTGGTCTAGATAATTTGATTTCTGCTCAAAAGTACCATAAGTCTTTAGTACCTCAATTTCCGATTCTAATGCTTCCAGTGCTGTCACTTGATTGTTGATTATGCCCACGCTGATACTATCGCTCATGTGGATAGCGATTTTTTCAAATGGGGGCTGAGTTCCATCGTTGGAATCATAAAATGATTGTTTTTTGAGCTTAACCGTGGGTGAATAAGCGTTTTGGGGAAGATTTCTTCGCTCTGCCTCTGCTGTTAAATTAGAATATAAGCTGGCTCTTGCTACACCAATGCAATCACCATCGTAGTCTCGTGCTTGGCGTTCTGATTCGGTTTCGGGTGGGTCAATAAAATCAACATCAATACCTTGCGCTTCTAACTCTGTAATTCTGGCTTGTATACGCTTGTGGTCTTCGTCATTAACTACAATTATGCCTTGCAAAGATTTACCATCTGGAGCAACACGATCCTTAACATATTTATTATTAGAAACACACAAACCATTAGAGTTGAGAAAAGGAGAACGGAAGTTAAGAATTTTTTCTTGCTCATCAAGCCAAGGGACACAAATTTCACCATTTTTGAGTTCCTTGGAGGGAATAATCATCCCTCGGTCAAAAGTAAGCGTTTTCCCAACAGCAATATCTCGCCACTCACTTTGTACAAATCGACTTAATTCTTGTTTGACCTTCTCAGTTTCTAAAAGCTGCTGATGCCCTAGTAAATCAGCTTTAATGAGTTTGTACATGAACAAGTCATCTTTGCCGGGATCATCATCCAACTCCTGATCTGCATCTAAGTCATCATTTGTCCCTAAGTTTTTAACATCTGTTTCTTGATTGATAATGTCTGATGTTTTTAATTTATTTTGGCTCAATGATTCTTTACGTTTTTCGTATCTTTCGCAATAGTAAGCAGAAACGTTTCTAGGATCATCTTGAATAGAGGCTAATCTTTGGGCTTGTACCTCTAGTGACTCGACAAAATCTTTAAGCCCGTGCGGAAAAGATGCCAATAGTTGGGAGATAGACATCTGACCTTGTTGAGATTGTGCTTTTTCAGCTAACCAAATATTTTGCTGATATAATCCTGGCTTAATCTGCGGTTTAGTAGGGCCTTTGGGTCTATCTTTATCTGTTCCCTTAAAACTGCTTATGGGAAGAATTATATCGATTTTTGGTTCATTGTTCGGGTCTGCGTACTTTATATCATCTAGGTTGTATGGTCGGGAGTGTTCCTTTGCCAAAGCGGTATTTAGTAGTATCTTCTCCGTTTCCTTCCCTCCAGCCGAATCGATGCTGGATAACACGGTAGCTTTTATCTATTTGGGATTCTCTTAAGGTTAGCTTGTCGTAAAGTTGTGTTGAAATCTGCCCATAACAATCTCCAACTAATTTATATGCCAAATCATTCGATAATATCCCTCCATTTTCGCCCCTGTTATCAGTAGAATCATCTACTACCAAAATATTTAGCTTTTCGTGAATCGCATTTTTACAAGCCCCAAGAAAGATGGAACCATAAGCCCCCCGATCTTTACTGTCTGGACAAATCTTTTGAATCGTTTCTAAACATTCTTTATCTCCGTAAAGTAAGCGAGTCTTAGAAGATAGCAATAAAATCTGTCCATCTGGATGATTCTTTAATTCTTCAGCAGTGCTGTATTCATCTGAGTGTCCAAATGAAAATTCTTTGTCAGGAAAGTAAAATTCCAGTAAAGTATTACTGAGATTTTCAGTTAAAATGTTTTGCCGAATGCTCAAGTAGTAGCAGATAGATTTCATGTATGACACAGATAACAAAGAATTAGATGACAAAGAAAAAAGAGAAAAACGAAATATAGAAGATTTAATTAAGAAAGAAAAATTAGCGCAAAAAGATGAATACGAAGATATATTGCTCGCATTAAAAATAGTAAATATCCCTACTTAAGAATGAAGATAACTTAAATGAGGAACAAGCCAATAAGCCATCCAAGTTAAAAAATGTATCTCCTGTCTTAAAAGTAATGCATGAACTAAAAGAAAAGATTAGAAAAATTTTTAATAAGACAAATGGATTGGTATGCGGAGTATGTTTAAAACTAGGTATGTGGTATATCGAGAGCTAAAAATATTTTCCCAATAGCAACAACACTATTATTCGTTGGTATGATGAAATTATTGCTACTTTTATAATGGTACAAATAGTGGAATGGTTGAGGGAATTAATAATAAGCTTAAACTGATTAAAACGGTCGGTTCTGGCTATGGATTTAGAAATTTGAAAACTTTTAGAATTAGATGTTTATTAAATTGGCATTTTATTTATTAGTTTGGGTATAATAAAAATTGAAGATGAGCCAAAATGTTTTACGATCATCCGTATAAACCATTGATTGAGCTTGGGATCAAAATGTTTAGCACTTCCAGATTCATGGTTTTAAGAAGTTAATGAAACTTGCTAATATCTTGAGAGGCTTGATGTCAGAATTGCTGTGGATAAAATGGTAAGAAAAGAATCTAATGCAGATGGAACTTTAAAGATGAAGCCTCGCAAGATCTTTCAAAGTATTCGATGCTGTTCCAAAGATAGGGAAAATAAAACAGACAGTTTCTCTTTCCCCAAAACTTAATTATCTGCGCCGTTTAGGGTTTACTCTATTGCGCTCATACTCAGCAATAATATCCTTGGTCTGTTGTGGAAGAATCACACTTTTATTGTTAAATCGCATTTGATATACCAGATAACAGGGACTTTTGGGATCGGGACAGGAAAGATTTGTTGGCAAGATTAATGATTGTTTTACCCGCAAAAGTCGCAGAAGCTAACATGGTAGAGCCAAAAAGAAAATACCAGAAGCGCCAGAACCGAACCAACCACCGAGCCAAAAACAAGTCCTTTGAACTGTTCAAAGCGTTTTTGACGAAGTTTTTGACGTTCTAGTTGTGCTTCTTGTTCCATGCCTGTATTTTTTCCAGCTTGTGGGCAGCTAATTTATTGGCTTTAGCATCGGAGGTTTTTTCGACTTGAAAAATATCAATAGTGCGTTCTTTGGCTGCAATTTCTTGTTTTAATCGGTATTCGTTCCATTTCTCTAATGCGTTGGGCGACAGCATCGGCGTGGGCGAAGAAGATGGTAAGGGTGTCGTCTCCCAAGTCACTCCAGATAACTGTAGCCTCTGCTGCTTTTTTTCGGCGATTCTCGCCATGATTCTTCTTCTAATTGAGCGAAGAGGCTATTTTCAGAATCGCTCTGTTGTACTTCAGTGCAACATTTTTAAGCGTAAAGTGATTGAACTAACTCTGGGGCTTCTTCAGCCTGAGCAGCAGTAATTTTATCAATCAAGCTAGATAAATCTTCTCTGCCGCCACAGCTTTTTCACTAACATTCTCAATCACTGCATCTAATTCTTAATTGTTGAAAATTTTCGCTTTTACCTAGAGTTGTTAAGCTGGCTGCAACTTCTTCAAAGGATTTGTTTTGCTCTTTTATTGATTTGTAGGTTTCAAGAAAGCGTTCGCACTTATCTGGGCTATAGCTCCTCTTGCTCAGTAGTCCGCAGACTTGGAGAATTATTAAAGCCTGAGAAAGTGCGATTTTATAGCCTCTTCACGAGCAATAATTAGTAATTCAGTGATATCTAATGGTAATTAAAGCCTTTCTTCCCTTGCTTTTTCCCCTCCATTCTTCTGCTGACGACGAGGAGTTGCCCTGAGTTTCTGACGCTATGCATTGTCAACAATTGGAGATAATAGAGCCATTACTTCCTCATCATTTCTACCCTGCTCACTTAAGGTGCGACATTCACGGGAAACCTGTCTGCATCATTCTCGGTATAGCGACTTCTTTTTCAGGTATCCCACTCAAGCTGTAAAGTCCGGCTAATTTCTTGATGGTGGGAAAGGTCGTTAAAAAGTTCTTGTGGTTGATACTATAATCATGCACTCCCAGTTGGGGGTTTCTGAAACGACATATTTGCGTTCACTGAAAAGATGCCTAGAAAGGAGCAATGCGTCAAATCAATTCAAAAAATGGTCAGTCCTAAAAGCGATTTAACCAGTCAGTTCCCGACTCCGCCCCTTCTGGGTACAGGAGTTCTGGCTATTTGTAATGGTTCTTTGACTGAAGTCCTGGATATTGGTAATGGTGATGATTGTATTAGTTGTAGTGGCTGTGATTGATTAGAGGCTACTGCAATCATCGGCGTTCCTTGGAGGCGGGATTTCTCCCTAGCAGTCCCATCAAATATGAAGAGTGGAGTTGAAGGCGGTAAAGACAAGCACGAATGTGTGGCCTCTAATTCCACTGATTGATCCACTAGCTTGATAAGCTAAAGGAAGCCAATAGCTGCTAATCGCAATCATCGCCATATCTTTAGCAGGATAAATGAGTATTCCTGGAATTTAGATACTTAATTACCACGGCTTCGGAACTATCAGCCTTAACTCTACTTCGTAAGCGAAACTCAACATCTGAAAAACATTCTAATATTCCTCTCTTCACGAGCAAATTAATATTACGAATTACGAATTACGAAATGTAGCGTGTTGGTAACGAAACAATCCATATACATCAGTAAAACGCAAGCACAAGGCATCTTTTTTAATCGGCAGGTTAAAAGCCAAACGTACATCCTCTGATAATTCTGCTGCCCATGAAATGTCGGTATGAGGGAAACAAATTTTTCAACTCCGGAGCTTAAATATTCCGACGTTCCACCACCAATAATGACTTGCTCAATATGGGCAGGAATATTAATTTTGAGCCAAGTGGATACCTTTTCCCAGTATCTTTACGAGATAAGTCAGCCACTTCAATAATTTGTGCTATCTCCTTCAACCTGAAAATCAGACTTTTGCTCCGAGCCAAAGGTTTGCAGTATCTCGGTTTCAATGTCGGAGCCTGATAGATGGACAGCCTTTACCAGATCGTGGAAGTTTTGCCCTGATGTTCGGCTTTTGATTCTCTCCAGCATCCACGCCAAGCCCAATCCTTCCGTTTTTCCAGTTGAAATACCACGCTCAAAGATTACGGCCGATATATCCCGAAAAACCAGCATCACTACAGCAATGTTCACTTTATTAAAAATCTGTGCCAAAGTTTTTTACTTCGCGTCAATATCAGTCCCCCACCTTCGGGTAAGCACTGAAAGTTAATCAGATTTATACAAAATTGTTTCCCTCGAAAGCTTTGGTGCCAGATAGTGCCCTAGTTAAACCCCCTCCTCCAATCTTTCTCTATCTTCCCACTCTCCATGTGGCAATAGCAGTCCCAAGGATAAATCAAAAGTTTGCCTTCAAAGAATCTCTAATCGCATATTGCTCCCACTGCTGCCATTGCTTTTGGAATCGCATTCTCATACTTGAGTTCTAAAAATTGATTCGCGCTTCAAAATACTTTTGTGCCAAAAACCCAACCGCATAATATTCTGCCTCGTACTCTTATCCACGCTTCATTTCTCTGACCGTACTGATTCTTTTGACTTGACTCATATAAAACTAACGAATCTTTGGAAATCTTAATTAACTCTGGTTCCATACACAGCAATTTCTGACTTGTACGAAATCTCCTGAGAGAACACGATAAACCATCTTCGTCATTGAAGTTCCCGGATCAAGACTCAACATTAAATCCACAAGAAAAATTCTCCCTGTTTTTGACCCTCTTTTTTGTCTATCTACTTGATAATTACTCTCAACTTGAACCGCCCAAACCGGGATTTTTTCCACATTTACAAAGAAAGATTACAGTTTTGGCAATACTCTTTGACTTTCCATGAATTGTGCATCTGATAGAAAATCTCCACAAAATCCTCAATTCCCAATAATCACTAATTACATTCAACATCTCCCAATATCTAAACAATATCTCCCAAATCTCTAATTCATTTCTTACCTTTTCAACTATTCAACATCATCTAGTCACAAAATTCTCATTAGCTTAATATTTTCCAACAATTCCTAAGACTTCCCAAGACTTCCTAGCACTTCCTGATACTTCCCAATTTTCTCAAGGATTCTCCCAATTATCTAGTAATTAGCTTCAAGAACCACAACCCTTGTAATCCATCTTTTTCTGATTTATAACAGTACGCCATATTTAAGTGGGAAAGAATGCTCTAGTTTTGCTATATTAAATGACAGGAGAGTTTGGGAAATAAAATTTGTTTTGGTCAAAGTCTCACGAAAAAATTTTCATTCGTCATCAAGCACTACGAAGTTTAATGACGGGGGATTGATTTTGACTTCAATACTTATTGCAAGGGTGATTATCTTGCAATAAGAGAAAATAATCAGAATTTCTTGACGAGAGTAAATCGTACTAATAGATGGAATAGAACAAGGATTAACTTTGTAACCCCCATAGCAGAGGTGAGCCATGCTAACAGCTGCTAACGTAACCTCAGAGATGGCGGTAGAACTACTTCATCAAGAATTACTATCACCAAGGAAAGTCGCTTTGGAGTGGTCAAAGGTGCTGAAAAATTGGGGTTGTCAGGGGGCAGTCGATGACGAAGACGCTTTTAAAAATATCATTGAGGGGGTTACGCCTGATGGCTCGGGGAGGTATTGAATGCCAGAGTAGTCAAAGAAAAGGGAAAAAGAGAACGCAGAGCCGCATTAGACTGTACATTTTCAGCGCCCAAAAGTGTAAATGCTTGATGGCATTGGTAGGTGGGGATACTTGTTTGATTGATGCTCACCATCAGGCGCTAAAGGAACTCTGGAGCTAATAGAGCAGCGTTATGCCTATACCAGAGTGACAGATAATAGCGGCAGACATAGAGTTAAGACTGGTAACTTGGTCGTCGCGCAGTTCGATCACATCGAAAGTCGGGATTTAGACCCACATCTGCACACCCATTGTTTGCTGATGAACATGACCCAAACCCAGATGGTAGGTGGTTGAGTTTGGGCAATAATGAAATATTCGCCAATAAGAAATTCTTGGGGATGGCGTATCAAAAAGTTATCTGGCGCGTGAAGTCCTCAAACTTGGGTATGAAATAGAATTTCGTTTACATGGGCAGTTTGATATAAAAGGGTTTAAATTGGAGGATTTAGAGGCATTTTCTAAGCGGCGACAGCAAATCATCGCCTCATCTGGTGCTAATTCGACTTAAATGAACGTGAAAAATTTGGGATGATACCCGCCAGCGCAAGCAGAAACTACCAGAATCAGAATTAGTTGCATTGTGGAAAGAAGAAGCTGCGGCGTTAGGTATCACGTTTGTCAAGCCAGGAGAACCAAGAAAAGAACAGGCTCCTATTGTGGTTGGAGCAAAAAAGTCTGATTGATGCGTTAGATGATGCTAAATCGCACATTGCAGTGAGAGAAATGTCGTTTTTAGACAAGAGGATTTAGAAAATTCATCCTAGAATCACGTTTAGCTACGGATGTAAAAGCGATTGCAGCCCCTGATTAGAGAACACCAGGAGTTAATCGGCTTGCCAGGGTTTGAACTCATCAATTTACATTCAGATGACAAGCAGTTCGGCGGGAGTTGGCGATAATAGAGTTAATGCAGCAGACATAAGGCAACGTTAACCCACTTTCGCACCCGGAAGTTAGTTGAAAGCTTTTTTGGAGAATACTTTACTGAACGAAGGGCAACGGGAAGTAGTAGTAGAATTAGCTGCAACTACATCTGACCAATTCATTGCATGGCAGGGAGTAGCTGGTGCTGGGGGAAAACTTTTTGCTCTTAAAGAACTCAAAAGCGGATCGCAAGGGGATGCCGATTATAGGTATTATTGGCTTCGCCCCTAGTTCCTCTGCTGCTAAGGTTTTGAGCGAAGAGTTAAAAATTCAGTCTGAGACTGTTGCTCGATTACTGGTTTCGGAACCACCACCACAGATTGAACCAAATCAAATCTGGATTGTGGACGAAGCGGGTTTACTCAGTGCTAAGGATGCCCATGCACTCCTACAAAGAGCAACCTTACTTAAAGCTAGGATGATTTTAGTTGGTGACACTCGGCAGTTGTCAGCAGTATCAGCAGGTAATCCATTCAAATCCTTGTAACTGGCAGGAATCAAAACCGGGGAGCTCAATGAATCGTTGCGCCAAAAGAACCCTCAACTAAAATTAGCAGTAGATTTAATTGCTGATGGCAGGATTGAAGCTGGTTTTGAACGATCAGAAGTCAACGGTTCCATACTTCAATTTTTGTAGATAGTTTTTCCAAAATAGAGCAGATCGCCAATGATTATATAGTAGGGACACCAGAGCAGCGACTCAAACCTTTTGTGTTAAGCTGAACAAATACAGAAAGACTTGCCTTTACCTTTGCCGATTCGCTCGAAGCTCAAGGGTGAAGGAACTTTGGGAGAAACTGCAACCATCACCCAATTCAAAACCAAAAATCTGACAAAAGTACAGATGCGGTTTTGCCCATAACTTTGAAATTGGTGATGCGGATCATGCCCAATACGGGATTACAATCGCCGGGGGCTGGATAAAGGCAAATTATATGAAGTGGTAGGTCGAACTACTGATAAGTTGACCCCTATAAGTGATGAAGAACGGGGTTTGCAGGTAGACACGGCTTTTGAGAAAGCAGTTTATCAGAGTCACCAGATTGAAATTGCTGTAAGGGATCGCTTGCAATGGAAGAAAACGATCGGCAAATGGGACGACGCAACGGGCAGGAATTTACTGTTTCAGCCATCGACTTGAATATCGTCCAGATTAAATATGCTGATGAGCGTACTGAATGCATTAGTTTGGCACAGGCGCAACTCGGAGACTATGCCTTTGTGAGTACAACATAGTGTAGTCAGGGGTAAACTGCGGATCGGGTGTTAATTTTTGCAGATTTCACTATTGGACAGGAAAGTCGGGGGGTTGCTGCCAGCCGGGCAAGGCATGAATTAAAGATTTACACCGAAGATCTCAACGCGATTGGTAGAGTTGGCGCAACAGTCGAAAGCCAAAGAGAATGCTTTGGAATTGCTATGAAAACAAATTCAGAAATCGACGATTGAGCAGCACCAAGCAATAACTATAAATATAAGTGCCCCTTTTGAGAAGCCAGTACTAAAACAAGAGACGACAGTATCTTACTCCAAATGTCTGCTTCCAATTCGTGAAATCAGTCGCATCTAGCCGAACAACAAGCCATGATTCATCAATAAACGTACTGAAAGTCTTGCCCGTCTTGAAAGAGACACCAAATTCGAATACTCTTTGAATCGGTTTTCTCCTTAAGCCAGTACCGAAATCTCCTGTCCCTACAGAACCATTCTGGACAATCTAATCAGACTGAAAAAATACCTAATTTTATTGAAATAAAACACTGGCAAGAGTTTGAATCAAGTGCCATTCATCCTAATATTACAGCGTTGAACTTTGAGAGTCTTCAGTTTAACTTTGGGGTGTGGTGAGCATGAAGCCTGGGAACGGCTCATGGTCAGCGAAAAACTGAATCGAACAAATACAGGACGGCTAACAGATGGTTTTGGAGGGGCGTGGGGGCATCTTGGATGCTGGTGGGATGGTGGTGTGATGCTGGAGTTGATGCGCGAACATTTGCTAACTTAAAGCCAGGTGAGAATCCGCCGATTGGGGGATGGGGATGCTACAAGCCAAATCAACCAAGACCCAAAAAAGATGAGTCTGGGCAAATAATTGAAGGGAAATTCATTAAATATGAGCATCCCCCAAAAGTTGAATTAAGTATCTTCTTATTAGATGTCTCCTGACGATATTGCCGAACGCATTTTACTCCAAACACAAGGTGAACCCTAGTGATAGCGGATTTTCATGGGTCAGGATTTTGGTACTGTGTCTGGAAACATAATATCCCCTGGGCGATCGCAGAAGGCGCGGGAAAAGCAGCCAGTCTGTTGAGTCAGGGTCACGCTGCCATTGGGCTACCTGGGATTTCGGCGGGATACCGAACTCCCAAAGATGAGTTTGGTAAAAAAATCGGTAAGTCTTATCTACATGAGGAATTAAAAGATTTTCGCCACACAAGGGAGAGTTTTCAAGTTCTGCTTTGACTACGAAACCAAGCCTGAAACTAAGGTCTATATCGAGCGAGATATTTCCGTGACTGGAAGATTATTACAAGAAGCTGGAGCAAGAGTAAACGTCATCAACTCTTGGGGTTAGCCCAGACAAAGGTGTTGATGATTTCATCGCCGCAAGTGTTCACTCGCTTACGAGAACTTGAGTCATCTTGCTCCAACTTTTCGGGACGTGCAACAGCAGAATCATCATTCAAAGACTGCGGCTTTTCCACCTTTGCGTAAGCCGATACTAGGAACAACGTTCTATACAACTTGAGGGAACAGGCAACAGGGAACGGGCAACAGGGAATGACAAATTCGATCTCCTACCAACACACAGGGAAGAGTGAAATAGAAAAAACTGTTGCCTGTTCCCCATTGCCTGTTCCCTATCTTTTACAAAATAAACCACAGGTACAAACCCATGACTTTAACCAACGACAACAACCTAACACAGATACATTTGCTAACCGAGAAGATAGGGGGGGGGGGGGGGGGGGGGGGGAGCAATTGACCCAGAAAATCGAGTTCTTAGAAACCAGCCAAGCCGAGAACCTAATCGAAATGAGCGCGAATCAGTCGAACTTCTTGCAGCAATTAACCGGAGATGCTGAACTCGAAAAAGTCTTCGAGCATGGAGACGATATTGCAGGAATTAACCAAAGCTCTACAGATGATGGGCTTCGAGGTCAACGAACAGAGAAACTCTCAAGACAAGTTAACGGACAAATTTCAACAATTTTTTAATAGAGAAGCAAGTTATGTCCATTCTTCACAACCAGCCACCAGACAACTCTTAAATACAATCTCCGATTATGTTGAGCAATCAGCTGGTTGAGTCTGCTTTTAACCCAAACAGTATTAGGGCTAACAGAACAACTTTCTTAATCTCATCAACAACTTGTCATTTCATAAAAGTACATTCAATGAGTTTGAAACAGCATTGACGGGCTGAGTTGCAATCTTTATGCAGAAAATAAAGCTATTCTGTCAATCTCTGATTATGTTGAGCAATCAGCTATCGAGTCTGCTTTTACCCAAGCAGTATTAGGATTGACAGAACAACTTTCTCAATCTCATCAACAAGTTGTTAATGCTAAAAGTACATTCAATGAGTTTGAAACAGCATTGACGGCTGGAGTTGCAATCCCATGCAGAAAAGAGAGCTATTTTGTCAATCTCTGATTATGTTGGAGCAATCATCTATCGAGTCTGCTTTTAACCCAAGCAGTATATAGGGATTGACAGAACAACTTTCTCAATCTCATCAACAAGTTGTTAATGCTAAAAGTACATTCAATGAGTTTGGAAAACAGCATTGACGGCTGAGTTGCAATCCCATGCAGAAAAAGAGAGCTATTTTGTCAATCTCTGATTATGTTGAGCAATCAGCTATCGAGTCTGCTTTAACTCCAAGCAGTATTAGGATTGACAGAACAACTTTCTCAATCTCATCAACAAGTTGTTAATGCTAAAAGTACATTCAATGAGTTTGAAACAGCATTGACGGGCTGGAGTTGCAATCCCATGCAGAAAAGAGAGCTATTTTGTCAATTTTTGATTATATTGAGCAATCAAGTATTGAATCTACTTTAGCCCAAACAGTATTAGGATTAACAGAACAACTTTCTCGATCTCATCAGCAGTTAGGTTGAATATCAAACTGCATTTAATGACTTTGAGGAAGTATTGACAGCTGAGTTGCAATCCCATGCAGAAAAAGAGGGCTATTTTATCAATCTCTGATTATATTGAGCAATCAGCTATCGAGTCTGCTTTTAAACCAAGCAGTATTAGGGTTAACAAAACAACTTTCTCAATCTCATCAACAACTTGTTACTGCTAAAAATACATTCAGTGATTTTGAAACAGCCTTGACTCAAGAGTTACAATCTCATGCAGAGAAGAAAGCCATTCTGTCAATCTCTGATTATATTGAGCAATCATCTGTCGAGTCTGCTTTAACCCAAACAATATTAAGCTTAACAGAGCAACTTTCTCGATCTCATCAGCAGTTAGTTGAAGCTCAAACTGTATTTAATGACTTTGATGAAGCGGTTACGGCTGAATTGCAATCTCATGCACAAAACAAAGCCATTCTGTCAATCTCTGATTATGTTGAGCAATCAGCTATTGAGTCTGCTTTAAACCAAGCAGTATTAGGATTGACAGAACAACTTTCTCAATCTCATCAACAACTTGTCATTGCTAAAAGTACATTCAATGAGTTTGAAATAGCATTGACGGCTGAGTTGCAATCTCATGCACAAAACAAAGCCATTCTGTCAATCTCTGATTATGTTGAGCAATCAGTTATCGAGTCTGCTTTTAAACCAAGCAGTATTAGGATTGACAGAGCAACTTTCTCAACTCATCAACAACTTGTTGCTGCTAAAAGTACATTCAATGAGTTTGAAATAGCATTGACGGCTGAGTTGCAATCTCATGCACAAAACAAAGCCATTCTGTCAATCTCTGATTATATTGAACAATCAGCTATCGAGTCTGCTTTGACCCAAACAATATTAGGATTAACAGAACAACTTTCTCAGTCTCATCAACAACTTGTTACTGCTAAAAGTACATTCAATGACTTTGAAACAGCATTGACAACTGAGTTGCAATTTCATGTAGAGAAGAGAGCTATTTTATCCACCTCTAACTCTGTTGAGCAATCAGCTACTGAGTCAACCTTAGCTAAAATATTACTAGCAGAATTAAAGTTGCATCTCAAACAGATGATTCAGGGTTTAGATATTGAAATGATTGGCTGCTTTAGTTATGGAAGTAGGAAAATATGTCAAAGGTGAAAAGGTAACAGGAGCAAAGGTCAAGTGAGTTATTTCACAAGTGTTACAACTGATGCCAAAGCTTTGACTTTTGAGCAAAAATGAACATCGTTAGGGCAACTCATTAAAGATGACAAAACCATCGATTATGAAAAGATTGGGAATCAACTCGCCATCGCCAAATGACAACGAGGAGCATCTATGGTTCCGGCGCTAACTTATCAGTTATCAACTTATCAGGTATCAGGTATCAGATATTTCCATCAATTCATTGATAGGTTAGTTGTTCACTATTCACTGTTTCACTGTTCACTGATTTAACTGGTATTGTTATCCCTATTATCTTCAACTGCTCACCTAAAACAAAATTACCAGTTTCTGACCGCCTACTAAGATTATTCTTGTCGGAGCGACGAATCAACTGTTTTGATAACTGTCCAGTTATGCCAGTATGCATCAAAGAATCCACCAGCTAGCTCTTCACTTTTAACAGGACAGGAAGTATTTGATGTGTTCTGGGCTAATGTAATCAGCGTAACGTTTAACCTGGGATTACATAGAGATTTCCTAAAATCAACACGCGACCATCTGTCCCGCCGTCACCTATGCGCCGGTAATTTGAAAAGTTGCTTGGATTTGCCAGCCCTGTTCAAAGCAGCAAGTGAGTACCAACCTCAAAAACGTAGGGTGATATCCTACGTAGTGTGGCGATTACTACTGGCAATTTGGCTAATTGAGTTCTGCTTACGAAGCTCAAGTAATACTCTGACTTATGTACTCATTTTTATTCAAGTGTTTCTTAAGATTTTTAGGTAATCTTAACCTTTCGTGTTCGCGCTGGGCTTGGTAGTAATTGCTTCTTAAAATTTTTAGCTAAGAAAGCCTTTTGGATTGGTACTGAGCCTTGGTCTGTACAGGCTTGTTAAAGTTTTTAGCTAAGAAAGTCTTTTGCGTTGAAGTAGGGCTTTGTCGTGTACAAAATTTTGAGATAAAATGTCAGACGATTTTGTACTCTTAGGTAGTAATGGCGATTGCTTAAAACTTTGGGAACGATATTTCGATTCTTGCATTGAAGGCGGAAATAATACAAACAGCCAAGCTAGAAAAATTATTCCACCCAGTGCCCAGAACAAGTAAGGACGTTTGCCAGATAAAACTATCACCGTAGCACTCAACCAAACACCAGCCAGCAGTCCCCAAACTATTCCTGCCCCAAACATAATCGCTATGATGGGGCCCACGCCAAACATAAATAAGGCGACTGTAAACTGAAAAGCCAGTAAAAATGCTGATTGTTGCATTTTGACCAAGTGACTGATTCACCTGTTTCATGGGCGATTTATTGTACTCTGCTCACTACCATGGGCTGTAACGCCGTTAAATAAGATACTTTTGAGCAATCCAAAGCACCAGGATTATGAAAAACACGCCTACGGGGTTGTTGAACCATCTGCGTTACTCCTGCCCTTCACCAATGCCGTTGGCAACCTTAAGCCCAGAAGCCACAAAGTATACAAACAAACGCACTGCGGATCGCTGCATTGATCACTGCTGGAAGTGCTTTAATGGCAGTACTAGCTGCCGCCGCAATTCACCCCCACCAATACCACCAGCTCCCGCCGAACATAGTAGGCGTTGCTGTCTGAGCTTAAATCGAATAAGCCCCCACCCGTAAGAGGGTGTACTGCGATCGTATGACTACGATTGTCGCTGTACCTTGCCATGTAAATGTGATGTTGATACTTGCGCCCAATCGCCGCGAACGCCTTAGCAAGAACTTGAGATTGTGTTCTTCGCAATAGAATTATTAGATGCCAAGGCAATTACTCCTTTTTTCATTGTTCTAGGAAAAATCTAAAAATCACTAAGCCCCGTTGGGGCGGGGTTGCAGTGGTTTAGGTGTGGGTGTGGGAAGAAATAGCCCCAACAACCTTTTGTGTTTAACAAACTTTGGGGTTTAAGTCCCCCTGCCTACATGACGGCAGCGCGTTTGGATGCCTCAGCTAAATCCACGTCACAAAAGTTCGTAATTGCGAATTGTGAATTGCGAATTGGTTTTCTAAGTCCTGCATTTTAAGGCAATTGCATTGGTCGGGGTTTCAGAGTTACGTCCAATGCCGTCCTCACTACACCCCACACCTTACCCCCTTTTTCTTGACCTTATTATCGAAGTTAGAAGTAACAACAAATCTACTTCCAACTTTCCACTTCTGGACTTGTTTAATGCTCTTTGTTGGAAATTCACTTTCTATGTCAGGCTAAAGTATGCTCCCTAGCTAGTGAGCGAATTTCCTGAAGTACTATAATGTGACACCTGCGTATAGCTTTGCATAGCCATCTAGACCACCTGTTTTTTTGTTGGTGAATTCCTGGAACTCTGGCAAGTACTTCCGAGCTATGTTCAAATATGCTTGTAGTTGTCTTCCAAGAAACCTTTGGCTTTAACATCGCCGCAACTTCTGGTCTTGTTAGTTCTTCATTTTGCCAGGTAAACCTCCCTTATCCCCATGACTCTGAGAACTTCTTGGAACTTCTAACTACATATATAAAAATACCCGCCTTTTTCGTGGCGGGCAAGTCGCAAATGCAACTACAAGAGAAAAATTTTGTTCAAAGACAAGAACCCTAGCTTCTTACCCTGACTTGCCCATTTTTCATACTAGAAGGCTGCAAGCTATGTGAACAACGTTTTGAGGGTTTCGCTTAAATCTTCCTTTCATTCCCCAGCAGCGAACAGTGTAATCACTTTCGTATCCTAATACGAACGCCATCTCTTGATAAGTTAATTTCCACTTCTTCTTAAACTCTATTGGGTGCATAGTATTTATTTGATACTTAGCATAAGGAACTTATTTAATATTTATAACATAATTAATTAGTCAAATCTTTATAATTTTGTGTCAAAGGATAAATAATCTTCTTATATTTATTTATCTTAATATCTTGATAAAAGATATTAGCTATTATCGGATTTATCCAATTTATCTATAATAGAGATGCTTTCTTTTAACCAATCAAACTTTATGTCCAACACAGATACTAATTTTTCCTCAACTCTTTCAACCCAAAAGTCAAGTTAATGAAGAATAACGAAAATCCCACCCTATTAGCCAATCGCCTAACTCCCACTGATGACCAAATCAAAGACTGGCTACAGTCACCACAAATCAAACAGTGGCTTACAAACTACTAATGGGCATACCGAATAATCTCAAGATAGAAGCGTTGAAGAAGAATTCAGGAAGTCAGAATTCAGGAGTCAGAATCAATCAGTCGGGGATTCAGACCCGCGACTGATTAAAGACCACCAAATTTTCAATTTGGTGAGGGGTGCAAAAAGCGCCGATTATTCAGACGCTCGCAGACTCGCTTAACATCACTTTATCCACTAGTCATACAGAATTCATTCTGGAATTCTGACTCCTGACTCCTGAATTCTGTTCGATAAATACCATCATCAAAAAATGTTATACAAAACTCCAGACAAAGACTATCGAGTACAATTCGGTAGTTCAACTATTGGAGTCGATGTTTTACGGTGGCAGCTTTGGGCATCCTATAAATTACCTTACGTCAGTGGAATCAAAACTCCTGATTGCCCCTTTTATACTTTGAAAAAACATTTGGATGTTTCCAACCAACTTCCCGGATGACAGTTACACCGTATTTTCGTTAAATTCCCACACAATACCCGACTCTATTCTTGCCAAAAAGCGCCATGCTTAACTATCCATTCTTACCAAAACCATTATGCTTAACTGCTATTAACTTAGCAGATGACTAAATCTTGTATTGAAGCCAAATTTGATGACCTTAACAGAAACATTTCTTTACATCCCTTTTAGGCTCTAGCCCATGAACAGCTTTCATCGCACAAGGAGATTCTTTAGAGTTCATGCAAGCCAATTGGATTTTTTGATTTGAGACGATGAGTTAGCTTTAAGGCTACCCTTGTAGAAAGAACAGAATCTCTCAACTACTCTTTGACTCATGACGAAGCTCCTTCAAGTCGAAAAATTTCCGATTCTGATGTTGCCGGAAATCGAGGCGTATTTAGAAAGTGGACTATTTCGTGGGATTGGCAAGAAAACTGCTCAAACTTTGGTCAATTGCTTTGGAAGTGAGGACTTTTATCGATATTAGATAACAACCCCGAAAAGCTTTGCAGGTTTCCCGGACTAACTCAATATCGGATTGATGGTATTGCTAAAGCTTGGTCAGAGTGTAAAGGAATCCGAACTTGGGAGTGATTACCCAACTTTTGGCTGTAGGAACTTCATTGAAGTTAGCTTTGAAAATTTGTGACTATTACGGACACAAAACTGCAAATGTACTTCAGAACTAACCCTTACAGATTAATTGATGATATTGATGGCATCGGTTTTAAGACTGCTGATGAGCTAGCAATATCTCTTGGTATCCCACTATACAGCGATACTCGTTATATCTCAGCTTTAATCCATGTTTTAAAATCCGGCTTGCGTGAAGGGAATTGTTTTTTACCGTTTGAGCAATTAGTAAGTATTACCACTGACCTGCTTTCTTCACCACAGCATACGCCCGATGTTCAATTTTTAAATACAATCATTCAACAGTTACTTGCAAAAGGGACTTTAGTTTCGGGTGATGTTGGTAATAGCGTTTATCTCAAAGCTGCTTATCCGGGCTGAACTTTCTGTGACTTTGAAAATTCTTGCTCTCCTTGAGCAACCGACTCACTTCACTGAACATTTAGAACACTGGTTAGCCCAATTCCAAACTACTGACTATCGCCAACTGCCGTTTAAGTATTGAACAAATCAGCGCCTTGATGATGGCGGCCAAACATCCAGTTAGCATTATTACTGGTGAAGCTGGTCGAGGGAAAACTTATGTACTGAAAACCTTGGTTGAATGGTTCATCCATACTGATAAAGCGATTGCACTTGCCGCTCCAACAGGAAAGCTGCTAACCGGATGAAAGATGCTACAGCAGGCATTGGAGGCAACTACTATTCACCGTTTATTGCAATTGGCTGGGAAACAATGCGGTTTTTCTTCATAGCGAGATAATCTTCTAAATCTTGATTGTCTAATCGTTGATGAATTTTCAATGGTTGATATATTTCTGTTCAATTCCCTTCTCAAAGCCTTGCCCAAAACCAGAATTGTCCTGGTAGGGGACTTTGACCCCAAGCAGTCGAGTATAAAACTCGGCTGTTGTCTCAAATGGGTATTGAATTGGGTAAGCCTGCTAGCATCTCCTTTGGAGGATTGGATTTGTTGCGCGAGTGGCTCCAATCGACGGCGGCGGCTATTCACACAAGAAGCGCGTGAGCTTTCCTTGCCTCAACCAAAAGGTGTGTTGCTGGCTGGCCCACCCGGTACTGGAAAAACATTACTTGCTAAGAACATCGCTCATATCCTGAATCTACCGCTACTCCAGCTAGATATTGCGTCTCTTCTTGGTTCTTTAGTTGGTGAATCAGAGGGCAATGTTAGACGTGCCTTGAAAACTGCCGAAGCAATTGCTCCATGTATTTTATTTATGGACGAAGTGGAAAAAGCTCTTTCTGGCAGTGGTGACACCAGTGGAGTCAGCCAAAGAATTCTAGGGAATATCCTCACTTTCATGTCCGAGTCACAGTGCGGGGGTGTTCGTTGTTGCTACCTGCAATGACCCTTCAGCACTACCAACGGAGTTAAAGAGAAAGGGAAGATTTGATGAGAATTTTTCGTCGATCTGCCTACAGAGCCAGAACGGGTACAGATTCTAGGGATTCACCTAGAGCGATTCGGTATTCAAGTACAGCTTGAATATCTCGAAGCGATCGCAGCCTCGACCGCGAAATTCTCCGGTGCTGAACTGGAAACCCTTGCTTCGGAAGCTGCTCTGCTGGCATTCGATGAGGATAGACCGCAGCAGGTAACGCTTGCTGACCTCGAAGCCTGTCGTCAAACCATTACCCCGCTTGCGATTCAGGATGCTGCGGCAGTCGAACGAATGCAGGCATGGGCATCCACTGCACGACGGGCTAGCAGTCCTGTGGTTGCAGCGAAAACTCAGTCTCTCAGGACTGCCAAATACAGAAACATGAACTGATATTAATTGCGGTTGCTCCCTAATTTTATGGGGGCAATCACACTTTTTTTTAGTAATTGACAGCAGTTTCCTAACAATTATATAGACCGAAGTGTTTGAAAATCAAACACCAATTCACTAATCAAATTAATTAGACCTGAGAAGAAAATGAGTACATTTCCAAGTTTCGAGGACTTCAAAAACTCTTTATTTAACAAAGATGTTCCACCACCTGCTAAACCCAAACAAGAAAGCTTTGAAACCTTTAAGAACAGGATTTTAGGTATATCTAATCCACAACCAACAGAGAAATAATTAACATGGAAATCTATTTAGTGTATGTTGATGCTATCCAGAACAGCAATAAATTCTAGGGCGGCATTGTCGAAGATGGTAATTTAACAGTGCAGTGGGGCAGAGTCGGTTATCAAGCACAGACTAAAATCCACACATTAGGTAATTATCAAAGAGCCGTTAGCAAATTCAACAATCTAGTAGCCGAAAAGATGATGAAAGGCTACAGAAGAAGTCAGTCACAAATCGACAGTAATTGTGAAGTTTCTGAAATCAAAAGAGCGATTGAATTACTAGAGATTATCCGTCCTTATGTAGAGCAGAGAAATTTTTCAGTTGCTTATATCAATGCCCTAAATCAATATCTGAAGATTGTCCCAACACCTTTAGGTATGCAAATCGAACCATACAGGGTATATCGCTCAGTAGAAGATGTTGATTATCAAATGGGATTACTCAATTCTCTGTTAGCGATACCTGCACCAATTGCTGCTGCGGTGGCTGTTGGTCATGCCCCTGAAGCAACAGTAGAAACTAAGGTAGTCAGTCTTAAGACTATCAATAAGAACTTCTGGCGGCATTTGTAAATTAGCTTGTCAGAAAGTATTGCAGCCGATTTACTACAGCAATGCGGATTGATTAAGTGTATCCCCCAGCCTATACCGCACTGGGGGATATTTCTAACTGACTTTCAGCTTAATTGCTTGTTTGTCCTCTGGGTTTTTTCGTATGACATCGCTTAACCATTAGAATATCTTTTCTGAATGTGGAAATTTTATGTAAATTTAACCACCTTGGACTGACGAAAGTTTACAATATAATTACTGAAACTAATCTAGCTACAACCAACAGGCTTTGGTTTGACCTATGACTGATAATAAACAAGTTGTCTGCCAACTCACTCAACAAAAACCAAGACGTGTTTTGGTTGTAGCTCCAAGTGAACTAGCTATCCATCATCGTCACAGACAATCCTTTCAGACACTGCCTACTTTAAGCAATTACATTTTCAAAGTCATCGCTAAATTGTCCATCGTCAGCGCTATGTTGTTTGGCATCAGTGCGTTAGGCTACTGGGGATTAGAAATTGTTGAAGCTAACACAATCCCGATAATAGAAGAGAGATACGATTGGCAAACTCAAAAACATATTTGTTTCGGTTGGATGTTAGTTGCTTTTTCTAGCTTTCTTGGGAGTGCTTCTTTTGGTAACGAGTCCCACTAATCAGTTCCAAGAGAGTTAAGCAGCCTTAAAAATTAATGCGACGATAGATTTCAGTCAGGGGAATTTCCACGTTGTTTAAACTGTGCAGAACAATCGTCCGCTCAAGCTGGGGAGTGAACTTGCCATAGCCAGCGATCATTACTATTACGATCCAAGTTATGATACTGTTCAATGTAGGGTTCAGTTTGGCTCACAAGCAGATATTCACAAAAGCTGGCAATCGAGCGATATTTTCTGAACTTATCCCCTCGATCATAAGCTTCAGTCGAGGGTGATAAAACTTCGACAATAAGCATTGGATTCAGAATTTCATCATTACGATTGCCATTGAACTCTGGTTCACCATTAACAACCATCAAATCGGTATAAGTACCACACTGATATTCAGGAATCCAAACTCGCAAGTCGCTATTATACAAACGAAAATCAGTGTCTCTCAGTAAAAATCCTAAGTAAATTAAGAAGTTGCTGGCGATCGCACTATGAGATTCCGACCCTCCCGACATAGTAATAATCTCTCCGTTGCGGTATTCATGGCGTTCGGGGTTTGTTTCTTCCATAGCCCGATACTCGTCTAACGTCAGGCGAGTTGTTATTACATTTGGGGGACTGGTTTGAGCAAATACCACAATCAACCTCTTAGATAATTACCTCTAAAACTATTATCTGCAAACTCAAGAAGAATTGCTATTGAACTGTGATGTAATACAGATTTTATCGTCCTGTGCAAATACCTTGGGATTTGCAAGCAGAAGTACATTTACCGAGCATCGCTGGCTTGAGAAACTCATAAGTTTCCTCAATACTTACGGGAAATGCCTCAAAAAGCACAAACTTCAAAGACGGCTAAAAAAATGGTGTTGCTAGATTCGGATGATAGATGATGATACCATCCTAGAAGGAGCGGTGGAAGCCGCAGTCTTTCTTCAAGAGAGCAGCTAAATTTCTTTGCCTAACTTAAAGCGATTGTCCAAGGTTTTTCAGATCATGGAAAACCATAAGGAGAAATCCAAATGAACTACGACATCAAAGACAAAACCATTTTGGTTACGGGCGCAAATCGCGGCATCGGCAAGGCGATAGTTGAGTCGTTTATTGAACACGGAGCCACCAAAGTCTATGCGGCTGTTCGTCAGATCAACAGTGTCTCCTCATTGGTTGAGCAATACGGCTTACAGGTAGTACCAATTCAGGTTGATTTAGGTGATCCCCAATCTATTGTTGCTGCTGCTCAAAATGCCCCAGATGTGCAAATAGTTGTCAATAATGCAGGAGTTTTTTCAAGCTGGAACTCCCCTAGCTGAGGATGCGATCGCCGCTCTCGAATTTCAGATGAAGATCAATGTATATGGATTGATCTACATGGCTCAGGCATTTGCCCCGGTACTCAAAGCCAATGGAGGTGGTGTCTTTGCCCAAATCAATTCTGTTGCTTCGCTCAAGGGTTTCCCCCGACTCTGCTACTTACTGTGCCTCAAAAGCTGCGGCCTATTCAATCACCCAGGCATTACGAGAACTATTGAGTGAGCAGGACACGCTTGTGCTAAGTGTTCACCCTGGCCCGATTGCCACGGATATGGGCGATGCGGCAGGAATGAGTGAGGTTGCACAGCCACCAACACTTGTGGCAGACGGGATAATAAAAGCTCTCAAAGCTGGGGATTTTCATGTCTTTCCTGACTCGATAGCTAAACAAATGGGCGATGCTTATAAAAGCTTTGCCCAAAATGTCATTGAGGTGTCATCAAGTTAACTACATTGCAGGGTAATGCTCTAGACAAGGGCATCTGGGTATTAAACAGCAAGCCCAAACTCTTCTCGATTGTACAGATTCACTACTCCTCCTAATTCAGCAGCACCCCCATCCACACAAGCAATCCCCCACTGCGGAAACTTAACCAGCAATTTCTTGATTATTATCATCAGCGCCGGATTGTCATTCCAGCACGAGAGCAAGAAGTCAAACCCCGGATTCTGAAGAGAATTCGCCGCAACTTTAAGCGTAAAACCTCCGAATTATATTATTCGGTAGATATAAGCGAATAAGCCAAATTTATTTGGCATTATTTATGCTAGACCTGATATTGTTATTCCTGGATTCGATTCGGCACAGATGCTAAACTTGAGCGCACTGGTAGGACTTGTAGGATTATTCGTCATCACTATTCACGCTTGGTCAACATTACCGGATACTATACCTGTCCACTTTGGATTTGATGGACAAGCTAATGGTTGGGGGAGCAAAAAAGTTCTGTGGTTGTTACCAATTGTCGGTTTAGCAATTTATGGACTTTTAACATTTATTAGTCGTTATCCCAATACATTTAATTATCCAGTTGTAATTACTGAAGAAAACGCTTTAAGGCAGTATCAAATTGCTTGTTCAATGTTGGATTGGTTAAAAAGTGAGATGGTTTGGATATTTGTTTACATTGAATGGCAAATATTCCATCTAGCGACTACAGAAAATCCCAATTTAGGGGTATGGTTTATACCTGTAACATCAATAATTATATTTGCGACAATTGGATATTGGTTGAGTCAATCTTTTCTGGCACGTTAACGCCATACAAAATAGTCCCGAATGCCATTTTGATTCGAGCCTTACAAGAACAGTGGAATCCTATTGCATGACGTGATGAGTACATTGAACTACCCTGAGTTAGAGTCACCCAGGCAAAGGTGATGGAATGGCGCAGCTTCCCAGTGGGGGGTATGATGTACGTAATCGTCTAATCGTCTCGTTGCTGAGTTTCCAAGTCCATTGCTTTCAGTTCCAATCCAATGGCATTTGAAGGACAATTATGAGTAACCCTCTTTCCCAACCCGAAGATCCAGACTTCCATTCATCTATTCAGGAGAATCTAAAACAGCTTTCTGCTCAGTTAGGATCTCCTTTGTCCGAATTATCAGTCATGGAAATATACCAGAATGCGTGCGATCTACTGAGCCACGTTTCTCCATCACCTCTTACTCTTACCCGTGTTGCAGGAACATTACTGGTCTACCGAGTCACGGACACAGAACCGGAAGAATTTGAGTGGTTCACCACCCAAGTGAAACAATGTCTGGACGAAGAAGAAGTTGAGGAGTTGATTGAATCCATACATCGCACGGATGCTTTGTAATCGCTGAAAAAGGTGGAGTCTCGCGTACATCGGATACCGTCGCATTCTCTCAAGACCGCTTTACTGTACGCTGAATCTTTGCATTTAGCCAAAACTTCAAGAAGATATTTCCCTTGATTGCTGCAATAAGCTAATCGGCATTTAAGTTGCATAAAATCAGGGCTGAAGCCCTAACTACGAGTGAATCATTCTGGAAAAACGAATGATGATTATTACCTCTTGAACTTCTTGATGACTTGGCTGATTTCTCAACAAACTCAGCAGCTAAATAGAGAATTCTGATCTGCCATTATTTTTAACTCTATTGGGAATATACTTTACTTATTGACATGATGCGGCCGCACTAGGGTGATCGCTACAACTATCATATTTTTGAAGGGAAAAACTATTGTTAAATTCATTGTTACCATCTCAAGCTGTCGCTGTTGGGCAGAATACTGAAGTGCTTCATGTTGAAATACAAACAGTTAGTTTGAAATCTATCAGTAAGAATTTCTGGCGGAATATTTGATTAAAAATACTATCAAACCTTAAACTGGTTTAGTAGTATTTTTTTCTCTCTAAGGTTTAAGCGTCCTTTCAATCCGGCGATCAGGGATAAGCCACATAATCGCGACTAAAACATACAATGTACAGCCAAACCACGGTTTTACAAAAGCAAGGGGAATTGCCGCCGCATAAATCAACACTGATATTTTGCCCTTAAAATCTCGACCAACAGCCTTGGCCAGCATTGAATCTCTACCGTGATGAGAAATTAAGGTACGACTCAGAATAAAGTATGCGATCGCCGCCATCAACAGAACCACACCATAAAAAGCAACAGGCAAAGCCGTAAAGTGGTTTTCGCCCATCCAAGCAGTAGCAAAGGGAATGAGGGATAACCAAAACAACAAATGCAAATTCGCCCAGAGAGTTCGCCCGTTCACTTGCTTGGCTACCTGTAGCAGGTGATGGTGGTTGTTCCAGTAGATTCCAACGTTGACGAAACTTAAGATATAGCTCAAGAATATTGGCAATAATGGACGGAGTGCGCCTATATCGCCCCCATGAGGCACTTTCAATTCCAGCACCATGATGGTGATGATGATAGCGATTACACCATCGCTAAAGGCTTCTAATCTCCCCTTGAACATTGGTTTATACAGGTTCTCTGTTTCTGTAAATTATCGCGTTGGTAAAGATATAGCACGCATTTGGCTAGTAGTTCACCAACCCAATGAGAGCGGTATAGGTCGAGCAGGGGGAGAAAATTTCTCCCCTCTCCAACCTGCCACCACGCAAAGTTGGGTTGCCAGACCACTACTTTACGGGGGCAACCTTTAGTTCGGTTCCACTCTTAGATAAAACTGTGTAGCGACAAACTGAGTATCTCTCTTGGTTGGATCTACGTTTTCAACTACCTTTGTTGTACCTACAGCAATCAAACCTTGACCAAAAATTTCACTTGCTGCTGCGTCAAGTTGTTTTTGTGTTGCACCCGTTTGGCTCAAATCGATTGACGAAACTTGAGAAATATAAGGCTTGTTTAGAACCAGATTATCTGTGGAGAAGCAAGGAGTTGTGATGCAACGAATGCCATTGTCTTTTAGTGCCACAAAAGTGCCTTTTGCTGGGGTATTTGTCGCCGCATAGAAGGCTTCTTTTACTCTTAAATTCCCAAACTCACCGAATCCAGAAAATGTTACTGGAATGATGTTACCTCTGAGAATCACACGGCTACCATCATCATTTTGAATTTTTATTAGTTCGGAAGGCGAGACTTTCAGGGAATTCCAATCAATTGCAGACACATAGCATTCGGAGCGAAAAACACCATCTAAGCAAGGAGTAGCTTTCAAGTTGACTTGCTTTATAAAATATCCCCCCACATATAGGAGAAGCACATTTGCGAAAATCTCTTCGCACCATGTAATATCCCCACTGTGGAAACTCTTGATTTTTGACACTGACTGCAACAGAATCAGTAGTCTCTGGAGCAGAAATATTTTGCGCCGATACTTTAGATAAAAATCCGTTGGTGACTATTATTGCACCTAATAGAGGAATAATTGGGTATTTGTAGTTAAACGATTGTTTGTTCATGGTAACTTTAGATTTTATTTGAGGGTTCAATACCTTTGTTAAAAGCAGAGTTGACAGAATTTCTCGTAAAAACTGTCAAAATTACTTATACACAAGCTCGGAGTTGACAAGGTAAGTTGGAATACTATAACTCTTACACTACTGACAAGAGGTTAAAAAACCTTACAGGAAACCTTAAAGGAATTTTAAGGACTCATTGTTTTTGCCAACTTTGTCCCAGAAACGCCCGACTTTAAACCCAATCTCTGCATTTAGCCAACTTGCACTTGCACAAGAACAACAAAAGCCGACTCAAGCAGATCGTTGAGTTTTATTCCAAATGAACTGAGATGTTATCCTTCCCAATTGACTAACACCCCATCCACAACCGCAACCCCCCACTGCGGATACTTCACCAGCAGTTTCTTGATCACGATCTGCAAAGCAGGGTCATCATTCCAGCACGAGAACAAGAACTCAAACCCCGGATTCTCGCCCGAATTTGCCGCTCGATTCAGTTTCTCCCTTCTTACAGGTCGCATATTTGACCTCGCTATAATCGCCTCATGCGACCACTTTTCAGCACTGGGGGCAGGCGCGGCGGAACAAGCGCCTTCATGAACGGCTCTGACTTCTACACCTGAAACTGAATTTTCAACTAACAACGGAGTGGGATTACCTTGTTCTACCTGCCCCTGGCTCTGAGTTTGATTAGCGATCGCAGAATTTAAAAATTTTTCATTTTGTGCAACAGGCGCGGCGGAACAAATACCTTCATGACAGTCTCTCGGCTCAACACCACAGTCCTGCTTTTCAGCCAACAACAAAGCAGACTGACTCGATGCAGTATCCACAAGCGCTAGCGTCGTGCAGTCTTTTGCCACAGGCAATTCTTCAAGTTCTGACGCGCTTTCGATACGTTGAGGCGACGCGCCCCTCAAGGGCGCATGAGCCGTCTCCTCAACACCCAGATTTTTGCTTGGCGCGTCAGAACCAACTACCATACCAACAACCTTAGTTGGTTGTTGGTAGGTAGTTAACGGGTTGTTAGAAACGTTGTTAGGTTTTTGAAACTCCTGCTGTGTAGGCTTTTTAGCCTCTGAAAATGTCAAATTTTGACGCTCAGATATCATTTGATGATTTTGGGGCATCACCTGTTGATTTTCTGGGATGACGGCTTGACTCTCGACTGTCACGGATTGATTGTTAAAATTCTCCCAGTAGTGTCTGTTAAAGTAACCATGCAAGTTTTTAACACGGTAACTGGTAACACCGGATCTACCAGATTGAGTTTTGCTCCTAACTTCCTCAAACTCAAACAGTCCAGCACCATTTATAACAGCGCTGGCTTTGAGAAACGAGTTGCGGCTGAGGTTGGTGTCTAATTTATGCGCTGCCCCGCCGAACTGTTCCGCCGCGACGCAATCAAGCCACAACTGTTGCACACATGGAGCTTGTTGTCTTATCCAGTTGACATCATCTATTGAAACTTTGCAATGTGGTCGAGTAGTGGCTTTCTCAGATGAGCGCCTGTCACGTTTGTTGCCACCATCAATTATTTGTAGTGCTGTAGTCATATTCTCCTCCGATTTTTCTCATTACAAATTGGGCGGCTTTTTAATTCATGCCGCGTCTAAGTTTTTTAGCTATTCTCAAAGCGAGTCTTTATTTACTGGTTCTCACCTTGCCAGAATCGCAACTCATCTCGAAAGTACCTCTCAGTCTTCCTTGAGCGCTCTTTCCAGCAATGCCAAGCCACTACCAACTCTTCTCCCAAGTCCTCTACAACTTCTCCTCTCTCGACATATAAAGTGCGATATGGGTCAGCATGGGCAACAATAGAGCCAACGCCAATTGTGTCCGGTTGAGTAGATGCGTTCTGGAGCTTGGTAATTAAATCAGTCTCTTGGGTGGTCAATTCTCCTAGATAATCCTGTTTAATCACTTCATACTCTTGGGCAACATTCCAAAATTCCTCCCAACTACACCCAGGCTGTGCAAGCACCCCCCGAATATCACTAACCGCCTGGGGCAGTATTTCCAGTTGTTCGGCTCGATATGCGATCGCAGTTGGTGTAGGTTCACTCCCCAAAATTATCGCCGCAGCTTCAAGCGCTTGGGTATTGTTCATGGCACTGGCTAAGTTTTTTAATGCCATGCCCATGAGTCGCAGACATTCTTGGGCATTTTCTTTTGGCGGTTCCTGAGCCAGCGATCGCAGATCAATAGTTTTCTCCAAGGCTTGCTTGACTTGCTTGTTCAAAACTTTGGTCGTTTGTTGGGTCATGGTATTCCCCCATTCTTGAGAAGGGCGCTGTTGTACGGCGTTTTCTAATTCCTGAATGCGAGAAAGGAGTTGTTGATTTTCAATTTCCAGTTTTCTTAATCCCTCTATCTCAGAAAGCTGTTGCCGTAACTGGATATTTTCTTCTTTCTGTTGTTTAAAGAGTTGTTGTAGAGATTGAATTTGTTCTTGTACCTGCGCTTCGGCTTTAGCCCCTGCTTCTGCTTGTAGTCCAATTCTCAATTCCTGGGAAAGTCGCTCTAATTCCTGTTTATGCTGTTCTTCGAGTGCTGCGATCGCTTCCGTATATTCTGCGGGGTAAGTGCGCTCTCTAGGGAATGGAACGCTAGCGGCATCTAAATCAGTATTGTTGATCAACAACCTCTCGCCATCAGCAAAAGTGACAATCTGCTGCCAATGATTTGGTGCGTCTGCCTCAATGGTTCCCTCTTCTCCATATCTTGGATGTGACTGTTGCGAAACTGTGACAATGGCGGATTTAGGAACCACTGGTTCTTGAATTTTGGGAACCATTGGTTCCTGACTAGTAGTCTGCCAAGGAAACTTTGCGTTGTGGTCAGCAGAGGAGCGGAGGAGCAGAGGGGCAGAGGGGAAAGAACTTAACTTATACAATCTCTCCCCTTCTCCCCTGCTCCCCTGCTCCCCTGCTCCCTTGCTTACCTCCACGTAGCAATTTTGGGTTGGTACACTACTAGATTGCTTTTTGCGTGGAAGTTGAGGAACCACTTTTTGGGCAGCAGCCGCAAAGTCTGATTCACCAGGGGAAGGGTTATCTTTGAGAGCGATCGCTACAGCTTGTTTTAGTTTCTCTGGTTCCTTGACTAAGCGTAGTAGTGGACGGGCTTGACGCTCGTTTTTGATGTGTCCGCCCAACTCGCCAACTGCGTCAATGATCTCCAGGCATTCACAGGGAATTGACCTTATTAACTGAGACTATTTTTGCAAAATACTATGGCTAAAGGGTGAAATCCAAGCTGCTCAAACAAACGATGGGCAGTCTCATTTTGTATTCCTGACTCTAGAAGGTAGTATTTAGCTCCGTTTTGATTACCCCAGTCCTGAACCTGTTTAGCAAGCATCTTGGCAATTCCTTGACAACGATAAATATGACTCACGCCTATATCGTCTAGCCAGCATTCAATATGACCTGCTTCAGTAGTGTGGAGTGATGCCAAGGCAAAGCCAACAATATTATTCTCAGAACAGGCAACAAACAGACCAGATGAAGAGATGTAAAGGCGACCGATGAGTTGTTTTCTAAAAATAGTTCCAGCTTCAGGGGATGGTAGAGCAAAACCTACTGCTTTTCCCTCAGCCAATTCACTGAAACTAATGTAAGTAGGATTGAATACCTCTTCGTATATCCTAGTTACAGCATTCAAATCAGTAGATATCATTTCTCTTATAATTACCTGTTCCATATAGTTTATGTAATTAAATATTAGAGTTTTAACGAATTGAAGGCTTCAAAGTTTCGTAATAATTCAGCAACCAGAAGTTAGAATTCAGAACTAATAAGAAGCTTAAGGATATCAGCGTATTCATCTATAATAATTTTTTAGTTAGTCTGGCTCCTAAATTCTGACTCGTGAATTCCCTAAAATAAGAGGGCGGTATTTCAAAGGAATAAACAGTAAATTCGACGGTAATATAAGGAGAAAGCAGATAAACATGTATTTACATAGTTGCCAATTATATTAATGTCCTATCCTAAAGACTAAAATGATGGCAATGAGATGAAATTTTAATGAATCGTTACAATACCCGGAATTAATTTCGGAGTTAATCAAGTGCCCCTAAAGCTTTCAGTGTGGATTTCTGAGCTTCTGTTAGACCTGTGATACCCCTAATATTCATGCCCTCGTAAAGTCTGGTGGCTCTTAAAATTTTTAAGCATTCGCCAGTTTCTACATCCCACAGCCTAATCCTTTCATCCTGGTTTCCACTGGCAACAATTTTACCATTGGGGCTAAAAGCAACTGACCACTCAAAGTTATTAGTACGACCTGAATCTGTCTCCCCCTCCAAAAATTTAAGATTCTCTCCAGTGCTAACCTTCCATAACCCTACTGTATGGTCTCCACTGGCACTGGCAAGGAGTTTTCCATTTGGACTGAATACAACTGACCAGATCCACTCCTTGTGTCCCTCCAAAGTATTAACGCATCGCCCCGCATCAACATCCCATAGCTTAATTGTCTTATCATCACAGCCACTAGCAAGAAGTTTTCCATTTGGACTGAACGCAACTCTCCATACTTGAGAAGTGTGACCCTCTAAAATTTTGAGGTATTGCCGAGTATTGACATCCCATAAAATGATCGTATTGTCACCACTGGAACTGGCAAGGAGATTCCCATTGGGGCTGAAAGCAACTGCCCAAACCTGATTAGTGTGTTTTTCTAAAGTACTGAGGCAGCGACCTGTATTAACATCCCATAGTTTTACCGTAAAATCACCACTGGCACTGGCAATGGTTTTGCCATCAGGGCTAAAAGCGACTGATGACACATTATTTTTGTGTCCCTTTAAAGTATTGGAAAATTGTCCTGTAGTCATATTCCACAACTTCACAGTTCCATCATTACTGCCACTAGCAAGTTTTTTGCCGTCGGGACTGAAAGCAACTGACCATACCTGGTTGGTGTGTCCTTCTAAGGGTGTAAACTTTTCTGTTTCAATATTCCATAGCCTTACCATTTTTGCTCCACACCCACTGGCAAGGGTTTTACCATCAGGGCTAAAAGCGACTACCCCTACTTGTTCACTTCGTCCTTGTAAAGTTTTAAGGCATTGTCCCGTTTCTACATCCCACAATCTTACGGTTTGGTCATCACTGCCACTAGCAAGAGTTTTACCATCAAAACTGAAGTATACCGATTGTACTCCACTATTATGTCCCTGTAAACGTTTGAGAAATTGCCCAGTTTTAATCTCCCACAAGCTTACAGTCTGGTCTTTACCACCACTGGCAAGGATTTTACCATCGGAACTGAAGGTAACTGACCAAATCTGATCCGCATGTCCTGACAAAGTATTGAGGCATTGACCAGTTTTAACATCCCACAAACAAATGGTTTGATCTTCACTACCGCTGGCAAGAATATGCAGACATGGACTGAAAGCAACAGAGCGTACCTTGTCAGTATGTTCTTGCAAAGTCTGCATGCAGTTCCCCGTTGTCACATCCCAGAGCTTTACCATTTTATCGTTGCTGCCACTGGTAAGGATTTTCCCATCGGGACTGAAGGCGACTACCCGTACCCCATTATTGTGACCTTCCAAGGTATTGAGGCATTCGCCAGTGTTGACATTCCACAATCTTATGGTTTTGTCATCACTGCCGCTAGCAACAGTAACACCATCAGGGCTAAAGGCAACTGCCCATACCCAACTGGTGTGATAACCTTCCCAAGTTATACGACATTCTCCGTTGTGAACATTCCATACTTTCACACTAAAGTCGTCACTGCCACTTGCTAAGGTTTGCCCATCCGGACTGAAAGCAACTGCTCTTACGTAATCGGTATGTCCCTCACAGGTCAAAATTAGCTTCAAGTCTGGAACTGTCCATAAGCGAATTACGCTACTATCATCACCTGTAGCTAGTTTTCCTTCTCGGCTAAGAGCTAAAGCATAAACATTACTTAATGTTTCAGCAAAAACAGACTTAGCCAAATCACAGTTCATGAGATTTACGCGATGTAACTGCACGTTTGGCAGATATGCTTGCCAGATCATTAAATTAGAAAAGTCATACTCTGTTAAATCAGTTCCTAATTCCGCAAACAGGTTGAGAAGATTTGCTCCTGCATATCCTGGTATTTCCAGAAATTTATCTTTGAGTATTGCAAGGATTTTATTAAGTTGTATTTTTAAGCTTTTTTTGTTATTAAAAGCTTTTAAAATTGGTTCGATTATGAGACAAATTTGAGTTTCTCTAACATAGTCTTTAGTCTGCGCTTTTAGCAGGGCATACTCATTAAAGACTGAAATTTGCCCTAAGTTAATATCGTGACATATCGCATCAATTAAGCGAGCAGTCACATGCTCCATAACTACTGGCTGTTGAGTAAAATTCGTTGCTGTTTTCTCTGTTATAGTTTTTTCCAGGAGAGAGCGCCATGCCAAAGAGTCAATTGCTTCTTGTAAAGATGATGATGAAACTGGTAATAGAATGTCATCTTTTAATTCTTGAAGAGAAATAGGCTCTCTTTCAATCGCCAGCCAGTACATCAGCATTTTCTCTTTCTCTGATAAACGCTTAAACTGCTCATCGAGTAAAGTACTTATATCGCCGAAAACTATTGTATTTGACAATAAAAATTCCGAAAGATTTCCATTATATGAATCTTGAATAGTTGTTGATACTAATTTTAAAGCCAATGGATTGCCTTTATAGTCAGCAATAAGTTTTCTGGTGTCTTGCTCTGTGCCAAAGATATTTTTCTCAGCAAATATTTTATTTCCTTCTTGTTCCGGTAATCCAGTTAGGTGTAATGAGCGCACAGGTTGATTGTTTCCCTCTAGCCTGACAAATTCTTGAGGCTTTTCTCGGCTAGTCAGTACTATGCAACTTTCGTGAGAAACTTCTCCCAATCGTCTAAATAAATCACCATATTCCTCATATCCTTCTCGATATTGCCCAGCACGGTCTTCCTCCCGCAGAATTGATTCCACATTATCCAGTATTAATAAACAACGGTGTTCGGTAAAATACTTAGTTAGTTTGGTAATTCTCTCGTATGTTGTTTCTGGTAAATTTTGTTCTTGGTGGTTAGATAAAAATTTAATAATTTCTGCTAATATGTCTTTGATAATCGGGGCATTTCGGAGCGATTTCCAGATAACATAATCAAATTCATTCTGAATCTCTTGCCCTAGCCTGGTTGACAGAGATGTTTTACCCATTCCACCCATTGCCAAAAGTAATACTAGGCGACATCTGTCTGTCAAAGTCCACTTTTTTAACTGAACGAGTTCTTCAATACGTCCATAAAAAATGGAAACATCAGGTGCTTCTATCCAATCAGCTCGTGGAGTAGCTATCCTTACTTCCTCAAATTTTTCCAAAGCTTGTTGATAGCTATTACATTGCAACAGTTCCCCACATAGAAAGTTGAGGTTCTTTTCTTGCATATTTAATATAGAAGTACTGTTAAAAAAATTACGGATAGTTTTCTCTGAAATTAACTTTTCTGAACTACCTGCTCTACGATCTATTTTGTCTTCGTAAGTAATATCGAGTTTCTTGATTAGTAAACTAGGTGACCCGCCAAATTTTTCTTGATAAGCTTTCTTAAGTTGCTCAAACACTTTTTGGTTTACTTTAATTGATGACATTTTGATTTCTTCTCAACATACCTACGCTTTAGAAATATTTTAAAAATAAAACTAAGTTAAAAATTATACTAGTTGTCTAAGGATGATATGAATCATCGTTATATAGATAAAGGTCTCAGAAGTTTGAGGTCAAATTACCTCCTGACTTACACATCTAGAAGGCTTAGGCGGCATTTTTATATTAATAATGTTTCGCCAACGGTATTTTTATCTCGACTCAATGCCCAGTTAGGGAAGTCGGACACTTACAAAATATAAGGTTAACTTTAACACCAATTGCTAATTGGTCTGTCTATTTTTCTTTAATGCAACAAAGCCACTTAGAACTGCTATAGTTTCACAAGCGATCGCAGAACTTTTTGATTTACTGATATTCTTCGTTACCTTGATTTACTGATATTCTTCGTCACCTTTAGCACTAAATTTCAATTACTATACCGTATATGTAGTGCTTTATCCACAATCCTTTCTGAGCAAGCTTTTTGAGACTAAACACGCTCATTTTAAGGGGTGGCAATCATCACCAAACCAAGTTATATAAAGATTAGAGGGTACATGCCCTTTGAAAAAATGGAGAAAAAACAGGGGTTTATTGACAATGAATCATGCATTGGTGAGATACCAGTCTCGTATTTCTTATAAGTTCTGCGTTCGCATTCAGCATAACCTTTACCTAGAAACGAGGATTTAATCGGTTTAATTTAGCTGTGTGCTGGAAAATAAATATAAAAATAAACAAGAAGATAATGCTTGGTATTTATTAACTAATCTCGCCGATTTAGAAACTGTCGTTAAAATTTATGTTTATCGTTTTGGAATAGAAGCAATGTTTAAAGACTGTAAAACTGTTGGTTACAATCTGGAGGGTTCAAAAGCTAATCCTGATAGACTTGTACGTTTAATTTTGTTAATTGCCCTGGCAATGACTTCTGCTTGGTTACAAGGATAAAGGACCAGAGGAAACGCACCTTATTTCCTAATAAAAACTTATAAGGATTTCAAAATAATTTATATAAGTGCAAAACTTGACAAAACAGATAAACAGAATAAATCGATTATTTTGCTAACACGTAAATTAGCTTATCTCTAATGAAAGAACTCTTATCTAAGAATAAATTAGTTAACTATTCAGGCATAAATAAGTAAGCTTATCCCTAAAAATAAGTAATAATCATAACTAAATTATTGACAGACAGGCTAGTTTACGCTAATGATAAAACTGTTTCTAAATAGTTGTTATCCATCGCGGCGAGAAACTGTTTATTTTTGATTCCTCGTTTGACTCGCTTCTCTTTACCTAAAAGATTGACTGCAATTTGCCGTAATACTGCGAAATTCTGTGGAGCATTGTCTTTCCTAATCCGGCAGTCATCTTCTTTTAAAGCAACATCCAACACCCAATGTAATGAGTTTTCTATAGCCCAATGACTACGAACAGAATTGGCGAATTCTTTAGCATTATTGATAAGGCTACTAATGAAATAACGAGTTTCGGCTGTTGTTTTACCATCAGATAAGCGGATGGACTCTACCATCCCAACACTGCTAAACTTTGACCACACTGAATCTGGATCGAGTTGTGACCCAATTCTAGTTAACATTACGTAATTGCGAATTTCATGACGACCATGCCCTGTTTCTTCTGTTTTATATGTGCTATGCTCAATTCCTTTAAAACTCGTACTTATCCTGTTTTAAATAGGTTTTCAACTGAGTCATAAAGATTACCTTGGTTCTTTTTTAATGTGATTACATAATCTGCTGATTGCTGTGTAATTAACTTCACAATCTCCTTCTGGCAACCGATTGCATCAATCGTCACAATACATCCAGATAGTTCTAATACCTTTAATAATTCTGGAATCGCTGTAATTTCATTTGATTTTTCATCCACCTTTACCTGTCCCAACACTAATTTATTTGTAGTTGCCCAGGCACTTACCATTTGGATTGCACTCTGCTCACTACTTTTATCGTAAGAACCGCGTAAAGTTTTCCCATCAATTGCTACAACTTCACCATTAGTTATCTTAGTTATTGATTTCATCCAATTAAGGAAACATTCTTGGAACTCTTGGGGATTTATTTGTGCAAATACTCGCGCAAAAGTGTCGTGTGATGGTATCCCATTTGGTAGCTCTAAAAACGTTTTTAACCCGACTACTTTGCACATCCGTATGTTTCAATTGCCACCCAACTATCTGCCCCACATATCACTCCACAAATGGCAATAGTCAAAATATCGATTAGCTTATGACGTTTTGTACGATCTATTCGTGGATCTGACATCTGTGCAAAGTGGTCAGCAATTGTAATTTTGGGCTTGAGTTTCACGCCTTCCGTGGGGCTTTATTGTTACTTCTACAATGACTTTACCATCAATGTCCCAAAGATATCCTTTATACCACACGCGTAGGCGTTCGCGTAGCGTCTCGTAGAGAAGCCCGCCGTAGGCATCGCTACCTTTATCCTTTATTTAGTATTTATGTACTATATTTAGATGCGTTTGCCCTGGATAAAGGACCAAATTACAAAGACAACTCTATATCTGTCGGACTCAAGAAAAAGGTAGAACTAAAAAACGGCACAGTAATTTTTGGATAGGTTTATACGGACAAAATTGGATAACTGCTTTTCGTGAGTGTCAAATATGGGTTGAGGAACTCATGGGTTCTATTCGCAATAAATAGAGGTTTTATCGCCAGGGTTTGAAAGCTATGTCACTTATATAGCAAGCTCTTTAGCTCCCTTGTCGCCCCCTGAACACTAAAAGTTAGACGAAGATTGCCTGGCTTTTCCTTATATTGCCGTCTATATTGCCGTCAAATTCCTGTTTATTCCCTTTGAAATACCACGCTCTTTTTTTATAGTTATCTCATCAGGCAAAGCTCAGGTTAATTAAAACCGAGATAACTGACAAAAACCAGTAAATAAGCAGGGAATAAGCATGAATAAACTCAAAAAAATCAGTATTTTGACGTTAATGTCTCTAATCTTGAGTGCAGTGCCACTTCTACAAGCTAATGCAACGTCAACAAAGCAGCGTATGCAGGTATGGGTAGGTAATAACCAAGGGCAAACCATAGACCAGGATCGCAGCTTTGTTGTTGTTACATGTGATACTACAGGTATGGTTAATGTTGTCGGGCATTTGCATAAAACTAATCAGATTTCAAAAGTGCTTAAGATAGCCGTTAAAAAGGATGCTTCAACACCCTTTGCTCCTGCTAACTCTGATTTCACCACAGACACAGCAGGTAACGGTAACTTCTCTTTTACTCTTACTGGCTTCGCTTCTGGAAAGCACGATTTAGTGGTTGAAATACAGAATTATGCATTCACTGGAGTGAACTTGTACTTTAACGAGGATGCAGCAAATGGCACTACCACTTACGGTGTACCTTTCATTTGCCCAGCGCTGTAAGCAGATGGAGGTCGCGTCAAAAGTACATTGACAAATTAAAGAACAAAGGATGCTGCGTTGATTGGGTGCAAAGTGTAGTGGCTGCGGAGAATGACCTTGCTACCAAGCTTAACCCACGCAGCTTTGAAGATCGGATCAAACCGCTTTTCTCAGCACTATTGCCGGAAAGCTATCTAGTACTAGGCGATACCGCAACCGACATCTACTATGCTCGGAGTATAGGCGCTCAAGTGGGCTGGGTAACCTTTGGCTACGGCGACCCCGATGTATGTCAGTCTTTGAACCCCGATTACATCATCCAGTCTATCCCTTCTGTCATCGATACTGTAACCAAACCATGCCTAATGTCATCAATATTGTGACCAAACCATGCCTAATGTCATCAATATTGTGACCAAACCATGCCTAAAAATAGTCTGAGTCTCGCAGTGCGCGAACAAGCTGACCGTTTATGTATGTTGGAAGATTTGAATTACGCACCTGTTGATCTCGGAATTATACGTGACTTCACAGATTTCTGCTCGCCTCATATTTTAAGGAGCAGCGCGCAGGAAGTTATCAACCAGATGACGTTTAAGCTTTTTACTCATCCGATGACCGCGTTTAGTGTGCCAGATATGATGATACCGATTGCCCGTGCTGGCAATATAATTCAGGATTTTTCAGCATTTTTGAGGATTTTTAGGTCTACGCTGAAGTCTATTACCTAAGTGCTTAAGTAGTTTTACCACTAGGGCTAATTTTAAAAAAGGGAATCTGTCATGAAAAACTTCAGAACTTTACCAAACCATTCACATCAAGCCCATTTTCCTTGGGAACAAATCAACACCCAGGATTTATTACCTGATTTCCTGAGAAATGGCGGATTCGCAGGTGATTCTGGATTAAGCCTGACTTGCAAAGCTTCGCAAGTCACGACATCAGTAGTTTTTGCGGAAAGTCTTCAGATTGATTCCAGTAGTGGAAATGACTTGTTGGAGATTCAGGGAATAGTGGATCAAGCTTTACAGGATACTTATAGCTATCTCAGTCAGTTCCGATTGGATGCAGGGTACACTGAGAAGTTGGAAACTGCTTTTGGTAAGGATTTTAATCAGGGAGTAGCTAATCAATTATTTGATAATTTTGCTCAAGGGGATCTTAGCGATATTCCTACCATTGAAATTGTGAATCGTAATAATATTAATGGTGCAAATGGAGCTTTTTCTATTACCACAGGCAAGATTTATTTAGCTTCTGAGTTTATTAGCCAAAATTCTCAGAATCTCAATGCGATTGTGGCTGTATTACTGGAAGAGTACGGTCATAATGTTGATTCAAAAATTAATACGACAGATGCGGCAGGAGATGAAGGTGATATTTTTGCTCGGTTAGTGCAAGGAAAAAATATCAGTCAGCAAGACTTAGCCGTTTTAAAGGCTGAGGATGATACGGCGACTGTTACTTTGAATAGTGAGGTTATTCAAATTGAGCAGAATGCTCAAACTACGTCTCAATTTATAACATTACTTAAACCTACAACCACATCCACAACTATTATCGATTATGGAAGTACCCAAGAGGATATTCTCCAACTTCAATCTTATAGAACTACGACACCAGGACTCGTACAAAAAGTTTGGGGTTATGACGGTGCTGATATCTTCAATGTAAATTTTGAGCTTCCTGGTAATGGCAAGGTCGGAATAGACTTTAATACTGGGAATTTAAAAAAGTTAGCTGAGATGTTAGTAGAGCCTGATTGGGATGTTCGGGCTAAACGTATTGCAGCGGATACAGCCGCAGCTATTACAGGCTCAGTAATTGACTATGCTGCTGCTTCTGCTCAAACGGCATCCTCAATTCCCTTTTTTGGAGGTGGTGTAGCTTCCGCTGCTGAAGTAATAGCCACTACAGCACATTTAGCAGTTGATCTAGCTAATATTGCCGCTAATGGGTACTTAGACATCGAAGAATATAATAATAGTCTGGCTGGTATAAACGACTTCTTTGCTGATCAAAACAATAGTAATTGGGGATCTGTTAATATATTAGATGCCAGAACAGGAGTTGAAATCAGGGATTTTCAACCTGGGGTAGATATAATCACGCTTCCTGAATTACCAACAAATTGGAGTTGGAAAGTCGGTTCAGGTACGTTCAGTGATACTGCTAAAGACTATGTTTCAATAGGCTTTGTAAATGGTAGTAATGCTTCTGGAGAAATTCTACGAATTGGCTTTAACGACTACTCATCATCACTAATCATTGGTAGCAAACAGGATTTTATTAGTAATTTGTTAACTACTTCAGCCAACTCAGGTTGGGTGATCAGTGACACTATTAAGGAGCAGAAAATTGCATCAGATAGTATCTTGAATGGAACTATTGCAAATGACGTACTCTCTATTTTAGCTACAAACTCTTTCCCAACAGTTACGCTTTCTGGTGGTTTGGGTGATGATGTGTTAATAGGTAGAACAAATGGAAATGACGTATTAAATGGTGGTGATGGCAACGATTATATAGTACTTCAGAAAGTGTCAGACACTATCTATGGTGGGATTGGATATGATCGGGTTGACTATTCCAATCTCACAGCAGGAGTAAATGTAACATCTTCATCATTTATATCTATAGAAGGTGTTATAGGTACTAAATATTCTGACGTTATCGATTTGAGGAATTTAATAGTCAGTACTTCCGAGAATTTAGTTACAGGACTTATCTCTATACAGGGGAATGATGGAAATGATAATTTAACAGGTAGCAATTATAATGATCTTCTGGATGGCGGTGCTGGTAACGACATTTTAGTAGGTAGGCAAGGTAATGATACTTATATTGTCGATAACCCAAATGATACCATTACTGAAAATATAGATGAAGGTATTGACAGCGTTAAAAGTTCATTTACTTACATTCTGGGTAATAATTTAGAAAACCTCACTTTAACAGGTAAAACTGCAATTAATGGCACAGGAAATGCAGCTAATAATGTCATCATAGGTAATGCTGTTAATAATATCCTAAATGGTGGTGGTGGTGATGACACCCTAAATGGTGGCGGTGGTAATGACATCCTAAATGGTGGCGCTGATAATGACACCCTTGATGGTGGAAGTGGTGATGACACCCTTGATGGTGGGACTGGTAATGATATTTATGTTGTAAATACAACTACTGTCATCATTACAGAAAATATCAATGAAGGTATAGACACTATTCAATCGAGTGTCACCTTTAGTCTGGCTAATTTACCTAACGTGGAAAACGTCACTCTAACGGGGACAACAGCGATTAATGGAACTGGTAACACAGCTAATAACTTTATCACAGGCAACAGTGGCAATAACACCCTTGATGGCGGTGCTGGTAACGACATTTTAGCAGGTAGACAAGGTAATGATACTTATATTGTCGATAACCCAAATGATACCATTACTGAAAATATAGATGAAGGTATTGACAGCGTTAAAAGTTCATTCACTTATATTCTGGGTAATAATTTAGAAAACCTCACTTTAACAGGTGAAACTGCAATTAATGGCACAGGAAATGCAGCTAATAATGTCATCATAGGTAATGCTGTTAATAATATCCTAAATGGTGGCGGTGGTGATGACACCCTTGATGGTGGAAGTGGTGATGACACCCTTGATGGTGGGACTGGTAATGATATTTATGTTGTAAATACAACTACTGTCATCATTACAGAAAATATCAATGAAGGTATAGACACTATTCAATCGAGTGTCACCTTTAGTCTGGCTAACCTACCTAACGTGGAAAACGTCACTCTAACGGGGACAGCAGCGATTAATGGGACTGGTAACACAGCTAATAACTTTATCACAGGCAACAGTGGCAATAACACCCTCGATGGTAGTGCAGGCAATGACACCCTCAATGGTGGTGGAGGTATTGACACCCTGATTGGTGACGCAGGCAATGATATCTATATTATTGATACAACCACTGACACGATTACAGAAAATGCCAATGAGGGAACAGATACAATTCAATCCAGTGTCACCTTCAGCCTAGCCGTCTTAGCAAATATCGAAAACCTCACCCTGACAGGGACAGCAGCGATTAATGGGACTGGCAACACAGCTAGTAACTTTATCACAGGCAACAGTGGCAACAACACCCTTGATGGTAGTGCAGGCAATGACACCCTGATTGGTGGCGCAGGCAATGATATCTATATTATTGATACAACCACTGACACGATTACGGAAAATGCCAATGAGGGAACAGATACAATTCAATCTAGTGTCACCTTCAGCCTAGCCGCCTTAGCAAACATCGAAAACCTCACTCTAATAGGGACAGCAGCGATTAATGGAACTGGTAACACAGCTAATAACTTTATCACAGCTAATGCTGGTAATAATATCCTTGATGGCGGTGCTGGTAATGACATCCTTAACCCTGGTTATAGCCAAGGCTCAGTTGACACAGTTAATGGAGGAGATGGTACAGATACTCTCGAAGCTAGTTACACAAACAAAACAGATGGTGCTGGTATTCATGTAGGAGCTACTAGTACTTCTAATACACCTCATATCAGGAATCGTGTTAATGGTCAGATTTTAGTCAATGTCTCTAATGTAGAAAACTATAATATTACTGGCACACAATATGATGACATTTTTGTAGGGCTTTCAGGCAATGACATCTTTAATGGCGGTGCTGGTAATGACACGTTTGATAGTGGTGCTGGTAATGACATCCTTAACCCTGGTTATAGCCAAGGCTCAGTTGACACAGTTAATGGAGGAGATGGTACAGACACTCTCGAAGCTAGTTACACGAAAAAAACAGATGGTGCTGGTATTCATGTAGGAGCTACTAGTACTTCTAATACACCTCATATCAGGAATCGTGTTAATGGTCAGATTTTAGTCAACGTCTCTAATGTAGAAAACTATAATATTACTGGCACACAATATGATGACATTTTTGTAGGACTTTCAGGCAATGACATCTTTAATGGCGGTGCTGGTAATGACAGGTTTGATGGTGGTGCTGGTAATGATATCCTTAACCCTGGTTATAGCCAAGGCTCAGTTGATACAATTGATGGAGGAGATGGTACAGATACTCTCGAAGCTAATTACACCAACAAGGTAGATGGTGCTGGTATTCATATAGGACATTTTGGTACACCTCATGTCTGGAACCGTGTTACTGGTCAGATTTTAGTCAATGTCTCTAATGTGGAAAACTATAATATTACTGGCACACAATATGATGACGTTTTGTTGGGATTTTCAGGCAATGACATCTTTAATGGCGGTGCTGGTAATGACACGCTTGATGGTGGCGGTGGTAATGACATCCTAAAAGGTGGGGCTGGCAATGATGTTTATGTTGTAGATACAACTAATGATAGCGTCACAGAAAATGCCAATGAAGGTATAGATACAATTCAATCGAGTGTCACCTTTAGTCTGACTAACCTGCCTAACGTGGAAAATCTCACCCTCACAGGAGCCACTGCGATTAATGGTACAGGTAATGCAGCTAATAACGTCATCACAGGTAATGCTGGTAATAATATCCTTGATAGTGCAGTTGGTAATGATACCCTTAATGGTGGTGATGGTAATGATATATTAACCGGGGGAGTTGAGAAAGATACTCTAACTGGAGGATTTGGAGCAGACCGTTTTGACTACCGCAACTTAGCTGATTCCATCTTCAGTAGCTTTGATATTATTACCGACTTTAATGCTACCACTGGTAATGATTTATTCCTCATTGCCAATACACGCACTGGATTTGTTGATGTGGGATCTGTGGCAACTTTGGATATAGTAGGCATTGCAGCCAAGTTAACAACCACTAGTTTTGCTTCTAACTCTGCTGCTCAATTTTCTTTTGGTAGTCGTACTTTTGTCGCTATTAATGATGCTACAGATGGCTTTAATACTAATACCGATGCCATAATTGAGGTAACAGATTTTGCTGGTACTCTAGGAATTAGTAATTTCACTACTACCTAAGCGTAGCTCCTAGTATTATTGAGCGAATCCTAACAAATCAAATTTTAAGTAGAGTGGGTAATAAGCCATGAATGTCATAGCTTTACCCACTTTATCAATGTGATAAGATTATTTTGCTCATATCATTACTACGCTCGTCAGTATTAAAACGCAAAATTCTCACTCCTCCACCAGATACCGCCGCATCATATCCGCCACCGCCACCGCCTTACCCTCCGGCGTATACACAACCTCACCCGACATCGCAATCACAACCCTCTGCCGTCTCGCCCACTTAAACCAATCCTCCACAGCAGATTTGGCCTGTGTGGACTCCGTTTTTCTCTCCCCCTTACAAGCAACAACAAACACGGCTTCTGGTGAATTAACGCCAATCCTCGTTCGGAGTGCTTCCTTCAAAGTCAGCGATCGCGCTACTGCTCCCAGTATTAACCAACACCCCATCAACACAAGCGATACCCCACTGCAAATACTTCGCCAGCAACTTCTTGATCACAATCTGCAAAGCTGGATCATCACTCCAACACTATTGCAAAAAGTCAAAGCCCGGATTCTGCCCTGAATTCGCCGCAACTTTCAGTTTCTGCATCCGCTCCGGTCGCATATTTGACCTTGCAACAATCGCCTCATGCGACCATTTCTCAGTACTGGGGATAGGCGCGGCGGAACCTTCACCTTCATCAACTGCTTTGATTTCTACACCTGAAACTGAATTTTCAACCAACAATGTAGCAAAATAATCTTGTTCTACCTGCCCCTGAGTTTGATTAGCGATCGTTGAACTTAAACAAAATTCATTTTGGGCGACGGGCGCGGCGGAAAAAGTAGCCTCATGAGAGTCTCTCACTTCCTCATCACAATCATTGATTAAACAAATTGGCAGAACATGAGCAGAATTTAAATGCGAGAGGGCTTCCAGTCTGCTTAATTTTGTTGTAGCAAAATAGACCATCAAGGTATAAAGGGGAGGTTACAGATTCAAGCGTAATTAGTGCTTTGTCGCCTCCATTTCATAACATCGCAAAATTAGAGGCTTAAGTCTATCAAAATCATTTACTGAATCAATTTTTATTTTAGACACCATCTCAGAATTAATCCCAGGCACATCTTGAATCACAAAATCAGGCGCTAATATCTTTGCTTCATCAGCACTTATCCTAGCAATAAAACTTTTCTTGCCTGATGATAGATATAATCGCAAAAACCACCATGTTGTTTTACCGAGATTAATCCCAAAGTAAGAAACAGTGTCTCTATGTTGGATACCAATATTGAATTTAGTAGAAGTTTGTGTGATTGCTTGAATTCTGTTAAAGGCCGCTAATTCTTCCTGGGTTGTAATAACATCGGCTTTTTCTTCAGCATCTAAATCGTTATTAATATCTGGGTCTATATGCTCTGAACGTGTCAAAGGTTGGTCATCAGCAGGATGAGTCATTTCTTGATTGACAGACCGAGTAATCAAAGATAGTAAACTAGATTGGAGCGAACGTTTAACAATAGGCTTAAATCTATTAATTACTCGTGCATTCACTACACTGCCTCGAAAATCAAATTTTGGTGCAACTGTACCAAGTTCTTTAATTAAAAAATGAACAAATTTATCTGAAGGAGATACTAAAAGCCCATCTATTAACTCACTTATCCCTTGAGAATAAAGCATTTCTTCAGCATCATTTTTAATGCTAGACGCATCAAAATTATCTCGGTGAAAAAGTTTAAGATTTTCTACATCTTTTGAGGTGTAATCTAGGATGTTGAAGGTGAAAAACGCTTCCTTATCCATCATGTGAAGATTTTCTAAATCAGTAAAAAATCGATATTCAACCCCATTCGTAACAACGCTAATTTGAACAGTTAAAATAGCATTGAAATAACTTCTAAGTTGTCCGTCGTGTATTTCTGGTTTTTCTTTACAAGACTTCGCTTCAACCAGCATAACGATGTTGCTGTTAATTGCGATTGCATAGTCTACTTTCTTTGGTTGTTTTACTCTTGTAGGGGTGCCAAAATCCGCGAAATATTCGTGTCTAACTTCGCTTGGATCGGTAATGTCGTAGCCTAAGATACTTAAAAATGGAGAAATAAAAGCTGCCTTGGTGTTTTCTTCTCCTATAACGATAGGAAGGTTTTTATTAACTTTTTCGGATAATTTAACTAAATCTTCTGCGAAACCCATACTGTAAACATGTGTGATACTTTTGATCTAATAAAAGTATTCCCAGGTTTCCCCAGTAACTATCACTTGTTTGTTAGGCTCGATCCGAAAGCAACGACGCAGTTGACTTATGCTTCGTGAAGGCAGTAGTCGGAAAGTTACCTATTGCATGGATCAGCCGTCTAATATTCCTGTGACAATTCGTAACTGAGAGTTTTTGCTGCGATGCCCACAACATATCTTGTATGGGAATAATTACATGAACTAAACTTCTATTTCTCCTGTGCTTTCTTGATGGCATAAAGCAGTGCTTCAAGATATTCCAGGCGTGTTAGGCGAAACTCCCCGTTGTTGCAATGGGTGGTGTGTCCGAGACATTTCAAGTGTAGGAAAATACAATACGAATAGTAGTATAAGGGTTGAATGGCACTAAGATAAGCGCAAATTCCTTATTTATAAGGCTTTTGGGTGATAGTGAGGAAGAAGTTTTTTCGCTATTCATTCCACTTCACCAACTCCCCATCCACAAACGCAATCCCCCACTGCGGAAACTTCGCCAATAGTTTTTTGATCACAATCTGTAAGGCAGGGTCATCATGACAGCATTGTTGGAGGAAGTGAAAACCAGGATTTTCCCCAACTAGAGAAGCCATCTTCAGTTTCTCCATTCGCAATAGTCTAGCTTGGGATCTCATGGCGATGTCTTCTCTACGAGACGCTCCGCGAACGGGGGTAAACAACGCCTCACTAGATTTTTGCACCTGATAATTGACTACAGATATATTCCACAGCTTCTCAAACTTGCTGATTGTTGCCCTCATGCTGGCGTAATACTTGCTGTCTAGCAAATATTGAATTACCCACAATGGAGGGCATTCTCCAAGGTTTGCTCTATCCAACCATTCAAATACCTCACTTTGATTTAATGACACGGGCGCGGCCGAACTTGTGCCTTCATGATCTACTTTATCTTCATCACCAGAAACCAAGTTTTCAGCCAACAAAGAAGCAGAGGGATGACTCGGTTCTATTTTTTGATGTGCGATCGCTTCCTTAGAAGAAAATTCATTTTGAGCAACGGGCGCGGCGGAACAAGCACCTTCATCACAGTCCCTCGGCTCAACACCATAGTCTTGGTTTTCAGCCAATAACAAAGCAGATTCACTCGGTGCAGCATCCACAAGCGCTAGCGTCGTGCAGTCCATTGCCACAGGCAAGCCTTCAAGTTCTGACGCGCTTTCGATATGTGAAGGCGACGCGCCCCTCAAGGGCGCATGAGCCGTCTTCTCTAAACCCGAATTTTCAGTTGGCGCGTCAGAACCAACTACCATACCAACAACCTTAGTTGGTTGTTGGTAGGTAGTTAACGGGTTGTTAGAAACGTTGTTAGGATTTTGGAACCCTTGCAAATCCTCACTTTTTTGACCATTCTTTTGGAATGATTCCAAATCAGTGTGGATTTGTTCCACGCCAGGGTAATTTTCATTCCGTCCGAGCGCATTTGTTTTCTCCCCGGCGTGGACGGCTTTCTCGTCACAAGAATTGGTTTCCGCAGACGTGGACGATTCCCAGTAAAAGCGATTGTAATAACCATGAAGGTTACGTACACGGTAGCTAATCAATCCAGGTCTACCGGAAGGCAAGCGGCCAAACACTTCCTCAAACTGAAATAATCCTTGAGCAGTTAACGCCGCCCCTGCTTTTTGCAAAGATTTGTAGGTGAGGTTAGTGTCGAGTTTATGGGCAGAACCTCCGAATTGTTCAGCTGCTACAGAGTCTAACCAAAGCTGCTGCACAGATGGAGGTTGCTGACGAACCCAGTTAATATCCTCTATCGATACTTTGCAATGTGGTCTAATCGATTTGTCTGCATCCGTCTGTTTGCGATCGCTTCGCTGTTTGCTGCCACCGTTAATTGCTTTTAATGCTGTAGTCATATTTCCCCCAAAATTTGCATGACAATGTGAGCGACATGGTTGCAATGCCGCGTTTAAGTTTTTTGGCTATTCTCTTAGCGAGTCTTTATCTACTGCTTCTCGCCCTTCCAGAATCGCAACTCGTCTCGAAAATACCTGTCAGTCTTTTTCGATTCGTTCTGCCAGTGATCCCAGGCAACGATTACCTCATCTCCCAAATCTTGAATTACTTCTCCTCTGGCGACATACAAGGTACGGTATGGGTCTGCGTGGGCAACGATAGAACCAACTTGAATAGTTGGCGGTTCGGTAGATGCTTTCTCAAGAGCAGCAATTAATTCTGTTTCTTCAGTAGTTAATTCCGCCCAGTAGTCTGATTTAATCACCTCGTACTCTTGAGCAACTTCCCAAAACTCCTGCCAACTACACCCAGGTTTAGCTAGCACCCGCCGAATATCACTAACCGCTTGGGGCAACATTTCCAATTGTTCGGCCCGATACGCGATCGCTTCAGGAGTCGGACTACTGCCCAGAATTATCGCAGCAGCTTCGAGCGCTTGGGTGTTGTTCATCGCACTGGCAAGGTTTTTCAAAGCCATTCCCATCAGCCGCAGACATTCTTGGGCATTCTCCTTGGGCGGTTCTACAGCTAGCGATCGCAAATCAATAGTTTTTTCCAAGGCTTGCTTCACCTGCTTGTTCAACGCTTTAGTCGCCTGTTGGGTCATGGTATTTCCCCATTGTTGAACCGGATGCTGTTGTACGGCGTGTTCTAATTCTTGGATACGTTGCTGGAGTTGTTGATTTTCAATCTCCAGTTTCCGTAACCCCTCCATTTCATCCAGCCGTTCCTGCAACTCGATGTTTTGCTCTTTCTGCTGCTTGTACAGGTTTTATAGAGATTGGATTTGCTCAATTACTTGTTCTTCTGCTCTGGCCGATACTTCTGCTTGTAGCCCAATTCTCAATTCCTGCTCTAGACGCTCTAACTCAAGCTTGTGTTGCTCTTTGATTTGGGCGATCGCTTCCGTGTATTCTTTTGGGTATGTGCGCTCTGCTGAGAATGACACAATCGCGTCATTTAAACCAGTCAAATCAGCATTGTTGATCAACAACCTTTCGCCATCAGCAAAGGTGACAATCTGCTGATAATTATTCGGTGCGTCTGCCTCAATCACTCCCGACTCCCCATAACGAGGATGCGAAAGGGAAGAAACAGTGACAGAATTACACAATTGCGTTTTGACTTTTTCTTGTTTTGTGCTACTGGTTCTAGTGGTTGACGTATTTTTTGGAACAACCTTCTGAACTGCAAGAGCAAAATCGGCGGCAGTGGGGAAGGATTTTTCTTGGGAGGCGATCGCAAACAAAGCGTGGTTTGTAAAAAGTTGAAACGAGCTATTTGCCTCATCTCACAAACTTGTTCATTTGTATATTTCCACAGCATTCACACACGCACCTATGGCGTTGATACTCCACTATTTCAACGGGACGTTCCACTAATTGCGCTACACAGTGCTTTTCTACTTTTACTGCTAGGGGTATAAATGCTTTTTGACCACAAAAAACACAATCTGTAGGACGTAAAATTTCATAACGATCTATTCTGCCAAAACCCTTACGAGTCTTACCTTGATGCCCAGGCTGTCCACCTGGTTTTCTTTTCGGTTGATTTGATTCCTCTTGTGGGGGTGCTTTTTTGTTTTCGCTCTTTTTGTGAATGTCCCCAGACGGTGGTTTCGACGAATTAGAGCTATCCAAATCTCTACTGACTTTTAAACGTTCTATTTCTTGCTGTAGTTCTAATACTGTTTTCTGTAACTCACGTATTACTTTGCTCTGCTCAATGATTATCTCTACCAGTTCTTCCTTCGACAACTGGTTCAAGCTTTCTCAGTCTAAATCTTGAGGCAGGTTTTGGTTCATATATGTGATACTCCCCCTCAATCGTTCCCCTTGTCAATACTCTGCCACCTGAATCCTTACGATTTAGCAACGTATATCGAACAATATATATACGATTTTCGGGATAAAGAGATAGTACACGATTCCTGTTTTAGGAAACAAGATACAATATGTATAGCAAATAATGGTATGTCTTTAGGTTATGGATTATCGTACCCAAAAGATACTGATAATATGAAACAATCTCTAATTTTGGATCATTTATTGGTTGGAACACTCTAAGTAGACAGCTAGAGTTGACCGGGATTGTTAACTTAATTTTAGTCATGGAATTGCTTGGAAAGCGTTTTTAGATTCTTACAAAGGAGATTAGATTATGTCTGGTGAAAAAGATATTCAGATTGTTCGTGGGAATAATAACCGTACAGCTAAAGGAGACAATAGCACTTTTGTTCAAGGAGACAATAACCAAATGTCTCAGGCCGAACAAGTCTCTACAACCGAAGTCATTGAGATGTTGGCTTACTTGGAAGAACAAATTCAAAATTTAACTGCATTGTCAGAAGTGGAACGGGAAAAGTCCGTAAAGCGTTTAGAAGCTGCTAAAGTAGAAGTAATCGAGTCTGAACCTGATAAGGAATCTATTGCTAAGAGTCTCAAACGAGTTAATGAAACCTTGAATGAAGCGGGTGAAACAACTCAAGAGGTGAAAGAATTGGTTAAAGAGCTTTTCCCCACTGTGGTAAAAGTTGCCGGATGGTTAGGATGTGCTGCGGGAAAAATTTGGATGATGTAGTTCTTTAGTATTGCTTTATGAATCAACCAATTATATGAAATCCGGATAATTACTATACTCAAGTCATTGCGACTGGAAAGGAGTGCAAGGAAGCAATCTCAGAGGTTTAGGAGATTGCTTCCTGTTGTTGGAATGACAAGTTTTCAATCGGATTCTATATTATTAAAGATCCTTTAGCTTTAACCTAGCGTGGCAAAACTTACTAGAGAAGAGCGGAAATCCTGTAATCTTGACCTTGTAGCGAAATACAGCACTTCCGGCAGCTATGAGGTACATCCTAAAAGCTGAAAGCGATGATAGGAGAGGGGCAAGGAGAAAACTATATTGCATAATAGCCGGAAGTGCTGTAATAGTGCAAAAACTTGGCAAGAAAAAGTTTAAAACCAGAGGCAACATCGTTTGAAGTACTCGATTGTGTTCAAAAAAAAATGCCCCTCGTGCGGTCAAGCAATGTGGAATGAATACAATAATCCTCGACATATAAGAACGTTTTATGGGGTAGTAGAACTACAGCTAAAAATTCGTCGATGTCAAAATAAGTCATCTCTGCGGTACAAAAAAGCATATCGACCAGAGCAAGAAGGGTCACTCGCTTTACCACAGAACGAATTTGGTTTAGATGTGATTGCTTATGTAGGAGCATTACGCTACCAGGAACATAGAAGTGTTCCTCAAATACACACTCACCTTGAATTAAAGAGTATATGTATAAGTCAATGAACCTGACTTTTCCCGTTAAGTCTCAAAAAGCTTGCTGGTAAAGGATTTAGGAGACAGCACAGTATATACAGTAAAGTAATAAAAATCTGGTGTTATGTTAAAGGTGACGAGCAATGCTGGACTGGTGGGAGAAAAATTTTGCAACTTGTGAGTTGGGCGATCGCCGATTGAATGAGCGTGCAATGTCAATTGGCTATGCTTTAAGTCAAGGATTTGGCAAAGCACTGTCAGAAATCTTCAGTGGAGCAACCGTACTCAAGAGGGCTTATGAGTTTTTGCTAACCCAAAAGTAGAATTTTCAAAACTAATAGAGCCGCACTGTCAAATGACGGCGGAAACTGTTGCAGAATATGATGTAGTGTTGTGTGTTGGAGACACTACTTTTCTTGATTATGGCAGTATTACGGTGAAAAAAGAAGGTTACGGCCCGATTGGTAAGGGAGGTAACGGTTTAATATTACACAGTGCTTTAGCTATAGAACCGGAAAAAGGTCAGTCCCTTAGTCTGCTATGGCAAAAACTTTGGAACCGAGAGCCAAAACAGAAGCTACCAAAAGATGAAACTCCGACACAGAAGAAACAACGGCAAGCAGCAGCCCGTAAAGAAGCTAGAAAACGCCCCTTTGAGCAAAAAGAATCTTACAGATGGGTAGAAGCACTTACCACTGTAGAAAACGAAGTTAGCAAGTCCACGCGCGTGATTCATGTCTTTGATAGAGAAGGTGATATCACAGAAGTTTTTGATAAAGTTCGTCAACTTCAGCACACGGGAGTTTTGGTGCGTGCGGCTCACAACCGTAGTTTAGATCAAAATAGTGAACGTCTGTGGTCAAAGCTGGAAGCTCAATCTATCGGTTTTGAACAGGAAATCAAACTCCCAGATACGAGCAAGCGTTCTGCTCGCAAAGCAAAGCTGGCTGTAAGATCTTGTCCCATTAATCTCCGTACTCCCTACCGTTTTGACAATCGCGATCCTCTACTCGTGTATGCTATTTATGCCACAGAAGTTGATTGTCCAGAAGGTGAAACCCCTGTAGAATGGATGTTGCTAACCACAGAAGTTGTCGCAGATATCCAGATGGCTTCTACGATTTTAAATTGGTATTCTTACCGTTGGCGAGTGGAAGAGTATCATAAAATTTTCAAGTCAGGGTGTCAGTTAGAAAGATATAGACTTGCTGCTGATGGGATGAAAACCTTAATTGGAATCTTTACGTGTGATTGCTGTTGAGCTTTTGCAGTTGACTTATCTACACCGTACCCAGCCAAATGCCGACGCAATTGTTATCCTCAATCCCCTTCAGCTTCGCATTTTGAAAGCTAAATCATCTAAACTACCCAAGATATTAACAGTTAGTTGGGCTGTGGAAGCGATCGCTCGTTTAGGAGGTTACTTAGAACATCGACATAAAACTCCTATTGGTATCCAGGTACTGTGGCGGGGCTGGTTAAAATTGCATGACCTCTGTGAGGGTTGGCAGCTTGCTAGAGAGACTTAACGGGAAAAGTCAGGTCAATGAACGGTTACGCACTTAATTGACAGATATGACGAGTTACTTTCTTTATGGCTAAAAGATCATAAAAGGTTAAAAGCAATAGTGGCTAATCAAGGACGGGTGATATTAGCGATCGATGGAATGCAGCCAGAAATTGGATATGAAGTATTATGGGTAATTCGAGATTGCTTATCAGGTGGCTCGAATTACGCTCTCAATTGCAAAAACACCACAAAGCCAGAATTGAACAGTATCGATTTCGCAAAGACCCCAAGGGTTACTTGGCTAATTTAGAGAGTCGTCTTCTCTAGTAAGTTTTGCCACGCTAGGCTTTAACTTCAACACACCACTAGAACACAACCTTTTCAATTCAATGATGTAGTCCTTTACTATGAACCTACTTCTCAATCTGGTGGGAACATTAATCCTTAGTGGTTTCCTCTTTTTTATTTTTGTTGCCCACCGCATAAGCAGCTAAGTCTGGAAATGAAACATTATTTTCTACCGCTATCTTATGGAGTTTTCTAAAAGAATCAGCAACATCAACTGGTATTGTTATTCCTCTAGCTTGTTTTAACCATTCAACTTGGTCATCAATTCCCTTGTATGGATAGTCAAGTGGTTTTTGATACACAAAAACATGAAAAGGAAACTCCATACCGGAATCTTTGATTGGAATAGTGAATCTTTTCATAGATTGCTTAGATGCTAGAGTTTCTAGTGCTTCAGCCCGTGAATTGTCAACCTGCACACCCAATCCTTCTTGATACATCCGTGCCAACAGTTTAGAACCTTCTTTTTTCCCCCAGCGTGAAGTGTATTCAAGTATAGGTTTTGCCTTTTCAAACCTATCTTTCTCAAATAGAAGTTTTCCCGTATGGTAATATGCACCCAAGATATTATCATGTAAGTAGAAATCAAACGAATGTTTCTCAAAAATCGGAAGACAAATATCGTTAATTGTTTTAAAGTCTTCCAGAACATCCTCAATATTTTCACTTTCATAGTTAATTTTCAGCCGTGTTGCATAAGCACCACACACCCAAGCATAACGCTCATCGTAAGTAGATGTGTCTTTGAGAATATTTGTCTTTGAGAAGCGACTTATGACTTCGTTCACATTCGCAAGATTTTCTTGAGGATTTGATTCTTTTTTGAAGCCTTCTAATTTATGGTAAACACTATCTGCTGCAATTAAAGCTATCTCTGGTGAATCACTAAAAACATCATTACTTTTTCCTATGGCAGCTATAATTTTTCCAAAAATATTTTTCTTTTCTACAGCACTATCATAGCTAATTAAATGATCTCGTATATTTGTATAAACTGTTTTTAGTGTCGATACATTAACAGGAAGAGTGTTTCCATTTCCCACCACATCTAACCAATCTGTTAGTACCATATTAAAATATCGATTTGCTGCTTCTTTGTCGCCTCGTTGAAATTTCTCTATATTTATTAAACGAGATGTAATGTAAGCTCGTAACAACTTGAATTCAACATTTGAAGGTTCCATCCGAACAAAAAAGTTAAGATCCCCTCTCACATCAAGTAATTTTGCAATATTTTCATCAGGTGTTCCTTGAAGGCTCTCATCGTAAGCACAATTAACAATTGTGTTTACAAAAGCTGCGGTAAAATTTCCTGACCGATCTACTTTGACAATTTCACAACTTTCCTTTTGATACCTATCTGCTTCTTCTGTTGGCATTAATGATTCAGGGGTTAGGGATAAATTTTTCACATATACCGCGAGAGTACCCTTGAACCTAACATCATCTTTGTCCAGAGACACAGCTTTCCTAGCAAACTCTACAGATAAACGTTGATGTTTCAATGATTTTTCATCATCATTTTTCTCCTTATATAATCTTGATAAACCATTTTCCAGTCCAGCAATTGAACGAATCAATTCAGGGCTTTGCTCTCCTGTATAACTATTCACAAATGAATTTGCCGTACTCAAGATAGACTCAGCTTCATCAAGATATCCATAGTTCATCCGATTCCAAGCATAAGAGAGTGCTATTTCATTTAAAAGCTGGAGCAATTTTGGAGGAACTGTTCCTGTTCCTGAAGCCGAAAACTTTTCCGTAGCAGCTTTTGCCTTCTCGAAAGCCAACCTTAATTGTTTTTGTGCCCCAATACTATCTCCTATTTTTTCTGAAGAACTTCCAATTCGATAGTGAGCTTCAGCACTTTGCCAGAAGTTGCTAGATTGATTATTTTGAATTATGTAATCATGGTAAGGCAAAAATAATTCAAATAACTCCTTCTGAATGGGGGCAAAACCAATAATTTCCTCACTTTTTTCTCCTTGAACTACTTCAGAAACTTCACTTATAAGTTTGGTCATTTCAGCTAAATTTTGATTGGCTTTATCTCTAGCAACAAGGGCACTACCCATTCCTGCTAAAGCTAGCAATAATGTTCCTCCTAATCCAAAAGTAAAACGACGTAATTGTTTGGCGTTACGAGTTTGTATGTCAGCTTGCTTTCTTTGCGCTTCAGCTAACTCTTGAGCCTGTTCCAATTCTCGTTGCCGTTGGGCTTCCTTTTCCCGAGTTTCACGTTCCCAAAAGTTTTGACTTTGGCACAGTAGGTCTTCTGCTGTCTCATCTAGAGTTAAAAACTCTCGCTGACTATTAATAATGTTGTATTTGTCCTCATTTAATAGCGTGCTAAAACGCTTAAAAGCTTCAACCTCCTGATTCAGCAACTCCTGAGCGGCTTTTTGGGCTTGTACTTCTGGGTCAATATCTATTTCATCCAGTAAATAATCGTGAGCTAATTCATAACTAGCTTCATCAGTTTCTTTGTCCTTTTCCACATTGATCAGTCGGCTTTCCACTAATTGAGCTAGTAGGTTATCTAAGCTATCGACAGTAATAATATAATTAGCTAGCATAGCAGCCAAATTACTGCGAGTGCGGCGAATACGGTGTCGTTCGGAAGAAACCAAAGCGATCAGCAATTGGCGAGCCAGTTCTCGTTCATGTTTGGTTGGCAAGGTGCGCTCTAACACCTGGTTCAAGTGACCACGCAAAATTCCTTCGGCTCGACCCTCCTCCTCATACATTTGCTGAGTAATGCTCAAAGATACATGAGGGTTGACAGCCTGCTGTTCTATGAAAACTTGGTATAGAGATGAACAAACCAATTGAATTTGTGGTGGGGTAATCTCATTATCTTGCCCTTTGAGGTCAGCTAACAACTGGTCAACTAAAGATAATTCAAAGCTAACCCCTTGCTGAATAGCTGGTTCAACAATAACAGCTTCAGCCTCAGCCAGAGTTAAACGGTTGAGACGGTAATCATTATCAAAAGGATTTTTAATACGGGGGCGGAAGTTAGCTAAGTTGCCAAAAAACTCACTACGCAAGGCTAACACCCAACGTACATTAAGGCTGTCATCTTCTAGACAGTCAGCTAGATCATTGATAAAGGTGATTCGGTCTGATTCCTCTTTTAGTAAAGTAAAGAACTCCTCAAACTGATCAAGCAGTAAATATAGAGTCGCAGACTGACCTAACACTCCAGTTACTTGATGTAAGAACTCACGCAGAGAGGACTCAGCCAAATTGGGTGTTAGTGCCAGATTAGGCAAAAACGCCTGTTTGATTTTTAGACTAGGTGGAGTATTGTAAGAACGAAGATTAACAGGTAAATGGCCAGCTGCAATTAGCCTGGGTGCAATTCCTGCTTGTAGAAGCGAACTCTTCCCAGAACCCGACTCAGCCTGCAAGACAGTCAAGCGTCCTCGTTGCAGACATTGCAGCATTTCGGAAATAGCTCGTTTGCGGCCAAAAAAAAGCTCGGCATCGTTAAGGTTATAAGATAGTAAACCCTTATACGGGCTACAAACATCCTTATTAACGTTTGCTATAGCAATGGATTTCAATCTTTCAGCAAAAGCTGTAACACCTCTAGCTAAGTGTTCAGCTTCAAAAGCATGGCGATCTCTAGCCTCTTCAATAGCTGTTTGTGCTCGCTCAACAAACGCACTAATATTTTGAACGACTTCCTGCCGACCAATAATTTTAATATCTTGTTCAGTGGTAGTAGAGTTATCAACATGATTATTATCACCTTGTACAACTTTACTCTCATTGCCTTGAGCTGTGTAGTTTTCGCTACCTTCGACAAACTGACTAGCTTTACTGATTGGTTGATTCATAACTCTTCCTAGCTGAATAGACCTCTTGCAGAATTACTTTTGTGTTGTATATTTAAGAAAATATGAATTGAGAATAGTGAGGTTAAAATTTTTGGCAGCAATAGCGAGCGCTAGTTCTTGGAGTTTTAGTTTTTTGTTATTTTGCATCTTTATTTCTGCTACTCTTAATTTACCAAAGAAGGTTAATCATAGGATGAATATTTTCTATTCAATAAATAATATTCAATACAAGATACATCATTGATTATTGTTACTAATTCGAGTAAAGCCAATCAAACACATTCTCGCTAATTAAATACGTATGTACTACTGATTCGCGATCGCACTGTGCCAGTTGCGTAAGTCCTGATCTAAAAAATATCATTAAAGTCCAGTATTCACACTTAATTGTAGATTTTTTTACTAAAGCTTTATATTGATCAAGTAAAATACGGACAAGTTAAAGGAAGTTTGAAGAAGAGAAAATACCTAAAGCTTATTGCGTCCTTATGAAACTATCTAGCAGTATCACATAGCTTCCATTTTCCGTTTTCTTTAATTAAACGAAATGCCTCTTTTTTTAGGTAGTTAGGAATTGAAACAACTCTTGTATTTCCGTTATCAGAATAAGTAACATTACCTGAAACTTTAACAATGGCTCTGCCTTTTTGAGGATCATAGAACCTCGTATCATAGTAAACGTCGGACATATCTACGTTTGTGAAAGCAGATCCGATTTTTATGTACGTCTCAAGTAACTCTCTCATCTGTCTTCCGAACAATACATCAGAAGCAGCTATCATCAATCTGTCAGATTGACAGAAGTTTTGCTCAATATTATCTACATTCCCGCTTCCTACTTTCTGGTGAAAATCCCTTAAGTCAGCTTCTGGGCTGTCTAGGTTTCTTTGTGGTGGTATATATGTCGTTGAAAGTGCTATCGCCAAAACTGACTGTTGAAATTTTTTAAGTTCACCAGGGGCAGTAGTTGCCGTGATGACGTTTAATACACCGTATTCATTGATATAACCAATCCAAAGAGCATCGTATTTTTTTCCATCTTCAACATTGTTTGGTTGTCTCCATAACCACAAAGTTTTTCCATATAACGTAACCTGCTGGATTTGAGACTGCGTTACATTTATCTTGTAACGACCAGATAGAAATCTTAGATAGGTTTCTAAAGCTCTTTCTGGTGTGTAACCAACAACCCCTGCTTGTTCTAGTATCTTTACAGGAGCAAAAATTCCGACATATACCTCATTTAATCCTCCAGTAAATCTATCTACGTTTGAGATTTGGTATCTGTCGTCTTGAGGTCTTAAACCACCATTCCAACTAGACGGATAACGTACTGCCAAACGACCAAACTTTAGATAATGTACATAATCAGCTATATTAGCAACGTCTTGTGGAACATTGTTTGTAATATTCTTTGGTAAATTCTCAGGAATAGTAAGATACTGTGCTTTAGCAAAATCATCACAGAATAAAGCAAGAAAAGAAGCAATTATAATTGCTTTAGTAAATTTAAGCATAAATCATTTAACAAGGATAGATTTTCTGATAGTAAATTAAAAAGGATAGGTTTTCTGATAAGAAATTAGACAATTGAGCCTAAAATGCAATATTTTTTGTCAATTTATTTATGTTTCTTAACAAGATAGATGTGGACAATAATCAACTATGGGGCAAAAAGGGCATGGATTGTTGAATCATCGGCCAAGTTAAGAGCCGTAAATCAAAATTGTCAGTTGAGTGCAGTTGCGATCGCAACAACTTAATTGATCCTCGACAATCTCGCTTACTCTGGCTGATGCTCTGGCGACATTTGGCAGAGTTCACATAAAAGGTAATCTGAGGTGCGTAGGCGCAGCCCGCCTCCTGCATCGCCCCTCCAAAACTTAAACAAAAAGGCGATCGCACCCCCAAACCGCGTAGGCGCAGCCCGCCTTCGGCATCGCCTTTTTCCTCTAAGAAAATTTGATCACAATCTGCAAAGCAGGATCATCATTCCAGCATTGTTGGAGGGAGTCAAAACCAGGATTTTCCCCAACCAGAGAAGCCATCTTCAGTTTCTCCATTCGCAATAGTCTAACTTTGGATCTCATGGCGATGTCTTCAGTGGTAAACAACGCCTCATACCAATTCGCAATTCGCAATTCGCAATTAAAAAACTTAGACGCAGCAAAGTTTTCACGCCTTACATCTGTATCAGATTTTTCATGAAATGGTATCACTAGATTTTTGCACCTGATAATTGACTACAGATATATTCCACTGCTTCTCAAACTTGGTGATTGTTGCCCTCATACTGGCGTAATACTTGCTGTCTAGTAAATATTGAATTACCCACAATGGGGGGCATTCTCCAAGGTTTGCTCTATCCAGCCATTCAAATATCTCACTTTGATTTAATGACACGGGCGCGGCCGAACTTGTGCCTTCATCACAGTCTTTCTGCTCAAAACCAGAAACTTGATTTTCCCCGGACAACGGAGCGGAATTACTTTGTTCTACTTCCTCCTGTGTTTGATTAGCGATCGCTTCCCTGTCAGAAAATTCATTTTGTGCGATGAGCGCGGCGGAACAAGCACCTTCATGAAAGATTGTCGCCTCAACACCACAGTCCTGCTTTTCAGCCAATAACGGAGCAGGTTGACTCGGTGCAGCTTCCACAAGCGCCAGCGATGTACAGTCCGTTACCGCAGGTAACTCTTCCACGCTTTCAACAGTCTGAGGCGACGCGCCCCTCAAGGGCGCATGAGCCGTCTCCTCCTCACGCAAATTTTCTATAAGCGTGTCAGAGTCACTCCTCACAATCTCTTTTGAAGAGTTTGTGAGGAGTTTCTGACCAGTTCGTGAGGGTTCCCAGAACCCTTGCTCTGACTGCTCTTTACCTAAAATAGATGCTTCATACAAAGCACCCATTTTTTCAGAGCCAGCATCTATCTCTGAATCCCCAGCATTTGGTTCTCGTTTTTCAGCATCTGGTTTTGGTGACGCAGAGTTAGCTTTCTCCCAAAATTCCTTCATCCGACTGCCATGCAAATTTTTCACCATCCAGCTAGCTGTTTCTCGGCCATCTTGAATCGATTTGTCCGGTTTGAAAATAAACAACCCGCTTTCGGAGAGAATTTTCTTTGCAGAGATAAAAGTACTGTAACCCAAAGCAGAGGTCAAAGGCATCCATCGGGAACCATAAGGGTCAGCCGTCCAGCACTCCTGCCATAGCTGATTAACAGACGGCTTTTGCTGCGAAGCCCACAGCATATCTTGTATGGGAATAATCACATGAAGCCTTTTATACGGTGACTGTGGTTTGCTGGCGGCAGCAGCCTTTTTGGGCTTGGGACGGGTAATGGTTGCAGTCATTTTACAATCTCCTGTTATATTGACGCACGGAAATTTCCCCCACTGTGATTGCGGGGCTTGGTTTGATATTTATCGGTCTTAAAAGTTATCAGTACATTTGGCGGTACAACTAGCTACATTGTTATAATCGTGTTGTTGTCTACCGTTTGCGGCGGAGACACTTTTCATAGGGTGATTGCACAGTTTTTAACTAAGCAATCGCTCTAATCAACAACCTCACCTACTCTTTTTCCGGTTGCCAGAATCGCAATTCGTCTCGGAAATACCTATCAGTCTTTTTTGATTGCTCCTTCCAACAATCCCAGGCAACCACCAACTCTTCGCCTAAATCTTGCACCACCTCACCCCTTTCCACATACAAAGTGCGGTATGGGTCGGCGTGAGCAACGATAGAGCCGAGTCCGATTGTGTCCGGTTGAGAGGATGCGTTCTGGAGTGTGGTAATTAAATCAGCCTCTTGGGTGGTCAATTCTGCCCAGTAGTCATGTTTAATCACTTCGTACTCTTGGGCAACATTCCAATAGTCCTGCCAGCTACACCCAGGTCTTGCAAGCACCTGCCGAATATCACTGACTGCTTGAGGCAACATTTCCAATTGTTCGGCACGGTAGGCGATAGCCTGTGGTGTCGGTTCACTCCCCAGGATTATCGCCGCAGCTTCTAAGGCTTTGGTGTTGTTCATCGCTTCGCTTAAGTTTTTCAAAGCTATGCCCATGAGCCGCAGACATTCCTGAGCGTTTTCCTTGGGTGGTTCTGCTGCAAGCGATCGCAGATCAATTGTCTTCTCCAGTGCTTGCTTCACCTGCTTGTTTAAAACTTTGGTTGCTTGCTGGGTCATGGTATTTCCCCACTGTTGCGAAGGACGCTGCTCTACGGCGTTTTCCAAATCCTGAATACGCTGCCTAAGCTGTTGATTCTCAGTCTCCAACTGCCGTAGCGATTCCATTTCATCCAGCCGTCGCTGTAACTGAACGTTTTGCTCCCTTTGTTGCTTGTACAGGTTTTGCAGAGATTGGATTTGCTCTTGCACTTGGGCTTCGGCATTAGCGGTGGCCTCTGTTTGCAAACCAATCCTCAATTCTTGGGAGAGTCGCTCTAGCTCCTGTTTATGGCGTTCTTCGATAGCAGCGATCGCTTCTGTATATTCTGCGGGGTAAGTGCGTTCTCTGGGAAAGGGAACGCTTGGGGCATCCAAATCAGTATTGTTGATAAGCAGCCTCTCACCATCAGGAAAGGTGACAATCTGTTGCCAGCGATTTGGTGCGTCTGCCTCAATGGTTCCCTCTTCTCCATACCTTGGGTGTGATTCTTGTGAAACAGTCACAGAATTACACAATTGAGTATTGGGGTTTTCGGTTTTTGTGGCGCGTTTAACCTTTGGCGCAACCTGTTGTACTGCTTTGGCAAAGTCTGCGGCGGTGGGGAAAGGTTTTTCTTTAGCTGCGATCGCAACAGCTTCGTGTAACTTATCAGGAGTTTTAGCCAGCCGGAGTAAGGGGCGAGTTTGAGAGGGTTTAGTAATCTTTTCCCTGAGTTCCTCTGGCAGAGTATCAACTACTTTCTTCGCAGACAGCAAATCTCTGACCCGGCGATATCCACCGTGCTTGGTTAGTTCTTTTTCGCAATAATCTTCAAAACTGGCATAACCAGCATCAGAGTAATAGCCGTTATTCCGCATCACCCGCAGTTCTTCTATTGCCTGCCACTCGAAGCGGTCTATGGCAGCAAAGGTATCTTGGATGCTGGTATTGAGAATGTTGTAATCGAGTGCTGATGTTGTTTCGGAACGGTTTAGTGTCAGCATGATTTTACCTGTATGTGCTGTATACACACGGGAAATACTGGTTAATGCAAATGAAAACTGCTGTATTCTCAGCAATTACTTTTTATTGCCTTTGGGAAAGCGTAATTATTTTTGCCATAACCTCCTTAAAATAAGTTCACAAAACAATTTGACGGCTGGAATACTCATGCCGTCTATGAATTCTTGTATAACTGAACTGGTTGATTGAACTCACAGTACAAAAACTATCTTGCCACATGACAACTGAAAGTGCAAATATAAAAGTAAAAAATACAAAGGAGGTAATTATGGTTCCCCTGGACTGGGTTGTTATGCTTGCGTGGAATAAAGAATGTGGAAATAGCCTAAGATTATTACGTGGCAAGAAGTCTAGGCGTGAGATTGCAGATGCACTTTTGAGCCAAAAGGTTGAATGCTCTCAAGAATACATTAGAAAGCTAGAGAATGGCGAAGCAGCCTCTGTTTCAACAAAAATCATTACAGCAATCGCCAAAACTCTTGGTGTAGAACTGATTGAGATTATGTCTGACTTACGTGTTGAAGTTTCCAAAAATATTTGTACTTCTAGTTGATTTTTGTACTCTGAGTTGTTATTATAGAGATATGAAAACAAAAGACGACCGCCCCAGCCTACGAAACTTGTGCGATCGCCCTTTGACCCTTTGCAGGAATCTATATTATGACTCAATCAGTTTACACACAGCAAACGGCTTCTAGCTTTAACTACAACACATCAACAACAGTTACAGAATTTCCCTTCAAAGATGAGCAAGCCCTAGCTCAAGCAGAACTAAACAACTACATCGAAACCCAAGCTGAAGTTGTAGCCCCAACCCAAGACCCCCTGACATCTCGTGACCGCCGCATCATTGGCGAGATTATTCAAGTCGAACCGGAATCTGTTCGTACTATCTGGCTGGAAGGTGGGATTACATTATGGGTGCAGTTAGTCGGTGGCGGACGGCTACCCTTTGATCGCAACTGGTTCGCTACAAGAGTAGCGCAAGTAAAAGCGACTCTGCCAGAAACCCCGCTAGAACGAAACGAACGATTGAGCGATGAATTGGAAAAAGCCTGCGCTGTTTTTGGTCTGTACCACGGAGAGATTGACTGGCTCTCGTTTAGCACCAAACTCTACCAAGACGGGCACTTTGTTGGCTTCGTCGGGTGCAATCAAGAAAGTTGGTACGCAAGACCAAGACAGTACGGGGTAAATCGGGTTGCTGGCAGTGCCAAAGATGTGATTGCGTTGTTGGGAGTCCGAGCGGCAGTAGCGGCGTAAGTTGCTGCAAGTGAGAAAGGCGATCGCACACCAAGACAACTGCGATCGCCTCTGCAACAGAATTTATGATCCAAATCATGACACACAGACTATGATTACCACATTTTCTCTTCAACAGACGGAGTTTGAAGAATCTGTTGACAAAATCCTCCTACCTCCAACCGACCCCAATGCAGAGGTGCAAGAGATTGCTGGCTACAAGCTGGTTTACGCTGACGGAGCTTGCCCCAGAAACTATCGAGTGTACACAGATGATTTCATGATTGGAGTGATATTTCAACACATTACGCACTGGTCGAATGCTGTAGATAAGATTCGATATGCCGAGCCGGTTGATGCAGCAGTTGGACTAGACAACTTCATGAAGGTGGCAGGGGTATCAAAAGCGACTACAGAACAATTGCCCACAGAAGAAGAGTTGCTAGATATTGAATTCGATTCGCTAACTTTTGAGGAGTGGGAAAGGTTAAAGAGATACGTGCCAGAAACTAGAGATTTAGTTGCAGCGTGAGTAAGGAAACGGGTGGGCAGGAAGACCCACCTGTATGGCGAGGAGCAAAACTAAATTATTAGTTTATCCGAATGTAACACCACAATTCATCGAATAAACCAATGTCACCCATAGAAATACTACAAGAATTCAACTCGTGCTACGTGAAGATTCAGGCGATCGCTCAAGATGAAAATTGGCTTTTGTTGATTGCGGATAAAAGGATTGACCCAGAGGCAGCAACTCACATAAGCGATACATTGCATTACTTAGGCGAGGTTATGGGGTGTGTAGAAGAAATCATTGAAATCAAGTTTAATCAGGAATCAAAATCATGAAACTCTATGCAACCAGTATTCCTCAAGTTTTGCCAACTTGGGCAACTGTTATATCAAATGATGCAGGTTTGATGGAGATAGAAATCAATGATCAAGACCCTGGCTTTCATTCAATTATTGAGGAATTATCTACTGAAATTGAGCCAGGAATTATTGGTATAAAAGCTAGCGATTTATGTCTCGTCCTCAGCATTGAGATGATTGATACTACTGAAAAAATTTGACAACCAAAATGAAATTTACAACTGTATCTGTTAGCTACTCAAGAAAATTCAATCTCGGTGACTATGAATCCCTAGAACTGGGCTGTTCTTTATGGGCGCAAGTCGAGGATGGAGAAGACGCTGATGGAATAACCCAATTTCTCTATCATCAAGCCAAAGCTTCAGTCAAACTTGCGGCAATGCCTGTTTTGAAAGCTTCCGAGTTTCAAATAAATAAAGCTAAATCTAGCAAAAAAGTGTCTGATGATGTTAACAAAAATGATTGGTAAGAGTTTGGAATTGACTAATGCAAGAATTAATCAAAGCTCTAATTAAAGCAAAGGCAGAGTTTAATCCCATTCAAAAAGACGGGACTAATCCTCACTATAAGCGCAAATATGCAACCCTAGATGCTGTATTAGATGCTGTCACTCCTGCGCTTGGTAAACATGGATTGGTAATAATTCAAACTACCGAAATCTTTGAAGGGAAAACTGTACTACGGACTCATATTTTTCATGAATCTGGAGAGAGTATCACCAGCACTTATCCTTTACCTGAAATTAGTGACTCTCAAAAGTTTGGTGCAGCATTAACTTATGCACGACGATATGCGGTTTGTGCAATTTTATCGGTGACGGCAGATGAAGATAATGATGCTGAAGGTGCAACTACTCCTCAAAAGCCTGAACAGCCACAGAATAACATTAGACCCCGCAAAGACAATCAACAGTATAGAGTCCAGCCACCAAAACAGGCTGTAACTGCACCATCAATCAGCCCAAAAGATTTGCGAGTCAAAGAAGTTCGCACACTTTTAAATTATCCGTTGGATTTAGTCAAAGAGTGGCTGCATTCTCGAAATGTTACAAGTCCAAGTGAGCTTGATTCTGTTCAGATTGATGAACTGGTGAAGACTATGTGTTTGGCTTGGGCTGGTAATAAGTTTGGACATCCTGATCATGCTGTTAACTCTTATCAGAAACACGTCGTTGATGCTGTATTGCGAGGTGTTTCTGAGATGGAAGCGATTCAAGCATGGATGGAAGGAGCGCTTGCACAATTACCTGAGTTGAATTGAAGCAAACATATCTTCTCATAACACTGATAGGAAAAATATCATGCCGAAAAAATCTACTTACCCCACCTCTACTGACCAGTCCTCACTATGCCTACAATACCTCCGTTGTTGTGGGGGTAGCGCTCGATTGGGCAGTATCAAATTTAGTCTTAGTGTGATTCAAACCTTGGTCAATCAAAGAAAGGTAAAGATTGCGAATACAGGTGCAGGTTTCTATGTCCAATTGGAGGAATCCAAATGACTAACTACAAACAAGTTGTTTACCAATCTCAATTAGACCACAAGAGTAAATTGGTTCTTCGCCGCCGTACTAAGAGAAGATTTAACCCCAGGATTTTTTTCGACCGCATCATAGAAACAACTGCAATTATCTCTCTGCTGTTGACTGGGTTTTTAGGAGTAGGGGCAATTGCTTGTTGGGGGCTAGAGATTATCGAGCATAATAACCCCAACATAATTTTCTCTGGTTGGGAGCAACAGAAAAATATTTGCCTGGGTGCAATGCTGGTCAGTTTTTTTGTCTTCTTAGGCAGTTCTTTAGTCGGAGCAAGTCTCAGTATTCAACAGGATAAATTTTAGGGAAAGAAACAACGATGGAAATTAAATTAACCACAGCAGAGATTCGGACTATCTTGCAAGGGTGTCAATATACATTGCGGCTTGTTGGAAGTAGTCGAGATTATCGTAAAATTCAATCGTCAGAACACTTTTCTACCTCAAATGATGTTGTGCTAAACGATGCTTTCAGTATTTTAGGAGAAATAGTGGACGCAATTGAGCAGGTAGAGCAATTTTCTCAACAAGGAGAATCCAGTCATGGAACAGGAAATTAAAAATGCACTTGGTTTAGACATTCCTGAACTTGCCATAGAGTCGAAACCAAAACCTGAAATAGAACCAAAACCAACAGTAACGATTTACGACTTCAGCGCTTTATTATCCAAACACGAACCGCCGAAAAAACCAACAATAAAAGATGAGCCTCCCTTCTCAACGGGCAGTACTAAATACTGTTCATCCCCACGGTTACTTGATGAAAAATGTCCTGATTGGTCAGTCGAGCAATCTAATGTTGTACATAGGAGCAATAATATGACATTCACTTTGAATAATCGCTCTCAAAATAAAGAATCTTCCTTAACTCAAGCATTACGGCAAATACAGCAATTGAATTCTAAGATTCAGGAATTAGAGCAGCACCATCAAGACTATGTGCGTTCACAACAGGATCTGATTCCAGCCATCGCTGAGATTTGTGTTTCTCCGATACAAGAAGTCGAGGCCCTTCGTATTCTGATGTATCGGGGAGGAGCAGCTTGTCGGCAGTATTTGCGTTCGGTGCTAGTCAAACAAAAGAAAGGTTCATAACCTCTATCAGGGAAAGGCATTCTAATTATGAAACGGAATCAAGCACGAGTAATTGTTGTAAGTCTGAGCAGCACATTAGCGGCTATATCTATCGGATATTTAGGGGTGCAATTTTTTGGCAAGAATGCAATGTACATGATTGCGACAGGAATGTTTGGGCTGGGTACTGGGGGTTCTATTGGTCAGGTTTTGGTAGAGAAAAGGCAGCAGCCAGTAGTACAAACACAATTAAGACAGTAATAATTGAAATCGCATGGAAACTTCAAAAGTTGTCATATCATCTTGTAAAAAACTTTGTTGTTCACAAACAAAATCATTCATTTTTTTTGAAAATATAAATTATGCTGAGATTTTTTCACCAACAGCTTGATGTATAATTTCTTTCTTTAACGAATCTGCTGCGACTGCTGCAATGGTTTCCCAATCTTCTTGTTTTAATAACAACCCAAGCAGTTCGCGCAGTATCTCTCGATTAGAAATGAATTCTTCACCATAAAGCTGATCATTTTCCAGAGTAGCAAGTATGTATTCTCTTACCTCTGGTGTCGGCAGTCTAAAATTTTCAAGTATTCTTTCTCTTGCAGTTTTTACAGCAATTTTCGTAGCTGTACCTAAATTCCAATTATTCAGCAGCAACCGCACTTCTCTATTTAGAGAAATACGCAACGTCGTGAAACGTCCCAACAGTTCTAGATTGCCCATTAAAGAACCAAATGCTGACCCCCAATCTAATCCAGCCCCAATGTTGCCACCAACTTTATCCTCAGCTTCAACACTTTTTCTTAAAGATTCTTCATCAAATAATTGACTCATTTAGCTTTACTACCTCATACAGGAGAACGAAAAACTCCATACTCAAAATAAACTAGTTCATCGTAATCTTCATCTTCTCCCACATCAATCATGCCTTGGTTATCATAAAATTCTTCTACTCCAGGTAGTGAGTGTAACCCTACTCTTCCCTCATAACCTAGCTCTAAACTGCGAGTTCTGGCAAACGCTAAGAATGCAGTTCCAACACCTTTTAATTTCGGAGGACGTTGGATATATGCCCGATTCCATGGTGCGGTAGCTATGCCATCAACATATACCAAGCGTTTTCCCTCTTGTAGACGAGAACCGTGCATTTGGGTTTCAATCAGCATTAACCCTTGAGTTTCATCTTTGTATTCAATCGCATAGCCTTCACGGTTTGCTTGTCTATTAATGATAAACTCCAGTTTAAAGTCCCAGTCCCAAAATTTGTCTGATTGGTCGTGCAGGTTCAATTGTTCTTTCCACTTGTTGGCATAATCATCGACGTGCTTTTGCAATAGCTCCACTAAATCTGCTTCCACAATCGTGTTATCTTGACCGCGAATTAGTTCTACTTTTGTTCGCATTGCACCAAAATTACCCATGAACCAATTTTATCAATCCGATCAATCAGCATCATGCTCTGTTTCTTGCAACCAATTTAAAATAGTCAGCGCTAACTCCCAGGATTCGCGCCGCTCCCAATTAGGTAAGTGATTCAGTACTTGTACAAGGAATATTGCTGGGTTTTCCAACTCTCCGCCACGAGCCGCAACACCATCCCTAACGAGCGCCCCCAAAGTGGCAGCTTGATTCCCTTTATAGTCAGGCTGTCTCTTAATTTCATCAACAATCCAGTCCGGTACTGTGATTGTTTTAAATCCTGATTTCGGCATACACAACAGAGAAATAATATAAAGATAGTACGGCAGTTGACGTTATGTTTGCAAATATTTTTGCGGTATGGTACGTTAAAAAATGGACTACTCCCACAATAGCTTCACAAATAGTAGGAGCAATCAAGTATGAAAAATATTGGTATTAAGCCAATACATCCTAAAGAATTTAAAAGAGTTCATAATTTTTCGACTTACCAAATGAGCCGTTTGTCAGGTTACTCAGTTGAGGCGCTAAAAAACTGGTTAGCTGATGAAAGTAGTTCCAGATTTGTCGAACCAAAACCGTATGTACTTAACCATTTTGGAGCGATTCATAGTTACTTATTAAGAAGTTAGTGTTTCCCAAACACTAAGCCATTAGAAAAACCCTCCCCACCAGTCGGTGGTTTTTTTATTATTAGTATTAGCAGTACCGGAATTCAATCGGAACTCAACCGGAACTCAACCGGAACTCAATCGGAATTCAGTCGGAACTCAGTCGGAACTCAATCGGAACTCTAGGAGCCGAAACCATTGCTAATTCAAGGAAGCTGTGTAGTTGAACAATTGTTAACACGAGAGGAGGCAGCCAAGAAATTGGAGCCATCAGTTGGAATTAGACAGTTCCAAAAGTATCTAGACTTAGCTTCTTTGTACTTGTCAGAATTTGAGGATTTTCGGGACGAAGAGAATGGAGGGCTAAACGGACGAGCAAAGTTGACAAACTGGCATTTACCTGTGCTTCAAAGAATTAGAAGTTACGTTTTAGCCAAAGGTTCTTTGAAGAAGGTGGCAATTGAATTAAAAAATCACCCCGAAAAGTTTTTAGGAGCCTAAATGATGATTGTTAAAGAATTCGCACAAGCTCTCAACAAAGTACCAGGAAAGATAGTTGATGAACTACGCCGTCAATATCCAGAGCAAAAATGGACGGTCGATTCACAAGTTCCAGACGAGATTTTAGCTAGATTCCAAGATATTACCAATAGTGAGAGATTACAGCCTAAACAATCACCTGTAGCAGATATACCCGAAGCCACAATCACCAAAGCTGACGAAGCAATTCAACAAGCCTCATACAAGTTGACTGCGGCTGATAAAGAGACTATTTCTGGTGCTATAGCCGTTCAAAATGAGCAATCTAAGATTCTGGGTGCATCAACTGGTGTCACCGGAGCTTTATTGTTCATGGAATCCTTGATTGGAGCCAAAGGGACGGTGTTGGATGCCTTTGCTGAACAATCCATGTTGGAAGTTGATAACCAGATTACCGAGATAGATCAGAGTTTGATTAATTTGGCAGAAGAAGCTTCAACAAGATTGGGGGAGTCGATCCGAAAAAAGGAACAACTCAAACTACGACTCAATTTGTTGCGGGAGAGAGTCAGTTCAATGGGGACACAGATCCGATTTTAGAAGCTTATAAAACAGTGGCGGCATTGTTACAAATCCAAAATGAAACTGTTGCTACTGTTGCCGAAATCCGACTGCTTCAAGAACTATTAACTCATCAAAGGAAAAATCAGGTTATGGATATTCTGAGTACGGGATTGTTTGCTACTTCAGTTGTTGGCGCTTTAGGTGGCAGTGCATATCTCGTTGGTAGCGTTGTTGCTACTGGATTAATTGGTAGTGGGATGTTCATTCCCTTGGGATTACTTGTTGGTGCAGGATTGACTTTTCTGGGACGGGCATCAAAGTAATAGTGATGGGCGCGAGTGTTTCTTAAAACTGTTTCACGAAACTGTTTCATGAAACGTTTCAACGGTTTCATCAATGTTTCAGGGCGTGAAACAGCATGAAACAGCATTCCCCCGGCGTGAAACATGAAACGTGAAACATGAAACACCAGCTAATTCCCTACTCGAAAGCCTTTATGGGCGGGATTGTTTCACGAAGCTGTTTCACAGCACTGTTTCATGAAACAGTTTCAACGGTTTCATCAGTGTTTCAGGGCGTGAAACAGCATGAAACAGCATTCCTCCAGCGTGAAACGTGAAACATGAAACACGAAACACTAGCTAATTCCTTGCTCGAAAGGCGTTATGAAGGGTAGTGTTTCATCCAGCTGTTTCACAGCACTGTTTCACGAAACTGTTTCAACGGTTTCATCAATGTTTCAGCGTCGTGAAACATGAAACGCCTCATTTTATGTGTGAAACAGGGGAAAAATTTGTAGTAAGAACGCGCTATTTATGTGTGAAACAGGGGAAAAATTTGTAGTAAGAACGCGCTATAACACAGTAGTCTCATGTATAAGAAACAACTGTACTTAGCTTTGGCTAGTGTTGGCATTTGCATATTGCCTGTAATCATCCCCTTAGTACCCAAGTTGGGGGCTTATGCAGAGCTTCAACGGCTAAAAGCCACAGAAGAATTAGAGCGTTCCCGCATAGAAGAACGGGCAAAAACCAGTGATGCTCTATATGAGGCGGGAGTGATGCCCACAAGTCGCAAGTTGAGAATTACCAATTACTTTGATAGCGCTAAACGCAATCCCAGACCAGACACAACCTTTTATCAAGATGATGAGATTGTTGATGTTTTTGATGCGACGGGCAGGTGTATTGGGCGGATTGAAGAAGGAATTTGGAAGTGGAAATACAAAGCCAAAGGGATTTGTAAAAGCGTTCAAAATATCAAACCAGTGAGGAAAAAGTAATGGCTAATAGTTCATCAAGTGCGGAAACTAATAGTACTGGCAACAGCGATAGTAAGCCTAAAGGTAAGAAGCGATCGCTTGGTGAAATTATCGATTTTTGCGCCAAGGCTGTTGTGATGATTGTCGGCTTACCCATTAGGGCAGCCGCCGCGATTGTCAATCAGTTTGTTGCTAACGGTGGTGCGGGTCGTGCCTTGGTTGGCGGGATTTTATTTATCGGCGGTTCCATGATTAGTGCTGATTCAACTTGGCAATTAATCTTTCAAGGCCCGCCTGTTTTTGCCTGGTTTGAGCCGAATTGGAATTGGCTAAATGTGCCGTTTGCACTGTTCAACCCGTTTTTTTACCTGGCATTCATAATTTCTGTAGGTGTTCAGGTAATTGAAGCCCACGCCTTACGCGGTAAGAACCCAGACTCAGCACGACGGGAGCTTCAAGACCACATGGTTTATGACCTTGAAACCAAACCTAGTGGCAAGATTGACTTAGTAGGCCAACTCTGGGCGGATTACAAAACCGCAGGTATACGTGATCGCTCTAGCGCAGGGCTGGTTGTGATTGCGGTTTGGGTGTTCGATATTGTCACCACCTTTGCGGCTCGTAACCCATTTGAATTTACAGCCCCATTCATGATTTTGGGCTGTATTTTGTTTAACATCGGCACAATGATGGCGGGTGAAATTGGGTTCGCTATTTGGCGACTGACAAAGGATTAGAACCGAAACCGCCCAAAAAACCAATAACTATAAAAAGGGCGGCAACGTTTACCAAGGGAAGCATTTATGCAAAGTAACGATATCCCAAAAATTACAACTAAGGAAACGGAACATTTACGCGAATCATATCCTAGCTTGTCTCACTTGGAAGCTGGAAATATCGCCCAATGGTTGCAAGAGAGAAAAGATGGATTATTTGAAATGGCACGGGCATCTGAGAATGAAGCAGACATGACCCGTGTACTTGGTTTGTTGGCTTCTGGGATTGGAGCGGTTTGTTATGCGGTCAACCCTTTGGCACTAGTTGGTGGTTTAATTGGTGGTGCTGCATGGCTATGGTTTGTTGTCGAACACTCCAACCGCACTAAAGAAATTGCGCCTTTGCCTTTTGTGCGTGGTAATTTTGTAGATGCTCTAACTCGTGCTGGGGATTATGATGCTAGAAGGACTTATCAAGCAGATCATCTTGCCAATACTGTTAAATTCCTAGAGCGACAATCAGCAGAAGAGTACACCTTTCTTCATGCTGAGTTTGAAAATATTAGTCAGTATTTAACACAAGTTGAGCCAGGAAAACGTTTTTACGCTTATCGCTGGATGTTTGGCTGGTTTAGCAAGCTCAAGGGTCGTCAGCTACCCACTTATGAAAGCATGGCTCTCCATTTACAGGATGTGACGGTTGATAGCCGAGTGAATCGGTCGGAGATCAGTGCGATCGCACAGGCAAACGTCCAGTTACCACCAACCGTAGATATCAAACAGTTTCAATCGCCACAAGTAGATATTGGGAAGATGAACCAAGCTGCGGAGCTTTCTAGACCTACAGAGTTACAACCATCTTCCTCTGATGGGCTTGTACCAGAGACTATAATTAATATCCCTCTGACTAATAGGGCAAACGCACTGATCGCTGCTTTAACGAAAAGTGGATTCCAAGTAGAGAATATGATGAGTTCTCAAGTCATTGCGATCGCTGGTACTCAGCGAGGTGGCAAGGGAACCTTAGCAGCAATCTTGGCAACATTATCAACTGCACTTGACCCCGCATTGAACACCCAATACTTTACAGCCGGATTGGACGTTTACCCCTTCGCTTGCAACTTAACCTCTGCCCTTAAATACCCGGATCAAGATGCAGATGGGGCTGATCAACTCGTCGCTCGTGATTTATTGAAATTTCTTAAAGGTTTAGATGGAAGCGAACCATACTCCCATAAAAACTTACTGCTAGTAATTGATGAGGCGATGCGGTTGCTGTCATTATTGGAGGAAAGCGATCGCACCTGGGCGATCCAATATTTACTTTCTCGCTTCGCTAAATCTGGTGGTACATTAATTATCGTGCTGCATGGCTCTAACCTGACAAGCGTGGTCGGTAAAGCTACGGCTGGGCTGGCAGATACCTTTAAGCAATCGGTTAACTTTATTGGTTGTGTAGCTCAAGCGGTTAGCGCTGGTGGTCTACGCAAAATGAATGTCGCTAGTGGAGAATATTTCAAAGCCAACCCTAATAACTTTGGAGAACCTGTTATTGGTGGCAACTTGGGCATGATTCCCGAATGGCTAAAGACCCATTTGCACCCAGGCAATGGGCAACCAGATCCAGCAAGAACATTACTTCAGTTCTTCCCGGAATTGATTCAACAGCATGAAAAAGCAGTCATACCCAGAGGAGAGAAGATTGCCCCATCAGACGCAGTTAATCATCTGGAGTCTATTTTTTCAAAACCTTATCAAGAAGTGGAATTTCTGGAACTAGAAGAAATTAAGATTTCTGAGACTGATTTAGAACAGATTGTGGCGATCGTTGCAGCTACTGCTAATCCTCCAACTTCTTTTGCTGCTATCAGAAACAGCCGCAAGTGGGGCGACGAGAAAAAGAGTGTTCTTTACTTGAGGAATGCCTTGTCACAATTGATTGACACTAACCGATTGTGCGGAAATGAAAAAGATGGTTTCAGCGTTTTTAACATTAACCACTAATATTCGTCACAGTTCCGGTCGAGTTCCGGTCAAGTTCCGGTATTCTTACATTTCCAAGTAAGGCTGAAAAATAGAGTCTTTTTGTCTCTCCAGTAAGTTTTAATTTTTTTCTAAACATTTTCCAGAATGTGGAAGCATCAGGAAGTTTAAAAATGAGCGATAAATTAACCACAACATTACAAAAATTAGCCATAAGTCCAGTTAAAGCAGACAGACTGGCCATTTGTAGATTGGAAAAAGAGTACGGCGCTTCTTTATCAGAAATCGTTGGTGAACTCGAAGATTATGCCATCGTTCACCAATCTATTCAAGACGAAAGAGCTAAACCCAAAAATCAGTTGATTATTGCTTGCTGTTATGGTTGTCTTTGGGGCGCAGTTATCGGAATTGCGACGTTATTTATCAAGCCTAATATTACTGTAGCGGCGATTGGGTTGGGTTTTACGGCTGGGGTGTCTGGGAAATTGCTGGTTCAAAAAGGGGAATAAGTTGAATCGGTTCGTCGGTACATCAGAGAAACCAGAATGGGTAGCTGTGGATGTATGCACAATTCTGGAAATCCAAAATGTCTCACAAGCTCTAGCTTCTTTTGATACGGATGAGAGGGGTCTATGTAATATATATCCCTGGTGATGACAATTCTCAAGGTCAGGAAATGTTGACTATGACTGAGGCAGGGCTTTATCGCCTGATCTTCAAAGCTCGTACTCACGATAAAATCATTGAACACGTCCGATGGTTGCCAGATGTTCTTGAGGTAATTGATTTGAGTGTGAACAGCTTAATTAAGAATCTATATTGCAAGCCGTAAGCTCCCGCCATACCGTCAAGCTTATCGCTTTTCTTTTAAAAAGGAAGAATACCTAACTGAATTTTGAATCCTGGCTCCTGAATCTAATAAAGAAAGATAAATCAATAAAAAATATCATGGATACACCTACAGACTTTTTATTTTTAAACGAAAGAATCTCCACAAATTTTAATCCATTTTCCGAAGGCGAATATTTGGTAATTCAGACTTATCCTCGTGAGATAGGTTTAAGAATTAGCAAACGTGACTTTGACTATCAATCAGCTAAGAATTATTGTGAATTAGAAAATATGGCTCATGATTATACATCTTTTGGAGTGAGAGTTTTTCATGAACAAAAGCTTTGGGATATAGATTTTTGTGGTCATCCCTCAAATATTTCTAAACAACAGGATTGGAAAATCTCTCCAGAATATTTATCGGCACATTCCGATAGTGAAACCAATGAAGAAATAATTGTATGCTCATGCAGCTATCCTCGTTTTGAGGAGTTTGCAAATGATTTTTGGAAACTTACCACCTGCCTTGTTGATGACAAAGGGCGAGATGTTGAATATTGCCCTAACTGTAATGCTAAGTTAATGCCAGAAGAGGATTGGGGTGAAGATTTTGATTTTTATGATGAAGAACCTAGACCAGTAACTTGCATGGGTTGCAATAACTATCATGGTCAGAAGTATGGGGAAAACTTGTTAGTTTGTGGGATCTATCCTCATGGGTATCAGGGTGAAATCTGCCCCGATTTTCAGGATAAAGTGAAGATTAAGGATTAGATTCAATAGGATTCCTAAAATGTCTGATTTAATTCCAGTTCAATAGATAAATTTGCTGCTTGCCAGTCAGACTAGGATAAAGTTTTTCTCAACAAGCAGGTTGGAAAACATTATCAAAGTTATTTGTCTAGCTAAAAGAAAAGCTACAAGGTGAACCCATGAGTTAAGATTACAGTAGTCATCTGCATAGAAGCAAAAACTGCTATGAGCGATAGAGAAACAGTCCTTGAACTTGTGAAGCGCTTGCCGCCAAATGTGTCTCTGCGTGAGATTGTTAGAGAAATTGAGTTTATCGCGGCTGTAAAAGAGGGTTTAGAAGAGATTGACCAAGGACTTGGAGTGTCAATTGAATCTGTTGAGCAGATGATTGAAGCATGGACTACCAAGTAGTTCTTTCTCCCAAAGCTGTGGGGGATTTGGAAGCAATTGTCAAGTATATTGCCTTAAGCAATGCTGAAGCTGCAAGGAAATTGGGTCAGCAACTCCTTGAAAAAAGTAGGGAGTTAAGTCAATTTCCATTCATTGGTCAGAAAGTACCTGAGTTTGACGACCCTAATATTCGTCAGCTTATTCTTAAACCATATCGTGTTGTCTACAGGGTTGAAGAGGAGAAAAAGCGCGTCAGTATCGCTAGATTTTGGCATTCGGCACAAGAGAATCTTGAGCTTTAGAGACACGCAAGTTCCAGTTAAATTCAAATCCTGGATTAAATCCCCACTTCTCACCAAATTCAGCCCGCTAAAATATTAACTTTTAGCGGACTTTAGGAAACTAAATACTGTTGAATTTCAGTTTTTTGACGACGTAGAACAGTGATTGCTTGCTGCTGAATTTGGCGAACTCGTTCTCTACTGACATTCAATTTCTCTCCAATTTGAGCTAAAGTTAGTTCTTGATCGTTCTCTAACCCAAAACGCAAAATTAATACTTCACGTTGCGTCGGTTTGAGTGATTCTAATAAACTATTTATGTCTTGGCGTAAAAGTTCTTTGGTGATATGTTCGTCTGGAGATATGCCCTCATCTGGTAAAAGTTGACTAAGTTCTGTGTCTTGGTTATCTCCAATCTTTACATCTAGAGAAATTGGCTGCTTTGAACTGCTGAGAAAATCCCTAATCTGACTTGGTTGTAAGTCTAAAGTTTCAGCAATTTCTATAACACTGGCTGGACGACCCAGTGTCTGAAATAATTCTCGCTGTACTTTCTTAATTTTGTTGAGTTGTTCGGTGATATGAATTGGCAAGCGTACAGTACGGGATTTCTCTGCGATTGCCCGTGTGATTGACTGCGTAATCCACCAGTATACGTAGGTGGAAAGCTTATAACCGCGATTGGGGTCAAATTTTTCTACACCTCTTTGTAAACCTATTGCCCCTTCTTGCAGCAAATCTAGGAATTCCAGATTGCGATTAGTATATTTTTTGGCAATCGAAACCACCAGACGCAAGTTTGCTGTCACCATTTTTTGTTTGGCTCGTTGCCCAAGATTTTGTATTTGAGCTATTTCCAATTCACTTTTGTCAACATCAACAGCTAATTCGACCATTGTTGGCTCCCTAGCTAGTTGTTGGGTGAGTTCATTTTTTCTTTGCTCAATTGCCATGATTTGCTGTACCTGCCTGCCATAAGCAATTTCTTGGTCTGCGGTTAGCATTGGATAACGACCAATCTCTTGCAAATAGATACGAACCATGTCTGGACTCAGGCTGGACATACGACAAAACTTTTTTGATATTTAGACGAACCTAAAAGTATAAATCAAATCACTGAATTAATTTTCCTGATTTCAACAGCTAAAATATCAACCTGAGATTGCAATAGTTGAATTCAATTTAGAACGTAATCATCCATAACGGTATCCAGTGAGCGCTTACTACACCTCCATCCCAAAGTTATACTTATGCCAGTTTTTGTCATTAAATTTAACTTGTTGAGAATTAATTATGGCGTTACTCAAGCTCTAAATGAGAGTTCCTGACTTAACTAGAAAAGTTGGGTAGGGTATGGGGACTAATAGTCTTTGCCGTACACCTTATACCCTGTTCGAGAAAAAGCTATTTGGGGGCAGTAGTCGCGTTGAGTTCCCCCCTTTTCCTTTTTTCCCTCTTGTTTGCACCTTGTGTCACCTTCAATTCTTCTTCTTGCTTACTAGAGTTGACCATTTTCACCAAGTGCTGATTTAGATAACTCTGCGCCGAAATGTACAAACTTTCCCAAATCTCTTGATTGCGGCTGATTTTTGTCCCGACTGTATTTCCTGCTGTTTTCTCCGACACTAAGTATTTACGGAAATAGTTATTCCACAAGTGTTGCAGGAAATCTTCAGCGAATTCGTTAAACGGCAGAATCCATTTATAATCTTTATCTAGAAATACCCGATATGATGCGATTATCGGTAGTGCTAAGTCGGTTGGCGCACCAAACCCGAATGAATACTTGCTGTCAGGCAACAACGTAGTTTTACGTATATCTATTGATGCTAAATCGTTAGCACCCTTTCTTCTAGGGTTACTGATATGTTCTTGGATTATTTCGTAGAGTCTTTGCTCTATCCATAGAGCATGAGTCAAGAGAGGCAGTAAGGCGGTTAATCTTTCCCTTTCTGCGTCTGTAATGTTACTTGGAAGACTCATCCCTGCTGGATGTTTGGTTCGTTTATTGCCGTCGGGGTTGTATTTATTTCTGTCAAGGCAGTAAAGGAGCTTGAGCAAATGGGTGACATTGCACTGGGCATTTCTGGGAGCGCCGCTTTGGTTTTGATAATAGGCAATGCGGAATTTTCTATCTTCTTTCTGTTCTAACTGGGCTAAATACTGCTTGATGAATTTGTAATCACCCCTAGCGTTGACTTTGGAGCGAGAATCTACTGGCGTTGTCGTGTTGGAGGCCAGGGCTATATCCTTAGCCTCGTCTTCCGAGAGTCCGATGTGGATGGTAACTTTTACTCTGGCTTCGGTTAGGTCATATTTGTAATTTTTCGCTTGGTCAAAAGCTAAAACTGTGTGCCCTCCGTTGATAATGCCATCACTGCCTCCCTCGTTAGCTTCTAAAACTTCTAGCTCCAGTTCAGTTTTGTTCTTGACAGGTTTAGCAATATTCGCTGACAGAACAATTCCACTGTGGCGAGAGAAGAATTTTTCGGGTTCGGTTGTCAGGGAGTCGAAGACTTGTCTGTAAGTCGCACTTTTGCGGTTCGGTTCACGGATGTTCGGTTCTAGGGGTAGGTCTGTGGGGAACGAGTCTACATGAGCAGTGGCGATGATGCAATTGGGGTTGGCTTGAAAGTAGTTATCTATCTTGATGTTCCAAGTCTTGGGCATGGTTTGTTTGCAATGTCAGGGGAATTTCTATGTTAACCAAAACTAGTATCTGATATCGCGTTTCTCGGTAATGCCAAGTACCATTGTATGCCAACTCAAAAATGCGCTGTCAGGGCTAGGGTAGGGGGTGCATGGTGAGGGATTTAAAACCTTTCCCCCACCCCTTATGCTCTGAGGGAACCCCAACTTCCCCAATAAATAGCCAAGTCACGAAAGCGAACTACTTGATATTGTTGGCATTTCCAGTATGAAATAGGGGAAAATGTGAGCAATTGGAGCGCCTGCGTGGAATTGGAGCAAATAATATGTCTAATCTAAATATTGCAAAAGGTAGTTGCCTGTGTGGAGCAGTAAACCTTTCTACAACTAGCATGAGTAAAAGTGTGGGAGCGTGTCATTGTAGTATCTGCCGCAATTGGGGCGGAGGGCCTCTGTTAGCTGTTGATTGTAAAAGTGATGTTAGCTTCTCTGGTGAAGAAAATATTGGGCTTTATCAATCATCACAGTGGGCAGAACGTGGATTCTGTAAGCAGTGTGGTAGCCATCTATTTTACAAATTGAAACAAAGTAACCAGTATTTCATCCCCGTTGGACTATTCGATAGTTCTGAAGGTCTTGTTTTCGATCATCAGGTATTCATTGATGAAAAGCCCCAATATTACTGTTTCGCCAATGAAACTAATGACCTGACAGGGGCAGAGTTATTTGCACAGTTTGCAACTCCTGAATGACTTCTAAACTTCCAAACATTAGAGTTACCTTTTACCAGTTTGAATTAGGTTGGGCGAATGAGCGCACTGCTTCACTCACCCAAGAGACAACAAATCATCCAGCTATGTCTTTACCACTCTCATAATTCATAGCTCTGGGTTTCCTCTTGCCTATAGGGACTACTTTCGATTGCTTGGGAGGTTGAGGCGGACGGCATTTCTCGCAATATAGAGGTCTAACTCCAAAGGTTTCTCGTTGTGTGGGTTGTTCACACTGCTTATACCAATTTAATATGAAGCTGCATAGAAAAGAGCTTCGAGAATAAAGTTATAAGAAGAGATAGATATTACCTGCTCAAGTGTAAGTTGATTAAATATTTCTTGGATGCGATCGCGTAAATTCTGTAAAGAAGAGAAAAGCTGATTTTTGAGTGGTTTCTTGAGGAGCTGCCAAAGCCTTTCAATGGGATTGAGTTCAGGGGCTGAAGGTGGTTGAAACAGAGGAATAATATTTTCTGGCCAACGAATTGCTGAACTTGTATGAGCAGGTGCTTGGTCAACCTGTAAAATAGCGTAATCCCCACCTAATTGTTGAGATAGCCAGTCCAAAAACTGTTGAAAACACTCGCCATTCAGTTTTGGATATTCATAAAGAAAATGATCTCCAGTCAATGGTTCAATTGCACCATAAATCCAAAAATTTTCCCGTGGCCATTTCACCTCAACAGTAGGCTTAACTCCAGAGGCAGTAATCACTTTTCCTGTAAGAGTTTTCAGTCCCACCCTCGTTTCATCCTGGCACAGGTAGCGAACACACTTGCCGGGTGCTAGATGTTTTTCTAGACAATTCAGAATGATACCGAGTTTTTTTTAAACTCAGATACTAACTTTTCATCCTGCTTATGGCTTTGAGGACGTGGTACTTTTAGTTTTGCCCCTAATCGATATCGAACCAATGCATAAACCGTTGCATACTCGATATCAAGCCCCTGCTCTTGCTTTAACCACTCTACTATTGCACCATAGCTACTAAAGCCTTTTCCTGTTTTTAACTCCTCTTCAAGTGCCGCGATCGCTCCTTCAGGAATTTTCCGTTTTGCTCCCGGAGCTTTTTTTATTTTCAATAATTCATCTAGCCCACCCGATCTATATTTTTGTAACCATCTTGTCACCGTTGATGTATCTTTAGCCAAGCGTTTTCCAATATCTTGCTGCTCCTTGGCCTGCCCGCTTTTTATCCACCACAGCATAATAAGTTTTTCTTTCTGGTTCCCTAAATTAGCTGTTTGTAGGCGTTTTTTAAGTTCTTCTTCGCTCTCTGCGATTTCAATCTCAAAAGGGCGGCTCATGGTTCTTTTAATTTATCGAGTTTGTTTTCTCTATTATATGCAGCTTCATATTAAATTGGTATTACACACAAAGTTGAAAACGCGAGTATGAATTTCCCGCTTGTGCGCTCTAACGGTGTACTCTCGGACATCGATTGTTTTGCTGGACATTGATCAGTTTTTTAAGTTGCTATTTATAAATATAGTTTCTTGTTTTTGACTAATAGTATAGCCAGAGCATCATCTTCATGATTAAAACAAGGATAATTGCCCTGGGGAAATATTACCTTTACGTCCGCGATGATACTAGAGCGGGAAATCAATCTAAGCTAATCGGCATTTAAGTTGCATAAAAGCAGGGCTTCAGCCCTGACTATAAGCGAATCATTCTGGAAAAATGAATGACGATTAACTTAATTAAGATACTCCTTAATATCACTTTTTTGACGGCGAAGAATAGAGAGTGCTTTATGTTCAAGCTGGCGAATTCTTTCTCGGCTTAAGTTAAGGCGTTCTCCAATTTGAGTTAGGCTCAGTTGATGGTCATTTTCTAGCCCGAAACGTAGAGTTAGTACTTCTCGTTGTATTGGAGCTAAGGATGCTAGCAACTCTTTAATATTCTGGCGCATTAGTGAAGAATTTAATTCTTCCAAAGGGGAAATCTTTTCGTCAGCTAAAAGTTCGCTTAATTCTGTTTCTTGTTCATTCCCAACGCGCATTTCTAGCGAAACTAACTTTCGGTCTGCTTGAATATATTCTCGAACCTGCTCTGGTTTAACCTTTAATTCTTCAGCAATTTCTACTACAGTTGGTTTTCGACCCAATGACTGGGATAATTCCCGTTGTATTTTCTTGATTTTATTCAGTTTTTCGTTGATATGAATAGGCAAACGAATAGTTCGTGATTGTTCTGCGATGGCACGTGTGATTGATTGAGTAACCCACCAATAGGCATAAGTTGAAAGTTTGTAGCCCTTGTTTGGATCAAACTTTTCAACGCCACGGTATAAACCGAGTGTACCTTCCTGGATCAGATCAAGAAATTCTAAGTTTCGGTTCTGGTACTTTTTAGCGATCGCCACCACCAGCCGTAGGTTAGCAGTCACCATTTTCTGCTTTGCTCGTTCCCCTTGATGAAGAATTGACTCCACTTCAGCTTCGCTTTGCCCAAGCGAGGTAGCTAATTCTCTTGCAGTTGCTTCTCGATTTAGTTGAAGTGCAAGGCTTGAGCGCTGTTCTTCAATCGCCATCATCTGCTGCACAAGCCGAGCGTTTGTAATTTCTTGCTCAGGAGTTAGCAGAGGGTAGCGTCCGATTTCTTTGAGATAGGAGCGAACTAAGTCGGTAGTTGGACTGGGCATACTTTCAATTAATTGTGACGACTACTTTTCTTTTTCGTTTGAATAGAATGTTTTATCTCAAGAATTAACTAGCAAATCAAATCTTAACCATAGATTTAACCTAATATTTATCTTTGAAAAGCAAGGTTATAACTATAATACTTGAAATCTAAAAATAGGTAAATATTAAAAGCTGTTTTATTTGATATTAAGCTTTAAAAAACAAAGAAATTTGGCTAAATTAAATTAGAGAGACGCTACGCTAATTTTAGAGTGAAGTCCTCTCTTGAAGAGAGAATATGTTCAAATTCGCTTCACATTTGAACAAGGCTTAAGAACGCTTTGCGTAGATTAGATGAAAATTACAAATACTTAGTTAAGAAATAATCATGGATATACAATCTCTACTCACTTTGACAATCGTAGCTATCTTTTGGGCATTTGTTAGTCTCGTTATGTTCCAGTTCATTAACGGACTATTTGTATCGGCTGCTTACACTAGTAATGCGGTTCCAGTTAGCAATGGAAATATAGCCGCTTCTACAATCCCATCAGTATCAGAAGTAATCACACCACAAGCTCGGACTTTTGAAAAGTTGCCAGATCCTTGGACACTAGAGGATGAAGCTATTCATCATACCAGTAACGAAGCAGTTATTCTCTCATTCCCTACATTGAGATTACTGCCTCCAGTTAAAGAAATTTCACCACAACCAAAACGTACTACTCGTTCAAGCAAAGCTAACAATGCTGCCAACAAGTCACCGAAAACTAAAAAGGCTGATGTAAAGTCTTCAGGCAAGCGCAAGCCAGGTAGACCGCGTAAAACTGCTTAATTCGCTTTTTAATTCTCGTTCGATCACCGAAGAATAAATATCTGAAGGTTTAAAAGTTTAAATGAGGCTAGTAATAGCCTCATTTATTAATAAGAGAAAGGCTTCGCCATAGCAAGGGTGAAAAATAATATTGTGAGTGATGCAATGGTACAGCAACTTTTCACTCAAGGTTCTTTATTCGATTTGCAAACAGTAATCGATTATGGGCAGTCAGTTATTAATGTTGCCCAAGAGCTTGCAAAAGTTTTAACCTAGAGTGGTAAAACTCGCTAGAGTAGATTTTTCATGATTGAAATAGGCGTAAATAGGTAAATCAAAATTTTCAATAATAACGAATTTACTACGTTTAAGTTTTTGCTCTAGCTAGTTTTGCCACGCTAGGTTTTAACAGATAATCGCCCTCTCTCTACAAAAACTGTTTCTTCCCAGATGAATCGCTACTTTCTAGGCACTCCTGCGTCCGGTGCGTGGCAATGGAAAGATGCTTACGAAGCTGTGGAAGTGGCGCAAATATTATATCTGCGTCATCTGGGAATTAGGATTTTATCACAACAACCTCAAGTGGTTGTGCAACAATTAGAAGAATTAACAGCCTTCTGCCCGACGCATACTCGCCGTAGTGAAGAGTCAGTAAACCTTCAGCAATTCTCCACGCCTCTGCCGCTTGCTTATCTGGTAGCCAAAGCAGGATTTATACAAGCTACTGATTTGGTGCTGGAGCCAAGTGCCGGAACTGGCCTATTGGCACAAATGGCTAAACTGCACAGTGCAAGTCTGATGCTCAACGAGCTTGCACCTGATAGATCGAAGATTCTGCGGCGATTATTCCCTGGTACACCATTATTCTCAGTAAACGCGGAACAGATTAACGATTATCTGGTTGGAAAGACTCAGCCTTCAGTTGTTCTGATGAATCCACCTTTCTCCGCATCTCCCAAAATCAACAGTCGCAACCCTGATGCCACAAAGAGCCACATCAACTCGGCATTGCAAAGACTGGCTGACGGTGGACGGCTGGTAACAATCACAGCCAACTGGTTCTCACCTAATAATCCCATTTGGCGCGAGACTTTTGTTAGGTGGCACTCAGAAGCACGAGTTTTAATGTCAGTCGGGGTTAACGGCAAGGTTTACTCAAAACATGGGACAACTATCGACACTCGGATTACAGTGATCGACAAAGTTCCGGCTGATAATCCCGGCAACATCCCCTGTATTCCCGAAACCTTGGACTTGCCCGAACTGCTGGCGTTGATTGAGCAGTTGCCACAGCGATCTTCGTGGGAACGCTCAGAGATCAAAGCTACTGCGAAGGCAAAAGTTGTTCAATTGCCAAAACGTATTATAGTTGCACAACCAGAAACAGTTTTCTCTCTTCCAGACGACGTAGTAGTGCTGGAATATGAGGTTATCGAGTGGACGGCTAGTGAGGGTTTGAAAGACACCCTATACGAAACATATCGCCCACAACGAATCCGAATTAAAGATGCTTTGCCTCATCCCTCACTGCTTTGCGAAAGTGCAGCCCTAGCACTTGTCTCGCCACCAGCACCAACTTATAAACCGCATCTACCACAAAATATTCTCACACAAGGCTTGTTGTCAGAGGCACAACTTGAAAGCGTCATCTACGCAGGTCAAGCACACTGTGAATTTCTGTCTGGGTCTTATATTGTAGATGATTCATGGGATAATGTGACTGTAGCAGCAAATAGCTCAGAAAATGCTGTGAAATTTCGTCGTGGCTGGTTCTTAGGCGATGGGACGGGTGCTGGTAAGGGTAGACAATGTGCAGGAATCATCCTCGACAACTGGTGTCAGGAACGAAGAAAAGCAATCTGGGTATCCAAAAGTTCTGCCTTAATTGAAGATGCCCGTAGAGATTGGTGTGCGCTGGGTGGTACTGAGCGCGACATCATCGACCTGAGCAACATTAAGCTTGGCGATCCAATACCCTTCACCCAAGGCATTCTGTTCTGCACGTACTCAACTCTACGTTCTCAAAAGAACGGTAAAAGTCGGCTCAAGCAAATTGTTGAATGGGCAGGCAAGGACTTTGAGGGAGCGATCGCTTTCGACGAGTGCCACAGCATGGGCAATGCAATGGCACAAGAGGGCAAACTTGGTATGGTTGCAGCATCCCAGCAAGGTATTGTTGGGCTGCGGTTGCAAAACGCACTGCCATCAGCACGGGTTATCTATGTTTCTGCAACTGGAGCGACGAAGGTTTCTAACCTATCTTATGCCAATCGTCTGGGGCTTTGGCAGACTGGGGATTTCCCGTTTACCTCCCGTGAAGATTTTGTGGAATCCATTGAGGGCGGTGGTATTGCTGCAATGGAAGTCGTCGCTAGAGATTTGAAAGCGCTCGGTCTGTATTTGGTGACTTCAGTCAGGAAAAAGACTATCGCTTTTTAGCTTTTTCTACTTCTTATTTAATTAATTTATTATTTTTATTTAGGGTAGATATCGGTAGTAATAATGTATTAATAATTTCTTCTTTCGTTTGTTCACTTACTAGATAATTGCTTTGGATACAATCAATTAAAAACTTATTAAGCTCACAATATTGCCATAAAGAATCTGTCTCCTGTTTATTAAATTCCCAATCATGCCCAATTTGTCTATACTGCACAATAATATTTCTAAACTTTTCTATACAAGATTCTGCATTTTCAGTCCACCATTGTTGCATAGAGTCAAAATTGTCAAAGATTGGAAATAATTCTTCTCTATTATTAAGAATAGTTGTATATAATTTATTATCAAATATTTTGGCTCTTTCAAGCGTAGGCTTTAATTCTCCCTCCGCAATAGAAAAATAGTTAATTTCTTCTATATTCTCATATTCACTTTCCAAGCTATTTTCAAATATGGATTGAAAGCCAATCCAATTATTTGATGCTTCCTTATTTTTAAATAAAATATCAGTTGTTTTGACAGTAGTAATACTTTTTTCTATTAGTTTTTCCTGTTCTTTTATAAACTTATGTAATATACGTATTAATGATCGATCTAAATTAAGCTCAATTGTTTCGTCTAAACGAGATACTAAATCTTGGTCATAAGTTACATTTGGGTCATAATTTTTAGCTAAACTTCCGACCATATTTTTATCAATTCCTATATTATAATACCAAGCAGAAGTTGTTGATGGATTTAATAATAGAAATTCGTTATTACCTAATGGTACTATATTAGTAGACAATATCAAATAAAAATATCTAATAGCAGCTAGATTGTATGAATCAACAATAGATATAAATTGAGATTTGATTAATAGCCATTCAAGATAATTTTGAAGTTTTTCATTCATAGCCAATGAATTATCAATCTTTTGCTTTAGATATTTGATTAGAGTATCAGGATCACTAATCATTTCTATAGCAATTAAAAATATACTTTGCCATTGTGCCTTGTGAATAGAATCAACAAGGTATTGTGATGATACAGGCAAGCTATTATTATCAATAATAAATAATGCTACTAAATATTCTTGAAATGTTAGGTGAGAAAATGACCAGACTTTTTCTGCTCGTTTAATCAATAACCCATGCTGACTTTCAATTGCGTTTAGTATTTTTTGACTATCACGTAGCTCAATGCCTAAAAACTCTGAAATGTATGCCTCTAACTCTTGTTGTTTAAATAATACATAATTCTCTTGTTCAAATTTCTTCATCGCTAAATAGCTCAACAGATTCAACTTCCGCTCCACAGACAAATTCTGATAAATTTCAGCCCTATCAATGCCTCGCTTTTCGTCCCACTGCTCTAACAATAACTCCAACCCTTCTTGATATAATTTGGAACGCTGCGAGTAAAATTTTCCCGTTTGCTGGAATACAGCACAAGTCAAACTCAGCAAAATCGGAGTAATCGCTAGTTCTTGAATCGCCTTGTTTTCCTCTAGAAACAATTGCTCCAAAAATACTCTTGTTTCCGTCTCTTCTGCATCTGCACAAACCGTCCTAAACCAGTGGGCTGCAAATGCTATCACCTGCTCCTCATCAAAATCTGCCACTTCTACACAGGTAAATCGGTTTGATACCCAATCGAATGGATCTGCCAAGGTTTGTGTCCGACAACTGACCACCACTTGCACTTGTGGATAAACACGAGCAAATTGCTTGATATTTTTGGCTATTTGCTTTCCTATTTCTCCTGTAACCTCATCTAAACCATCTAGCAGCACCAATGCCCGTCCCTGACTTAACACTAATTCAATATCTGAATTACTTAACTGCCAAAGTTGCCTCAAAAATAGCACCAAATTATAAGCATACTCACCTCCATCTTCCACAAAATCCCGCAACCGAATCAACACAGGGATTCGGTGTGCTTGCAATCTTCCATCGTTACATTCAGTTACAATTCTTTGCAGATACGTAGTTTTTCCCGAACCGGGTTTACCCACTACCATCAAGTTAGTATTTCCCTTCAGCACAATCAAGCCAGATACACGCTGCTGGTGTTTACCTACACCAATTCGATCTAAACTGTGGTAGTTAGAATTTCTCTCGATAAAATCCTGCCACAAATCCTCTAATTCGGCTCTACGGTTACTGCTGACTTGCTCTAAAATATTTACATCAACAAACAAGTCACCTAAAGGAACCGAACGATTTACGCCCCAAAGCGGTATCTCAGCGTGCAAACATTGGATATTGTCGTGGATGCGTGATCGCAT
>NZ_CP040290.1:0-158763 GCF_013393925.1 Nostoc sp. C057 | reverse complement strand
GGGTATAATTGGTTTTTTGTTTGACTTCTATATTCAAGCATCTATTACATGGCTATCTTACAGATGGATCATGTCAAAGTGCGACGCTGCGAGGTATGCCTGAGCAACAGCTACTGAGCCAAATTTCCTCTAAGAAAAAGGTCTGCATCCCAGTCAAATCCCAATATGGTTTCGTGTTATGCGATCGCTCCTCTCAAACCCATTGAGTATCAAATGCGTCTTGCCCATTACCATAAATCAAGTTCCCGTATGAGTGCCATTTAGCTACTTCTTCGGCTTCAATTTGGGGCGCTTGCAGAACAGCGAGATTTTCTTCTAATTGCTGCCTAGTTTTGGGGGCGGTGAGCGCCAGACGCACCCCTGGATGATTTAGTGTATAGCGATAACAGTCTGCTGCCGTAGGTAACTTTCCGTGCCAGTTGTGATGCCCTTTGAGTAACGTTCCCCAGCGCGTGCAAGTGAATGCCACCACGGGAATACTAGCTTTTTGAGCAGCAGGTAAAACGTTTTGTTCAGCCTGACGATGTGCCATATTGTAGCGGTGCATCAACACATCACACTGATGACGTTCTATCATTTCTAAAGCTATGGCTCGATTGTGTGTGGTAACTCCCACGTAGCGCACAACTCCAGAGTCCTTCCACAAACGAAGTTCATCAAGCAACACCTGAACCTGGGTCATGTCGTCAGCAGGCGAAACATATTCAATAAAAAATATATCCACCCGATCGACATTTAAACAATGGCGCACAGAGTCGAGGTAAAGGCGTAAAGAGCTTATATCTCGGTCTTCACTCCCCGTTGCGACTAAGACCTGCTCACGGTTTGTTAGCAACAGAGATTTTAAGCCACCCAAAAAGTTTTCAGATTCCAGATTGTAAAAGAAAAAGTAATTAATTCCCGCTTCAAATGCCAACAAAACAGTTGCAGCATCTATCGATTGCCCTGCCAAACCGAGAATACTTGCTGGTTGTCCTTGTAGTGTTGATAATTCCACGGTCAACTACCCGACTTCTTACTTTGAGTGTATTACGCCAATAGGGTGCTAGTGAGGACATCATCAATGAATGTTAATTTTGGGGCGTGAGCCTCCAAATTCGGGGTCTTTATCTTCTACCATCCATTCTGTTGGGGATTTCAACTGTTTTTTATCTGGTCTAATCCATCAGAAAGTCTGCAAAAGGACTTGCCAATAATCCGCTACCTCTTCAGGGGTTGCTAAATATGATATTTTTGTTTTTGTCATGATTGTTTGGTGTTCTGAAAATTGACTAGGTACACAAACTCTAACCAGTGGCTAGCAATAGTTGATTTAAAGGAATTGAGCATTCTTGCTTGTCGCCCCAGCATTTCCGAGCGATCGCTATTCCCCTGAAGACAGCTTTCAAAACATAGCTTCGGAAGTGGGAACCAAAACCCGTTTCCTTAATTTCAGCTTGTGTAGCGATGGCCTGCTGTGCCAATTCCTCTAAAGACAATTGCTGCTGATATTTTTGATGAAGTTCCCACAGATGCGAACGCTGGTTTTCTGAGAGTAGGGGCCAAACTTCATTAATCTCGGCTTGGCTCACCGCAACTTCTCCCCAGTTAGAAATTTTTAGTAGTTTTTCAATTACCGCTTCTCTTGGTTGCTGATTTTCAACTGGTAACTCAGCTATGATTACCTGACTTTCTGAGTCATGAGTGATGACTATTGACTCAACTTCTTCTGTTAGGGTCTGTGTTTTTTGCTCTGCGTAATGTTCTTGTAATGTAGTCAGCGTATTAATTTCGGTTTCTGCAAGTGCTGACAATTGGCAATTGGGAATTGTTGCTTGTACTTGTGCCTCTAGTTTTGCTTTGGCGGCTTTTTCTCTGGCTAGGATATCGCGCTCTACCCATGCCGTGAAAACTTCTTCTCGGCGATCGCTAACGGGAACAGCGCGACCATCGACCAAAACCAGATTCCCCTCATCATCTTTTTGGAAGTCTGGCGCGGGGACACCGTAAATCCAGACTTGGTTGCCTCGTGTTCCCTCTCGCCGCAATCGAGGGAATTTATACCCAGTAAGAGATGCTAGTTTTTGACAGACTTGCATGGGAGTATTTAGCTTTGCAAACATATTACTCTTAGCGCCAAGAATTAAACTCAAATCGGATTGATGAGTTTTTGCTTTCTCAAATACTGCTTGTGCTAATGGGTGATTGTTGCTCAATCCGTCCGTTTCTCGAAGCTCTTTGTACCCAATCCAGTCTAAAGCATCAATTTTTTTCCCAATAAAGCTTTTATTAGTATCGGGAATGAAATAATCTCCACCACCATTTTTTAAAGCGGTAGACATGACGTTTATTTCCCTATCCGGTAGAAACTCCCTACCCACGCCAAGGTAGTAATCTAATCGAATTATTGAATACCAGTTTTGATCATCTTTCTCTACTAATTCGGGAGTAACAGTCACGTTATAACGCCTTTCAATCTCACCTTTTCTGTGTTTTAACTGTTCGGACTCAGTTTTGCAATTCTGTTTATCTAGTTTCAAAAACTGTTCATCTGTAATACTTTCAGACGCTGTGACATTTTCACAGTGTCCCGCATATTCTGATTTGCAGTTGTTGTAAATTTCTTGCTTAGTAGTCTCTACTTCTGCGGGTTCAGGTAACTCATCTGCGCCCACTTCACAGATGATATGTCCCTCAGATTTCAAATCACTAATAATTTGCAATTCATAGCTATTCATCCCATCATTGATGATTGCCCCTAACTTCGCCCAGGTATTAATGCAAATGCTTTCAAAATTGCCTTCTATCGATTCCTCAAATCCCAAATCAACGAGCTTTTTAATATTGGCTTTATTCTTGATGTACTCACCTGCTAGTAATGCCTTGACACTATTGGAGCCATTGCCTACCCTATTGATGCCTACTGGATTAAGCCAGATGTAACGAGGGACTGGAGGGCGGTAACGTGATAAATGCTGTCTGACACCATCGGTAGTTTGTACGCCTTGAAAAATCCCAAAAACATAATCAAAATGCTTTTCTTCAATTGATACCCCAGTCTCAATGGTCGAGGTAGTTAGAACGAGGTCATAGTTTTTAATTACTTCATTTAAATCATCTGTACAGCCAAAAGCCGGATGACCAAGAGTAGTTGTACTTTTAGAATCAATTCGTAAAATTCTCAGGTGTGGCAGCAGTTTTTTATAGTACGCCTCCAAATTGCGAGAACCCCATTTAGAACTAGCCCGTTGTCCAGACAAAGCAACAAAACACTTATCCCCATTCTCTAGTTTTTGGGTAAGGATTTTTACTAATTGTGCTGGATTATTACCCTGTACTAAATTTACCTGCCAAGGCTCTACAAACTGAAATGTATTTTCCACGATAAAAGTGTCAATCTCTTGCCCAATTAGTCCTTTGATAAAGTCAATGCCAATATCGTTTAAGTCAGCATCAGCAATGAAGATTTTCCCACCATAATTAACAACATTCATTAGCAGGCGTTTGAAATTTTTGATGATGGCTACGCGATCTGTCTGACAAGTCGAACTGCTCAACAAATGCCAGATTAGCTGCATGATTTCATCCAAAATCAACCAGCACCCTTTCCACTCATCAGGGTTAAATTTGGCTTGGCTTTTTGGATGTAAGCTATCAATTACTAACCCCATTCCGAAATGTGAGCCTTGCTCAGTCTGCTTCACTTCGGTAATGAAAGGTAATCCCAGTTTTTTTACAAGCTGGGTTGCCAGTTGCACCCGATGGGTAATTACTAACACTCTCCTCTCACCAGCGCGAATTATCGGGTCAGTTAGCCACTGGAGTAAGTGAGTTTTACCTGTGTTCTTTGGCGATTTCAAGCCTATTAGCTGCTTACCCAAAGGAATAGCCAACTCACCCAAGTAACGCTGATTTAAGTTCAAATCTGGGGTGTATGTGAGCCGCCTTAGTTGCTTGGTGTTCCACTCATCTAATTTCAGAGCATCGCAGTAAATAGTATCAAATTGGTCGCGGCCGTAAGCAGCTAGTACATCATCAATCCCTTTGCCTAATGCCAAATGCCACCCCATTACTCGGACTTCACAGCCACGCAAAGATAAAAGCTTGGCAGTTTTAGCGATCGCACCATTCACGCTTCTAACCGTGGTGCGCTTCACATCAGCATCGAAACAGAAATAAATTCGCCTGCCTGATTGAGCATAAGCGGCTAACTGTGGGATTAGGTACGGTGCGCCGTTATTTTCGCCATATTCATCCTTTGGTTGGCGACGGCCTCCCCATACTCCGGGTATACCAATGGCGACATAACCACAAGATAAGATTGCAGCTGCTTTTTTAGCACCCTCGCAGATGATAACGGGAATTTGGGTATTCTCTCTCACCCATCGCCAAAAATCACCAAAAGGTAAACTTTGGTAATTTTCTGGTAGTGCCACATCGTAGCGGCGGCTAATTAATTCCCAGATCCGGGCGGGAATCCGTAAGGCAAAAATTTCTGTGTCAACTTTGGGGGGATGCTCATACTTAATTGCCTTGCTGTTACCCTCATCTATTCTTGGCGTGTTGGGCTTGAAGCATCCCCAATCGGAATCTTCACCAGTGATAATATTTATTCCGCTACACCACCAACCACCATTAGAGAGGTGAGCATATCGCCGCATATCCCCATCGCGTAGCCGCCCATCGTTGCGGCGGCTGATTTTATCGGAGTAGAGCAAGTAATCAAAAGCGGCATTCCCTGACAGCGATTTGAAGTTAAGTGCCGCTATCTCACTGTCAATCCCACTCTCACCCCACTCTTGCCAGTGGCTTGCTTCAAAATCTTCTCTGGCTGGCAAAGTATAAGGTGTGGATGGCTCTTCAATTTCTTGATGATTACCCAGTGCTTGAATTTCGCTATCATGGTGATGGCTACGCCCAGAGCAGGCATCGCCTTGCGCCATGTCATTTTGGTTGTCGGCTACAACAACTTGATGGACTTTTCCATCTCTGGACTCAAGTCTTGAGACTTCATGCAAAGCCCAAGGGGTACTTCTGAGCTTACCTCGCTTGTTGAATTTTCTAAAAACCTGCCTTAGTTCTTGATTTAGTGATTTTTGGGGTGAGGCTATCTTGCCGAATCCTTTGTGATTCATACTGCCACCCCTCCAACCTTGGCTTCAATTTGGAGAAGTACGGCGGCCACCTGACCACTAAACATGCCTTGCTTGACTAATCGCTGTAAGTAAAAGGACTCCTCTAAGTTGAGGTTAGGCGATCGCAGTAACTCATCCGGGTTGGGGCATGGTCTTAGAGCAACGTCACAGCAACCCGCTTTTAAATATTTGGTGCTAGTTCGGCGATCGCTTATATGGTTTGATAATTCCGAAATTCGAGATTCTTGATTGTTGGGGAAAGTTTGCGTTAGAATACTAGGCTTTTCATTCGCAAACCCCTGTCTGTCAGAAGTGAGGGGTTTATTCATTGGGTTGTCCTTTGTTGGTTTGGACAGCCCCTTAACTTTTAAATTTGCAGATTGTAGGGATTAGTCGGTAAGCTTGAAATAGTTATAAATTTAATTAGACTTGCTGGTTGCAGAGTCTGGGGGCTGAAACGTCTACTAAACGTTTCTTTGTGCGCTGCTTTTGCTTACCGTGGTGGATTAATCTAATCCCTGCGATCGCACTCAAAAAGCTGAGGGCTGTGTAGCTAGCATTTTTTTTGCTAGTTATTTTGTGAACTCTAGATGAATTAAGCTAAGATTTTATATCTTTTGTGTAGTCCTCAAAAATACAAACTATTGGTAAGGGGATCGCATACTTTGGAAATCTCTTCATATACCAGTACCGCCATTGCGTAGCTTGCCGCCTTTTGCATCGCGGAGTATCCGTAAAACTTCTTCTAAAAGTACTGTCTGACTGGACAAGGTTCTATTTGTGGTCGCCTCAAATCGCTCAACTCTACGATAGATTAGAGCGATCGCGGCACTATCTGTTTCACTCATTGTCCGCTTTTAGTCCCTGTTCAAATTCATCAACAGCCTGAATTGAATCTGAAATTGTAATGCATTGCTCTAGCAAGGAAATGTCTAATCCTGGCAGTATTTCGCTTGCTGCCCTAAGCTCATAGCCATAAGTATCAGGGTAAATGGTGGCAAGCTCAGTCTGGGAATTGTCCCGTAGGTGGTATAGCTTAAACTGGTTTCTCTCCCAGAACCAAACTTCTGCAACTCCTAATCTTCGGTAGATTTCCAATTTACTTATGTTGCCACTGGTGAGAACTACTTCTATGGCTAAGTCCGGTACACTTTTCTCTTCACCTATGCAGTAACATTCGTCTGGTTCGGCACCTGCTTTTCTTGCTTTGTTTCTAAAAGTAGAACTTCCCATAGGTACAAAACGAATACGTTTGCTGTAAAAGAAACGCTCTAACAGCATTCCTAAATTCGTTTTGATTTTTTCATGCCTGATTGATGGCGACACTATCTCTAATATTCCATCTAAATAAGTAACACGGTAATGAGAGTTGTTTTCTAGTTTGACTAGTAGCGCTTCATAGCTCTCCCAACTTACGCCACTGCTGATAAACCTTTCCTCTGGGTCTGAGGTATGACCCAATTCTGGCTCATCAATTAGTTCTTTAAGACTGCTGATCATTGTCAATTCTCCCGTTTTATCTTTTGGCGAAACCAAATAGCTCGCCGTAGGCATCGCATCTTAAGGTAAACGCCCAACCAACTGAACTAAGATTGCTTCTAAGCTTGCCAATGCAGCATTTGTAGTCCGTTGATGCTCCTCAAAGTTACGTTGGTGCTGTTCAAAATTACGTTGATGCTGTTCAAAATTGTGTTGTAAATTTTCTGTACTTTCCCGTAATTCCAAAACCACACCGTCCAGCACAGCACTACGAGCTAAAACACTGGTGGCAGTTTCGATAAATGAGTCTAGTTGTTGCTGAGTATTAGCTTGCTGTCTGGCTAGATTCTCAATCAGCTGTCTTGTGTCCTCTGGCTGTGCGTGGGTCATGCTGATTTCTCTTGTTTATCTTTATCCTGTACTGCTTTAGCGAGTAGAGTAGCTGCAAGATTGCTAGCACTTCTATTTTCTTCTTTTGCCCATTCTTCAATTTTTTTAAGAGTGGTGTCGTCTGAGAAATAAACAGTCAATCTATCGCTGGCATCGGGATTATTTGTTCCGTTGAGCTTTGGTTTGAAATAGTTAATTAAAGCTGTTTCTATCTGTCCTAATAGTTGCGTATCGCTACACTCAAGCCATGCAATACGGGTTTTATCTCCCATTTTGGTGAACTGTTTGCGTCTATTGTGCGCTTTCAACCTTTGAGTAAGGTTCTTAGTCTTGCCAATATAAGCAATCTCATCTTCACTAAAGACAAAGTAAATAGCTTGATAGCTGGGCAATTGTAAATAATTGTCTAATGGCAGTGATGGTAATTCAAAAGGGTTGATGGTTTTTACATTCATGCCGCTCCTTTGCCTCTATCAGTTTTAGATGAGTGGGCTTCGTTTTCTGTTACCCAAGTTTCTACTAACTCAAGCAAAACCTCATTCATGCTTACACCTTTGAGAGCGCAGATTGACTTGAATCTAGCCCTCATAGATTCAGGTAGAAACATTTTGTAAGTTACTTGTTTTTCTTCAGTCACAACAGATTTACCACATTTACATACCTTTGATTATCCCCTTAAGGATAAATCAAGTCATTAGGGCAAATGGGTGTATTGTGTTATTAACGTGGTTAGGGTTATAATAGCATCTAAGGCAATCGATCAACAACAAGCCACTAATTAGCGTCCTACGAGTACCCCAGTGACTTACACAGTAAGGGGTTTAGCGATTAGGAGCGACATTGTGATGTGTACTTATTCTGATTGCTAGCTAGTTACTATCTGATTCACATTGATTACTGTAGTAAACCCATGAAACCTAGACGGAGCAAACATTCTACAGACATAGACTCATTCCTTGATTTCCCATCTACCAAGACATATTTAGCTGAGGTCTTGGGTGTTAGCCGCTCGACTTTGGTCACTTGGGAGAATTTAGCCTTCTGGAGAATCCCCAGTTTCAGAGATGCTTACCCGAAAAAAGCCGACAACACTCACGATCGGGAGTCGCCCTTGTCGCCATATCAAGCATGGGTTTTGGGCAGAGTAGGGCGATTAATGGCACAGCTACGACGGTCTGAACGAGTCAAAGGCTATATCGCCAAAAACCCAAATGATTTTTCTAGATACCGCTATCAGCAAGCATTCCAGCAAATCCAAAAAATCCAAAAGGGAGCGTAAATCATGGCAACACGGAAGAGAACCACAGCACCAACAGCAGACACAGTAAGCATTCATGATGCTGCAAGAAAGTACATGACCACGGAACAAAGCTTGAGACTGGCTTTAAGCCATGTTCGCCCCGATGATTTTGACACTGTAAAGGCAGTTTCAGAAGCAGATTTAGAAGCGATTGCCTCATACTTTCAGCCAGAATTGCCAGTTATGGCTAGCACCTCAGAGTTACCTGAAAGTTCACAAAATTTAACACAGCAAGCATCTGAGCCAGCCGCAGAACAGCCACAAAATGCCCTATACCGACAAGGGCAACAGCAACATCTAACAGCCCCTACCCCCGGCTCAAGCCCTAACGCCCAAATGACGCTGATTGAACAGCTAACTAGGCAGGCATCAGAAGAAATTGCAGCAGTAGACGCTATAGCCCAAGTTAAGAACCAACTGATTCTAAATAACTTGGCTGTGCGGGATACGGAACTAACAGAGAGTATCAATCAGCACTGGCAACACCAAAAGCAAGGATATTTGGGAGCGATTAGAGATTTGGCTGGACTTGCACAGCAAAAGCCAGAAGTTACCCCAGATGAAACTGACCTGACCCAAGAAATTGAAGGAATCATCACCGAACTGGGAAAAAAGCTAATCGTGTGAGAGCGATCAACATCCTGTTATCTCCCCTCGACTTTGTTAACTGGTTATTAGAAAGAGTACTAACGCCATGACTTTTACAATTTCCGGCACTGAACCAGAGGCAAGCATAAGCGCTAATTCCTTACCAGAATTAGTTTCTCTTGCCCAAGAATTACTTGGTCAAATCCGCCAACATCCACAGTTTAAAGGCTTACGCTTCGATTGTGATGTAGCTATTGGTGACGTTAAGCAGTATTTCAACTACCTCGAATGGGCTGTTGCTAGTGACTCAGAGGTAGCTAAGTTTGAAGGTTTTACAGAATAATTGTTGCTGCCAACTCCACAGAACACAGTCGGTAGCAGATAAAGCCAGAATTAATGCTCTCAATAGCTTTGAGAGCTTTTAAGCATCAGATACCCGTCAATACTACCATGCAAGATGACTTAAACAGCCAAATTCAGGATGCAAAGACGGATGAAACAGAGCTAAATCTTGTCCTGAAAAAATACGATTTGGATGAGGAATTAGCGCTTGAATTTAGCGAAATAGACAAAGCATTTAGGCAACTAGAAATTAAATATCAATCGCTAATTAACACGAGGAAATTTTTCAACAATGGCAAAAATTGATGCTACAAAAGCAGCAGCCCAAGCTGTAGCAGAAAAGCTAGCAGGACGCAAACAAAACTCCACATCTAGCACCAATGATTCCACACCTGCTACTGTCCCCAGAGATAGCCGTATCCCTGGATTGTTGAGCGTCACGCCGGATTTAATACCGGGAATGATGCCACCATTCCAGCCGAATCAGTATCATATTTCAGATCCGCTTAATCCTCCTGAAACGCTCCCACAGGCAACTCAAAGCCAGCTAGATAAAGGTATGAAAATCTATGAAGGTTCTACACGAGCATTGAAACTTACGGGGGCAGCGCTCGACCTGACACGCGAGAAATTTACTGTTATTGGTAAGCACTCAAAGGCTTTTGGTGCTGGTATTCAAGCAGCTACCGAAATTGAGAAAGTTAAGGGTAATTATTTAGATTACCTTAATCAAAAAGAAGTAACTACCCAAAAATCAATTTCTTTAGATGTCAGCCAAGTTAAGACAAGCGCTGATACGAATATCTCGGTTTATAGCAAAGATGAGTTAAACCAAAAACTGTTACAAGCTCAAATAAAAGCTGAGGAATTAAGACTAAAAACTATTGAGTCACAAGGGAACCTAGCAAGCTTTAAAGCACAGTTGGGTGATTATCTGGAGGTGAAATCATGAGATTATCCCACAGTTTAGGGCTAAGTGCTTTTAGCTTGTGCGCTGGGTTAGCAGTAGCTTCTGGAGGGTTCACCAACGATATAGCCAAAGTAATCTCTATGCTTGGTGTGGGAGCATTGCCAGCAAGTTTTATTACTTACTTTATCGCTGATACTAAATCACAGAGATTGCTAAATGATGCCGAAAGTAAGAATAAAAAAGCAGGTGAAACACTGCATAAAGTTATCAGGGAATTTGAAAGGAGCAAGTCAAGGTTAGCCACTGTTAGTAGCCAGCTAGAATCTTTGAAAGATGAACTCAAAGAAGCGAGAAATACCATCAACTCGTTAGGTCATAACAAACTAGAAAGCACAGCAATAATAGCTCAACTGCAAGCCAAGTTAAATCAATTATCTACACAGACTCAAAAAGATACCCAGCGTATTGAATATCTGGAAAGTGAGACTGAGCAATGGGAATTGAACTTTAAAACTCAAGTAGAAGCGGAGGCTAACAAACGCTTTCAACTTGCCAAGTCACAGGAATTAGAAAAGATTTATCATGAACACGATTCTATTACCTCTGAAGCTATGCAGCTATTCAGAAGGTTGCAAAACTGGGGTGAGAAGGTAGCGCATGGTCATCAAAGTAAAGCCGAGATTATCAAAAGTTTGGCAAGTAGCTACAACGAAAATTTAGATGAGGTTGGGGAAGCGATCGCCAATGAGCGCCAAAACTATATAGAGCAAATCGAGCTACTAAACGAGCGCGTAGGTCAGCTACAGCAACAATTGGCAGGTGATTTAATAGAACCCGTGTATGGTGACTTTGGCTTTGATATCAACGGGAAAATCGCCAACGAAATAGCGCGTACTTTGTTTACTGATATCAGGTTGGCTTTGAGCGTTAAAGGCTTTCAGGTGAAGCCTGACGGCGTTGTAGACATTGGTTATGGCTATTCCCGGTCTGTGCATACCTTAGCCATTGCAGAAGCAATCAGCAAGCATTCTGACACGCTGGCTAAAAAGCTGGGACTATTCAAAATAACAAGCGTTCGCAAGCTGGAAATAACCGATTGTATTGTGGTCAGCTACCGTATGGGGCCAGCCATCAAAGCAGATGAAATTAAGTTGATGGTTGGGACTCCTGACGAATTTATCAACTATGTAGTCAGTCACCCAATCCGCTATCGGCTGATTGCAGATCCGGGCGTTGGTAAAACCCCAACCACTGCGGTAATGATTAGCGAAATCCTCAAAGCTGGATGCACTCGCGGCAATACTGGCAAGGGTGAGAAAGTACCTCACACTCTGGTTACGGTGTCTTATCCTGGTGCTGTTGCTTCACTCAAAGATAGCAACTATCCTTTAGAGCATTTCCTTAAATATGGCGATACCACAGCCGCGATTAAATCCTTTGATGATTGCCTAGACGACGGAAATTTTCGAGTTCAAAACCCCACATTCGCTGCTAACTTCTTTCAAATTTGGGCATGGGATGAATTAGATAACACCCTAAATTCTTGCAGTGAGCCATACAAGGCAGGGGAAAACCTCAAGAAGATTCTGAAACAGTTTGGTCATAATAACATCGGCTGGATTGTGTCTGGTCAATCAGTGATGACCAAACAAATCCCAGGTTTTACTAATGATGATCGGTCACTCTTTACCGAAATAATCATTGGCATTCCCAAAATCAGACATTACCTGAATACCTACGGCAAGGGGAAAAACAGCGAGTCTAACTTGGCTAAGTTGATTCGGAACTTAGACGCAATTGAAGAATACATCAACCATAAAAATGAGTTAGTTACCGATGATGCGAGATTATTAAGAGTAGCCTTAGTAGTCGATTCTCGCTCACCCAAACTTTATTTTTTACCTAATTTAGATAAAGTCAGTTTTAACTATCAAGAAATAGAGGATACAAAGCGACTGGCAAGGGTTGCCAAGTCCCCTGACACGAATGACACGAGATTGACAAGGGATACTTTAAAGCCAAGCACAGTAAGCACTGACACGGTGATGTCAGTCGCGTCATTTCCGACTATAGGGGGTAGCCGCCAAAGTGACACAAAGCCTTATTGTCCCCACTGTGGTCACGCAAATCTAACCGTGAGAAAGGATAAAAGATATTACTGTTTGAACTGCAAAAAAATAACAGTTTCTAACAAAATAGTTTGCAAATAAATATATGGACTTGGATGATATTACGACACTTATCTATCAGCCTAAAAATGACCATGAGCCGGGATTTATCTATTTAATGGAAGCAGAGGGCTATCACGGGCTAATTCCTGGTTGTTACCTCCGTCGTTGCAAAATTGGGTTATCTCGTAATCCCGAAGCTCGACTTGATAGCTTTCATAGGAATCAACCACCTTGTAACGTGAAAATCCTCAAGACTATTTATGTAGAGGATATGGCAGATGTAGAGGGTGAATTACATCAACAATTTAGCCAATGCAATGTTGAGTTAATCAAAAGTCAAGAGTGGTTTGATTTTAATCCAGTGCAATTTCTGATGGTTAACTGGGAATTTGAGAAGCGATCACTACACGTCTTTAGCATTAGCGACTTGCCAATTAAGCTAATCATTTTCAGCATGATCGGGCTTGTGGGAGTGGGAACCGTAGCGGGAAGATTAACAAGTCAGTCACCAATGCAGCCGCAAAAACAATTAGCTAAGTAAGCAAAATTTAAGGGTAGACAGAGATTACTTATGAGAATGTTCTTTATATGATTCTCATAAGTAATCAATCAAAAAATTAAGGGAGGTTGTTAGCCTCCCTTTGGTTCTTAGAACGGTGTGTTACCCGTCTGGTTTACTTTGGCGAGATATCCGCGCCAGTAATCGCCCTCAGTTGTTTTAGGTGGAAGTGAGATCGCCGCGTCGAATTCACCATCGTAGTAGTCGCTAGTAGCTTGGAATTGTTGAGGTTTAGAAATTGTGAGTAACATGAGAATACCTTTTATTTTTTAAGCGCGGGTTATCAGCCCGCTTTTTCTGTGGTTTTTTCAACCTGTTATTAGCGTAGCTTAACCTGTTATATAATGTCAATAACCTGTTAAGAATATCTCACAGGTTATTGACATCGGCTAACTTGTTAGTTAAATTAATAACAGCTTAGAAATAAAGGGGAGTCAGTCAGATGTCTAAAGCAGTTCAGGAACAAGTAGATCAACTCTTTGTTGCGGTCAAAGATTTGCAAAGCCTTGAAGAGATCAAGCCACACTGTGAGAAGTTCAACGAGTGGATAAATACCAACACTAACTACAGCATTAAAAGCTTAGGCACTGTGCTGAGTCGGTCTGGCTTCTATAAAAAATTCAAGTCACTGCCATTAGAGCAAGGGAAAAACGCTGATTCTGTTCCCAAGCATGATGCCCAAGGCAACGTAACAGGTTATGAGTTAAAGCACTATGTTTTATTGCTGTGTGGTCTAGACAAAAGCCATTGGGAAGAAAGAAACAAGTCTACACGGGTAAGCGATCGCCTCGAAAATGGTCAGGAAATCAGCCCAGATGAATATCTAGAGGTAACAGGTAAGCTGCTAGAATCCCAAGATTTGCATGAAGTAGCAGTGGGCTTAATTGCTGCCACTGGCCGCCGCCCCCATGAAGTTTTAGCCCGTGCTAAGTTTGCGGCTGTTGAGGGTCAAAGCTATCAGGTAATGTTCACTGGTCAAGGTAAAAAACGGGGAGATAAGCCAGTATTCCCCATCGCTACCCTCTACCCTGCTAGTTACGTCATTGAGCGATTGAACTGGTTAAGAAAGGAGCCAACAACTAAAGCACTCTTGGCAGAGGTGGCTAACGAGAATCCTACAGACCTTTCAGCCCAAAACCGTGCTATTGATAGTCGCCGCAACGGTTCACTTAATCGAGTAGTTCGTGGTTATTTTGGGGACAAGGGAGATAAAACCCCAATTCTGAATTTTCGACACGGAGAAGAACAAGACAACTGCAAAGCACTCCGGGCCGCATATTTAGCACTGGCTACCGAGCGCGATTGTACTGGGGCGATGGGTTCTAAGATGCTACACGCCGCTAGGCTAGCTGGCCACTTTGTTAAGGACGCTCCCACTGACCGAGACTTACAAAATCTTGTAACCACTTTGGGGTATGCCGACTATTACCTTACAAAGCCTGTAGGTTTCCCGGATGCTCCGTCAAAAGAAAAACTTTCAAATGTTCGGGTTAGTTCAAGAGATTTAGAAGCTATTCGTCACCTGCAAGAGGAATTAAATTTACCCAATCAGCAATCAGCTATTACCTACTTGCTTGAGTCATTTAACAATCGATTGGACACTGCAAAGCAATTACAGTCAGCACAGCAGAGAGTTGCCCAATTAGAAACAGAGATTAAAGAGTTACGCCAAAGTAATAACCAGTTAGAAGACATCAATAACCAACTGGATATAACTAACAAACAATTGACAAAGGAGAAAGCAGCAATGGAAACCACAGCACAGCAACCCCAGACAGTTACTCTAAATGTCACCGAGTTAGATTCTTGGCTAGAACAGAAAATTGTTGAGGTGGTGAACAAGTTAACTCAAAATGTGGCTATAGCACCTGCTACTACTGCCACAGTTGCCAAGGTAACACCCATCAAAGAAGAGATTGACTGGCAAGCCAAGACTGATGCTGAGGTCTGGGGGAGCAAAGCACCGGGGGCAGGTATAGAGAAAATCCGTCGGTCTTATCAGGCTATATGTCTGTACAACAATACCGTGGCAACTCTTGACTCAGATCGCTTGGCTGTGACTAACCAAGCACTCAGGGATTTATCAGGCTGTAACGGTTTGCTGATCAGAGATTGGATTGAACAGCACAAGGATGAGGTGATTAGCCATAATGCTAAGTTCGGTATGGAAAACAAGAAAGACCCCAGTAATCCAGCCAGCTATGCCAACAAGGGCAAGGACACAGATAAAATTCTGTTGCTGATAAATGAAGAATTTTTAAGTGGTGAAGGCTTTAAGACAGGGACTAAAGCCAAATGATAATCTTTTTTCAAGCAGCGATGCAGTTCTCCTTCAGGGAGTTCATTCTTTTAAAGAAATTCAGTTTGTTCTTCCTCGAAAATCCTAAGATTCAAACTGTAGTGTTCATCAGAGGCTCTATCTATCGCTTTAGTGAACACAATGTTAAAACACAGAACTTTTAGCCAAAACTTGATGACTGCTGGACTCAGTATTATAGGTTTGAGCAGCTTACTCACTCCGCGTCTGCTTGCCTCATCCATTCCCACAACTTTGCCGCAACTGTCAAAGCAGCTATCATCTATCCCAAATACCTTGCGATCTCAGCAAGGAATTGACTACGCTCCGCTTCAACAGTTACTACAGACTGGAAAATGGCAAGAAGCCAATCAGTTGACTTCGGTTCTGGTTCTCAAGGCTGCCCATCAAGAGCAACAGGGTTATTTGAGAGCAACAGACACTCGAAATGTAGCCTGTTCAGATTTACAAATTGTTGATCGCCTCTGGAAAAGTAGTAGCAATGGGCGATTTGGATTTAGCACTCAAGCAACCATTTGGCGAAACCTCAAGGGAGTCAGTTACGAGGATTCGTTACGATTTGAGCGGAATGTGGGTTGGAACTCTACTCAATCAACACTTATCGACGATCCTAGCACTGTCCCAGTTGGTTATTTTCCCTTTCGCCCCGCAGGTAAGACGGGGATCAACAATGCTTTCGGCGGTTGGTGGATTCGAGAACTGCCAATCCGGTTGCAGCAGTGCAACATCAAATAACTGTATGTCACTTAGCAACAAACATTATTCTCATTTCGGGAATAATCATGAGGTTTGACAAACCCGTTCCATTGCCCTAGAAGCCATAACTGGCAAAAGGTTGAGGGAGGTTTGTTTATTTTGGTGAAGGTTTTGCAAACCCTCCAAAGCCTCAGAAACTACCTGTGGCAAGAGGTTGAGGAAGGTTTGTATAAATGTCGTTTAAGGTGTATTTCCCGACATTATATCCGCGCACCTTTAGCATGAGCAGGGTCGCGGTTAGTATTAGTTAGAGTACCCCTAAATCTTGAAGAATTTTTATCAGCGAGATAACAATAGACACAACAGAACCTACATCCTTGGTAACTTCAATCAATTTTCGCCAATCCCAAGGAGTCTTTTGCTTGTCAAGGTCTTCATCAGGATTTTCTGGCTCGGTTGAACTATAAACTAATTTGGTTAAAATGGAAAAAAGCATGATTCAATCTCCTACGGTTGAATTCTGTTAGTAATTTTTGGTTGACTGGTACTCAACCAAAAGTAGGTTAATGACTTTTTAATAACCTTTGCTTGACTGGTACTCAAGTAAAGGTTATTGATCTGTTTAAGTTTGCTTTCTTTTAAAAAGCCATCTATTTTCTAACTTGATTTGAAAGTAGCCTTTGAGCATATCTAACAAGTGAAACCCGGTCATAATTTTGATCCAAAGCTCAGGTTTCTCTTCTGTAAACCATCTATAGCGCAAGGCTTCTAGTTCTGCACGCCATTCTTCTGAAAGAATATTAGATAGCCAACCTTTTATATGGCTTTTTTGTCTAATTTCTACTGATGGCTTTGGTGTTTTTAGGTTAGGCAATCTACCTGGCTCTGCCAACTCCATCTGCTCCTGCACCCATTTCAAGTATCGGAGCCGCTCCGACCGCCCCTGCTTCAGCAAAGCAATCTGCTCCTGCCACCCCTGCTCTACCAGCTTCAGTTGCTCCAGCCGTTCCAGTTGCTTCATCTGCTCCATGTCCAGCCGATGCAACTCCAGCCGCTCCTTCTCCAGCCCTCCCTGTTGCTTCAGCCGCTCCATATCGAACAGCAATAGATCCAGCGATTGCTTCAATTGCTTCAGCATCTCCTGCCGCCTCTGCTGCTCCATCTGCTCCATCTCTATCTGCTTCTGCGTCTCCATTTGCCCCTGATTGATCTGCTCCAGTTGCTTCAGCATCTCCAGCCGCTCCTGCTTGATCTGCTCCAGTTTCTTCAGCATCTTCAGCATCTCCAGCCGCCCCAGCCACCCCAGATCGAACCGCTCCAGTTGCTTCAGCATCTTCAACGATCGATTTAGATAGAGTATTTTTTTGACTACCTTCGTCCAAAAACTACTTAGATAATGCATTAACTCAAGCTCCTGCCAAACCAGGTTGACTTGTCATTGAACGCATTTTTAATTGGTCACGATAGTCTTGTACTTCTCTAAGTACCACCTGTCCTGAACCTGTTACTATGTAGTACTTACGACGCGCACCCCCTGTTTCATCCTGATCGCTTCCCCATTTCCACGAAACTAGCCCTTTTTTTTCAAGCCTATTCAAGGTGGGATACAAACTACCAAATCCAATGGATATTGGTCTACCTCCATTTAACCCATCTAAGATTTCAAGTCCATACATTTTTTGAGTACCCATGAGAGTTAAGATATCTTCCTCTAAAGCGGAAAGTCTAATTCCCTCTGTTTCATCCCGAACGTTGCTCATAACTTCCTTTTTCACTAGCCTATACTTTATATAGTAATAGACAAACATATAAGTGTGCTGAATGTAAAGGGGTAATTCTACAAGGGGAAACTAGAATTGCAATTAATCACTTCCACTAACGGGGATAATGTGTATCAATTTCTAGCTTCTTATCAAGTTTTAGCTCTACACCATTAGCCACAGGCGATAACATAGCCAAACTTGCTGCCGCCCCTAACACTTGTTCGTCTGACACTTCCAAGTAACGCTGCAACTGCTCCAAATTACGATGTCCTGATATCTCCTGAATTACCCGCAATGGTATGCCAGCGTTACTCATCTGGGTGAGCGCGGTACGCCTGAAGCTATGGCTACTCACTCCAAAAATATCTACTTGCTGGCAAGCTTCTCTCAAAATCCTAGCGGCTGAATCTTCGCTGATGTGTCAATCACTGCGACCGGGAAACAGGTAATCATCTCCGGCCAATGGGTAGTATTCAACCAGTAACCGCCGCAAGTCTTCAATCACTGGGATTGACCGGGTTGCAAGTTTACCTTTGGTGTTTGACTTTCTAATAACCAGCCGGGGTCTAACGTTGCCCTTGGGTGTATAAATGTCTTGGGTGAACAAGGTACAGCATTCACGGATACGGCAAGCACTAAACAGGCAGACACCGAACAAGGTCTTATCTCGGTCATTGTCTAAGCCATGACTGAAGATTAGCTGTATCTCTGACTGGGTAAGAACCTTAGCGCGTCCGTGCCGATTTATTTTCATAGAATAATTACTGAACTACTCGCGCTAGCACCTGGGATGAAAGGTGATATTAATTTAGTAAGACTAGCCAATTTAACGATTGAAACTTCAAGAATGAAGCCAATTGGCTTCTTTGATTGGAATTAACCAAAATTCCTATTAGGACACTATTTAACACTCAAGGAAAATTGTTTCACAGAGGAAAAGACGATCACGTTAAAACTAGACCGCCTACCTCACATTTCTTACTTTAATCCTGACTGTGCTTTACTTTTAAGCTTGTTATGCTCAAAAATGACAGTGATTTTAGAACCATCAGGATTTTCCCAGACAAATGTTGCTACTGTTGCAGAGCGGCTAACCTCTACACCTCGATACAAGATTGATCGCACCTCTGTTAAGGACATCCCTGTTTTTAACTGTTCGTACTCTACACGACTAAAGCGATAGAGTTCAGTTTGAGGTGATTGTTCATGCTGCTTAGAATCAGCAAGTTGACGGAAACCGTACCCTAAACCAGAACTCAATGCTACTCCTACCCAAAAAATCACACCTAGTAGGCGGGCCGGGGGAGGATTGAACGTATAGTTTGGCTTATTATTAGACTGTGTAAGGTTAGTTTTAACCATTGAAACTCCATAAATAAAATGTACTTGATGCTGGTCTGGTAGTTTCTGAGGCCGCCAGACTAGCTTTAACTGTCATATCTGTTGGTAATGGGCATATGGTAGGCATTTGTGATTTCAGCAAATTCAGCAACCTCCTTTTATTGCTGATAGTGTCACCCGGTGTACAAACTTAGTTAGTCAACTTTGTGGAGTTTGCTATTTCCACTCACAGTAAAATTTGTGGAGTTTTGGGTGAAAGCATCAAATCTGCTCATAAATAGAGTTCCTACACAACTTTTGTCAGGGTTAAAGCCACTGGCTTCGCAAAGCGGTACTGGTATTGCAGCAAAAAGTAAGCGATCCAGTATTGAATAGCGATCGCCTTTGTATTAAAAAATAATTTCCTGTGGAAACAAGAAATTATAAATATCTATTTAAAAAGCTTTAATTTTGAAGTATCATCACTTTTAAATTTTAAGGAATTTCAAAGTGATGAAAAGCGAAAAGTGATTATTTGTTTTACTAGCCTAGAAACAAAATATCCAAAGAAAAGCAGTAATCGCCATATTGTAATACAATTAGCAAACCATTCAATCCCATATTTACGACGACAATCTGGAATTAAATTTTCACGATGGTCTTCTACAATGTCATGAAAATAAAAAGAAATATTATTCCAAGTCTTGGGTGTAGTAATTTCTATAAAATTTGCAAGTTTACTGAACAACAAATCCGAGAAATTTGAGCCAAAAGTTAATTCGGATGATTCTAATTGTTTGTCTAGAGTCCAATCCTTCACACTTATATAAACTGTTTTATCATCTTGAGTATATAAAACATCATAATCAGTTTTATGTAAATAACCTACAGCTTCACATCCTTTTTCCTTCGTTTCTCTTATTGAAATAGCTTTCTGCACCAAATTTTCCCAAGAATCTACGTTAAGATATTCAACATTTAGAAATGGTATAGAATCATCTAAATTATCATTCATGTCAGACATTTATTAAGCCCCCTGTAATCCATAATTACCAACTGCTGCATACGCAAATTCCCAATCACTAAGAACTTGAGAACCTGCACCAGTAATTTTAAAATACTTGCGCCGAGCATTCGTTCCTTTCTGAAGTGTGTCGTTACTTTCTTCACCTGCAATAAAACCTTTAGCCTGGAGAAGCTCTAGCTTTGGATACAAGGTTGAAAAATTAAATGCACGACCAAAAGTTTCCTCAATTGCCTTGCGAATTTCTAAACCATAAAGCTTTTGTCCTGACTGTAATGATTTTAAAATCAATATCTCTGCTTGAGATAAATCGTTAAATTTAGTATCCATGCTGAATTAGTGCTTGTTACTTTAAATATTCTATATCCAATATTAGATATTGTAAATGCGTAGAAAATTAAGAACCTACCAATAACCCAATTTCCCTACAGCGATCGCATCGACCAAATCATAGAGAAGCTTCACCAACTAAAGGAAATCAGACAGCAGCTAGTCAATGAACCAATGTCTGAACCTGGGGTCTGGATTCATCAGTATGAGGTGCGTAAGCAGTATAAAAAAGGTGGCGAAATTTATTGGTATGTATACGCAAAGTGGCAAGCCAACGAGCCAATTTTCAAGAGGAACCCAAAAGCTAGGCTAAAAGGGATTGTGAAGCGCGGTAAGAACCCAGAGTTTACCTGCCACCAACACATAGGCAGGGTAGGCAGTAGCACAGGGCTAGGAACCGATCCAGAGGTCACGGAAGCTTATCGAGAGTGGGAAAATCGCAAGCGGTTAGACGCGGTTGATAAAGCTTTGGAAGAGATTAGACCTCTTGCAAAAATATTTTATGGTATGATGTAAAGTTTTGTCGCTTGAATCAATACTACTTATGCGATACGAGCAAACAAAAAAGTTATCGAATCGGCAGTTCAAACGTTTGGTCGGGGTACAACGACGTACTTTCGATGAGATGGTTAAGGTATTAGAACATACAACCAGTTTTAAGCAAACACGAGGTTATCCGAACAAGCTAGGCTTGGAAGACCAAGCTTTAGTTTGCCTACAGTATTGGAGAGAATATCGGACTTACTTCATTGGTGTCAAGTTAAGAAAAATAGATGGCTGTCAAGAGTGGGCAAATCAATGGTAAAAGTCAATTAACACAGGGGTGTTGAAAAGCCATGAGTAAACCACGGAAAAAGCAAGGGAATCCAGATTTTCGCCATCGAGTCAGCGTACCTGCCCCAGCCAGCCAAGAGATAGAATCACGCCTGTTTGAACTAGTCAGCCCAGGTACATTTGCTAACCTCAAAGAGGTAAAAGACAAAGAACGGAGCTTGCGTTCACGAGTACTGACCTTGCCAGTAATGGCAGCAATAGTATTGAGTATAGTGTATCGACAAATACAGCATCTCACAGATGTATTGCGATCGCTAGAAATAGAGGGATTAATGTGGGTGAAAGCAACAAAAGTGAGTAAGCAAGCGTTGTCACAAAGACTCAATAGTTTGCCGGCTACACTATTTGCGAAATTATTCGAGCAAGTGATAGAGCGTCTGGCAGTGAAAAGGAGCGTAAGAGAATTAGCCCCAGCTTGGTCATCAGTAGCACAAAGATTTACCGCTATCTGGATTGGAGATGCCTCAACACTCGAAGCGATGAAAAAACACTTCGGACAACTGCAAGAAAAAACAGGTACGGTGTTGGCAGGAAAAATACTGATGGTTGTAGAAGCTTTCACTCACACTCCAGTAGCAATTTGGTATGATGCTGATGCCAAAATGAATGAGACTCGTTGGTGGCAAGCACTGTTAGAACGTTTACCTGATGGTGGCTTACTGATAGTAGACATGGGATTTTATGGCTTCGAGTGGTTTGATTCTCTTACCGCAGCTGGCAAGTATGTACTCACACGCCAGAAGAATTTGGTGACATATCGAGTAACACGTGTACTTTCTCAAGGCTCTCACTACAAAGATGAAATTATTCACATGGGATTGAATCACACTCACCCTTGCCACCATCCCATGCGCCTAGTATCAGTATTGTGGGGTAAGACTTGGTATCATTATTTAACTAATGTTCTTGACCCACAACAGCTTTCGGCACAAGAAGTTTGTGATTTATACCGACGACGTTGGCGGATTGAGGACGCATTTTTATTGACTAAGCGATTGTTGGGCTTGTCCTATCTGTGGGTTGGTGGTACTAACGGTGTACAAATGCAAATATACGCTACTTGGATTTTCTACGCTGTTCTGAATGACTTGTGTGCTGATGTAGCGATCGCTTTACAGCAGCCGTTAGAACGTATTTCCGTGGAAATGGTGTTTCGCAGTTTATATTTTTTCCATCGCGCACGATCGCACAATTCACAACTACAACTGATTCCTTGGCTAGTTGAGCATCAACGTTCTATGGGTCTTGTGAAAGCTGTTCGTCAGCGACACCGACGCAACGCCGCCAGGTCGCTTGACATTTGGGCTTCTGCCTTAACTTGACACCAATGGACTTACTTCCACATTGCTAGTGACTGGCAAGTATCAGAATCAACGGTTTGCCGGATAGTACATTGGGTTGAAAGCACATTAATCAGTTCTGGAAAATTCCGTTTAGGAGGAAAAAAGTCCTTGTTGATCTCATCACAGAAACCGAAAACAGCTGTGATGGATGTAACAGAGAGTCAAATTGAACGTCCGAAACACGGGCAAAAACGCTTTTATAGTGGTAAACAAAAACGGCATACTCTCAAATCTCAATTGATAATTGACCTAACAACCCAAGAAATTCGTTGTATTGTAAACGGTTCTGGCCGCAAACATGACTACAAACTATTTGTAGAGAGTAAGGTTCGTTTTCACTCCGAAACCGAAAGCTTAGAAGACAGTGGCTACCAAGGAATTTCTAAATTACACACTAATAGTCACTTACCTCAGAAGAAACCTAAAGGAGGTAAGTTAACCAAGGAACAAAAGCAATCCAACCGCGCTTTAGCGAGTCGCCGAGTAGTGATTGAACATGTTAATCGGCGTTTAAAAGTTTTTCGGATTTTAAGTCAGCGCTACCGCAATCGTAGGAAACGTTTTGGATTGCGCTGTCATTTAATTGCTGGGATTTATAATTATGAAGTTCAAAAAGAAGCCTAAATTTCTCTTGGATTTAGTCAGCCCTCAATCATACCACAAAACTTTTTTGCAAGAGGTCTATTGAAAACGCGCTCATTGGAGTTATGCCAGTAATAAATTAAAAGGCATAACCAACTTAGGGAGCCGGGAAGGTTGAGAACGCTTTGAGGGCGAGCGCCTTGAGAAGAAATAGGTTTGGTAAAATACAGTTTCCATAACCTATTTTTTAATCCCAGCCCGTTGTAACCGTCCAATCTTCCCAGTTTACTTATGAGAATCCTACTCATGAAAAGATGATTTCTTATAAGCAAGATTCTGATAAATGAGAGCAGCGCGTCGCTATAATTATCTTTCCCCCGAATCTTGATACCCTTGTGCTGCTAGTCTTAAAAAATATACTGCTGTTTTTCTTTATATTATGAGTAGCTAGCGAGGATCAAATTTTAAATATGGCTTTTGAGCAAATCGAAGCATTTTTAAAGAAAATGCAGTCTGAACCTGAACTTAAAAACGAGGTGCTTGCAGCACCAACCGCAGATGATGTTGCGCGAATAGCACTAAAGCTTGGTTTTGAATTTTCAGGTGATGAATTATTGAGAATGTCAGGTAAGAAAGTTGGCAGCATTACTGTTAGAAAAACTGATCTACCTGGAGAGTACAACTAGGGGTCACGCGAGAATTTTTGAAAAAGGCAGAAGGCAGAGGGCAGAGGGATGAATAGCGATCGCTTTTAACTTCCTCCCAAGATGAGAAATAAGCCGCGTAAATGTGGTGAATGGGCAAATAGCCAAGTTAGGAGATTAAAGGGACTATAGGCGATTGTGGCGGCGGTAGTAGGTGCGATCGCTCTTGACGGGCGGTTATGCGATCGCGCCGTTGTCATGCCAAGAATTGAGATCCTAGCGACAAGTGAGAGGATAGCCAAACTTGCCGCCCCTCGCAACACTTTCTCATCGCTCACTTCCAAGTATCTCTGCAACTGCTCCAAATTTCGATGCCCCGAAATTTCCTAAATTATCCGCAGTGGAATGGAACATCTCGACAACATTTCCCCTAGCAATAACCGGATTTGATGAATTTCAACCTGTAGTTACTGAAGATCCGATTGGGGACAACTCTGATCGCATCTAGCAACAGAACCTAGTACATCTAGCTCTTCACACCAAATAATTTTTCCCACTGCCCTCTAGAATCAATTTTTAGAGGGCTTTTTATTGTCTATGCTAGCTATGCCAATAAAGGAAAGGACACAGATAAAATTCTGTTGGCTTCAAATGAAGAGTTGCTTAGTGGTGAAGGCTACCGCAAGGCTAAATCTCAATAGCGATCGTATTTGAAAAGAGTTAACCCCTCTTGCGGGGAAGTGAGGAGGATGACGGCGATCTGAGCAGAGAAAATTTTATCAGGTTGGTAGCTGAGGGTTTGTTTTGGGATTGCTAAGGATAGTGTCAAAAGTGGTGTATTAGTCGTGAGCGAATCAGAACAGCCTTCAAAACAAGACAAGCTTTCCGAAAAACAAATGATTGTCCAGGGTCTTCTGTTCGTTTTCGTGTTGGTTCCATCTGTATTTTTCGTTTTTAGTATTATTATTTCGGATTATTTGGCTCAAACGCCACCGGATCGCTCGTTTGATGATGCAGCTAGAAATTCAAAGGCTCTAGCTTGCGAATCAAAAAAGCAAAACGAGGGCGGTGAGCTGAGGGATTGTTGGAAATAACAAAACCTTGTGTGATACTCCTTTTTCTTGCGTGGATAGGTAGATAGGTGTAGCGAACTGCAAACATAAACGCTTCAAACCGCAAACAAGGCGATTTTGAAACCACATTAACTGCAAATAAGGGGGGTCTCAAAACCACATTATGGGTCTTGTCCACTTTTGGTGATCGTGTTTGGGGATACTCTCAATTGAGCGATGGCGTACCCGCCCACCGGAGGTGATCGCAACAACAAAAGATGAAATAATAACTATTACTGAGACTGAGCGAGGACACGAAGTGCCCGCCTTCATGCGATACCTACGGTAAGCTGCGCTAACGCAAAAATACAGTTTATTATTCACGCTCCCCTGCCCACGCCTTATATAGCCAGCAAGAACCGTCGCTCAAGTAAATCTATCCCGGCGCGACCGTACATTTGTCGTTTCAACATCTTTAATCGGTTGATGTGACCTTCAACAGGGCCATTACTCACTGAAAGCGTTACACCAGCCTTGACAGCATCGTAGTCTTCACGCAAACTTTTAGCAAAATTGCGAAAGGGAGAAAGAATGCTATTCTCCGCCTGTGTAAGCCAAAGATCAAGTTGTTCGGGTTGTCGAGTACGCACCAATTGAGCAAAACCTTGACCTAATTCAATTGCCTCAGCTAATTCGGGGTGTTGTGCCGCTAGCAGTGCAATCAGTTGTTCATCGCCTCGCTTGCACAATTCCCGTCGTCGCAGCACAAGCCAAGTTGCCCGACTAGGAGTAAGAGATTTCTTCTGCGGTTCGGCAACTATCGGCAGAGGTTTATTTATAAGGCGTTGCCTTAGTTTCAAACCTTGAGAGGAGCGCAATCGACGGGTGTAGCGGGCCACAGTATCATAGCTACCAGAGTAACCACGCCGTTGAATTTCCCCAAACAGCCCTTTAGTATCGATATAACCCTCGTTCCAGCGTTTGAGAAGATAATTTTTGTAAGGGTTCAGCAAGCTTCGACCACGGTCGCTGCGTCCCTGACGTTCAACAAATGTGGGGCTACTCAGGTAACGAAACACGGTTCCATGACCAATACCAAGTCTGCGGGCAATAGCTTGTCCCGACCAACCCTGGCGATGTAATTCCCAAACTTGTTCATAAATTGCCAGTCTTCGTGTACGACGTTGTTCTGCAAGATGCTCCTGTTTAGTCGGTGTTGGGGGGTGGCGGTACTGGTGCAACTACTGTGCCATCTGTTTGGATGACTTCGATTTGACTGTAAGCTTCATCAACTTCTTTCAAGTCTTTACTATGCCCATGAAACACTCGTTCCAGTGTTTCTCCTAGATTCTGTAGTAGATGAAAACGATCTGCAACCTGGATAGCTTCGGGCGCTCCCTGGCTAATGCCACTAGCATAAGCTTTGGCTCGGTCTCGTGAGACAACTTTAATACCTGGATGTGCTTTTAACCATTGGGCTAAAGTTTCCGCAGAACGATCTTTTAGTAAAGCCAATGGTTGGCTTTGCTCTAAATCAATGAGTATCGTCCCATAAGTTTGGCACTTGCGAAAAGCGAAATCGTCTACCCCAAGAGTTTCTAGGAAATCAATTAATGGTAGAGGCATTTTACGCACCAGTCGCAACAGTGTATTGCGACTCACAGTGAAACCATCGCGCCGCGATAGTCTCACCCCAGCTGCACCGCCTAACGCTAAACCAATTGTGGTAAATTGTTGAGCCAACCGCAGAGTCCGACGCGCCCAAGGAACAGTCACGTTAGTCAATCTTTCAGTAAAAATGCGCCGTTTACAATTAGCATTGAGACAAAAAAACTTCCGCACACGCATCTGTAAAGTGATTTTGTAATCAGCCCATGATAAATCAGCCAACGTCCGTTCATAGCGACTATGAATTCGGTGAGTTTGGGAAGTGCAGATTGGGCACTGAGTAACAGCTTGTACTGAAGCGATAATTAACGTAATGGTAGCTTGTGCTTCGTTAATCAGCCAATTCTTAAGTTGAAGATTTTTTGTATCGGGTAATAGGTGACAGAGTACTTCTATAGCCTTTTGACCCATATTCGACTCTGAGTGTGTGATTCTCAACTATTTTTCGTTTTATTACCTAAAAGCTAGAGTACACAAGAAGTTTAGACTTTTCATCTCCATTCTAGCTTTTATTGATTTGTTGACACCATTCTCAACTACTGAGACGTTCGTTCTATCGCTATTGACTAAAAAAAATTCATCTTTTGCCATCGCTCAATTGAGAGTATCCCCAAACACGATCACCAAAAGTGGACAAGACCCATAATGTGGTTTCAAAAATGGCTTGTTTGCAGTTTTAACGATTTATGTTTGCAGTTCGCTACACCTACTTACTTGTTTCTACAAGTATTTAAAACTATGAATATAAAATTTAGGTAGTACGGTCTCTACTTGGTTTTGACAGCGAATTTTCAGACTCAGAGATTGAGAAATGTTTTTAGATACTTGAGCAAAACAAGTTTTTTCATCATTTCCTAAGAAATACTTTATTTTCACATTGTATAGTGCATTCTTTTCTAAAGAATCAACGTGGCTTAGAATAGAGGCGTTAAACCACTGCCAGCCAATATCTAGGAATAATTGTTTCTCTACTATTTGTGCTACTTTAGGCAGTATTGCCCATCCTCTATAAGATGAAGCAACTTTCTTTAAGTCCCCAGTTCGGTTCATGATTGCAATGAAAACTTCCTCACTTAATCTTCCGTAATATCTCCCATCAGGAAAATCAATCATCGTTGGTGCGAAACGATGCCCTTTAAAGTGGCTAGATTCCCATATTGTAATGTTCTCATAAGAACTAAGTTGATCTAATATTTCATTAGATTTTATATAAAATGGCTGACCATATTTACCACAGCATTGGTCAAATAGCCCGTGAGTACAAATTAGTATATTACGATTTTTTTGAAAATTACTTTGTGATGGAAGTTGCTGACTAGTTAAATAATTGTCGATAATCTCACATACATGCTCATAATCTGAACAATCTGCTGTGTATTCAATAAATCCATTACATAAATTATCCTCTTTTGAGCGGATATAAAATATAACTTTAATATATTCACTGTACTTAGTATTTTTATTTGAGATAAGAAGAAAATGAACAGATTTACGAGAATTATCAACAATTAAACGTAATCTTTGGGGAATGTCTTTTGATTCAAATGCTTCCATCGCCCATGGCTTTCTATATTCGATAAGAATATATACCTCTGTTGAAACTGCTGTACCAATAAGCTCCTCTCCTAAAAACGAAGATTGATGTGAGCAAAAAAACTTGTCTGATACAGTCATATTCACCTGCTATTAAATACACGAAATTATCTTATTATTAAAAATTTATTTTGCTATATTTAAACGAGTTGTATCAATGATTCACTCAACAAATGTTCCAATATGTCCGAAACATCACTTTCAGAAATCTCCGACACTTCTAGAGCTTCTTTAAAACTAAATTCAGTCTTGCTGAATATAAATTTAAGAAGAGGTTCTGCTTCATAAATAAAGCGATGATATTTTTCCTGAATTGTCAAAGTTATTGTATCTTTATCCTCATTTGACTCCAATAGAAAACGTTGGTTCCCATCTCGTTTTAATAAAGATGCTTTAGAAAAAATTAGTTCACTTGTGTTAGTAGACCATGGGAAATAAAATGGCTCAATTGATTTAGATGTGATCAAGCAATGTCTTGTATAATCATCAAATAATTTATCATTTTTAAGTTTATGTATTAATATATTTCTTAAATTTTCAAAATGCTGAAGCTGAAGAATATGATAGTTTTTATTATCATTAATTTCGTCATTAAATATTAGAGGGAAACATTTTCGGAAAGAAATATTATCTCGTAATTCATTGGCTAACCATGTTGCAAAATCAACTCCCGTTCTCGCATCAATTCCAATAGTTAAGTGAAGTGACTGTTCATCTTTCGCAGTTGCAGCGTGCCAATGTCCTCTTGGAATGTACAAAACATCTCCTGGAGATAAAATACAGTCGAGTATAGGAATGTCAGGTGTGTTAGAACTATGGTTTTTTTGTACAAACAATGGAAACTGAGTATCTTCTGAATCTTCATATACTTTCCATCTTTTAAGACCTTGAATTTGGAGGATAATTACATCATGGTGATCATAGTGTATGTTGAATGCTTGGCGACCAGGTTGAGAAAAATAAAGATTAGCATTGATAGGTTCTCCAATTTCTCTAGATAAAGAAGCAACGAATCTTCTTACTTGTGGGTCGTAGTGCTGAAGTTGGTCGATGATAACAGTAGCTCCCTTTCGGCACCATTCAATAACCTTTGACTTTTCTGATATATCATTAATTGGCTTGCCTTCTAAAACAACCTTCATTGTAGGATGAGGAAAGAAAGACTGATTTAGTATTTGGTTTAAGGAAGACCAACCGAATAGCCAGTCAAATCTTTTTCCTTCATTCTTAATTAAAAGAGACTGTTTGGTATAATAAACATCTCTAAACTCCTCTGGGGTAATCGGTGCTAGAATTTTTGAAATAACCTTTTCCACAACGCAAGAATCTCAAAATAAATTTATAGTAATCAAAAACAATAATATAATTCAGCCTAAGCGAACAGCATAGGCTCTTGACTTGGCTGAATCAATCAATCAGTGAATTTACTAGATGCTAAAAGCACTAGCCTGATTCTGCACCCTCTCCTCCGTTTTCACCACTTTCCCATGTTTGCTTTGTGAATTTTGGACGATTAACTGGATAAGAAGCAACTTCAATTACGATTTTCTTGTGTTTCGACTTGTTAGATTTCATACAGACACCAAAAGAAATTAATGAAATTTACATTGATTTATCAATTGTCAATCAAGTTAGGCGTTATCATCACCTTCTCCACCACTCCAATTCGCCTTTGTAAACTTGGGTTGAACAGTAGAATAAGCTTCAACCAGAATTTTGGCTTTTTTCACTTCTGCTATTTGATTGCTGCAAGTTTTAAGTTTATTCTTCATCTTTAAAGTCCCCTTTTATTCAAATTGTGTGTACATGATAATAATCTCGCCCTTAAAGGGCGTTTGCAAAGGTTGGCACGGTGATGCCTTTTTCTGCCCGTGAATATATTTAAGCAAGGCGATTACTGAGATACTTCGATATCACGTAGGGCTAGATACTGAGAATTTCACGACTTTTATCTGACTTATTACTGAATTAGGATGCTTATATTTTTTACTTAAGGATATGTAAATTAATGGTATAAACAATTACACAGTGGGTCAGAATCTCTCTACTGAAATGAAAGTGGCTAAAAATACTTAATTTCTCGGTAAATAAGTAATTTATGCAATAAAAAAGTATTTTTTTACTTTATATTTAACTGATGATTCCGCTTACGGGTGGTTACGGATTTAATATCTATACTTTCAGGTGCAAGATATAAGTAAATACATCTTGTGATACGTAGGTTTAATTAGATATGTGGGAACGCTCTCTTAGGGTTCATCCGAATTGTATTGAGCAAGTGAAAACTGCATATAGACGGAGTGAATATACATCCCAGCAGGATTTGGCTACAGATTTAAAAGTTGGGAAAGATACTGTCTACAAATTTTTCAAAGGTAAGCCTATTAACCGCTTAACATTTTTGGAGCTTTGTAGGCAATTGAATTTAGAATGGCAAGAGGTTGCTGTTTTAAGTGCTAATCATTCCTCTGCCTCACCTTTACAGGAGCAGTTTGAGGAAAAAAATACTGAAATTTTACTAGCCCAAGAAGAATTTCAGGAAAAGGGAATCATAACCTCTTATATTTCTACCAATTACCCATCTAGTGTCAAACCTGAACGTTATAGCTTACGCCAACTTCCCTACTGCAACTTGCCAATTCAGACTCATGAATTTATTGGACGGAAGACTGAACTTAAAGAACTACTAAAATTTATCTCTCTCAATTACCGTGCGCCGCTCATTACTGTGGACGGCATTGGCGGCGTAGGCAAAACAGCATTGATAGTGGAAGCCGCTTACCGTTGTTGGGAAGCCAAGCATGGCGCTAGGAAAGATGCGCCAATATTTGATGCAATTATCTTCACTTCAGCCAAGGAAAACTACCTATGGCCAGTTGGCATTGTGCCACGGCTTCAAAGAACAAGCACTCTATCAGATATTTGGACGGTGATTGCATCTACTCTAGACGAGCCAAGTATTCACCAAGTTGCATCGGAAGAACAATTAAACCGTGTCTATCAAAGTCTTAGCAGACAGAATACCTTATTAATTGTTGATAATTTGGAGACAATTTCTGATAGAAACGAGGTTTTAGCTTTTCTATCTGATTTGCCCCCAAGTACTAAAGCAGTGATTACTACCCGCGAACAAGTTGTTATCTACACTTTTATACGTCTGGATTCCTTGCCAAAAGAAGACACTTTGGAGCTAATTCAGCAACAGGCTACAGACAAAGGGCTGAGATTAACCAACGATCAGTCTATAGGGCTTTACAAGCGTTTTGGTGGAGTTCCAATTGCTCTGATTTATGTAATTGGTCAAATTGCTAATAGCTATTCCCTAGAAACATTACTAGATGAATCTACTCCATTGCCTGAAGATATAGCACGTTTTTGCTTTGAAGGTTCGATACAACCACTCAGAGGGAAACCTATACATAAGTTACTGATGGCTTTAGCAATTTTTCACGATCCACCGATTTGGGATGCTGTAGCTGAGGTAGCTGGACTCAAAGCAGACCCTATTACTGTTGAGAGAGGTTTAGCTCAACTTCAGCAGATGTCTTTAGTTCGTAAGCAAGAATACAGATATAGTATGTTGTCTCTTACCCGTGAGTATGTCCTAGCAGAAAGTGCCGCTCACTCAGAGTTCGACAAAAATGCAAGACAACGGTGGGTCAAGTGGTATATGGATTTGGCTCATAAATACGGAGGAGAAGATTGGGAAGAGTGGCGTATTAAATATGACTATTTAGACGCGGAAAGAGGAAATTTGATAGCGGTACTTCACTGGTTGGCACGTCAAGAACGTTATTTTGATGTTAAAAATTTATGGCAACATTTAAAGGATTATATTGATATCTATGGTTATTGGGAAGAACGTATATTTTGGCTAGAATGGCTCATCCAAGAATCAGAGCATCGTCAAGATTGGCAAACTTTTATAGAAGCAATGTCGGATAAAGGGTGGACACTGAGTATGACAAGTAGGCATCAGAATTTAGACTCAGTAGACCTAATTCTTAAACAGGCCTGGAATTTACGTGATTATTCTGACTTAAAAACTCAGGCTTGTTTAGCCCTGAATATTGCTGTGCTTCGCACGCATAAAGAGAAAGATTATAAAGAAGCACATAGATTAATTGATTTAGCAGAAAATCTTATAAAACAAGCTGTTATTGTGGAGAAGCAACTTATTCGCTATTTGATTTTTTTTGCTTTCTATCGAGGTGAATTATATTTTTTTGATGGAGATTATGAGCAAGCAAAAAAAATTTTTAAAAAAATATTGGAAGATACTAATAAAATTTCTTGGCAACGGTTTAATAACTATGCTCAAAACTGGCTTGCTAATCTTGCTATAGTTCAAGGAGACTTAGATGAAGCTGAAATCCTTTTGAAAAAAGGTTTGATTACAGCAGAAGGAAATAATGAAAAACGGCGTATTGCTCACTACTACGAATCTTTGGCAAAATTAGAGAAATCACGTGGTAATTTAGAGCAAGCACTTGAATGGGCAACAAAAGCTTTAGATTATTTCAATCGCCTTGGTATGAAAGCTGACATTGAAAAAATGAGAGAATTACACAATTCACTTGTATGTCAGTAACTAGCTGCTGATATCACTCACTCATAGCAATGATTGATCAATTGGAGTCAAGTTATTAATTTTTATCATTCATCCTTCTTCAACATTCCCGTCAACAATTCCGACATTTCCCACAGGTCTTTATTCCGGTTATCATCATAAATCATCAGCGTTCGCGGGTCTGCATGACGGCTCAATTTCTGCACCTTCCTAATATTCCCATCAGTTGCATCGAGCGCCGCCGTAATTGCCGAATGCCTGACCCTGTGCGGTGACATGGGTTTCTTGACTCCCGCCCTCTTAAAAGCAGTAGCCACTATTTTATAGATGGCATCCGTAGTCAATCTATGCCCCAAATTATGAAAATCTAACGCTGTAAATATCGGTAAATTGCCATTCAAATCCCCCCGCGCTATCAACCAATCAGCAAGAGCAGCCGCCACATCCTTGGACATATCCAAATATTCTTCATTCGTTCCCTTACCCTTCCCCAAAACTCTCAACTTGCGCCCATAAAAATCAAAGTCACCCACAAAAAGAAGGCATATCTCTTGGCGACGCAAAGCTAAACCCCACAGCACCAAAAAAATCGCATAGTTGCGTTTACCAATCAAAGTCTCCCTATCAAACTGCTGAATCACAACAGAGATCGCTTTGCTATCAACACCCCGCGTATCTCGATAAGCCTTGACCTTCTCCCCCGACACATCTTCCAGGGAATAGTTGCACACTCCCAACTTGCGCCCCATCTTCGCCAACGACTTAATCGCCGCCAGCCGCCGATTGATTGTCGCCTCCCGCAACCCAGATTTAATCAACATCGCTTTGTACTTCAACACCACCATCACTGCTTGCTCTCGCTGCAAGTGCAAAAACTCCAGCACACTATCACCACTTGGCGGTAAGCTCGTCATCTTCAGAAAGAAATCCCTCAAATCCTTTTCATAAGCCCGTCGAGTATTGGGGTTGCGCTTATCTGCCAACAGTTGCGCCAACACATCTGGGTCGCCCTGAAGTTGTGCGTCAAAATATCTGGCGATCGGGGCATCTAAACACGCCTCTAATGAAGCAAAGACAATTTCTCCTGAATTTGGATTTGACATAAGTGCTGACTCGCGTTCAATAAGAATAAGCAGGGGGGCAGGGGAGATGAAAGACACTAAGAGTCTGTTTTTCTGCCCGGATGTCCGACTGTTTTCTTTATCAGCCAAGGGGTAGGATTATTAATCATGCTTACTAAACTACCTAGAACCTTATTATAAGTACCGTAAATCTCTCTACCTGTATCAATATCCAAATAGTTACACTTGACGGCAAATTCAATCCACGTCTGGGTTTCAGCAGCTTCCGCTTGTCTACGACACGCTCCGCGAACACAATCATTTAATTTAGCCACAAATGCTGCTACGTATCTACGTTTCCTCCATGCTTCTGCTAAATTCGCACATACAGAACGAGAGCAACGACGAATTTGGTCTGTGAGTGAATAACGTTCCTCGACTGGAAACTTTTTAGATACCTCAAATATCTTCATAGCTGCATCAAAAGCCATCTGATAGACTTTCAAGTCTCGATGATTTGTAATTGCATTTTTTTCCATTTGCTATCTCTTTCCCCCCTGCTCCCCTGCTCCCCTGCCCCTCTGCCCCGCCTCGTTAGGCATAAATGCTCACTATTACGTTATTGATAATGCGCCTTTCCAATAACGTCTATCATACCTGGGTAAGGGTCAGCATCAATCAAAACATTGCGTAGAGAGCAAAATACTTCTTGCGGAAGTTTAATGGTGTCAATTAGTAATGGTATGTCTGTAATTTCCTGCTTTGATATCAAAATTGATAGCATTGCTGTCGGCGCTGTCGGCAGAGCCACACTGACAAACTATCTAAGGGATTTACCAGAGAAAAATCAGCAAGTGCCATTTTGTGGTACGGGCATCTTCTACTGGATTGCTGTAATTCTGTTTACAAGTACTTGCTAATCGTAGCCTTTTCATCTTTGATAGATACTTGTGAGTGATAGCGTAAAATGCGGAATAAATAAGGATTTATGAATAATAACAACAATTTAGTTTTGAGAATCCAAAGATTTCAACGGACTTGGAATCTTGGGGCTAATTGCTTGCAATTAGCTCATATATCCTTAGGAATTTTGGCAGTTACTTCCTCGCTTATTGTTGCGACCTTTACAAGTGACTTAGGAGATTTTTACACACGTATATTTGCTTTTATCAGTGCGCTTTCATTTGGTGTAGTGAATTCGATTAATCTTGGTGAAAAAGCAAATAATTTTCGCCGTGCTAGTAGACATCTTAACGTTGGATTGATGAATTTTTTAGAAGGGCTATCTTCTGAAAAAGAGTTGATCCAAACTTATAAAGAGTCTGAAGACATCATAGGTGAATGGAGATTTGTGCCTCCACGTCAACAATAGCTACGAGAATCGATTTTGGAGCTTGGGAATTGTAATATACTAATTTGGGTAAGAACTGGGTTTACAGCCAAGATTCAATGGTCAATGTTCTCACTTGTTGAATTCTCTGAAAGTCACTGTCGGCTGACACAACGGTAAGACCGTGTTGTAGAGCTACAGCAGCAATCCAAAGATCATTTTCATCAAAACCTAGATCAGTGATTTTAGTTTTTCTCCGCTTGCTTTTCTCTTTTGGTGCAAATTCATTGAATAAAGCGGCTTTCAGTTGTCCGTAGATAGTAGCAGTAAATCCATCAACATTATGGATGTATATACCTATTAGAAAACGGTTAATGAGGACTAAGTTACTTTCCTTGCGTTGAGAACGTTCTGCCATGTCTATCAGTTCGCCTTGAACGATGGCGCAGGTTGTAATTACAGAATTTTCAATATACTCAAGGCGACGAAGCACATTGGTATTACCAAGAATTGCTTGACTACAGTGATTTGTATCTAACAAGTACATTATTCAAAGGGGTTTTCGTAATCAAATTTGGCTTTGCCACGAGTGGCATAAACTAGCTCAAGACACTCTTGTAAATCATCGCCTGACCATTGACCAATCGTTTTCAAGTGTTCTAAGAGTGAGCGACCTGTGGAATTAACTTCAGTGTGAGTAGTGGATTCTGCTACTTCTGGCGGGGTCTGTGTTTGAGTTTCCTTTGTTTTCAGAAAGCGTAAAAAGTCTAGCGTTTCAGCCAAAATGGTATCTGGGGAGGACTCAATTTCTTGGAGAAGCAGTTCTTTGATAGTCATATTAGGTATGTCCTCTACTGGAGCGAAGATCCAGGCATAGCTGCATCAGTCTTTTTCATTATCGCAATAGTTTCTTTTAGTTTTACTACACTACGTTCCAGGCATTCAGTCAGGAGTCAGCTTAATTTAGAATTTCACCTTGGCGTAAATTCACCAATTAGTAAATCTATATTTTCACCTTGCTGCTACACTACGTTCCAAGCATTCAGCCAGGGGTCAGTCTAGTTTAGAATTTCGCCTTGGCGTAAATTCACCAATTAGTAAATCTATATTTTCACCTTGCTGCCATTTCACCCAGACGGACATGAGAAAATCTACCAATTCGCTTTTATCAATCTCTACGCCACGCCTTTTGAGTTTGAGTAATTCTTCCTCTACATCTAAATCTGTTGAGCGTTTCACATAGTAGGTGCGCCCAATCCAAGCATCATCAGACCGCTTACCTGTTGCAGGTCTGCCACGTTTACGGGGTTCTTCTTGAATTGGCGCTGTCTTTTGTGGTGTTGGAGTCTGTGTCACGTTACTCTCTATAGTTGCCTCAGTCGGAAGTTCTGGCTCAATTTGTGCTTCCTCTTTGGTTTCAAATAACTTTTTAAAAGGGCTAGGTTTAGGGTTGCTCATGACAATATCTCCTTACCCACCTCTTGATACTCCCGCCATGCTATTTTGCTGCTGCGGTCTTTTACTTGGTAAACTGGCAACCCCTCCAGTGCCGCTTTTTCATAAACAGCAAATCGTCTAATCCCATGTTGAAATAGTGGTATTCCCTCTGCCGACAATGCTTCTCGTGCCTGCTGTCCTGTTAAGCGAGGGGCTGGAGGAATAATTGTGAGCAACACACGATAGCGATCGCTGCCCAATGATTTAAGTGCGCCTACAGTCTGCAACAGTGCATCCATCGCTAAGGCATCAGGGGTAGTAGGCAAGATTAATAAATTACACCCATCAGCAAGTGCTTCCAAATCTTCGTGGCTTGGTCTAGCGGCTGTGTCAATAACTACATGGTCAAAATTACGGCTGTGCATAGGAGCTTGTAGTAAATCCACAACTTTAAAGGGTAATGCTCCTCGCTTTGCCCATCCTGTAGCACTGTGGTTTGGGTCGCCATCAACCAACAAGGTGCTGCCTAGCTGAGATAGAAAGCAAGCAATATGGATGGCGCAAGTCGTCTTAGCTACGCCCCCCTTGAAACTAGCAAGGGTGATTATCACGAGATGTACTCCAGTAAATGCTGCTAGTTTACTCTTAAAATGGCGAAAATTTGTATTTCTTAATTTCTAGAATGTTAACTTGGCGACAATACAACATTTCACCAATTCAAAAATTTAAAATCTCCCCAGTAGCAACCGTCAGCTTGGACAAGCTAAACCTGAACAGAAGACAGTTTGACTTTCCGCCTAACCGTCATGTTGTTTAGCTTTCTGAGGATGGTCTACTGGTTAATACAGTCCTCGTATCTTGCTGTAAATAGTTATATTGGCAATAATGTAACTTTTTAACAATACGTTTTTGCGACAATTCATATTTTCGCCAATTCAAAAAGAAAGCAGCATATTTCATCACCTAAGTTTCACAACTGCATGGGCGATCGCCGCTTGGTAGTAGTAGGAAAAAATGCTTTAAAAAGCCTAAAGTGTATGGCTGCTGCGAAAGAATTTATTTAGCTTTCTGATTGTGTCTATTACCATTTGATGCTTCTGTTTCCTTCCTTGCATAAGAAACAGGTCAGCAGCTTGCTGTAAATCTGCCATTGCTCCTTCTTTGTTATCTTCTAAGACAACGCGAATCAGACCACGACTATAGTAGGCTTCGGGTAAGTTAGATTTAAGCCGAATTACTTGGTTAAAATCTATGAGCGCTGCCTGGAGTTTTCCTAACTGTGCAAGAGTCTGACCTCGACTAAGATAGGCTTGATCATAGTTTGGGTCTTCTCGTAAAGCTTGGTTGTAATCTTCAATCGCTCCCTTCAAGTCTCCTAACTGATAGCGGGCAAGACCACGAGTGTAGTATGGCCAACTGAGGGGATAGCTTTGTAGTTCTATAGCCTTATCGTAATCAGCAATACTTTGCTTGTAGTTACCTTGTGCCGCGTAAACAATACCCCGGTTGTAGTAAGGACGACCATACTTAGGCTGGAGTTCAATAGCCTTGTTGTGGTCAGAGATAGCTTTTTTGTAATTGCCCAGTTCGTAATATTCCCAACCTCGGTCAGTATATGCATCGGTAAATTTGGGATTTAATCGCAGGGCTTGATTATAATCAGAAATTGCTCCAGTATGATCTTCCAACTTAGAGCGGGCAAGACCACGGTTATAGTAGGGTTGGGCATTACTCGGCTGTAGTCGAATGGCATCATTAAAATCTGCAATAGCCCCTCTGTAGTCATGTTGGTTAAACTTCTCTGCTCCTTGGAACAACAAGTCGCTTTCCTTGTCTATTTCTTGGTCTAAGAAGCCAGAACCGCTATTTTGAGCCATAAGCATTGTTGGTGACTGAGCATAGACAGTAGAGGATAGTCCACTAAATGCAACAGTCGCTCCTATGATTACAATTCCCTTTTGAATCAGCTTTTTATGGTGCTTCTTCATTTCTATTTAGTCCCAATTGAAATTTGGCAGGACTTGTAAGTGTATCCCAGAGTGATAGTAATATTTTAAACGTTAATTTCTGATTTGGTACGGTAGTCAATCCTGCCAGTCCGTCCAACATCAGACCAAAAACGCTTGTGGTCAGCCATCTATGGTTTTGAGATCACAAGCGTTTCTTAATTTTTGATTGATGCTAACGGAGATTACACCTATTTAGTCATTCGTGGAATAGACAATTGAAACTGGCTCTACAAGAGCCAATACCTCATGGCAGAGGTAGAAATTATATTGTTCGCGCCGCCCCTGTGTCTTTTGAGCATCTGTCAACGATTCTTCATCTGAAGAAGGCGGTTTTTCTATTTCTTGCCACTACAGTTGTGTTTATCTGTCTTCATTGAAGTACTGAAGCAGAGTTTCAATTTGCTGAACAGAATAGACATTAATCGGAAGCATGGGAGTATCAGAGCCAGCAAGGATAGCTATTACTCGATGAGTATTGTAGTCTATATTTTTGAGCTTTTGTATCAGGCGTAAGCCCAGAACTGGAGTATTACAACGGGATTTGATAAAAGTTTCAATGTCGGAGCGGAATGTAACTTCGACACCAACTCCACCGGAAAACTTTAGAGCTTCAGAGAAAACAATTCCTGGCTCAACTATAGTTTGAGCTTTTGTTAAGGCGATGAAAAAGGTGGATTTAAAATCTTCAGGCATCCTATGCAGTTGACATTTTGTGGTTGCCAATGCTTCATCACTCACATATCCAAGACTAATTTCTGAAGGTATGGGGCATTTTTCTAAATTAACTCGTGAACCGTATACATCGCCCAAAAGCTGTTTGGTTGAGTCGATGGGGGATATTATTCCCCGCACCTCTCAGTTAGATCCGTGCGTACCCGTTTCCGTGTACACGGCTCCCGATGTTCTTAACTTGTGCTTTTGCTCATGTGTTTATAATCGTGGCAGCTCTCATGAATTGCTTCCAGATTGTTTTTCTTCCAGTTGGCGTGATTTCCATCGATGTGATGCAGATGAATCCGTTCTTCATCGATGAATTTTAAACCGCAGGAAGCACATCTATGGTTTTGCTTTTTAAGAGCTTTAGAGGTTTCGCCGTCGTAGAGCTTACTATTTCGTTCGCTCCAGTAGGCTGTATCTCCGTCATAGGGTGATTTAGTTCCCTTGACAGAAATGTGTTTGTTTTCGGAGTAGGAAACTGTTGGAAATGCTTTGTCTAGTAATTCCTTGCTAGAATCGCGGTTTTGCTTGGTTTCCTTGTTGAGTACCGTGTAAGCTCTTTTTTGGATGTAGTATAACGAGTTTCTAGACCCGTCCATCTTGCAGAACTTATGGTAATTTCTCCACCCTCTAACTACCGGGGCTAGTTTTTCAGCCTTTGTGGTAGCACCATAATTCGAGTTGTTAACGATGTGTTTTACTTTCTTACGGAATGCTTTGAAGTTATCCACAGAGGGACTACATCTGAACTTACCGTTTTTCTGGATTTTAAAGTGCCAGCCGAGGAAATCAAACCCATCTGTCGCGGCGGTAACTTTGGTTTTCTTTTGGCTTACATTCATTCCGCGTTTGCGGAGAAACTCGCTGATTCTTTCAAGTATCTCTGTTACATCATCTTCGGGTCGAAGTATAATAACCATGTCATCCGCGTATCGGACTGATGGCTCGGTGATATCACTAGCTGAGGTTTTAGCAGTGATTCTCTGTCCTTGATTCTCATGGTACCTGTGTATACTCTCAATCCCGTTGAGCGCGATGTTTGCTAATAGTGGGCTGACCACTCCCCCTTGAGGTGTTCCCTGTTCGGGGAATTCTGGGTTGACTCCAGCCTTGAGGCATCGGAAGATACCGATTTTTAAACCTTTTGGGGCGATGAGTTCGCCCATTATTGCCGAGTGATTAATCCTGTCGAAGCACTTGTCGGGTAGGAAGGAGGTGTCACCACCTCCGAAACCCCCCTAAGAACGTAGCGTGACAGTTTCCCATCACTACGCTCAAGCCTTATTTCTAGTCCGATTTCTTGGATTTTGAATGTTCCAGTTTGTGGCATGGCTTATGCAAGTGGATAAGGTTCCAGGTGTCATCTGTTCCCTCATCCTCCACCGGAACTATGTGATGGACTTCCAGTTCCTCGCCGTTGAGTAAAGTTTCACCGCAGCTTGGGCATTTCCATTCCTGGTTTTCGGCAACTATGAAATATTTACTTCCTTTTGCCCATTTGTTTTTGCCCATCTTCTTGTTACGGTTTTCCCCAGTATTCTCGGAGTTCAGGATTATCTGGAGAGGCGCTTCCCTTTCACCTTGATGTGACGTACAATCTTGGTTGAAGCAACGTTAAATAGTTGCATGAGTTTAGAATTGTTTCGACGGTCTTTGCTGTTAACAGCAAAGACCCAACTTCGTGTCCCGACTTGGTGAAAGTACTTAGCTTTAATCCAGTTTTTTGCTTTGTATGGGTGTCGTCGTTTAGCCCAACGCCAGAGATATTGCCACACACGATAATCGATGTAGCTAAAGGTTTCTTTGCTGACTCCACCTCTGTAGTAGTTAGCAAAGCCTCGGAGAATAGGATTGAGTGTGGATATGACTGCTTCCTGTTTTGCACCGTTTAGGGATTTGACTATTTCGCCGATCTTCTGGCAGAAGTTAAGAACTTTTGATTTAGAAGGCATGAATAGTGCCTTCCCCTTGAATGTGCGTAGTTTGAAGCTGAGGAAGTCAAATCCATCCTCTGTGTGAACTATACGTGTCTTCTCCTCGCTTAATTCCAGGTTGCGGTCTAATAACCATTTCTCAATTACCTTTTTCGCTTCTAAGATGTATTCCTTAGAGTTTGCCGTAATGATAAAGTCATCAGCATAGCGAATTATCCCCATTCCACTTCGGGATTTTTCTCCTAATGGATGATTTTTGGTAGGCGGGTGCCGATATGGTATTGCCTTAACTACTGTTTCCAAACCGTGAAGTCCGATATTGGCAAGTAGGGGGCTAATTGCACCACCTTGGGGAGTTCCTTGGATTGTTTCGTTAAACGTTCCTTTATCCATGAAACCGCATTTTAGCCACATTTTAATGAGTTCTCGTCCTGGTACTTTACCTATAGAGTTCTCAATGTTGCTGTGAGAAATGTTGTCAAAAAATCCTGAAATATCTGCGTCTAGAACCCATGAGTCTCCCTTTTCGCTTTTGCCTGTTGGTGCAATTCTCGTGAATGCTTGTTCGATAGCATCGGCGCAACTCCTTCCAGGTCGGAAGCCGTAGGAATTTTCTTCAAAGACTGCCTCCCATTCTGGTTCTAGTAAGTTTTTGACTACTGTTTGCATGACTCTATCTCTCACGGTGGGGATTCCGAGAGGACGTTTCTTTCCATTTGATTTGGGTATGTAGATTCGCTTGGTTGGTTTGACCTTGTGAGTCCCGTTTGCCATTTCTAGGAAGAGTTTTACACGCTGCTGGGGAGTGTTTATTACCTCCTTATCTATCCCAGCCGTTCGCTTTCCGGTGTTAACCTGCGTAATTTGTCTGATGCTAAGTAGTAGGTTTGACTGACTTCGTAACATTAACTTTTGAAGGCGGCGGAGCCTCCGAAAGTTACCAAGATTTCGGGCGCGAAAGATTCTGTAACGCAAATTCTTCACAACTTTGATTGCTTTACGCCAGTTAATCAGGCTCCAGTTTTCTAGCCGCTTGCTATCTCCATTTATTAGGCGTTGTCGCATAATATCTAACTTGTAATAACAATTAGGTTTCTGTTGTTAGGTATCTCTTTCGCATAAGACCAAGAGTACATCTGCTATTGCTTTCGCTCAGGGCAAATTATTAGTCCCTATCCTAACTATTACAGTTAGGCATTCGCTTCTTACTCCTTCCTACTCCCTCCAGAGGTTTGACCATCTCTCCCTTTGCTACCCCTTTCGGGACATTAGTTGTTCTAGTTACTTGAATATCGACATTCTCAAGACTCTGTAGGGGTTATCCTGTTGTATCGGTTGGTTGTAGCGCCCTCTTTAGGTGGTGATTATTCTGCGACGGGTACCAAATTCACACGAATATACGAATCGAAACCGTATAAACTTCCCGTTACACCCTGTCAGCCTTTAGGGTGGTCACTCGATAACGCAGTTTAGACATCACTTCAATTTACTTCACCATAGAAAGCATCCCTCTAGCTCCCTACCCGCTTTAGGCTAGTAGTTAGGGCTACATTCGTCGTCTGCATATTCCAGTTGGATTTCTCCTTCTTTCTGACGGGACTGTTTCCAGTCTTTTACGTAAGGGTAGGCGGTGTGAATCGCCTAGAGGCTCGGAAATCGCATCTTACGGCGATTCTTCCCCAGGGAAGACCTCAGACCAAAGTAGAGTCGGATTCGGCTCTAAGCCTTTCCTAGCAGGGGCTAGGCTCTACTAACCGACCAGTTCAGGTCGCACCTCAATATCGAGTTCAATTACTCGCTTATTTATTCCGTTGACTTTGGAACTGAGGTTTAGGAAGATGTACTTTTGTGCATCATGGGCAGAGCGCCCAGTTCTGAACCCGTAACTCCTGGCGTGGAAGGTGGCTTCGTGTGCTGGTTCGAGTGCGTATTTTGCTAGGCATTGCCAACACCTATCCGCGATGGTTGGTATCTTAAGCATTCTGGTAGTCCCGTCCTTCTTGGGAATGGGGATTTCCCGTAGTCCTTGATGCTTCCAATTTCCACTATTCATTCTCAGTGATTCTTCAAGGTTGAAGCGTTCTTCAAATGAGAGGGATTTCTTACCATCAATACCAGCCGTCTTTTTACCAGCATTTAGCTGAGATACAAGTCTAATTGCAAGAAATCGAGCCGAGGTTGATTTTAGAACAAGCTTTTGGAGTGACCGCGCTTTCCGCTTGTCTCCAACTTGAACCGCTTTAAATACGCGCTTTTGAAGGCGGAAAAGATTTCGGCGGAATTTCTTCCACGGTAGGGCTTTCCAAGATTCACTAGTATGTCTACTGTGTCTAATCGTTTTCTCTTCTGGAGTTTGTATTTTCTGAACACCTCAGTCCAATTACGGACTGTCCTACCCTAACTGTGGGGATTCATCCGCTCGTCTGGTTTACCTGAGATTCGACTGTCTCAAGACCCACAATTAGTTTTTATTCGTTCCCTCGGAGAGATTGATTGTTCCGTTAGATGTAGCCAATTCAACTACTGGATTCCCTAAACTCTTGCCGTTACCCGCAGAATGTTCGGCGGGAATGAACTCCAGTGAGGTCAGGGATTTTACGTTGCGCCCTGCCTGCCGAATAAGTCGCTTTTATAGGCTCGGTTTCATCGTGGGAACTCCCTATTAGCGCCAGTGTCAACCCGCAACGGTCGTCTGATTGCGCCCTGTTCCCAGCTTCACTCTACAAGAACCGAGCTTGTTCGGTGTGGGCAGATAAGGAGTCAATTCTGAGTCTGAATGGCAAGACTTGCACTTGCATCTGACCGAGAGTTCAGCCTTTTAATGACAGTAATCTGCTGTCGGACTGGCTTAGTTGTGTACGGACTGATTACCGTGATTCACTAAACAACGAATCGCACTCTGCGTTTAGCTTCTCCCATACTTCATCCCCTGTTACTAACATCAGTGTCTAACTAGAATACTATGTATCAGAGGCTAACACAGCCCAATATTGCGAAGAATTGCTTGAGCGAATATTCGAGCCTCATTAGTATGTTTAAATCGGAAAATGGGGGGTGTGGGGTACCTGGGTAAAACTTTTACCTAATGCTAACTTTGTACCAACATTTTCATATTAATGGACATGATACAAGCAAAAGAAATATGTAGCGTATGTCTAGGTACGTTCATACAAGACGATGACTACACCTTGTATGAAGATGGGAACGTAATGCACTACTATGATGAAAATATGTGGAAACATAGCCTGAGCGAATGGCTCAAGGCAGAACACTTGGGCAGCAATATAAAAGAGGCTTTGTTTAACGAATGTCCTGAAGAAATGAAAGGAAAAGCTAAAAGCTTGCTTTATCCGTAGAAGTTTTCACGACTGCCACCGACCAATACCATCTCAGGATTGTCAGCATTAAAGTAGCTTCTTGTGTCACCTTGGGAACGAAACCGATTTGCTGACACAAACTAACAATTTGCTGGTACAAACTATAAGACAGATGGGAGGGTGGTAGGATAAAGGATTCATTGGCGAGAGATTGTAAGGAAATTTCTGTCTGAGCAGCCAGAGGATGGCTTGATGGTAGAACCAAAACTAAAGACTCTTCCTTAATTGGCTCAACACATAATCCTATGTCTTGGCGATTCAAAGCTGACCAGTGCATCAAACCAATATCAATTTGTTGGGTTTCTAGTCCCTTAATTAAACTGTAAGCAGTGCGTTCTTGTAAAACAAGTTTGACTAAAGGGAAGCGAGTGCGAAAAGCTATCAAAATATCGGGGAGAACGCTATTGGAGACTGAGCTATTGAATCCAACTATTAATCGTCCAATCTGACCCTGACTAGCGAGTGTCGCTGTCTCAATAGCACGGTCAACTTGAGCCAGGATTAAACGGGCTTCTTTAAGAAACTCAAGTCCTGCAACAGTTAGCCGTAGTGGGTGTTTCTTGCGCTCAAACAGAGTGACATTACCTAACTTTTTTTCCAAATCTTTGATTTGCTGGCTGAGGTTAGACTGGGCCATGTGTAATTCTTCGGCTACCTCACTAATGCTACAGTTTTCTTTCTCAGCTACAGCGATAAAATAACGCAAGTGTTGTAATTCAAAGTTATGTTCGCGTCCAAGTGCCATTGAGCATTAAATTCCCGACGATATATGATTTTTTATATAGTATTATCCAAATCATATAGTAGCGGTGAATTTAGCTTTCCTTTAAGCTGTTTTTAACATCCTAAAGGAGAAAAATTTATGTCTCATCCATTAATCAAAAAAGTTGCTATTGTAGGCGGAACTCATGGAAATGAGATTACAGGAGTGTTCCTAGTCAGGAAGTATGAACAATATCCTAATTTAATTAGACGTGATAGCTTTGAAACATTGACTTTATTAGCAAATCTCAAAGCTATTGAGGCAGGGCGACGGTATATAGATGCTGACCTCAATCGCTGCTTTCAAGCTCAAGATTTACAAAACCCAAAGCTGATTAATTATGAGCAATTACTGGCTAAACAACTCGCTTTTACTATTGGGCAATCAAAGATAAATTTAATTATTGATTTGCATAGTACAACATCTAACATGGGTCTGACAATAATTTTGCACAATAATCATCCCTACTTGTTAGGTTTGGCTGCTTATCTAAGTGCAATTAATCCTTTAGTCAAAGTTTTACAATACCCACCCAATCAAGACCATTCTTATCTAAGAAGCCTTTGTGAATTAGGCTTTGCTATCGAAGTCGGGCCAGTAGCTCAAGGGACTCTCAATGCCGAATTATTTTTGCCAACTGAAGCTTTGATTAGTTCAATTCTCGATTTTATTGAACTCTGCAATCAGGGAGTAACACCTGAAATTCCTCAATTTTTAACCCGATACAAACAAGTGAAAACTGTAGATTATCCCAGAGATGAACAACAGCGAATTCAGGCAATGATTCACCCTCAACTTCAATTTAAAGACTATGAAATTTTGCATCCTGGCGACCCGTTATTTCTCGGTTTTGATGGTGAGGTGATTGACTATCAAGGAGAATCTTCCATTTTTCCAATCTTCATCAATGAAGCTGCATATTACGAGAAACATATCGCTATGAGCTTGGCTATCAAACAAGAAGTAACTCTTTAAAAGTCAGTGAAACTTCAACTTTTTTCTTTGCGGCACTTATAGCTGTTGGCAGTGATCGCGCTTTGCTGACTGACAATACAAAACTGCTCTCAAGTTTTGACAAGAGAGCAGTTTTAGCTCACGCCAGAAATTTACATGGGGCTTCATAGATTCAATGCCCCGGTTACTGTATAAGTGGTTCGGTATTGTTAGATGGATGCCTAAGCCAGAAAGTCACCTCTCTGACTCGGCTACAAAACCGTGCATGAAACGTTAACTTCACACGGCTCCTCGATGATTTGGTGCTTGACAAACACACCTATAAATTCCAAGTTAAAAGGGATTACAGTTGAGATAATCCTCATCTATTTCTGGAACTGTAACAGCAACTTTATCGGCTGCCGTTTTAGCATCATGGCAATGTCCATGAAGTAATTGAAGGTTGTCATAACTATCCTTACCGCCTTGGGAGCGGGGGATTTTATGGTCGATTTCCATCAAGTCTTCATGGTGAAAAAACAGTCCACAATGAGTACACTTTCCTTTTTGCATCTTCAAAAGTGTTGCCACCCTTGTTGGCGCTTCAGGATGTTTACCCATTCTGGAACTCCAATACACCCAGTCACCATCAAATGGGCTACGGATTCCTTGCACTTGTATGTGTCTCACAATAGGAGTTTCCCGGTGCAAGAGGTAGCGAATCTTCTGGTTATGGGGTTTAAAAACCCAATTATCAGACCCTACGGTTTGCCAATACTTTTGGCAACTCCATCGGGAAGATTTATTAGGGTGACGATGTTCTGCCCATGCTTTTAGCTGGCTAAATAAAGTTGTATCAGCCTGATTAAATATGCGTTTACTGACGACACCTGAGTAGTAGTTTGTCCATCCACGGATGACGGGATTCAGATGAGCGATTAAATCAGATTGTGGTACTGATTTATGCCCATCAATCAATTTACCTATCTTCTGCGTGTGTGTCTTCAGCTTTGTTTTGCTTGGAGTGATAAGAGTTTTGTAACCAAGTAATTTTCCGTTTGAGCTTTTACCACTGTGATATTTTCCTACCGGAAATTGTCGAATAGTGAAACCCAAAAAGTCGAAACCAACGTTACCTTCATACATATTTTGTGTATGAGAAATATGGGTTTTACTTGGTTTTAATTCTAGCCCCAATTCGTTTAACCACTCTGCCATAATCTGCTGACATCTTTGGATAACGGCAAGGTCTTTATGCAGAATCACAAAATCATCTGCGAATCTAATTAAGCTTATTGCTTTACGATTCTCCGATTTACATCCGGGTAAAGTAAGAGCAACTTGTTTAATTCGATTTTCCATGCCATGAAGGGCTATATTCGCTAATAATGGCGAAATCGTACCCCCTTGTGGAACACCCATTGATGTTATGTTGTCAGATTTTTCCCTAAAAGCATATTCAGAGAAATCAATCACTCCCGCTTTCAACCAAGCACGAATTTGTCGGCGGATGGTGGGGAATGTATTTAATTTTGACAGCAGAACATTGTGATTAATTTTGTCAAAACATTTCGCAATATCGGCATCCAACACATATTTAGGTTTAAACTTAATAGTGTTGAATATTGCCTTAATCGCATCATGGGCGCTTCTTCCTGGTCGAAAACCGAATGAGTTTGGCTCGAAGAGAGCTTCCCATTCAGGTTCTAGGGCTAGTTTTACTAGCGATTGCAAGGCGCGGTCGTATATGGTGGGTATAGAAAGGGGTCTTTTTTCTCCCTTTGAGCCGGGTTTTGGTATCCACACCCTTCGAGTGGGAGCGGCTTTTTGACCTAGTTTCAGGGAATATACTAAGATAAGACGTGCTTTTGGGGACAAGTTTTTCAACCCATCCACTCCTGCCGTCTTCTTACCTCGGTTGTCTTGTGTTACCCGACGAACCGCTAAACACTTTGCTGACCAGGAGTGCAACAACGTTTTTTGAAGTTGACGAATTGCTTTGACATCACCACGCTGAGAGGCTTTGTAGATACGCTTTTGCAACTTAAATACTTTCCTTTCTAGCTTTCGCCAGGGGATAGCATTCCATTCCACCGTAGTCTTGAAACTCGTTTTAGATGTGTACATTGCTACTTGTACCTCTACAATCCAAGTCACCGTGTCTCCGTCTGCATATCCTTCTCGTTACAAGAAGGCATTGGCTTCTGAGACAATCCCTCCCCCTGATGACTTCCGGTTGGCTACCTACTCCAAACTTCGACCAGTTTTGGAGAGTACATTAGGGGGTTACTTCGTTCCCAATTTTTCGTTTGACGTTGGTTTTAGGATTCTCTCTCTTCACCGAGTTTGTTGTGAGTGCTTATTGGTCTGTCGCTAATCAGCCAACCACTAATCTTTTCCCTTTTGGGACAAGCCTGTCAGCCTTTTGGCTTGTTTTGCATAACGATGATTCAATCAAGAGATTCGTTTTACTATCCATGACCAGCTATGCTAGGCGGGATTCCACATTAGGCTTGCAGTTACCACCATGATTCCCCGCTTCATCCCAACAAAGAACCACTTTGCTGAAATGGGGGACTTGCTTTCACTCCTGCACTTGGAGGGATGGAATTACACCATCACGAAAAATTGAGTTGTCAAGGTTCTGTCGAAATTTCTCCCGAATATTTCCCTTGCCTGTCATCCCCGAATATTTCTATTCGTTTCGACAGAACGAATCACACTAGCGACCTGCAATTATAAATGCCCAAACCTGCAATCATCGCTGTATTGAGCCAGGATTATGGCTCTTGGCAACTTTTGGTGATCTTGGTTGGGGGAAGGCAGAAGGCAGAGGGCAGAAGGCAGAAGAAAGAAAGGAATAAGTAGTAAATTCAAGCTTTAAGTTTGTTTAAACTTGCAACTAATATACTTTGCATTTCCTCAACTTCATTTAATAGGGGTGTGAAAAGATTTCTTTCAGCTAAATCTACTTCTTTGGCAATGATTAATTGCGTATCTAGTTCTCTCAATGAGCCTAATGCAATATGTAAAAAAGCTACCTTTATAACCTTGCTTTTGAATTTCCTCAAATAAAAGTAAGCCTTCGTGGCAACCTTCATTCCAGCGTTGAAGGATGTATTCATGATATGGAACTAGAATACTTCGACCGAGGCTTTTTCGTCTTTGAGGTTCTGGAAAGGTGGGAGTACGCAGATGGTTAAACACACTTGTTACACCAATACCAACTTGACGGGCTATAGCTTTTGCTCTCCAACCTTGTTGATGTAAGTCCCAAACTTGCTGATGAATAGCAAGTCGTCTAGCACGGCGTTGTTCTGCTAATTGTAGTGCCTGTTGTTCACGGCTTGGTCGTGGTACTCGCACAACCACAGTACCGTCGGTTTGAGTTACTGATGAAAGACTGTATGCTTCATCGACGGCTTTGAGAGCTTGATGATGTGTACTGAATACTTGATTAAGAGTTTCAGCTAAGTTCTGTAATAAGTGAAAACGATCTGCAACGTGAATCGCTTCTGGCGCTCCTTGGCGAATACCACTTTCATAAGTTTTTGACCGATCTCGTGAGACGATTTTGATCCCAGGGTGAGCTTTCAACCATTCTGCTAGGGTTTCGGCTTTTGCATCCTTCAATAGAGCAATTGGTCGGCTACGTTCCAGGTCAATCAATGCTGTACCGTAAGTTTTACATTTACGAAAACAAAAGTCGTCTACCCCAAGAATCTGTGGCGTTACGATTGGCGGAAGTGGGATTGAGCGTACTAATTTTAATAGCGTGTTACGAGAAGCTGTTACCCCCAATTGTTCTGAGAGTCTTACCCCTGCTGCACCGCCCAGAGCTAAACCAATTGTACTCAGTCGTTGCGCTAAACGCAGAGTCCTTCTAGCCCTTGGTGCGGTTACACTTGTCAGCCTTTCGGTAAAAATGCGCCGTTTACATAAAGTGTTAATGCAAAAAAACTTCCGCACCCGTAACTGTAGAGTAATGCTGTAATCAGCCCAGGGCAGGTCTGTTAACGGGAGCGATGCGATTTTGTTAGATCGGACTTTAATTCTCAGTTACAAAGGTAGATTCTCAATAAAAACAGTTATTTAGCTGCGATCGCACCCCTAAAAAGGTGATTTAGCACCCGAATTTTAAGCACCTCACAAAATCGCATCGCTCCCTCAGATATCCCCCTATTAAGAGTAAGACAAGCTCCCTTAAATTTTCTTCAGAAAATAATAGTACGTCCTTGCTCTTGAGCTTGTGCTTTGGTGTAACTTACTCGATGCACTACTTTGCCGTCACGGTTTAGCAAACGAATCTCACCGCCTTTGTTAGATAATTGAATTGAGTTTTTAGGCAAGGTAATGGAGGTTGTAGCACCAGAAGCCATGACGTTCGATTGATCTGATAATACATACCGATTGTTCATGGCATCCAACAGAAACCAGCCTTCAAGGGAAACGCTAGCCGACCCAGTGTTGATCAAAGTCACCGCTTCTTTGCCTGGATCTTCTCCTAGAGGATTGACCAGCGCCGCGATAATTCTCACAGGGCTGTCTACAGTAGTAATAATGGGCGGTTGTCCAATATCTGGGGTTGTTGTACCTCCTGAGTCAGAAATTATTCTGTCCTCCGCTGCCCCCAAATACATCGGGAAAAATGTCCGAATATTTTGGTCGTTACCACTTCGGAACAGTTTGAGATCGTATCTAGCACCATTGATAACAGCCTCTTTAGGGGCGCGAGCGCCAATGTGCGCTCGGACAGCACCCATTGCCATGAGTCCTTCAACGCTACATCCAACAAAAAAACCGCCTATTGGTTTAGTTAAAGGACGAGTGGTTCCATTGGGATAATCAGGGGCATCCCATTTAAATGAAATTGTGACCGACTCTGGGAAGTTTTCCTGACCATTACCATATTGACCACGTAGGTAGCCGATGCGATCATCTTTGAAACCAGGTAATCGGTTACGGTCTATAGTTGAGGCGAGACCATCATCTAGATAGTATTTATACCAAAAGTGATAACCTTGTACTTTAGAACCTTCTTGTTCACCGACAAAAACATGTTCAAACCCTGACAACTCAGGATCACCACCTTGAGAGAAACGCCGGAACCAAAGTTCTAGTAACGTAGAATACCAACGTTCGCTTGATACGACAGTGTTTGTGGATTCTTCAACATATCGACGGGCTACTTGCATTGGTGCCGAATCGACGATTGCAGACAAAAGGTTGTGTACCTCCTCGCGCTCTTGAGGTGTTTCAATCTCAGGATCTCTTTCGTCGAGAGCATAGTTATCAAACAATGCAAGGACGAGTTGGTAAGTCCGCATTTTTGACTCTGGAATGTTGACTTCTGACAAAACCTTAAATTCTGATTCACCTCTAGCTGCCGCTACAACCTTGACGTAGCCCTGCTCTGGCTCACCATCTTGACCATCAATAATTGGTTTAACGCCACTACCAGTTTGGTCGGCATCCCAGATTTGCTGATAAATGTCCATAAATGGCTCCCCTTATAAGGATAGAAAAATAAAAACTATGACATTAGATACCCCTTGAACTATTGCCATCCTCACTGGCAACACAATCAAAATTTGCACATCTGCAATTTTTACAGACACCTTAACTCGTTTTCGCTTGAGACCTTCCATTGAGTACATATTTAGTCATGAATCGTTATCTTCTTAGAAAGGTTCTGCGATCGCACTTTGGCACTTCTTCCCTGCACAGGGCGTTGCATCCCATAGGAAGCTTTTGACACTCTCTTGGCTCATATCCATCCTGTGCAGTTATTCTTGAATTCTTTTATAGGAAAATCTGCATATCTAATGCAAGCTGTAACTATTGCTGGGTAAGCCTTCAGGGGTATCAGTCATTGGCGAAAATCTGCACAAAAGTTAACCAGCTATCAATCAGGGAGAAAGTAATCCAATAACCCTACTGTATATGGGTTACAGGCATTTTCGGCTGTGCAGCCCAACAAAACAACCACTAATCAGGGCTAAAGCAGTCCAATAACCTTACTGTATATGGGTTGTAGCTATTCGTGGTTGTACAATCAAGAAATGTGCGATCACACCTGGGAACTTAGTTATCAGAAGTGCTGCTCTGGTAAACTAAATTCTCATAAGTAAAAAAGGATGGCTCATGCCACTCCTTGACTTACCTTTTGTTAATTCCTAGAATTCCGCGATCACACTTGAAAGCGAATGGTTTATTACTTCGATTGTCATCAAGATATATGAAGGCTTTTGGTTGCAATACCTTGTATTGGCAACACTAATTGCTGTTTGCTTTTCATCGCTAAGAGAAAAACACCAAATGTCAATAAACCTAATGCAGAAGAAAGTTCAGGGAAAATAAATAAAATCGCTGAAATACTTATAAATATGTACTTTCTGCCTACATATTTTCTTAGGTTTCAATTCGGATTGCTATATTAACCTATCTTCTTAATTATTTGCAAAAATTCCCTAACAACATCATCTGGATGTTGCTCACACCTGTAATTAGTAAAACGTTGAATTATTGCTATTCCATTATGGTGGAAAAGGCGGTCTCGCTCCTGCTCATTTACTCGGCTTTCTGGTTTGTGAGAAGGGCCATCTACTTCAAGAATACCCCACTTGCCTTCATAAAAAACAAAAAAATCTGCTTCCATATTCCTTCTGCTATCAGTTTTTCTTGGATCAGTAAGACGGGCTAAACAATTGGGCATGAAGAGGACACCAACACGGTCAAGAGCTTTTGCTATTTGAACTTCGGCTTTTGAGCGAAACCGCATCCCCTGCCAAGTATAAATTGGTTTATTGGGATAGAACGGAACCCCTTGATTGTTAACAACCTCATTCGTACAAGGGCTTACACCACTATCTGCACCAACTGCATACGTTCTTGCAATTCCAATTTCAGTTGTTTGATTATTTGATATCGACAGCAAGTTTTCTTTTTGATTTAAGTATTGAGCAATTTTATTTTGGGCATTTATTATATCTTTTTGGGTGATACTTTTTTTCCCAATACAATCAGATAAGGCAGTTTGAATTATTTTTCTTTTAATTTCTATATTTGTCTCTTTTTTTAACTGGAGTCGTGCGTGTACCGAAAGTTTTACATGAGAAATATCTATTTGTATTACTTCGGTAATGATCCTTTTTTCTTCATAAGCCCATGCAATTTCATAGCAGGTACTTGGAGCTAAAGAAATATTTTTATCTTGATGTAACTTAATACATACTTGAGAGAAAGAGCCGTATTGACGAGACTTCCTTTTATCAGTTTTAAAGACTTTGAACCTTAAATACCAGAGGAAATATTCTAGTTCCTTATTGCGTTTAATTAGAGAAGCTATTGTTCTACTGCATTCTAATTCTTCTTTTGGTGATAAATACTTTTCTTCCATAATTTCTCCAGTTAGAGCATCAACTTCTATGTAAAACACAAAATCCTGAGTAACTACTCACAGTAATTTGGCTTCTTGATTATCCTGTGCAGACATCACAGACAGTTTTCCTTTTGTTCTTTCCTCAGAGACTTATTTGGTAATATACTGACTCGCTTATTGAGAATATTATCATTTTAGACGTTTTGTCTGCAAATAGCGACGTTTTGTCCGTAGACGCTTTGTCAGCACTGACAGATGATCGTGTCGTGATCCAATTAAACGACAGCCAAGACATTAAAACTCGATTTGCTAAAGCCGTGCGTCGGCGACGGCGCGAACTCGATTTAACCCAAGAACAGCTGGCTGAAATCAGTAATCTTGATCGGACATATATATCACTTATAGAGCGTGCCGAACGTAGCCCAACACTCGAAAATGTAGAGAAACTGGCTCACGGCTTGGGATTAAAGATTTGGGAATTCTTTTCACGCTATGTAGAGGAGTCTTAGCATCCCCGTTGGAATAAATTGAACAAACCTTCGATACCCCACGATTGCAGTCAATGAAGTGCGATGCTTTCTCTACGAGAGGCTTGTCTGCGACACGCTGCGCGAATGCCAAAGGCGGGCGTAGCCATCGCCAAAAAACATAGGCATCTCTAATAAAAGTTTACGCTTTTTTTGAAGTCAGTCTTGCATTTCGACTGGTTATACAGATACAATTAAAAAAGAAATTAAAACCAAAAAAGCCAAAATTAAATATCAACCCGAAGCCGGGGACATGAGTCCCCGGTTTGTTTTTTTAGTGAACAAAAATCCTCAATTTCATCAAATTGATTGAGGGTTGAAGCGTCATAAATACTTGTGACAAATATTTATGACATTTGTCAAAATAGAACTGCTACTTTAGCGTTAATTTATGAGGATTTCAGATGTTTTAATTGGCAATAAATTGATAGCAAAAATGGTAAATCTCGTGCCATGAGATTGATGCTAAAATGTCATAAATGATGGGGAAATGTTTGATAAAATGCTTTAGTGGGTTCGAGATAGATGCAGTTGATTAAATTAATAATTGCTCATTTATATAACAGCAAATATTTATCCCATCTGCATCAAATAACTGCTATTTATTTGACGTAATTAATTGAAGTTAAAAATTGAAGTTGGAGTGATTCAAATGAACTCAATCCCAGAAACTGTGTATGATGTTTATCAACCTTATTGTGAATATCTTAAATTAACCCAGATCCCCAGCAAGCAAGACAGGACAGCAGGAATTCGTACCGCTATAGTTCGTTTTATGCTGCCTAAATTGGGATTGCCCTTAGCAAAAGGGAAGAAACTGACTCAAGAGGAGGTAAACGCTGGATTGGATTTCATGAAACAGGTGCCGATATCGGAGATGCCTAATGTAATGGGATACCAGAGTGAAGTTTTTGTTTCTTTAGGTGTAGCAGGAAGTGCAAGTGCCCGAAATTACCGAATGCATCTAAAAAAGATGCTCTCTTGGTGCAGTAGTCAATCTTGGTGGAAAATAGCTGCCAAAACAGATGCTGGAAAATATTGCCCTCCCATCCGTCAAAAAAGAGGTCGAGTCGGCGATCATCTGCGGGTTACAGATAAAAAGCTTACATCTAGTTGCCCTAACTATGCTTATGCATTAAAAGAACACGAAACCTCTGATGAATTAAAACAAGAATTCGATAATCTTCTAAGTTTTCAGACAGCAATTGTAGGCAATCGGAAACGTCAAGATGCCCCTTTAAGAAAGCGGAGCGCTATCGCTCATGTTAACAACTGTAAACGTTTATTAGGATGGTTATTCCGTTATCAGGATATACCTCTAAACAAATTAAGTTTAAAAATCCTTGTTCCTGATAGCTGTTTATCTGAAAATGGACAGCGAGATGAAGAAGCTATCGATTATATTATGGATTTTGTTGATGAACATTTACAATGGCTCAGGGAAACTCGTGGAGCTTCCCCTAATACCGAATTAAAAGTGGTGGAATCATTAGTTGCTGTTGCTAAATACTTGTATCACAAGGAATCTAAATCTCAATCTCGTGAACAAGTAGCTAACAAACGTGTTGGATATAAGGATATACCAATAATTGAAGAGTTGCGGCAATTAGAGTGCGAAATCATGGCAAGAGTCAATGTCACACCACGTTGCGCTGATGAATCCAAAAAATGGCTTGATTGGTTAACATTTAAAGCTTGTGTACAGCGTTTACTAGAAGAATGCGCTCCAAAAGATAAATACGGTAAGCAACGCTCTTTACGGGCGATCGGTCAAAGTCATCAAGTCGCTTTAATTTGTATGCTTTTGAGTGCCTTTCCAGATAGATCCAGAACTATACAACAGTTAGAGTTAGGAAAAACTTTAATAAATCGCGACGAGAAATGGTTTGTTGAACATACAGCAGAGGATTTTAAAACAGGAGATACTTATTGTAAAAATGGACAGAAACGAATTGTAGAACTCCCAGCAACTTTATATCCCTTATTGTCGGAGTGGTTATCAAAATGGCGAGAGGTTTTTAATCCAAATCACCCCTATGTATTTACGCAATTGAATGGAAAACCGCTAACAGATGGCTCCTTATACAACTATTTTCGGAAACGAATATATCGTCTGACGGGAAAAGCTTTCACTCCTCACATGGTAAGAGATTCGATTGTGACATATCTCAAACTTTCTGGAACATCGGACTCGGTGCTAGCTGCGTTGGCGGAACTGATGGCCCACGGTCAAAAGATGCAGCATCAGATTTATGACCGCCGTACTCCAGAGCAAAAAGTAGCTCCAGCTTTGCAGGCATTGCAGTCATTGCCTACGGGTACTTTACCACCACCGCCACCGTTGACTGTTAAGCCTCCCAAGTGAAACCTGGGGAGGAGATGTGCTGAAAGTAGTTATCCTACAGCTAACTCTACTGTGTCTAGATTACTTTCGGCTTTCTGATTTCTGGCAAATGAATCTGCAATTAAGTGCAAGACTTCTGCTTGTTCTTCTGGCGGTGCTTGAGCAATCAGCGATCGCAAATTAGTGAGAAAATCAGGATTCGCTCGGTGGCTTTTGCAGTAGTATACTTAAGAACATATAAACATCAAAAAATGCCTGGCCTTTACACCGTTCACTTACAACGCTGCAAGACAAGACATTAAAAAGAACTAATTTTATATATAACTACACTATAGTGTAGAAAGTGTATAACTTGCAGAAGTTGTCTAGAATCTAATAAATTCTATCTTAGGTGAAGCGTGAAAGCAGGCTCTAACAAGGAGCTAATCATGCTTTTAACAGATGACCACAACAAATATTTTAGTGCAGTTCACCAAAATTCTAAACTATTAGAAGCGACTAAATCTAACCCCTGCGTCCACTGCGGGAAACCTGATTGGTGCTATGAGATAGGGGATTTGACAGTCTGCAAACGTAGTGCTGAACCTGCATTGGGTTGGGAGAAAACTAGCAAAACAGATGCAGACAAAACCCCATACTATGCTCCTGTAACCCCCAAAAAGGAAGTAAGACCCAAAGCCAAGAAAGAATTTGTCTATGTGGATAGACAAGGCTTGCCACTAGTAAAAGTAACCCGCATCGACGATGGTAAAGGGGACAGAAAGTTTTTTCAATCCCATTGGGACGGAAAAAGCTGGATTAATGGTTTGACAGATGAAGTTAAAACTAAAGTACCGATATACCGTTATCCGCAAATTAAACAGGCGATCGCATCTGGCAAGCAGATTTTTTGGGTAGAAGGAGAGGGAATTGCTGACCTGCTTTGGGAATTAGGTATACCCGCAACAACAACGCTGGGTGGTTCAAAAGGATACAGTAAGTATGGGGACTACAGTGCTGACCTAAAAGGAGTGAATTTGATACTTTGTCCTGACCGGGATAAGCCAGGAATTCAGTATATGGCTGATGTGGCTGTTGACTACCCCAACGCCAAATGGCTTTATGCCCCCCCTAGCGATTTTTTCTGGTCTAGATTACCTGATAAGAGTGGGTTAGATATTGGAGACTGGATCAATGATGGTGTTACGGTTGAACAAATTATGGATTCTATCTCCGGCAGGATCAGGGAATGGGAACGGTTGCTTGAAGAAACTAAGAGCAACAAGGTTGAGCGATCGCAGGTTGAACAGCTAAAACCAGAGCGAAAATTTACAAAGCGGGAAGCAATAGAACAGGCTAGAGCAATTCTTCAATCAGGGCTTGACGAAATTGAAGAGGCTATTGAACTAGAAGATTTAAGGGAAGAGGCGGGTTTAAGTACCTCTTTCTGGGAACGCCAACTACTGCCACCATTGCGGCGAAACTTGCAATCCAAGCGATTAAAGCTGGAAATACAGGCATTTTTGAGGGAGACAGATTCCATACAGCAATTTACGGAGCGGAGTCGGATCGTAAGTCGATATCATTTGACTAACAGAGAGTTTGAACAGCAGTGCCATGCTATCAGGTATGCCGAAAAGCAGAATACCCAAAAGCCACGACTATTAACACCGAAAGAACTTTTTAACCTTGAGAGTGAAAACCTAAATTTTCTGGTTCCTGGCTACCTACCTCGCTATGCCAGTGGATTAGTATCTGGCTTACCGGGGGCAGGCAAATCATTGTTAACAATTGATTTAGCCTATGCAATCGCCACAGGTGGAGAATTTTTCGGTGAAAAGGTGAAGCAAGGCAAAGTATTGATTATCAACTCTGACCAACCTCTAAACATCACTGCTAGCTATTTAAGCGATCGCGGGTTTGATGAGGACACCCCTAATTGGAGAGTCATTGGTCAAACCCACGATATGGCTGCTTGGACTATTAAGGATTTGGAATTACTTGAGTCTGGGTTAGAGGAGTTCCAGCCAGATTTGATAATTATTGATTCTATTCGTACCACCATTTGCTACCCTCTGGGGATTGAAGAAAAATCCGAAATCGTAGGGCATTGGATGAAGGAAGTAGAGCGCTTGTGCATTCGCTATGGTTCTTTATTGTGGGTTCACCACGACAATAAGAACAAGGATCTAAGTGGTGTCAGTCGTTCATCTGGGTCAACAGCTATTCCTGGAAATGTTTCCTTTCACTGGAGATTGGAAAAAGCAACCAAAGATGACTCAGATCCAAACAGGATTTTCTCAATGCCTAAAACACGAGGATTTGAGCCTGTTGCTCTGCAACTGAAATATGAAGCTAATACCGGGCAGTGGATTAGCCAAGGGCGAGTAGGAGAGTCTCTAGAGGTTGCAAAGGCTAATCAGTCTTTACAACAAAAGATTCTTGACTTGTTAGAGCAACGCCCAAACATTGGTTATGAGGGTACAGAGATAAAGGAAGCTATAGGTAGTGATAGTGTATACACCATTCTTAACCGAATGGTGCAAAGAGGAATTATTGGTAAGCGGAAATCAAAATCTAACACTGCTAAAAACGCCAAAGTCTACTTTGTCAATTTTGAAGGTGATACTGAAAAAGCTGCACAGATCCCCCCCCCTCATGTTTCCCACAGTGGTGTTAGTTTTAGTCCTGAAAGTCTTATAGAACAGGAGTTTCCAAAACCTAACACTAAACCTAACACTTATCTAATGAAACCTAACACCCCAGAAGTGTTAGGTTCTGAAAAACAGGTGTTAGGTTTTGATAATTCTGATAGTGCAATGCTTTCAGCCCAAGAGGAAGTAAACCTAACACCCGAATCTAACAGGGGGGGAGGGTTGTGCGAACTAAAAGAACAATCTGAACCTGTGGTTGCATCTGCTGACACTGCTGACAGTACGCAGTCCAAATCCATCCTCTTTGAGGTTGGCAATCAAGTCCAATTCCAGCATGAGGACTTAAATGGTTGGCATAAGGGTACGGTAAAATCTGTAGTTTTTGAGCAACAATACTTTAATTATTATGAAATTGAGTGTAATTTTTATAACAAACGTTCTCAAGTTTTGGAGAAGCGCACATATAAGGTGATGAATCAAAACTGGGTTAGGGCGATATGAACTTCAAACGTTCCAATGTAGTGGTACGTATTGACAAGGCAACGGCTCAAAGTTAGTCACAACAATGCTTTAAGCTACTTGGCATTTCGTGGCAACTTCTCTAGCCTTGGCCCAATTAAGATTGAATCAGACCGCGATTTGCACACTTTTTCCAATTATCATGCCATCTGCTGAACCTACCCCTAATGAATCTATTGAGGCTGCGCCTCTACTTGAAACCCCATCTCTTGAGGAACAAGTAAATGTTGATACGTCATCACAAACAGATGATATTGAAGTTACATCGGCAATATTTCAAGCTGTTGGCGTAATTACTGGGGAGGTCAACTTAAGCTCAGATGGTCAAAGCACCGTTACTATTGGCCGTTCTCAATATCCACTTTTGTATATTCCGCGAAAACTGAAAGTATTTAATGCTCTCAAGAAAGAAATAGAAGCTACTGGCAACCGTACTCAACGTTTAGTAGTTTATCCCAAGCCAATTCACTTTCCGCGCAAACAGCAACCTCATACCATCGTTTTTCAACTAGTGGGTTTTGACAGAGGACGATTTGAAGAAACTGTCTCAGGAGAGTTAGAAGACCTGGAGTTTAAATTAGGCGGACTATGGCAGTTTATTCCTGTTTGCTCTACTCCCTGCATCTCTGTGTTCCGCAACTTTACTCGTGAAAGGCTGGAATACATTAAGCAGGCTGAGGCTGTTAAAAAGGTGAAATTCATGAAGGCCAGCCATATACCCTTGCTTTGGAAGGATGCACCTATAAGACCCTTTAGATTTAATCCCAAAGCAGCTAATGAGGAGCAAGGGCATCCAGCATTTGTCACCCTGAAAGCGAAATTTCTACCTGGGCGTGATGTCTTTGGTTTTATGGCGCTATTAACTCCACCACAAGAAACTGCACCCAGATTTCTCAAAGCCTCCAAACAGGATAAAGCTACAGTGCAGCAAGCATCTAAAAAGAATAAGCCCTTTGTGCAGGGACTACCTAAAAAGGATAATCAAGGGGGCAGCAATCATCAGCCTAAACCAATCTTGAAAAAAAAGCCTCCTTTAGTTGAAGGAGAAACAGACAATCAAGCTTAAGCATCTGGGTGCAGATCATAATCAGCTGAAGCTAATATTGATATTAAGATTCCACCTAGATGGCGTAAATAGAAGATTCGTGCAACCAGGGGCAACTTAGTATGATGTCAAGTTTGTCAACCCCATTTGAAGGCTTTGCCAAAGGAACTTTGCTGGGTAAAGGATAAGGGGTAAAGGGGAAAGGTTTAAATCCCTTACCCTTTAACCTTTCCCCAGCCCTCATCCAACAATTTTGGGTTGGCAGACTACTAGCAATGTTGTTCCATCAGTCCCAAGGTTGGGATTTTTCTACCTGTGATTGAGAGTTTAGTCCAAGGCTAAATAATTACCAACCCCAACATTGGGACTCAATACTTTTCGGTTAACGGGATTTGTAAAGCTTCCAAATCACGCATAAAGTGTATTTAGCGAAATAACGATTTCGTCCTTTGTTTAACTCGTTCTTTCTTGCTATAACGAAGTCATACTTGAATAAAGAACGAAAGCACGATATAAATAAATCGCTATAGAGCGAAAGAACGATTTCACGATGACTGTAATTGTGGGTGTCATTTCACAGAAAGGTGGCGTTTCAAAAAGCACAATTTCTAGGTTGATTGCCCGTGAGTACGCGGCGGCTGGCTGGGATGTTAAAATCGCGGATCTTGATATTTCTCAAGGCACAGCCACGGACTGGAAACAGCGCCGGGAACTAAATGGTATCCAACCAGAAATTGGAGTTGAACAATTCCGCACTGTAGCGCAAGCACTTAAACACGCCTCGGTTTATGACCTCATGGTTATGGACGGGCCACCACATTCTATGCAAGGGACACTGGAAATTGCCCGTGCAAGTGATTTACTTGTCTTACCCACTGGTTTATCACTGGATGATCTCAAACCGTCTGTACTGTTGGCGCATGAATTGGTAAACGCCAAAATCCCTACGGATAAAATTATTTTTGTTTTATGTCGAGTCGGCGATCGGGAGAATGAAATTGAGGATGCCCGATCATATATTCATAAAGCTGGATATGTCACAGTGGCTGGCTCAATTCCAGAAAAGACTGCTTACCGACAGGCAAGTGATAACGGTCGTGCTGTTTCTGAAGTCACGTTTCCTACTTTGAAGCAACGGGCAGAACAAGTAGCCCAAGGAATTATTGATCTGTTGAGTGAGCAAGAGTCCTAATTATGTCAACTAAACCACCTCCACCACCTCGCAAACCAAGCAAAGGTGAACCACCTAGCATTAAGGAAACAAAAGACAACTTGGAGAAGCCCGATCCAGGTGAAATTTCCAACCTGAATTTTAAAGTACCTGCCGAGTTTAAAAAGAATTTTAAGATTGCGGCTGCTACTTACGGTTGTACCCAAGTCGAGCTATTGCAACGGATTTTTAAATACTGGACAGATAATCATGGCTAATATTGCTTTCGTCTTTTCGCTAAATAACGAAAAAACGATTTATTGTTTTCGTTACTTAGCGATTTGTAATTCAGTAGTTTTCAACACAAGATGTACTGACAAAGCATTAGGTCAGGAACTAGCTGAATTGGTTTAACAGGGCAATGGAGTTAAACTAAGTTGTCTCAATACCAAGGCGGCTCATTTTTACAGAACCCCAGTTACATTTCAGTAATTCTTCAAACAAAGGGTCGCCAAAATTCATTAATCGTAGTGAAGGGGGTATGAGTAGCATTCGCGCAGAAAACCGGGTTCAAATATGTTACATGAGTAATACAAGCATGTTTAAAAGCTGAAACCCTTATTTTCTGGTTGAGTAGTGATTTGATGATAAGCAGAGCGTCAATGACCTTAGTTCTGGATAAAATCCTTATCTAATTAGGCTTTCAAGCTTATCCCGGTTTTCGGTTCGCCTGCTACTCAAGCCCCTAACCCTAGGTTTTGTAGCCGAGTCAGGAGGGTGACTTCCTGGCTTAGGCATCCACCTAGCCATAGCAAGGATTTCATTTTTTCTTCGTGCCCTTCGTGTATAATTAACGAACACAAGCTCCAAGCCCTATACGTTCGCACAGCATTGAGAGTCCTAGAGAAAGTATTAAAAGTAAATTACAGCTAATTAACTTAATTGCTAATATTTCAAGAAAAGTAAAGTTTATTCCTACAAAGAAATGAGTACCTAGCTGCAAAAAAATAAGGCTGAGGATACCATTAATAGGGGTTTTTTGTACAAACCCTCGAAAAGGGGGATTAAGGAATTTAATCTTGAATGGTGCTTTACCTTAAAAGAAAGCGCAAACCTTCATAGAGCTATAGGTCTGGGAGAGTATCATTAGTCCTTAGAGGATCTAAGAATTGCATTTTGAGACATAAAAAGAGACATGATTTGGGTATGTCTCAAAAAGTACACTTTCTGAGACAGGGTTTAGCCAAGAATCTTATCTGGCAAGAGTTATAGGGTGATAGCGTTAAAACTCACTTTTCATAATCTCCCTTTTCGAGGGTTTATCCCAAAAACCCCATGTTCCTGACCTGTTTGTAGAGCCTCTCCCCAACTTTCTTCAACCGTGGTTCCCTGCCTCTGTTAGCTCCTAGCCGTTGCAGCCAATAAAAATTACTTATATTCTTACGACCGAATCAGGGTTACAGCCACGGTCACTGGTAAGCATGATTAAATACTCAGTGCATTGTCTACGCAAGATGGAGGTTTGGGGCGGTTAGGCGGTCTTCTTGACAGATCAGCGCTTACGTTCGTCCTTCGTCATTAGCAAGAGTTTCAGTTCTCTTTACGTTTTTTAACATAGTTTGGTTGATGACAACCGAGTTGCTTAATTCTTAAAAAGTTACGAAATTGGCTCCGACAAGCTCGTAGTCTTAGGAATGAAATGAATTTCAGGAGGACGCTAATGACAAACAGTAAAATCCGAAAGATTTTACAACATACTTACCAGCTTGGTACAGCGGTGAGTACACTATTCATCCTCACAACTTTTGTCAGCCCAGTGACTGCACAATCGCTCAGTCCAGATAAGCCAGCACCATTACATTCTGGAGTCAATTCCAGTGTAGCAGACAGTTTTGTTGGCCCCCATTTCTACTACTTTCTAGCCGGCCCAGGAAAAGTGGATGTTCACATCAAGTTCACATCTATGGGGTTGTTAGGTAACGCTAATACAGCCACAATTGGAATTGATTTATATGACGAAAGACAAACTTGGAAAATTCATAGGGATTTAACTTCAAAGGGTACAACTGCACAATTAACTTTCCCTGGTGATTTAAAGCAAAAAACTAAAGTGATTATGCGTATTCAGCCACCCCCTCAAGGTTTAGTTAGAACTGGAGGTAACTATGAAGTGCAACTTCTAGGCACTGTTCAATATGACAGCAATACAGCATCTGGGCAGCAAGACCAGATAGTGAAGACTTACCAAATTATGTCATGCATCCAAAACGTTTATGAGTGCGGTGTTGCAAAGTTCTATCCTGATGGAACTTTTAAAATTTCTGATGGTCACACGGGGACATGGAAGCTTTTTGACTCAGAAGCAAATATTTATGTTTTAAATATTAGTGGTCACAATTTGAGTGTGAAATTGATGCCAGGAAGAGGCTTGGTTGAGCCGAATGATGTGAATTCCATTCTTTTCCAAGAAGTTAGGTGATGTGGTTATAGAGGTTCAGTTAGGTCGAGGGGGAGTATTATCTCCCCCTCGACCTAACTGAACCCCAAAAAGTCCCAAGCGGTTGACGTAGAAACAGACCAATAGCTGTGAAACCATTTGCTCCCTTAATCCCATTACATTCAGAAATTCCTTCTTGCTTCTGTCCAGTCTTATACATGGGAAAGTAGCTTTTTCTGCTCATCGGAGTCTTTCCGACAATATCCGCTCAAATTACTAAATTTAGGGGTAAGGGTTGATATGTCTCCTCTGTAATTTTCACACATCCAATCCATAATGTTTTTATGCTTTTCGTCTTTACTGGAGTTTAGACTAAGCTATGCAAAACGACCCAGCAGGGCTGAGTTAATTAGAGACTTAGCGAAATTATAAATAATCTTTAGTATTAAACCGCAACTGATGGCTCTTTACGTGGTCGTGTTACGATTTTTTTAACAATCGGGCATCGGTTTTTACGGTGACGCTTTTTTCCGGCTTCCCAACCAGGGGACTTTCCGCGAGGTTTGGGTGGAAGGGCTGGAGTACCAATGGCGGCGAAAACTCCACCCATAGCTTGAGCAACTCTTCCAGGGGTCAAATTACCCTGAGATTTCTGCCAAGGTAGAGGATTGTCAGCAACGATATCACGGGCTAACCACAACTCCCAAGTCATAAAAGGCATTAAGTCGCTCCACCGCTCGGATTGTTTAGGAGTGCCTAGCTTGGGAACAGTCCAATGTAGACGTTGTTTTAAAAAGCGATACCAATGGTCAATTGTAAAACGACGCAAATAAAGTCGCCAAACTTCCTCCACAGGTGGCATTTCTTCTCCTACCCAAGCCAACCACAAAGGTCTTAACACTCTCAAGTTACCTTGTGCATTGAGACGTTCAACCCGCAGGAGTAGCATCGGACACGCTGCCGCTTTACGGAAATGTAAATTTTTCCAGAGGCTAACTCTTACCCGTTGTAGTTTCGGATCATCCAATTCTAAAACAGATTCTGCATCACTCCATGTCGCGGGTTCACTAAGTTTGAATTTAGACCCGTGTTTTTTGGGTCGTCCTTTACCCGAATAAGCTTCAGGTTCACCCCATAAACAAAGATTTGAGCGCAATCTTACCAGAATATCTGCGGGAATACTGGCAGTTTTCAACACAAAAGGCGCACACCCATATTCACTGTCCCAAACTGAAATTGGTCTAACGGCTAAATGTTTACACACCTGTTTAAGTTGCCAAACCGCTTTCTGAATTGGGCTTTCGCCACTTGTGATCCGTTCATGTCTCAAGGGTAGGTTTCCAACTACCTGATTTTTCTGGTATCCAGGCAATTGTGCTATATCCTTGACCAATGCTAATCGGTTTATTTTCTGCTATGGATGTGCCACTATGCTCATAAGTCCTCTCTTGCAGCGTTACTGCATCAGGGCGAGCCAGTTTGTGTGGTCGCCTGCTAACAAGGGTCGTCCCTCTACTGGTATCTGTTTGATGTATAACTGCATCAATTTCTGTCGCTGCGGTCTGCTATCTTGTAGCGCTTCATAAATACTTGACCACTTGCGTCTGAATACGGGTGATAAAGATAAGTCTGCTAATGAATAAACATTGCGAGTCAGTAATATGGCATCTGTTAATTCAAAGGTCGCGTCTTTGGCTCTACCTAAATATTTGTAGGCTACTTGACGAAACTCTTCAAGTCTGGCATTTTTCATGTTGGCAGGTGAGTAATGGTAGTTCTTTTCTCACTTTCTGCCAAAAGGGGGACTGTATTCAATCAGACACCCCTTTTTTTCTTAATCATTCCCCATCTAATCTCTATCTGATAATGATAATCGAATAGGGAGGGGGTGGGAGAGAAACGAGCGTCGCTCGTTTCTCTCCCACCATTTTCATGATTATCATTATTGTATTATTCTCTCTGCAAACATACTACACAATAATTGTTCAAGGTCGCGGATGTTTTGAGGCTGACAAGATAATATTTTTAACCTCTAATTCCATTTGGTTTGCGTTCTCTCATATCGCTTTTAGTCTAAACTCCAGTCTTTAATCACTGCGTATAAACTATTACAGGTCGTTGCGGCCTCGATTCTTTTATTAATTTCTTCTTGCTCAAGTTCAAGCTTGTCTTTCAAGTTTGCTGCACAGAACAGCCAATTAAAGCAGTAAAGCGAGGGAAAATCATCAGTAGGATGCTTTTGTTTCCACAATGAAATTGCGCTATCTAATTTATTTTTTGCTTCTTTCCAATCAGGATTTTCTTTATCTTTCAGTGCATAGCCAAGCTGGGCGTAGAAGCGGTAGGTATCATTTTCGTATTCCGAGTCGATCAATGCCTGAAAAATTGGAATTGTTCTCTCGATGATTCCCTTTTGGTTAGAGCCATTGCGACGCGCATCTTTAGCCATTTTATAGATAGTTTCTGTTGCTGAAGACGATGCACTATGAATCTTTTCACGTAACTCACTTAGCGTTACCTTTTTATGACCAGTCTCACTCAGTTGAATATCAACCAAGCTTTTTGCTTCGGCATCTGCCTTATCTTGATCTACTTGTTTTTTAGCTTGAATATCAACTTTTTCAGAAAGTTTGTCGATTTTCTCTTGGAGAGTGAACTCAACAGAGGTGGGAGTCACTTTTGCAGATGAAATCCTTTCAACTATGTCTTTGAATTTGACCTCTGAATTCACGATTAAAACTATCATTAGAACTCCCATATCTACGGGGGTAAATCGTTTTCCTCCTAGCTTTCCGAACGGAATACAGACTAAATATAACAAGCTGAAAATTACAAGTATATGCTTTAATACAGCCGCTATACCCATATTATTTTCATTATCAGATGGAGATGAAATAGCCCTGTTACTTAATGGCATGAGAATGTTCCTGATAAATAATGTTGTTTTATTCGGTTTGAGTAAGCTGTTCACAAAATTAAATGCGCTTACCCTACGTTTTCTGGTCAGATACTACCTATAGCCTATAAGTAAGTATTAAGGACTCCTCAAAAACGATCTGTCCAACTGCTTCTTCTTTGCTTCAAACGAATGAGAGGTTTTTCCGGAAATGACCGATATTTCCCGAACCACAGGCAATCAATTTTTACCCCAAAACGAGCCAACCAAATTCAACAACAGCCAAAAGCTTTTGGCTGTTGTTGAATGCTAGGACGTGCAGACATCTTTTAACATTGCACCGATTTAAGTGCGAACGCACAGTAAAAAAATCCGTTGCATCGTTTGCCACTTGTTTCAAAACTTAACCGCTTTGGGGTAAACCCGTGGCGGTTGAGGCAGATATAGCGTCAGCTAACACAAAGTGCAAACTAAACTCTATTTGGCATTGCGCCAAGATGGACGTATTTAGCAATTGATAACAGTTCGCAATAACTCTTGAGTGGCGCGTTATCTAACGGAGTAATAGGGATCGTGGCGTAGTAGACTGTCCATAATAAGAACGCGTACACCGGACACTACCAGCGAGAGTAAATGAGGCTACCACCCCCAATCCGTTTACCCAACAAGCATTACAGGTAAGCGAGAATACCTTACACCAAGCGAAGTGCGATCTCTACTAAATGCCGCACTTGAGCGCAAAGCTCGTTATTCTCACCGTGATTATACACGCTCTGTTGCTCATGTTTCGCCACGGTCTGAGGGTGGGGGAAGCTGTAGGGGCTAAGTGCGGTTTAAGATGGGATGCACGCTCTGTGGGCCGAACGCCAGATTTTCATCACCAGGGAAAAGGGCAGTGACTCAGGGGTGCATCCCTTGAGAGATGATGAATTAGTTTTGCTCAAAGAACTCAGAGAGATGTTGCCCGATAGCAAATATATTTTCGTTTCCGAGCGTGGTGAGGTGATGTCTACTGATGCAGTGCGAAAGCTGCTTGGGCGGCTGGCGGCACAGGCTGGGCTTGATATCAAAAGACTAATGAAAAAGGTCACTTATCTAGAAGCATTAAGCTCTTGAAAACTTGCGCTTACTAACCTGTATTGTGAATTTACTTCTTTCCATTGCCTTGGTAAAATTTCATCACAAATTCTAATTAACTCATCATTCATATCCTGTACATAATCAGATCCATAAAATACATCTGTGGCTGATTTAATAAAGATTCGATGTTTCTGACTATCATTCTCTACTGCCTTTAAAAGGCTATTGAGTTGCGCCTCATAATCTCTATAAAAGCTAAGATTTTTATGTGAAATCGTACACTGAAAATAATTTAGAACTGATTTTACATATTTCTGAAAATGCCAATAAAAATTGCTTTTCTTATCCTTATTAGGATCAATTGGTTGGTTGTTAAATCTCCTTAGCTCATCTTCTATTGTTTGCAATGACTCTCTCTTGTCTCTATACTCTAAACCAGTATTTCTTAACCAATTAATTAATTCTTTTGGGGGAGTAGTTCGATTAATTAAGTGTTCTCTAAGAGTTGATAGCTGAATTGAGTAATTATGATGTATTACCTCAAGCTCCTTGAATGAAACTTCAACTACAGTTTCATAAATTTTCTCTATTTTCTCGTATTTTAAGTTGTTCCAATTAGAAACTTTATCTGAAAGGAACTTTATTACATCAATAATATCAGACATTTGTACCTCTCCTTTAGCAAGCGGATCATCAAGTCTTTAGCGTAACTTTCTGAACTACTGCTCATTGCACTCATAATTAACCTAATTAACTTCAATCCATCAGGCAAATTATGCCTCCATTAGATCCAAGATTCCAGCTTCATTCACCACTCTTAGGAATTAGATTTCAGCTTCAACCAGGTATTGAGCCGAGATAAATGCCAACCTGAGCGGTGCTGACCTGAGCGATGCCGACCTGAGTGGTGCCGACCTTATTAATGTCAATCTTATTAATGCCAACCTGAGCGGTGCTATTGTTGTGAAGGCCTTATTTGGAGGGACTGTAGGTCTTACAGATGATATGAAGCATGACCTAGAGCGGCGAGGTGCTATTTTTGGAGATCGCCCTCCAGTTCTGAGTCCTCGTTAAGTCCTAACAATTTTTGGGTTATCTGTTTTCTAGTGTTAACACCCTAGACGGCATATCCACCACCAACCGTCGAGTTTTTAACCACTGGCGACCAAGTAAAACTTCTGACACTCCTTCACCCACATGAACAGGAATATCAAATTCCTGTCCATCAATTCGTACTTTTCCTAAATAAATGTCAAATTCTGCATTTCCTTGGGCTGTGAGCATTGTTTGCTGTTCTACATAAATCCAATCAAGTGCTTCTAAATCCTGGTTATTAATTGCCAACCACCAAGAAAAACCTGTATCAAAAAGTGCTTCTACTGGTAGTTGGAATCCGTCAGCAGCTATCAATTCTATCTCAAAAAATAATTCATCCTCATCACCAAAGTTGCCAGAAATCATATCGTGCCGCACACCCCAGTTTCATTGATGCGGAAGACGTGCAGCCGGAAGTTCGGGTATTTTTCATGTGCCATCTGGGCAACTGCTAATGCATCCTCATTAATAAAATATTCTCCGCTTTCTGGTTCAACTGCTACATACCAGTTGTAGTGAGTCTTAATTAAAGAAGGCTGCAATTTTTGAAAGATTTGTTCGCAACGCTGCTTAAATTCTGCTTTTTCAGCTTTCCATTGAGCTTTCTTCTCTTCAGACCACTGGATTTCGGGGAATATTCTTCCTCGGCGCACTGTACGAGTAGACTTGGCTTCAGTCATGGTTAGTTCTGCTTTACTGCAATATCTATATTGAACTGCAATCCAGACTACTTGGGGTTTATCGTTGGCAAGTTTAGTCTGGAGCATTATAGTTTAACTAAAATACAATTCTACTTTTGTACAAAAGTAGAATTGCACTATAGTACAATTCTACAAAAGTAAATTAGTATATTGGTTACATTGTACTTTAGTATTTTTATGTAATTGTTTTATGCCAAATCCGCCAACAGTCGTCTCCTTGGGCTTGGCTGGGGGTCAGGGAAAGTCTACGGTAGCCTTGATGCTGGGGAGGTATTTGGGGCGCTTAGGAATTCCCGTTTTGTTTGTGGATTGCGACCCCCAATCTAGCTTGACCAGTTTTTTAGGGGTGCAAGTGCAGCCTGATACCCCAACATTACTGGAAGTTCTGACACAACCAGAAGAGAAAACAAAAATTCTTGATGCCATTGCGTCTGTACCTAACGTTAAACTGGGCGACCGTACCATTAACAATACCAACCTGTTCTTAATTCCTTCCGATGATGGCTTGGAGAGTGCTAACTATAAATTGGCCTCCAGTGGCTTAAGTCTGTTTATTCTCAGGAATCGCCTGCAACCAATTGTGAGTAATTTTGGCGTGGCAATTGTAGACCCACCCCCAGAACGTTCACATTTAGCGCAGACTTCCTTGGGTGCTGGCGATAGATGGGTGATTCCAGCAGAGTCAAACGTCAAGGGAGTGCAATCGCTGTTGCGGACTATGGAATTAATTAAAGAATTTAAAGCAGCCCTACCTTATGGTGAACTACTGGGTGTAGTGCCATTTCGCGCACGGTGGACTGGTTTGCATCCAACAAACGCTACTAAAACCAGTATCGATACCATGCGGCAGTTGATAGGGTCGGATTTGATGTTGCCGCATATTTTGGAATCGGATGTATTCAAAAATGCCATCAACCAACGGGTTGCGCCAACAGACTTGGGGCAGCCAAATCTGGAATATACGATTCATGTCTTAGCTCAACGACTCAGGCCAGCTTTGTCAAAAGAATATGCCAAATTAATTCCCTTAGAAACAGCGTAATAAATTTTACAAATAGGTGAAAACATGAATATTCTAGATGAAATCAGAAATAGAGCGGTTGCACCAACAGTTGCACCACGAGAAGATGTGTTAGCTCCACAACAGCAGGATTCACCTACAAGTGATGTTAACGTGACCTCGACTGCTGATAGCTCCGTTTCGGAACTCACTTTATTAGAAGAGCAACTAGCGAACTTCCCTGAAATTGCGCCTAGAGTACCTGTCCGTTTGGAAGTTGCAATAAAGCAAGAACTCGATGATCTATGCAACCAAGAAAAAATCACAGTTGAAACGCTGTTGGAAGCTTTTTATGTTACTTGCAAAGAAAAAGATACAGTCATGAAACAAGTACTAAAAGAAGCCAAAAAACGGCTGAAGAGCCGCAAAGAAGCAGGTAACATTCGCTCTAGCATTACTCGTTTAGCTAATTTGGCCAAGAAACTAAAATAGCAATCAGTCCAAAGTGCAGATACAGACACAATATCTAGGAATAGAGCGCCTTATAGCCAAAATAAGTGTAGAGAAATGGTGTTCTAATAAGTAATTTTCGTGGTGTGGCGATTATGTCTCTGCCCTATGACAGATAATTTATAAATTTTGTAATTACTTTATGAAAGTAGTTATATACTACTGGCAATACATTGAGGGTAAATTTAATGGATATTTACGGTACTTACAATAGCGATATTTTATCCGGCGATACAAACGATAATACTTTTTATGGTTATGAGGGAGACGACTATCTAATAGGAAATATTGGCAACGATACTCTTTTTGGTGATAGCGGTAACGATTACCTAGTTGGCTCTGACGGCAACGATGTCCTATATGGTGGTGAAGGCGATGATACCTTGTGGGGTGAAGTTGGCAATGATATTTCTTATGGTGGCAATGGTAACGATTTCATCCAGGGTGATGGTAATGATTTCATCTATGGCGAAAATGGTGATGATACGTTGTACGTTACTCCCTTTTTTGGCAACAACTATGTCTGGGGCGGTGATGGAAACGATGTATTTCAAATTAATATGTACGGGTATGATTATACTCTAAACCAAGGATATACCATCATCAACGATTTTCAGTCTGGTTACGATAAAATTCAGATTAATGAATTTGGGGTAGGTGGTTCTATTCCTCCTTCTACCCTTGCAGATGTTACTTATCAAAATGGATTATTATCTCTTCATGGAGTTGTATTTGCTGCTATTCCATATAGTCCAAATTTCAACGTTTCAACCGATGTGTTTATAAGAAACTAAAAATTTTTCTATTGATAACTTAGAAGACTTGTTTTAGCTCTTCTAAGTTATCAATACAATTTACTTTCATTATCACAATACCGATAAATTTACAGTATTAAAAAAATCTTCAATTCCTGAGAATTTCTTCTATTTTCAAATAATCCACTGAGTTTGGGATATTCTTGTTGGAAATGTTGTCCTGTTAATGGTTCAATTGCACCATAAATCCAAAAATTTCCCCTCTGCCATTTCACGGATACAGTTGGCTTGACTCCAGAAGCCGTAATCACTTTTCCTGTGAGAGTTTTTAATCCTACCTTAGTTTCATCCTGACACAGGTAATGAACGCCTTTTCCTGGTGCTAGATGTTCCTCTAGACAATTGAGAATAATTCCGAGTTTTTTTTAAACTCAGATACTAATTTTTCATCCTGCTTATGGGGTACAGCCGGGATACGTGCAAATTGGGACACGTTGTAAAGTTTTGTAACGCCAAAGAGTCGAAACTATTGATTTAGCGTTGTTTTAAACTGTGGTTTTGATGTTCACGGAAGATGAAAACATAACCAAAAATGATTGTTTATGGGCAAGCTTGAGGCATGGAAAGCGGTGAAGAGTTGATTTTATCGTGCAAAATTTTGATTGCCCAAATATCATTTATGGGCAAGTTAGTAAATCAATAAAACACGCCCTGCAACATTTATTTACAACACGTCCTATTTTGCGCGTATCCCGGCTGAACCCCAAAGTGACTCCAGGCTTTTGCAGATATTGAAAGAATTAGAGTCCCTGAAAACATCTGATGATAGTCACGGTGATGCCCAATATGAGAGTCAGCACTGACTGGCGCTCACGTCAAATTAAGGTTTTGGGGTGGTTAGGCGGTCTTCTTGACAAAAAATATTGTGATGCGTAATACAGGAGATACAGCCAAACTTTAAGGTAAAAGGTCAAGAAATTGAAGCTTACAGTCCCAGGCTATATCTAACTCAATGGGCAAGGTATTGCAATGCCATATCCCTGTGCGTAATCAATTCCTAGTGCCGTAATTCGCTCTAAAATAGCGTCATTCTCCACAAACTCAGCAATCGTCTGAATACCCATGACACTGCTAATACGCGTGATTGCTGTCACGATCGCATTATCGACAGGATTCTCGACAATGTTACGAATAAAACTCCCGTCAATTTTGAGGTAATCTACAGGCAGAGACTTGAGATAGGCAAAGGACGACATCCCTGCCCCAAAATCGTCCAATGCGAAGCGACAACCCATCCGTTGAAGTTTTTGAATGAACTGCCTGGCTTTGAGCAGATTGGCGATCGCTACATGTAGCGAACTGCAAACATAAACGCTTCAAACTGCAAACAAGCCATTTTTGAAACCACATTATGGGTCTTGTCCACTTTTGGTGATCGTGTTTGGGGATACTCTCAATTGAGCGATGGCGTACCCGCCCACCGGAGGTGATCGCAACAACAAAAGATGAAATAATAACTATTACTGAGACTGAGCGAGGACACGAAGTGCCCGCCTTCATGCGATACCTACGGTAAGCTGCGCTAACGCAAAAATACAGTTTATTATTCACGCTCCCCTGCCCACGCCTTATATAGCCAGCAAGAACCGTCGCTCAAGTAAATCTATCCCGGCGCGACCGTACATTTGTCGTTTCAACATCTTTAATCGGTTGATGTGACCTTCAACAGGGCCATTACTCACTGAAAGCGTTACACCAGCCTTGACAGCATCGTAGTCTTCACGCAAACTTTTAGCAAAATTGCGAAAGGGAGAAAGAATGCTATTCTCCGCCTGTGTAAGCCAAAGATCAAGTTGTTCGGGTTGTCGAGTACGCACCAATTGAGCAAAACCTTGACCTAATTCAATTGCCTCAGCTAATTCGGGGTGTTGTGCCGCTAGCAGTGCAATCAGTTGTTCATCGCCTCGCTTGCACAATTCCCGTCGTCGCAGCACAAGCCAAGTTGCCCGACTAGGAGTAAGAGATTTCTTCTGCGGTTCGGCAACTATCGGCAGAGGTTTATTTATAAGGCGTTGCCTTAGTTTCAAACCTTGAGAGGAGCGCAATCGACGGGTGTAGCGGGCCACAGTATCATAGCTACCAGAGTAACCACGCCGTTGAATTTCCCCAAACAGCCCTTTAGTATCGATATAACCCTCGTTCCAGCGTTTGAGAAGATAATTTTTGTAAGGGTTCAGCAAGCTTCGACCACGGTCGCTGCGTCCCTGACGTTCAACAAATGTGGGGCTACTCAGGTAACGAAACACGGTTCCATGACCAATACCAAGTCTGCGGGCAATAGCTTGTCCCGACCAACCCTGGCGATGTAATTCCCAAACTTGTTCATAAATTGCCAGTCTTCGTGTACGACGTTGTTCTGCAAGATGCTCCTGTTTAGTCGGTGTTGGGGGTGGCGGTACTGGTGCAACTACTGTGCCATCTGTTTGGATGACTTCGATTTGACTGTAAGCTTCATCAACTTCTTTCAAGTCTTTACTATGCCCATGAAACACTCGTTCCAGTGTTTCTCCTAGATTCTGTAGTAGATGAAAACGATCTGCAACCTGGATAGCTTCGGGCGCTCCCTGGCTAATGCCACTAGCATAAGCTTTGGCTCGGTCTCGTGAGACAACTTTAATACCTGGATGTGCTTTTAACCATTGGGCTAAAGTTTCCGCAGAACGATCTTTTAGTAAAGCCAATGGTTGGCTTTGCTCTAAATCAATGAGTATCGTCCCATAAGTTTGGCACTTGCGAAAAGCGAAATCGTCTACCCCAAGAGTTTCTAGGAAATCAATTAATGGTAGAGGCATTTTACGCACCAGTCGCAACAGTGTATTGCGACTCACAGTGAAACCATCGCGCCGCGATAGTCTCACCCCGAGCTGCACCGCCTAACGCTAAACCAATTGTGGTAAATTGTTGAGCCAACCGCAGAGTCCGACGCGCCCAAGGAACAGTCACGTTAGTCAATCTTTCAGTAAAAATGCGCCGTTTACAATTAGCATTGAGACAAAAAAACTTCCGCACACGCATCTGTAAAGTGATTTTGTAATCAGCCCATGATAAATCAGCCAACGTCCGTTCATAGCGACTATGAATTCGGTGAGTTTGGGAAGTGCAGATTGGGCACTGAGTAACAGCTTGTACTGAAGCGATAATTAACGTAATGGTAGCTTGTGCTTCGTTAATCAGCCAATTCTTAAGTTGAAGATTTTTTGTATCGGGTAATAGGTGACAGAGTACTTCTATAGCCTTTTGACCCATATTCGACTCTGAGTGTGTGATTCTCAACTATTTTTCGTTTTATTACCTAAAAGCTAGAGTACACAAGAAGTTTAGACTTTTCATCTCCATTCTAGCTTTTATTGATTTGTTGACACCATTCTCAACTACTGAGACGTTCGTTCTATCGCTATTGACTAAAAAAAATTCATCTTTTGCCATCGCTCAATTGAGAGTATCCCCAAACACGATCACCAAAAGTGGACAAGACCCCACATTATTTGCAAATGAAACTGCAAACATAATTTTCAAACTGCAAACAAGGGTTTTCAAACCACATTAACTGCAAATAAGCCGTAACCCTTATGGGAATTGAGTTATAGGATTTATGGCTCTATAAGTGTCCAAATTAAACGATCCAATTAGCCAAACACTTATGCCCGAATGTTGTGGTTTAATCTGGACGATATCCGTCCAATTTAATTATGAATTAGGTTTTTAGCAGCAAGTACCACTAACTTATTTCTTTGATTTGGCAAAGACTCTTAAGTTTAAGACTGGAGTAATGGTGAATCTTCTTTAATTTGGACAGTTTCATCTTCAAAGTATCCGAAAACCTAAAATCCTTACTGGCTAAGGATTACAGCCTATTTGCAGTTAATGTGGTTTCAAAATTATGTTTGCGGTTTGTTTGCAATTATTGTGGTTTCATTTGCAGTTATTGTGGTTTTGAGACCCCTCTTATTTGCAAATAATGTGGTTTCAAAAATGGCTTGTTTGCAGTTTTAACGATTTATGTTTGCAGTTCGCTACAGATAGGGGTGATCACTTGGTGTAAAGTGCTTGTTTTTGGTAGTCAGATGGTACTTGCAGTTGTGCTGTACTCATTGCTTCCATCCCTGCATTGGAAATGCTTACAATCCGAGAGGTAAAGCGGATGGCTAGCTGTTTAGGGGTAGAGAACTACAGCAGCATGAGAAAGGGCAAGTTGATTGAAGAAATACTAGCCAAGGAATCAGTAGCGGCGTAATTGACCAGGGGTAGCCGTGACAGCGATACCCCTAACTTAGAGATTGTAGGCAAGCGATCGCTCTTGTAACGTGCGGGTACGCCATCACCACCCTCGTCTTTGACATGAGATTCCAGAAAAACCTCACGAATCAAAGCTGCTTGTGCAACAAAATTGTTTAATTGACCAAATTGCCTTCTGCCTGAGTTCTTCACCATCGACTCCATTAGCTGAGATGCTGAAAGGCAACCAATATTGTTTGAGGGTCAACATCACTATTTGAGGTAAGTTGCCTAAACCAAAAGGTTCTGTTTTCAGATAACTAATTATCTGCCCGTCGATAGTGTCTACCCTTCGCTTAATTGAAAGAATTACTTGTTGGCTCTGTTTCATTTTTGTTATGCAAAAGTTTGTGTGGATTAATCACAGCAGCGTCGCGGGAGCAATATCACTTTGCAGAATCAAAATGCAGAACTGAATTAAAGTCTAACCGAAATATTTTCCTTTACAAACTCAGTCATAATCCCCACTAAGTCTATGTAATTAGTGGGTTTTAAATGGCGAAATTGTATACCAAATCACAATTTCTCTACGACTGTTCTAGGACTAGTCTGCGACTGCTCTAGAACTGCTGTATGACTAGTTTGGGGAATCACGGGGAGCAATTGCTAATTTCTCTACGACTAGTCTACGACTGCTCTACGACTAGTTTGGGGAATCGCTATTTTTTGCTGTCAACAATTCTTCGATTAGAGAATAAAATAACCGTACGTACCCACTACGCTTATTTTGGGTAACTTCAATTTCAGCCATTTTTGCATGGCTTTTGAAGCGAAAAAATGAAAATTTGGGATAAAAAATTATTTTAGCAGTGTTAGGTGGGATGGTTGACGCGATTGCAATCAGCTAAAATTGACTACAAAAGAACGACAAAAGAACGACAAAAGCAGATCAAGTTTCACAGATGGAATGACAACGCCCATTCACCCAATCCCTAATCTCCAATGTCTAATAGGGCCACCAGGGGAGTAGAGCGTAGCATGACTACGGGCGATCGCCTCTTCCTCAACATCCAATGCCCAATGGCGAATGCGGTCGAGCTAGAGGGGCGAGAGTCAGCAGTGGGGGAATAGGAGGGAGAAGCGATCGCTTCGGGAATTAAGCATAGGTCGAAGAAGGTGCTTCGGCTAGCAAGAACCGCAGGCATCGCGGCCATTGTCTAAAAAAAAATTTACCCCTGTTTTTGACCCTTTTTTTGTCTATTTAATTGATAAATACTCTCAATATTAACCGCCCAAACTGTGATTATTGAGACATTTATCAAGAAATATTACAGTTTTGGCACTAGTTGATTGATTTGACTAAATTCGTGGATTTGAGAGAATATCTCTACAAAATCTCCAAATTCCCCACCCTCACCAACTACATTCAACATCTCCCAATATCTATCCAACATCTCCCAATTCTCCAATTTATTTCTTACCTTTTTACACCTTTTACATCATCCAGTAACGGAATTCTCATTAGCTCAAAAATTCCCAATAAAGAAGAACAATTCCCAATACTTACCAATACTTGTTAGAAGTCTCCCATTTTGTTCCAATAATTTACCAATTATTGAGAAATTCGCTTAAAAGCTTTTAAGCGCTGTAATCCATCTTTTTTTGACGCACAGTACGCCTTATTTGGCGGAAAGTTTGTTGAGGTAAAAATCAAGAATCAGCCAAAAATGAGTCCGATAAAACTACAAAAGTGACTGAGGTTTTACAACGCTTGTGTCCAATTAAAGCAGAGGCAGGGGAGGAAAGAGTTGATAGACAATTAGTTCTTTTCCCCCTGCTTCTCTTCTACCTCTGCTGCCCTCAACGCAAAAGTTCCTTAACCGAAGGTATTGGGAGTGTCGAGAGGCGTAAGCGGACTGTGACTACCAATCTCAATTGGGAGGCAAGGTAACACAGAGAGAGCGATCGCGTCACCCGATCACAAAAGCTAACTGATCACGCCACTGTTAGGAGAGATCACCTCCGGTGGGCGGTTACGCCATCGCGTTTACAAACAGAGTTAGAATCTCCCGTAAGTCATGGACAAAAAACATTTGTCTGTTATTCTTATTTAAGTGGAAAAAATGTATATTTTTAAACATTCCATTGGGAACGGCAGTAATGACGGCAGTATGACGGCGATAGTGCCGTCAAAAACGAAATTTTTCTGGGATTTTGTAAATCTTCTAATGGTAAAATTGACGGCAGTATGACGGCCCTGTTGACGGCCTACACGGCAAGGGTAAAAGCTCAAATCAGCCGCCTGAAAATAAACATACCTACTACGGTTATTTTCGCTATTGTTGATTTGAGAAAATTGGCTGTTTTTGACTTAAGTAAAAATACTCAGTGAGTCCGAAAAAGAATTTGAGCAAGGACGTGAAGTATTTTTGAAAAAGCAAGGTAAATCAATTCCAAATTCACGCATTCCAAATTGGAGAAGTGCGATCGCCCGTAGTCACGTCAAGAATTGAGATTGGGGATTTGGGTTTTGGTAGTCATGGTTTGGTAGTCATGGTTTGATAGTCATGGTTTGGTAGTCATGGTTTGGTAGTCACGATGAATTTGGTAGTCATAATGATTAATATCTATTTATATAGAGGGCGTGACTACGGTATCAGAACTTGATACAAAATACGGCTATTCTCAATATTGACTACCAATTATTGTATAAAAGCTAGCATCAGTAAGTTGCTAGAGAATTAGTTACGTATTGCTAAGGTTAATAGGGAAACACGATAGAATCCGAACAGCACCTATCAGCTAGCTGTGACTAACCAAGCCCTGAGAGATTTATCTGGCTGTAATGGCTTGCTGGTGCGTGACTGGATTGAGCAAACACAAAGAGAGAAATAATCAGTCATAACGCGAAAATTCGGTATGGAGAACAAGAAAGACCCAGTAATCCTGCTAGCTATGCCAACAAGGGCAAAGACACTAGTATTGAAAGCGAAACTAGCTGCTTAAACATAAGTTTCAGTAATGTATGTAACTGTTCTCACCTGTTTTAGTATAATTAGTAACCGTAACTATACTTAGTTATGTCTAGTTAAGAAAATATAGTCAACTTAACCCCGCCCCACACCCGACCACATATCCCCAGAGCGATCGCCCTTTAGCAAGTCATTAATAATGATGTTCGGGTAGTTATACTGGTGCAATATTTTTGACTCAGTAGATAAAACTGAAGTGCAGTTTCAGGAAGCTTTTATATTCTACGACAGCGCCGTGGATATGCCGGCACTATTCGTTAATAATTCCAAAAGCCTGCACAAAAGTAGCAAGATCCCTTCTAGGGCGAAAGACCCCAAAACACGGCGGACAATTCCCGAACGGGTTTGTGCTTGAATCACCAATCCCTGATATGTTGATAGCATTGCTATCTACTTGATATCGATAGCTGTTGCTATCAATTGCGATATCACTATGTCTGACGAGAACAAACCCAGCGAGATGATCCGCATACCCACTCCCCTGATTCCAGCAGTTAGGGAGTTATCCCAGCTGCACCGACAAGGACGAACAAGCGAGTTGCTTCACTCTTTGGATGAATTAATACTGGCGTTGGACAGTAACAGTAGAAGCGCCAACCCTACTTCCCAAACGATATTAGCTATTTGCGAACGACTGGATAAGCTGGAATCACAGAACTTCGGTGAATCTAATAACGCAACGAAACTGGAGCAATCCATAATCTCGCCGATTTAGAACAAAAAATTGAGGGGATGACAGCCCGAATGACACAGTTTACCGAGGCGATTATTAAAATTCAAAATCATCTCAACAACCAACCAAGGCGGCAGAAGAAATCGTACTATAACAATTCATCCTATCAAAGGGCATACTCCGCGAATCCAACCATTAACGGAAGAAGGTTTAGCTTCAAGACTTGGTGTAAATGTAGAAACTATACGTGAACAGCGAATTAATCTGCATCCACCGCTTTTTGTGGCATGGTGCAAGGGCAAGGATAGATCAGGTATGGGGTGGAATTTAACGAAAATACGGGGTTATATCATCCGGCAAGTTAACGGCGCTCTTGCGATCCCCCTAGTCTATTAGCTTGAACATGCCAAATATTCCCTAACTCACATCTTGCACCTAGCCTTAGCGATTATAAATCGCGGCTATATAAACGAAGAAACGAAGTCCGCCTGGTATTGTGAAGACTAACGGAAAATCAAGGTTCAAAACCCGCGCAGGCGTGTTTTGCCTGTGTAGCCAAGCCAGTGCGTTGGGCGGCTCCCGCCGACTTGAAGCACCTGGCGTGCGACTTCTAGTCGCCTGGTGCAAGATATAAGCTAATCGCACGCAGCATACTTGCACTACCTTTACTGTTAACCAAAAGAATCGGCGCAAGATGCGATGGACGATTCGCTTCAATAAAACCTGTGGCTGCGTGTTTAGCACTAGCCGTCACCATCACAACAATGTCAGAATTTCTCACCCACTGACGCAGCCTATCATTACCTCCCTTGTCATGACTGAGATAAACTGTCACTTCTTTTACAAGCTGCTTCTAAAAATACTTTTTACTCTGATTGCTGCGGTTTCTGTGAGAGTGTAAATAAGAACAGATTTACTCTTGAGTTTTTGGAAAATATTCACTCAACTTCCAGATTTTGCCTCGACTAAACTCGCTGGTTCGTCAAGCAAATCTGGAAACGATTCTCCTAAGTGTAAATCTTTTACCAAAGCGCGAAAGATTCCCCTTTGCACTTCATCAATACGTTCTGTAAAACGGCGTAGAGTTTCAGCCGTAGCAAATAGAAGTTGTTCGCGCTTTTCTAGGACTGGGCAAGGATATGATATTAGTACATCAATTAAGTCAAGCATCCAATCAACTTTTTTGGGTGAGGCGAACCTGTCCCAAAGCTCCAAAGCATAGTCTACAATCTCTGTATATTTTGCTGTATTAACTCCCAAAGTTAAAATAGCGATCGCTAAATCATTGAACAAAACCAAATCAACATCCCCACCCTCTGTACTCAGGACTAGCAGTTCTAGCAATGAGTAATAAAGGCTCTCGAACTCGCTACGGGAAATTGCTCATCTTTCTGAAAAAATCCTAGCAAGTAAGGAAGCGCATCGTGCAGGATAGACTCGTTGTTGAGCCTACTTTACTTAACAATTCGTCAAATTCTGCCACCGCCTGTGGTTGCATCAGCAAGCTAGTGACATCCCACTCGGCAGAACCCTGGCGTGCAGTGTATAACGCTCGTTCCCAGGTTGGCTTTTTATCAAGTTGCGATAACCACTCCAACCAATTCGTTGGGACAGATAAAGCTGTTGGGGTGTCTTTTGTTGTACCTTTTTGGCTTCCCCGCAGTTGAGTAAGAAAATCTTGGTTCCAACGTACCTTTAGCAAGGCTGTTTGCTCGTCAGCAGTCAACTCGTCAAAGGCTTGCAATACAGCTTTTTCCACCGCCAAAGTTTGCAACTCGTAGGCGCATTGAAGGAGCAAGCGAACTTTCTCTTTCGACGACGTAGCATTACAAAGCAATGAAAAAGCTTGATCAAAGTCTCCATTTTTGGATAGCTGTTCGGCTTGTTGCAGGGGGTCGCCTTCGCTGTTCGGGGTAGAATCTTTTAGCAGTGCAGCTAACCTTTGCAAATAGCTGCGGTGAGTTTCTTCAACTTCCCCAATTGCCAGCAGTTCGTCTCGAAGTGCAGGTTTCGTTGGTTCTCCACCCACCGCCAGCAGCATAAATAATTTCAATACTTCCGGGATTTTACTACCTGCACGGACAGCAAAAAGATTGTTGTAACGGGGGAAAACTACTTCTTGGAAATAGGCTACAGCACTGCCTGGGGCGTTATTGTCCTCAAAATGTTGTAGTTCAGTGCAGTATACTGCCTTCAGCAGAGCTTGGGTAACGGCGAAGGGGCGGCGAACCTGTAAAAGATTGCCTAGTTCCGGAGGGTAAGCAACTCATTCCATTGCTCTAGTTCTGCTAAGAGTTGCACCCGCAGAAACAGCAGATTCAGCGCATCCAGACGATGCTGGTCTACAAGGTATTGTAGTGAGTTTTCCGCAGCAATGCGATCGCCTGCTTGCAATGCCATATAAAAGTCCCGCAGTACGCGACCTGTGGGACGGGGAATATCTGCGACCCGTTTCACCCGTCTCTCACTCACTCGGCGCATCTGCTCTAGTGCTTCCCAAACATCCGTCGCTTGTCCGCACAGTTTGACCGCAGCGCCTCCAGTAAATTCGTAAATTGCTAATTCTATAGGGTCTTGGGGGTTTAGTTGCGCTCTTTGTCCGCGAAATGTCGAATATGTGGGGGCCAACAAACGCCATTAATTCTTCACTCAAACGGCGTAATTGGCGTTCCGAAAGGGCGATGCCGTACCAATCTACACTCTCGGAACGCCAGCAGGGAAGAATTGTTGGCTGAGGTTCGCCTTTGGTCAACAACTCGACCCAAGGACGGATTTTGGCTTGTTTTCCTTCGCCACGTTCAATCTTGCCAAGGTCAAATTTGTTGTCAGTGCCAAAAACTGCTCTAGGAAGTGGCGGATATCTGCATTGCTGGCATTAGTCATCGCTTTTGAATATCACATAGTTAATATAGTAGGATGTAATAAAAAGTACTCAAATTTTTACAGGATAAAAATTAAATAATCCAAAATAGCATTACGCCCCTCCCCATCGGTTAGTAAAAATCAACTGTTGTTCAGCGATCGCTTCTGGGGATGTTTCATAAGTTACAACTTCCTCATTGACTGTAATACCGTTGTAGGTGAAGTTCATCGAACCTGCAAGATAATACCCATCTCCCAGGATACCTTTTGCGTGGAGTTCTTCGGTAATGTGGAATCGCACAGGAACATCCTGATAGTCAGTTTTGCCTTTGATTTGTTCAATAAATCTGTGGTTATGAGAGTCGGGACGGGTAGCAATGTGTACAGTCGTTCCCCGTTCAGCTAGAGTGGCGAGGACTTGGGAGAGGCGAATGCGGGAACGACTCCATGAAGGTTCTAAGCATAGGAAGGTGTTGGCGGTGTTATCGATAACGGGGATGTCAGATATCCACGGAGAAACAAGCCACACGCATTGGCTGGGGGTGATAAGTTCGGCGACGAAGATTGTTTGGAGTAAGTCAGGGATTTGGCGGGAACTTAGGCGTGAGTGAATATAGCGGGATGACATTTCTTCTTATTCTTGACGTGGATTCAACTGGGGCGGATGCCAACCCGCTTCTACCCAAAAACGACGAGCAACTTGAATCGAAGGCTCATCCCGACGTTCATCATTGAAGTCAAAACGATGGCTAGTAGCTCTCCCTGTAGAAGTTGTACCGACAATTTTTGTCCCGTCTTTTGTCCAAATAAAATGCTCAGACCATTGTTGCTGACTGGGGATGAAATAGAGGGACTTGTTTTTGAGTGTTGGGATCAGTACCTACTGTAAAATTATAGTGACGCTCATTACAGCGATGACAAGCTAATGCCAAATTATCCAATTCATCAGAGCCACTCAAAGACTGCGGCATGATATGGTCAATGGTAAAACGGTCTGGACTCAAGTATTCTGAGAGTGACAGTATTCGCAGAGATATTCAGCTCGTTTTCTTACAAGTCTTCGAGTTTGTTCGGACACCATTTACTTTTGGCTGCTAGTTGAGCGTTAATCAAGGTAAATATTCGCTCAAGTTCGGAAATGCCTACATATTCAGCTTCTTCTTCAGGAGTGAGCGCATCAGCTTTTTTCTTCTGCAACAGTTCTTCAAAGCGAGACTGTAGCTCATCGGTAAATTTAAAAAGATAAATATCACCGAATTCGCTCATCCTGATACCAGAAGACATTAAGGATGAGGGTTGAACCATCAATTGAGTAGTCATTGTGTGTTCACAGTGCCTTTGGTTCTATTGTGCCTCAATTAATCAATGATTATAACGGTGTGGGTGGGTGCGATCGAATAATTTCCAGATAATTCTACGTATAGGAACTTTTGCCGATGTTATCGATAACGAGCATACTAAATAGATATCCAGGGAAAACCGAGCCATACGCACTGACTGCGGTTGCTGAGTTAAGCGACGAAGATTGTTTGCAATAAGTCAGGGTTTAGTAGATGCTTAAGTGGGAGGACATTGTAAGTAAACAACAGATATAAGTTACCCTGACTATTGAATATTAACAAATAGCATTTTTTTGTTATATAATTTATTTAAATTTGAATAATCATCGCTTATTTCAGGATTGAGCTGCTTCAGCTTTTTTTATTAGCTGGTCAATGTTATTACTGTTTTCAGGATCTATTTTTATGCTATTATCTGTTTTGATATAGCGAGAAATAATATAACCTTTAATAGCATTCCACATATTTTCATTCATCATGAAAATCTTGATTGTGGATTTATAAACTTAATATCTTTCTCTAATAAAGTCTCAATTTCTGGAGAATAAGCACTTATTTCAACTGACTTTAGTTCAACTTCTTGAAATAGTTGCTCTCGCACAGAAGTTTCATTATCTAAATTTCGTTTTGCTAATGATGCCTTAATCGCTTCATAGATTTCTTCTTCTGAAAGAATTTTAGTGGCACTATCTGTCAGTATTTTTTGTTTATAAAAATATAAGTCTTGAGACACTTTTATTTACCTCTTGCTTGCTTGATATAATCAACCAATGACTGTAAATTACCAACTTTTTCTAAATTTATCAAAAAGTTTTTGAACGTGTTCACAGTCATAATATTTTATATCTACACTTGGATAATCATTTTGCAAATTTTGGAGGATGTTAATACTTTCAACATTAATATAATTAACTGGAAATACATAACGGTAGCCGCTTGGAAGATTTCCTCTATCCCAACGTTGTCTAAGTTTTTTAATTGATTGTTTTAAATAACCTGTATCAAAATCACCTTCCATATTGGTAGGAGAAGTTTTGCATTCATATATATAGTTACCAGTTTCAAAAAATTTTGATTCCATATTGTGAATAGCCGAATTTTATTATTGTTAAAGTATTTATTTTGAGACGGTGAGTAGAAGATTTAAGCTACTTTCGGATTGCTGCGAAAATGCGCTTTTACTTCATATTCTTTTCCTAACTTACTTTTGGCAACATACCCATCTATTGCAATAATCTTTCCTTCCATCAAACCTGTAATTAGTTGATCTGCCTTTTGAGATAAAGCTACAAAATCAGTTGCAGGCTCATTCTCACCCAAATTATCTACATAATCTATACCTGGCTTCATTTTAAACTGATTCATTAAATCCTTCAAAACTGATTTAAAGGTTAAATCAATAACTTTTCCTTTTTGAAAAGGATTCATTTGATGAAAATCAGGCAAAGACTCAAGAGCTTTAGATAGTGCATTTTTTACTTCACCAATTGAAAAAGTTAACATTCTGGTTAATTCTTATAAAAGTAGATGTTGGCTAACAAAAAAGTTAACTTAACTATTAGTAAGAACACTTCAGTAATTACACTTGAATTTAGTCATGGCAAAGTATCTTTTACGCTACTAATTGTAACTCCCGAAATTACGCCCTTCATTCACGTAGCGTTTCACAGAAAAGGCATTGCACAACTCTTAAAATCAAAACTCATCTAGAAAAACCTAAAAAATATTGATAGGCTGAATTTAGATTTTCTCAATTTGCAAATTTTGAGGATTTTTCAGGATAAAATGATTATCTTGTTTGACTAAATCACCTGTGCCGCGAATTGGTAAACGCTCCTGATAGGTGAGATTGAGGGGATATTTAATATAGTTTTCATCCAGAATACCTCTAGATGTACATTTTAGTTGTACTTCTAGTCTAGGGGAAAAGATTTTACCTGTACCACCTCTACTGACTATTCCTAAATCTACGCTATCGTTATCAACTTCTGGTCTATATAAAGAATAACCTGCAACGGCAGCGATCGCTCTAATATAGCTAATGCTAAATTGTTCTTTTTGTTGGTTAATTATGCTTTGATAATGTGAGAAAAATTTTGATCCATAAATTAGAAAAGAGTTAACGAAAATTCAGGCTTTCGCGCTAATCACAAATTAAAACTTTGAATCAAATCATGAGTGAGAGTTGAAATTATGAATCATAACTAGAGAATGAGTTGAAAAACACAATTGAACAAAACTTGCACAAAAAATCCCTGACAAAATTGTTCTAACTTAAACTTTCAATCCAAAATATGATTCAAATACCCATTTTATGGTTCAAAACTTTTATTTTAATAGATATTTGAGTAAAAATAAAATATTTCATTGAACAAGCGATCGCCCAACAACAGAGGGCGATCGCCTACTTTCAACTCCGTAGCTGAATAATAATGATAATCAAGCTGAAGGATTGATATAAACGTCTCTCTTATCAGTCTTTTTATCCCCTATAACACGATAATCATTATTAGTAAAAACTCGAATATTAAAAGTGAACTATAAACTGGATACTCATTCCTGAAGCATATCATGAGTTAAAATCTCAATTTTAGTTCAAATCACAGTAATATCCATATTTTGTTGGATGGTCAGACTTTATCTTCAAGCAGATTATTACTGCACCGTTTCTCGCACCTGTAGCCTCACCCCAAACCCTCCCGGATACCTCTGCCCCCTCCACCAATGGATAAACCTGCAAAAACCCAAGTTCCATCGGTTCGACTGCTAAACTCAAAATCGCTGACTTTAAATCTCCCCCTCGCATCAGGAGGCGCTATCAGCGAAACCGATGCACCTTGCTTAAACGCTTCCTCCCACCTGTTCTCGCCAATTGGGTTCATTCAGCCAAACTGTGCGATCGCCCACTTGCAAAATATCCAGTGAAATTTCTCTATCAGCATCGGCAATCACAACAAGGGATAGCGAGAAGATAAGGCGCGAGAACGAATAATATTTCCTCGTCCACAACAGCCCATAAATCACTTGAAACCGCCAATAGGGATTAGGCTGCACTAAATCAAGATGCAACAATGCCTGATCCAACTGGTCATCGTTACTGGTGACATGGGCAAACTCCTGCCGCATCAATTTCAAAAATACCCTAAACGCGCTTCTTCTTGATGCCACAAAACGAATCAAATCCAGCAGTAGTTTATCGGTTTCTGAGGTACTTCCAGGACGCAAAACCCGTGCGTTAATTGCAGTCATCACCGGATGCGTTACCAAAATCCCCTTAGAGGACAGGACTTTGCGGAGGCGATCAACGCTGTTTTAATTCACCTTGTCCTTCGGCTAACCGCACATCAGCCCATTGCATCGGCGACATCTACCGCTGGTTTGGGTTAGCTCCAATAACCGCGTCAGTTCCGAGTTCACAATCTCCAAAATCTCCAGGTGACAACACACTCCCCGCCAATCGGGAAAAAATTCACCGGATCAGCAACGCATAGCGCCGCAAGATTTCCTCAATCGCCCCCCACCGCCACCAATGGTAGATTCAGTTATCCAAATTTCCTCTACTCCCTCTGGAAATAGCAGGTGCATCTGGTGGACGCGGGCCAGGATCGAAATATCTAAAATCAAGTCGCCCAAATCAAAGTGGGGACACAATTGCCCAGCAACATCCAGCAGCGCCCCTCCCAAGGTCGCGCTTTAAAACGTAATGCTGCCCAAGAGTGCCACTCTTCATCAGGTTCTGACCAGAGAATCGGTGCAAAAGTCATTTAATGTAGTTTGGATGATGTCTGCGTTTGGCAAGTGCCCAGCAACCTATCATGTACACCCTCTGCCGTCCCTGAATTTGTTCTGGTGCAGATTCCCCTTCTTCCAGTAGAGTTTCTTCGACGTTCAAGCTTTGAAAGATATTGTCCAGAACCCTTGCCGTTTCTTGACCCATATTTTCACCCAAAAGCGCCTCAAAGCTTCAGGTAGGGAGATTTGGTCTGCCAAGTCGCGGGCGGTGAGCATCGATATATATATTTGATAAAGCCATTCCCGTTGAAAGACATTTGTTAATTCACACAATCTGGCATCTATCAAGACCCGATATCGGAAATATGCCGTGCGAAACGCCCAAATCTTCTCTGGATTAGAATCGCTGGGACTGATGCTGAAATTAGGGGAATACAAAAAGCGAAATACTAGACCATCAACAGATTGGGCAAATCCTACAGCTGCTGAATTACCATCGTGTTTTTGGGTGAAGCAAATTGTCGTTATCGAGTTCGTCACCGTTTTGAAAACGGATGTTAGCATGGGAGGCGATCGCAAACCGCCGCACTTCAAAGGGGCGATTGTTGGATGTGGGTAAAGCAGCAAACTTCAGTAATAATTTTGCACCACGAGGAACCTTGGGGTAGTTCGGAGTTTAATACCGGAGTCGGGAGGAATTATTTGACTGCACCATTCTAATTGGGCATTAGAACGAACGGAAATGCTGGCAGGAACTTGTGTAAGATTGATTGCCCAAGGACGAATGCAGCGAATATCTACAATTTCTCCATTTTGCCAAAGTTGAAAAATTCCCGCTTCTTCAAATTCAGTACAGTAGTCTTCTATTGGTAAATTTTGTTCTCTTTCTTGCCAATTCGGGGGAGCAATCCAGTGAGTTGCATGGATGTGTTGTACCCCAAAACGACGACTAGCCCTGCCTGGTGTAAAGGTTTTCAGTGCTTGAATAATGGGCATGAGGTTAATATCTGGCTGGCTATTACGCAATTGGGGAGGTGTCGTAATCTTTACTTCTGGTAAGAGCAAGTCGCTAAATAAACTGGGGGGAACGAAATCGGGTAAGGGGTCGTTGGTTTGATAATCTTGATTTGATTCATTTAAATGTACTGAAAAGCGATACCAATTAGACTTTAAACGCCGCAGCAAAGTGGGAAGTACCACCATCATCAATGACCTTGGGGCTTCCCAGAGAATAGCTTCGACCTCATCTTTGCTCAAATTCAAGGCTGATTGCAGATATGCTGCCAATTCGAGTTGTCTTGTTTCTGTTTCGAGAATCTTTTCAATTAGTTCTATTTCTAATTGCTGGCGTTTTTTTGCGTATTCAGATGGGCTGGCAAAATCATACCAAACACTTCCTTTGATTGCTGCTAACTGGTGTCCTACCCAATCCATAAAAGCGAAAACCGCAGATGTGCGAATAACATAGCGGTTTTGGATGGGGAGCGAGCGCTTTTCTAAAACTGGGTTAAATAACATATCATAGCCTTGATAGACAATGCGATCGCGTCCGTAGTCAGAAAGCACTACCACTGTCCAAGGTCGCATAATTCGCCGTCGTCCAGCACGTCCTTTTCTTTGGAGAAATGAAGCCATATCTCGCGGTGATTTGTGCTGAATTACACCTCCAACCTCTGGGTCGTTGAATCCCACTTCTAGGGATGCAGTAGCAACAATTACATCGCTATTTGGGGTAACTCCAGTATCTTGGGAACTAGTGCGGCTAATACTCAAAGGCAATTCCAACCCATGACCAATTTCTTCACATAAAAGCCAAGATTGCCCAGCAACTAAGCGTTCGCTCCCCCTCAGATGCACTATGCGATCGCAATGCTGCAAATGGCTGTCTTCCCCGCAGAGGACGACCCCAACTGTCGCATCCTTCGGCATCCAAAAGGTTATGAAATAAGCGGTTGGTTACATCTAAATCGTCAGTAAAAGCAAAAACACGGGAACCATAGAACCCTTGGCTGGGAGGGTCTTCAGATGGATCAAGGATGCGCCGTAGCAGCATCGAAGTTAGTATCGTTGTAGACAGTAAACTCGTTCCAGATACGGGGTCGCCTCTGAGAACTAATTGATATTCCGTGCCTTCCGCAACTTGATTTTCGCCGGGAGAAACTTCCTCGATAGAACCAGGATTTAAGCCTATCAGTTGGCTAAAAAACTCTGCTGCACTTTCTAATGTTGCCGAAAGACCCGTAAATTGGACTTTTGTGGCAATTATTTTCTGCCAACGTCGCAACAGGTAAGCAACCTGTGCCCCGTGAATACCCGTGTAAGTATGTACCTCATCAAGCAAAACTATCTGAGGCTTTTTCGCAGTTGCAATGCCGAATATATGACCGTAACGGGAGTCTCCCATAGACCGATTGAGCATTTCTGTGCTGGTAAAAACCAAGTCTGGGGGAGTTTTCGTCATGCGATCGCGTGTTAAAATTACTTCATCTTCTTGGATAACAGCACCGCAAGATAGCTTGAGACAAGAAAGTTGTTCTTTACCTGCTTCTAAATCAGCCCGTCGCCAAGATAGCGCACCCTCACATCTGGGACACCGCAGGTAAGGACAAGTAAACCCACCACTTTCAGCTTCCCATTTATCCTGTACCCGATCCAAAGTTGCGCTTCTGGGAGTTAAGCCAAAAAATGCACCAATAAGAATTTTACGCTTACCTTCTGCCTTGAGGACAGCATCAAGACGACGTGCTTCTTGATAGGTTTCAGAAAATTGGTCTTTGAGAAGTTCGTTACGGGGATAAATTGCCAGTCCCTTACTCCAATACTCATTCTTTTTCAACAACCCTGCAATATGCGCCAGTGCTGGTAAGTAAAAAGATAAAGTCTTCCCCGTTCCTGTCCCAGCACAGACAATCATCCCGCGACTTTTCGTGCTGTTTAAATCCCGCAGCATCCGGCTTGTAGCGCGTAGCTGAAAATCTGCAAGTTGAACTCACCACGCAATGGCGAATTTAGTATAGCTGCAACAGCTTTTTCGTATTGGAGTTAATAGTTTATCTGCCTCTAGCTGTTTAATTACTGCTTCTGGCGTAATATATCTTTTGGGATAAATTCTCGGACGGATTTGTAAGCGATAATCAGCAACTAAGGTAGGAGATGTTTGCCAACTATTATTCGGGAACAGTTGGCGGAGACGGGCAAATAATCTCACCCCTTCCGCCATCCTGGTGCGAAAAAGCGATCGCCTTCCGGAGGCTTGAACCTTCAAACAACAATTTGCGATCAATGATTTGCTCTATAAAATCCCAAACATCCTCATCAATTTCACAATTATTTAGAAAATCGTCAGCAAGTCTTTTTAATTTCATCTTCAGAAAATCCACCATCAATAATTTCCCACGTCAAAAGTTGTAACTTTCTCCTGGCGTTCCAACTTATCCTAAAAATTTTCTAATTATTTTATCCCAGTTGGTAGTCACCTCTTGCTCTGCCCTTACTTTATTTTAAATCAAGCGAACTCCTTAAGGAATCAGTCATGCTGATTAATCCACCTGAACTTCTGGAGTAGATCTTTGGCTTGAATATGTAACTTCACATCAGTACTCAATCTCATCTTCCCGAAGTGTTTTCCTAAAGTAACTGAAGGGAAACGCCCATTTCAATATCATCAATAGAATTTTCCAAAGTGTATTTTCCAGCACATCTCTAGTTAAATTCACCAGAGTTAAATTCATCTGGATTGCTCTTACTAGCATCTGTTCTAAAGCTTTAGGGTGAGAAAGGATAAAGACCCATTCCCCTCAACATGACCAAAACCTGTATGACAAAGCGAAGGAATGTTCGCATTCGTTACAAGCACCCCCTATTTCATCTCTATTTTGAGGAATTAGCAGTTTTCAATGTCTTGTTCCTTTAAAAATAGACAGCATTTAGATATCTAGCAACAAATACTTAGAATATCATCCTGAGTAATTAAAGATTTCTACCCTGCGTTGGTTCAATAATAAGATTGACATTCGAAGGTAAACCGCTGTTGCAGATATCAATCAAATTTTAAAATAACCTGTAGTACAAAAAAGCTAATGCTGTACGCACTTAGCACATAATAGTCTTATTTCAGCTTGCTGAGGTCTTGCTAAAACTACTTCCAATACTTCTCTATCAATACCTTGCAATTTAGCCGAAATCTTCAATTAGAAAGTACTAATTCAATATTTTCTGCTAATATATAAGTAAAAAACTATTCCGCATTAATTGCTGCCGTCTTCTCGACCAAAATTCAAAACTTGGGTGATGGCTTCATCTAAGTGATCATTAGCCCCCCAAATTACAGTGCCCTTCCCTTATTATCCTCATCATTTATTAATAAACTATAAAATTCTCGTGCCTTTCTTAGCTTTTTGAATATTTAAAATATTAAGAGGCAAATCTTCCGTGAAAAACTCACGACGTTCATTAATATCTTCAATAGTATATTGATATCAGTGTATGAATTACTAAACGATGAATAATCTCTCCATCTCTTAATAAATGTTCTCGAAAGAAATCATCATATAGCAAAGCAGGTAAATTTTCGATTAAATATTCCTGGGATTTCTCATCAGCAAGTTTAGCGCGTGTATGTTGTCATTATCTAACTTGGCTTCAGAATTGTTTAATAATTGTTCTCTTACGCATATCTGTGAAGTCAAACGATTGATTTAAACGTTTGCGGTACTCATCTAATTTATCTGCCTCAAATTCTGCAATATTTGAAATCTTTTCAATTATATCTTTTAAATTTGTGCCAATTCTGGGAATTAGCAGCACTTTTCGTCTATCGGTTGATTTTATATTAGCTTGCAACCAGCTGAATCAGGTGAGATTTTCCCGTACCGTCTCACCCCCAAAGAAACAGGTACAAAAGGCAACATCGTTTTTCACTCTAAAAATCTTTGAGAAACTGTGGCTTCATCATATTCTTTTTTGTGATAAAAACTTTAATAGAGTCCTGACGATACATTGCAATAGGATTTGATGTGTAGCCAAAAACAAATGATTTGCAGTTTGGAGTTTGCTTCCACGTTCCTAATCACCTGACGAATCATATCCAGTTTCCAACAGACAAACTTTTTCAAAAGTCATGATTTTTCTCCTTTCCAAATAATGTGAGAAATTCGCCCATCATTATCAACTTGTTTATTGACTTTTGGTAAAAATCATAAAGACTGAATCAGATTGTCTCTCAAGCTGAATCTCACCCTCATCTTGAAGTCGAAATAAGGCAAAAGCTGTACTTGTAGAAAGAAAATTAGTTTCGCGTGTGCCAATTTGTTCTTCTACCTCTTCTCGAAACTTTCCAGTTTTCAAATAAAAGGACATTGTTTGGCTAATCTATTAATAAAATCTTGGATTGTAATTTCTTGTTGTCCATTAAACAAAAGCTTGAGATTTCGTTTAATATAAGCTGTCGGATCGGGGAACTATTGAGGGTTTCCCTCCCAAAGTATGACCCCATGCAAAACCCAGGTAGCGCATCCAGTCATCCATTTTGCACTAAAAGAGGCGACTGCTTGACATTTTCAAAAAAATCGCCTGCTTTTTGGTTACTAATACGCTTTTCCACTTCTACCCAAGTCCCAGGTGCATCGTAAATATCCTGTGCTAAATACCAAAAGCACAAAATACCGACCAAAGTCTTCTTACATCTTTCTTCGTTATCAGATGTCAAAAAAAGTAAGTGAAAGTATCAGGTAATAGCTTGTCACTCAAGCTGAGGATTTATTGCATCTTTTGGTAAGTTTGATTAATTGTAACTTCTTCATTCTCTTGATTAAAAGTTTGCATTTTATGCTTTTCCCTAATAAGCATCATTGAACATAGGATGAGAGGTTTTTGTCTTTTGATTTTCTTCCTCGCTAAATGTTCATTAATTTGTAGGAGATAATATTTTCTAATACGTCTCTCTTCTCCCTTTGTCCTTGAGCATGAGTAAATATCTAAATATTCCCCGCATTCTGCTCGGGATGAGCAAACCTGTTTTTAAAACACTCATATACTAGCTTACTCGGTACATAAATACAACAAATTTAAAATATCGTGCCTGAAAAAATATTAATTAATAGTCGGTCTTCTCTCTCTAGGTCTGGTGTATTTATAGGAAGTAAAATCATGCGCGTTCCTAAGCTTGTAGCCTGTATTTCAGATAAATATTTTGGTAAAGGTATTCCTGGAGGATGAAAATCAGAGTGCGTATTCGTGGCAGTTAGCACAGGTTCATAACTATCAGCTAGAAAAATAAATGAGTTATGTATTTTACTACTTTCTTTCCAAAATTAGTTATATTCTGGAGAAATTACAAAATTCATCCCCTGTTCTGTTAGCCACTTAAACAATTTTCGACCTCTTGACAACTTATTTGGCTCAGTTCCAGCGAATCACAGAAATGGGCAGAATTACCCGTGCTGATTTGTTCCATTGTTTGCCGGTGTTCCAGCTGTATTACTCCGGTGTGACTCATTTTCTGCGTCAGATAACAGTTACGACGGATTTCGTTCTGCGTGACGTGAGTTATACGCTTGTGCAAATACTGAAATAAAGGAAACGTTTGGCTTTTAAAGTCAGCGTTTTGCAACTCCGAAGCTTTGGCGTTGATGAAGAACTGGAAATTAACCAGATTCTCAAATGTTCCCAGTCGGCATTCATTGCGGATGGTACGCGAGAATCTTCGGTGGCAATCAAGCCGCTTCGATGCTTCACCAGACTGACCAGAAAGCTTCGAGATGTTCTTCGGAGCCCTGATTGCCGGGTTCATCGTAACGCACACAGCCTACTTGTCACTTTGCATACCGTCTTCTTCTAAAGAGGAGGATTATTAATAGCACACTGGTGGTTTATCGCTTGCAGTGTCTTCTTCGCAAACATACGCAGTCCTCCGGTTGTGGGTTGTCGATTTTCGTTTAAAACCACGAAGCAACATTGAAGTCTCGCCGTATATGATGCTAGCGATTGCTTCGCTCATCTTCTTTCAACCACCTCTGATAGAGTTCGGTCAATGGTTTGGACACAAGACACGCCCAACAACTGGCATCAAATTGTTACCTCGTTGCTTAGCCTGAACACGCCTTAACTAGCGTTGGTTTCCCGATTACCTTAATCTTTAGTCTCCGTAATTAACGGTGATGATAACTGCCTGCGCTTTTCTAACTTCACGCCAGCCGTTAAACTGGCTGCAGGCGCTGGTCGCACTGCATAGCAGATATTGCTTGTAAATCTTTCCGGTAGCAACAAGATTCTCGTTAATGTTGCTGAGCAGGACAAAGACGCAGTAATCTCTTTCGTAGTCTCGGGAATTTTCTGAAATGTGGGACAGTCATCTCATTGTTTACATGTGTGCTTTCATCGATATCAGGTTAAAATATAGTATAGGTGCTAGAGAATTCATTAAATTAGAGAGGTAAAATACTTTTTAGTCCCGACGCGAATGTGATCTATGTATATCCTTCCTCTTCTCTTACCCTGAATCGTAATAGTGCATCATTTAATGCCGTTCTGGTCACAGTTATCGCCGTTGGCACACCACGCCGACACCGTAGTAGTTGAGCGCAAGCATTTTTCCGCATTCCGTAGGTAAGTTTATTATTAAAGTTGAATTATCAGGAGCAAAGTCAAAACCGCACGAGTTCGTTACGCCGTCGCCGGGCTTGTTCAATCTCACACTGTAAAATGGTCGCCGGAAACTTGTCGGTTTTCTTCTCTGGCCTGGCGGATATTGTCGCTAGTCGTTGTTTCTGGTTGCCAGCGATGAAAGATAGTGTCGCCCGCGCAAAGCAATGCAGTTAGCCACCGCACGGCGATTGGTGGTGCGGAGGCTGCAGTCGCCGCAGCAACTTCACCTCAAATAGCCCGCGCCGCAGCTGATATGACGCACCAGACTGGCAAGATCCCTATGCAGTGCAATTAACAATGCCGATGACAAGTTCCTGAGACACATTGCCACTCAGAAATTTTTACCTGCCTTGCCAGGCCTCCTTCCATGCGGGAGTCAACATAAATATCTCTCCTCGTATTTAGCTGAGGTCGCCTGCAAACGATAATAGCCCGTCAGAACAAGAGAATGTTAGAGATGAATTCTTCGACTAGCTTGTTAACGCCGTATTTCGTTATTGAGTTTGCGCCTAGCCTTAAATATATTGGTATGGTTGAGACGCAAGCTTACTGATTCAGTCTCTACCTAACTTTTCCAGCACGGATGGCAATTATTTTCACATACGCCTGGGATCGCTGACCGAGTAATTCTAAGATGCCTGATGGCAATACTCGCTAGGCTCAATAAAATTATCACAATACAACACTTTTGCTGTTAGGTCCGATATTACCGCTCCTTGGGTTTATAGATGCCGCAGGATATAACGCTCATCGCCAATCGCACACATTGTTCATATCGTGCATCAATGTCACACTTTCGAATAATTAATTATTGCACTCAGTAGTTTTATATATGTACTGTTAAATTTGTTGTCAACGTAATTGGGACGGCTGATCTTCTAATGTCCCGGGGAATGGATAGCAAGATGATAGTGCTTGCCAGTTTTTCATCACGTGCTCAGTTGCTGATTTGTTATTCTTGCTGTTGTGTGTTCCAAATTCCTTTTCTAAATTTCACTACAATGTTGTCGCTTTCCGTAAGTTTAACAAGTATGTCGCGTTAGATTGCGATTGGCTGAAATTAATGCATCACAAATTCACCTTCGTTTGACGGGCACATCACCCAAGCTTCGAAAAGGTAGCGTTCATCTGCATATCATCTAGGCAGCTTGCCCGCCGAGATTGTTTCCAGCGAATTTCTTGAATGACTTCATGTTAATAAACTATTGCACTCGATTTAAAATTTCGTTAACAAGGGTAATTTCTCGTCAACATAATTGTGCTGGCAATAGATTGCTCAAAGATATAAAACTCTTCACATGACCACATCATAGAGACTGTCAACCACGCCAGCAAATACAACTAACTAATAACGACAACTGGTCTATCTCAATAATTCTTACCTAGGCGATTTATGACAAGGCAGTTAAAAACATATCATGTAAAGGTACCGTGCCGTTTATTCTTCGCCAGAGGAGGCAAACTAAAAATAAGTATTTGGAGTCTTAAAATCGATCTGTTCACTGAGATCTAGTTCAACTTGCATCGACGACAGCTCCCCTCACCAAAACACGCCATGGGATTACTGGCACAGCCCACAAAACCGAACAGCAATCACGCCCGGTACGGTCAGCTGTTGCTAGGGAGGTTACTACTAGGGGTGTTCGCAAATAGACGACCATCTGATTAAGATCGCCATCCTCGACGGTTGTTCTATATGTAGGCTTTGCAAAATATTTTTCGCAAATTTGTTTCAGTCAGATGAACATATCAGCGAATAAACGCTGGCAGGGGATACGTCAATACTTAAACGTGCTTGAATTACCTGCAGGCCAATTGTTAGCGCAACAGACTACTGAAACAAAAATGCGGCATATTGTCTGCGTCATCAGGAAGATTATGCCGCCACTTCCGCCAGATTGTCATGACGTCATTTGTCGTACTGGCCTTCGCGGTTGCGTCGTACCAGCACGCCGGAAAGCGACGAGATTCGGCGGTGAAGCAGGTATCGCTAATATGAATAGCGAATTGCCCCGGACAATCTGCACGTTAGCTTGTAAATCCGCTCTTTCTAGATGTTCGCCACCCCAGTAAATATTGTCTGCATACGGAGATTAGTTTTCAGTCGCGGTTTCGTACCTTTAGTGATCATCTCGGCGTTTAATTGTTTTCACGAAAACCCGTTGTCATCGCCGCTGCAGGACGCAGATGAATAGTTGAAAATCTGTCAGTGTCGACAGTGCAGCTATAAGGCGATCGGCGAGCAATATTTGAAACAGCTGGCGCACTGCTGTTGGTGTTGGCCATTGCCGATGTGGTGTGCTCACCCAAAATTAGCAAGCCTGCTGGGTGCTGATTGTCCTCAACAGAGTACTGCTGTCGTTTGGGAAAGTGAGTGTAAAACTGTTTTCTACTTCGCCGCCACTGTTGAGTAATGCCAGAACGGCCTGTCAGTACGTTCAGAAGCACATCTGTACATACCGATATTGCCACCGTTTCTCGATTTTTCTTCCCTGTCTCATCGCTAATAAATAATGTTACAGGCATAATGACGGACAGTCTCGCTTAATACTGGCAGAATGAGCCGACAAGGCAAGCGGGCTATTTAACAAAGCGCGTTCAATGTGGAGTTAGCCTTCGCTAAAGTAATATAACGAACGTGTTTCAGTAAGTGATCGCATCTGGTGTCACTGAGCTGTATTATCCCAGATGAGCAACCAACTATATTTATCCCGAGCTCTGGTACTGGATTATAGCATGAGTCAGTTCAAGTTCGACCAGAGTATTTAGCAACGTGCCGAAGATCGCCGTTCCCGAACAAAAAATAACATTGCATTGGCACACGACCTTTGGCGCCTGCTGTTGTTCGGGAATCTCCTACACGACCGCAGCATATCTGGAGTCTTCACCAGTACGCTGTTCTTCTGTACGCACATAGCGGGCTAGGTCGCGTGTTATTTTTCCGCTGCTTGGTCAGAGAGACAGCCGCCAACGCGGGAGCCTACATGGCTCCAACTTGGCAACGTTATACTTGTGCGTCATCGCGGCAAGGTGTCACAAACTGGGTTTCGTCAGCACGTAAGCCTTCAAATGGGCATTTCGTAGCTGGTGCACAAGTTGTTTGCATCACTAGGCCTCCTACAGTAGTACACCCAGAGATAAGTATATATTTCCAGTTATGCTTCTGTAATAAACAATGATTTATTGTTAAAACACAGAAACAGTAGAGTATTGATCGCTGGGCAGTTAGATTACAACTTTCTTGGAAACTGATGCACAGTGAGTCTCGTTGTCATATTGTTACAGCTCTGGCTAAAACAGATAGTGGGCTTGGGCGAATAAATTACCAACAAAATAAGAGTCAAATTTTGCATTGCCAATAATATTATGGGGAAGAATCTTGGGAAAGTCAGTGCTCCAACGACAGGCGACGGGAGGGCGATCACAATCCGGCAACGGGTTGCTGGCATGCTATTGATTGAGGCCACAGGATGATGATTAAATATACAGCAGCTGGCATGGACAACAGAAAGACCTCAGTAATCCAGCCAAAGGCGCCAACAAAGTGCTCACAGAGCAAATTCTCTGCTGATCACCCAATTTTTGCGTAGTCAAATACTGCACTGCAACATGAAGTAGAACCTGGCCGCTCAGTTCTTTGCCTGCCAAAGCAGTCTTCTCACAGTTAATAGAACAATACTCAAGTTTATGTAATTAGTGGATTTTAATAACAATTGTATAATAAACTGGCTATTTTCAGATTGGTTTATTGTCTTTACATCCCTATTGCACTTAGCGCTTAATCAGTTTTCAAGCTGCTCAATAGACTATGCTTGATCACTATGCCACGCGCTTTAACACTATTCTCACCGCTTGCAGCAGTCAACATACCACACCTGTGCCCAGGTGGCCGACATCTGCCGGTGCCGCACATGAAATCGCTGCTTGAGTGTTTTTGTATTGTTACACTGCATTTCTGTAGCATAAATTTGATGTCGCCATCAATTTCAGAATTGAGAAACCAAATATTCGGCAATGTACAGCCGCAAGATTTACCATGTTGCCAGGAATAATATCTGTCGCACTAACCAGATAATAGTTTGTTGATTGGGATTACGCGATTTCTTTAGCAGCGATCTTTCTTGTAATAAGTGTTACGCCATGCAATAGAGATTGTAGAACAGAATTTCGAGGTGTCGGTTGTTCCGCATTGTCGTATGAAACCAGCATTGCCGTTAGTACAGAAATGAAGTGTTGCTCGGGCCAAGCCAAGAATTGAGACAAAGCCTGGGGCCTGGGTGTCATGGCCTAGAGCCATGATGAATCTCTGGTGTCATGATGATTAATATCTAGAAATGCAGAACAGTCTCGCTGGGCGCCGCTCTTCTTCGCGGTGACTACCAAGTATTGTAGCAAAGCATCAGTAAGTTGCCAGAGTACACTGGGATATGACGGGCTGAATTAAGATACGGGGAGTTAAGTGGCCCGGCTGTAAGAACCGTAGGTCGCGACACTGCCCAAGGCATTTCTAGCTGGGAAAGAGCGGTGGTTATGTTGAAGGGGTGAGCGCGATGCGCTGTGTCACTGCAGGCAGAAATAGCAGTCAGGGATGGTCGCCTTGCAAGTTGCTTTTCCGTAGTCACGCTAAATTGAGATTGCTTAATATGGTCTAGTTACTCTGTGTCATGATGTAGTTAATACAGGCGTGAAATGAATTTACATAAAATGCTGTTAGGTTGTAACTGTATAAAACCCAGCATTAGCAAAGCAGTACAGATGGTGGCAAATAGTGAAAGATGCGACAACGTAGTTGTAAGTCTTGGGCATTGGGTATGGTGGTTCACCAGTTGGTGGTGGTGGCGCTTTAAATAGGCATAACCACTATATCCTTCGCCATGACAGACCGCACAAATCATAGAGAAGCCAACACTGCGAGGCAGCAGCCCAACTGGTCGTTCTGACTAGTCATGAGGTACGCAAAAAATAAAGATGGTGAAATTCTATCAGTAGCTAATGCAAATAAACTCAGGTTATATTTTCAAGAGAGTCCAAAGCTATAATAGGATATAGTAGTAGTAGATTATACTACGATGCAGTGACATAGACGTGCTACAAAACTGTAAATGAGAGAGCCAAAACGGCAGTCTGCATGGAAATTGCGCCAGAAAGCCAACGTGATACAGTCTGATGAGAAACATGGCGATAGTAAGCCGTACAGACCGTACAAGCAAATTATTGCCGGTATATAGACCTGCAAAACCGCCGTTGCCACCACGTACGGGAGAGCGAGACGTCGCGCAACACAGTTGCCAGTCAAAATCACCAACGACCGGTCAACTTGTTATTATAGTAACTGTTCGTGGCCTGTCACTCTTAGTTCTGTAAATTCGTGCTAAATGGGTCCCTAGGGCAATTTCAGCGGGTCATTGTTACTGTAGTAATAGGATAATGCATATATAGCGTTGTAAATCTCATCTACCGTTACCTGAAATCCTGAGTTACGATTGGGATATGTGTGAGGTTGGCGTGATAAATGTTATGACTGGTCTAGTTAACGCATACATAAATCTCTAAATAGCTAAAGACATGAGCATGGCCTATCTGTCTGGTTACGTCTGTTAATTTAAATTAACAGACGTAACAGGTTAGATTATGCTCATGTCTGCAATGAGCTTTTATATAACAGGTTTATGTATGCGTTAACTAGTTAGTCATAACCTGTTCATATTTGCATAACCTATTAATAACGCATATATCCACAATCATTGTATGACAAGGGTTTCAGGTAATGGTTAGATTGGTAGATGAGTTTATAACAGTATATATGCATTATCCTGTTACTACTTTAGCTAATATGTTATAGATTAATTTAAGTTATTTAACAGGTTACAAGGTTTGGGTGACAGATTATAACAGTTTTATATAATAACAAGTTATTGATTTTGCCGCGTTCGCGGTGGTGACGTTGGTGGTTTTTGACTGGCAACTGTGTTGCCGCGTCTCCCTTCTGCGATCGCTCTCCCAATTGCCAGCGCGGTTATCAGGTATTCGGCGTTCAGGCGGCGTGATGGGTGGTTATGACTGGCGACGGCGGCTTTGCCGCGTCTCCTGCTATGCCCCACAATAGTTATGCTTTGTTATTTTGGTCTGGCATAACTTCTATAAGCGCGTTTTCTATCTCATCAAGTGCTTTATCAAGCGCGTCTAACCGCTTGCGATTTTCCCACTCTTGATATGCGATCGCGACCTCTGAATCAGTTCCTAGCCCTGTGCTACTGCTGACCCTGCCTATGTGTTGGTGACAGGTATAGTCTGGGTTCTTGCCGCGCTTGACAATCCCTTTTAGCCTAGCTTTTGGGTTTCTCTTGAAAATTGGCTCATTAGCTTGCCATTTTGCGTATACATACCAGTAGATTTCACCATCTTTTTTATATTTTTTGCGTACCTCATACTGATGAATCCAGACCCCAGATTCAGACATTGGTTCATTGACCAGATGCTGCCTGATTTCCTTTAATTGTTGAAGCTTCTCTATGATTTGGTCGATGCGGTCTGTCATGGCAGTTATAGTGGTTATGCCTATTTAAAATTTTAGGGCATAACTTCTGTAGCCGCGCTAGTAGAGGCAAGCTACGCCTCCATACCGCATCTATTGGTTAGACATTTGTAATAACAAGTTTTGAAAGCGATAACAGGTTGTGACTATTCTTTGACAGCCAGCAAAATTTCTTAGAGAAAGCGATGCCGTACCACTTCGTGGAAGCAAGCTACGCGCAACGTCTCCAAGAGTTGGCAGCAAGCTACGCTCCTCAAAATTCTTAGAGAAAATCATCGCGTCCAGCCCTTACCCAAAATTCATTCATTGGGTTTTTAGTAGCAATTTGAGTAACTGGCTGGAACAAATCTATGATTAGCGATCGCAAGACAGAGGGCGGTTACGCCATTGCACAGAATCGTCAGCGCGGTTATTGACATCTGTGGTGTGGTGGACTGGACTGGCAACTGCGTTGCCACGTCTCCTGTTTTACGATAGCGATCGCTCCAGTAGTTATGCTTTATTATTTTCTTCTGGCTAGCTCCCAGCTTACCCGCCACCGTAGCCGATCGCTAAGGGAGCAAGCGCTTCACCCCATACCATACCCAATGCCCAAGACTTACAACTACGTTGTCGCGTCTTTTCACTGGCATAGCCGCGCCACCATCTCAAGTTTGTACTGCTTTGCTAATGCTGGGTTTTATACAGTTTTTGGTAGTCACCACTGAGAATAACGGCATTTTGTATCAAGTTCTGATACCGTAGTCACGCCCTCTATATAAATAGATATTAACCATCATGACTACCAAATTCATCGTAACTACCAAACCATGACTACCAAAACCCAAATCCCCAATCTCAATTCTTAGCGTGACTACGGGCGTAGCTTGCAAAGGCGATCATCCTGACTGCCTAATTTCTCTGCCTCTAATTGACCACAGCGCGATCGCTTGCCTCACCCCTTCAGACCTTAAAGCCACCGCTCTTGATTTTGCTCCCAGCAGTAGAAGAATGCCTTAGACAATGAATGTCCGCGATGCCTGCGGTTCTTGCTAGCCGAACCACTTTCTTCCCCGTATGCTTAATTCCCGAAGCGATCGCTTTATCCCAATTAATTCTCTAGCAACTTACTGATGCTAGCTTTTATACAATACTTGGTAGTCACCACTGAGAAGAGCGGCATTTTGTATCAAGTTCTGATACCGTAGTCACGCCCTCTATATAAATAGATATTAATCATCATGACTACCAAATTCATCGTAACTACCAAACCATAACTACCAAACCCCAAATCCCCAATCTCAATTCTTGGCTTGGCTACGGGCAACCACTTCATTTCTGTACTAGCTTGGCAATGCTGGTTTTTATACGGTTTTTGGTAGTCACCACTGAGAATAGCCGTATTTTGTATCAAATTCTGATACCGCAGTCACGCCCTCTATATACATGGCGTAACCGCCCGTTACAAGAGCGATCGCTGCTAAAAGTCGCGTGAGTCTTCTCCCCCAATCAACCGTCTATTATCTCTAGTTGGATCTGCGTTGGGTGTTTCTCTATTCCTGGTAACATGGTCATCACTTGCGGCAACATTGCCGAATGTTTTTAGTTTCTCAATTCTGAGAATTGTTAGTGGCGACATCAAAGATTTATGCTACAAATGCAGTGCATTGTAGTACAAAAAAACCTCCAAGCGAACGGCGGTTTCATGTCACGAGCGCAGCGAGAGATGGTGCAGCCACCCGCAGGGCATGAAACCATAGTGAGTATGGTTATGTTATTCTCTAAGCGAAGAATTGTTGAGGGCAAAAAATAGTGATTAAGAGCGCTAAGTTTTGGCATAGTCTAGGGATAGTCCAAGCATAGTCTATTGAACTTGCTTTCTTGAAAAAACTGATTAAGAGCGCTAAGTTCTGGCATAGTCTAGGGATAGTCCAAGCTAAGTTGTGGCATAGTCTGAAGAAAATGTAGTTTGGTATACAATTTTGTTATTTAAAATCCACTAATTACATAAACTTAGTGGTGATTATGTAATTAGTTTGTAAGGGAAAAAATAGCTTTAACGAACTTTGGGGGTTTAAGTAAAGAGCCTAACAAAGGCAGCCCGTTTTGGGTGGGGGTTTAAATCCCCGTCCCAAAACGTAATTGCGAATTGCGAATTGTTTTAATTTCTCCCTGACTTAAAGCCTTCCCCACTTAAAAATTCTTCATTGATCAGCAAGAGAATTTTATCTGTGTCCTTTCCCTTGTTGGCATAGCTGGCTGGATTACTGGGGTCTTTCTTGTTGTCCATGCCGAACTTAGCATTATGGCTAATCACCTCATCCTTGTGAGCCTCAATCCAATCGCGTACCAGCAAGCCGTTACAGCCCGATAAATCTCTGAGTGCTTGGTTAGTAATTGCCAAGCGATCGCCCTCCCCAGTCGCTACAGTGTCGTTATACAAACAGATTGCCTGATAAGACCTACGAATTTTTTCTATACCTGCTAAGGTTGCTTTACTTCCCCATAATGATTATCATTATTGTCTAAATTTGACTCTTGATTTTTGTTGAGTAATTTATTCCTTGGAAGCCCTTATCTGGTTTTTGGCTTAACCGAACCGTATTGATATGACAGCAAGTTTCGCAATAGGAATGGTTTCCAAGAAGTTGTAATCTAGCTGCTAGCTGTTGTTGATCCAGTACTTCTACTGATTTCTGTGTTTCTAACAATAAATCATTGGTTTTTATTTTTAAGGAAAGCATAATAAATATATACTTATCTACCCTCTGGGTGTACTACTGGTAAATTTATAGTGATGCAAATTGCTTTATTACACACCAAGCTGCAAAAATTAGCAATTTGGAAAATACATGCTGACAAGTTAGTTTGTGACTTACCTTTTACCACTGTGGTAGGACACCTAGAGTTATGCTGTTGCTTAAGTTTAGATTATGCTAGGCTCCGCGTTAACGGTGTCTCTCTGTTAGAGAAGCTATCTTGGAAGAAGCGAATAGCACACGGATACAATACGCTATGTGCGTGCTACGGGAAGGTTAATGCTAACGTACTTAGTGGACTTGGAGTATGATAACACTTGGTTCGTTGGTAGGTTCCCGAAACAACAGCTTGGGCATAGGGAAGGTCATTGATATATCTGATGCCAATGCAAATGTTGAGTATTTTTGTTCTATAGGGCAACGTCTTCAAAAAACTTTACCTTTAAGTTCGCTCTCTGAAGTCAGACTTGAACCCCAGGCTCGATGCTATATTAAGTACCAAACTCAGGATAAATGGATAGTTGGCAGAGTTTTCATCTGGGATGAAGATACAGAAATGTATCAAATTGATTTACCAGATAAGAAAACTGCGATCGCTACTGAAGAAGACATTTACGTTCGTTGTAATCTCCCAAATACAGACCCCATCGACACTTTAGCGATGAAGGGGCAAGAAACGCCCTATTTCCACGATAGACGCTTTGCTTTTGTTAAATGCTTAATTTTACAACGCGCTGTCAGTCGGGGAATGACGGGATTAATTTCTGCCAATATTAAACTTTATCCACATCAAGTTGAAGTTGTCCGTCGTGTACTTGAAGACCCGATTCAACGATATTTATTAGCGGATGAAGTTGGACTGGGAAAAACCATCGAAGCTGGTGCTATTCTTCGTCAATATTTATTAGATGAACCTTCTGGACGTGCGGTAGTGCTAGTTCCGCAATATTTACTCCAACAATGGCAGCAGGAATTAGAAAACAAGTTTTACATCTCCCACTTTCCCAAACGGCTAGCAGTGCTTTCTGTTGAGGATATTCACAAAATCAACCCGAAAGCGAATATTGGCTTGCTAATTTTAGATGAAGCACACCACATCGCGGCAATGGCAACCTCTAACGATGCAACAGTGCGCCAGCGTTTTGAGACTTGCAAAAATATTGCTCATAAAAGCGATCGCCTGCTTCTATTATCGGCTACCCCGGTTCTCAACCACGAGCAAGATTTTCTAGCAATGCTGCATCTGCTCGATCCTGCAACCTATCAACTTGATGACTTAGCAGGTTTTCGTGAAAGGGTAGTAAAACGCCAAGAGATTGGTCGAATTCTCCTGTCCTTTAAAGAAGGTGCAAACCCCTTTGTCCTGAAAACTAATCTCAAAAATCTCCGTAACCTGTTTCCTGAAGACAAGTATTTACTGGAATTGGCAGACAATCTAGAAAATAGTTTACAAGCAAAAGCTAGCGATATAGTTGAAATTGTCAGGGCAATTCGTATTCATATTAGCGATACCTACAGACTTCACCGCCGGATGCTTCGCAATCGTCGCGCTTCCGTAGAAGATGTAATTTTTGACCGTAATATTACACTGAGAACCGAGTACGATTTAGATGAGCGATCGCCTGACATCCACGAACTAATTGAGGAGTGGCGTGAAGTAGCTCCTGATGACAAACAATATCACCACATTTTTCTATTGTTTTTCCGTGCTTCTGGTACTTGGCTGGGTATTTTAAAACAGGTAATTCAAGCACGTTTAAGTGGTGTGTCCACTGCGGAATTAATTCAGGAGTTTGGTGCTGATAGTGTTCGCATCCTGACTGAAACTCCTAAATTTGCTAACGGGGAAGCAAATATTTTGCAAAGCCTACTGCAAATTATAGAACAACCGTCAGAGGATGGCGATCGCCTTGAATTACTCAAGACAGTCATCCTCTATCAACTCTGCGAACCTTTAAAAGTACAATCCTTGAAATTTAACCTCCCTAAATTACTTGCAGAGGTTCAACAACGGCTAAAAAGACCGATACCGGGAGACAGTCTGCCCAAAATTGTTATATTTACGAGTTTTGTACAAACTTGTGCCGAAATTGTCCGTTACTTGAGCGATCGTTTTGGTGAGGGAACTATCGTCAGTCACCAAGTTGGACAAACTAGGTCTCAAGTGGAGGAGAACTTAAATCGGTTTAAAAAAGACTCCAAATGCTTTATTTTAGTTTGCGACTCCTCTGGCGAAGAAGGTCGTAACTTACAATTTACCAACTACATGATATGTTTTGACTTGCCTTGGTCGCCAAATCGCCTAGAACAAAGAATTGGTAGGATAGACCGGATTGGTCGTTTATTGAAAGTTGAGTTTACAGTATTTGCTGGCGTAGACTTACCCGATAGTCTCTATGATGCATGGTATCGCTTATTGAAAGAAGGGTTTAATATCTTTGGGCAATCTATTGCCAGCCTCCAATTCTATGTTGATGAGAAATTACCCTTGTTAGCAGAAATTTTGTTTAAATCGGGTGCAAATGGACTATTAGAAAACATAGAAGTCATTCAAAAAGAAATTCAGCAAGAGCAAATAAAAATTAACGAACAAAATGCCCTAGATGAAATTGATGCTCTGGATGAGAACGCTACCCAATATTTTCAAGCTTTAGACGATTATGATGCCCGTCATCAAGAAATCCAGCAAGTAACTGAAGATTGGATTTGTGATGCATTGAGATTTCAGCCAATCACTAATCCTAATTTTTCGACACTTAAGCGTTATAAACCTACCGGAAATACATTAATTCCAGCAAACGATTTAAGCAGCAATTTTGCAGGGGTTTTAGAAGAATTTGGGACTTTTAACCGTAGGGTAGCAAATCAACAGCTTGGTGCAAAACTCTACCGCATTGGTGAAAAATTTGTAGAAGCACTATCATCTTATATCCATTGGGACGACCGGGGTCAAGCCTTTGCTATGTGGCGAGTTGCAGAAACTTGGGATTTTGGGGAAGGTGAAGAGTGGTATGGTTTACGATTTAATTACGTTATTGAAACAAATTTAACGAATTACAAAAATACCATAAAAGATAAAACTTTGCAAAGACGCGTAGATGGGTTATTCCCGCCCATTGTAGAAAGTGTATTTATTGATGCACGATATGAACCAATGTGTGCGGTTGAAGATGAAACATTATTAAATATCCTGCAACGTCCTTATAAAGGCCAAGGCGGTAAATATCGAGATTACAACTTAGCCAAAAGTCGTTTATCTATTCTTGATAATTTTATTGAGCCTAGCAGGTGGCAAGAATTTTGCCATCAGGCGCGTCGCACGTCTTTAGAATTACTCAGTCAGCGTCCCGAATTTATTTCATTATGTGAAAATAGTGCCATCCGTGCTAAACAAAAGTTAGGTAAGAGACTAGATCAATTGCGCTTGCGTCTCAACCGACTTACTAACCAAGAGCGTATTTCTAATAAGGTACTGGAGCAAGAACTCAATAACGAAACGGCATTAAGCCAAGTAATTATCGAAGGAATTCGTCATCCTAGCATTCGTCTTGATTCTGTTGGTTTTATTATCGTTTCTGGGCGACCTCCAGCTAAATCTGAGGAGGATGATTTATGATTGACTCCTTCTCAGAACTTCGGGAAATTCTTAAAACAGGTAAAATTCCTGAAGATATTAGTAATGTCTCAGAACCTTGTCATCGGCGTTTGTTGGATGCGCTGCAAAACTCGCCTGGGTCTGGGGATCTTGTTAGTCTAGTGCGTCATGTATTGCGGCGCGAGGATGCAAAACAGGGTGGAAGTTCTGCAACGACTCTTTTAGTATCTTGCAAACCTCCTTTTCCTAATCGCAGTATTTGGGAGTCGGCTAGCATAACCGTGCTGCGCGAAGATAAAGAACACTATCTCATCAGCGCCCGTCCTTGGCAACCAGAATGGCTTGACCTAGCTGACCAATATCCGCCAGATGCACCTTTATTTAGAGAAGAAAACCGACGGAATTATGAACCAGTTTCCGGCGACCCGTTTTTGCAATTAATGAAGTTAGACAAATACAGCAGTAGCGGACAGCGTGAAGCAATTCGTGCAGTTTTGACTGCTCCTGATAATTCAACTTTAGTAATAAACTTACCTACGGGTGCGGGAAAAAGCCTTTGCGCTCAACTACCTGCATTGCTGAACTCCAGAAATAATAATGGTGTCAGCGTGGTAGTTGTGCCAACTACAGCATTGGCTATTGACCAAGAACGGGCATTAAAATCAAAATCTTCTGTACATCATGCCACAGCCTATTATAGCGATGATTCTGTAGAGGGTAAAGAAAGAAGAGAAGGGATACGCGATCGCATTCGCGTCGGAACCCAAAGGATAATTTTTACCTCTCCTGAAAGTTTAATGGATTCTCTAGCACCTGCTCTGTATGAAGCAGCCAAACTAGGGATATTACGGTATTTTATTATCGATGAAGCGCACATGGTAGAGCAATGGGGTGATGATTTTCGTCCCGCATTTCAAGAAATTCCCGGTTTGCGAAGAGATTTACTGCGTCTTAATTCCTTCACAACTTTATTACTAACAGCAACATTAACAGAATCTTGTTTAGACACCCTGGAAACCTTATTTGGGAAAGATTTACAAGTAATATCTGCTGTACAGTTGCGACCAGAGCCTGCTTATTGGTTTAAGCGATGTGAGAGTGAAGAAGTTAGAAAAAAAAGGCTACTTGAGGCAGTTTATCATCTTCCTCACCCGTTAATTATTTACGGAACTAAAGTTAAAGATGTCGAGAATTGGAAACGAGAATTAACCCGCGCTGGATTTAAAAGATGTGACCTGATGACAGGTAAATCTACTACTCAGCAACGGGAGCAACTAATTGAAAAATGGCGAGAAGGAAAGATTGATATAGTTGTTGCTACTTCTGCCTTTGGATTAGGTATTGACCAATCAGATGTCAGGGCAGTAATTCACGTTTGTATTCCCGAAACCATTGACCGTTTCTATCAAGAAGTTGGACGGGGAGGAAGAGATGGTAAAGCTTGTATGTCGCTAACATTATATACAACTGAAGACTTCAATGTTGCTCGTGGTTTAAACGAAAAATCGACAATTACTATTGAGAGAGGATTGCAGCGTTGGGAAAGTATGTTTGCGAAAAAAGAACCCCTGCAAGACGGTAAATATAGTGTGCCTATTAATAATCCTCCCTCTTTGCTAGAAGGAGATATTGATATGCAAAGTGACCAAAATAGGGCTTGGAATATTCGCACGTTAACTTTGATGAACCGAGCAAATCTAATTGAAATAGACTCAGAAGAACCTCCTCAGAAGAAAAACTCTGAATCAGAATCTGAACAAGCTTATCAAGCAGCTTGGGATTTATACCGAAATTCTCGCAGTATTCGTATCCGCAATGAATGCCATTTAGAAAAATTTATTTGGGAATCTGAAGTTGAACCAGTTCGCCATCAACGCCAAAGCTGGAGTTATAAAAACCTTGAACTGATGAAAGAAACTTTAAAAGCTAAACGTTGTATTTCAGAAATATTTGCACAAGCGTATAGTATTCCCTCACGTCACACTCCAGAACCCAGAAATCCCGTGATAGTTTCTCATGCTTGTGGAGGTTGTCCTGTTTGTAGAAAAAATGGAGTCACACCTTTTCCCGGAATAATGCCTGCTTCTAGACCTGTATGGCAAAAACCCAATTTTATTCAGGGTAAAGAAATCCAAAGGTTGCTTGCAGGTGAAAAAATTCTGCTTATTTTCTATGATTCGCTGGAACAATTAAATAAGTTGTCAAGAGGTCGAAAATTGTTTAAGTGGCTAATAGAACAGGGGATGAATAATATTGTAATTTCTCCAGAATATAATCAATTTTTGAAAGAAAGTAGTAAAATACATAACTCATTTATTTTTCTATTTGATAGTTATGAACCTGTGCTAATGCCACGAATACCCACTCTGATTTTTCATCCTCCAGGAATACGTTTACCTGCAAAATATTTATCTAATTACAGTACATTAAGCAGAACGCGCATCATTTTACTTCCTATAAATACACCAGACCCAGAGAGAGAAGACCGACTATTAATTAATATTTTTTCAGGCAGATATTTTAAATTTGATGTATTTTGTACCGAGGTTAGTATATGAGTGTTTTAAAAACAGGTTTGGCTCATCCCAGTAGAATGCGGGGAATATTTAGATATTTACTTCATGCTCAAGGACAAAGGGAGAAGAGAGACGTATTAGAAAAAATATTATCTCCTGATAAATTAGTCGAACATTTAGCGAGTGAAGAAAAATCAAAAGACAAAAAAACCTCTCATCCTATGTTCAATGATGCTATTAGGGAAAGCATAAAATGCAAACTTTTAATCGAAGAGAATGAAGAAGTTACAATTAATCAAACTTTACCAAAAGATGCAATAAATCCTCAGCTTGGTGACAAGCTATTACCTGATACTTTCAATTACCTTTTTTTTACATCTGATAACGAAGATGAAGAAGACTTTGGTCGGGTTTGTGCTTGGTATTTAGCACAGGATATTTACGATGCACCTGGGACTTGGGAAGAAGTGGAAAAGCGTATTAGTAACCAAAAAGCAGGCGATTTTTTGAAAATGTCAAGCAGTCGCCTCTTTGTGCAAATGGATGACTGGATGCGCTACCTGGGTTTTGCATGGGGTCATACTTTGGGAGGGAAACCTCTCACAGTTCCCGATCCGACAGCTTATATTAAACGAAATCTCAAGCTTTTGTTTAATGGACAACAAGAAATTACAATCCAAGATTTTATTAATAGATTAGCCAAACAATGTCCTTTATTTGAAACTGGAAAGTTTCGAGAAGAGGTAGAAGAACAAATTGGCACACGCGAAACTAATTTTCTTTCTACAAGTACAGCTTTTGCCTTATTTCGACTTCACGATGAGGGTGAGATTCAGCTTGAGAGACAATCTGATTCAGTCTTTATGATTTTACCAAAAGTCAATAACCAAGTTGATAATGATGGGCGAATTTCTCACATTATTTGGAAAGGAGAAAAATCATGACTTTTGAAAAGTTTGTCTGTTGGAAACTGGATATGATTCGTCAGGTGATGAATGTGGAAGCAACCCAAACTGCAAATCATTTGTTTTTGGCTACACATCATCCTATTGCAATGTATCGTCAGGACTCTATTAAAGCTTTATCACAAAAAGAATATGATGAAGCACAGTTTCTCAAAGATTTTTTAGGTGAAAACGATTTTGCCTTTGTACCTGTTTTGGGTGAGACGGGTACGGGAAAATCTCACCTGATTCGTTGGTTGCAAGCTAATATAAAATCAACCGATAGACGAAAAGTGCTGCTAATTCCCAGAATTGGCACAAATTTAAAAGATATAATTGAAAAGATTTTAAATATTGCAGAATTTGAGGCAGATAAATTAGATGAGTACCGCAAACGTTTAAATCAATCGAGCCGGACTTTCACAGATAAGGGTGCAAGAGAACAATTATTAAACAATTTAGCTTTTCAAGTTGGTATTAACGGACAACATACACGCGCTAAACTTGCTGATGAGGAAACTCAGGAATATTTAATCGAAAATTTACCTGCTTTGCTATATGATGATTTCTTTCGAGAACATTTATTAAGAGATGGAGAGATTATTCATCGTTTAGTAATTCATACACTGGGATATCAATATACTATTGAAGATATTAATGAACGTCGTGAGTTTTCTATCGAAGATTTGCCTCTTAATATTTTAAATATTCAAAAAGCTGGAGAAAAGGCACGAGAATTTTATAGTTTATTAATAAATGATGAGGATATAAAGAAGCACACCGTAATTTGGTTAAATGATCACTTAGATGAAGCTATCACCCAAGTTTTGAATTTTGGTCGAGAAGACTTGCAGCAATTAATGCGCGAAGTACGAGAGACATTAGCAGAAAAAAATATTGAATTAGTACTTTTAATTGAAGATTTCGCTAAATTGCAAGGTATTGATAGAGAAGTATTGGAAGCAGTTTTAGCAAGACCTCAGCAAGCTGGAAATAAGCCATTATGTGCTATGCGTACAGCATTAGCTTGTACTACAGGTTATTTTAAAAATTTGATTGATACAGTGCAACAGCGCGTTACCTTCAGCGTCAATCTTAATATTGATACAGTTGGTGAGAAATCTTTAATTACTCAGGATGATATTCAAGTATTTGTTGCTAGATATCTAAATGCTGTTCGCTTAAAGGAACAAGACATTGAAAACTGGGCTAATTCTCAAAATAGAGATGAAATAGAAAGTGCTTGTAACGAATGCGAACATTCCCAAGCTTGTCATACAGGTTTTGGTCATGTTGAGGGAATGGGTCTTTATCCTTTCAATTCTAAAGCTTTAGAACAGATGTTTAGTAGAGTAAATCCAGATGAATTTAACCCCAGAATTTTAATTAGAGATGTGTTGAAATACACTTTGGAAAATTCTATTGATGATATTGAAAATGGGCGTTTCCCTTCAGTTACTTTAGGAAAACACTTCGGGAAGATGAGATTGAGTACTGATGTGAAGTTACATATTCAAGCCAAAGATCCACAAAATTCAAAGCGTCGAGAGATATTTTTAGACCTGTGGGATGATAGTCATGAACTTTGCAATTTATTCTCAGAAGTTCATACTGCTTTTAATTTACCTCTGCTTGATGTTAAGGCTAAACCAATAAAAATTCCGCCTGTTCCACCCCAACCTCATCCAATAACACCAAGGGTTGTAGAACCTTCAGGGGAATATAAAATTGATACTTCGCTACAAGAAAAGCTTGAAAAACTCGATAGTTGGAACAATGAAGGACAACTATCAGATACGCTTGCACAAAATATTCGTCAGTTGCTTTTCCCCGCTATTATCGAAAAAATTGAATGGGATACTGAAATGCTGCTGAAGGGTACTTTCGTCGGTAGTGGTGGTAAGTTGCTTAAGCAAGAAAATCTCATGTTCCATAACCCAATGAAACATAAGAGAACACGTTATTCCGGGGTTGTTTTATCGCTTCCTCTCAATCCAGATGATGATAAGGAATTTACAGAAACTGTATACGTATTTCAAGGTATATTAAAGTACAATAAATATGGAAATTGGAAGTTTGAAAATGGCGATCGCTATTTTCGTATGTACGCAAAGTATCTAGAATGCTGGAGTCAGTACGTCATCGAAAAAATTCGCCTTTATCCCCGCGAATCTGGTGAACCTTGGAACCCCGTACCTGCTGCGGTGGAATTACTAGCGATTAGCGCCACGATGGCGGGGTATCCTACTAATACGCTCGAAAATTTGATTAATTCTTTGTTTATCGACTTAGATAAAAGCGATGATACAACTCGTGCATCTAGTTGGAAAAAGCTGTTTGATACTTTTAGTCTCAAGAGAAACAGAGAAGCATTATTAGATATTGTTAAAAGTCGAATTGCTTGTACGAAAGGTAGTTATTCAACGTTTCAAATTATTGATGCAATTCAAATTATTGAACCTCTAGAAAAAGTGCGTAAATATTGGCAACCTCAAGAGCAAATTCCTGAAGATGTCCGCGATAAGTTTCCAGAGTTACAAAAGGTACGTCAACAAGTCGATGAACTCCTAGAGAATGCTATTCAAGAAGAGTACGAACGACAGTTTAATATTTATCAATCTCTAGTATCTGAGTTGGGAGAAGAAATTAATAAAGAGAAAGTTATTAAAACTCTCGAAGCTGCAATGATTTCAGCACAAAGTGAAGGTGTATTTCGTGGTAAAAAAGACTTTGTTGGAATGAAAGACATACTAAATAAATTTAGACGTACCGCAATTACCAAGTATCAAGATACAATGAAGCGCGTACAAGCTGAGAAAGACAACCCAGAAAGTAAAGTTGGTAAATTACTTCAAGACTTGAGTGAAGATTATCAAAAAATTATTACTGATTCTTCAGAATTCCTCGATAATACTAATAATTTTCTGGATGCTTCGATTCTTGAAGCCAAAAGTCGTATTGCAGAGTTAGAGCAACCTGATGGTGCAACAGGAGAATCTAGTTACGAAGAAATTTGTGAGGGGTTAGCTAACTTACGGAATCTTATGAATGAAATTAAAGGTGATACAAAATGCTCTTAGAAAAATCACAAGAACTAATTGATTTATCTCAACGTAGAAAATCTCTGCAAAACTTTGTAGGTTATCTTAAAACTATTCAAACTAGGCAAAAGCAAATTGCTGATGCACTTGCAACTATTCAGCCACTTGTGGAAGCATTAAAAGCTTTTCGCCAAAGAGGTATTAACAATATTGATTTAACTCAGAAAGTAGAGTCTATTTTAAGTTTTGTTATTAATGTTGAGGATAATTTACAAAATAATTCCGAGTGGATTCTTGACAATAAAAATTTTAAAGGTAATATTTTAAAGTCAAATATAGATAGCCTAAAAACTACTCTAGAACAGCAACTGAGCGAAGCATGGAAAAGCTACCGGGATCGACAAATGCCTAGCACTAACAATGAAATCCTCAATTTACTGGCTAAAGTAGAAGCTTTTAAAAACACAGTTCGGGATATTCAGATTATAGATAGAGAAATAAAAAATGTTATTTATCCGAAAAACAATGCTGAGTTTGCAGTATATGAACGTAAAATTGAACAATTAAAATATTATTGGAATAGTCTTAGCTCTGATGAAGTTCCTGAAGCTGTATTGCATTTTCTTCGAGCAGCAGCAAATCAAGGAGCGCCTTTAAATCTTTTAACTCCAGAAGTTCAAGATTGGATTAATCAGCATGGTATTTCTGATTCCTTAAGAATTCGCTTGATTTAAAATAAAGTAAGGGCAGAGCAAGGGTGACTACCAACTGGGATAAAATAATTAGAGAATTTTTAGATAAGTTGGAACGCCAGGAAGTTCAACTTTTGACGTGGGGAATTATTGATGGTGGATTTTCTGAAGATGAAATTAAAGAACTTGCTGACGATTTTCTAAATAATTGTGAGATTGATGAGGATGTTTGGGATTTTATAGAGCAAATCATTGATCGCAAATTGTTGTTTGAGTTCAACCTCAGAGGCGATCGCCTTTTTCGCACCAGGATGGCGGAAGGGGTGAGATTATTTGCCCGTCTCCGCCAACTGTTCCCGAATAATAGTTGGCAAACATCTCCTACCTTAGTTGCTGATTATCGCTTACAAATCCGTCCGAGAATTTATCCCAAAAGATATATTACGCCAGAAGCAGTAATTAAACAGCTAGAGGCAGATAAACTATTAACTCCAATACGAAAAAAAGCTGTTGCAGCTATACTAAATTCGCCATTGCGTGGTGAGGTTCAACTTGCAGATTTTCAGCTACGCGCTACAAGCCGGATGCTGCGGGATTTAAACAGCACGAAAAGTCGCGGGATGATTGTCTGTGCTGGGACAGGAACGGGGAAGACTTTATCTTTTTACTTACCAGCACTGGCGCATATTGCAGGGTTGTTGAAAAAGAATGAGTATTGGAGTAAGGGACTGGCAATTTATCCCCGTAACGAACTTCTCAAAGACCAATTTTCTGAAACCTATCAAGAAGCACGTCGTCTTGATGCTGTCCTCAAGGCAGAAGGTAAGCGTAAAATTCTTATTGGTGCATTTTTTGGCTTAACTCCCAGAAGCGCAACTTTGGATCGGGTACAGGATAAATGGGAAGCTGAAAGTGGTGGGTTTACTTGTCCTTACCTGCGGTGTCCCAGATGTGAGGGTGCGCTATCTTGGCGACGGGCTGATTTAGAAGCAGGTAAAGAACAACTTTCTTGTCTCAAGCTATCTTGCGGTGCTGTTATCCAAGAAGATGAAGTAATTTTAACACGCGATCGCATGACGAAAACTCCCCCAGACTTGGTTTTTACCAGCACAGAAATGCTCAATCGGTCTATGGGAGACTCCCGTTACGGTCATATATTCGGCATTGCAACTGCGAAAAAGCCTCAGATAGTTTTGCTTGATGAGGTACATACTTACACGGGTATTCACGGGGCACAGGTTGCTTACCTGTTGCGACGTTGGCAGAAAATAATTGCCACAAAAGTCCAATTTACGGGTCTTTCGGCAACATTAGAAAGTGCAGCAGAGTTTTTTAGCCAACTGATAGGCTTAAATCCTGGTTCTATCGAGGAAGTTTCTCCCGGCGAAAATCAAGTTGCGGAAGGCACGGAATATCAATTAGTTCTCAGAGGCGACCCCGTATCTGGAACGAGTTTACTGTCTACAACGATACTAACTTCGATGCTGCTACGGCGCATCCTTGATCCATCTGAAGACCCTCCCAGCCAAGGGTTCTATGGTTCCCGTGTTTTTGCTTTTACTGACGATTTAGATGTAACCAACCGCTTATTTCATAACCTTTTGGATGCCGAAGGATGCGACAGTTGGGGTCGTCCTCTGCGGGGAAGACAGCCATTTGCAGCATTGCGATCGCATAGTGCATCTGAGGGGAGCGAACGCTTAGTTGCTGGGCAATCTTGGCTTTTATGTGAAGAAATTGGTCATGGGTTGGAATTGCCTTTAAGTATTGGCCGCACTAGTTCCCAAGATACTGGAGTTACCCCAAATAGCGATGTAATTGTTGCTACTGCATCCCTAGAAGTGGGATTCAACGACCCAGAGGTTGGAGGTGTAATTCAGCACAAATCACCGCGAGATATGGCTTCATTTCTCCAAAGAAAAGGACGTGCTGGACGACGGCGAATTATGCGACCTTGGACAGTGGTAGTGCTTTCTGACTACGGACGCGATCGCATTGTCTATCAAGGCTATGATATGTTATTTAACCCAGTTTTAGAAAAGCGCTCGCTCCCCATCCAAAACCGCTATGTTATTCGCACATCTGCGGTTTTCGCTTTTATGGATTGGGTAGGACACCAGTTAGCAGCAATCAAAGGAAGTGTTTGGTATGATTTTGCCAGCCCATCTGAATACGCAAAAAAACGCCAGCAATTAGAAATAGAACTAATTGAAAAGATTCTCGAAACAGAAACAAGACAACTCGAATTGGCAGCATATCTGCAATCAGCCTTGAATTTGAGCAAAGATGAGGTCGAAGCTATTCTCTGGGAAGCCCCAAGGTCATTGATGATGGTGGTACTTCCCACTTTGCTGCGGCGTTTAAAGTCTAATTGGTATCGCTTTTCAGTACATTTAAATGAATCAAATCAAGATTATCAAACCAACGACCCCTTACCCGATTTCGTTCCCCCCAGTTTATTTAGCGACTTGCTCTTACCAGAAGTAAAGATTACGACACCTCCCCAATTGCGTAATAGCCAGCCAGATATTAACCTCATGCCCATTATTCAAGCACTGAAAACCTTTACACCAGGCAGGGCTAGTCGTCGTTTTGGGGTACAACACATCCATGCAACTCACTGGATTGCTCCCCCGAATTGGCAAGAAAGAGAACAAAATTTACCAATAGAAGACTACTGTACTGAATTTGAAGAAGCGGGAATTTTTCAACTTTGGCAAAATGGAGAAATTGTAGATATTCGCTGCATTCGTCCTTGGGCAATCAATCTTACACAAGTTCCTGCCAGCATTTCCGTTCGTTCTAATGCCCAATTAGAATGGTGCAGTCAAATAATTCCTCCCGACTCCGGTATTAAACTCGAATTACCCCAAGGTTCCTCGTGGTGCAAAATTATTACAGAAGTTTGCTGCTTTACCCACATCCAACAATCGCCCCTTGAAGTGCGGCGGTTTGCGATCGCCTCCCATGCTAACATCCGTTTTCAAAAAGGTGACGAACTCGATACGACAATTTGCTTCACCCAAAAACACGATGGTAGTCCAGCAGCTGTAGGATTTGCCCAATCTGTTGATGGTCTAGTATTTCGCTTTTGTATTCCCCCTAATTTCAGCATCAGTCCCAGCGATTCTAATCCAGAGAAGATTTGGGCGTTTCGCACGGCATATTTCCGATATCGGGTCTTGATAGATGCCAGATTGTGTGAATTAACAAATGTCTTTCAACGGGAATGGCTTTATCAAATATATATATCGATGCTCACCGCCCGCGCCTTGGCAGACCAAATCTCCCTACCTGAAGCTTTTGAGGCGCTTTTGGGTGAAAATATGGGTCAAGAAATGGCAAGGGTTCTGGACAATATCTTTCAAAGCTTGAACGTCGAAGAAACTCTACTGGAAGAAGGGGAATCTGCACCAGAACAAATTCAGGGACGGCAGAGGGTACATGATAGGTTGCTGGCACTTGCCAACGCAGACATCATCCAAACTATATTAAATGACCTTGCACCGATTCTCTGGTCAGAACCTGATGAAGAGTGGCACTCTTGGGCAGCATTACGTTTTAAAGCGACCTTGGGAGGGGCGCTGCTGGATGCTTGCGGGCAATTGTGTCCCCACTTTGATTTGGGCGACCTGATTTTAGATATCGATCCTGGCCCGCGTCCACCAGATGCACCTGCTATTTCAGAGGGAGTAGAGGAAATTTGGATAACTGAATCTACCATTGGTGGCGGTGGGGTGATTGAGGAAATCTTGCGGCGCTATGCTGCTGATCCGGCGAATTTTTTCCGATTGGCGGGGAGTGCGTTGTCACCTGGAGATTTTGAGATTGTGAACTCGGAACTGACGCGGTTATTGGAGTTAACCCAAACCAGTGCAGATGTCGCCGATGCAATGGCTGATGTGCGGTTAGCCGAAGGACATGGTGAATTAAAACAAGCAAGCGATCGCCTCCGCAAAGTCCTGTCCTCTAAGGGGATTTTGGTAACGCATCCGGTGATGACTGCAATTAACGCACGGGTTTTGCGTCCTGGAAGTACCTCAGAAACCGATAAACTACTGCTGGATTTGATTCGTTTGTGGCATCAAGAAGAAGCGCGTTTAGGTATTGAAATTGATGCGCGGGTGTTTGCTTATGTCGCCAGCAACGATGACCAGTTGGATCAGGCATTGTTGCATCTTGGTTTAGTGCAGCCTAATCCCTATTGGCGGTTTCAAGTGATTTATGGGCTGTTGTGGGCGAGGGGAAATATTATTCGTTCTCGCGCCTTATCTTCTTACAATCCCTTTGTTGTGATTGCCGATGCTGATAGAGAAATTTTACTGGATATTTTGCAAGTGGGCGATCGCACAGTTTGGCTGAATGAACCCAATTGGCGAGAACAGGTGGAGGAAGCGTTTAAGCAAGGTGCATCGGTTTCGCTGATAGCGCCTCCTGATGCGAGGGGAGATTTAAAGTCAGCGATTTTGAGTTTAGCAGTCGAACCGATGGAACTTGGGTTTTTGCAGGTTTATCCATTGGTGGAGGGGGTGCAGAGGTATCCGGGAGGGTTTGGGGTGAGGCTACGGGTGCGAGAAACGGTGCAGTAATAATCTGCTTGAAGATAAAGTCTGACCATCCAACACAATATGGATATTACTGTGATTTGAACTAAAAATTGAGATTTTAACTCATGATATGCTTCAGGAATGAGTATCCAGTTTATAGTTCACTTTTAATATTCGAGTTTTTTTACTAATAATGATTATCGTGTATAGGGGATAAAAAGACTGATAAGAGAGACGTTTGTATCAATCCTTCGGCTTGATTATCATTATTATTCAGCTACGAGTTGAGTAGGCGATCGCTCTGTTGTTGGGCGATCGCTTGTTCAATGAAATATTTTATTTTTACTCAAATATCTATTAAAATAAAAGTTTTGAACCATAAAATGGGTATTTGAATCATATTTTGGATTGAAAGTTTAAGTTAGAACAATTTTGTCAGGGATTTTTTGTGCAAGTTTTGTTCAATTGTGTTTTTTCAACTCATTCTCTAGTTATGATTCATAATTTCAACTCTCACTCATGATTTGATTCAAAGTTTTAATTTGTGATTAGCGCGAAAGCCTGAATTTTCGTTAACTCTTTTCTAATTTATGGATCAAAATTTTTCTCACATTATCAAAGCATAATTAACCAACAAAAAGAACAATTTAGCATTAGCTATATTAGAGCGATCGCTGCCGTTGCAGGTTATTCTTTATATAGACCAGAAGTTGATAACGATAGCGTAGATTTAGGAATAGTCAGTAGAGGTGGTACAGGTAAAATCTTTTCCCCTAGACTAGAAGTACAACTAAAATGTACATCTAGAGGTATTCTGGATGAAAACTATATTAAATATCCCCTCAATCTCACCTATCAGGAGCGTTTACCAATTCGCGGCACAGGTGATTTAGTCAAACAAGATAATCATTTTATCCTGAAAAATCCTCAAAATTTGCAAATTGAGAAAATCTAAATTCAGCCTATCAATATTTTTAGGTTTTTTCTAGATGAGTTTTGATTTTAAGAGTTGTGCAATGCCTTTTCTGTGAAACGCTACGTGAATGAAGGGCGTAATTTCGGGAGTTACAATTAGTAGCGTAAAAGATACTTTGCCATGACTAAATTCAAGTGTAATTACTGAAGTGTTCTTACTAATAGTTAAGTTAACTTTTTGTTAGCCAACATCTACTTTTATAAGAATTAACCAGAATGTTAACTTTTTCAATTGGTGAAGTAAAAAATGCACTATCTAAAGCTCTTGAGTCTTTGCCTGATTTTCATCAAATGAATCCTTTTCAAAAAGGAAAAGTTATTGATTTAACCTTTAAATCAGTTTTGAAGGATTTAATGAATCAGTTTAAAATGAAGCCAGGTATAGATTATGTAGATAATTTGGGTGAGAATGAGCCTGCAACTGATTTTGTAGCTTTATCTCAAAAGGCAGATCAACTAATTACAGGTTTGATGGAAGGAAAGATTATTGCAATAGATGGGTATGTTGCCAAAAGTAAGTTAGGAAAAGAATATGAAGTAAAAGCGCATTTTCGCAGCAATCCGAAAGTAGCTTAAATCTTCTACTCACCGTCTCAAAATAAATACTTTAACAATAATAAAATTCGGCTATTCACAATATGGAATCAAAATTTTTTGAAACTGGTAACTATATATATGAATGCAAAACTTCTCCTACCAATATGGAAGGTGATTTTGATACAGGTTATTTAAAACAATCAATTAAAAAACTTAGACAACGTTGGGATAGAGGAAATCTTCCAAGCGGCTACCGTTATGTATTTCCAGTTAATTATATTAATGTTGAAAGTATTAACATCCTCCAAAATTTGCAAAATGATTATCCAAGTGTAGATATAAAATATTATGACTGTGAACACGTTCAAAAACTTTTGATAAATTTAGAAAAAGTTGGTAATTTACAGTCATTGGTTGATTATATCAAGCAAGCAAGAGGTAAATAAAAGTGTCTCAAGACTTATATTTTTATAAACAAAAAATACTGACAGATAGTGCCACTAAAATTCTTTCAGAAGAAGAAATCTATGAAGCGATTAAGGCATCATTAGCAAAACGAAATTTAGATAATGAAACTTCTGTGCGAGAGCAACTATTTCAAGAAGTTGAACTAAAGTCAGTTGAAATAAGTGCTTATTCTCCAGAAATTGAGACTTTATTAGAGAAAGATATTAAGTTTATAAATCCACAATCAAGATTTTTCATGATGAATGAAAATATGTGGAATGCTATTAAAGGTTATATTATTTCTCGCTATATCAAAACAGATAATAGCATAAAAATAGATCCTGAAAACAGTAATAACATTGACCAGCTAATAAAAAAGCTGAAGCAGCTCAATCCTGAAATAAGCGATGATTATTCAAATTTAAATAAATTATATAACAAAAAAATGCTATTTGTTAATATTCAATAGTCAGGGTAACTTATATCTGTTGTTTACTTACAATGTCCTCCCACTTAAGCATCTACTAAACCCTGACTTATTGCAAACAATCTTCGTCGCTTAACTCAGCAACCGCAGTCAGTGCGTATGGCTCGGTTTTCCCTGGATATCTATTTAGTATGCTCGTTATCGATAACATCGGCAAAAGTTCCTATACGTAGAATTATCTGGAAATTATTCGATCGCACCCACCCACACCGTTATAATCATTGATTAATTGAGGCACAATAGAACCAAAGGCACTGTGAACACACAATGACTACTCAATTGATGGTTCAACCCTCATCCTTAATGTCTTCTGGTATCAGGATGAGCGAATTCGGTGATATTTATCTTTTTAAATTTACCGATGAGCTACAGTCTCGCTTTGAAGAACTGTTGCAGAAGAAAAAAGCTGATGCGCTCACTCCTGAAGAAGAAGCTGAATATGTAGGCATTTCCGAACTTGAGCGAATATTTACCTTGATTAACGCTCAACTAGCAGCCAAAAGTAAATGGTGTCCGAACAAACTCGAAGACTTGTAAGAAAACGAGCTGAATATCTCTGCGAATACTGTCACTCTCCAGAATACTTGAGTCCAGACCGTTTTACCATTGACCATATCATGCCGCAGTCTTTGAGTGGCTCTGATGAATTGGATAATTTGGCATTAGCTTGTCATCGCTGTAATGAGCGTCACTATAATTTTACAGTAGGTACTGATCCCAACACTCAAAAACAAGTCCCTCTATTTCATCCCCGTCAGCAACAATGGTCTGAGCATTTTATTTGGACAAAAGACGGGACAAAAATTGTCGGTACAACTTCTACAGGGAGAGCTACTAGCCATCGTTTTGACTTCAATGATGAACGTCGGGATGAGCCTTCGATTCAAGTTGCTCGTCGTTTTTGGGTAGAAGCGGGTTGGCATCCGCCCCAGTTAGATCCACGTCAAGAATAAGAAGAAATGTCATCCCGCTATATTCACTCACGCCTAAGTTCCCGCCAAATCCCTGACTTACTCCAAACAATCTTCGTCGCCGAACTTATCACCCCCAGCCAATGCGTGTGGCTTGTTTCTCCGTGGATATCTGACATCCCCGTTATCGATAACACCGCCAACACCTTCCTATGCTTAGAACCTTCATGGAGTCGTTCCCGCATTCGCCTCTCCCAAGTCCTCGCCACTCTAGCTGAACGGGGAACGACTGTACACATTGCTACCCGTCCCGACTCTCATAACCACAGATTTATTGAACAAATCAAAGGCAAAACTGACTATCAGGATGTTCCTGTGCGATTCCACATTACCGAAGAACTCCACGCAAAAGGTATCCTGGGAGATGGGTATTATCTTGCAGGTTCGATGAACTTCACCTACAACGGTATTACAGTCAATGAGGAAGTTGTAACTTATGAAACATCCCCAGAAGCGATCGCTGAACAACAGTTGATTTTTACTAACCGATGGGGAGGGGCGTAATGCTATTTTGGATTATTTAATTTTTATCCTGTAAAAATTTGAGTACTTTTTATTACACATCCTACTATATTAACTATGTGATATTCAAAAGCGATGACTAATGCCAGCAATGCAGATATCCGCCACTTCCTAGAGCAGTTTTTTGGCACTGACAACAAATTTGACCTTGGCAAGATTGAACGTGGCGAAGGAAAACAAGCCAAAATCCGTCCTTGGGTCGAGTTGTTGACCAAAGGCGAACCTCAGCCAACAATTCTTCCCTGCTGGCGTTCCGAGAGTGTAGATTGGTACGGCATCGCCCTTTCGGAACGCCAATTACGCCGTTTGAGTGAAGAATTAATGGCGTTTGTTGGCCCCACATATTCGACATTTCGCGGACAAAGAGCGCAACTAAACCCCCAAGACCCTATAGAATTAGCAATTTACGAATTTACTGGAGGCGCTGCGGTCAAACTGTGCGGACAAGCGACGGATGTTTGGGAAGCACTAGAGCAGATGCGCCGAGTGAGTGAGAGACGGGTGAAACGGGTCGCAGATATTCCCCGTCCCACAGGTCGCGTACTGCGGGACTTTTATATGGCATTGCAAGCAGGCGATCGCATTGCTGCGGAAAACTCACTACAATACCTTGTAGACCAGCATCGTCTGGATGCGCTGAATCTGCTGTTTCTGCGGGTGCAACTCTTAGCAGAACTAGAGCAATGGAATGAGTTGCTTACCCTCCCGGAACTAGGCAATCTTTTACAGGTTCGCCGCCCCTTCGCCGTTACCCAAGCTCTGCTGAAGGCAGTATACTGCACTGAACTACAACATTTTGAGGACAATAACGCCCCAGGCAGTGCTGTAGCCTATTTCCAAGAAGTAGTTTTCCCCCGTTACAACAATCTTTTTGCTGTCCGTGCAGGTAGTAAAATCCCGGAAGTATTGAAATTATTTATGCTGCTGGCGGTGGGTGGAGAACCAACGAAACCTGCACTTCGAGACGAACTGCTGGCAATTGGGGAAGTTGAAGAAACTCACCGCAGCTATTTGCAAAGGTTAGCTGCACTGCTAAAAGATTCTACCCCGAACAGCGAAGGCGACCCCCTGCAACAAGCCGAACAGCTATCCAAAAATGGAGACTTTGATCAAGCTTTTTCATTGCTTTGTAATGCTACGTCGTCGAAAGAGAAAGTTCGCTTGCTCCTTCAATGCGCCTACGAGTTGCAAACTTTGGCGGTGGAAAAAGCTGTATTGCAAGCCTTTGACGAGTTGACTGCTGACGAGCAAACAGCCTTGCTAAAGGTACGTTGGAACCAAGATTTTCTTACTCAACTGCGGGGAAGCCAAAAAGGTACAACAAAAGACACCCCAACAGCTTTATCTGTCCCAACGAATTGGTTGGAGTGGTTATCGCAACTTGATAAAAAGCCAACCTGGGAACGAGCGTTATACACTGCACGCCAGGGTTCTGCCGAGTGGGATGTCACTAGCTTGCTGATGCAACCACAGGCGGTGGCAGAATTTGACGAATTGTTAAGTAAAGTAGGCTCAACAGCTGAGTCTATCCTGCACGATGCGCTTCCTTACTTGCTAGGATTTTTTCAGAAAGATGAGCAATTTCCCCGTAGCGAGTTCGAGAGCCTTTATTACTCATTGCTAGAACTGCTAGTCCTGAGTACAGAGGGTGGGGATGTTGATTTGGTTTTGTTCAATGATTTAGCGATCGCTATTTTAACTTTGGGAGTTAATACAGCAAAATATACAGAGATTGTAGACTATGCTTTGGAGCTTTGGGACAGGTTCGCCTCACCCAAAAAAGTTGATTGGATGCTTGACTTAATTGATGTACTAATATCATATCCTTGCCCAGTCCTAGAAAAGCGCGAACAACTTCTATTTGCTACGGCTGAAACTCTACGCCGTTTTACAGAACGTATTGATGAAGTGCAAAGGGGAATCTTTCGCGCTTTGGTAAAAGATTTACACTTAGGAGAATCGTTTCCAGATTTGCTTGACGAACCAGCGAGTTTAGTCGAGCAAAATCTGGAAGTTGAGGTGAATATTTTCCAAAAACTCAAGAGTAAATCTGTTCTTATTTACACTCTCACAGAAACCGCAGCAATCAGAGTAAAAAGTATTTTAGAAGCAGCTTGTAAAGAAGTGACAGTTTATCTCAGTCATGACAAGGGAGGTAATGATAGGCTGCGTCAGTGGGTGAGAAATTCTGACATTGTTGTGATGGTGACGGCTAGTGCTAAACACGCAGCCACAGGTTTTATTGAAGCGAATCGTCCATCGCATCTTGCGCCGATTCTTTTGGTTAACAGTAAAGGTAGTGCAAGTATGCTGCGTGCGATTAGCTTATATCTTGCACCAGGCGACTAGAAGTCGCACGCCAGGTGCTTCAAGTCGGCGGAGCCGCCCAACGCACTGGCTTGGCTACACAGGCAAAACACGCCTGCGCGGGTTTTGAACCTTGATTTTCCGTTAGTCTTCACAATACCAGGCGGACTTCGTTTCTTCGTTTATATAGCCGCGATTTATAATCGCTAAGGCTAGGTGCAAGATGTGAGTTAGGGAATATTTGGCATGTTCAAGCTAATAGACTAGGGGCGATCGCAAGAGCGCCGTTAACTTGCCGGATGATATAACCCCGTATTTTCGTTAAATTCCCACCCCATACCTGATCTATCCTTGCCCTTGCACCATGCCACAAAAAGCGGTGGATGCAGATTAATTCGCTGTTCACGTATAGTTTCTACATTTACACCAAGTCTTGAAGCTAAACCTTCTTCCGTTAATGGTTGGATTCGCGGAGTATGCCCTTGATAGGATGAATTGTTATAGTACGATTTCTTCTGCCGCCTTGGTTGGTTGTTGAGATGATTTTGAATTTTAATAATCGCCTCGGTAAACTGTGTCATTCGGGCTGTCATCCCCTCAATTTTTTGTTCTAAATCGGCGAGATTATGGATTGCTCCAGTTTCGTTGCTATTAGATTCACCGAAGTTCTGTGATTCCAGCTTATCCAGTCGTTCGCAAATAGCTAATATCGTTTGGGAAGTAGGGTTGGCGCTTCTACTGTTACTGTCCAACGCCAGTATTAATTCATCCAAAGAGTGAAGCAACTCGCTTGTTCGTCCTTGTCGGTGCAGCTGGGATAACTCCCTAACTGCTGGAATCAGGGGAGTGGGTATGCGGATCATCTCGCTGGGTTTGTTCTCGTCAGACATAGTGATATCGCAATTGATAGCAACAGCTATCGATATCAAGTAGATAGCAATGCTATCAACATATCAGGGATTGGTGATTCAAGCACAAACCCGTTCGGGAATTGTCCGCCGTGTTTTGGGTCTTTCGCCCTAGAAGGGATCTTGCTACTTTTGTGCAGGCTTTTGGAATTATTAACGAATAGTGCCGGCATATCCACGGCGCTGTCGTAGAATATAAAAGCTTCCTGAAACTGCACTTCAGTTTTATCTACTGAGTCAAAAATATTGCACCAGTATAACTACCCGAACATCATTATTAATGACTTGCTAAAGGGCGATCGCTCTGGGGATATGTGGTCGGGTGTGGGGCGGGGTTAAGTTGACTATATTTTCTTAACTAGACATAACTAAGTATAGTTACGGTTACTAATTATACTAAAACAGGTGAGAACAGTTACATACATTACTGAAACTTATGTTTAAGCAGCTAGTTTCGCTTTCAATACTAGTGTCTTTGCCCTTGTTGGCATAGCTAGCAGGGTTACTGGGGTCTTTCTTGTTCTCCATACCGAATTTCGCGTTATGACTGATTATTTCGTCTTTGTGTTGCTCAATCCAGTCACGCACCAGCAAGCCATTACAGCCAGATAAATCTCTCAGGGCTTGGTTAGTCACAGCCAAGCGATCGCCGTCCCCAGTCGCCACAGTATCGTTATACAAACAGATTGCCTGATAAGACCTACGAATTTTTTCTATACCTGCCCCCGGCGCTTTGCTCCCCCATACCTCATCATCAGTCTTGGCTTGCCAGTCAATCTCTTCCTTGATGGTGCAATCTTGGCAGGTGTGGCAGTGGTAGCAGGTGCTATTGCTATGCCTTGAGTTACCTTGTTCACCACCTCAATAATTTTCTTTTCTAGCCAAGAATCTAACTCAGTGACATTCAGAGTAACTGTTTGGGCTTGCTGTGCTGTGGTTTCCATAGCTGCTTTCTCCTGTTGTAATTGTTTGTTGGCTATATCTAATTGGTTATTGACTTGCTCTAACTGGTTATTACTTTGGCGTAACTGCTTAACTTCCGCCTCTAGTTGAGCAGTTACGCGCTGTGCTGACTGTAATTGCTTTGCAGCATCCAAACGGTCAGATGAGCTATACAATTACCGAAGTCTGAAAGTTGTAGTATGGGGGATAAAAATGGCACAAGATGACCGCTATACACTTGCCACAGGGGAGTTAGGCGCACATCGGCTTTCAATCCTCAACATCATCCACAAGCCCTATACAGAATTCTTATTCCGGCAAGTTGGACTTGAGCCAGGAATGTTAGTAGCTGACATTGGTTGCGGAACTGGTAATGTTTCTAACTGGCTGGCCCAACAGGTTGGTTCTGGCGGCTCTGTTTTTGGTGTAGATATGAGTGCCGCACAGCTAGAAAAGGCGCAGCAGAATGCAGAGGCTCAGGGTTTAAGCAATATAAAATTTACCCTTGGCAATGCCTACGATATAGGATTACCTAAAGAATCTTTTGACTTGGTTTACTGCCGCTTTTTGCTAATGCACTTAACTCGTCCTACTGATGCACTCGACCAAATGCGATCGCTTCTTAAGCCTGGTGGATTAATGGTGTGCGAGGAAGCAGACTTTAGCTGTGCCTTTTGTGATCCGCCATCCCCGGCTTATGAGCGTTGTTTTGAACTTTTCTTAGCTATCAGCGACATTCGCGGTCAGCATTTTCGTCTTGGAACCACGCTATACCGAGTTTTTCAGGATGTTGGGTTGGTTGCACCGTCCGTTTCTTTGGTGCAACCCGTTGTAGTGCGCTATAACGCCAAACGCCTAGTCGATTTATCATTATTTGAGGCAGTTGATGCTTTCATTGAAGCTGGACTGACAACACAAGAAGAGATTGACCAGACGATTGCCCAAATAAGGGCATTGGCTGCTGACGAAACAACAATATTTTGCATCCCTCGCGTCACGCAGGTTTGGGCGCAAAAATAAGTTTATTGTTCCGTTTCCGGTTTCAAAACATGCGAATCGCTTAAACCCGTTAACAAGTTTACTCAATTCAGTTTTGGGGGATAATCAGCAAGTCGCCACGCTCCCGTAATACCCTTGGAACCCAATCAACTAAACCTATTTCCAGAAGTGAAACCCACACCAGCACGTAGAGCAGAGGCGCTGGTGATGAGTGCTGATGCCTTGCTGAGGTGGAAAGCGCAGATTTTGGACTATCAGCAACGGGTGAGGGAAACCAAGCCAGTGCAGCAGGCGACATTATTTGACCTAGCTCCAGTGCATTGTGACCCAGAGACGATAGATCCGTTTACGCTGCATTTACAACCAATGGCTTTTTACCGGATGCCAGATGATTTTGGTCAAGCAGCTTTGTATTTTGTGATTGATAGTGCTGCTTCCCTATTACTTTATATTGGCGAAACCTGTCGTAGTAACAAACGCTGGCGTGGGACTCATGGCTGTAAAGATTACATCAGCAGTTACCAAGACTTACATTATCGCTATCAGATAGAGACGGCAGTTAATATTGGTTTTTGGTGGGATGCTCCAGTTGAACAACGCGCACGGCAGGCGCTAGAGTTGAGCCTGATTCAAAAGTGGCGATCGCCGTTCAACAAGGAAAATTGGGAGCGGTGGGGGCAGCCGTTTAAGTAGGGTGTTTCGTGGTGATTAAATTAAAATGTCTGATAATTTACCTTTTCAAAATCCTGACCAACTACAGCAATGGCATCAGGGTATAAAAGATGCCAACCGTAATAATATTTTCTGTCATTGTCGTGCTTGCGATTATGAGTGGATGGATTCAGCATTTGATGTTACTTGTATTCAATGCAGTAGCAAAGATGTAGAAAGTATTTCATCTTGGCAGTTTCCCGATGACTAAATCGAAATGCTTATTGAAGAGTGCGATGGCGAAGCGAGTAAAGCGAGTGTCATATTTGTTTTGGAAATATAAGCAATGCCTAACTGTACTATCCCCTTCAACAGCAGATTTATTAGTTGATTATTAGTGATATTAATAGTTCTTATTCTGGTTTACCGAACCGCAAAAATCGAGTAAACCGTAATCTTATTTTAGGTCTACTTTAGTGCGGTAATCATCCTTGTATGAGGTGATGAGAACCGAATTTACAGGAGTTTTAAGCTTACTTATTATAAATACATAAGCACAAACCCAAGTGCAAAAACGATTAAACAATAGCTGAATTTTTCCGAGAAAGAGTTATGGCACTAGTTCGTTACAACCCCTGGCAAGACTTGAACGCTTTAGAACGTCACATCAACGGCTTATTTGGAAATACCAGAGTCCCATCTGCACGGTTTGACAGAGATTTTATCAAAGTTCCGGCGGCTGAATTGCAAGAAAATGATGATGCGATTCATCTAAAACTAGAACTGCCAGGACTGGAAGCTAAAGACCTAGATATTCAAGTCACCCAAGATGCTGTTCATATTAGCGGTGAGCGCAAGTCCCAAACTCAAACCGAAAACAATGGCACTACAAGAAGTGAATTCTACTATGGTAAATTCCAACGTGTAATTCCTCTATCTGCTAGAGTTCAAAATACCAATGTCACCGCAGATTATAAAGACGGTATCTTGAATTTGACACTGCCAAAAACTGAGCAAGAAAAGAACAAAGTTGTCAAGGTTAATCTCGAACAACCTGCTGCATAGTCTGAAACTTCTCTACCTCCAATGATTGATTGAGATAATGAAAGCCCAGTTATGAGATGACTGGGCTTTTTTGTATGCGATGTCTACGACGGGCTGCATCGCTCTTAGGATTTATCCTCTATACCTGATATTTACTTAATATTTACTTGATAGTTGCTTGTTGATAAATAAGCCCATTAATTTATATAGAAAATTCTTGAAATTGGAGATTTAGTAAATTTACTGTATTTTAATTCAGTAGCAGAGGGAATCATCATGCACAACCACATCTCGCGCCGTGCGTTCTTCATTGGCGCGGTGAGAGCGGGAGCGACCGGACTTGCCGCCACGTCCCTCTCAAGAACCGGAGTTTTCGGCAGCATCGCCGTCGCACAAAGCCAAAAGAGGCTGCGTCTCAACCTGCCCCCCTACCCGTTCTTTGACAACCTCCGAACTGTCATGACCGAGGATCAAGCCCTCCTAGACCGACTCGTGAGAGCCTACGCGCGTGCAACCCCGACGGCGAGTCAGAATCCGATCGACTTTCTCTCACGCTACGTCCCAGTGTACGTGTTCGAGCAGACACTCCGACCGTCCGAACCCGGCGACCCGTCGCTTTCGACGTTGCTGTGGCTGATGCACCTCGCCGGGTATTTTGGCGGCGTGTGGTTGCGTGACGCTTTCATCCGCTTCCCGGTGCCAGGTTCACCGAACCCACGGCCCGGATTTGCGCCGACCGCGAATAGCTTTGACGCGATTGTGACGCGCATTAACGCCGCGCTCATAGCATTCAACGGCAACGATGCCGGAGCGATCGCTTACGCCGAGGGGAGTCTTCGGGGTGCGCCGCTCCAGGGACTCACCGACAGCTACGGGTACAACGCAGGCTACCTCGACCAGATTCTGACTGGTTCAAAGCCGACAAACGCGATGGCTCCTGTAGGCTACTTCATCTACCGCGACACCTTACTCTTCGACGGTACTTATGCTGTCGAGGAGATCCGCCCGCTCGACAATTGGCGGCGACACGCCGAGCAAGCCGCAAGTCGGCCGCGCAGTCGCTATGCTGAGATTGTCAACGGTGCAGGTGGTGCCGACTCACTCCTGGCGATCCAGTCGGCCGGGGTTGTACGGGGCAAGGCAACGTGGCAGCCCCAGAACGTGTTCCTCGCGATCGCGAACTACGACCAGCCCACGTATGACCTGCTCCTCGTGACCAGCGCCTACTTCTTGCAGTGCATACAGGCTACTGGGCTGGCGGCGCTTGCAGCATCGGCAGTTGGGAACGCAGACTGGGCGCGGGCCGCCGTGCGATCAAACGCGATGATCGTGCCGTATGGAGGCAGCTATAGCGTTGGCCTCTTTGACAACACTGGTCAGCTGCCGACGTTCACGATGGTCTGACGGTTGACTGGTCGCCGTGGGCTGCGGACTTTGAGGTTCGTCAGCATCCATTACGCTTGGGGGTCGGGCGATCGCTCTTGCTTCCTCTAAGAATGGGGAGAGCGATCGCATCGCATATCAAAGAACGTCTATCGCCGAGCGTGAGTAGTACGTGAGGCGGAAATCCTTCTCGTAATAGCTCAAGTTTGGCAATGTTTTACTTTCAGTTACTGAAGCATTGCTGAGTCCTGATTTAACGCAAGGACTCTAAGATAATTGTTATTGTCATCAAACACAACAGGATAATTCCTAGCTTACAAAACAAATGTCCTGCAAAGGGCAGCAGGACTGCCACAATATTCAAAGCCCCAAAAGTCATCGATAGAATGTAGCCGATCGCAAACCAAAATATTGCTACCAAGAAATATTTGAGGAATTTAGCAGTCAATTTGAATAGAAAACTATACTGATTTGTGGTCATAGCTATGAACTCCTATATGGACTATTTTTCTGAAAATCAGTGTGCTGAAATGCTGTCTACATAAGTCTTTTAGTTGGGAATTTGACCCGATGGCATTTCATAAGTTCGTAGCGTTTCTAAAGCCGAGTCCGTAACACTTTTACAAACTTATGAAATCCTGTATTAAGCAAATTCCTGGTCAAGCAGCTTAGGCTGAATATTTGGCAGTTGCGGGTCAATTAGACACTCCGCAGAATGGTTTTTAACTTCTACTTGTAACCCTAAAGGCGTAACTTGCACAATAACAGTTCCATCAAACTTTGCTAGTACGGCTAAAAAGGTAGTTAGCAAAGCTAAATAGGCAAAATACTTAAAGTTTTGATTGTTGAGTAAATTCATTTTTTGCCCTGCAAGTGATTAATTTATTCTGTTGGTTCTCAGAAACCAAAAAACGGATGTGCTGAAGCTTCAGCAGCATCCGTCGTGGTTATTTCCATCGATGATGTGTTAGTAGAAATTTATTAGGTTGTTCAGAATCAGTCTCACACGAGATTCATTTCAAAAATTTACGAGGTGTAGTTGTGCTGTTATCACCTCTAAAATTAACAAGGTTTAATTCCGTGGATTACCGAGGGACAAAACAGGAATCCATATTCACCGTCCTGTCCACGATGCAAGATCGTAATAGTCGCATAACCTTGTTGTAGACGAAAAGTCTCAAACAATGCGCTATTGAGCTTTGTGATAACCTGTTTCCCAGTTTCCAAGGTTTCCCGTTGTCTAGACAGCGGAGTCGTTCTCCAGACAGCTAGGTCTTCTACCGTAATCAGGAAAGTTTGAAAATCTCCACACCAGCATTCAACTTTGTACTGACTTTGATTAGGGTAGCACCGGATTTCCATAAGTCCAGTGTTGTTAGATTGTTGAAATCTAGCTATCCGTTGTTCGCAGTAGTCGAGGATTCGCTCTACCGCTTTGGGAGGCAGAAACTATTCATACACTGTAAACCTGATGTACTATGTAAAATATAAAATCACTTTTTTATAGCGTAATCTGTAGCCTAAGCTACAAATTACCACCAAATGTAAATTTAGGTCACTTTTAGCTGCAAAATTTTGTATCATCAACCACAAAAAAATAATAACTATAGCAGTTTAATGTCAATACGATTTACATTTAAGCTAGATGTAGAATAAAAGTCATGAACAAAGAAAGCACTGGAGATCAAGAAGAACTACGGGAGATGCTCCACTTCTTCTTAGACAAAATGGGAGCAACGCAGGTCGAACTCTCAGAAGGTATGGGTGTTAGCCGACCAGTAGTGATTAATTTTTTGAATAAAGACAAGAAGCAACGATTGCCAGTTGACCGTAAAAACTTGATCAAACTGTGTGAGAGTCTTTACAAACGTAGAGCGTCCAAAAGAAAATCAAAAATAGAGGGAGGAGAAAAAGTTGAATCTAATCCTGACGAATTGCGAGACTTATTGGGAGAGATTGGAGCTGATGAACTACTGGAGTCTGCTGGCTTTTTGCCAGAGAACATTAGTACTATTAAAGTGACCCAAGAAAGATTTTTTCAAGTTGCTCAAGTAGTTGCATTGCTTGAGTTTTTGGATTTTGAAGATTTACGTCCCACAACCCAAGAGTTTTTGGCGATCGCTAGTAACAAGATAGCTATTTCAAGTAAAAAGCATTTTGGAGAGGATTCTGAGTATCAGGAGAATGACTATCTGGGGCATCTGATTGAAGAATTACGGGAATCACATCCAACATTGGGCTTAAAACTGAGACTGGAGATTATCGAGAAGCTGCGGCGGAACTGGGAAAGATTGAAAGCTGGAGGCAAGACAAAATTCACTCGGCAAGAAGCGATCGCACTTTTCCTTAGTATTGTCATTAAACAGCAAATGCCTAAAGATCCAGCTAATCTTAATATTAGAGTTCAAAAGGTAGAATTCCGAACTTTATCCAAGTACATTAATCAGGAAGAGAAATATAGTGATGTATACCATAGGTTCGTACAGATTGCTCATCAAGCAGAGCGCAATCTCAGTACTCTGGGTGCGTGCTTAACAACACAAATAGAACCACAGTCTCTTGATTCGCTCAGTCCAGTGATTATGGCGGTAGTAACTTGTAGCTTTAGTCAGGATGGCAGTTCTAGTGAACTTCTCGAATGGATGTATACCTCTAGCAATACAATAATGGAGAATGCGATCAGTGCCTGTAGCTTACACATGGGTTTTACTGAAGAGGTAGCTAACATTACCCTATTAACAAAAACCCTAGACGGCAGTCTTGACTCTTTAGCTGAAACAACAGTAACTCTGGGAAATAAACAACAGTATCAAGGGATTTGGGTTGACCGGGATTCAATGATCACTATGCTGCAAGCGATTGTCTGTGCTGCAAGACAATGGTTAGCAGATCGGGACTGGAATCACGAACTCGACTTGGAAATCTATAGTTCAGCATTTAAAACTCTCTCTGATTTAAGGAAGCGAGTAACTATAGCAAGGAGGGCTTTTCAGAATTTTCAGTTCCTTGACAAAGAGTGCCAATCTACTGAGATTGAGAGTATTGCTAATACAGCTAGAGATGAATTGAACAAAATTCCCAAAGAAAAGATTTATTTTTCATATCGACTCAACTTCTACCGTTGCTATCTCCTCGCAAAACGATTGGAGTTAAGGCGATCAAATTCTCAAGGTAATATCGGTAATGCACAACAGCTTATTCAAGAAATTAAAGAAGTCCTTGAAGAAGACCAGCAAGTAAAAGAAGAGGTTATTCCTATACAGGCTCTAATTCAGTCAGATATCTATTTATATGAGCTTTCCTGCGGACATGAGTCAAATTTATTTGAATCCACCAAGAGGAGTAAGTGGCTGGGATTGTCAGAATGGGATAGTAAAATTAGAGGTGCAATTAAACCTGGATCTTGTTATAAAGATGCTGGTTTAGATGTTTATAAAGCCTTGTCTGAAATTTATGGAAATATTGCACGTATAGAGCTTTACCTTTGCGACGATCGCAATATCCTAGAACAAGCCGCAGAATATTTTCTGAAAGCAGCTCATTATGGATTGCGTATTGGTTTAACTCAACGTATGACTCGATGGGTAGCTTTAGCAGGACGAGTCTGGGTCAGACTTGGAGATGATCATTTGTCAATACAGGCATTACATTTTGCCAAAAAACTTGCTAATAATGATTTAACAACTGGTCATAGTGAGAATTTTCGCCAAGCAGTTCTTTCAGAAATTAATTTACTTCAAGGAGAATATCAGCTTTTGATTCAAAATAATCCTATTGAGGCTTTAGAGTGTTTTTTAAAAGCCTTGAAGGGGTCTGTATACTTAGGCTTAAACCGTCGGATGTGTGATGCACTCTTCAATATTTCTAGGTGTTCAAAGAAGCTTGGCAACTTTAGTACAAAAAAAGGACTTAGCAGTGTCTTTCAAGGAGAGTATCAGTTAATTGAATCAAACAAAAGTGAACTGAATAAAATGAATAACTCTACGTCTGAAAAAGTTTTAGATTTACTATGTAGCTTATGGAGTAGAGAAGATAATCCTACTTGGTTTCAAGTACGAGGTGAGTTTTCTAAATTGGCGGCAGATATTTGGCAGGGATGGCATCTTGATACTAAGCCAGGAACAACGACAAAACATCCAATCGCCGAGCGGATTGAAAGCGAATCTTGGCTTTGTCAGGTTAATTAAGCGATGTTATTAACATATTCTAAGTAAGCTAACTGCCACCCCAACAATACGCCCTACTTCGTGAGAAAAACGAAAAAGTTTTGCGTAATTCCTGTTAAGAATGAAGATCGAGGACAAAGAGCGATCGCCTACGGTGGACGGGTACGCCATCGCAGACCTTTCAATGCAAGCGATCGCTTTTCCTCTTTGAACGGCGCACCTCAACAGTTATTCCCTCCATCCCCCCTGCTTTCCTGGCTTGAATGGGGCGATCGCTCTCCGGTTTTCCTCTCTACGAGACGGTGAACGCGAACGCTTGAATGAAGGGCGATGTCTACGACGGGCTGTCCGGTGTCGCTCAATTTCCAAGAGAACCATCGCAAGTATCCTCCCACACTGCCATGAACTCTTGCCACTCCTCCTCAGTCTGGGGTGGTTTGTCTTTGGTCAAGCCCACTACTCGCGCTAGCTTTCGGGCTTGGTCTATGCTCTCGCCAAACTCTATCAACTGGTGTTCTACGTTGGGGTCGTAGCCTTGGGCTAGTAGCTGGGCATACTCGGTATCGGTCATGCCGAGGTTGTGGATGTTGGTCATGGTTGGGGGGCGATCGCATCTATTCACTACTCTTAGGTCACAGTTAGTTCTTGCAGCAAGGCATCATTTATCCGTTGTGCTTCTTCACCAGACTGTTCCGTTACATTAAAAGCTTGCTGCACTATGGTTTTAACTTCCTCTGGTAGCGATTCAAACTTATCAGTATTGAGTATGACAATGCGACAACCGGGGTAAGGGGCAAAATCACCGAAAGGTTTCATCCCTGATGTTATGAGCAATTTGCTAAGTTCTGCAATAGAATGGCGAGGCTTCTGGTTGTCTGAAGTGCTATTAATTTCGGATGCAAAATAACCACACAGCCAACTTAGGCTATCAATATCTCCCTGAAATGCTGCCAAAATACCTGTCACTACTTGCTGGTTGAGCTTAACAGGCAGATTGTCAAAAGTTTGGTCTAATGCTTCTGGCTGTCGCTGTTGGCAATAACGCACCGCAGATTCAACAAGTTTATCGATTTTTGTAGGTTGGCGTTGTCCAAATCCTTTGCCAGACATGGTAGTTGATGTATTGAATACAGGGATTTTAGCAGGGTGAGCAGGGGGAGAGATTTTATTAGTTGCTAAATCATCCCGCTTTCGGGAGCAACACCGTAATTCTTTAAGACAAAAAGTAAAATAGATGTAGCTCGAATTGACCAATTATAAGCTCTCGGCATGAAGTTACCAAACCTTGATCTCGAAACTATTGATCGCATCATTGAAATGGCATGGGAAGATAGAACACCTTTTGATGTTATTCAAACTCAGTTTGGGCTACAAGAGAAACAGGTAATTGCCTTAATGCGGCAGCAAATGAAAGAATCCAGTTTTCGTATGTGGCGAGAGCGAGTTACCAAACGCAAGACAAAACATTTATTTAAGCGAGAGTTTATTGCAGGTAGGTTTAAGTCACAAAATCAAAAATCATGAACATGAATGTGTGATAGGTGCAATCACTTGGGGTTTCCTCTCTACGAGACGCGCTACTCGCGTTCGCTTGTAAAAGTTGAAGTGACAGCGCTATGTTCAAAGCTTCTGGCAATTTGGCATCACAACTCTCTAAATTGCCGTTTAAATAAGATATCGACAGAACAGAACAGTCACAAATCGCCAGTTGTTGACCCAACGCTGTAGAACTCAGCAGCCAACTCACAGCGCTCGGTCATCGCTTCGCTACAACTGGCTAGTAATGTACTAGAAAACACATAGTAAAGGTGGTATGGCGTACCTGGCCACTTTATAGCGATCACTAGCTTACACAGTTAAGAGAAGCCATCTTCTTGTTATTCCCTGTTTGGCTCACACCTTGATTGCATCTAGCTAATATCGACGATTTTGATTTTGAGCCACCATCCAGATTTTTGATGTAGCCATGCTTCAGCAATAATTTCGTCTACTAAGTACCAAGTCCAATGACCTAAACTCCCTTCCCTGATTCCGTTCCACGAAGGATGGTAACTTAAAACAAGTTGATCGGCTTCAGCAATAGTATCAACTTTTCTTTTAAATCCCTTGAAATTAAAGCTTTCACGCATGATAGTGATGTCGCCCTTGGAAAACTGCTTCATCGACTTGAACAGATTCAATCGCGTCCAGCTTCTGCCAAACGCTGCCTAAGCACTATCAGCTTTGCATACTCTGTATCGGTCACGCCGAGGTTGTGGATGTTTGTCATGGGGTTTGGGGGCGATCGCAATCAAATTACTTTACCTAATACCGTTTCCAAACGGCTGGTAAATTCTGATGAGCGATCGCAAGTCAGAATCAACTGCTCAATCGCCCGTGTCATTGCCACATACAATAGTCGCGCTTCTTCTTCTGGTGTACCGTGACCGTACTGGTCAGGCATAAAACCAATGCCAGGAATAAGCACCACTGAAAACTCTAGCCCTTTGCTGGAGTACATGGTTATGAGTTTGATGCTTTGTTCGTCCGGGTTATAGTTGCGGCTGTCACTATTGGCATTTACCCACTCTATTGGGATTTGGGCTTCTTGGAAGTCGTTGTAGATGCGATCGCCCATAAAGTTGGAGCGATAAATAATTGCTATTTCGTTCCAGGGGATATCTCGCTCGTGTAATTGTTGCACTCGCCCTGCTAGGTAATCTACCTCGTGTTTAAAACTGGGTAAACGGATGAGGTCTGGTTTGGGGCCTTGCCGTCCTGCACTAGTCGGTTCTACCAATATTTGTTGGTCATCATCCTGGGTTTCGGTGGGTTGCATTACTTCTTTAGCAAATTCATACGCCACCCCCAATACTTGAGCCGTGTTGCGGTAGTTGAGTTTAAAAATAGTTGTGCGTCCCTGTGCCTGGATGCCTACGCTCTTAAAGCTAAATTTCTTGTCGCGCTTTTCACCGTAGTAATCGGCACAAGCCGCCCCACAGTTGTGTAATAACTACTCCCCACTGGTGTTGTAGTCGAGCGCTCCCGAAACCGCCGCATGGTAATCAAAAACCACTCCCGCGTTTTGGGTATTGGTAGCTTGTACAGTTGGCGAGTGTTGACAAAGTAATAAAATAGCCAATCTGCCTCAGTGTACATGAAGCAGCCGGGGGTTCCCTTCTCTAAATTGCTGTGAGTTTCAAAGAACAAGTTACGAGTTTTATTCCACCTATCGCCCTTAATCTCAATCAAAATTTCGCCACTGTGCGTTGTCCAGATGAGGTCAATATCTCTGCGTTGGTAATCTGGGTCATTCTCAACATTAACAACGCTAATAGTTTCTGGTTTGGAGTAAAGCCAAGCCTCGATGTCAGCAGCAGCAAGCTTTGCCACTTCTTGAGCTTCGTGCATGGTGTAGGTCATGGCTGTATCTCCAGAGCAAGGCATACTAGTTTATTATTTCACTTTCATTGCCAGAGCGATCGCCCTCTCTTTGAGCGAATATCCTAGCTAAAAGCATTCTTAGAGGAAAACTTAAAGAGTCAGTGACCAAACAAGGTAGATGTGCGATCGCCTTCACTTTGAGCGAGTATTTCAGCTAAAAATATACAAGCGAGGAAAAGTTAAAGAGTCAGCGATCCAAACAGGGTAGATATGCTCCCGACGCATAGCGGCTTTTCGTCAAACATCGCCTGGTGATAGGTGGGTCGCTTCACTCTACACTTTCTTGATGCATAACCAAGCAATATAAATTATACAGATATCTCGTAAGCGTTCAGATTTATTCTTCAGACATTGCTAGGTAAAACTAATGGTATTCAAACACTTTTATAATTGCACTCAAGAATGCTAAACATTTTGAAGTTCCAAAGAATGATATATGCTGCGAAGATGCTTTAAAGCTCTTTCTTTGCGTTTACGCAATGTTGCTTCATTCTGAACTTCCTTCCCTTGTAAAATTAAATGCAATTTAATTTCCTTCCATGATAAATCTTTGATCATCTTCAATCTCAAAATTTCTTTTTCTTCTGGCTCTAACTTTTCAAAGGCTAGGTTTACTCTTTTGAATAATTCCTCTTCAATTTCTTCAGAAACAGTAAGCCTGCAATTAACATGAAATTCAATCATGCTTTCATCAAGTTGTGAAAATCTGTTACGTTCTCGGCTCTGTTCCCTAATGATGTTATAAGCTGTTGCTCGAACCCAAGCAAGCGGTTTATCAATGTGTTCACCTTTTGCCATAAGTTTGATTCCACGCATATATGCCTCATTTAGTACCCAGGTAGGACTATAAGAATTACTGAGATTGAATTGGGCAAGGCTGCGCTTAATGAAAGCTAACATCGAGTGGGCAGAAGAACTCCCAGAATCAAGCAAGACCTGAAATTCTGTGTCAAATGCCTTACGACCACAAGATAGCATCCGATTGCCTCCAGTTAACTAAGTAGGAAGTGTTACGGCTTCTTATTCGGTTGAAAAATGGATTAACTTTACTTGTTAGTGACAAAAATGATTTTTTTGTGACTTGTTAATAAAATTTTTCTAAATTTTCGCCATTAGCGGTCACAAAAGTAAAATATTTTCACTATTCATTATGTAAGGTCACAAAACTAAAACATTCTCACTGTATAATAGGAGGTTAACCAAGCCAAATATGTTCACAAACTGGAAATTAAAAGGATACTGCGTATCTCTAACGAATTCTACAACTAGATGGATATGTAAGTCCGAACAGAATTTGGTGATAAGGAGCTAGTACCAATGGTCAATTTTTCTTTCTCAAAGGAAATTAAAAATCCAGAGTTACCATTAACTCATGAGCAGAAGAACATTATCCGAGAGTATTGTTCTTTAGCAAGTCTAAGTAGTTTATCAGAATCAGAAGCACAACGGATAGCAGATATCTTAGAAATCGCTCAAATAGACCAAATACTTGATTTTTGGATGACAGAAGCCGACTATGTTATTGGTCATAATTTAAACCTAATTCATGAAAATGAACAGAAGAATTTCCAAGCTAGATTAAGAGAATATCTAGTAACTGATTGTGGAGGTTTGAAGCAAATTACTTTTCGGCATACCAAGTAAATTTGTCTGATAAACTAAGAACATAGTCACAAGACTATGTTCTTAGTTTTATAATCAGAGTTTCATCCCACCTAGATTATGCTGATTGAAAACTTAGACTACAAAACAACTACCACGCAAAGTATAGCTACTAGTGTTAAACAGTAAGAGGCAAACATTAAATAGGCAACAACCGCCGCCATTCCCTCAGTTTTTTGCTCTTTAATACTGCCGAGCTTGGATGCAAATGAATTAAATAATCGAAGCATATTTATCGCTCCAGAATTATGTTTACCTTCAATAATTAGTGATAGCTGCTATTAATATGTGACTGGTTTTAATACTGCTAATCACTGCTCTCCGTCTTGGTATAAAAAAAATCACGGTGCGATGACGTAACCGACCGCCGTAATCATAATTCTTCCAGTAGATGAGATAAATCATTAAAAATGCATATACTGCAATTATCAAGCAATGAATTTATTAGCTCCTAGTTTTAGACCAACTAGGAGCTTTTTTTATTTATTATCAATCTCAATTAGGGGGTATATCACCAGAAGTAACAGCATTCATCCTCAAGGCTATTAATAATTGGTTCTGTTGGTAGAAGGAATGTCAATGTTTGGATTGCTATTGTGTATTTGTTGGTAAAAAACGTTTATAAAATTAAAACAATGAATATTCTTGCTTGGATTGTTTTAGGTCTAATTGCTGGTGCTATTGCAAAGGCTATCTACCCCGGTCATCAAGGCGGCGGAATTCTTGGAACAATCATATTAGGAATTATTGGTGCTTTTGTTGGTGGTAGTTTGGGTGTGTTCTTCAGTACAGGAACCTTGACATTAGCCGCCCCCACACTCAGCATTCCCGGTATTGCAGTAGCGGTTCTTGGCGCAATCGTTGCGGTATTTTTGTGGAACTTGCTAAATCGTCGCAGTGCTGTGTAATCAATTAAATTGGAATTAATTAATAACAAAAATCAGGGAATTCATTTCACTATATTTTCTCCCTGAATTTCAATAAAAGAATAGCGCCTGCCTGGATTTAGGTTGGCGCTATTCTTATAGCGATCGCTCTTGCGGGTAAGCATCACACTTATTCAATTACCATCACCAGATAGAGTCATAGCGGGGAAACTAATGATAGCTTGAGATGATGGAACGCTCATCTCAACCCCCGAAGTGAAAAAGTCACTATTAATCGCCCTGACCCTCACCGCCTGTACAGCCGTGTCACCAGTCAGCATTGCTGGTACTGTCCCAAGTTCAACCCATGCCATCAAAATGTCTTCATTTAACCTTAGTTCCCAAAAATGGCAAAACCGCGTGTTACTAGTGTTTGCACCGTCGGTTGATAACCATAGCTATCAGCAACAGATGCAGTTATTTAACCAGCACCAAAACGGTTTTACAGACCGGGATTTAGTTCTCGTTCAGGTTTTGGCAACAGATAAAAGCTATGCCAACGGACAGTTAATAGATGAATCTTCTGCTGTCAAGTTGCGAAATCGCTTTGGGGTTGATAAAGAAAATTTTCAGGTCATTTTGGTAGGCAAAGATGGTGGTGTTAAGCGCAGTGACACAAAACCTGTCCAGGCAGCAGCAATTTTTGAGCAAATTGACGCTATGCCCATGCGCCAGCAAGAAATGCAAGAGCGAAAAAGAAAGTAACTTAAAAATTATTAGAGGAAGCGATCGCTTGTGACAAAGCAGTACACTTGCTATGCACCGAAAATCAAAGAGTGCGATGGCGTACCCACCATGAGCCGGTGGCATCGCACTCTTAAACTCGTTAATGTACAGCTCTGTTTATTGAAATATATGAGTATTGTGTAGGGTGATTTATTTTTATCATGCAAATTTAACCCTAACTTACCTGAATGCAACCTATACTTTAGCTGTATTTTCTAACAAAGAATTTCATGCTGAAGTTACATTCTTTCGCTAAGTTTTCTTTATTAACAGTATTATCAACAATCTTGGTTTGGCAGTACCCAGCTTTTGCTTGGAATAAGTCTGGCCACATGGTTTCAGGAGCGATCGCCTACAGTGAACTCTTGCAGAATCATCAAGAAGTAATTGAGAAAATGGTTGCCATTTTAAAAGAACACCCTGAATACTCTAAATTTGAGCAGCAGTGGAATTCCCTCAAACAATCTAATATTTCTGCTGAAAATAAAAACTTGTACTTGTTTATGTGGGCGGCAAAATGGCCAGATGAAGCTCGTGGCAATCAAACATTTGATCACCCTACTTGGCACTACATAAATTTTCCTTATCAACCAGGCAGTTCTTCAAATTCAATTCCTCGTCAAATTCCCGGTGAAGAAAATATTATCTATGCTTTTCAAAAAAATCTTGATATTGTTCAAAGTAGTGCTACTAGTAACAGCGAAAAAGCAGTTGCAATATGCTGGCTATTCCATTTATTAGGAGATGTGCATCAGCCACTACATACCACCAAATTAATAACTGATCAGTATCCAGAACCAGAAGGTGATAGAGGCGGTACACGTTTTTATATTAGAGTTAAACCAGATAGTCAAACAATTAGTTTGCATAAATTCTGGGATGACCTCATACTAGGCTCAGAAAATTTTCAAACTGTTCGCAACACCGCAACTAAGATAAGAGCCTCCTATCAACGCAGTAAATTGCCAGAATTAAGAGAAACTAAATTTGATAATTGGGCAAAAGTAGAGAGTTTTAATATCGCTAAACAAAAAGCATATCTCAATGGCAAACTTTCTGGCAGTAGTGATAAAAATGATGGAAAGCCGTTACCGCCAAATTATGCTGCTACCGCCAAACCAATAGCAGAACGTCGGATGAGTTTGGCAGGCTACCGTCTAGCTGATGTGCTTAATAAACTGTTCGGCAAGTGATAAAAGATATACAATCTCTTTTGTTCAGAGTACAACATCGAATTGCAGCAATTCAAGCCAGGAAATCAATAGGGTAAAGGGGCGATCGCCGTTGGGGGATTAAACTGATGTTATACCAAAAAATTCCAGACTACGTAGGCTTCTTGAACCGTAGGCATCGTTACCTGTGCTGGATAAACTGGTGATATGCCAAAACTTTCAGAGTGCGATCGCTGTCTCCTCTACTCACATGATCCTCACCTCGTCTGTGCCGTTCACCCAGCAGGGCCACAGGGGGATAGCTGCTTGGACTTTCGACTTGACCCCAACGCTGAAGTAGAGGAGCTATGGCAACCGGAAGGGGCAAGCTACTACAACGGTGAATTAATACTGCAACCACAACAGCGATTGACGCAACAGCAACAGCTAGAGCTGCTAGATACCCATCCTATGTTTACTGGCAAATGCCCTCAATGCGGATATGAGTTTGACCGCGACTGGTCAGCACGGGTGCATTGGGATTGTCAAAATCCAGAGTGTGGGTGGATGGATGATAGCGTGTAGGGCAATTTCTGGAAAACTCTATCTACTTTCTTACTTAAACTTGGCTGAACTTACCAGAGTAAAGTTCATCAGATACTTCTTTAAGTTCTGGTTCAACCACTGTCAAATGTTGCTCCAAAATTGCCAAATTCCGAATATTAGACTTATAGAAAGCATCAAATAAATCACCTACTAAAGGCACAGTACCAACAACTGCTTCTAAACCTACATTAAAAATCATTTTGGCTAAGTCTTCACGCGGGATACCGAAGCGGGTTGCTAAAAATATGATATAAGCTGAAAACGCTGTACTGATTAAATCACCGGCACCGGGAATCAAACCGATAATTGGGTCTATTCCAATGCGAAAACCCGTTAGCGGGATACGTATAGATGTATCCATCAAGCGGCTGAGTTTGCGGATGCGATTTAGAGTAGCAAGGCGTTTGGCAGCGTCCATAATTTCCTATATTTGCACTACTATTAAATTGCACCATTTTTAGTTATTTGTCTTGTATCGTTAGAAATAATAACTATGAATAAAAATCCACCAATACTGCCTAAAAAAGCAGATAGATGGATGATATAGTTTATTGCGATGCCTTCCTGCGGCGGTAAACTACGCTCTATTAAATGCTTATGACCAAAACTAATTCAGAAATCCTAGATCAGCTTCGTACAGCAGCGAATGGTTTACTCATGATGAGCGAATCCGAGTATCCGTTTGAAGTTTTTCTTTGGGAAGATGCTGCACCTGTAACACCCCAAAAAGTTATACAACAAACAAATCATCCTCAAGATACACCCATTAAAATTGTGGGGATTGACGATTTTTTTCAAGTGGCAACGACAGAAGAAGATTGGCATGAAGAAGAAGAGAAAGCAACCGTCAAACGATTTCAAGCTCTTGTGCAGACACTCAAAGAAAACCTGAGCAATTTGCAGGTATATCGCCTTGGGGAAATAGAGATTGATGTCTATGTTATTGGTCAAACTCCATCGGTAGACAGTATCGGACTGTCCACAAAAGTTGTTGAAACTTGACCTGTTTACGAATTATCTACTTTGCTTTCAAGAACTTCTTGGATATTTGGCGAAACATTAGAGAGAAAATCATATCCTGTGAATTTTTCTAATTCATCAATACTTACTTTGTAAGCTCTCCAATCGTTGTTTATTTCTTCTTGGTTGGGGATGTTAACCGCAATGACACGGGTGCTTGCAGTAATACCATCAAGTCCAGAGCCAGGATTATCTAGTACGACAACTATCTTCCAAGTTGATTTGGGAACCGTCACCTTACCTTTAAGGGGTTCACCTTGACTGCCAAAAGGCCCAGCTACGATATACAGTTCTTTTCCCTGGCTTACCAGTTCTCGGCAATAGTCTTCTAAATTACCCCAAGTGTTCCGGTTGTTGTCCGGTGTCTGCGGCATCATGTTGGTCATGAGGAAAGTTGAGGAATTATCCTCTACTGTTAGAGAGCGGTCTGCCGAAGGTACAATATGTCCTCGGTCATATCCTGAACCAGAGTACATAGAAGGAGTTATCCGCACCCAACCCGCAGGCAAAGTATTATCAGGGCGAAAGTTATCTTGACGCTCTGCTTTCCCTAGCCATGACTTATTTAACTGCCAGCTTGCCCAGTTGGGAGTTCCCTTGCTTCGGTTGTAAGAGACTACATATTGTGTTTTAACCAGCAGATAATTATCAGGAGTATCCACCAGGGCGATGCCTGCGGCGGGCGGGTACGCCATCGCATTGCTGGGATTTCCCAAAAGCAGGTTAGCGCTGGTTGAGGGTTTAGTAGGTACAATCGGCGTTGCCTGCAATGGTTTTTCTGTTGTTGGGGTTTGGGTTTGCGCTGGCGAACAACCCAACAGAGCAATTAATGCAGTAGCAACAGCCAAAGCCTGAAAACGACTGATGATTAAACGCATAAATTTTAGATACTATCGAAGATTAATTTAATCATCATCATTTTTGAGGCGATTTCCAGTTTTTGTCTACAAGAGCGTAGCTTGCTGCCGTAGGCATCGCGTTTCCTCGCTTGAAAATTCTTGTGGGCGATCGCTCCTTATCGCTTTGGCTCTACAATCAGTTCATTGCTATCAAAATTGATATCAAATGGCTGACCACAAGACCCCACCAAGCGAAATGATTCGCGTTCCTACTGCCCTAATTGGAGCAGTACGCCAACTATCCAAACTGCACAGAGAGGGACATACAATTGCCTTGCTGCAAGGCTTGGAAGAATTGCTCTCTGGGTTTGATAGCAATATTGATATCGATGTTACCCCAAGCAGTAAATCGGTTTTGCAGCTAGAGTTGAAGCTGGAAAGCAAGCTCGACGCAATGACCAAAAAGCTGGAACTCATCGAACGGGCTATTTCATCAACTCGATACAATAGTCAACCTAAACAAAGAAGACAAGCTAACCCATACCAACAAACCCTAGTTGAACTGCAAGCATTGCCGGATGAAAACTTAGCGCCGCGACTAGGTTTAAGTCCGTCAAGCCTCGCACCGGAACGAGAAAAACTTACTACCAAAGAATTTATCAGTTGGACTCGTAACCGCGACCCAAGGGGCATAGGTTGGGAATGGAATCCAAAAGATGGACTTTACCATCCAGTGAAATAATTTCAAGTGCCTAAATGCTACAGCTTGAACACAAAAAACGGGGTGTTGCTTGACCACAAATAATGGAGCAAGCAGTTAAGCACATCCACGGCGTTGTCGTAGAATATAAAAGCTTCCTGAAACTGCACTTCCAGGAAGCTATATGTTTATGGTCGCGTAAACCTAAAGACCAAATGGATGTTACTAATATTGAGATTGGCTCTGTAGAAATTCTGCCTCCTACTCTCCAACCAAGTGTAATTAAAAACACTAATCCTCAAGTAACTCCAGAATTGGTAGAGGAGGTAATTCGGCAATATTATTACCGCACGCCTGCGGTAGGTAATGATGAGGAGTTAATTTTAGCTTGGGCTGGAAGTCAAAACCGCGAACAAACTAAACGAAAATACTATCGATTTGGTCAAAAATTGCTCGATTGGGTACGTAATCAAGGAATACCTGATTTAAGATTGCTACAGCAACCATTGTTACTTGAGTTTGTTGCTTCCTGGGGTGAGGTTTCCCCTTATACTAAAAGTAACCGAGTGCTGATATTGCGATCACTCTGGAGTTACGGTTCGGCTGAGAATTGTGGCTATTTTTTGCGGAATATTGCAAGTAGTATAAATTACGATAATTTTAGTGATTTACCTAAATCTGAGCGATATCTAGAAGATTGGGAGATGACGAAGCTAGCTGATGCTGCCAAACAGTTAGGGGGGCAGCATTGGTTGGTGTTCTCTCTACTTTTTTATAGTGGGATGCGGGTTGGTGAAGTTGGACGTGTAACTGTTCCAGGTGATGTACCTTTTAAACCGAGAGAAGATTATCCGGGGTTATATTGGCATAATTTCCAGTGGTATCCCGACGCGACACCAGAGGATAGAAACCGGGGATACTATACAATTAAGTTCCGAGGCAAAGGTGGCAAGTACCGGGAGATTGGCTTAGACCATCAGACTTCGCTCGTTTTCAAAAAGTACCGGGGGATGGCTAGTGATAAGATGCCCGTGTTTGCCAATATCTCACCTGACCCAGCAAAAAGGGGATTGCCGTTGAGCGATCGGGCAATTAAAAAGTTGATTCAGGATATATCTGAGGTGGCGAAGGTGAAGTTTTCGTGTCACTGGTTGCGGCATTCTCATGCAACGAGGGCGGTGGAGAGTAAACCGCTTTTTCAGGTGCAAGACCAGTTGGGACATAGCAAGAGCGATACTACCAAGGGGTATGTAAGAGTGAAGAAGGATGCGGGAACCGGTACAGTGCTGCCGAGATTTTGAGGAAATGTATCTCCATGCTAGACCAACTGATAGCAGCGCTTTGTATTTGCCAGATGATGATGATGAGTAGAGGGAGTGCGTAGCTTGCCGCCTTTTGCATCGCTTTGGGGCGTTAGAGAATTTCTACTATGCGCGGTTGTCCATCAGGATAATAAACACCCAGACAGTTGTTTTTAGTACCAGTAATTACCCAAGGATGAGTTACATAGGTGCTTTGAGTAATTCTCTTATTTGGAGCAATTAAGGCGTAAAACTTCCGTTGACCAGAGTAATCAAGCCAATATAATCTTACTGGTGTGCTTCGCTGGTTGACAAATGTAATTTCCGTGGCTATTTTTCCACTGCGGGAAATTGAAACGGATTCAGCTTCACATTGTTGGGATTGGGCATTGGCAGCAGGTACACCAGCACTTATTGTAAATGAAAGCAACGCACTGCTAATAATGGCGAAGTGAAAGCGTGTAAATTTGAGCATTGATAAGTAGGATGAAGAGTTTCACACTATTGTTTCACCTTGTTGCTTTCTCTTGGTTAACTTTTTTGGAGAGTTCGATTAATGAGGGCGATAAGCTTGCTCCACCAGACGATTGCCCAACGCTATATATTAAGTTATGCTGCAAATTTAAAATATTATCATCATCCCCGATACCGAACTCGAAATTAGCTGATGTCCGACTCAATCGACTGTCAACCATTGCCATTTAAAACTATTTGCAATGACTGTGCTTTTCATATCAATGTAGAAGGAGCCATACAGTGCATTCACCCTGACGAGTTTGGGGTTAATTGTTCAACCGCCATTTTCTGTAATTCATTCCAAAGTGCAATTGTAATTGATAGTCCTTGTGTGTCCTTCGATAAGGATGAAGAATAGGCTTTTGCGCTGCTATTCGCATTACAATTGGTCAAGCCTTAGTTGAATTACACTGATGACGTTTACCCATTCTCTGTACCCAGACAATTGGTCAGAACTTGCCACTTCAGTTAAGCAACAAGCCCAGTGGCGTTGTCAAAAGTGCGGGTTACAGTGCATCCCCCCAGGAGAAAACACAGCAAAACTTACACGCTCAAAACGTAGAGTGTACACGCTACAGGTACACCATTGGGACAGAAATCCAGCAAATAATCACAGAGGCAACCTTATAGCTCTTTGCAGTGCTTGTCACCTTTTATACCATAGAGGCGGTAAGTCTAATGTTTCACCGGGGCAGTTATCGTTGTGGTAAATGCGATACCTGCTTTAACTCTTCGGGTAACAGACTCAAACTCAAAAGCCTAGTCATAACGACTAGGCTTGAGTTGGGTATATTCCCAAAGGTTAATTATAGAAAGTGCGTTATATTTGCTTGTCTGTGTGTTACTACCACAGTAAAGTTAGCGATTCCGGAAAATTAAAAACGATATTACTCGATTCCAAACCAACCGCCAGTATCACCACCAGCCCAGCCGCCATTGCGTGCAGCAGCAAATGTTTGATTGCAAAGGGTTTTGAACTCAACAGCAGCACTAATATCTTTACCCTCATAACCCAAGGGGTGAAATATCCGCCCAATGTATCGACCTTGTAATCGGATTTGACCCATTACATAAATTCCACCACCAACAGAATAAATACTTCCTTCTTCATTGCGAGAATAACAAGCAATATAACCGCCATCTCGCAACATATACTTGTTGACGGTGGGCAGAATTTTCTCTGTATATCCAGGCGCTGCCCAGTTGACAACACTCCCTTCGTCACTAACGTATACCCTAAAGTCTTCTGGTAAAAGATAATTTGTCATTTGATATGCTACTGTTTCACAGAATACTGAAAACAACAGTGTAGCAGTAGTATCTCAAACTCTACCCACCTTTATATAAAACAATTTTCTTAGAGGAAAGTGGGAGCGATGCCTACGACGGCAAGCAACGCCATTAATTCAATTCTGCTCAATATTATTAATATCTTCTTCCCAAACGATAAGTTTTCTATTTACCATCTCTTTAAAACACTCCTCTCCTAATAAATAAAGGGTGTCATCTAGTAGAAGTTTCAGCCAAATTTTAATTAGGATTTTCATATTATTACAGTATTTATACTGTGGAAATTGTGCCGTGGGCATCGCACTAATCATTAACTAAAAAGTGGTTATCTGATTTACAAAAAATTAGCTCACATCCAAACTCAACAACATACACCTTTGTTAATTCAAACTTTTCTGACCTTTCAGTAAATAAACAAGTAACTGTTTTTTCTTCTTCTCTGCCAGAATTACAATATTTAAATGTTCCTGTAATAACTCTAGATTTTGTGGGCTTGTCTTCATCCATCATATTTCTCCATTTCTTAGAGGATAATCGGATACTTGAGGGGAGCATTAGGGCAGAACTGTTCCACGTCTTTTGAGTGCCGTATATTTACAGTTGTCCAATAACATACAAGAATATTGCAAATTAGTAGCTATACCTCGATACATGAAAAGTTTCATCTGTTATGTTACTCTGTTCTTATTTGGCGCTAGCTTACTAGCTAACAGTCCCAGTACTGCCAATGAATCATCTATTACTAGCAATAGTCTCGTTGTTGCAGAAAATGCGAGTAGTGAAGAATTCATCGCTAGGGGTACAGAACCTTTTTGGAGTGTTACTGTGAGCAAGAAGGGAATTGTCTACTCTTCACCAGACACAAAACAGCAAACCTTCTCCTATGTTGCACCTCTAAAAGCAGAGGCGCGGAGAGCAGACTTGGTGCGAGTTTACCGACTTCAAGGCAAAGGCAACAATATCTTAATCATCAAAAAAGTCGATGCCTGTAGCGATGGTATGTCAGATAAAGAGTATCCATACTCGGCAATTTTTATCCTGGGGAATAAGGTTTTAGAAGGTTGTGCTGAGAAAAAATGATGCCCCATCTGCAAATTTAGCCTTTACCGCCAAGGCATTCACGCAGCGTTCGCCCGTCCCCAGAATTGTGCAGTAGACAAACGCATACTACAACTGTATTATTGATATAAGTTTCAATTACAAATACTACAAGCCTTCAATGATCAGCAGATTCTCTTCAACCATTAGTAGCACGGTGCATTGCCAACCCAACAAGGGTTTAGGCAGAGTATTCGCGCTGTTTGCGTTTGAGGAAATATATCTGTTTGCCGCCGATAAATCTGCAAGTGTTGGCATTTTTGGAGCAATTGCCGGATGGCTGAATCTAGATCAACTTATCCAAAGCGGGAGGTGCAAGTGTTTTATAGCACCAACATAGGGCAAAAAGTATCAACTACCTGACCCCCGCTCCTGTTCACCAGAGGCGGGGGTTATTTTTTGAGGAGTGAATCAGTGATGCAAGCTCAACCACACATATTACAAAATTCGGTGGTGGTCTTCTCTAAGAACTACCTACCACTGGCACGTATCAACATTAAACGAGCAATCGTGCTGTTAGTCACAGGTCAGGCAGAATCGTTGGATTTTGGCAGTACAAAGCAGTGGGAAGTACGCTCACCCAGTGTTGTACTACAAGTTCCCGAACATATTCGCTTGACTATGGGTAATCCCGAACGCCACTGGAAAGTACCACCTGTAAATCGGCGTGAAGTACTCAAGCGAGACAACCACACTTGCCAATACTGCGGCAGCAGCAAGTGTCTGACGCTCGACCATGTGATTCCCCGCTCAAAAGGTGGGCAGCATACCTGGGACAACGTTGTAACTGCGTGTGAGAAGTGTAATTCAATCAAGAGCGATCGCCTACCTCACGAAGCTGGAATGGTACTGAAAAACAAGCCCAAAGCTCCAATTCACCCAGCAGTAGCATTTGCCGAACAGTTTTGGAACGCACAACGCCTGAGTGAATCTGAGTAATTTACTTCAAACCTAGTCAGAGAGGGCAATGAGCGCCATTACATAACACTGCCCTCTCATTTCTCAAAAAAGTTTGTAGTATGCCCTTGACACTTTGTAATACGTTATGTAGTATGTATGTAGTAAAGCACTACAGCCTCTTAAAAAGGCATAGCGCAAACACTTCTGAACCATGAAAATTAAATAATTGCCATCCAACGTGGGGGTGTAGCTTAGTCCGGTTTAAAGCAGTCGCCTGTCGAGCGAAAGATCGTGAGTTCAAATCTCATCATCCCCGTGTAGCCTTGTGGACAAATAGACAAGTCGTTCTGATTCTCAGTCAGAGAGAAGCGGGTGCAACTCCCGTCAAGGCTTCCAAATGAGGATGTAACTCAGTCGGAAAGAGCGCTTGTTTCCGAGGCAAGTGGTCACAGGTTCGATTCCTGTCGTCCTCGTAGTATGTCCAGGTCGCCTAATGGTAGGGTGTTGGTCTGCAAAACCGACTGTGCGAGTTCAATTCTCGCCCTGGACTCCAAACGTTGCAGTGTAGCTTAACGGCAAAGCCCCAAGCTCATAACTTGGTATATGCGAGTTCGACTCTCGCCACTGCTACCAAATGCACAGATGGTGTAATGGCAACACCACAGTCTCCAAAACTGTTGTTCTGGGTTCAAGTCCTAGTCTGTGCGTTGCCGTGTCCTAATCGAAAAAGCTTACATACTAGCCGAATGGTAAGGCAACTGTCTCTTAAACAGTCTATGCAGGTTCAATTCCTGTGTGTGAATCAACAGCTTTTTCAACTTACATGGCATACATGGTGCAGAAGCGAAGTGGCCGAGCGGCACGTCTTTCAAGCGTGTAATTAGCGGGTTCAAGTCCCGTCTGCACTACCTTTTGGGTCGGCTCACCTATTGGTGTAGGTAACGGTCTGTAAAACCGCCGCGTTTGCGTTGCTGGTTCAATTCCAGCCCGGCCCATTATGGAGAGATTGCTATTGGCAGGGCAAGCTGTTTGCTAAACAGTTGTGAGATTCATCATCTCACTGTGGGTTCAACTCCCTCTCTCTCCGCCTTATGAGAACGTGGTGTAACTGGATAACACATCAGTCTACGAAACTGAAAAGTGAAGGTTCAAGTCCTTCCGTTCTCGCCTTACCCCCTGGTAGCTCAGTTGGTAGTAGCGCCTGTTTGAAGAACAGGAGGTCGTCAGTTCGATACTGACCTGGGGGACTGGCACATTGCCCCATAGCTCAATGGCAGAGCAACGCGCTGTTAACGCGGGGGTTGTAGGTTCAAGTCCTACTGGGGCAGCCATTCATTGCCGAGTGGACGACTGGGAAAGTCGCGCTCGTCTCTGAATCATAGAGATGTTGGTTCAACTCCAACCTCGGCAGCCAATTATTGCCCTGTGGTGTAACTGGCAACATCCCTCGCTTTGAACGAGGAGATTCCAGGTTCAAATCCTGGCAGGGCAGTATTATCCGGGTGTGGTGTAGCTTGGCAGCACTCCTGTTTTGGGAACAGGCGGTCGTAGGTTCAAATCCTACCACTCGGATTCGTGGGTCGTTAGCTCAATGGCTAGAGTTCCCGCCTTTTAAGCGGAGTGATCAGAGTTCGAGTCTCTGGCGACCCACCTTGCCCCTGTAATGCAATTGGAAGACATGACCCGCTTAAAACGGGTTTTCTACAGGTTCAAGCCCTGTCAGGGGTACTATCAAAATGCTGGTGTAGCTCAATTGGCAGAGCAACTGATTTGTAATCAGTAGGTTGCAGGTTCAACTCCTGTCACCAGCTTCAATGCGATTGTGGTGTAATGGCAGCATTTGAGTCTTCCAAACTCTAGGTACGAGTTCAAATCTCGTCGATCGCTTTCTTAGCCCTGTAACTCAGTTGGGAGAGTGCCTCTCTTACAAAGAGGAAGTCGCGGGTTCAATCCCTGCCGGGGCTACCAATTTATGGGAGTGTTGCCTAATGGATAAGGCATCGATCTTCTAAATCGAGCAATGTAGGTTCGACCCCTACCACTCCTGCTCATGGGTTCGTAGCTCTAATTGGGAGAGCGCCTGTTTTGCACACAGGAGGTTGTGAGTTCAAGCCTCACCGAATCCACTCTTGGTGTCTGAAGCCAAAGCGGTCGCGGCGCTGGTTTGTGGAACCAGTCATAACGGGTTCAAGTCCCGCCAGACACCCCTTATATGGAAGATGCTGCTCAAGGGAGGGCAACTAGTCTTGAAAACTAGAGCAGGGTAATACCTGGGGGTTCAATTCCTCCATCTTCCGCCTTCCACCTGAAGCCGAAAAGTGAGGCGCTGTGCTGATAACACAGATTATTGAGGGGCAGTACCTCTAAGAGTGGATTCCCTTTTCTATCGGCTCAATACCAACTAGGATTTTCCCTTATAACTACCCAATTCTATAGGTGTAGGAAGTTGGGGTTTGTGTTCTACTGGCATTCCACTCCAAGAGTATAATAACTGGTTAAAAAGGCTGAACACTTCCCACATAGTATGAGTATATCCTCTGCCACACAATGAATTGCGCTCACATTCTGGGATTAACTCAAGCCCTAAAGTTTGATGTTTCATATCTGATTCTTGATGAACCAACCAATAACCTTTAGGGGTCAATCCTACTTCGGCTAGTTTAGGGTTGACAATGGCATAGAAGTCGTAAGCAAGCCCCTCTGCCACCAAATTCAGCGTAATAATCTGATGTGCTATCGATTCACGCATCACAGAGCGGATAAAATAAGACCCTAACGCTAAAGTTTCAAATGTTGGTGGTATTGAAGTTAGTTGTTCATCAGGAGCTAGTAAGCCAGATTCACGCATCCAATCAGCTAGTTCTTCAGGGTGCGTCACTTCTTCAGCAGCGTGTTCGCCAAAAGCATCACGAAAACGTGCATCGTGGCAGCTACCATAACGTAACGCCACTGCTGCTGTAAAGTCGCAGGATAAATAATACAGTTGTCTGATCCATTGAAAGTCTGAAGGTGAAGAAGCCAAATTTACTGTTTTGTAAAACAGATTGCGTTTAGTAATGTTTCGATATTCTTGCACTAGCTCTATTAGCCATTGCATAGGTATCGTGTGAGTCAACATAGCAACTCCTTTTTCTCACCATTTAATTAAGTGAGAAATTATCTTATATTTCTATTAAAGCTATTATTTTAAATTTTAGTAGCCAATGTCTTTACAAAAAAACCATAATATGAATAAAGATGTAGTCCGATTGACAGCAGCAGATTGTATTTACCAGATGATAAGTAAGAGTGTGATGCTCCACAGGAACCACTCTTGCGATCGCTATTAATTAAATCATTGTTATGCATCGATTTTTAATATTTGGCAATTCTGGTTCTGGCAAAAGTACTCTTGCCAATAAACTTGGCAAAGACTTCGGCATTCCAGTTCTCGACCTCGATACTATTGCATGGGAAGCAAACCAAATTGCCATACGGCGTAATCACGAAGATTCAGTTAGGGATCTACGAGACTTCATAAAAAATAATACTGCTTGGGTAATTGAAGGTTGCTATACTACGCTACTCAAAATTGCTCTTGAATTCTCAACTGAAATTTATTTCCTCAATCCTGGCATTGATAAGTGTCTTGAAAATAACCGCAATCGCCCTTGGGAAGTGCATAAATTCCAATCGCCTGAAGAACAGGCACAAACTTTTGATTTTTTACAGAATTGGATTCAACAATATTATGAACGCGATGATGAATTCGGTTATTCATCCCATCGCTCAATATTTCATCAATTTAACGGCATAAAGCATGAAATTACCAGATGAGCCAATAATGCCATTGCATGAGAAGTTCGCACAATTAACTTCACTGATTTTCACAAAAGCATTTCCACCAATAACGTTATTGGCAAAGGGCCTATCTAATGGGATGCGATGGCTGCGGCGGGCAAAGCCATCGCAGTACTATCAAGTCATCTCAAAAAAAAACTGATACTATTACTGCTAAATAGTGAAAATTAATTGCGACAGATACAAGCGCAATAGTAAATTGAGCAAGACTTTAAAAAAAATTATGATTATTGGGTTAACAAACCAGAAGGGGGGCGCTGGTAAAACTACTGTATCTGGTCATCTGGCGTATTGGTTAAGCCAACGCGGAACAGTGATGATTGTGGATGCAGATGCACAGCAGAGTAGTACTAACTGGATGAAAGACCTGCAACTGCCGTGTAAAACAATGATAGACCCGGATGATTTATTTGATGAACTGCCGACTTTAGCAGAACAATATGATGCTGTAGTTGTAGACGGGCCAGGTAGCCTAAGTGAAACAACCAAGGCAATTTTATCTAGATGTGACCTAGCCCTAGTACCCTGTAAACCAGCAGGTCTAGATATGCACAGTACATCAAAAATGGTAAGAATTTTGCGGCAGGCAAGAGAACTGCGAGGTGGTATGCCCCATGTTGGTTTATTTTTAAATCACGCAAAAAAAGGAACTGTATTACTCAAAGATGCCCAAAGAGCATTATCAGAAAAAAACACAGGGTTTCCTTTACTAAAAACAATGGTGTATGACTTACAGGTAATTGCTGATGCACCAGGGCAAGGCACGACGGTTTGGGAACTACCAGGAGCAACAGCTAAACGCGCCGCCAAAGATTTTGAGGCACTTTTTACCGAAGCCTTGGGAGTAACCAATGGCAAGAGATAGAAGAATGGTAGAAGAGTTTATCTTTAGGGATGATGCTAACCAAACTAAGGCGACTATGCCCCTAAGTTTGATTGTGCTGCCTAAAGCAGAACTGCGGTACTACATCGACCCAGAAGAGGTAGACAAAATTGTTGCTACTGCCAGAAAAAACGGCATTCTAGAACCACTTTTAGTCCGTCCTATCCCTGGCAGTGACAAACATGAGGTAGTAGCAGGGGCAAAACGCTACAGAGCAGGACACATTCTGGAATTGGTAGAAGTCCCTGTAGTCATTCGTCAACTCAATGATGAAGATGCTCTAGAAATTGCCCTCATAGAAAACTTCGCTCGTTCGGGACTCACTGACCTTGAAGAAACTGATGGGATTGTGCGACTTTTGGCTGTCAAATTAAAAATTTCACCCCAAGAAGTACCACCACTGCTACATCACATTCAAAACCAACAGCGTGGTAGAACTGCTGCCAATAACGTTATTGGCAATGATGTCATTAGTGTAGTGGAGGAGGTTTTGACCTCGCTCGGCAATATTAAACTAGACTCTTTTATCAGCAATCGTTTGCCATTGCTCAATTTGCCCAGTGACATTTTAGAGGTATTACGTCAGGGGAAACTGGAGACAAGTAAAGCCAAAGCGATCGCACGAGTTGGTGATGAAAAAACAAGAAAACAATTCTTAGAAGATGCGATCGCTTACAATCTCTCACTGAGCGAAATCAAGCGTAAGATTCAAGAAATTGAGCAGCAGTCTAAATCAGAGTCATCAAAGCAAACAGAATCAGCATCCATAAAAGACCGCGTTGATGATACTTTTCAACGCTTCAAAAAAGCGAAAGTGTGGGATGATCCGAAGAAAAAATCCAAAGTAGAGAAGTTGTTAGCTCAGTTAGATGCACTGATGCAAGGCGACAACCCAAAGTAAACCAATGTGGTAATTCTCGAAACTATTCAATTTGCTCTCTTAAGGATGGCGACATAATCATTAGTCCTCGGACAACCTCTTCAGGTGTGGCTGTGCCATTGATTACCTTTGGTATAATCGCCATCACTTCTAAAGCTAAATTGGTGGGAATTCCCCTTGCTTCTAACCGCTTCAACTCTAAAATGTCAATCCCTGCTGCCAATCCCTCTAAATACTCTTCTACACTCACTCCCAAGTTTTCAATTTCCGACAT
>NZ_CP040289.1:0-324833 GCF_013393925.1 Nostoc sp. C057 | reverse complement strand
ATCGCAATACTGGGAATGAGGCTGCGACAACTTGCAGATATTCGTTGCTCGGTAACTGCTCCACAAATATGCTCCGACTTGTATCAAAAAAATTATAATCGCTACACCACGCAGCAACCATATCTGTTTTTTGCTCAACCAGTTGTCTAACATCAGCTCTGTTCTCTTTTCGGTAGGTAGTTGAATTGATCGCAAACAGATTATGGGGTATAGGTTCCACTGTTTCAGGTTCCACTGTTTCAGCCTCCACTGTTTCAGCCTCCACTGTTTCAGATTCCACTGTTTCAGCCTCCACTGTTTCAGACTCCACTATTTCAGACTCCACTATTTCAGACTCCACTATTTCAGACTCCACTATTTCAGACTCCACTGTTTCAGACTGTTCCCGGCTCTATCCATACTTCCGCCCAAGAGGGGCTTTGGCCCTGACTGTCTTATCGGTATATAAGAATAGATTTGAAAGCTTGAATCCTACCAAAATCGTTAATCGATAAGCTTAAATATACTGATTAGCCAGCCAGGGAGTACAGTTAGTCTTGTGTGACTTCATCTTGAAATAGGTTAACTATACTTGCCCCTCAAGAATTTGAGCCAATTCACGACGGCTGCGATTTGCTTCTGACCAAAAAGCTACACCAAATATAATCAGCATCAATATAGGCATTCCTACAAATAGTGCAACCATATAATTAGGCATAGCCCCTGTCAACGCTATAGGAATGACTGCACCATACCAGAGTAAAAACCAGAATCCTAAAAATGCCATCACAAAAGGATGTATCCTCATTTGTACATGAATCAAGGTTTGGTGAGATTCTACTTCAAAGCGTCCTCGAATCACTGGTAAAAACGAGTTACGATAGTGAATTATGCGACTGATTTGAAACCCTGATTCCGAAATGGTTCCTTGATAAGGGAGGTGTTTCTTAGAGAATCTAAATACTTTTGTCGGTTCAACTTGTGCATTCAGCCGTTGCAGAACTATAGGCAGGGCATCAGGTGTCAAAATCGTAAAGCTATCGTCGGGTAATACTTTCATCTTGATTGAGGTTACTGACTAAGAATAAAACCTCGATAATTTGTAATATGAATCCTCTTAGTTTATTCAGCACAGGGTCTTGTTTTAAGTTTTCCCTGAACAGTAGCTTTTCTAACACAAAAGGAATCTTCACGCCAGATTTCCTACCAACGCCCCACATCAGCAGAACTTTCGGCAGTAAGAGAGAAAATCGATTGGCTACGCTTTGCTTTGAGAGCGATGTCTACGACGGGCTGTCCGGTGTCGCTTGATTAAACGCCTTTGCGGAACATGATAGCCATCCCACAATGAAGACTTACCCAATAGCCGAAAATAGCGTAAAAAAGAAATTTATAAGAGGTCAATGCTTTCGCTATTTGGAGCGGCTCAAGAAGAACGTCCAATGAGCCATCAAAGAGACTTACGTAAGCGTTCCAAGCTCGAACATTAAAACCGAACCTGCGTGTATCGCCATATCTGCGATTATAGAAATCTACAAGCTCCCATCCCTGACTAGTGCCTAAAAATTCGAGGATTTCATGCGTGTATATATGAAGGTGGTACGGGACATGCACAGGGTTATAATGATCGGGTAAGTTGGGTCGGTTTAGGTCAATATTAGCAGCGTTAGGTGTAGTGATTAAAATATAACCCTTAGAAGACAACAGGCTGTTTAACTGGCTTAATAATGCATTAGGGTCTTCAACGTGTTCAATGACCTCATGAAGCAAAATGTAATCAAATTGCCCATGCCCAAGAACTACCGGATTGCCGAAGCTATCCTTTGATGCATAAGGATCATAACCGTAAGAGTTGGTAAAGCCGCGTTCCCGAAAATATTGTACAAACAGACCGTTGCCACCACAGCCATAATCGAGCAAAGAGTGAGTTTTAGAAAACCCATGTTTAGTCAACTGACGATATACATTGCTACACAAAGATCGATATCCCTGTGTTAATTTAGCTTGAGAAAGAGGGTATTTTGCATAGTAATGGTCGAGATCCACCGTATCTAGACAATGAATCGTCTTACAGTGCGGACATCTCCAAACCTTAAACTTTTCGCCTATAAAGGCTCTAACAGAATGGCACTAAGTTAAGCTGAAAAGTATGCAGCGTAAAGATTGCAGATGGGAAGGGAGGCAAGGGTGCAGAGGGGAATTTTTAAATATCCGTTCGTATACCTAAAACTTCTTCTTTCTCCCCTGCTCCTCTGCTCCTCTGCACCCCTGCTGCCTCAACGATTTTCCCTTTTCTTAGTGCCATTCGGCTCTAACATTACAAGGGAACGTAAAAAATGCAGATTTATCATTTGCATCAAGATGATAATGACAAATCACGCATTCAAGGCGTTGCTTGTTTGTATTAACTTGTTTCGGTTGCAATTGCATGAGAATTTATCTAAACCTCATCCAGCTTGAAAACTGGAGTTTTCTAGAAAACATATTACTGTGAATTTCAAAATTTTTGACCAAGCTTTTACAGTGCTGCAACCTAATGGTGTACTTGCAATACCAAAGTCTCACAGGGCAACTGAAATTATTCACTGCGCTGAGTGTTCCAAACCTGGATAACATCGTAATGACGCAATAGAATAATCAAATTAATTGCGTCTACCAAAAATTCTTTTCAATAGGCTCTGAACCAATCAGAAAATCAAAATTACCTTCCCCCCTACTTCTCTTCAATGTTTCCATGATTTTTTTCGGGTTATCGTGGGGGCCATTCACATAAAATGGTTTCCCGTCACGACCACATTCAATACGTATACTCCCATCCCATTCTCCGATGTGCGAACGCGATTTAGAAAAGTCTTTGTGTGGTTGAAACCCTAAGCTTTCTGCATATTCGCAAGCACTAAATATCATCCCTTGGGCAACTTCAAGGGGAACTTCTTGCGGTTTTCCGGGAAATGGCTCGAATAGTGATTCTGTAAATTCTTTAAATTTTATCCTGTCTACTGTACGTGGTGATATGGTATCTTTAACGCCCAAGCACCATATATCTAAAAGGTAGCTACAGACCGTGATTTGATTGTATCGAGCAGCTCTTGCAATAACTACTAATCCTAAACCGCGATCGATATCGTCATTGTTTTTTACAGGTAGGATTTTTGCCAGCAGATTTTTGATGCTGTTTTCTGGTGGGATTTTTGGTAACAATTGGATAAGACTCTCGCTTGCTAAACACTGATATACAGGGTCTAGCTCTCCTTTTGTCAATCTATCTAATGTGGTTTGCTGTGCTTGATTTTGAATCGCTGCATTGACATCTGACACTTTAATACCCAATTTTCGGGCTATTTGTTTGGGTGTTAAATTCAATGCCCGTAATTCCATTATTTCTTGTTGTTGCGTTCCTGTCATAAATTACTACTTTCTACAAACAACCGGGAGCAGAAATATTAAACCACAGCAAGATTATATTAGTTTAATCTAGAACAGCAAAATTAACTGGAGAGGTGAGACTAAAGGCTTAATTACGTATGCCTCTTAGAAAATATCAAATAGAGTATACTATACTTCCAACCTACCTCTAGCAAGTTTTACCGCTCTAGGGTGTTTTTGGGGTGCTGATGGTTCTAGCTGTTGATAGGTTACTGTCACTTCTATTTCTTTGTCCCTTATCCCCACAGGAATTTCTAAATTTAAGATCCCATTAGACCCTACGTGAGAACGCAATTTGATACTTTGCATTACTGTTTTCTCCTACTTGCCATTCATTGGAATTATTTAGCACATCATTCAGTTAAGGGCGAGACAGATAAGTTTGCATCAATCTCAATCAAAGTAACTTTGGCATTTTCAACTACGGTATTTCCCAGCAGCGTGTCCTGCATTGCTTCAAATTTAGACTCTGCTATCCCAATCCGTTCATAATGTAAAATCACGTGATAATGCTTTTGTATTACTTCTCCTGACTCAGAACGCTCTACTGCAAGCCAATCTTGGTTTTGGCTCTCTTCGGCAATCTGACGATATTTACTGGCTAACTGCTCTAATGCAATAGCTATAGCGTGTTCTTTGGTTTGACCACAGCAACGAATTTCATCTGTGGACTGGTCAACAGAAGATGATAATTGACAAACATACTGGTCATTATCGCTACCATGCACGTTAATTGTAATTGTTCCGGTGATTGAAGTCATGCTCAGGTTACATCAACACTATATAAATTAGTAATGCCAGCTTCAAGATTATTCGTTTTTTGCATAAAGCACGAAACTTGAGGTGAATAATATTATCAAACGGTATTTACTTAAGATGAAGAAATTGTTGACCGTAGAGCAGCATTCAAGACTGGGCAAGGAAGTTCTACGAGATTGTAATCTTGCATCCATAACAGACCAACAAGTTGAGGAATTGAAGCAATCTCTCTGGGAACACGGGGTTATTGTTGTCACAAAGCAAAAACTGACGGCATCCCAGTTGAAAGACTTTGCCATCCAGACGTTTGGTGACTCAACCCTCGGTCGTCGCCCCAAGCCTCTAGATCCCGAAATCGCTCCAGACTTACAGAGTCCTGGAGTCTCCATTTTAGGTAATCCCAAGGGGCTTTCTGATGAGGTGGTCGGCAAAGTTGCTTGGCAATGGCATCACGATAAAGACCATCTCCCTAAAACACAGGGACTGGATATGAATGCCCTCTATGTCGTGATGCTTTATGGGGTGTCCATCCCGGACGAAGGAACGGATGGACAGCCCCACACCACTCTCTTTCTCGACATGGGGGAAGCCTACCACAATCTCGCTCCCCAACATCAGCAGCAATTAAAACTACTGTCGATGTATCACCTGTCACCTATCTCCCCACAGCCAGGGGTAGAGATTCCTCGGAAATTACATCCAATTGTCTCAACTCACAAAGTAACTGGGCGCTATTGTTTATATTTGGGTTCTGACACTTCGATTCTCAAAGGTCTAGAAAACGAACCAGAAGCTGCTAAACACTATTGGCAGGAGTTGTTTCAGGAGATTCTGGACTGTACACCTGTTTATGCCCATATTTGGCAACCTGGAGATATTGTGTTTTGGGATAACTCCCAAGTTATGCATACAGGTATGCCCTACAATCCAAACAAATATAAGCGGATTGCTCTCCGTGTTGCTGTTATGGCCAATAGCTGAAGTTGGAGACAATTGCGGGGTTTGGCGGGGTCAACAAAAGAATTCTAGCCCTCAATTAATCCCGGTATTGTCTCCCCTTGCGGGGTAATTAGTTTATGCTATCAAGTCCAAATTCTACCAAGTAGAATCCCTTGAATCCCACAATTAATCACTTACAGCATTGTTGACAGATGGCGTGTTAGAAACGGATGGTGCGCGAGATTTTACCCAACGGACAACAGAAAGTCTTTTACAGTGATGATTGCTGGAAATAGAATTATCACTCAGTTGGGGAAAATCGGTAATTCAATCTCAAGCGATCGCGATGCCTACGGCGGGCTACGCCTACGCACTTTGGCCCAATAGCTGCTGAAGATTGCACTCAGAATTTATCGGGAGAAGCTGATGAACAACCAACCGAATCACAAAGACCTTAGCCCACAAGAAACGCCATGTCCTATCTGCGGTTCACAAAATTTTGTTTGGGGTCGTACCGTTGGAGAATCAGTAAGTCAGTGGGTGTATTTCCGTACTGATGGGGCTGGGTGGGGGGAAGGCGAAAAGCTGCGGACACGGAAATGTAGAGATTGTAACAATGTTCAGTTATTTACGTATGATTAGCTGTCAAGACAAACGAAACTAGCCTTGAAGCTAAAACCAGCACTCCAGTTAAAATTTGTCGCAGATTTCAAGTAGGCGCAGAACCACCAAGAGCATTTCTGCAAACATCAGCAGTTTCTGTGCCAAAACCACCAGCTTGAGCATGACGGAGTAGCGATTGTACTATCGGCATCGCAATACTCATGCCAAATAAGGCATTGAAACCTGCGATAACGACTGGTGCAGATAATACAACTGTAAATTCTGGAAATAAGGCTAATACAGCTACTAAGATCAGAAAAACAATCGGTGTCGCAATACCTGCTGCTTTTGCAGCTTCTACAATTAAATTTTTATACTCTTCAACAGTAATGTCGCCCCGATAAAGATCCAAGGAGTATGAAATCGCTGTGACTATAACTTGGGTAAGAATAGCGGTTCCTGTAGCAGTGATCCCCAACTTAGCAATTGTTCCTGAATTGCTGACAATAGAATCTACGGCATTGTAAACCCGAACATAAAACTGCTCCCCAACAGTCATAACTTCGGCTCCGCGACGGAGATTATCAGCGCCCACTTCCCACAGGATGTTGTCAGCACCGTTTGAGCCACCTTGAGAGCGTGGAATGATATGGCTCCCATGTTTATCGCTCAAGAATTCACGGATAGTCCGTTCGTTAGCTCCTAGCTTTGATGTACCAGGAATTTTCTCAAACAGCTTCATGACATCTGTATCAGAGCGAGGTAAATCCCCAGTTCTCAGACCAGCACGATACCTGAATCTATTGGCAATCTTGGGCATTTCTACGGCTAATTCCGCCGCAGTCGAAGGCAGCTTTTGCAATGCTTCAGCTATGGACAGACTCGAAGTACTCACACCAATAGCAGTTGTTTCAAATGCTTTACTGATATTTTGTACAGCTTGAAAACCCTGCTGTGCTGTTGCAGGTAGATTAGTAACTACATTAATACTTGAGGTAGTAATCTCTACAGTAGTATTTTTGATTCCATCAACTACTTCTTCTATCCCTTTCGCGGTATTATTTGCTGCTTCTTGCGCTTTATCTTTGAGCGTATCCGCCAAATTTCGTGCTTGGTTGATGAAATCCATGTTTTAGTAAACTGTTGTTTTGATAATTTAGTATTTAGTTCAGCTTCTCCCCTCAAAGCTAAGAACCACATCAGCATTAATCATGAACTTCCAGAGGGATATTTAAAGAGATAGTAAGGAATTTATAAATTTAGGTTGTGCTAGCTTAGAAATTGAACTATGGAGCTAGTTTAGCTGTTTTATTAACTATTTAGGTATATTTTTTATTGATACAGCAATCAGCATTATATGAGCCAGTTTTTAGCTTTGGTATTCTGTGCTTGAATTGAACAAAAAAGCGAGTGTTACTTATCAAAGGGTTGAATCTGCATTTGATGTCTCTTCAGTCGGCAAATAGCGAATTAACTCTCGAATAACAACTTTTCTAACCTTTTTGCTTCGCCTGATGTGAGTAAAATTCTTATTGGTTTAAAATTGATATTTTATAAGCTAGCGATATTGTATAAAAAGAGTGTTTAATATTCTAATTGGAAACATATTTAGCCCTGCGTTTCTCCCTTCTTCGCTTTTTATAGTTATTAACCTGATATTTAAGCCACATGAACGGGTAAATATCTCCTGCTAAGTGAAAACCTATAGACCCAATAAGTCCTACATCTGAATAAAGCAATGTCACAGTGAAAATATAAAAAACAGTATGCGTAATAATATGTAGCCTTCCTTGATAGATATGATTCCCAACACTTACAAATAATCCCAAAATAATTGCCAAGTAATAATTATTTGTATATAGACTTAATTGATGTACTAGTACTCCCCGGAATATCAACTCTTCTGTTATTGGATTTAATATACATACGGCAATCATAAATAATACTTTCTGAAGTTTTTGGCGTGGCATAAGCCTTACAGAAACAAGATAAGCATCATCTTCCACAATTTGACTGACTCTCAAAAGATTTAGAATTTTATTTAAAAGCAACACAAATATACAATAGAAACCCAAGCCAATCATTAAGGAAAATACTGGTAATATTTCAAGTTTTAAACCAACTGAGGGTGCATCCCATCCTAGAATATAAGTTATGAAAAAAAAGGAAATTAACGAAATTTGATTCCATAGAATGTAAAAGCCAAAACTAGATTTTGGTCTTTCTACTTTTTGTTGCTTTTTAATTAATTTCCTTTGAGCTATGCTGCTATACAAATACACCATACTTAAGAAAAGTACAAAAAATATAACACAATTACTAAATGGAGGTAATTCAGTTTTCACGATTATCTGTTATTGGGTTGAGGATGAAACTCAGTATTACTCATATATTTTTTAGCTTAATTTTTAATGTTTAAAATTTTTTCTCACGACTTGTTAAACTCTAATTGCCCTACATAATTAAATTCACCCTGGCTTTCAGTAGAGGTAAATAACCGCATTTCATAGGAACCGGAAGCAGGGAGCTTACACGTAACTTGATTGCCTTGTACCGCGCGACCACAGGATTGGGAGTTGCCTCCACCTTTTGAGTTGTAACTGGCTAATAACCAAACATTCTTAGGATTTGCCAATACTAATTTTGCTTCATCACTTACATTCGTCTGCGATCGTACAGGGCTGACAAGTTGCAAGCCATCAGCAAAAAACTTTGGTTTCATCATCGGCTGGCGCAAAAACTCACCAAGCGGTAATGGATTTGATAACAGCTGCCAAACAGGATCTTTTGGAAAATGGCTGATCACCATAACTTCTGGTGGGGGCATTAAGTATTCAGTACGGTAGTTTTTTGTAAAGCCTGAAGAGCGATCAACATAACCGCTATCCCAAGTAGCATCAATTAAGTACCATTGTCCTTTTACTCTTGCTGCATTCCACGCGTGACCTTGACCGCTAAGGTCGCTGGTTTGAGTCCGTGCATCTCCTACGACATAAATGATTTCTTCTCCAGCCGCTTTACCCAATGCTTCTAATAATTTTGCATAGCCGGCACACACAGACTTACGAGTTCTAAATACAGTTTCGGCATCTTGTGGTGGATATTGCCCTGCAAAATAAGATTCAGCATCGTATGCAATTCGATCTGCAACGTAATCATGGAGAGCTTTTATTCGCTGTACCGGATCTGATTCCTTATTAACAATATACTGAGCAACTGATGCGATGCTTGTCTCTACACTGCTGGGCATATTGGCAACTGCGGGATGTATTCCCATACCTTGCCACGTCCAACCATTGGTATTATTCGGCTGTGGTTTGGCAGTATCTGGCTGTTTTAAATTCTCAAAAGGATCTCGGTCGGTTTGGGGTTGTGGTTGGACTTTGCTACTACTGCCGTCATCGTACCGTTCAAAAGGATTTTTATTGAAGCTGAGATACATTCCTTCCAAACCATTTGCCAGCTTGAATAAATTCTGTCGAATTAACTGTGCAGGTTGCCCTTGCAAGTCACCCAGCATCCAGTCGCCTCGCGTTGAGAGAGCTATAAAACTCAAACGCGGTTGCCATACTAATAAAGCAGCGATCGCCACAAAGTTGATTACAAGAGTTCTGAGGGTCAGGCGATCGCCCCAAGTCAAAATGCGCTCTTTGCTCCGACTGCCCTTGCTTTGTGCCCGTAGTTCCCAGAGCATAGGTAAAATGGGAAAGAGAAACACCCCTGCTAGTACGGCTAAAGAAGTAGAACGGTTATTGTAAGCAGCTAGGGAAGATGCTAACCAAACACCTAGAACAGGTGTGAGGTAGATAATAGCGATCGCAGTCCACTTGATTAATCTACCGATAAGTTGGAAAAGAATAGCCATATAGATTTACGTTCCAGAGAGTAACTAAATTAGAAAGATTTATACCTGGCTTATACCCAACCTAAATCTTCTAAAGCTTGACTAACCTGCTCCCGTAATTGCCAATGCCATTCTCGTTGACTAGTAATTTCAGGGTTTTCTAAGGTTTTCCAGTACCCAGAAGCTAACATTAGTGACCAGAACGGTTTACCACTATCGTCATGTTGACGTGGCGAATAATTTAAGTAATTTGCAATCAGTTCTGCGATTCTGGCGTATTGGAGATTTGCACCGCCAAAATGCTCATATCCAGCCGCCTCTGCTAACTCAGTTGCAGTGATAATTTTTCCAGGTGAATGATAGTGAGCTTTGAGCATAAGTTTATGGCTATCCGTCAGTTGGCTGCTGATAGCTATAAAGGCTTGCTTGTAATCGTCTACTGTCGGAAAATCAACAGCTAAGACCTCTTGAATAACATAGCTTTTGAATCTGTCTATGTCGGAAAAATAGAGATAACCAAGACGATTTGCAGCCTCTTCTATTTCTTGATCTGCATCAATTATCAGGGCAACTGGTTGACTTTTCCCGGATTGCAAACCATTGGGCCATGCTAAATCCAGTACTGTACTCACTGTTCCTGTCGAATCAGCAATTTCGTACATCCATTCACCAATCGGTAATCCCTGCTCTTGCACCCATACATTACATTCTTCCAGAACTCGTTCCTCAGCCAGTGGTACAACCGCAGTAGAACTTTCCGCTTCTTCTTCTAAAACAGAAGCTGTCGCTTTTGGTTCTGGAATATCCCCGGTGAGTAAGCTATTCAAAAATTTATTAGCAGCTTGAGCTAAAAGTTCACGACGTGCGGTTAAGAAATCACGGTAGTTTTCAATTTGCCACAAACTGCGTTCCATCGGTATCCAGTGCGTTGCGATCGCACCCGGTTGGGTTTGCTCGAATGCCTCGAAATACTCCAAAGGGTGTCGGTTTGAGACTTTGAGGTTGGTTTCTTGGGTTAGAAATGTCAGGTTAGCGATCGCGTTAACTTCAGATTTGGGATATCCAGCTTTGGAAAGTAGCGATTTCGGAAAAATATGATGGACTTGCAAATAGCAATGTTTACCGAGAAGATGTTTGGATAGTTCGATGCCACTATCCCAATCTTGTGCTTGATGCACGCGAGTGAGCATATAAACTAATGGGTAAAACCTTGCCCCCATACCCCAACCTTGAAAGTCAATAGCTTTAATTTCTAAGTCTCCGCGATTTTGCCGTAGGTTGGTGATAAGTTGGTCTAGCGGATTATCTTCAGATTCCAATACGTGTAAATCTTGGGCTAGAACGCTCTCAGTTGACCCTGCGTACCGTCCCCACAATAAAGTATGTACATACCAGTAGAGTAACTTGTCGCGCTCTGTGTGATCTCTAAGATGTCCGCCACGCGCAACAAGGTAACGCACCATGAGAGGAAAAGCGTAAATACCACCGAGTACCCGATTGTGGTCAAGTCCCAAACGCCCAGAAATGAGGTTGAGCAGGGTATCAATAGCTTTTTCTGCCTTGTATAGCCCGTCTTGAAACGTCGCAGTCTTAACATCTTTGAGTGCGGAAAACATTGCCTCTCCGGTAATAACTGCATTGATGCACCTCAGCAACCACTCCAAACGAAAGTCAAAACCTGCTTTATTCCATTTTGCTAGACGCGCTTTGAGTTCACTACGGGCATCTGGCCATTGAGCGCAAACTTTTGCTAGTGCCAAATCACCTTTGGATAGTTTGGTTCCTCCGCTATTAACAGTGTTAAAAATCTCGGCTCTTCAGTACTTGTTATGCCAAACTAATAAATAAAATGCCAATTTAATAAGCATCTAATTCTAAAGTTTTCAAAATTTCTAAATCCATAGCCAGAACGTTTAATCAGTTTAAGCTTATTATTAATTCCCTCAACCATACCACTATTTGTACCATTATCAAAGTAAGCAATAATTTCATCATACCAACGAATAATAGTGTTGTTGCTATTGGGAAAATATTTTTTAGCTCTCGATAACCACATACCTAGTTTAAACACTCCCGCATACCAATCATTTGTCTTATTAAAAATTTTTCTAATCTTTTCTTTTAGTTCATGCATTACTTTTAAGACAGGAGATACATTTTTAACTTGGATAAGCTTATTAGCTTGTTCCTCATTTAAGTTATCTTCATTCTTAAGTAAGGGATATTTACTATTTTTTAATGCGAGCAATATATCTTCGTATTCATCTTTTTTTGCCGCTAATTTTTCTTTCTTAATTAAATCTTCTATATTTCGTTTTTCTCTTTTTCTTTGTGTATCTAATTCTTTATTTATCTGTGTCATTACATGAAATCTATCTGCTACTACTTGAGCATTCGGCATTAATTCTAACACTAGGTTTTTATACCCTCGCCACAAATCTATACTTACCTCTTTTATTTGCTCTAACAGCTTAGTGCCCCATTCCATAAGGGTTTTCTTGATTATTTCTTGTGTGCGACCGCTTAAAATCGCAATTAGTTTAGATGTATCTAAATCTACTAATACTGCACAGTAATTCCCCTTGCCTTTAATCAGAGCTATCTCATCAAGTCCAAGTCTTTTTAAATTCAAAGGTTTTAAATTGGGTAAATCCTCAGATGCATCTTTTAACATACGTTCTATCTCTTCTGTTGTAACGATACCTTTTGATGCTACGCTGTGTATGTCATTTTCTAAAACTTCTTGTATGGTTTTGTGTGCAAGCCGTTTTGTATAAGTTCTTTTCTTCCTCACAAAATCTAGATATTCACTAAATGGCTTTTGACATTTTCTACATTTGAATTGTCGCCTATTTATTTCTAAAAATACTGGCTTCTCTCCAAAGGGTAAGTCTTTAACAATATGTCGATGATTTTGATGTAAATTATGGCTTTTTGTGCCACACTTAGGACAAGTAGCATCTAGTTTTTTCGATTCAGTTTGTAAAATTATTCCAATCCCCTCATGAAGACGATGTGATATTACTTTTATGTCGTCTAAATCAAGAATTTCTGTGAGGATTTTTATATCATTTTTATGAACCATAGCTGTAAATCTTCCAAAAAATAATCTGATAGTATTTACAGCTAATAACAAATATTCCTTATGTGTCAATGATTGCAATGCGGTTAGCAAAATTTTAATGCAATTCTTAATCTTATTTTACGGATATAGCTAATAATTTGGCATAGTAAGTACTGAAGAACCAAAATCTCTACAACAACATCAACTGTTTTATCTTCACCAGTGACTTCTTCGATATGCAAATTGATATTTTTGATGCCTTCTAGTTTATTTAAAGCATTAATGTAAGTAGTCAAATTCAGACTAAGCTCTGGAATTTTGAGCAAATGCCCAATGAAAACTCCTACTCCTTGCTGCATCAATTCAGTCACATTTACCCATAAGGGGTTATCCTTCATTTTGACGGGAGCGTAAAATTCAAATATTTCATCTTCCAAGTTGAAATACAAACCAGTGAAAGCTTGCACATTGCCATCAAAAAACTGAGGCGGTCTACCCCGCACAATTCCATAGAAGGAGGTAATGCGCTGTTGCCCATCTAGTAGCAGTTTAACTGTGCCAGTGGAAAGTTTACCATCGCCACGAGCATGGTCAATTGCTTGTTCGGTTTTAGTTTGCCACACTAATAAACTACCAATGGGATGTCTGCGATATAGCGAATTCATCAATCCACGCACTTGGTCACGATTCCATACGTAACCACGTTGGAACTCTGGGAGTGCAATGCTGCCGAGATCGATTTGGTCAAGGATAGTTGTAATATTCATAATTTGTTTTTTCTAGACAACTTATAATACTTATGCTGCTTTTGCAAAAGATTTACCCAGTTCAAACATACTGAACAGCCAGTGATGCCATTCTTTATAAGTGATAAATACTTTTAAAACTGATTCCAAATCAACATCCAAATCCCTATTTTGAATGTCAATAATTGTCTGATAGGTCAAATCCAAAGCAATTCTATCGTCCTTGGCGAACGGCTTAAACTTTCCATTCAGGGAATTATTCAGTTGAGTTATTCTCTCTTTTCCTACTTTACCCTTGACTTCAGTTAATCGCTCATCTCGAAATAAACCAAAACGGTCATGAGGATGCAGGCTTACTAGCTCATTGAAATTAGTGATTCGGCTAGTAAAAGACGAAGTACTTGGGTCAACTTGCAGAAACCCCATTACATAATTTTTATTACCAGTCTCAACCACAAGATGTTCTGGTAAAGCTCGCTTTCCCAAACGATATTGAGTTAGTCTAATTGGCTTTATATGGTTAAAAGCTTCAGCAATAGTTTTTAGTTTACCCATGTCATCATAATCAGAAATGATCGGAAGGTTACTATACTGCTGCTCAAGTTCAGCCTTCTTTCGAGTTAAATACTCAATAATGTTATCTGAGGTATGTAGTTGAAGCTTAGGAGGTTCAGGAAGAAACTGCTGACGCAATTTTGTTAAATCAACTGACGACCCTGGTTCCTGTATCGCTTGAACCAAATCTAGAAATGCTTCGGTTAGTTTTTGCTGTTGTTGCTGTAGAATTCTTAGCTGTTGCTCTAGCTGTTCTTTACTATCAAGCTTATGCAGGTTTTCTTTGACAGATGCTAGAGGAATTTGACGAACCCTGTAGTTATAATAGTCTGCTGCTCGGTTTAATACCCCTCTAATTGGCTTTTGTCCAAGAATATCTTCCAAATCTTCAGAGCTAAATAATATTTCTAGAGGAATATCAAGCGCCTGAAGCTTTACCCGCAGAATCGCTTCAAGTTCTGTTTCATCTGGCTGACGTAGATAAATCTGGTACTGCGAGACTCGACCAATAATTGAGTTATCAAAGCTAGCTTGAAACTGTTCCCATCGATCTGGAAACATATTGAGAATTATTAAACTGTTAGGAACGTGAGTAAAAATTTCCTTGATAGCTTCCCCAAAATTCAGTAAGATTTCTCGGTTATGTGAAAGCCCCAATCCTTCTAGCTGATCGAAGACGATAATTAAGGGTTCATCCAAGATAGATAGTTTAGCCAAAACTGAAATTGCTTCCAAAGAAAAGGCTTCTTGACTGAGGTCTTCTCCCCAATTTGGCAAACCAACTAATTCTGCCTCTTCTTTAGATAAAATATTGGCAGCTAACCAACGGGTAGTAATATCTTTGCGTCGTGGGTCGGTATAACTACAATACTTAACAATTCCCTTGAGAATAGCAAGAGCAAAACCTCCAGAAGAATAATGACCCGCCCACCACTCGTTGATTCGTTTTTCAATCTGTTGCCAGTAATCTCGTCTGCGCCCAGTTCCTTCTGCTCCAAGCGCATCTAAATTTTTATCTTGTAGGGCTTTAATAATTTCTTGGTCTTTCTGAGATGTAACTCGGAAACTGAGAATTTTATAAAAGCTATTGATAATCAGGTAGTCCAATTGAGTAGCAGAACCAACCGACTGTACTAGGGACTCCAAAATGCGGCTGTAGATGTGATGCAGCACTGCTTTGGGATGGTTTGGTTGACGGATAAATAACAGTCGATTATTGGCTAGTCGCTCATTGGCTAGTCTCATCATCAAGTGGGTTTTACCAGTCCCCGGCTCTCCAATAACTACGACTCCTTTACTCTGGCGATTGGAATCTAGTTTGATGTCAGCCAAAATTGACTCAAGAGTAAGATATTCTTGGCGGTAAGTGGCAAAATAATCAGGGTGAGTCTGAAACGGAGTATCAACCCGACTAGCACTAAATGGATTGGGCTTTTGTTTTAATTGCTCAATCATCATCTGACGATAAAGCTGGTAAGTAAACGGGGCATCATATCGAGCAGCATGAGCCATATCTCGAATAAAGTAGCGCTTATTTACCTGCAAATTAAAATGTTTACTTAGGTGTTCTAGGGAATGGCTTTCTAGCTCTGGCCAAACACTTTTTGCTTTTTCCCAAGTACACTCGTATTCTAGTTTGGGGCAAAAAAGACCAACTCGGCGAAAACTGGACTGAAGTATCTCAATATCATGCAAGGCATAGTGGCAGACTATTTTCTTCCCTTGGACAAGGCTCAGAAACTCTGTGAGCAGAGTTTTGAGACTTTTAAGGTTAGGCAGATTCTTGTTGTGGTTGGGATAATCACTAGAAAACCCTTCATAGATCAACCGTCCCTGACTATCCACAATCGCCAATTCACTTAATTCCGGTTTCCCCTCAGTATCTAAAACTACAAAGTCCATATAACCCTGACTACGAGTAAGCTATAGCAAAATTAACACAAGTAGTTAAAAACGGGTATAATTTATAGCAATAAAATAAGTAGCGGTAAACAGATGTCAGCACATAAACTGGTTATTTATACTTATCCAACAATAACTGCAAGTATTGGTGGTGTATATCTGATTGAAGATAGTAAGTATTACTGGTGTCAGTTTTGCTGGCTAGTGAAGCCATGAATATATAGTCTTAGGCAATGCGATCGATAAAGTTCTGAATTGAGCCATTGCTCTACTAGTTGTTGGAGTATTAGCTACAGGCATAAGCTTACATTTTCAAAAAGCCATTTTACTTTAAATTATTTGTTTGTGTTAGTCATTCACACAACCTGGGTACTATAAATTTATCATCTTCTCTAGTCAGCCAATATCAGGCTTTCTTTAATTTACCTAATCTTAAGCGGTTTTATTGGAAAACATATTTTTTAAAAATTAATTATGACTGAACCAATATTGCTTTTTCTTGATATTAATGGTGTAATCGAGGTTCAAGAAAATGATAAAGTACCCGAACATATTTTCAAAAATGAGACGGGATACCCTGTTCCTGGAGCAAAAGAATTCTTGCAGATAATAAATAGCTGTAGCTGGATTCATCCAATGTGGATTTCTTCTTGGGGATTGCAATCACAGGTGTGGAATAAATGGTCAAAAACCCGCCTTTGGCCTGTCGCTTATTCCTTTGAAGAGTTTGAAAAAGAAGAAGCACTGAAATTATTTCCAGATGCAAGCGATAAGTATTTAGCAGCACGCTGGCATAGCCGAGACTGGCAACATCGCATTGTATGGATTGAAGATGGTTTTTGTATTATGCCGAAAGCTTTAAATTGGGCACAAAGCAATCCTAAAGTTAAATTGATTGATACCTCGCCGACTATGAAAGAGCGCCGTCACGGTTATGAGATGGGAATAAGATATTGGAATATTGAACGGGTTTGTGATGCATTAGATATTCAAGAAAATCGAGAAATATTGTTGAATCAAATTAAGGCTCCTATTCCCGATTTAACCCAAAATATAATTTCTGATACTGAATTAAATCAAAAAATAACATCTAATCAAATTAATGCTTCCATTACAAATTTTGTAGATCCATTAAAAAAGCAGTCACTAGCTTCAAACAAAGATGCTAAAAATTCGGATAATCCAACGCCATTTATGTTGAAAATTCGTAATTTCTTTAAACTGGGAAATCGTACTTAATATAAATTAATTAGCCATCAAAGTTCTATCTAAAATTCCAGCATACCCAGATGTAGTTACTACGCTATTGATTCAGACAGCAATCCTGACATATCTAATATCCGTTCTGACCAAGCACTAGATTGTTCAGACATTTTTTTCCGTTCGCTACCATCAGACCAAATACTATCAAAAGTTAATCTCCATCGTGCCAGTTGAACTTGAATGTTAACCAGTTCTTCAGCATATTCAGGCTCAATTTCTGCTGCCGTCCATTCGATAAAACACATAGTTTCATCTGCAACACTTTTGACCGCTTCAGGGTAAGCAGTGTCACAAAATGTTCTCAGCCTAGCTAAATTAGAAGCTATATGCCCTAAGCGATGTGATGTATTTTCGCCTTGAAACCGTGCTTGTTTTTCATCTAAATTCTGGTTCATATCCACCAATTAACTCCTGAGTTATTTTTTTAACACGTTCTTGAATCGCTGGGTCTTGAATTAACATTGAGCGATTATTTTGGCTGGGGCGAATGTTAATAATCGATTCATAAGCTATCGATTGGTCAAAGGGAGTCCAATCCGCACCCCAGATATCTCGCTGTCTACTACCGTCTTCGAGCAATGCTGCTTCACAGAAAGCGTGTTTCTCTCCTCCTCCAGCTAAAATCCCTCTTTCTATATCTACTGCCACTTTAATGTAAACTCGCAAAGTTTGCAGCATTAACTCCACTTGTTCGAGAGTTGCTCTTTCCCTAATAATCAGTACCAAAATCTCACCCCTACCTGTATAAATGCACAAGTCAAAATTCTACTTTGTAGAATCCCTTGAATCCCAAAATTAATCACTTGCAGCATTATGGTATGATTTCCAACTCCAGAAGACTCAACACTTTCTCTTCCAAATCCGTCAAATAAGCACGATTCAGCTTCCCCAACGACTCCAACAACTTTTGCACTGATTTCTACAAGGTGTATTACTATACTAAATACTTAACTGATGCATCACAGACGAGAATCGCCAAGGAAGCAATGCCAGCTATATTATTTATTTTCCGGGAGCTTGTAAGGATTTGCTGTTCTTTTGGCAATTAAATAATAGGAGCAATATTTTTGGACGGAATATTGAATGTGCAGTTTCATAAATTTCTGTGGCTCACAAAGGATTTGTAACCTTTCTAAGAATTATCTTTCTAGGATGATATTTAGGAGGGTACGTTGAACAGTCATAGTCTAGAAGATGAAGAATCGAACCAACAATTACTCAGGAAAGTTATTGAACAGCGTTATCAAGAACTTTTAACAGGTATCCAAGTTTACATTTGGAAGTTTGGTTTTGTAAAAGAGCGCACTCAAGCCGAGACACTAGTTAAAGAAATTTTACAAGACACTATCGTAATTGCTCTTGAAAAATCACACAATTACGACATTAATCGTCCAGCACTACCCTGGCTGCTCGGTATAGCTCTCAATGTGATGCGAAAAAGACGACGACAGCAGGACTATGAATCTCAATACATTACGCCGATTACAGATACTCCCCAAGTTCGTCAAAGAATTCAGAAACTTGGTTTTGAATCCATTTCCGAAGCAGAAATGTTTGAATTTTTACACCATTTACCTGAACCAAGAGACCCTTATGGTCGGCTTATTTTAGAAGAACTACTCTACTTAGTTGAAGACAATGAGCGAGAAGTACTTAGATTGGCCTTTGTTGAAGGACTAAAAGGTAAATCATTAGCTTCAGCCTTAAATATTAAAGAAGGAACAGCTTGGGTACGCTTACACCGAGCGATTGTGCGGTTGCGTCAAGCCTACGCACTCAAGATGCCGGAACTTGAAAAGGGCAAATAAAATGTACGAAAACAGTCACAACCAAAACTTTACTTCTCGTGAAGAAGCAATTCATCGCTATATCTTAGCACTTGACCAAGGGAATATAGACAATGTTGCTCAAGTTATGGAAGCAGCCCTGGATGATCCTGAGTTAGAACAGATTATTGTGGAAATCAATCTAGCCTATTACGAACAAGAGCAATTAATACCAATTATAGAAAGTGAAAGAGTCAGTGATTCACTCAACAATCACTTATTTGTTACTTTTGAAACCGATAAAGAATCCCAAAATTCTTTAGAAACAATAGATGTTAATACGGGTATAGAGGTTAACAACTGTTTGCTAACGATAAATCAGGAAATTCAGGATATATCCCATCACAACCTAGTAAAGCCAAAACTAGATGAACAGCTAAAATGCTTAGTTACACAAGCTTGTAGATACCAACCTGGAAGCCCCCAGCGTCAGAAACTACTGACACAAATTATTCGTTTGACCTCCAATAAACTATGGAGAGAAAGCACTCCTTACTATCAAGATGCACTGCAACAAACTTGGTTGTATTTCTGTCGCAATATCTGTGAAGGTTTAACTGGGCAAACCTATGACCCCACTTATGGCACTGTCATCACCTGGTTGAATGCTTACCTGAAACGCAGGCTACAAGACTTTTACCTGAATCAGAATTTGGAACGAGCCACAACAGTCCCTCTGGGAATTCGTCAGTCTACATCGGATGGAATAAGCCAAACCATTGACCCTGTAGATAACCTGCCTGCTACTCCTCAAGCACCTCCCATTTTAGAAGACTTAGAGATATGGGCTAAGACAGACTCTGAAGGTGAACTACGCCGTACTTGTATTAAAGGCCGCCCAGATGTTAATTGTCAGGTGTTAATTCTCAAACGTCTACCCCCAGAAGTTAGTTGGAAAGAGTTGTCAGAGGATTTTGGGTTATCAATTCCGACATTGAGCAGTTTTTATCAACGTCATTGTTTACCGCGTTTACGTAAATTTGCTGAGTTGGAGGGCTTTTTATAAAAGTGCTAGAGGATTTCTTTTTCACCAGCTATATTGCTAAGACTGGTTAAATAACATTCACAAAATATAATTTTTCTCTATTTGAGATTTAAATTAAAAAGCGGCTAGTTACACAAGACTCGTCTGCTTTTCTCTTGTGTCTGTCCCCAAAGAAAATTTTCTTGAGATTACACCAAGTTAATTCATGTTACATTCAACTTTTGCAACATTTCTCTGACATGCGCTTTCTCTTCCTGCGACTCCTCAAATCGATTTAGTAACCGCTTGAGAATGTATTTATCGGCTGGACTTGCGTTACTTTAATCTGTAACACCGTACTCTTTCTCTATCACACTCAACAACTTCTCCTCTACCGCACTTAAATATGGTCGCTTCACTTCCCCCAAGTGCTTCAGCACAGCACGGGCAGCTTCTTCCAAGTTCTCGTTTTCCCGTAACCTACTGATGCGATCGCACCTTATTTGCAGAGTTAGACAGATTCCTGGTGTACGAATTGTAAATTGGCTTGACTGAACAAAGTGATTGCTTCATTGCCCCTAAACTCATGACTCAACCATAACCTTGTGTTTTTCGTATAAGTCTCATTAGCAAGAATTTGGCACACTTCGCACTTCGTCCAACTAGTAGGTGTTTGGTACTTTTATCCCTTCCATACTAAAGATATAAAAGGCTATATAAAGAGTTAAATTATAGATTTCCTGATTTAATTTTGCAAATCGGTAGCCATAGTGTATTCACAATTTCTTGCCTAAGTTGCTCACTTATTAAACAACTGCTTTGTAGACAGTCTATTAAAAATTTATTAAGATCAGAATATTCCCACAAAGAATCTGTTTCCGCCTTATTAAACTTCCAATCATGTCCAATATCTCTATATTCTATAAGGATAGTTCTAAACTCTTCTATACAACGTGTCCCGTTCTCTATCCACCATTTTTTCATAGACTCAAAATTATCAAATGTAGGAAATAGCCTATTTTTATTTTCAACAATAACTATATATAGATTATTATCTACTATTTTAGTTCGTTCCAATGCAAGCTCCAATTCTCTCGCTGCAATAGAGAAAGAGTTCATCTCTTCCAGATTTTCATATTCAATTTTTGGATCATATTCAAATAAAATCGTAAAATCTAAGGAATTACTTAATTCCTCAGATTTTCTAGAAGTTACATCAGTTGAGAGACATTTTAAACTATTTCCTATTAATTTTTCTTCCTCTTCCAGAAGTTTATATAATAGACGCATTAGCGAACGGTCTAAGTTAAGCTCAGGGCAAACGCATCTAAAGTATAAGAATCCTTTAATAGCAAGGGTTTTGGCGTTTTTTAATTTAGCCTATTTTTTCATCAAGATCCTTGCCCAGCAAGGGTTTCAGAAATCCCGTGCGTTCGCCCTGAAGTTAAGCTCAATTGTCGGATCTAGGTATGAACCTAAACCTCTATCGAATACTACATCTGGATCAAAATTTGAAGCTAAACTTTGGATCATCTCTTTATCAATTCCCATATCATAATGAAAAGAAAACATTGAGCTTGGATTTAATAAATGAAATTGGTTTTTACCTAAAGGTGATATTTTATTTGATAAAATAAAGTAAAAATATCGAATTGCTGTTGGTTTATATGGAACATTAACTGACTGAGATTTTATTACTAACCAGTCTAGATAACATTGCAGCTTTTCTATTATTGCTAAAGAATTATCAATTCTTTGTTTTAAGTACTTTATTAAAGTATCTACTTTATTAATTATTTCAATAGCGATTAAAAATATCTCTTGCCAATGTGTATTATGAATACGCTCAACAAGATATTGTGATGCTACGGGACAAGTATAATTACTAATAATATGTTGAGCTACTAAATATTCTTGGAATGTTAGGTGAGAAAAAGACCATACTTTATGCGAGCGCTCAATCAACAACCCATGTTGAGATTCAATCGCTAGTAAAACTCTTTGGCTATCCCGCCTATCAATTCCCAAAAACTGCCCAATATACCCTTCTAACTCCTCCTGCTCAAATAACACATACTGCTCTTGGTCAAACTTTTTTACTGCCAAAAACCTTAAAACCTCCAACTTCCGTTTGAGCGGCAAATTTCGATAAATCTCATCCCGTTCAATTCCTCGCTTCTCGTCCCACTGTTCCAACAACAACTCCAACCCCTCTTGATATAACTTAGAACGCTTCGAGTAAAATTTCCCCGTTTGCTTGAATACCAGACAAGTCAAACTCAGTAAAATCGGGGTAGTTGCTAATTCTTGAATCTGCTTATTTTCTTCTTTGAAGAACTGTGACAAAAATTCCTGTACCTGCGTCTCTCCTTCATCTACGTTTGCACACATTATCTCAAACCAATTTGCTACAAATCCGCTCACTTGATTCTCGTTAAAATCCGCTACCTCTACACAGGTAAAGCGATTAGAAATCCAATCGGATAAATCTGGTAGGGTTTGTGTCCGGCAACTTACTACTATCAGCACCTGTGGATAGTCACGAGCAAAGCGCTTGATTTCTTTAGCTATTTTCTTTCCTGCTTCCCCTGCCACTTCATCCAACCCATCTAGCAACACCAATACCCGTCCCTGATTTAGCAGTAATTCAATATCGGCATTATTCAACCGCCAAAGCTGTCCTAAAAACTGCTCTAAGTTATAGGCATACTTGCCTGCATCGTTCACAAACTCCCGAAGTTTAATCAACACGGGAATTTGATACGCTTGCAATTTTCCGTTATTACACTCGGTTACAATTCTTTGCAGATATGTTGTTTTCCCTGAACCAGGTTTTCCCACCACCATCAGGTTAGTATTGCGCTCCAGTACAGCCAACCCCGATACACGCTGCTGTTTTTTACCCAAACCAATCCTATCTAAACTGTGGTAGTCGGAATTACCAGTTGTAAAGTCTTGCCACAAATCATCCAGTTGCGATCTACGGTTACTGCTGACTTGCTCTAAGATATTTACATCAACAAACAGGTCGCCCAAAGGAACCCAGTGGTCTACTCCCCAAAGCAGCATAGTACTGTGTAAGCGTTGAATATCGTCGTGGATGAGCGATCGCACCTGCCGTACTAACACATCAATTGAGTTAGCTACTGTTATCTGGTTTTTTTTTTAAAAACAGGAGTCAGTTCTTCTGGTATTCCTTCTAGAGCGATCGCATTGCAGCCGAATTTGTAAGCGTCGTCATACGACCGACCAGCACCTAGTGCATCATAAAAACCGACTGCAAAATTGACCGCGACATCATCGTTAATTTCATCACTCATTCCCACCACATAATTAATGTGCTGGGAGATTGCTTCTGCTTGTACTTCGGCATAGCAGGCATTTAATACAATGCATTCTACACCTTGATTAGCAAACAACTCAAACAAACTGGTTAAAGCACTAGTTGGAACGAACTGTGCGTTTCCCGCAGCGTTTTCCAAGACTAGTCCCCGATCACCACAGCCATGTCCACAAAAGTGAACAATCTGCGGGTTAAAATCTAGCAAAGCGCGGCGCAAATCAGAAGGACGAACTGCCCAGCGTTGCTGCAATGTAAACTGTTCTCGCTGCTGCGCCCTTCGCAAACCTTCATCAATTTCTCGTACTTCTTTGTCCAAACGCAATCTTGCTGTGTTGCTAGGACTGGATGCAAGAATTAATATTGTGCGCTTTGGAGGTTGGCTTGTTATGCCGGAATGGTTATTTTGTGTAATGTTGCCAACAGTTATATTACCACCAACTTGGATATTGCCACCAAAAATACTTTGTTGAGAATTGGAACTATTATCTTGCGTTGAAGCTTTTGGATGATTGGAAGAATTATCAGTTTTGCTGGCAGTTCCATATCGCAATTTGATATCATACCTTGGCACTGGATTATTTTTATCGCCCCAACGAGCATCCGCAGACCATGCACCATCAGCTTTTTCTTTTTTGCGTGTCTCAACCTTCATTACTCCGCTTTCTGGGTCAAGAGTTAGCAAGTTGTACTGAAGTGGTATACCTGTAACCTGCTCCTTAGCAGATGCGCCAAAAGTTCCAGCAGCAATAATTTTGAGACCACGCCGTGCATCGTACTGAAAATTCTCGTCTTTTGCTTCATGGATGTGTCCGTGAATCCCAACTTGGAAACCATTAACTGCTAACTGTTCTAGAAAAGCTGTATTTTTCATTGACTCAGAACTATGAACAGGGTGATGCCAAACAGCGATCTTCAGCCAGTCATCGTATTTTCCCGTAAGAATTTGGTCTAGGGCATTAGCGATCGCATTGGGATGGATACCAGCCCGATCTTTGTACTCATGATCGATTTCCCAACAGGAATTAAGCCCTAGAAAGAGAATTTTATCTTCCGCGCAGAGGTGAATAATTGCTTGCTGGTCGTATTCTTGGGGATAGTATTTACTATAAATTTTTTTATAGAAGCGATCGCTAAAGTAATCAAACCGTTTTTTATACTCATTCTCATCACAAATTAATGCACCTGCACTACCTGCATCAATATATTTTCCTTCTGGTAAGGGATTAGGCAGTTTTCGCTTGGGTACAAAGGGATAAGCAATTTCTGATAATTCCCAATTAATATCATGGTTTCCAGGAACTATAACAATGCGGCTAGGGTCAAGCCCGTAACGTTTGACCAGTTTATCAACCAGTTCAAAAGCTACATCGTATTCCTCTTGTGTTGAACGATTGGCGATATCGCCGGAAATTATCAAGTAGTTAAGCTGTTTTACGTTAAGATTTTGGGTCAGGTCGGTAGCCAGTTGCGTAAAGTAGCGTTGTGCTTGCGCTGTAGTCCCTAAATGAATATCGGATAGGTGGAGAATGCGTATTTGCTTGTCTGCATTGTTCATGTATATTTCTTTATCATGGTAGAATGCGTTAACTTCTGCTTCAGTTCGTTTTTCTACTGTAGTCCTTAGTTCTTGTTGTTTTTCAGTATACGCTCTGTCACTGCGGTATTTTTCCTCTATACTGCGAGGAATCAGTACATTTGTGTCGCAGTACTGGCAGGGAATTTCTAGCTTTCCAGCCTTTACACGTATTTCAATCGCTTCTCTATTTGTAACTTCTTTGCCGCATTCAGCATTGGAACAGTAGAGGCGAATGCGTTCTTGCACATTAATGCCTTTAATGTGCAAGTGATTGGTAATAAAACGGATAAATGTAACCCGGTCAAAGTCACTAACTCCAGGATAAAAGTAAATCTCTAGTTCCCCAGTGCCTTCTGATACTTGTTTCATAGCAAAGCCGAGACGATGTTCATTCCGCGAAAACTCGGCTGCATACTTCCAAAGGTTTTCTCGTTGAAAGTCTTTGGTATAGCTGAGGCAAACGACTAGAGAGGCATAAATTGCTTCAATACTGCCTGAAAACTCATAAGTAACTTCCGTTGGCGGGTGAAGCTTATCAACAAACCGATGTAATACATTAAAGTGGCTAGGAAAGATTAGTCGCCCTAACTCTCGAAAAGCTAAGTTATAACTGATAAATAGCTCGACAGTTGATTCTAATACTAATTTTTCTTCTATCAGAGGTAAACGCTCTTCCCTTGAAAATCCATCAAAAGAAAAATTGGCGCAAACTACATCTCGCTCAAGAATTGAGCCAATCCCCTCTGGGTGATTACGAGCAGCTTTGATAATAGAGGAAGCATATTGGTTGATCAATTCAGGCCGCAGCAAAACCATTTGCATATTTGGGGTAGGAGCCAGACGGTAAACCAACCCCCGTGCTTGTAACAAACTGATTACTGTATCAATCTCTGCTTGGGTAGGTGAGCGTTCTATGTAACGCAGATCAACCTCCTGTGTCACGCGTTCTACTAATATTAATGTATCTTCTGCTTCTTTGCGCTCTAGTAAAAACTCACGGATTACTTGAAATAGCCTTGGTGTTGTAGTACGAGGCAGTTTATCCCAAGGAATTGCTGCAATAATTTGCTGTAATAACTGTTCTACTCCCTCCCCAGTTTTGGCGGAACTTCGGAAGTAGCCATCTAAACCATACTCACCTATAAATTGATTAATTTCGCGTTGGTCTACTGTAACAGGACTAACATCACAACGAGCAGAAATTAAATATTTAAGGGCATTGGTTGGAGCTATTTTTTTCAAAACCTTTGCCCAATACGGTATTCCTCGAAAAGGTTCGGCTGTATTAGAGCAGTCAAATAATAAAAGGGCTACATCGGTATCATCTAAAAAAAGCTGATGAACTAAATGATAGTCAGGCTGTCCTGCTAAGTCCCAAAGAGTTAATTCTGCATTTATATTTTCCTGATTTTCATCTAAAATTGATTTTTGAGCAACGGGAAATTGCCAAAACTGCGCTCCATGAGTTGATTCAGTCTTGCGAAATTCTTTTTCTGCAAGACGAATACCAAGCCCTGATTTACCAACTCCACTTTCCCCAAGTAAAACAGCTTTAGCATTAATATAATAAACAATACTTTCTTGAGAAGAAGCTTTACTATTTAGAAAATCGGAAGAACTCTCTGTAGTCTGACGTTCTAAAATCCAAATATTTATCGCAGCACCTTCTTGAACTGGAGTAGCTAAAAAAAGTGAGTTTGGATGAAAAGCTAAAACTGATGGCCAGCTTTGAGAACTATGTACTGAACCTGATATACTTGCAATCTCTTTCCATAAATTACAATCCCAAAGTCGAATAATACCATCTACTGAGATTGAAGCAAGAAATTCATTATTTTTAGAAAAACAAATATTACTTATTGCACTTACATGCCCTTCAAGTGTAATAATATGCTTGTATGTTTTTCCATCCCAAATCTTTATAGTTTTATCAGAAGATGCTACAGCTATAAATAAAGAATTATTAGACCAATCTACACTATAAATTGAGCCAAAAGAATCTTTATTAGTAAAGATATTTATACAATTTAAGCCTTTAGTATCCCATAGTCGAACAGTTCCATCATCAGCACCAGAAACAATAAACTGACCATCTGGAGACCAGGCTACTCCTTTAACCCAGTTTGTATGACCTTCAAATCGACACAAAGGTTGTCCAGTTTCTGTTGCCCAAAGCCACACACCTTGATCGCTGGAACATGAAACTATCTGTTTTCCATTAGGAGACCATGCTATATCCCGAATCCAGTCAGAATGTCCAATTAATCTTCGCTCTAATCTATCCTGTTTAATATTCCAGATTTGTATAATCCTAGTACTACCTCCTATTGCAATATATTTTCCATTAGGAGACCATGCTATGCTTAAAACCCGCTCATTAAAACATTTTATAGTTTGGATAATTTTTCCGCTTTCTAAGCTCCATAAATAGATATCTCCAATACTAGAAGCAGCAGCGATATATTTTCCATTAGGAGACCATGTAGCTCGATATATAGCATCCTTAGCTTCTTGAAGATTTTCACTACTTAATGTTTTAAGGATTTTTAAATTCAATAACATTACTTAATATTAAGTACTAAAATATTTTTATCTGGCAGTAAAATACTAGTATTTATCAATAGACTACCTCTTCTTCCCAAATTTTACAAAAATCAATAAAAGTCAATTTCTTAGCACAATGTCTAATAATATCTATACAGATATCATAAAATTCTGCATCAATTTCAGCTTTTTGATAAATTACATATTTTTTCAACACTGAAACTATTTTAGAAAGGAGAGTAATTTGATCAGTTAGTCGAAGGCTATTAGCCACATCTTGAACTTCCCAAGGGATATCTTGGTTTTTATATTTATCATCTTGATAGCTGCAAATAAAATTAAGTAGAAAATTCGTAGCTTTTAAATTATTATTTTCAAATTTCTTTATTGCGATTGCAGCTTGTAACTGTGTTTGTTCATCTTCATCTTCTTCTAATAGCTTAGTTAAAATATTATGAACAAATGGTTTACTAATACCAATTTTTCCTAAACAAGCTGTAATTTCATAACGTGGATAATACCATTTGTCATCTTCAAGTAAAGCAACTATTTTAGAAACTGCTTTGTAAGAACATATCGCCTCTGGCATATTTTGACCTATATCACCTAAGTTTCTGAGAGCATCAATTCTTATATCCTCATCTTCGCTATCTAATAATTCTAAAAATGCTCCTATTACTTTCCAACTATCAGTATCAACTTTTCCTAGTAATTCAGAAACTTTTAAATAATCCTGTTCCTATTCTGCCTGTTCAAATACTCTATTTAATATAAAATGAGCAAGGTTAGAATTAAATTTATTTAAACTTAAAATTACTCTATTTCTAACATCTGGAATTCGATTTTTCTTCAAAACCTCAATCAAAGCATTAACTATCTCCTCACTTCCATCGCTAATTTCTTCTAGAGCAGCAACAGCGAACATAATAGAAAAGCCAAATTCTGCTCTGCTCCCATCACCAACTTCTCCTCTACCATTAGCAGACCACCAAGCATGATCTTGATTGATGTAAAGCATATCAATTAAAGTAGAGACTGCCTTTAAATTTCCTACATCAATTTGTCCTAGTTCTTCTGCAATTTGAATACGCTCGAAAATATCTAAGTCAGTCTCTTGTAATAAATAATCTAAAGTAGAAATTGCTTTTTGGTTGTTAGGATCAACTCTACCTAATAGTTTAATAATTTGACGCTTACGTAAGGTTGTATGTGCGTTATCTAATAGTATATATAAATGATTAATAACTCGAATACGATCTGTTTCTATAAGTATTAATTGTGCTTCTTTTGCAATAAATGGTTTAGTATCTAAACTCAATTCAATAATTTCTTTTATAATTGCATCAGCCTTGCTAAAATCTTTAAACTCTGCTATACCAGAAGCAGCTAAAAAGTAAGCTTGGTGTTTATAGTAATTTCCCCACCTATCTTCAAAATTAACTAAAGCTTGAACTAAATCTTCTTTGTGCTGATTCAATATATTGTTACGACCCAACCAAAGCAAGAATACCTGTTTCCACTGCGGCTCAAATAAACGATAACTTGCATCTGAATAACTATCATTCTGAGGAATATGATTAAGGAAAAAATGCCAATTCTCAATGGCTATAGCAGCAAAATATTCCTGAAATGTCGGATGAAAAAACGCATATACCTCCCTCCTGGGATGGTCTGCATCCACTCCCACTTGATTTAACCATCCCAAACGCAACGCTAACGCAAACAAGGAATCTGGATCATCCGGCTCACCCAAATACTTGTATACAAATTGCTGCCGCAGTCGAAACCGCGTTGCTTCTTTATCAATCGCCTCTCGCGCCAATTCTTTTAAAGCTGCATTCAACTGCTTACGCTGCTCTCCTGTTATCTGCCCCTTCTTCCACTCATAAAAGTCCACCACAAACTGCTCGTACAACTCTGCTTTCGTCTGTGGTAAGGGATTTGCAAGAAAATAAGATACCAATTAAACGGGGAAAATTGTGATATCCCATTTAGGTAGAGTTTCGGAAGGTTGCCAGAAGGTTTGGTAGTGTTCTAACTCTTGTGAGAGAACCTTGATTCCTTTTTCATAGGTTGCTTCAACACGGTGAACAATGGGTGCAATCCCTTTCCAAGTCATATTGGAAGCCCACTTGATGGCAACTTCAATCGAATCCAGAATTGCGCCATTCCAATAGTTCTCTAGGGCTGCCCAACACCTCTCTATGGGATTGTACTTGCTATGGTACGGAGGATAGTAAATCAGTCGGATTCTTAAATTAATTGCTTGAGACAGTTCAACCATACGTTTGATAAACTGTGTGCGGTTACTGCGAGTTGCTGCACCACCATCAAGGTCAATTACCCATTCATCATAATCTTGGTAATCGTGTTGATTCTCATACCACCAAGCAGTTAAACAATCGACAATAAAATCACTGGTTTCAGCCGACTGACCTAAGTAAATCGTAAGCTTTTCACTGTGTGTGTTGAGAATGCCAAAAGGAACTAAGACTGCCTCCCACTGTGTATCGTGGTCATCCGCAGCTTTTGCTTCCAGTGTCCGAGCTTTACCACCTCTGGAAAGATTGCCAATCTTCACCTTGGCTTTAGTATCGATAGAGACTCGCAACGATTTGGGATTCTCATCCGATGCCTGATTTTCCTGAAACACATTGTCGAAAATGGCATCTGTTTGCGGAATCTTTTTCAAGGGCTTTGTTTTTTGTGTTTTTTTAGGCGATACCCCAAGCTATTAAGAATCTTCCCCAGAGTTTGACGAGACGGCAATTGACTGTGGTCATAACCTATTTCACTGATTAATGCTTCTCGTACCGCTCTGGCACTGATACGAGCATATAGAAAGGTCGATTGAAATTTTGGAGCTTGGGCTTGAGCATCTACCAAAGAACAAATATCTGCTTCTAAATTGGGCAGAATCTCAACACTATTATGTCGTCCCCTTGCATGATAGTTATCCACACAGACTATCCCTGTCCGCCGTTCATGCAAGCCAAGTTGTACACAGGAGCGATTCCATCCTAAAACTGTTTCTGCAATGCGTGCTGAACTATCGAAGTAATCTTCAGTAACTTTTGCCATGAAGTCTCTTTTACAGCTGCCAGTTAGTTTCTTGGCTGCATCTTTGAAGGTAGATTTTATGGTGTCGGTAAGCATGAACCCTGTGATTCCAATTCTAGAAATTCAGAGCAAACGCGGGCAGATCCGCGCCTCCTATTCTTCTAGAATGACTGGTATTTTATTTTCTTGCAAGCCCCTAACTTCCCATTATCCAAATACCAGTTGAAACACAACAGCGTCAGCCGTAACGGATTTTTCACCAAATCTCGAATTCGCTCTTTCCCTGGTTCCCTTAACGCCACACATAACTGTTGCCCAATGTCAGTTTTCGGCGATGGTAAAAAGCCAAACCAATTTCCAATAAACTGTTCTACCTGTTGGGGATAGGAAAACTCCAGAGTGCGGTAGTTATCGAAAGAATCTAGGGGATTACTACTAGCATCCCAAACATTTAAGCGACAGGAAACCACAATCCGCGCCTGTTGTAGCAAACTTCCCGTGCGGATTTGCTGCTCAATATCTCCTAAAGGGTTGCCCACAGTCGCTTGCATTTCATCAACCCCATCCAGTAACAGCCACACCAATCCCTGATTAAACTGAGAAACAAAATCGTCTTTAACTTGAGTAGATGCTTCGGCTTGTCCAACTTTTCTGGCTACTGCTTGCAACCATACCTCTAATAAATATGATTCCAGTTCGCGCGATCGCAAATCAGCCAGAGACACCCAAATTACAAGCGACTGCTTTATCTCCTTCGATATCCATTGAGCCATCTGCTGCAATAAGGTTGTTTTCCCTGCACCTGGTTCTCCGATAATCGCAATTCGCTTTCCCTGACTTTTGGGGCTTTGTCTGTCTCTTAGTACCTGCTCTAGAAACTGCTGATGCTCAAACGTTTGTATAATTTCTGTTTCATGGTAAAGTTCCGAACCTTTCTCTGGTGAAACATCCTCTCTTCGCCGACTCTGCTTTTTCCGTTCTACTAATCCTAATGGCACATACACCTGATCGGTTCGATAGGTAATTCCCTCGCTCGATGTTAGGGGATTTGTTGTCAGTCGCTGTTGTTCATTTAAAAGTGAGCAGCTAACCTGATACCAGTCAATTTCTACTTTTTGGGTATCCTGAGAGTGGATTTGTATAAAGATGTTGTTACTTTGATTTATGTTGCCAAGAGTAACATTTCCAAGAACATTCAAATTATTCAGCATTTCCTGCTGAATATTCGGCTGTTGATTTTCTCCAGACTGATCATTAGACACTTCGGTTTTCCTGGGTTACGTCCCCAACCTTAACATCTCCACCTACTTGCCAATTCTTCCCAAACGTCTGTTGAGTATTGCTTTGCCCCTCATTGACTTGCTTAATATTCCCAATTTCTACTTTGCCCCTTACTCGAAGCTCCTCCAAAATTACTTGTACAGTCGGAGATTGAGATTGCATTTGCTTAACTAGTTCTTGTAACTTCGTTGCAAAATCTTGATCTTCTTGCATCTGAGTTACAATTTCAGCTTGTAATATCTGCGTGTTTGCTTCAGTTGGATTAGCATTTGCTCGTGTTAGCAACCCAGCAGTCCCCATAGTTTGCAACTGCGCTTGAACTGTTTCACGCACACTCTGGATAGCTTCTGCACTTTTATCCCAGGCAGTCTCACCAATTTTTTCACCTACTTTCTCTAAAGCTTTCGGTAAAAGAACTGTGGTAACGACTCCAGCAACAAGGGATACTGGGTCAATCATGTTTTATTCTCCATTTACAAATAAATAAGCATAAAATTTTAAGTATTTCAACTATAGCTATTTTTTTGAAAAATGTCGGATAAAATAGTGTTTTAGCAAAAAATACAATGGTTTATTCTTATAATTATAGTTTCATCAATATTTACTATTATTTACATAATTTTGCATAGACAACGATAAGGTATGAGCAATATGCCTAAGCCTAATCCCAATCAAACTATTTAATCAACTATAAATAGCTTATCAAAAATGAGCGAAAAAAAATTAAGTTCAGAAAGCCAACAAGACATTTTAAAAGATTTACTAGTGGGTGGAAACTTAACCACTAGAGATATTACGCAACAAAATATAAATATTAAAAACCAAATAAATCTTTTATTTTTAAATATTTCAGATGATGATGCGATAAATAAAGCTTTCTCTAAAATCGCTCCTGATGGATGGTTCGACTGGAGAGACAAACCTAAAGACGTTAATGATGTACTTGAGCAATTAGAAGAAATTCCTTACTCAGACCCTAATAATTCTGCTTTATTAAAATTTGTTTATTTGCTAACTCAAGACAACAATATTCCTCGAACTATCCGTCAAAAACTCAAACAGCTATTAACTAATGAATCTTTTGAGGCTAGTAGTAAAACTACATCCGTACAATCACTGCATTCCTATCTGCTAATTCAACTTCGACCAGAAGGAAGCAGAGAATTATATGTCAAAGCTTGGTTTATTCCTGACGATACAATTAAAGATATTTGGGAACGTTTTAAACCTCTAACTGTTGACGAGCAGCAGCCAGAAATTATACTTGTGCCGGAGAAATTACCAATATTGCTCAGTAAATTGCTCCAGCAATGTTTTGAAGAATACTTGCAAGGACAACCGACAGAGTTAACTATTGAAATTTTTCTACCGCGCGATCATCTATGTGATGAGGTGGAAAAATGGGAATATAAGGATGACGAAGATTGTAATATCACTATTGGTAAGGATTTTCGGGTTGTAGTGCGTTCCTACGATCGACTGAAAAAATTACGCACACAACAGGGTTCATATTGGCGCAGAAATTGGGAAAAAGTTCAGCTAACTTGGCAAGCTCTTCCCTGTTATGAGCAGGTTATGACAGTTTCTCAAGCTTGTTTTGATCCCAATAAATTGAGAAATTTGTTAGTTGAGAAAATTATTCTTAAAATCTGCTGTAATTTATCAGACTCAGAGCGAAATGGTCTACTTAGTGCAATCCATAGTGCTGGGACACCAATTATAATTTGGTCACGTTGTGAGCTAAATAGTCTCAAAAATCCTGAACACTTTGATGCGTTACTAAAAAAACCATTGCATGAATTGTCCACCTGCATTAGAGAACAACGTCGTTTAGCATCTGACCATGAAATGCACTTGGGTAATCATTTAGTCTTATGGTGGGACGACCCCAATCGAATACCACCAAACCCAGCATTGGAGTTTTCTGCATCATAATTTAGGAGTAAGCAATGAGCGATTGGCTGATTTTCCAAGGTACAGACTTACCACATGATGGAATCAAGAATCTTCCAGAACCACCAAAATGGCGTGAGTTTGGGGATGACAAAGAGAAGGAGCGTGGACAAACCTTTCAAGTTCGTCGCAATGAAATTGAGCTTGTGAACGCAGCACTTTACTTGCGTCGTCCTTTGCTGGTAACAGGAAAACCGGGGACTGGTAAAACATCTCTTGCTTACAAAGTTGCTGACGAACTCCAACTAGGTTCTGTACTGCAATGGCCTATCACCACCCGCTCAACTCTGCAAGAAGGACTTTATCGTTACGATGCGATCGCACGTTTACAGGATGCTCAAGGTAAGGATAATACTAGAGATATCGGTAAATATATTCAACTCGGTTCCTTGGGAACAGCCCTACTACCATCTCCCCATCCCCGCGTTTTACTGATTGACGAGATTGATAAAAGTGACATTGATTTACCCAACGATTTACTGAATATATTTGAAGAAGGGGAATTTGAAATCCCCGAATTAGCTCGTTTACCGGAAGAATATGAAACAGTCAAAGTCCGGGGTTATGATGGCAGTGTTGCAACTATTACCAAAGGGCGGGTGCGTTGTAACCAATTTCCCTTTGTTCTACTGACTAGCAATGGTGAGCGGGAATTTCCCCCAGCCTTTTTACGACGCTGTTTGCGATTGACGATGGAAAATCCCGATGAAGCAGCTTTGAAGAAAATTATTCAGGCGCATCTGGGAGATGGTGTAATGTCAGAAGCAGAAACTCTAATTGCCCAATTTATCCAACTGCGAGATAAACCCGATGCTGGGGATTTGGCGACAGATCAGTTACTTAATGCGATTTATTTAGTCACCCGCGAACGAAGTCCCGTTGGTAATGACAAAGAACGATTGCTCAAGGCATTGATGGAATATCTCACAACCACATGAGGATATATGATTGAGCGAGTAATTGGTGCTTTTAATCACTGGGGATTTAATTTAGACGATACGGAAATAGCGGATATCCTCTGGCTTGCGGTGCAAATGCGCCGTTGTGACCTTTCGCCCATGTCTGAATTACCACAGGAAACACCAGTAGTAACGCCAGAAATTGACCCAAACACCAAATTACCACGCGATCGCCAGAATAATTCCCCAAAATCTCCAACCAAGACCGAAACTAACGCTAAGGTTTATCCTCAATCATCCCAGGATAGCAACGAAACCTCAAGCGGTTTACCCATCAAAGTTCCTGCTGCTCAAGCATTACGAAACCAATTAGATATTTCTCGTTCCCTGCGTCCTTTAAAACGCCGAGTTCTCTCCAAGAGAGAATTTTCCCTAGACGAAATTGCCACCGCAGAACGCATCGCTGAAGAGAAACTTTTGTTACCCGTAATGCGTCCCGCACCAGAACGCTGGTTAGAACTAGCTTTGGTGGTAGACGAGGGAGAATCAATGATGCTCTGGACGCAAACCATTAAGGAATTTAAGCAACTACTAGAAAGACATGGTGCTTTCCGAGACGTGCGAACCTGGGGATTATTTAGCGACGAACGAGGTAAAGTTTGGCTGCGTCCCCGAACTGACTCGCGATCGCGCAAAAAAAGATTACACAATCCCAGAGAACTTATCGACCCAAATGGTCGGCGTTTGTTTGTAATTATCAGTGATTGCGTTTCCCCAGCTTGGCGTAGTGGTGCGATCGCAAAAATTTTAGCAGTATGGGCTAATACTAGCCTGACAACGATAATTCAAGTATTACCTGAGTGGCTGTGGGAAAGAAGCACTTTGGGTATTGCCGAGTCAATTGTGCTACGCAGTTTAGCTCCTGGAGTCCCCAACCAACAGTTAATAATGACAGCATTGGATTTGCTCGACGAAAGCGATGTTGCTAATAAGCTAAAAATACCCGTAGTGACGCTAGAACCGGAATCGTTGAAAAACTGGGCGCGGATGGTTGTAGGTGGGGGAGATGTACAAACCAAAGGGTTTTTGCTTCCACAGAATGGGGAAATATTTGATGTTAGGAGCCAATCAACTGATAGTTCTAGCGTTGAACTGACAGCCAAACAACGTTTACAACGCTTTCGCCTCACAGCTTCGCCAATGGCGCGAAAACTGGCGGGACTTTTGGCTGCTACACCTGTTAGTTTACCAGTTGTGCGTTTAATACAGCAGACAATGTTACAGAAGTCGAGCCAAGTTCATGTGGCTGAGGTATTTTTAGGTGGGATATTAAAGCTCTTGTCGCCAGTTAACGAAGATGTAGAAGCGGATAAAATACAGTTTGATTTTGCGGATGGGGTACGGGATTTACTGCTAGATGAAGTTCCGTTAACCGAGTCAACTGAGGTACTACGTCAGGTTTCGGAGTATATAAGCCAAAAGGTTGGGTTATCGGTTGATGAATTTACAGCGATGTTGATAAATCCTGGGTTAGTTGATAGTTCAAGTGGTGTTTTGGTTCGTCCTTTTGCTCAAATTACAGCGAAGGTTTTGAGGCGTTTAGGTGGGAAATATGCAGAATTAGCCCAAGAGATAGAACAGTCTTTTCAATTTTTATCCCAAACTGCTATATCTCAAGTTCAAGAAGAATCTTCCCAACTCCCCTATGAATATCAAGTTAGTGGCTCATTACCATCTGATGCACCTACCTATGTTATACGCCAAGCAGACACAGACCTTTATGAAAATTTGAAAAATGGTCAGTTCTGTTATGTACTTGGCCCTCGCCAAATTGGTAGATCCAGTTTGCTTTTACGGGTCATGAATCGTTTGGTGAATGAGGGCTTTGCTTGTGCTTTAATATATATTCCTGCGCTAGGAATTGGAGATATTACTCCAGACCAATGGTATGCTGGGTTAATTTATACTTTAGTTGATAGTTTTAATCTTCTTTATACAAATTTTTATTTAGAAACTTGGTTGGACGATAATGATATTCTTTCGCCAGTACAAAAGTTTAGCAAGTTTATTGAAGATGTCCTTTTAAAAAGAATTACTGAAAATATTGTTATTTTCATGGATGAAATTGACGGCATTCTCAACCTGCAATTCAAGGATGACTTTTTTGCTATTATACGTGACTGCTACAACCATAGAGTAGATTATCCAGCATATAACCGCCTGACTTTTGTTATCCTGGGTGTAGCAACTCCCTCAGATTTGATTCAAGATAAAAAACGTACACCTTTTAACATTGGTCGTGCAATAGAATTAAAAAATTTTCAGCTTCATGAAACAGAACCTTTAGCAAAAGGTTTAGCTGGGGTTGGAAATTCTCAGAAACCAATGGAGGCTATTCTTTATTGGACAGGAGGACAGCCATTTTTAACTCAGAAACTTTGTTCGCTTGCTGTAAAATCTAACATCGTTCGACCTGCTAATGGCTATGAAGCTCATTGGATAGAAGATTTAGTTCGTTCAGAAATTATTGATGACTGGGAAAAGAAAGACGAACCAGAACATTTGAAGACTGTTAGCAATAGGATTTTAAGCTCCAACGTCATTTCTGAAAGATTATTAAGGGTATACCAAGAAATTTTACAGCGAGGAGAAAGAAAATCCGATTTTAGCCAAGAAGTTATATATTTACTTTTATCAGGTTTAATTGTCCAACAAGCAGATAAGTTGAAACTTAATAATCGCATCTATAAGGAAGTTTTTAATAAAGTTTGGGTTAATGCACAACTACAGCAATTTAAATTAAAGAAAATTTTGTTTTTATCCGGTAATCCTACTACATCTAGGCTTCGTTTAGATGAAGAAGTACGAGAGATTGATAGTGTTTTGCGGAGTAGCAAACAAAGAGATAGGTTTGAAATTACTAGCCGATGGGCGGTGCGTCCTGATGATTTACGTTGGTCACTGTTAGACTCCGAGGCTGAAATAGTATATTTTTCTGGACATGGTGCAGGAAATCAAGGTTTAGTTTTGGAAGATAACAGTGGAGGAATGCAAGTGGTTAGCCCAGAATCTCTAACAAATTTATTTAAATTATTTAATAATAAAATTGAGTGTGTTATTTTAAATGGTTGTTACTCTGAGGTTCAAGCTCAGGCAATATCCCAAGATATTAGCTATGTAATAGGTATTAATCATGAAATGAGTGATCAAACAGCTATCAAATTTGTTGTTGGTTTTTATGATGCTTTAGGTGCAGGTAGAAGCTATGACGATGCCTATGAATTTGGATGTAATACAATTGATTTGGAAGATTTTCCTGAGCATCTAAAGCCTATTTTAATAAAAAAAGCCAAACAACTAATAGATGATGAATTGGAGTCCAATTCGCAAGATACTCAAGATTTGAGGCAGCTAGTTTATACAAATCCCTATGAAACTGTGCGAATCTTGGAACAAAAATTAAGTACGAGTGTGAAACAAGAGGAAATAGAAGAAGTTTTACAGCTTGCTTCATTGGTAGAGACCATAGCAGAACCTTTAATAGAGTCAGGTTTCGAGTCTTTCATAATTTATACTAAAGTGATAGTTGCTGTTTCAAATGGTCAATATAAACTCATAAATTTAGATAATGAGCCGTTAGGTAAAATTTTGTACTACTTATATGAAGAACTAGATGAAAATACTTTTATAGACTTCTTAACTGAAAATTATCATAATTTTGAAGATATAGAACTATTATTATCTAATACATATAGTAACGAATATATTAATTTTAAATCATTTGTAGACTTAGCGATTCAAACAATAAAACCAGAGTTTGATGGAAAAGTCTACGTCAAATATAATATATATTATTCTACTCATGATGAAGGAGACAAAATTGTTTTTCCATTAAATCAACAAGCTGTTCAAATACATTTAAGACAAGTACCTGAATTTATAACTAAGACCGATGGTGAGAGTTTAGGCGTTAACTTAGAACATGGGCAAGAAATAGAAATGGTGCTTTGTATTCTAAATAGTGGAGAGTACGAATTACTTGATAGCGATATAGAAGAAGGTACTGTTGAAATTTCTATTAACAAACCTGAGTTACATGAGGAATCAGATGAAGAATAGAGAAAGTCATTTATATAACTTGTAAGCTCATTGAACTCTAATACTTTTAGTAGCTTTGCCAATCCGCTGCGCCGCATCCCCATCTCCCGGATTTCTCACAAAGCTTGAAAAAAGAATAGTTAAAAACTGCCAAAATGACTAAGATACCTGAATTCCAGCAGTTTTAGTATGACTCTTCAGAAAACAGATTGTATACCGGAACAGTGCAAATCTGAACAAGTCAAGTCATATCCAGTGATAGTTAATTTCCAGGGTGAAATTGTAACATCGGATGCAGGATTAACATTAATTGCGGAACTAGACCAGAAAAGAAAAATAACATTACAATTAACTAGAGTGTTTCAAAGATTACAGAGAACAAAAGAAAGTTGAATATTCAGGAGTTATGTTATCTCGTATTCAGACTCCAGTACATTCAACAATTTCTCTTCGACAGCCGTTAAATAAGGTCGATTCAGCTTACCCAACGACTGCAACAGACTTTTGACTGTCTCCTCTAACGCACCCGAATACACCCGACTGATGCGATCGCAAATCACCTGCATCTGCTTACATTCCTGGGGCAGGTAGTTGAAGGACTTCAGGTGCTGCAACCCAATCGTGTACTCGCCATCCCAAACTCTCACGGTGCAACTAAACTCATTTACTTGGCTTACAATCCCCCAGCAGCCACCCTTGCCCCTGAGTTCTGGATTATCTTTGGCTAAGATTTGGCATACCTCGCCTAATTGATAAGTGTTAGGTACTTGAGTACGTTCCATTATTCGCTGCACCGCATCTTTGACGATGCGATGAGAAGGTACTTTCCCGTTGGCAGACTCTACTGCTTGCTCCCATGCTTCGGGCTGAATGTCCGGGTCAAGCTTTGATAGTGGCCTGATTTGCCACTCATTAGTCGGCAAAATGTGAACGTTCCGTTCACATTTTTCCACCAAATTATCAAAAATAACCGCAGCTTCTATTAAATGGTAGGGCTGTCTGCGGCTAAAACCAAAGCGTTCGCGGCAATAATCTTCAAAAGTTTTGTGCGTGGAACGATATAATTTGCGATCGCGTAACTCAGTTAATGCCTTCCCTGCTTCAAAGAAGGCTCGTTCTACCCTACGCTCCAAGTGCAGGCGATCGCTCTGCTCCTGCTCGGTTAGTTCCGGTACTTCAACAGCAGTAACGTCAATTGTTGCTAAGGCCGGGTTTTCTTTAGGGGAGATATCCTCTTCTGCAAGGTCATTTGGTAATGTGCTGTCATCAGATGCGGCAGGAGTGGCTTTTTTCCGTCTTCTAGAAGGTGGCTGGTTCATACTTCCACCTCCTTTAATCCGATGCTATTTGCTTTGAGTTGATTGCAACGTAAATGTTGGATGTAACTGGCAACTGTGTAGACTTAGCTTGCAGCAGACATTGCTTATTGAGAGACGGTGAAGGCATAGCAAGAAGATGAACGCATTCATAATTCAGCATCTTCTTCAGGCTCTACAGCTTCATAAAGGTCTTTTGGCTCACAATTTAATAACTCACAAAGTTTTGCAACTCGAACGAACATTTTGACTCCATCACGGCTTTTTTCCCAGTTGCGAACCCTCGAGACATCAAGCCCCAGCGCCTCCGCTATCTGCCTTTGAGTCAAATTCTTTTCCTCTCTGAGTTTTGCAATCCTAGACACGTATCCATCGCATGAATTTAGCTCGTTGAATTCAACAGAGTAATTCAGAGGTGGATTGAACCATCTAATAAGAGCCAATTCAACCCAGTGTAATAAATTAACCTCTACTTCCAAATAAGCTATTCTTACACCAGTGTGATTACTCAATGCTTGTCGCTTGTGATGACTTACCCACCTTTGAGCAGGATTGATTGATCGCCCTATGTACTGCACTACCTCATTGCTATCAATAGCGAAATAAATGCATGGCGTTGTTGGTAGCTGCGATCGTGTGACTTGAAGAAGATTTTGGACAGGTTTGGAAGAAGAAATTGGACAGGTTGCAGGCTGAAATACTTATAACTTCGTTAAGAGAAGAATAAAGCCATTGTCCATTTGGAAGAAGAAAATGGACATAATAACAAAAATAGAACAAGAAAGTGGACACAAATGCAATAAACTGAAAAGGAGAATTAAACTCCAATCAATGCTTACATTTGAAGAGTTTGAGCAATGGTGTAGTCAACTCAAACTGACTCAGAATACCCGTAGTCTTATAGCTCAGATTCGCTTATCTCCACCATCTCGGAGGGTACAAGGGAATTATGGCAATGTTTGTGGGAATTATTGCAGTCAAAAGATGGGTCATACCATTCAGTTTGAATCCCATCGGGGAGAACTAGCACATATTATTGACAAATTAGAGCATAACCGACAAGTTTTAGAATATTACGACCAACCGCCACCAATAGAATTAAATTACATTTCAAAAAGTAATCGCCAAGTTCGTACAAGCCATACTCCAGATTTTTTTGTAATCGAAGTCAACTGGGTAGGATGGGAAGAATTTAAACCAATTAGTGAATTAATCAAAAAAGCACAACAACAACCAAACCGCTACGTCCAAAATGAAGCAGGAAATTGGCTTTGTCCACCTGGAGAAGAATATGCTCAAAAATACGGACTTAACTATCGGCTGAGGACAGATATCGAACAAAATGTAATTCGGTTGAGAAATTATCAATGGTTGGAGCCATATTTTCAAGACGAAGAGTTAGAAAAAAATCAGAGTAATAATCAAAGAATAGTATCTATAGTCAAAGGGAATCCGGGAATAACTTATAGTGAATTGCTATTAGCCATAACTGGAATTAGCCCTGACAAAATCAATAGTTTAATTGCCCAAGAAAAGTTGTTTATCAATTTTAATACTGCCCCATTAGCCGAACCAGACCTTGTTCATATTTTCCCCACATTAGAACAAGCCGAATTTTATGAGAAAGAAGAATTATCAGGTCTAACGAAAGATACCTCAAGTCAGGGCAACAAAGAAGTTCAACAACTACTGCTCAAAGCACGTTCTGAAGATTTAGAAACCGCTAATGCTCGATATGAGGCCATAAAGCCATACTTAGAAGAAAATTCTCCACCTATTACCAAAGCCAGTCGCAGTATTCGTCGTTGGCGTCAACAATATCAGCAAGCACAAAAGCTATATGGAGAAAATCATGGTTATGTAGGCTTACTCCCTAAACATTTAGATAAAGGGCATCATCAAAAACTAGAACCAGCACTCTTAGATTTTATGGCAGAATTCATTAAAAAACATTACTTTACTGCCAAAAATAGACGAGTGAGTGGAGTTTATCGAGAATTTCAATTAGCCTGTAGTCAACAAGAACCTGTTTTTAAACCCCCTCAGAAAAAACATTTCGTGAACAGATTAAAAGACAAAAAAATTACCAACTCACTCTAGCCCGCCAAGGCTCAAAAATAGCTAAACAAACTAAACCATTTCACTCAAACAGTGAAATACCCAAAGACGGAGAGTTACCCTGGGAAAATGCTCATATTGACCACACTTGCTTAGATATTAACCTAGTGAGTTCCTTAATTTCTCTAGCAACTTGCAATATTAGTAGTGCTATTGACAGCGAAAAAATGAGCTTAGGTCGCTGTTGGGCAACTTTTCTAGTAGATGGTTATAGTAAACGAATTTTAGCAGTGTATATTTCCTTTGAGCCACCTAGTTACCGTAGTTGTTTAATGGTAATTCGGATTTGTGTCAAAAGATTTAGCCGATTACCTCAAACCATAATTACCGATAATGGAAAAGAGTTCCATAGCGTTTATTTTAAACAACTGTTGGCTTATTACAAATGCAATCATAAATACCGCCCATCAGGAGAACCTCGTTATGGAAGCCCTGTGGAAAGAGTGTTTGGCACAACTAACACGTTATGGTTGCATGAATTACAAGGAAATACTCAAATTCTCAAAAACACCAGACAAATAACCAAGTCTGTTAACCCCATCCATCAAGCCGTCTGGACAATTGGTGAGCTTTATCAATCATTAGAAACATGGGCTTATTCGATTTATGATAACCGACTCAATTCAAGTTTGGGACTTTCCCCATTTCAAGCTTATGAAACTGGTATCCAATTAGGAGGTTCAAGAGAAAGTCGTCGTTTGGAATATGACCAAACCTTTTTAATTTTAACCTTACCTTCCCCCCATAGTGGCGATACCCGAATCGTACAGCCCGGAAGAGGAGTCAGGGCAAACGCATCTAAAGTATAAGAATCCTTTAATAGCAAGGGTTTTGGCGTTTTTTAATTTAGCCTATTTTTTCATCAAGATCCTTGCCCAGCAAGGGTTTCAGAAATCCCGTGCGTTCGCCCTGGAAGAGGAGTGAAGGTAAATCATATTTATTACTGGTGTCATGCTTTCCGTAATCCAGAGGTGGAGAAAACAGCAGTTTCGCTCAAAATTGACCCGTTCAATGTTAGTGTTGCCTATTGCTATGTTAAGGGGCTTTGGCATGAATGTACGTCGAATCATTATCCCTATCTCCAAGGACGCACGGAAAAAGAACTACAAGTTATTAGTACTGACTTACGCCAACGCAAAAAACATAAAGGTCAGGCGATAGTTTTATCTAATACTGAATTGATGGAGCATTTACAAGGGGCTTATCAAGTCGAGGAAAAACTGCTTAAACAACGCTTACAAGCATTAGAAAATAAAACGGTACTTAATTTAATTGAAGGGAAAGAACTTTCTCCAAACAGTCCTCAATTGACTCACTTTGATGAAATAGAAAATAATTCATCAGTCTTGATAAATAACGCTAATAATGAAGAAACTCTTGAATCTTACGGAGAATTTTAACGGATGGAACAACAGCGATTACCTCAAGAATTATTAAAGGCTCCTATATCTGAAAGGGTGACATTTTTTGTGAATTATACAATGGCTCATCCTCATCTAATTCAGACTTTTAATCAGGTGATGCAATCAGTTTATCAAGCACCAGGGATTTCCTTAATTTTCGTAGTAGGAGCAACTGGAGTAGGGAAAACTACCCTACTGCGACGTTTAGAGCAAAAACTAACCGAGAAAGCCTTACCTGAATTAAAGCACAATCAGGGTAAAGTCCCTGTAATTGGTTTAGAAGCTAAAGCTCCAGAATTTAGTCAGTTTGATTGGAAAGATTTTTATATTCGTCTATTAAAAGTACTAAACGAACCTTTAATCGAAAAAAGATTAATTATGGGCAATCTTGCTCCTCGTGGCGGAGTGCAGTGGAATCGGCTTTGATTCATCGTTCTCCGGATGCTTTTTATATTGATGAAGCACATCATCTTGCTATGTTACCTAGTGGTCGGAAATTAAAAGATCAACCCGAAACTCTCAAATCTCTAGCCAATCTAACTCAAGTGAAAATTATTCCCACTGGAACTTATGACTTATTACCTTTAATTGATTTAGGAGATCAGTTATGCCGACGTAGTAAAACCATTCATTTTCAACGGTATCATGCTGATAATTCGCAAGAAGCTAAAGCTTTTAAAAGTGTGGTGCAAACTTTTAGTCAATATCTTCCTTTACCTCAACAGCCAGATTTATTATCTAATTGGGAATTTCTTTATGAGAGGAGTTTAGGTTGTGTAGGTATTCTTAAAGATTGGCTTTGTGTAACACTTAATGATGTTTTAGAGAGTGATGGAAACGCTCAGACTATTACTTTATCTGACTTGCAACGTCATGCTTTAGAGGTACGTCAATGTTTGGTAATGCTGAAATCTATTACTATAGGTGAACAACAACTACAAGAGTCATCAGAGGATTTACTCAAACTACAAAAAGACTTGAAATTAATTCCCTCATCTCATGGTACTGCTCAGGAGAAACACAATCAAAGCAAGAAAGAGAAAAAAACTACTCATTCGCCGATTGCACAAACTTCTCCTCGCCGTTATCAGGGCAAACGCATCTAAAGTATAAGAATCCTTTAATAGCAAGGGTTTTGGCGTTTTTTAATTTAGCCTATTTTTTCATCAAGATCCTTGCCCAGCAAGGGTTTCAGAAATCCCGTGCGTTCGCCCTGTCGCCGTTATCCCTTAAAAAAGCAGGAATCAGAAAAGGAGGATAAAGAAACAGATTTTTTTCATTCCTTTTGATTTAGGAAATTTTACAATTCAAAACCTACCTAAAATCAGTCATCTTTATCCTCTACAACCAATAGGTTTAGGAACTCCTAATACTGAGAGTTTAAGTAGCTATTTACAAAGATTAGCACAACAGCATTGCCTTCGCTCTTGGCAACTTTATACTTATGAACTTGTTCCTTTGATTCAACATCAGGAATATTTATTGCATAAAGATACTAAAAAAACTTCTCTTAAACAGATATTTTTAACTAACAAAAAAACTGCATCTAATTTATCAGTTATAAATGGACTTCAATCTATTACTCCAGTCATTGTGACAGCTATAGAGCAATTAACATCACGTCAAGATTTATATTCTTTAACTTTAATGAGTTGGCTGAAAGTTTTTGATTCAGCAGAGTTGCTTTTGAAACCTTCTTGTGCTTGGTGTCCTTATTGTTATCAAGCCTGGCGAGAGCAAGGGCAAGTTATTTATATTCCTTTGCTCTGGTTAATTGAATATGTTAAATTCTGCCCTCAACATCAGATTTCTCTAGAGAATACCTGTCCTTCTTGCAATCAAAAAATGCTAAATTTTTGTCAACCAGGTTATTGTTCTCATTGTGGAGAATGGTTAGGTCAAACAAAGTATCCCTTGAAGTTGACTACTTATTTTCGCTCGATGGGATGTTTGTCAACCTATCAACGTAACATCTCTTACTTACAAGAGTTAATTGCGATTACACCTTATTTGTCAAAACAACCTCAGATTAAAGATGTCTATTCGTACCTTCATGAACGTTGCGTGCATCTTGATGAACAAGGGTTAAAAGACCTCTCTTTTTCATTCTGGATGAGTTCCCACTTAATCGCTAAACCTCAAAGCTCTGACACTGCTTATAAACCACGTATTTCTTTGCATTTTCTTTCTGAAGTTTTTCGTTGTTTTAATATAACTCCTCGTCAACTTTTCCTTTAATTCTCCCGGTTCGCCCATTTTAAATTGAGTTAGAAAAAAGCTGGACGATTTAATGGGGGTTATAGCCCATAATACAAATGTACTCTCCTCCCGACTTTGCGCGTAGTTTACCGCCGTAGGCATCGCATAAAAATAGAGTTTTTAGAGCAGGGTGGTAGTTCAAGGTAAATTTATAGTAATGGCTAAAACCATTACTACACCTAGATTTTCTGGTTTTCGGCAATTTCTCGAACTCCAAAAAAAATGAGCGAACCGGGAGTTAATTTTTCTAGATGTTATCTTTTTCATGTTTTTGGAAGGTAAAGTTGGACATCTAGTTTTGGAAGGTAAAGTTGGACAACCTGTCCAAAATCTTCTTCAAGTCACAGATCGCTCTTTTAAAGAAACTGAAGGCAAAACAAGAGGATTAATAGCCTGGGGGTTAAGCATTTTCAGACTCCAGTTCCGCCTGAACTAGTTCATCAAAAGTACACTTGTACACCTGCATAAGTTTTTGAAGTCCCACAGGAGTCATCCGGGGAGCTGTTTTTAATTGATCCCAATTCCGAACCGTAGAGACGGCAACGCCAAGCTCCACGGCTATTTCTTCTGCTCTTTTTCCTACCCTTAGCCTTAAACCCAACATCCCACTTGCAAATGGGTTCAAATTCGTGGTTTGATTGAGCGGTGGATTAAACCAGGCAATTAAAGCTGCTTCTATTTGAGAGAGTAAAGATACATCATCTATATGTAAGTAGGAGAGCCGAATGCCACCTATCTCATGCAGTTCAGGATACTTGTGGTGTAAAGCCCATCTCGCCTTCGGATTAATTGATCGCCCAATGTATTGAATTTGTCCATCAAGGTCGATAGCGAAGTAAATACAAGGCTGTCTAGGTAACTGTGATCGCTCATGAAGAGATACTGAAGGTAAGGCAAGAGGATCTATAGTGGCTGGATTAATCCCCATTTTTCGACTCCTGAGATAGTATCCATTTAAGTAAAACTAAAACATCTGGTTGAATTTTGTATCGACTGCAAATCTCGTCCATGATATCTCTACCAAGATACTGAGCAGAATTATTATAGAGGTTATATGGAGTAGTGCGGCTAATAGCGGTTTCTTGCCAGAACTGGTAAACGTTGGGCAAATAGGCGGGAATGTCTACAATATTTACTACGCGCACTGCAATATTGTAAGTAATCATTGTTTTACTATGTAAAATTTTTGATTTTCTTTGATACCAGACTCAACAAGAATGGCAATATTTGTTTTTTCTACAACTGTAAGTTCTGTATACAGGGCAAACGCATCTAAAGTATAAGAATCCTTTAATAGCAAGGGTTTTGGCGTTTTTTAATTTAGCCTATTTTTTCATCAAGATCCTTGCCCAGCAAGGGTTTCAGAAATCCCGTGCGTTCGCCCTGGTTCTGTATATGGTTTTTTATTTAATTCAATTTTCTCAATAGTCTTTCTTGAAAATTTATTTTCTATAGTTTCAACAATAAGTATATCTCCGACTCTTATCGTATAGTTTTCAATTTCAAATGCCAATATTTTATTATCAAAAATTTTCACAACTTTTTCTATCTTTTGAAATCTATAACTTGATTCTTTTTTGATAAGCTCCTCTGACAATATTTCAAAAAGAGCTTCACAATATATTTCCAAAAAATAGATATAATTTTCCAATTCCGATATATCTAGAATATTATCTAATTCTGAACCGTGAGCAATCTGATTTCTCCTCTCAACTAAATCGTTTATTTTGTTGTATAAAATGTCTGTATCTATATTTGAAATGTTTATAAGCCCTCTATCATTTTTAAAATACTGACTTAGTGTTACATTTTTCTTTAGCGTTTCATTTAAATTGACATTGATAAGCTCAAATATTTTTGCTATTTGTCTATGTTTTAAATTACCTGATAAAAGAACAAATGCTTCTGTATTGAATTTATAAGCAGCAGGATTTACAATACATTGATTCAATTTTTTTAAAACTTATTCTTTGGTAAGATGCTGATATTTAGCACTTTCTCTACTAACAATAGTGCTTATTAGTTTTAAAGAAAGTTCAAAATGATTGTTCCTAATTTTCTCATCTATATTGTTATAGTCTATAGCTATAAGTGCAAGCGAATCAAGATATTCTTTCATCCAAATTTCTATATGCTTTTCTAGTAATCCATAAAGCGAAATAATAGATGCTTTGTATTCAAATATCTTTTTATCTGTTCTAAAACTTTTATGATGCTCTTTGAATTGATTTAAAGAAGCTTTAATTTGCTCATTATCATTTAATGACACAACACAACTGAAAATATTGTCAACATATTGAATATATTTAAAATATTCTCTTACTTGATTTATTTCTTTTTTAAATCTCTCTAATGACGTTATATTCATAATTTCTAGCTAAGTTTATGAGATAAAACCTTGTAGAAACCCTTGAAAATACTTTATACGTGCTTGTACATCTTTTTTATTATTATATCTACCATCAAAAAGAGGTCTATTATTCTCTTCTTTTACGTATAACAAATCTTTATTTGAGTATAGGTTATTTCGTATGAATTCATGATTAGTTAGCAAGATTTGTTTTTTGGAAATGTAATTTGCCATCGCCTGCATCATTGGATCATAAATAGTTTTTAATGGTGTTTGATTGTCACGTTTTTCTTTCGGTGGTATAAAAGCTCCATCTCCAAACAATAAAAAAACCAAATCAATAGTTTCATTAAAAAGATTTTCAAGTTCTTTTATTGTTTCATCCGAATAATTATTTGCTTGTTTTAGATAATCATCTAAAAACTTATCCACAGGAGATTTGAAGTATTCTATATGGCGATAAGCAAAAAATCGCAAAACCAGTTCAACATCTTCCATCTTGCGATAAGATTCACTTTCAAGTAATTTTTCTTCCCCTTCGGATTCTAAAGGTAGTTTCCACATTCTACGGAAAGAGTCATTTTCAGCAAGTTTTATACATAATTGATTAAATTTGCCATTGCGTAGAGCATTTCTTGTTTCCTGTGGAGTTAGTTTCTCCCCACCACTATTTAGTCTTTCAAAAACTATTTGCTTAAGGAAATCTGCTTCTTCTGTGCTTTTTGCCGTCTCCTGCAACAATACAATCGACGATAAATAACGTCTATCTATTCCTCGTTTCACTTGCTCAGGTAAATTTTGACAGTTTCTACCGTTAAGTTCTCGCCAATATTCTAATCCTTCTAAATTAAATTTTCCTTTATAAAAGTCATAAATAGCTGTTAGCCTTTGCAACCCGTCCATTACTTCATATATAGAGTAATCGACTTCATATAGAAAGATAGGTGGAATCGGCACATTCATTATAAACGATTCTATCAAACGGGATTTTCGAGCATTCTCCCACCTTTTTCTGCGCTGGTATTCAGGGTTTAAAATATATTTTTTACTGTCAAGCATCGTTTCAATACTATCAAGTGGGTAACGGGCCTGTTCCGTTACAATTCTTATTTCTCCCTTTTTGTATTTTTCATTAATCTCGTCGTCTGAAAGAAATACCTGAGCAATATCGGACTTGTCTGATAAAGAAAATGTTTCGCCTGTAATTAAGTGACTATTTGCTACCATACTGCAATCTCCAAATTTTGTATTTTTAATAGACGATAATGTACATATACAGGTGATACTAGCGAAAAACTTATTAATGTTACAATACTTTCTATAAATATAATATAACTCTTTATAGATTTTGCTCTTTTAAACTTACATTCAGCATGAGTAAATGTACTTTATATATTTTATTACCCGCAGGTTGTTTTGTCAAAAAATAATTTTAATAAAACAGCTAAAACTAAATTATGATAAATGTTTCACCTTTTCTATCATTTATGCTGTGATCAAAGTATTTAATCTCAAATTGAGAAAAGTTATTAACACTATTATCAATAAGCTAGGGTTTAACACTAGATAAAGCTGGGATCGTAAAATTTATAATTAAGTTTCACTAGTTCAAAACCTTGTTCTCATTAGATTGTAGAAATTACAAAATTTTAAAACTTACCTGTTGGATGTGGGATTAAATGGCAGTTCTAAATCACTTATTACAGAGAAAATGCTTTTTTTGCACCTAGAGGATGGCTTTTTCATCATTCCACCCCAATTAAATCAATAGTACTTCTCTAAAGTCGATTGCAAAGTGGATTTTAAATGCTGTCGGTAGAAGTAATCACTGGGTTAAAGAAACACAGGGAGGAACATAAGGATTTACACTTCGATAAATAATCCTAAAACTCTATCCCTGAGCTTATACCCAGGACTTATTCAATTACACAGAGTTCCTTTAAAAATGCACTACTTTGCGGTAGTGATTGTAAAGAGAGAGAAGCAGCATTAGCTACTCACATCTATTACCTCCCTCAACTCAAATAAATCCGCTAAGTCACATCGGAAGTAGTCACATAACTTTTCAATCGTTTCCGTATCCACCCGCTTAAAGTCATTGGTGAACAGCCGATAAACAGCTGGATAAGAAATGTTAGAACTTCTGGCAACTTCAGCCAATGACAGTGTTGGGTTTTTTTCAGCCATAAGCACAGCTAGGCGGCAATGCATTTTCCTCATGCCTCCATTAAACTATAGTTTTTATCATAATTGATTCCGTTGGAATTTAGCAACTTAGTATTGTTATTTATAACGGAAGTGTTATAGTAAAAATATGGAGAAAGCGCCCCCGACGACCAATCAAAAGCGCTTTCTCTGTCCCTAATAATAAGGAATCTTAATTATGACCCATCCAACCTACACACAGCAAGCCCTTTCCCGCTATAACCTCCCGCGCCTCAAAAGAATCGCTGCCGAACTCGGCATAACACCCACCGGGGACAAAAGAGCAGCTGAAACCTGGGTAAACGCAATCATCACCCACCAATCCACCCAGCTTCAGAAAGTTGACAACCAAGCGATCTCCCAAGCCGAACTCGACAACTACATCGCTGTCCAAGCTCAAGCGATTGCACCCGAAGAACTGACAACCCTAGAAATATCTTTCTACGATCACGAGATTTACTGCGGCAAAGAACTGATAGCCAGCATCACCTATGACGATGATCTAACTCAACCTTGGGTAGTCATGGTGGACGGTAAAGAGAAATTCCGCGCTAATACCTGGGCTAGATGCCACCGTTTCATTCAATGGCATCACCAGGACAGTACGTTAAACGAGGCCACCCCAGCAGCAACAGAAACACCTTGCACTACCGAAAACCAAATCATGGTGCATATCTTCAACGAGTGCCAGAACTACGGGTTTGAAATTCTCAATGATGGCATTTACAACAACAAAGGCGTGAAACTGGGGCAAGTCGGATGCACTGATGGTAACTGGTGGGTGAAGAGGCGTTATTCAGTCCAGCAGCAGTATTCTAACTCCGTGCTTGATGCTGTGCGATCGCTGTCGATGGTGGACGTGTCTACTGATGGTAAATCCATTTTTGAGGAATATTTTTTAGACCAACCCTTAGAACAGCTAACTGGCGATAAATTGCAACAGCTGCTGGAGAGAGCGGAGTTAGTCACAGCGTAATTAAGAAGTCAGCATCCAGGAGTCAGGAGTCAGTAAAGAAACAAAGAGCAGGGTGCAGAAGTTAATAAAATCTGCCTTCCTTTCTCCTCTTTTTCCCACCTCTTCCCGAAATTCTGACTTCTGAATTCTGACTTTTGAATTCTTCTCTCATTTTCCCTTCATTCACCCACCAATCAATATGCAACCCACAATATCCATTCCCCAACACTGGGGCTACCCACGCTTCGCTTTGGATCAGCGTACAGAACAAGGCACGATTCTAGGACTTTACTATTACCCGTATGGTACAGAGTTGGCTGAACAATTTGATGATGGTTGGCGCTATGTACTGATGCCTAACAAGAATTCTGACGAGATATCGTACTTGCAAGAAAATCAAATCCAACCACTATCTCCACAGGAATTGTTCACGCAAATAACCGCAGAGATTAAGTTTTATCAACAGCAAATAGCGATTCTGCAACAACAATTAGCAGCCGTCACTGGAGGTAGTACCAATGGCTAATTCTACAGACAATTTTGACCGTAGAGCCAATCATCTGCTGCGTTCACTTCAGCTTTGTGGTGGTTGTGTTCCTCTGCACTCTCTCCAATGCCAAGTTTCAAATTCAGTCATTCAAACACTGCTGGATAAAGAACTGGTGCAAGTGCAGAACACGGGAAGCGGCTTTTTGTTGGAGATTGCCGAGGATTTTTAAGTTATTAATCCCAGAGGAGAAAATCATGAAACTTTACGCGAAGACCATTGCACAGACTTTACCCAATTGGGCAACTATCGTTACACAGAGCGCAGATTTATTTGAGATTGAAATTAACGATGAACACCCGAATTTCCAATCTCTGCTTGAAGAGTTAGCGACGGAGATTGAGCCAGGAACCTTCGGTGTAAAGGCAGAGGATTTATGCTCACGGCTGGGCATTGAAATATCTAACCCCAACCTCTATGACTTAGTTGCACAAGCTCAAAACCTGATATCCCAGATTGCTACGCACCCAGATTACAAACAACTCTTGTCAGCAGGGTATCAGCCAGATTTAAACATTGCTGATGCTCAAACTGCTTTGACTTATCTGCAATGGGAGTTAGAGCAGAAATAAGAGGGGAAAAGGGAAAAGGGAAGCTTCATATTCAAAAATGCTTGCTTTGTACTGTATGGCGAAAATTTTTTCTTTCTCTTTCTTTTACCCCTTCCCCTTTCCTCTTTTCCCTCCAATTAACAGCCTTCTGTTTAGTAAAAAAGCGATTGCTTGAATATCAGCTTTTCTTCAAGCAATCGTAAAGCACTGAAAGTTTACGCTACAAACCACTAATTATTGCATAGGTCAATAAAATATGGTTACTGAAATAGAACTAATTTTATGCAACCCTCCCGAACCCATCTATTTATATGTCAATCAAGGGGGAGTAGATGGGAAATATTACACCTCCTACAAGAGAAGGAGGTAATCAAATGTATGCAAAATGGACTGATGAAGAACTCGCAATTATTGAGGCGAAAGCTGAAGTATATACAATCAACCAAATAGCCTCAATCCTAAAAAGGCGAGGATTCTATCGCACACCAGTTGCAATTTACCTGAAGTTAAATAGCTTAGGTTATTCAGCCCGTCCCACCCTTGATAACTATTCTTGTAAAGAAATTGCTCAAGTTCTTCAATTGAACTTCTCAACTGTCACAAGGTGGGTAAAACGAGGATGGCTCAAAGCTACAAAACGTTCTGCCAGACATTATCAAATTCGGAAATTGCATCTAAAAGAGTTTTTTGAAAATCCCCCACAATCAATTAAAAAACGTATTGCTGCTCTCGATACTGAAGCCATTAATTACTTATTAGGGAAAAAAGCATGATTGACCACATTAACGCTCTCTTAACAAGTTGGTATCTCTCCCCACCTTGGCGTGGAACAATTCCACTCCTTGAGGTGAATTTACTTGAGAGAGTATACCTTAGAACCACAAGAACATTTGGCTATTGCTGCGGTATGCAATGGAAACACGAATGTTGGATTTATTCAATTGATTGCCGTAATGAAATACTCCACGCCACACAAAACCAAATCATCGGGACTGGTGAATTAGAAGTCATCACTGTGCAAAAACCTGCTTTCGTTCTGGGCGAAAGAGTGATCCTCTGTTCCCACGATAAAGGAACAAAACAACGGCTGATTCTGGGGATTGGGCTGGTAAATAATTCTTGGTTTTACCTTATTGAATTGATGTCGCCAACCTTGACTCAATCACGGACTATATCTAATCGCTTCTCTCTGGTTGGTGAAAAAAGTTTGGTGCGCGTGAATGTCTAATTCCCTCTAATCAACAAGGAAAAATTATCACTCAACTAAAGTTATGTCACAAATCGAAATCGCTCAAATTATCGACCAGATAAAGCAAGAAATCACTGTTGACTCTAATGGACAAGGTAAGGCTAGTCTTCGGGCTACAGCAAGATTAGCTGGGGTTGATGCTGCTGGATTATTCAGAAGTCTCAAAACGGCAGGGCAAACGCATCTAAAGTATAAGAATCCTTTAATCAATACCTTTGCCAATTTACGAGGGTTCAACGCCTGTAGAAACGTTATGAATCCGTCCCAAAGAAGTAATCTTGGCAAAAATCTGGGTTAATAAAATAGGCTCAGGCATTTCCGGAAGCATTTTTAAGATTTCACGGACATATCGAAAACCACGATAATGAGTCTTCAGGTCAATAATGCCAGAGTCGGGATTAAGGAGACGAAAATCCAAGAGAAGATGATGGGACAAGTTGACCATGAAAAATGCTAAATTAACAGCATTAGTCACAGCAGTTTGGCTTAAGTTCATGAAATCTTCCAGTCCCCAAAACTGCTTGGCATCACGGAAATTAAACTCGATTTGGAAGCGCAATTTGTAGTAATCTATTATTTTTTCGTAGGACAACTTTAGGTCACTAGAAAATAGAATTACATGACTACGAGCATGAGTTTTAAGATTAATTTTAACTAAAATAACTACATTTAGTGCTTGGGCAAATTCCTTGTGAAGGAGAGTGCATTGATAAACATCAGTTTGAATTTCATCCTCTATGCTACTTTTACGCAAATACTTATCAGGTATGTTATGGTAGTCAATCTTATCACCGTATTTACGACGAGAGCGTTTATGGGAGTCAGGATGTTGATATGGGATATACAATGCAGAATCGTGGCGCAACTTAGAAATTATGTGTAAGTTAACAAGACGTGCCATCTGCAAAGCATTATTGTTACCAAAATGCCCATCTAGCACTAAGTAAGTAAGCGGCACAAATCCAGCTAATAATTTGAACAGCGAATTAATCATCTTTTGAATTCGCACTAATTCAGATGTTAAAATCACCTCGGCTTTATTCTTATTCTTACTTCCTTTTGGTCGTCCACGCTTACGTTTTTCTTTAGGCTTTATTTCTGAGGCTAATGTTGAACTACTTTTTTCTACATCGCTCTTAATCACCTGTTCTATTTGAATGGGAAATGAGTGCCTTTGTTCAACACTTACTAATGATAATGTAAAGAAAGACAGTCCTAATATCGGTTTACTTACTAGGCTGGAAAAGAATCTATCCAAACCATAAGTTTTTTTACCTGATTTACTCACTACAACTTCATCTCCTGCAAGCAAATACACCTCATTTGCACGGAATAAATGCTTACGGAAAAATAGCCAAAACAACGTCGCCCAAGGTATTACTGTCTGAAAGAATCTTAATATCGTCCGATAACTACCACCAGTGCCTGCCCAACGCGAGATTCCCAACATCGTGACTCGCCCGCTCATCGTTAACATAGCCAGGATTATTTGGTTAAATTGCCGCATTGTTGTCGCGTTGATCTGCGGTAGCAGGCATTGTAGCAGTGATAAGATATCAGGCATGGGCTGCTTGTAGTGTTTGATTTATCGTTGTGAGAGACAATAAATCTACTACGAAATGCCCTACCTCTTCATACTCTTATTTTGGCAATGGTATTGTTTAATAGCAAGGGTTTTGGCGTTTTTTAATTTAGCCTATTTTTTCATCAAGATCCTTGCCCAGCAAGGGTTTCAGAAATCCCGTGCGTTCGCCCTGCTCAAAACGGCTGTTGACAATTCTCGCTCTAAAATGGTTGAAAAGCTTGTCCGTAAAGGCTTTGAAGGTGTTGACATTTTAGGCTGGTCGCAGTCCGGTATCCCTGATATAGCTGTTGCCGCAATACTTCACTATTACGGCTACGAAGCGGGGAAAAGATGCAGTGAACAAGCAAGATTAGCCTGTGAAGCATTTGAAAGTATCGGTGTTCGCGCCTGGATGCAAGACATTATGGGCTGGACAAAACCCGCTACTCAACCACAAGAACAACCCCCTACACCAACCCTCCCCCCAGTTGAACAACGATTGCATACTCTTGTCCTGGCCATGAAAACTTTAGCTGAGTTAACTGGTGGCAGACTCAACCCATACATGGAACAGCAATTTAAAGACTATGCCGGGAACCTTTTGGCTGAACATAATAGGAAATTGCTAACCCCTTTAGAAGAACGCTGGCTCGGCGTGGTCAACTTTGCAGAGAGCGAACTCGGTAAGAAAGTCCCCTTGAGCGGCGCTCACTATCGCGGACATTTAGGCACATGGGTGAGAACATTCTACCCACAATTAGGCGATCGCCAAGAAACACGATTGGTCAATGGTGTACAACAGCCCATCTATGTCTACGCTTGCCACGAACCAGCTGTTGCGGCTGGGTTGACCAAAGCTGTAGAAGAGTTCTTCGCTCATCCCAGTCCTGGAGCAGCGCTAAGGCAGGCAGGTGCTTTTGCTAAAAAATCTTTAGTAACAGCTTGATGGTCATCGGTCATCGGGCATCGGGCATTGGTCATCGGTCATCGGTCATTGGTCATTGGTCATTGGTCAAGCAGAGTGATCGCCGAGTCATCAAGAATTAAGACTTTTACAACAAAGGTAAATTTTACCTTGAGGGGAAAAGATATGGAAATCGGCTACTTCCAGAAAGATGTACTCATTGAAAAACTAGCTAAGAAATTCTACGCGATCCAAGGCTATGTAGTCCCCGAATCATATCGGATGCAATCAGCTACACATCCAGCAGAAAGAGCGTGTGTGGCTATGGCTATTTTTGCAATCGAAGAATTTGAATCCATCAAAGATGAAGATTCAGATGAGGATGATGACGAATATGAAACTGATTGTTTATTCCCTGAATAACGTTCGTTGCCAGGGGTTTAATTGAAGCGTGAGTAATACACCTTCCTAAATATTTTCTTACAAATTACAAGATGGTTAAACGGATATGAAAGCCATAGTCACAGTAGTTGAGAAAATCTCATCTGAAGCTCACATTGATATTCCTGAAGGTTTAGCAGAACTAGGCATTAGACAGCACGTTGTAGACCATTACAACAGTGGCGAAATGCTTCCTTTACTGAATATTTTCCACGTTGATTTTGAATCTATCAGTGTTCACATTGGTAAAAAACTCCAAATCACTTGGCAACCTGGAAAGCCTTGGAGTTCAAAGCGTCCCTATTACTTTTGTAAACTTGGAAGATTTACTTTGACTCTGTTAACTGATACAGAGCAAAACTTAACTCGTACAGAAGTTTATTTTGGGCATCACAAGCAACTTATTTATGCGTCAGAAAAAGAGATATCCAAAGAATTGGCAACAGTCGAACTCCAAAATTTCTTAAGCGGATTAGCTGTTGAACTTCAGACTTTAAGCCACATTGAATTTCCAGAACAAGTTTGAAAATAACAGGAGTTAAACATGAGACTAACAACATTAGAAGGTCAATACCAGTGCATCGTGATTGACCCTCCCTGGTTCTATCGGCTGAGAAATCAGGATAAGACTCACCGAAACCGCATTAACTACAAGCCAATGCACATAGAAGAAATACTGTCATTACCTGTTCCAGACTTAAGCCATCCTACAGGGTCAGTCCTTTGGCTTTGGTACACAAATAATCACATGGTCGAAGCGGCTCAATGCTTGCAAACATGGGGATTTGAACTCAAGACTATTTTGACTTGGGAAAAAGTCACCAAAGATGGCACTAAAACACATCTAGGTGTCGGTCATTGGTTGCGGAATTCGACTGAACACTGTGCTTTGGCTGTTCGTGGGAATGTCAAAGCTTTCTCTGGACGGACACTCACAAACCAGTCAAGCATTTTACACTCACCCCGTCGTGAGCATTCACGTAAGCCCGAACAGTTTTTTGAACTTGTAGAAAAGCTGTGTCCTGATATGACCAAGCTGGAGATGTTCGCACGTTCCTCTAGAGTTGACTGGGATTGTTGGGGTGATCAGGCGGATCTGTTTGATCAGCTTAATGCAGAAATTGATAACGATACTTCATTGAGTGCTTAATTAACGCTAATTTCGGCACTCAAAACTTGCTGAACCTTGAAAATCAAATATCAAACAATTCTAATTTTCTGACGGTGTGTCATCTGCTGTCTGATAAATAGAACGCAATTCATCAACAGTATCTGCTGTTTCTATTGCTGCCAAGATTGATTCCAGCAATCTGAAATCTTCAAGAAGCTCAATTTCAGGTAATAAGTTTTGTCCAGGTGTTCCAAATTTGAGTTTTAACCCCAAAGCTATGCCTTTTAATAAAGATTCTATTCGAGCAATTCTCTCAAAACTAGTAACGTACTGCATACGCAGTTGTGCCTCCAATTGTTCGACTTCTCTTTTAAACTCTAGTTCTAAATCCAATGGTAACGTTAGCATCCAATCGATGAAAACTAAAAGGTTAACAACAGCCTCGCGTTCAAACCCTTGCTCATACAACCGACGCACTAAATTCAGTTTTGATTGTTTCCTTTGTGACCTATTACTGCGGGTTTGCACTGCTGCCAAGTGAGCCATTACCACTGTAGCAAAGGGGTTACGACTGACTTCTAGCTCCGATAACCTTTGTTGATAGTCTAGCAGCTTGATTACAGGAAACTGAAAATCAACCGTACAACCAAACAAATCGTACCCAAACTGCGATGGCCGCCAGTTGATGTTGTCATCCCCCAGTATCGCGCATGATGCAACAGAGCGATCATAACGGTCAAAAATTCGATAGTTGTAGACAAACATCCGTTTAGGAAAATCGGTTTCCTCTTGACTTTGGATTTCTATATGAATCAACAGCCAAGATTCTTCGCCCCCAATGCGATAGATTTTCACCAATTTATCAATTAGCCGTTTTCCTAATTCAGCATCACGAACTACTTGTTGTAACTCTTGATCTAGAAACTCGAAACCTCTACTCCAATCAATTTGAGCATGGGCTTGAGGAAAAAAGAATTGCATGAAGTCTTCAAAATACAACTGCAACATCTGCTTCCACGGGGAATCATATTCCGTTTGAGGTGTTTTATTAGTCATACTCAACTGTTCAATTTCAAGTTAATGAGAGAGAAGTAATCATGCCAACAAATATAGAATGGGCAGACTTAACAGATAATATCATCCGTGCCAAGGGAGGCGGTTGGTGGTGTCAAAAAATATCTGAGGGGTGTAAAAATTGCTATAGCGAAAAGCTGAATCAAAATTCTTTTTTTGGTGGGAATAAACAACCCTACTCTGGGCAACCACCAGAGCTAGTGTTAGATACAGAAGCTATTCGGAAATGGGGGTTCCAAAGGAAACCTAAGAAGCATTTCGTTTCTTCAATGACTGATGTTTTTGGTGAGTGGGTTCCGCGTTCTTGGCAACATGAAATGTTAGATGGAATGTTCGTAGCGCCAAAGCAGATATTCCAAATCCTCACCAAGCGCCCAGAAGTTATGTTGTCATCTATAAATGAATGGCTCTCTAATCATGGGCTAGAGGAATTACCTTCTAATATTTGGGTTGGAACTTCTATAGAAAACCGTCGCACTCTTGAAGAACGTAGTCAATTCCTTGCCCAAATTCCAGCTAGTGTTAGGTTTTGGTCAGTTGAGCCATTACTAAAACATTTGGGCGATATTAGCCAATATTTGAATGATGTCCAGTGGCTTATTATCGGTGGTGAATCAGGGCCAGACTCTAGACCATGCCAGAGCGAATGGATCGAGTCTCTCGTCAAACAGTGCAACGAGTCAAAAACACCTGTGTTTGTCAAGCAATTGGGGTCAAATGTTTATTTGAATCAGCAACCTTTTAAAACGAAACACGCCAAAGGCGGCGAACTTGCTGAATTTCCTCAACAAATACAAATTCGGGAATTTCCCAACTTGACTTGTGATTAGAAACAAATCTCTCGATTGTTAAGAGACTTTCGAGGGAAGGCAATTTTTATTAGGTATATCATTATGAGTTTAGCAGAAAATCAAATCAATAATCGGACAGCTTTTGAAGTCTTCATTCCCGGTTTTTTTGATGATTATCCACTTGAATCATCAGAATTTAGGCTGTACGCGCATATCCAAAGAAGAGCAGGTGTAAGCGGTTGTTTTGAGTCTATCCCTAAGATGGCTAAACATTGTTACATGGCTCTCAAAACTGCCAAAAATGCCATCAAGCTTTTACTAGCCGCCGGAATGATTGAAATACAAGAACGTATTGGAACTACTAACATTTATACTCCCACTACACCTTCTTCGTGGGTTTCTCCTAACCAAGTTCCATTACTTCGCTCCCAAATCAAAACAATAAAAGAAACCCCAGCCAAAATTAACCCCAGTCAAAATTGCACGGGGGGTGGGGGCAATTTTGCACCCAGTGGGGGGGTCAATTCTGCATGGGGGGTGGGGTCAAATTTGACCCACAAAGGTATTCCCATTAAGGGAATCCCATCTAAGGAATTCACACTAAGGGCAGTCCCCCCAAAAAGCGAGTATGTGTGTGAAGAAACTAACTTGGATTTACAACCAAATCAGGAAAAAGAACCAATTCCCGAATCTTCGTCTTCACAATCAAACCAGGAAGAACCAATTCCCGAATCTCTCACTTCGTTGTCAAATCAATCCGAGACTTTGCATCAAACAGACATTCCCTCATGTAGACCTACTATTGCGGCGGGGTTGTTAGATAAAAACGAACAAGCGAACAAAAAACCAAGCAAACCAAGATTCCAGTCGATTGATGATTTGCTCAATCACATCCTGCTTGACCCCGGCATCTTGGCATCTGAGCCTTTACCCGCAGTTTACAGAAATGAAATCAAACTCCGTTGTTGGCGTTTCCCCTGGCGTACTTCTTGCAGAGACAACATTTACCAAACTTGCGATCGCCGTTTGGTGGAGTTAATCGCCAAGGAGAGAGCCGAGTGGGACAAGGTTAATTGGCAGCAAAAAGTCCCCACTGTGATCAAATCAATCAGCAATTTGGAGGTGAGTAAAGCTGGTTTAGAAGAACTGCTGGTTTATTGGTCAAAAGTTCTTGAATCATCTACACCACAAACTGAACAATCAAAAGCTAATGACCAACCCATCGGTTACTACTCAAATCGTTCTCTTGATTGGCATAAAGCCACATTCAGTGAACTTCTAGACCGCATGGATGAAGTTGGCAAGGACAAAGCGATCGCTTCTTTTAGCAGCCGTTATGACCAACAAGACCCAGGTGCAACGCTCAAATGGTTGGATTGGTTAAAACTTACACATCCTCAAATGTATATGTACTTACATCCGCAAGCTGCGTGAACAATATGGAATCTAGATTTTCTAGAAATCAAAATTTTCAAATGAGGTGAACTATGACACAAGACAAATCAAACTTCACATCGCAACAAGACCGCTTGCCCCCACAGAGCATTGAGGCTGAAGAAGTGATACTCGGTGGCATCATGCTCGACCCAAGTGCCATGAGCCGAATCAGCGATCGCTTGGTGACAGATGCTTTTTACATCAATGCCCACAAAGACATCTATCAAGCAGCCCTACGACTGTACAGCCAAGGATTACCAACAGATTTGCTTTGCATCACCAACTGGTTGTCTGATAATGGTTTATTGTTCCGTATCGGTGGACGCAATAAACTGGCCAGTCTGGTTGACCGTACTGTGTCAGCTGTGAACATCGATGTTTTAGCTGACTTGGTAATGGAAAAATACCAAAGGCGGCAGTTAATCCTTGCTGGCACTGAGATTGTTCAACTCGGCTATGCCACCGAAACTGATTTACCTGTAATTCTTGACGAAGCCGAACAAAAAGTCTACTGCATTAAGTCTGAGCATTCTGCCTCTGACTTGGTTCATATTTCTCATGCCCTAGCCGACACTTTTACCGAAATTGAAGCGCGTCATGCTGGTACAGGCTCACCAGCACTGAAGAGTGGATTTTATGACCTGGACGGTATACTCGGCGGTGGTTTTCGCAAAGGACGGTTGTATGTACTGGCTGCTCGTCCTTCTGTTGGTAAATCCGCTTTGGCTGGTAATCTCGCTCTCAATGTTGCCAAAACTGGGAAGATGCCGATCTGCGTTTTCAGCTTGGAAATGTCTACTGATGAGTACGTACAGCGATTCTTGAGCAGCGAATCTGGCATTGAAAATAACTTCTTGGAAACTGGGAATGTCTCTGACAGCCAGTGGCAACCCTTGAGCGTGGCGATCGCGGAATTAAGTGAACAGCAGATTTTCATCAACGACGAATCTTGCCCTTCTCTTAATGAAATCCGTAGCCAAGTCCGCCGAATTTCATCCCATTACGGTGGTGTTGGGCTTGTCATCATTGACTACTTACAACTAATGGCGCTTGATACTGATTCACGGGTGAACATGGCTCAACGAGTCGGTGAAATCAGCCGGGGATTGAAAAGATTAGCCAAAGATTTGGATGTGCCTGTACTGGCTTTGTCCCAACTCAACCGCGAAGTTGAACACCGTAACGATAAACGCCCTGTACTAAGTGATTTAAAAGACAGTGGTGCTGTTGAGCAAGACAGTGATGTTGTGATCATGCTTTACCGCGAAGAAATGTACAACCCCGATACCCCAGATCGTGGCATTGCTGAGTTAGTTGTTCGCAAGCAACGCAATGGCCCTACTGGTACAGTCAAGCTTTTATTTGACCATCAGTTTACCAGATTCAAGAATTTATCTCGTGGTCGTAGTTTTTAAGGCTCTACTGGAGGATAAACATTGTCTTTTATGCGGGAACTGAGAATGATTAAAACTTACCAACAGCTTTTACAACAATGGGCGGCTCTTGCCCCTGATGAATGTTCTACTACTGACAGGGATTACAGGTTTAAGGTAAAAGTGCTGCCCCAAGTTGAAAAGTGTTCTTTCGATAACCCCTGGCGCTCGGTTACTTCCGAAAACCTTACTTGGCGACTTCATGTAGCTGAAGATGTAATTCTCAGACAGTTGAATTTTGTTCTTCTAACAGTTCTACATCGCTGTTGTGACCGTCAATCCAATATTCATTTCACTTTCATAGAGCTTGGAACTATCGCCACAATCTGCAATGGGCTGAAGTCGCAAATACATCCACATCCAGCGATCGCGGCATTAGACGCTTACGTTCAATTGCTGGAGTTTTAAAACAGATGAAAGCGCTATCCGTCCGTCAGCCTTGGGCATGGGCGATAATTTATGCTCTAAAAAATATTGAAAACCGAGGCTGGCCTATTCATTATCGCGGCGATATTCTGATTCACGCTGCAAAAACCTGCACCAAAAAAGAGTACCAGGTAGCGAGAGAATTTTGTCAAAGCATGGGAGTAGTAATCCCAGAGTTAATCTCTTTACGTCGCGGTCAAGTTATTGGCATTGTCACAATAGTAGATTGCAAGTTTTCACAAGTTGCATCTGGTTGGGGAATGCCTGGGCAATATCACTGGAAGCTGGAGAATCCGCGCGAGATTACACCGATTCCTTACATTGGTCAACTGGGGATTTTTGAAGTACCCGATGATTTGGTCATGGAGGTGGCTGCATGACTAAATCAGTAATAGCTGAGTTATCTGCAATACCCGAAAAATTCTTAGAGAAAGGGGTTAAAGGCTCACAATGCGAATCGGTTGGATGTTTATATCCGTACCTCAAAACTAAAAAGTTACTTGATGGGTCAACCTTTATCAAAAGAGCGAAATCCAAAAAGACATCACCAAAATTAGATGTCTGCAAAAATTTTGATAACACAAAAATAAAACCAGTTTTGCCAGATGATGCCCCGATCGCTGTAGTACTTTTCGCGGGTGGCGGCGGCATTGAAGCGGGGATGGTGCAAGCCGGGATTCGTCCAGTCATTGCGGTGGAGTTCGACCCCACAAAACCAGACTTGAGCAGGGCGATCGCTCTCAATCATCACCGCAACTTTAGCGAGTATGGCTGTAGAATAATCCAACTAACAGTTCAAGAAGTAGCGCAGTTAGGATTCATAGGTTTTCCCCGCCGCCCCGACTATCTCCACGCCTCACCGGTGTGTGCCAACTTCAGTCAAGCTCACACAGATGAATGGCACTAAGAAAAGCTGTAAACTATGTGGAATATGGGTTACAGCTTTTAGTGCCAATTGAGCATTAATGGCATGAAAAGTGGCGATCGCAGAGAGGAATGTCACTAAGATAAGGCAGGAGGCAGAAGGAATATTGTTTCATCGGCTGAAAATCAAATAGCACAAGGTTTTCTTTCCTCCTGCCTCACCCCAACAAAAAGCTTAACAAGCGTGCCATTCCCCCTATACCGTTACACCCAGAAACCAGCTATATCAATGTTTTACGGTTAACTTAGTGCCATTCGATTAGAAAATAAAGTCGTCTTGGTGACTGGTGGCAATCGAGGAATTGGAGCGGCGATTGTCAGTCTATTAGAAGAGTTTGGAACTCAGGTAGCTTATACCTACCGTAGTCATCCCAATAGTGAAAGTAATGCCCTAGCAATTTCGGCTGATGTCACCGATTCCGCAGCTATGGCAGAAGTGGCAGACAAAGTGGAACACAAACTCGGTTCGATTTACGGAGTTGTCGCCAACGCTGGAATTACCAGAGATAACTTTTTTCCAAAACTAACAACAGATGATTGGAACACGGTCATAGAAACTAACTTGAAGGGAATATACAACACCCTGAAGCCAATCGTTCCCAAAATGTACGAGCGACGAGAAGGTTCGGTCGTTTGTATCAGTTCGATTTCAGGTGAGCGAGGAAATATCGGTCAAACAAATTACGCAGCATCCAAGGCAGGTGTCATCGGTTTAACTAAATCTCTGGCTTTAGAGGCGGCACGTTATGGAGTGCGAGTCAATGCTGTGGCACCCGGATTTATCGAAACTGACATGACTAAAGCGATCCCAGATAAAGTTAAAGAAAAAATCACTGCTGAGATCCCGTTGCGTCGTTTTGGTAAGCCGAATGAGATTGCTTGGGCAGTAGTGTTTTTGCTTTCACCGATAGCCAGTAGCTACGTGGCTGGAACTGTCCTTAAAGTTAACGGTGCTTATCACACTTAAAGTCAAGCTAAAAATATCTAATAAAATAAGAAATCGATTACAAAGTTGAGAAAAAAAGGAGGAAAATTCACTTTTATTTTCTATCCTTTGTTTTTTAACAATAATTGCTGTCAATACAATACATAGTTAAGATTATTTCGTAACAAAGTCTAAAGCACTGATAAACTCTTGTTGTTCTAAGTAATCAAGCACTTGGCTAACACATTGCTGTGGCGTAAATTTATTAGTTTGACAAATAATTTCTGGATTTAATGGTTCTTCATAAGGGTCAGAGATACCAGTAAAATGTTTAATCTGCCCTGCTTTGGCTTTAGCATAGAGTCCTTTGACATCACGGAATTCACAAACGCACAGTGGAGCATTGACATAAACTTCGACAAAATTGGTAGAAGTCTTTTTGAGTTGCTCTCGAATTTCACGGTAGGGGCTGATTGCCGCAACGATCGCAATTATGCCATTACGACTGAGTAATTCTGCAACAAAGCCAATACGACGCACATTTGTGTCTCGGTCTTGTTTACTAAAACCTAACCCAAGTGAAAGATTGGTGCGAACAACATCACCATCTAGCACCTCTAGTAAGCAATTTCTCAGGAGCAGTTCTTGGGCTACACCATGAGCAATCGTTGTTTTTCCAGCGCCACTTAAGCCAGTCAGCCAGATAATTGCACCTTGTCTCATATTTTATTTAAGATTAACTTTTTTGTTTAGTTGATTTTTTCGACTTAGAGCCATTTAGGGAGTCAAACAGTTCTGCATCGAGCGGGGGCGCTAGGGGAATTTGTGGCTGGGCAACAATCACATTCGCTTCCCCTTCGCAGATATTACCTTCCCTTTTAGAGATGCTGCGCCTTCTGCCTTCTGCCTTCTCAAGTAACTTAGTTACAAATTAATGCATCAAAATTGCAGATTCATGCAACTAAGGTCGGCGTTGCATGAATCGAGATCATTAAAGCGTGACGAAATTAGCGGCAGTCAGCGTCGTAGTATTAGTACCAGTCAGCGTTGCCAAAATCTCATTCGTAGAAGTCACCAAGATATTGCTACTTGAGAAACTTAATTGCCCGAAGCTCAAGCCATTATACAGTCCAATCAAATCATTATTCTGAGTGAAATCAGTAATTGTATCAGTACCTTCCCCGGCAGCAAAAGCAAAGATATCGTTACCGTTGTCACCCGTGAGGATATCACTGCCAGCGCCACCATAGAGGAGATCGTTGCCATTACCACCTGTGAGGGTATCAATGCCAGCGCCACCGTAAAGGGTATCATTGCCATTACCGCCTTCTAGGTAGTCGTTGCCAACGCCGCCATTCATGAAGCCATCGCCATACAAGAGGTCGTTACCATTACCGCCTTCGATGGTGTCATTACCCGCGCCGCCGTAAATGGTATCGTTGCCATTACCGCCTTCGATGTTGTCGTTACCGTTAGTGCCAACTAGGTTATCTGCTTGGTTAGTGCCGTTAATGTCAGCACCAATAGCCACAGTAACGCTAGCAGTGCTAGTGAGGCTACCATCGCTGAGGGTATAATTAAAGATGGCATTACCACTAAATCCAGTAGTGGGGGCAAAGAGAACGAAATCATCGGCGGTGTTACTGGCAGTGCCGTTATTGTTAAGCACGACAGTACCGTGAGTAACGCCGCTGACAGCAGTGATACTGAGTCCGGTGCTATCGATATCAGTATCATTTGCCAGTAGGGTACTAGTTTGGATGCTGACGGCAGTATTAAAGGCAGTAATCACACTGTCGTTAACACCAACAGGGGCATCGTTCACAGGGGTGACAGTGAAGCTGCGGCTTTGTCCAGTTAAGGTTGCTGTGCCATCAGTCACACCGTAGCTAAGATTAACTGCGCCATTAAAGTTAGCAGTTGGGGTGAAGGTATAAGTCCCATTATTGTTATTTACCAATGCACCGTTAGTCGCAGTTAAGTTGGTAACTGAGAGGGTATCACTAGTATCTACATCACTGAAACCTGCTAATAAGTTCGCCGCAGTAATGGTAATGGCAGTATCTTCTGGTGTGTTGCTTAAGGTAGCAGTTGGTGAACCTGTTGGCGCATCATTCACCCCGTTGATGGTGACAGTAATATCTTGGCTAGCTGTGCCATCAACTGAGTTAACAGTAAAAGTTTCAGCTTTAGTTTGACCAGCACCTAAGAACTGTACCGCACTGTTAGCAACGCTGTAGCTGTAAGCTCCGGCATTGGTAATGCTCAGGCTACCGAGATTACCTGTAGCAGAAGTGACGGTGGTGTTGAATAGGCTTTCATTTGTATCAACATCGGTGACAGTGAGAGAACCTGTGGCGGTGAGGTTGGGGGTAGTTGCATCTTCGGTAACTGCTGCTGTGGCTGTACCTGTAATAGTGGCTACATCATTCACCCCGTTGATGGTGATGGTCGCAGTGGCGCTAGCCGTGCCGTCGGAACCATCGCTGATAGTGTAGGTGAAGCTCTCAGTAGTGGTAGCTCCTTGGGCTAAAGACTCGTAGCCGCCGTTGGGATTGAAGCTAAAAGTGCCATCGGTATTCACTGTGAGTTTACCATTGCCCAGGTCGATTTCGCTACCAACATTCGTGGCAATGCCATTTACCTGGGTGACGGTGAGGGGATTGCCATCGGGGTCACTGTCGGGGGTGGTGGGGTTGGCAGCCAGGAGATTACCGTTAAGGACGGTGTTTTCGTTGGTGCTGACGGCATCGTTGACGGCAACAGGTGGAAGATTGGACAGCACGTTTTCGTAGTACTTGAGCGTGCCGTCATTTGCCCCAACAATGGCATCCAAATCGCCATCGCCATCGATGTCGGCAAAGGTGGGGCTGCTGTTAGTTCCCACATCAACGCCATTGAAGGGGTTGGCTGTGCCTGTTTGCTCGGTGTAGGTGGGGTTGGTGGCTGTGCCTGTGTTTTTGTAGTACTTGAGGATGCCGTCAGATTCCCCAATAAGGACATCCAAATCGCCATCGCCATCGATGTCGGCTAAGGTGGGGCTACTGATACTTCCCACATCAATGCCATTGAAGGGGTTGGCTGTGCCTGTTTGCTCGGTGTAGGTGGGGTTGGTGGCTGTGCCTGTGTTTTTGTAGTACTTGAGGATGCCGTCAGTTGCACCAACAATGGCATCCAAATCGCCATCGCCATCGATGTCGGCTAAGGTGGCGTTGCTTAAACCTCCCACATTAATGGCATTGAAGGGGTTGGCTGTGCCTGTTTGCTGGGTGTAGGTGGGGTTGGTGGCTGTGCCTGTGTTTTTGTAGTACTTGAGGATGCCGGCCTGTTCCCCAACAATGGCATCCAAGTCGCCATCGCCATCGATGTCGGCAAAAGTGGGGCTGCTTTGATAAGCCCTAAAACGAACAATTCCATTGAAGGGGTTGGCTGTGCCTGTTTGCTGGGTGTAGGTGGGGTTGGTGGCTGTGCCTGTGTTTTTGTAGTAATTGAGCGTGCCGTCAGATTCCCCAATAAGGACATCCAAATCGCCATCGCCATCGATATCGGCTAAGGTGGGGGTGCTGGAAAACCCCACATCAATGCCATTGAAGGGGTTGGCTGTGCCTGTGGCGGCAACAAAGGCAAATGGCTCTGGTGGCGTGTTGTTCTGGAAATACCTGAGCGTGCCGTCATTTGCCCCAACAATGGCATCCAAATCGCCATCGGCATCGATGTCGGCTAAGGTGGGGCTGCTGAAATTTCCCACATCAACGCCATTGAAGGGGTTGGCTGTGCCTGTTTGCTCGGTGTAGGTGGGGTTGGTGGCTGTGCCTGTGTTTTTGTAGTAGAAGAGCGTGCCGTACCCTTTCCCAACAATGGCATCCAAATCGCCATCGCCATCAATGTCGCCAAAGGTGGGGCTACTGATACTTCCCACAGAAATGCCATTGAAGGGGTTGGCTGTGCCTGTTTGCTCGGTGTAGGTGGGGTTGGTGGCTGTGCCTGTGTTTTTGTAGTACCTGAGCGTGCCGTTAACTGCCCCAACAATGGCATCCAAGTCGCCATCGCCATCGATGTCGGCTAAGGTGGGGCTACTGAAATTTCCCACAGAAATGCCATTGAAGGGGTTGGCTGTGCCTGTTTGCTCGGTGTAGGTGGGGTTGGTGGCTGTGCCTGTGTTTTGGTAGTACCTGAGCGTGCCGTTAACTGCCCCAACAATGGCATCCAAATCGCCATCGCCATCGATGTCGGCTAAGGTGGGGGTGCTGTAATTTCCCACAGAAATGCCATTGAAGGGGTTGGCTGTGCCTGTTTGCTCGGTGTAGATGGGGTTGGTGGCTGTGCCTGTGTTTTGGTAGTACCTGAGCGTGCCGTTAACTGCCCCAACAATGGCATCCAAATCGCCATCGCCATCGATGTCGGCAAAGGTGGGGTGGCTGTAAATCCCCACAGAAATGCCATTGAAGGGGTTGGCTGTGCCTGTTTGCTGGTTAAATGTAGTCATTTTGGTTTTTTCTCCATGAGATGAAAGTTAATGGGCATTGGGCATTGGGCATTGGGTATTTATCTCCCCTGCTCCCTGCTGCCCTGCTCCCTGCTGCCCTGCTACCTCTGTCCCCAAATTCGCTGCAAAGCAGCTTCCAACTGGGTAATCCACTGTTGAGACCTAAACAGGGGCAAGGTGTGGCGGTGTACTTGCAAACCCTGGCGAATTGTTGCCAATTCGTCGCGGTGGGTGGCTAAATGCACCGCCTTTTGTTCATAGGCGGCAGTGCTGTCGCCTATGAGCAAATCTAAACCCGCCGCCGCACAAATACTGGCCCCCATACGGGCAGCAAAGGCTTTACCAGGGCGGGTGATGATGGGAAGTCCTGCCGAAAGTGCATGAATCGCGGTGGCTCCGGCGTTGTAGACAAAGGTGTCGAGAAATACATCCGCCAAGGGATAGGCGGCTAGGTATTTTGCCAAGGGCATACGCGGGGTAAACACCAAACGTGCCGGGGTGATGCCCTGTTGTTGGGCAATGTGGCGCAGGGTATCGCTCACCTTTGGGGTGGTTTCAATTAGCCACAACACTGCATGGGGAACCTGCTGCAAAATCCGCATCCAGGTGGCAAAGACTTCCGGGTCAAATTTGTCGCTGCGATTAAAGCAGCAAAAAACAAAGGCATCGGCGGGTAAGCCAAAGTCACGCCGATTCAGGGGTTGTTCAGCAATGGCTAGGGGGGAAGCGACAAAGGCGTGGGGCAGTTCGATGACCTTTTCGCTGTAATGGGGGGCTAACTCGGCGGGAATTAACCAGGGATCTGCCAGAATGTATTGGATAAATTCTGCCCCCATTGTGCCGGGATAGCCGAGATACTGCACCTGAATTGGCGCAGGTTGAAGTGCGAGAATTTCGGGACGGCTGTAGGTGGTATAGCCAGCTAAGTCAATCAAGATGTGAATGCCATCAGCATGGATGCGCTGGGCGGCTACTGCCGATGACATTTGAGCGAGATTGACAAAATCATCACACCCGGAGCGAATCTTCTCGGTAAATTCATCGCTGGCATCCACCAAGCTATAGCCATAGACTTCAAAGGCAGAACGGTCATGATATTGAAATATCTCGTGAATCAGCGTGCTGACAGCGTGTTGGCGGAAATCTGCCGAAATATAGCCTAAGCGCAGTTTGGGGGCAGGTGCGGGGGGTGGGGTAAAGGTGCAGAGGTGTTTGTCGGGCTGGATGTTACGGATTACACGCCGCGCCCAGTGGCGAGCAACAGCCTGGTGGAAATCCAAGGATACAGGGAAGCTATGAATACTCAGGGGCAACAAGGGTTGAGCGTTTTCATCTTGCAAATGCTGCTGGATTCGCTGTTGCAAGGTTTGCAGCCGTTGCTCATAGTCTTCCCAGTCGCACAGCCTCAACCGCAGATGCTCGCGTTGATAGAAAATCTCGGTGGCTGCTGGGTTGAATTCTAGGGCGCGGTTGTAGCTGGCTAGAGCAGCTGTTAATTGTCCCTGCACTTCTAACACCTGACCTAAGTTGCCATCCACTTGGGGAAAATCTGGTTGCAGGGTAATAACTTGCTCAAAATATTTCTGAGCTTTGCTCATGTCGCCCTGTGTCATCCACAAATAGCCGAGATTGTGCCAAGCGGCGACAAAATCCGGCTGGCGTTTTAGGGCATTATCCAGACAGGCGATCGCTTTTTCGGTTTCCCCCAGTTTTTGCAATACATTCCCCAGTTCATAGTAAGGGGCGGCGGCTTCTGGTTGTAGCCGCACTACTTGCTGCAAACACTGTGCTGCTTCTCGCCAAGATTGCTGATTGGCGTGTAACTTACCTAAGTTGAGGTGTGCTAAGGCAAAATCAGGTTTCAGTTCTATCGCCCGTTGATAAGCCGCGATCGCTTCTTCTGTTTTCCCCTGCATCTGCCAGGTTGCTCCCAAGTTACAATGTGCTGGGGCAACATTGGGATTGAGGTGGATGATGTGTTGGTAGGTGGCGATCGCTTCTTCTAGCCGCCCTAAACCCTGTAAAGCATTACCCAACTGGTTGTAAGCAGCAATATAATCTGGTTGCAACCGCAGGGCTGCTTGGAAACATCCAACTGCTGCCGGGAGATCGCCCTGTTGTGCTAATTGCTTACCTTTTTCAAACTGCGATCGCGCGGCATCGGCAATCAAACTCGCCTGGGATTGGTTTTGTTGCTGCAACCGGAAATCACCCGTTGCCTCATCCACAATCAGCCGCAGGGACTCGGCCAGTCTCCGACGCTGTAATGCTTGGTTAATCGCACGTTCAGAATGTTGTCGCTGAATTGTGGTTTGTTGCTGGGAAAGACCTTGAGGATTTAGCCGATAAAAGTAAAGCGATCGCTCTAAATGATAAATTTGAGTAACTTCTGAGACGCGCAGACATAAGTCATAATCTTCGGCATCTGTAAGCTCTAGATTAATACCCCCTACGGCAGCAAACACCGATTGCCGCAGCAAGCGAAAATGAAATGTCATCAAATTTACCAACAACCCCATTGGGCTGTAGGGAATCTGGCAACGGTGGCCTAGTCCCTGTGATTTACCCTGGGCATCTATAATCAGATGATTGGTGTAAACCATGCCGTAGTCAGGGTGGCTATCAAGAAAACTCACTGTTTCTTGTAGTGCCGTTGCTGCCAAGAGGTCATCGGCATCAAGCAAGCCAACGTAATCTCCTCGCGTCAAGCTATGGGCTTGTTGGAGTGCCTGCACGCGCCCCAAGTGTTTACCTGCATGGAAGTGAATCCGCGCATCTCGTCGAGCATAATCTTGAGCAATGGCAACTGAGCCATCAGTCGAGCCGTCATCCCAAAGAATTAGTTCCCAGTCGGTGAAGGTTTGCGCCAGCATCGAGTCTAAAGCCTCTGCTAGGTAAGCCTCAGTGTTGTAAACTGTCATCACTAAAGACACCTTGGGGCTAGTCGGTGGGGCTGGGAATAAGAATTGATTGCTTAGGGGTGCAGCTAAAACTAGAACTTTGTGCGATCGCTGTTCTCCATCCTGGGTGGTTTGCGGTGACTGCCAACCGAGTTTTTGTAATATGGGTACAAGAGCGTTGGCTACGCCCGCCGCAGGCATCGTAGTCAATGCTGTCGGCTGGTAAACTACCCTCACCTGCTGACAACCTTCCGCCACCAAAGCTTTTTCTAAATACTGCATCAGCTTAGTAGCAATCCCCTGCTGCCGATATTCTGGGGCGACAAAGAGCGATAATAATTCCGCCGTCTTTTCTGGTAACATTTCCGCAATGGCAAAGGCCACCATTTCTCCAGCCACCGACGCAGAGATGCCCACCAATTCCCCTCGTTGCGGCTGAGTTTGCCACCTCTGTTGCAAACTGGGAAAGGTAAAGGCATCGTAATCAGCCAAACTGCTAGCAGTAATGTGATAGACGCGCTGGTATTTTGGGGGTAGGGAGATATGAGCAGGGGAAGATAACGGCGCTTCGTCTTGCTCATTGCCTGACCACAATTGGCGGGGTAATCCGGCAACAGGAGCCATATCGCCGACACTGGGGCGTTTCGCTGTTGGTTTGGTGGTGACAATGCCACCAGAACCGGGAAAGGTAACTAGGCGTTCGATTTCTTCTGACTGGAAGCCCAAGCACTGGGGCTGACGCACACCTGGTAGCACTACTACATCAAATAGTTCTTCAACTACGCCATCGAACAGTAGCCAATGCAGCGTCTTCCCAGTATTAATATCAATCACCATTAGCCCAGACTGGGAAGTATTGCCAAGAGCCGTCAGCCTTTCTTCTAAAGGCAGTCCGCTAAAGGTAGGCGATCGCAATTTCGATAGCCCCACAAAGGCGAAGTTTTCCCAAAATGCCAGCCCGCGCACAAACCCAGGACAGAAGGTAATGGGTACAAATTGCTCACCATCCAGGTATCCCAAGTCCCCTGTTCCCGCATTCAATAGCCACAACTTGCCTTGATACCAGCGCGGCGAGTGGGGCATAGATAAACCCGTGCCAATGATCTCGTTGCTTTGCACATCAATTACCACACCGCCGCCAACCCGATGGTTACGCCAGCCGGCGGCGGTGTCGGTGGTGCTACAGGCAGTCACATATCTTGGTTTGCCGTCGCGCAAACCTAACCCGTTGAGGTGACAACGGTCTTCCGCCGCCAACTTGGAAATAAAGGTTGGTTGCCACAGGGGGACAAAACTGTAGTCGTTGCTGATGGTAGCGAGGCAGCTAAAATCTGTGTTGACAAATACGATATTTTCTGCATCATCCAGTACCACATCATGGACATTTAAATCGCCAGTGGTGTATGCCTGACGAGGGATGTATAGGCGATCGCTTTGCTGATATCTTTCCCCAGGTGAGAGTAAATTCTCAAATCGCCAAATTTGATAACGTGTACTAAGGTATATGCCGTTGTTTGATGCATACAGACCCATCGGTTTATCAAACAATCGCTCGTGAGCAGCGATCGTACCTTGGTCATTGCAGCCAATAAAAAACAGGCGATTAGTTTGATAAGTAGTGAAGGCGAGGCTAAGAAGTTGGGTTTGCAGCCAAGTTGCTAAATGCGGCGAACAGGTAATTTCTAGTTTGGGCGCACTCGAAGAGGGTATGGCGTTACTTACGGGCAGAAAATTTACCATACAAAAGTTTTGAATTCATTAATAATTTTTCACAGCACTTTTTTATCTAACCTCACAAAATCGCGTTGCTCCCTCCATAATCCAAGCGACATTCCGCACGCAGCAAATCACTTTTGAGCCAGGAAATAGCTCTTGAATTAAAGACAAATTGCCACACCACAGCCGATTATCAAATTCCGAAGCTTCGTATTCCACGTTGGTAAAATCATGCTCAAAGGGTTCTTCTTCTAAAAATTGATAAATCTTTTTGAGCTTCGGGTTCGTAAAAGATAAAAAATATAGTTAAGGTTAATGCCCGTTTTTGCTCTAGGGTAATAAAGACTGAAAATTCATTATCTTCACTCATAGCTTCTAGCATCGGTTCATCAAACTACCAACGGGGCTAGTCATGCTGGCGTGAAACCGGGGGGCCGCAGTAAGGCTCCGAGCAAGGTGGAACCTGAGCGAGGTAAGCCGGAGATCAAGTGGATTTTGGAAGTCATTATGCTTAATTGGCGGCTTTGATTTGTTGTCCTGAGAAGTTGAATGTTCCTACGGGCGGGACATTATTCAATAAGGGATTAGCATTGAGATTGAAAAAACGTAGTGTAATAGTCCCTTGTACTGTCTGCGTTTGGGGATTAAAGCTGGCTTGATAGTCAGAGCGAGCAATGCTACCAGTAGAACCCGCACTTCCTGGAAAAGCAAAGGTAATTGAACTGGCACTGACCCCAGTTTTGCCGTCACACTTCCAAGCACCTTGTCCACTACTAAAGGGATTGAAGACGTTGGTAACACCACCTTGATTGGAGTCAATGACAAAAAAGTTACCTTCTTCGGTAAGTGTTATGACTCCACGCGATCCGATTGTGCCATCTGAGTTGAAGATTGTTGTCAGATAAGAACCGCCGACATTTTGGCGACAACGTGCTGTGTTATCTTGAGTTTCTGGTGCTGACAAGTCGTTACCCCTAACGATATTAGGAGTGGCAAGCAGTGTACAAGCAATAACAGAACTAAACAACAAAGTTTTGCGGGATAAGATTTGATTCATTTCCTTTTTAAATTGATTACCAGATGTAAGGACTTTAGAAGTATTTTCAACTAAAGGTATTGATTGCAACATTTCTACGCAATACAGTGTTTTTACCCAATGGTGTTGGCGCACAAGCTTTTGCACCTGTGCGTTTTGGCCGCAGAGGCAATGCATAGCCAAGTTTTGCTTAAATCATTAGTGTCATGAATTGTACAGCGATCACCTTGATCAATGCATCGGATAAATGTCCTATTTTTGACTAGGACAAATGACCCATACTGTACTAGGTCATTGATCCTATATATCCATAGTTAGGAACCTGACTTCAAAAAGCTGGGGAGGCTGGAGGAGAAATTTTTCATCGAAAGCGGCGGGAAACTCCATCTTGCAAGTGGCGTGCATTGGGCAAGTCACCAATCACGCTTTAATGAAGTTGTCTAGGCATTTAATTTTTTCTAGCGTGGCAAAGATCGTAAAGGCACAGCAATGCCTTGTCCCTACTAAATTATTTATAAAACAAATTTCTCATTTAACAGGTAATGATTCTTATTCAAACCATTCTGGGTATATGTGCTGGCGTTTGCCTGTATGTCGGTCTGTTACACCTGCTAATTGCCTCTCGGCGATTACAAACCATGCTTCACTTCTGCTTTGGCTTAGTTTGCTTAGTATGTGTTAGCTATATTCTGGCTGTGATGCTCAAATATAAAGCCAGTGATGTAGAAGATTATATAAATATCAGAAAGTTACTATCTTCCTTGGGATATATTTATGGAATTGCTATTGTCTGGTTTGTGGCTGTCTACACTAAATTTAAGCCAGTGCGCTTAATTTTAGCACTGAATAGCCTGTACCTTATCTGCCTGTTAATCAACGAAATTTCCCCCACTGGTATTCAGTATTCTCATATCAGCAAGCTATCAAGTATTTATCTACCTTGGGGCGAATCGATTCCCCTTCCAGAAGGCACACTCAATCCCCTGTTTGGGTTCCAATTCTTAGCTTTAAACAGTAATATCATTTTTGTTTTTTACAGTTGTTACCGTCAATATCGGCGCGATGAGAAGCAAGCGGCGCTGACTCTATGTCTAAGTTTAGTGATTTTGGTAGGAACTGCTCAACACGATCGGCTAGTCGATTTGGGGATAATCAAATCCATATATTTGACTGAATATGGATTTTTGTCTTTGGTAGTAATTATGAGTCTACACCTGACTAAAGAGTTGATCCAAGCCGTGAAGCTACGAGAACAATTGATTGAAAGCGAACGGCTACGGAAGATTGCTGTGGAGCTGGAGCGAAATCGCCTCGCCCGTGACTTACACGATTCGGTATCGCAGACATTGTTTGCTGTGGCAACAATTGCCGAAGCTTTGCCTAGAGTCTGGAAACGCAACCCAGAGATAGCCCAACAGGGGTTAGAAGAACTCATCCAATTGACACAAGGGGCGTTAGCAGAAATGCGGAATTTACTAGTCGAGTTGCGTCCTAATGGTTTGGTAGAGAAACCTTTAGGTGAATTGCTACAGCAGTTAACCAAGGCAATTCAAGGACGGGCAAATTTACAGGTAATAACAACGGTGGAAGGCGATCATCGCTCTGTGTCTAATGAGGTGAAGCTTGTCTTCTACCGGATTACTCAAGAGGCACTGAATAATATTATTAAACATGGTCAAGCAACGCAAGTATCAGTCAGCCTCTACAGCGATTCACAGGAAATAGTCTTGCGTATCAGTGATAATGGCTGTGGTTTTGACTCCAACAAGATACCATCTGGGCATTTGGGAATAGCAATTATGAAAGAGCGGGCTGAGTCGATTGGTGCTACTTTCCATCTAGAAAGCTATCCAGGGGAGGGGACTAAGATTGTCCTGAGTTGGTCAATCGCTGTTTTGAAAATAGGGAGTGGGGAGTAGGGAATTAGGTATTGGGTACAAATAAAATTAACTACTAGGATTGTCATTCGTCATTTGTCATTTTTCATTGGTAAAGCTTTTAGGCGTATTTGCTTTTTTAACATAGTTATGTTTATTTCCATCAACTTATTTAGAAAAGACAGATTTCGGTATCATGTTGTGGGATTTTCCTGTGATTGACTCGCACGAAATAAAAAAATTAAAGATTAAGAATCTCACGTATAAATACTGCAAATAAAGCAATCAATGTAATGTAAATGTATTAAAAATAGTTTTAATACCCCAGATTTATATATGGAAAAAGATAAATCATTGAAACCGATTCGGGTGATTACTGTTGACGATCATGAAATCTTGCGAGGAGGTATTAAATTTCTCTTGCTGGCATTTGATGACCTTGAATTAGTGGGTGAAGCGCGTAATGGAGATGAGGCAGTACATTTATGCGAACAGTTGCAACCAGATGTAGTGCTGATGGATTTGATGATGGTGGGGATGAATGGGGCAGAAGCAACAAAAGCTATCCGCAAAAAATACCCAGAAATTCAAGTTTTAATTTTGACGAGTTTTCTAGAGAATGATTTGGTACAGCAAGCAATGCAAGCCGGAGCTATTGGCTACCTGCTCAAAGGTATCTCAATTGATGAGTTGGCGGATGCCATACGAAGCGCTGCGATCAGTCGTTCTATGTTGACACCAGAAGTGATTCAGGCATTGCTGCAACCGAGCAAACCATCATCCCAAGCTGTCTATGAACTGAGCAAGCGGCAGGGAGAGGTTTTAGCACTGCTGGCTTTAGGATTGAGTAATGACGCGATCGCTCAACGGATGAAACTGAGTCCTTCTACCATTAGGCATCATGTCAGCCAAGTATTAAATAAGTTGGGAGTAACGAACCGTACTGAAGCTGCAACTACAGCAGTGAGAGTTGGATGTAGACAGAAGTAACCCCACCACCGACTGAACCCATTGAGATGTCTGAGAGTCAAAATATTCCTGAAACAGTGATTGAACCAAATCCACCTGTGTACATTGAAGCATCAAAATCAGACTACATTTCTGAACACTATCGCTCCCTCCGCTCTGTGGGTAACTCCGGGTGGCAACCGTCTGATGTCTGGCGCGAGTTGAGGGTTGATGATTTTTGTCGGTGAGCAGCATCTAAAACTTGTATAATCCTACTATAGGTACATTCAAGTTTCTGTTGATAAATGCTATCGTCTAGCATGACAGAGTTTAAAGAACAGCCTTTATGGATTCACCTGTGGTACTGATCAATATCTTCTCTGTTCCTCAAGGTTTGGAAGATGAGTTTCTTCAGAAATGGAATCAGACTGCTCAGTTGATGAAAAATGAACCAGGGTTTATCGACACAAAGTTACATCGCAGTCTTGACTCAACGGAGAGATTTCAATTTATTAATATTGCAAAATGGTCTAGTAAAGAAACGTGGCAATCGGCATTCTCTAAACGCATTTCCCAAAATGAGATTTTTGAACAACAATTACCTCTTTGTTGCTAATCCTGCCCTTTATCAAATTGAAGCAGAGTATTAAATCTCAAAACAGAATTTAGAGGAATCGTAATTCAGCCATGATTACTGAAAATGATGATTCAGTGGATGCAGTCAATGAACTGGTAAGAAAAATATCTATTAAAGAAACTCAGCTAAGAATAGCCCAAGAGTCGAATCTCATTCAGACTGCTGAAGCGTTAGAAAATCAACTATCCCAATTGCAGCAAGAATTGGGAGATAATTCAGACACACAATTGCAGTCACTAATGAGCTTGTGAAATGCTTACGACAGTAACTTAGCTTTTTAGAAGTGGGGCTTACACCTACGCTAAAATCTGATGTTCCCATTCTGAAATAATGGCAATTGAATAGCTTGAGATTGTTTTTGATTATCAAGGTTAGACAAAGAAATCCCTAGCAATCTGATACTACGATTCTCCAGTTCAATTGACTCAAACAGCGCTTTGGCTATCTCAAAAATCGTAGATAGTTCACTGATGGGAGCAAGCATTGTCTTACTACGGGTTAACTGCTGATAATCAGAAAATTTGACTTTCAATGTTAACGTGCGACCTCGCGTTTCATGCTGCTCTAACCGTTGCTCGACAATTTGGGCAATCTGGTCGAGTTCTTGTAACATCTGGCTGATATCACTTAAGTCTTGTGCAAACGAGGTTTCTGCACCAATGGACTTGCGAACCCGATTCGCTTCAACTGGGCGGTCATCTTCTGCTCTGGCAATTTTGTAGTAATAATTACCTGCTTTACCAAAATGGTGTGTTAACTCAGTCAGCGATCGCGTTTTCAAATCTGCCCCAGTATGAATGCCGAGCGAATGCATCTTCGCCGCCGTCACCTCTCCAATGCCGTGGAACTTCTCAATCGCTAGCTTCTCTACAAATGCGATCGCATCCTCCGGTAAAATCACCGTTAGTCCATTCGGCTTGTTCTGCCCTGATGCCATTTTTGCAAGAAACTTGTTAATCGACACACCTGCGGTTGCCGTCAACTGGGTTTCCTGGAAAATTGCAGTTTTGATGTGTCTTGCGATAGTAGAAGCGTAGGGGATACTTTGCTTATTCTCAGTAACATCTAGATATGCTTCATCTAGCGCAACCCCTTCCACTAAATCACTGTAGCGTTTGAATATGGCGTGAATTGAAGTGGAAATCTCTCGGTAAACGTCGAATCTCGGTCTGACAAAGATAAGTGCGGGACATTTAGCGATGCCTGCGGCAACGTCAAAGACGAACGCTGTTACTGAGGGCATCGCGGAATGAATACCAAACTTACGAGCTTCATAACTGGCGGCTGCAACTACGCCTCGCTGATTCGGGCTGCCACCGACTACTAACGGTTTACCTCGGTAGCTAGGGTTGTCCCTCTGTTCTACCGATGCGTAGAAGGCATCCATATCAACGTGAACTATCTTCCGAGTTCTAGCGACAGATTCTTGTTCCAAGGGTAGCTCCACTACAAACAGTTTCGCTTTTCACACCATTTTCAAGCAAATTAAATCCTAAATTAGAAATCCTATAGTACATTAGCACTAGTTTCGTGATCTTAGTCTCCCACCATTTAGTAGAACCCTTTGGTGACAATTCTCTATCCCCCATTAATGCAAAAATAATTGATAACTTTTTAACAGTATTGTCTGTTTGCCCCATCTCCTCAATATCCACAATATGAATATCGACCGATTACATGAACTTAAGCAAAAACTCACGAATGACGCAGACTTGTCCGATATCTGGCTATTTTATATGGATCATTTTGCGGATCATTCAGAATTCACTGACATGGGTGAGCCTGCCTATAATGAATATCTAGATGCTGTCCTCCAAAAAACTTGTCAGCAGATGTTTGACAGGGCAATAAAGATTAGTGACTGCTTGCTGATCTACATCGCTCCATATCATTTATTTCATGGAGGTTTCCAAGTTGAAGGACGTATCGGGGGTGTGATTTATTTCGAGGATATAAAAATTGGGTTGATTGCAGTGTCGGCAGATTACCCCCCTACTGATACGGTTAAGTATTCACGTTTTACTGAGGTGATTCAACTGTCTGCTCCTAATGGCAACGATTACAATTGAGAGAAGCACAACTTATTAGATGTCATCTTATGCTTTTTGCCCTGAGCAAAACTAGTAGTCTAATAGTAAAAGGGGCGTTGCATAATAGAGGGATGAGTTGAGGTTATCTACTGTGCAATGTCCATACTGTGGGTCTACGGAAATTCTGAAGAATGGTAAGCGAAGATGTAAGCAAAATCACATCTGTACTAACTGCGACGTGCGTTCCGCCCCAGGGCGAACGCACGGGATTTCTGAAACCCTTGCTGGGCAAGGATCTTGATGAAAAAATAGGCTAAATTAAAAAACGCCAAAACCCTTGCTATTAAAGGATTCTTATACTTTAGATGCGTTTGCCCTGCGTTCCGCCCCGCTTCGCTAACGCCAATTTATCGACGTGTACGATCCGCCAAAAGGATATTCTGAGGAGTTAAAACAGGAATGTTTAAAAATGTACCTTAACGGCATGGGTTTTCGCGGTATTGAACGGGTTAAAGGAGTGCATCATACTACTATCATTTATTGGGTCAAACAACTGGGAGAAAAACTTCCCGATGTACCAAAAGAAGATGTCATTCCAGAAGTTGGAGAACTGGATGAATTAGAGACATTCATAGGCTCAAAAAAAACAAAATTTGGCTGTGGACAGCAGTAAATCACTTTACTAAAGGGATTTTGGCGTGGGTTCTAGGAGATCATAGCGCTGAAACGTTTGAGCCATTATGGGAAATTGTTAAGCAGTGGCAGAGCTATTTCTATGTGACAGATGGTTGGAAAGTTTACCCAAGTTTTATCCCTGATGAAGACCAAATTGTCAGTAAAACATATATGACACGGGTTGAAAATGAAAACACAAGGGTTAGACATTATCTTGCACGCCTTCACCGAAAGACCTTATGCTATTCCAAATCAGAAGAAATGCTGAGGTACTCAATTAAATTATTACTTCATTATTTGAAGTATCAAACTGTACCTACATAAATCTATTCATCCCTTTATTCAGCAACGCCTAGTAAAAGGCTGTTCAGACTGGAAACTGTTGCTAAAATAACGTGCAATTCTATGTCACAACTTTATATAATCCCTAGTAGAGGACTAACGAAAGTAATATGACCGACACGCCTGAGTATTTCCCTAGCAGACTAGACCGGCTTGAACAAATAGTATTGGGGCTTGCTGAGAGACAATCCAATACTCAACAGCAATTAGACTCACTTACCGAAAATGTAAATCGTGTATTAGCCAGAAGTGCAATTTTAGATGATGTACTACTTGAGTTACGCGATAGCCACGAAATACATCAACGTAACTTTGAAGAACATCAACGTAATTTTGACGAAAATCAACGCACTACAAACGCAGCACTACAGAGTCTTGAGGCCATCTTGCTACAGTTGACTCGAAATCATTCTTGAGGCGCAATGGCTCTGCTTCGCCTGCCTTTATGCGATTGCGCGGAGCGCAGTGCCGAAGGCAATCGCACAGGGTGTAAATTTCGAGCAATTCACCTTCACCAAAAGCGATTGTTTCTTGCCATTAATGCTGACCTTGGATCGCATATACGCACTCATCACTCCTCATCCCGCAACCACTCAAACCCAGTTCTCAACGCCGCCTCTGCCGTGTAATAAATCTTTTTTTCCCCGAATATCCCACCTGTCCGGCTGATAATCCGAAACTGCCAGCAATGCCCTGGCGTGTAAAAAACCATTAGGACACTTCCGTTGACACAGAGTACAGTATCAACTTTAACTTGGGACATTTATTGCTGCTGTGGGTAGTGTTTAAGACAATTAAATTTTAGTTGCTTAAGAAGTTCAACATCTTCTTATTCCCCAATACCTGCAACCCCACACCCTTTCATCCAGTTATATCAAGGGTTTGCGCTTAACAAGCGTGCCATTCGTGCATGGTGCCCGACTGAATGAAATGCATAGGCAGATAGCTGTGACAGTCGTTGTGCAGCAGCACGCGGCTTGCCTGTGTGCGGGAGAATCGTGCAAGATGAGACGAGCGACTTAACAGGAGAAACGATGCTGGTAAACTTACTTCATTCCTAAACTTTCCTTTAGCGTCCACCATGAAAACACTCATCATCAACGCTTCTCAGCCTGTTGCCGGAATGTCCGAAGGAAAACTCAATGACTTCCTGGCTAAAGTCATTAGAGAAGAGTTAGAACAGAACGGACATGAAGTCCGATTAACAGAGATTAAAAACGGCTATGACATTGACGAAGAAGTTGAAAAGCATCTTTGGGCTGATGTCATTATCACTCAGTCACCGGTTTACTGGTTCGGAAACCCTTGGATTTATAAAAAGTACGTAGACGAAGTTTTCAATGCTGGACTTCTTCAGCAAAAGATGGTAGCAAATGACGGTCGCACACGCAGCGACCTCACAAAACAGTACGGGACAGGCGGACTAATGCAAGGCAAAAAATATATGCTCTCTCTGACTTGGAACGCCCCAGCTATTGCCTTCAATGACGAGAGGCAGTTCCTGTTTGCGGGCAAATCGGTGGACGATTTTTTCATGTTCAACACCGCAAATTACAAGTTCTGTGGCGTAGAAATCCTTCCTTCTTTCTCTTGTCACGACGTACTGAAGCAAGGTGGCATTGACCATGACATCGAACGTCTTAAGGCGCATTTGGCTAAATACGTTCTGTGATTGTCGGTGAGCAGCCAACCCAATTGCTTCCAAAGCAAGTGACAACTGTAACTGTCTCGAAATACTTTTTCACATCCTTAGTTTTTCCTCTGGACAAGGTAGCCTTGGCGGTAATCACTTTTCTTTAATTTGTCAGCTTGATGTGCAGACCACTGACGCATAGGAGGAACTTTTTCTACATGAAGTAGCTGATGGCGATAAGTATTATCTGTCAGTTGGGCGATCGCACCAGCAATAAATCGGTTCTGGTTGAGACGAGACTTGTTCTTCTGCAAACCGAATGACAAGCCAGTTTGCATCGACAAAACACTTGTTTCGGTAACTGACTACTCAAAATTATTTCTTTAATTTTGAATTTTGCATTTTGAATTTCATTAAATGGTCATCGCATAGCCTAGACCTTTACTTATGCCTGTAATTAAGATCAGCTTACTCATATTTTTCTATTATTCTTGCTCTGAATCTATAATTCGTGGGAAAAAATAACCGCTACCTCTTGCTGTAATAATGAATTCTGGATCGTTGGGGTCGGATTCTACCTTTGTCCGCAATCGTGAAATATGCACATCTACCACACGGGTGTCTGTATTCATCTCTGGTACAAAGCCCCACAACTGCTGCAATATTTCTAACCTTGAAAAAACTCTTCCAGAATGATTCACTAACAACTCTAGTAAGCTAAACTCCACACCTGTCAACCGAATACGTTGCTCATTTTTATGGACTTGCCGCTTACTTGTATCGATTTTCAGGTCGCCTGCATGAATTATAAGAGAGTTAGGAATAGTATTGATACTGGTTTTGTGGGAGCGCCGTTTTAGTACACAGGCAATTCGAGCTTCTAGTTCCTTGGGTGAGAAAGGTTTTGTCATGTAGTCATCAGCACCTAGTTCTAGCCCAGTGATTCGGTCTGCTACATCTGCCAGGGCTGTTAGCATGATAATTGGTACGTCTGATTGTTTCCGTAATTCTTGACAGACACCGTAACCATCTAGTTTTGGCATCATTACATCCAGAACTATCAAATCAGGAGTTAAGAGACTAAAAGCTGACAAAGCTTCTTCGCCATCACTAGCTGTAACTACACTGTAGCCAATCATTTCTAGACGCGTCTGTAAAATTCGACGGATGCTGGCTTCGTCATCAACTACTAGGATTGTGCCTTTATCACCTGATAAGTTTCTCAACGCTGTTCCTCCACAGCGAGAACTCTCAACCATCCATTATCTGCTTATTAGGAGTCAAAAACGCAAAATAATCTTGAGTTACAGTCATGATCGAGAAGCGATGCCTGCGGCGAGCTACGCTTACGCTTAATACTTGCATCTGTGCAACAGATTATGCTGGGACATCTACCCGAAAACAGATTTGTACACAATTAATAAATTCCTCAGCAAGGGACTCGTATTTTCCATCGATTTGGTGTACCTTGTTAATTCCGTGCAAATTATTTATACCTAACTTCTTGCAACTTTACTCAGACAAATTTTAAGCCAATGCCTTCAAGGGAACAGCCAATGAAAACTTCTAATAATACAGATACGAAGAAGATCATCAAAAAATCCGACAAGCTTACCCTGAGACAGATGAAGCTAATCGAGGAGGCTGAAGACCAACTTCTTGAAGCTAATACTGTCAATTCTCCAGCCCCTGTGGTTGAGGTTGAGGAGAAACCAGTAGCGATTTCAGAGCCTAGAGTTCCTGACTATGTTCCATTGCTTGACAATCCTCCAGTACAATCTGTGGGCAATTCTGGCTGGCAGGTTTCTGATGTCTGGCGGGATATTCGGGTGGATGATTTTTGTGGATAGACGACCCCCATGATTACGAGATTACGAGCGCTCATGCATCTATACCCTCTGTACCCTTTTTAATTGTACTGGTTGAATCTATGTATGACTCCTGATTTGATAATCCTTCAAGCATCTGTATTAAAGCTAAGTGCATTTCTGGCGTAAATTCCAACTTACCAGAACGCAGATGTAAATCTAACTGAGCAAAAGGAATTTCAATTTCTCGTTGTTTTAATACTTCGTAAATAATGTAGTATAAATCACTTTTGAGCAAAAATTGTTTATTAGGTTCCGTAGTCCAGACTAATAACTCAAAATTTAAAGTGTTGTTGCCAAACTCTTTAAACAGCACTAGAGGCAAAGGAGTCTGCAATACATTGGGATGCTTAGAAGCAGCCTCTAACAGAGCAGATTGCACTGCTTTGGGATCTGAGCTATAGGCAACGCCAACGGGGAGATGAAGGCGAGAAATCGGGTTGCGATGGCTCCAGTTGATTACTTCTTTTTCCAAGAAGCGAGAGTTGGGTACAATGATTGAAACGTGGTCAAGAGTACGAATCTCGGTACTTCTGGCACCGATTCGCTCGACAATACCTGTATATTCCCCAACTTCCACAAAATCTCCAACCTGAATCGGACGCTCAAATACTAGTACTAAACCACTGCCAAAATTCTTAGCAATATCCTGTAAACCAAAGCCAATTCCAACGCTTAAAGCACTCGCTAAAATTGTCAAAGAGCTAATGTCAAGCCCCCATATTTGTAGCAGTACCAGTGTGCCAATAAAAATTAGACCATATTTTAAAAGTATTATAATCGCCTCTTGAGCGCCACGATTGATGACAGTAAAAGAGAGAATCCGAGAACGTAAAAAATTGGTTAACGTTCCAGCAAAGATAACTAAGCCAAACAACAAACCAACCAAAACGATTAATTCAGTAAGAGAATAAGGATTTTTTCCCAACGTCAGAATCGGTGAGGTGAAACTGGTAATCAGAATATTTGAAATTTGATAGCTCCATTGACGAGTGAAAGGAAAGAGATTAGTGATATAAAGAATCGCACTCATCCAAAGTGCGAACCGCATACTTGCCAACACTAATTTTAAAAATAATTCTAATACTTTAAGGGTTTCCGAATTAGGTATGGCATTGCTAGTTGTTAAGCGAAGTGAAGCTACTCGGATAAATTGATGCTTAATCCATCCTAATAGCCAACTAAATCCCACAGTTATGAGTAAAATTACTGCTGCGATAAAAGTTGTTTGTTGAAGATAAGTTCTAGTTCGCTCTAAATGAGCTTGCTGTAAGGCTTCTTTGATTTGCTGCGCCCAAATGTTAGCCTGCTCATCAAGTGTACTACCTGGTAAAGTATCTTGTTGTGTAACTGTTAACAGATAGCGGTCATTTAATAAAATAGTAGGTAGCTGGTTGCGTTTCTCAATTTTAACTTGAATAGACTCAGAAGTGGAAATCACATTTTTTAGTTGTGAGTTGATTAAATTTGTCCGTTCTTGAGCGCTATACTGACCAGAATCGCTGATCCTAAAAAGCTGTTGTCCATCCAAAATAACTGGAGCTTTAGTTAATGCTTGAGAAACGACAGGAGTGAACCAGAAAACTAAAACAAAAGTTAGTACTGTAATGAGAATATTTAAATATTTTAATGGCAGTCGCAAACGATGAAAATCAAACATAAAGACTCTAACAAAATATTTTTACTTCCGCTAATTAATATTAACTAGATTTCCTCGAAATCAAATTATTTTTGTAATGGTTTCTATTAGCATCGCTTTTCATGGACTAGAGACACTCAATTTGTCAGGTAGAATGGAGACAGGATAATAAGAGTCATCCTCTATAGCAATTCAATGGGTAAACGAAAGAGAAAAAATCACAATCCACCCTTCCCTTGGATGGTAAAAAAAGAAAATCTGTTCATTGCTCCTACTGGTAACGAAATAGTTACAGATGCTGGATGGGAGAAAATTTCATTTGAAGAAGCCAGAAAACTATTTAGTCCCGAAACTTTTCAAGAGTGGTACGAACTGTTCTTAGAAAATATAGATATCTCGGAAATACTTTCAGAATCTAATGTAGATATAGATTTAGATGATGAATCAGCAATAAATAACTTTTTACTTCGGAGCCAATGGACACCAAAACAAGTCAATTTAGTTGTAGCGAAGGCTATCTATAAAAATCATGCCTGGGTAAGAGGATTACTGATTTCTACACCTGATGCTGAAGAACACTACTTTCACAATTATGAAATGGAGGCAATTCGTTTAGGAGTCCAATTGCGAAAATATATCTTTGAGGATATTCCAGTAATTAATGACTGCAAAAATGCTGTCAGATATTTACATGCTCGATACGCCCTCATTGGCTGGCAACCAAGAAATTGTGTGACAGCAGCTCACAACCTAAAAATATCTCAAGCTACTAAGGTTTACAATGAACTTCTCTGGGATGAAGATTGGCTAGATGAAGAAGACGAAATTTATTAGTCAAGAACAAAAAGACTCTACAACACTGGAAAATATACTCCCCATTACTGATGACTGGATAATAATAGAGTTACTGGGAAATAAGACCAGAAATCTTTGAAGAGCTTAACAGCGATGGCGTAACCATCATGAGCCAGTGGCGAAGTGGCGATCGCTCTAGTAATAACGTAGCGTGGGTACGGCGTACAGGCTCTTTCAAGCGATTTCTGGACGGATGCTTGGAGCGGGGTAAAGCACTTAACAGAAATTGTTAAACTTTTTTATTCCCATAGACTAAGGCAACCGCCTGAGCAACTTTTGTAAACTATCTTTGCACTCAGTCAAAGATATAGTTGAATTGTGCCTATAATTAAGTTACGGCTAACTATAACTGGAAGTTAGCACCCTGTAAATGGTTATCGCTTGGATTACGCGTCAAAGGCGATACCAAGACAAGCAAAATTTATCGGCAGCGTAATAGTCTTTATTCCGTTGCCAACATGCACTCTCCGCGATCGCATGTTGGTGAAAGTGTTGTATATCAAGGGAAGTAGTGTTAATCGGAGTTTATGTCGGATAAAAGATAAGGGTAGCTTATTTTGTGTTGTAGCCTTGTACTACAAGGTAATCTAAAGCATAATGTGAGCAAAGTCTAGATTTAAAAGATTTATGTGCTGGAGTCGATAGTCAGTACCAAGTTGAAATCTATGTTTAAATGTTTTACTGGCGAATTGCCAGTGTAAGCATAAGATGAGCAAGTTGCTCACTTTATGCTTACAGTGACAGCAGTATTAAGGTTAGTGTGGCTTTGGTGTAAAACTATGGCTCGTGATTTATTCCACAATATAGTGAGGTCTGCATTAGAAAAAGAGGGTTGGGTAATTACAGATGATCCGCTCAATATTAGGTGTGGCGGGGTTGATGTTCAAATTGATTTAGGTGCAGAGCGACTTCTAGCTGCCGAAAAAGCAGGAGAAAAAATAGCAGTTGAAATCAAAAATTTTGTGAGTGCCTCAAAAATTTCTGAATTTCACATGGCGCTAGGACAATTTATTAATTATCGAACAGCGTTGCGTGTTGAAGAGCCAAATAGAAACTTATATTTAGCTGTACCATTGGTAACTTATAACGACTTCTTTAACTTGTCTTTTATCCAAACTGTAGTCAATGAAAACAAATTGAAGTTAATTATTTACAATGTGGAAACGGAGGCAATAGAACAATGGACAAATTAAATGAATATCGAACAAAAGTTAGGCAACTCTTAACTAAACATCTCCAGTACAAGCCTAGTTACGGAGATGTGGAAGTAGAACAAATTTTTGATGAAGAACATGACCATTATCAAATTATTAGCGTTGGATGGAATAATCAGCATCGGATTTACGGGCCAATAATGCACTTAGATATCAAGAATAATAAAATTTGGATTCAACAAAATACAACGGAAGCGGATATTGCTTTAGAATTAATGGAAATGGGTATAGAGAAACAAGATATTGTCATCGGTTTCCATACTCCAAAAATGCGTCAACTATCGGGATTTGCTGTGGAATAAACATGATGCGAAATGCAGAATTATTTGCCACTATTCCGATTGAGCATATATTAGTTAATAAAGAGCTATGAGGTAGCAAAAGGATTAATTTACTTTGTATAAAATCGGGTAAAGTTTTGTTGTGATAGCCACAAATTGTCAATCATGCTTTATTACAAACTAGTAGGACATACACCCGTTGCTGTTAATTCATTGCCAGAGTGGCAAAATTATTTACACTCAGTACAAGATTCAACACAACATCTAGTTGCCGAAACTATAGTTGGGGATGCCAAAGTATCAACTAGTTTTTCAGGATTCGATCTCACTTTTGGAGATCCCCCGTTGCTTTTTGAAACAATGGTTTTAGGTGGGCCTCATCACGGGAGAATGCAGCGTTATTCTACATGGGAGCAGGCACGCTTCGGTCATGATCATACCGTTGTAGAAGTCATGACTACCTCACCACCAGATGAGTAGATAAACAGAAAATTATATTTAATACTTATTAAATAATTTACATATAACTGAATGAACTACAGCGCAGATTCTCTACCTGAGATCAAACTCATTCCCCTTGATCGTGAAGCTCTACATTTCACACAGCCAGGAGAAACTAGAAGACCACCAACCGATATTCGGTGGGTAAAAGTTCTGGAATTTTTACGCAGCAACAATCTCGCACCAAACAGCCGCAAGCTTTACGAACGAGAACTCAAACGATTTTTGGCTTGGAGTGAACTGCACTATCATGAGCTACGCCCACGTCACCTTGCACTATATAAAGAATATCTCCGTGATGAACTGCGGACTGATGCAGATAAACCGCTTTCAAAAAGCAGCATAAATGCCGGAGTTGCTGCACTCAAAAGCTTTTTCAAATGGATGTGTTACACGTATCCTGAAATTATTGCTACTAATCCTACACTGGGGATAAAACTGGAAAAAGTGCCACTGCCACCAGCCCAGAGTTTAACCCCAGAACAGATGGAACAGGTTTGGTCAGCGTTGGAATTGCTGGGAGAAACAAAGCAACGGGATACAGCACTCGTTCACATTCTTAGTCATGGACTCCGGGCTGGGGAAGTTGTGCAGTTAAATGTTGGCTCATTTGATGGCAAGCTCCTGTTTTTACCGGACACCAAAACCAATGAACCACGCTTAGTGCCACTGCGAAAAGAAAGCCGAGAAGTCGTGGCAGATTATTTACAATTACGCTCACAGCAAGGAGAGGTGTTAAACAGCCTTAGTCCATTGATGATTTCACACCATGCTTCATACAAAGGTGAACGCTTGAGTTATCACGGTATTTACTTTGCTGTAGAAAAAATTGGTGAAATAGCCCACATTGAGGATTTGCACCCTCACTCCTTTCGACATACTTACGCTACTGACTTATTGCTATTGGGAGTTGACCCTAGCCATGCACGAAAACTAACAGGACATCAAAGCGAGAAAGCCTTTCGACGATATACACTTCGCAGCGAACAAGAAGCAGCGATCGCTGCTTACTATCGTGCAATCGGTGAAGAAGCAGAGTAAGGTATGCCAAAGCCGTTAGACCCCAAGTGTCAGTTATGCGCCAAATTACCAACAACTCAAGCTAAAGTTTTACATGGAACAGCAGGGGACGGGTGTTGGAATCCAAAAGTATGCCACAATCGCCGTTCGTTTTACCGCCACCGTTCGCAGAATAATTCAGCAGAAATTGATTCAGTAACAGTCGAACCACCAGCAACATATTTTGCAGTGCTGTATTTGTATAAAGAGCCAGGGGATAAACCATTGCACGCCTTGGGCGCAGAACTGTGGCTGGGACAACAGCCTATTTGTCGCTTAGAACCAATTCACTGTTTTGGGTTAACGGCTGGTAAGATCCGCGCCTATACAGATCAGGTGTTGCAGGCGTTTGCGAAACAATATGGTGTTTCGCTCTATCAATATAAGGATATGTTTGAAATTACCTCAAGCTACTGCCCAGTGCGCCCTTGCCCCTTGCATCCACAATCTTAGAGATGACCACATACCGCCAATTAACAATTTGGGATGTGCTTGATGAATTGTCCGAATCTCCACCAACTTCTTCCCTTGATGCTATGTGGGATTGTTTGGATGCCGAGTTAGAAAAATTACCCTTGGAGGCACAATTATCAACCGCAGCGCTTGCCTTCAGTCAAATTGCGGATATTCTTAAGTCTCGTGCCGAAGTGCTGTTGCAAGATACCCGCGATCGCAATAGTCTTTTGGGGCCTGTTGTTAGCACCGATCTCTTTGCTGGTCTAGTGCGGACAACAATGCACCTAGATTTAGATGATTTGATTGAACCGCAAACACCACAAACCTTTCAACCACATGGCCCACGCCAATTTTCATCTCCTAACCAGGAGGGTGATTCTGTAGCAGCACCTGTTGAAAAAGCGAATGTTTTGGCAATGCTTGATGAGGTAACAACTTTAGAAGATGTCCGCAATTTGGCATCAGATGAGAATGTGGAAAAATGGCAGAGCGCGATCGCTAACCATCTGATAAATGTCAAAGATGAGATTTCTTTAGTTAAACTGCAACGTGTGTTGCAAATGCCAATGGTAGAAGTGTGGTTGGGATTATTGCTGGGTGGGTTTACATTAGAACAGCGTGGTGATTTTTATCACAACCATAATGTCTGGGTGAAAAACTCTCCTTCCTTCGATCAATGACAATTCATTCGCCATATAGAATCTATTTGGGAAGCGATCGCCCAAGAAGATAATTGGCAACCTTTTAATGATTTAGTGAGACAAATACAGTCTAGGTAATAGTTTTAGCTTTATTTACAAGTAAGGAGACTCTGATCTTTTTACTCGGATCGTAGCAACACATACAAATTTTTTTGATTCCCACGCATGAGGCGAAAATTTTCGTCTAAATAGGTAATATCTGTCCAGCCATTAAAGGAGAGTGTTGATTCCAAAGGCAACTGATTATCGACTCCTAAAGCCTTACGAAAACTAGAGTCGGTCAAATCATTGCTTACACTTTTAACGGATGTTTCTACAAAATCAATATTGAGACGTTTAGAATCTTCTACTGTGTAACGCCCTTCAACTATAGTAATACCTAAAATACCAGACAATAGAGTAAATTCAATTAGGTTATTGTATTGCTGACCATCTGTATAAACTTCTTGAAAGATACCAGTAACGCTGATAGCCACATTCGGGAGTTTACCAAAAGAAACACGTTGTAGAGTAGTTTCTTGTTCTAAGCCAAATGTACTGTACAAGAGCCGCCAGCGCCCTTGAACCAACTCAAGATGGTTTGTTGGTTCAGTAGTAGGATTTACCAACTCAAGCGATCGCGCTAATGTCTCGATTTGCAATGCGGCTGTTGGAGTATAGTTAAACCCAATGTCACTAGCTTCTGAAATAGAAATCAGTTCTTGTTTGAGATTTACCAATTCGCTAACCATAATTTGGTCTAAAAAAACCTTTTTAGCTCGTGAAAACGGCACAAGATATCACTCTTTGCTATTAACCGTAGATTCTATCACTATTGTTTCCTCGCTACACAATCATTTCTGTTGCCTCCACTCGATTTTGTACTCCCGTTCCATAGCCGCCAGCAGCTTTGCCTGCAACGAAGATAAATAAGGTTTAGCTTGTTTCCCCAACCCCTGCAACAGCCAATCCACAGCCTCGTCACGCCTGGCCACTTGATGCAACTGCCGTAACCTCAAACATAACTGCTGCATGAATTGGCAATCTTCATCAAGCAATTCCAGTGATTTCAGGTGTTCGATTTTTACGGTGTAGTCGCCGTCCCATGTCTGGACTGTACAGCTATAGTCTCCAACATGAGTTACCACGCCCCAATAACCCGCTTTACCTCTCAAGTCTGGGTTATCTTTGGGCAGAAGAATGCATATTTCACCAATATTGTAAGGATTGGGTACTTTCGTCCTTTCGCGTATCCTGTCCACTACGTCTTTCACGATCCGACCAGATGGAATCTTATTGCCAGCTTGCTCTACTGCCTGCTGCCAAACATCCGCTTGCACAGCCGGTTCCAACTCGGCTTTCGCCAAAAAGCGCAATTGTCGTTCGTTGGTCGGCATTGGAATTTGCCGACCAATGGTCGGCAAAAACTTTTGAAGATTCTCATAAACCACAGTCGCTGAAATCTTCAAGTACGCCGCGTCACGACTATAATTGAAGCGTTCGCGGCAATACTCCTCAAATGTCTGGTGCGTGGAACGGTACAGCCGTCTGTCCCGCAATTCCATCAACGCCTGACCTGCTGACAAAAATGCCCTTTCTACTTGACGTTCAAATTGCAAGCGTAAGCTTTGTTCTTCTTCGGTCAACTCTGTAACTTCAATAGCAGTAACCGTAATCGTTGCTGAAGCTGGGTTATCTTGCTCAGAAGTATTTTCGGCAGCAGAGTCGGTTGCTAGCTTTGGTTCCTCAGATGCCCCAGGGATAACTTTCTTGCGTCTGGATAGTGGTTTGTTCATTATTCCACCTCCAGTACCAATTGGCTCGTAGCAATATTGAGTTGTGTCATCATGGAAATATAGACTTTTTATTTATGCCCCCATCCTGTTTAAAGGTTGGGGTTTTTCATTGCTTTTTATATTTTGCACCGATGAAAGAATACTTTAACGAAAATCAGCCGAATACCACAGTTAATAAGAAAAACTTCAGTTGTCAAAAGCCTGAATTCAATTCTGACAACTGAATTAAATTTCAGCTTATTCTAGAAATACCCTCTTCAACACACGGGTAAAACAACGGCTAATGCTTGATTATTTGACCGTGAGTATTGCATTTTGGATGACTTTGTTTGGAGTACAAGAGTCGTTGTTAGAATTTCGCCTGGGTTATCTCGGTCGCTACTGGTTTATTGCGATTAGCGCTAGCTTACTTCTGAGCTTTTTGCTCTCTGCCCTGATTAGTATCACGCTAATCATCAAATTTGTGGTAGATCCATTCACTTTTCCAGGTAATGTTATTCTTTGTGCGTAGCTTGCCGCCGTAGGCATCGCTGCCATCATGTTTGGTGTGATTCTCAGTTTGGCGCAGTGGTTGATACTTCGTCAAACCGAGATGACACCAAGAGTTTTTGCACTGATCAATACAGTTATTGGAATTCTCGTCTACTTTCTACTGGTGTGGATCAATGAGGGTAGTTTGGAGTGGAGCGGTAATCCCTTTGGCGGCTGGAAAACTGTAATAATATTTTTAGCTGGTGGTGCGATTACCGGAACAGCCACAGGTAAGGCTTTGGATTTCTATTGTGAACGAGTGGAGCAGCGATTAATTCAGCTTGAAAGAGACAGGGTAGAAAGAGAAACCAGAGATAGAGAAAGAATAGAAAGAGCAAGGCAAGAAAGAGAAAATCTTGAAAGGGAAATTTTAGAAAGAAAAAGGATCTCAAGAGAAATCGCTTTGGAGGAAGAAAGAAAGTGGTATGAAGAACATGGCGATGATGATTTCGATTATGAGGAAGAAGATGATGAAGAATAATATCTTGACTTCGTGTTATCAGTTATACAAAATCCTATAATCTTAAAGCTTCTAATTGTTAGCTTCGACAACTATTCAATCAAAGTATATATTTAATATGGCTATCAAACACCCTTTTTTACTTGCACTGTTAACGCTCTCCATTATCTGTGTTAGTACGAGTTCTGGCTCTGCCCTACTGACAGATATTGCTCAACAAACAGACAACCAAAAGTCCCCATCAATTATTTTCTTCCTGCCCAAAGAACGGCCTCAGACTGGAGTCGGTTGGGAAATCACTACCACTTCTGGGAAGGCAGAACTAGCCTTGGCGAAGCATTTGGTGTATATCGGGGCAAAAGAATATGTTGCTTGGTGGTGTCCTCACTGTCACGAACAGAAGTTAATCTTTGGGAAGGAAGCCTACCAAATAATCAACGACAGTATTAAAGTTGAGTGCGATAAGAGAGGTATCAATCCCCACCCAGACTTGTGCAATGCAGCGAAAGTCCCAGGTGTACCAACTTGGGTTATCAATGGACATCAGTATAGCGGCGTGCAAAACCTTAAGGAGCTTGCGAAAGCTTCTGGCTACAAGGGGGATATGAACTTTCGTTACATCCAAAGCGAATAAGGATTATATTTGCTTTTTAAGCTGAAGGCAAAGTATTTGGTGGTTGAGAAAGTTGAGCAAATATGTTTAAAGATTGATCGTTTGAGCAACTGACAGTCATAAGCTTTCCTGTTTATCAACATTTTATAAGGTATTAAACATCTAATATCAAGTTAATAAATGTTGGCAGCTTAAGGTCATGATAAAAATCATGATTTTCCCTTGCTAAGGTAGTCCGAAATTAGCAATTCTGACAAAAGAAGGTTTTGTCGCAAAAAACTACTTTTGTCAGTAGTTAGCAACGCTGTCAATAATAGTACAAGCAACTGCTTTCAATGAAGAACAATTGTCTGTTGTGTTTCCTGTGTTCCCGATTTAGCTGAGTTTCCCTAATTTCTATGAGTTACAAAAAATACATTGCTGGCATGACAAACATTGCCAAACTAAAGCTTACAAGCAAAGGCAGTATCCGCGATTGCAACCTACAGATACCGGATACTGCTAACTTCAACACCTATACTAACGCTTGAATACTTAACAAGCGCCATGCAGACTTAGTTGGTAAGCTGGTTATGCTTAAAAAATATCAAAGTAATTTAGTAATGAAATATTGGTGCGCTCAAGGATCAAACAAAAGTAGCTCTTTTGCAGTGTCGGCGCATCTAAAGCACTCACAAAAAGTTGACAAAACCCATAATTTTGGTAAAAAATCAACCATTCAAGGTACATTGCGATTGTCCAATTATGGTTTGATAAATGATACAGTGTAATTTTTCGTTGCCACCTGAGTATGTTCTTCGTAAGGCCAAGCCTTTTGATATGTGGTTAATAGTATTTTTTGTGTTTAGAGCAAGGCTAGACCCCAGTCAATTAAGATGGCAGCAATTTTGGGTCATTGAATGTGATGGACATTTAGTAGCCTTCGGGCAGATCCGAAACTTTCACTTAGCACAAGAGCTAGGCAGTTTATTTGTTGCACCGACTTGGCGAAACCGTGGTTTAGGGACTGTTTTGATACAGCATTTAATTACTCAAGCTAGTCAACCTCTTTATTTAAAATGCTTAAAACATCAATTGGTGAATTTTTACATTAAAAGAGGCTTTGTATCCGTTAATTTTAAAGATTTACCACCATCCCTCAAGCCAAAGTTTGGACTATCCCAATTACGAAAGAGGTTAACTAAAGCTTTTGTGCTGTTTATGAAGTATGAATATCCCAAATGAGCGCTTATTAACATTAACCTTTATCGCTGTATTGTACTCTTTCAATTATGAATATTTAAGTTGCATAATACTGCTATACTCTTGTGCGCCATTTAGATGAACTGGCTGAGTTTACAAGTTTTAACCTACAAGTATCCAAACCTTATTTTAAATATAAAAGAGGTCTTTTGAAACTATATACTGTTCCGTTATCGGGTTTTAAAAGCGGCGTTATATCTTATTTACTACTCATTTCAGTGCCAGTTAACGCACAGATTATACCAGATAAAACACTACCTATTAATTCCAATGTTGAACATGAAGGTAATACTAACCGCATAGAAGGTGGCACTATAAAAGGGAGCAACTTGTTCCACAGTTTTGAACAATTTTCCGTGCTTACTGGAAATGAAGCTTACTTTAACAACGATATAAATATCCAAAACATTGTTACTCGTATTACTGGGAAGTCTATTTCTAATATTGATGGCATTCTCAAAGCCAATGGCACGGCTAATTTGTTTCTGCTCAATCCCAATGGCATTATTTTTGGTAATAATGCCAAACTAAATATTGGTGGTTCATTTCTAGCTACTACTGCAAATCAAATTAATTTTGCTGATGATACTCAATTTAGTACAAACAATCCCCAACCTAATCCTTTACTGACAGTAAGTGTGCCTATAGGACTGCAAATTGATAGCAACCCAGGTACAATTCGCATCCAAGGTACAGGTCACAATCTAATTGGCCCTCCTTTTTCTCCTCTAATCACAAGTAGTAGCGCCGCAAATTTACAAGTGCAACCAGAAAGAACTATAGCAATTGTTGGTGGTGATGTGATTTTAGAGGGAGGTGTGATAACGGCTAGGGGAGGGCGAATTGAATTGGGTAGCCTCAGCAATGGTTCAGTCAGTATTAATCCTACGACCTCTGGTTGGAAACTGGGCTATGAAAATGTACCTTATTTCCAAGATATTAACCTCTCAAAACGCGCTTTAGTTAATACTAGTGGCATTGGCAGTGGATCTATACAGATAGAGGGACGCAGAGTTACGCTTACAGATGGCTCAGTAATCTTAAATCAAAATCAAGGAACACTACCAGGAGGCACACTAAACGTGAATGCTTCCGAGTCTTTGTCAGTGAGTGGTAGCGATCCAATTGCTAGGACAGCTGGTGGTTTACGGAGCGAAACTTTGGGATTTGGCAAAGCTGGAGACATTGCAATTTCAAGCAAACAGGTAATTATTAAAAATGGAGGACAAATAAATAATTTAACCTTTGGTGCTGCAACAAGTGGCAATATAAATGTGAATGCCTTTGATTCTATACAATTGCTTGGGGTTTCGCCTTTTGACCCTGCTGTTTTTAGTACTATCAGTACTGCAACTTTCAATTCTGGAAACGCAAACAATATTACAGTGTCAACAGGGCAATTCGTTGCCACGGATGGAGGTAACTTGTCCTCTTCAACCTTTGGAACTGGTAGAGGAGGAGATGTCACTGTAAGTGCAACTGACTCTCTAGAAATAATAGGAGCTTCACCAATAACCTTTCAGCCAAGTATTTTATCTTCCATATCGCTCAACGCTGGCAAAGCTGGTAGCCTAACAATCAGTACATCAAAGTTGATAGTTCGAGATGGAGGAAGGGTTGACGCTTCTACTTTAGCAAGTGGAGAGAGTGGTAATGTTACGATTAACGCCTTTAAATCTGTAGAGGTAAGTGGTAAGATACTTGGTTTTGGAGAGCCTAGTTTGGTGATCTCCAGTGCTAATATCGTCTCTCCAATCTTGCAAAAGTTATACAGACTCCCTTCAGTGCCTTCTGGAAAATCTGGAAACGTGACGATTAATACTGGTCAGTTGAGTGTTACAGACGGTGCTGAAGTTAACGTGAGAAATGACGGTTCTAACGATGCTGGAACACTCAGAATCAATGCTGTTTCTGTTTCTTTAAACAAAAAAAGTGCCATTACAGCAACTACTGCTAACGGCGAAGGCGGTAATATTTTCGTGAATACACGGTATTTGCAGCTAAGTAATTACAGTGTTGTAACGACGACCGCAGGTAGTAGAGGCAATGGCGGTAATATAAACATCAATGCAGATATATTAAGTGCTTGGGGGAAGAGCAGTATTGCTGCCAATGCTTTCTATGGGTATGGAGGAAATGTGCTAATTAATACTAGAGGACTTTTTATTGCTCGTGACAGTCAAATTTCTGCAAGTTCTAAATACGGAATTAACGGCACTGTTAGCATTAACAATACTGGTGGTGAAATTTATCCTACTAAACTCAAATCAGAATCGATTCCAGTAGCTCCTCAAATCAGGGCGAACGCACGGGATTTCTGAAACCCTTGCTGGGCAAGGATCTTGATGAAAAAATAGGCTAAATTAAAAAACGCCAAAACCCTTGCTATTAAAGGATTCTTATACTTTAGATGCGTTTGCCCTGCTCCTCAAATAGCCTCAGTTTGTCAAAAAAATTCAGATATGCCAATCAGTAAATTTGTGAATGTTGGCACCGGTGGACTGCCAGCTAATTCTGATGATATGCCATATATGAATTATGAACAGCAAAATAACTCTGTTTCAATCCACAATAATAATAACTTAGAGGCATCGAAGGCATCACAAACTGAAGAACCTATACAGATAATAGAAGCTCAGGGTTGGATAATAAATCTTGATGGGAATGTCGTCTTAACTGCACAAAACAATACAGCAACCCCTAATAGCTCATTATCTGCCTTGGCGTGTCGTTAAAATTTTTTTGTATAAGCAAAACTGGTAATGGAGCGAAAATGCTTAAATATCGGTATTGGTTCAAGTATTTATTGTTAGTCATTCTCGGTTTATTCATAGTTATTACCCAACCATCCTTTATATTAGCTCAAGAGGTAAATAAAGCAACACAACAACAAAAGCAGGCACAATTGTTGACTCAAAAAGGTTACGATCAATTGAATCAAGGTCAGGCAGCATCAGCCCTTGAAACTTGGCAAAAAGCCACAATAATTTACCGTCAACTAAACGATCAAAAGTTACTTACTAAAAGCTTAATCAACGAAAATATTGCTCTGCAAACTTTAGGTTTGTATCCTCGTGCATGTAATACGCTTTTGTCAGCTTTGAAGTTAAATGCAAATACTTCTCTTTGCGCCAATACGCCACAGCAACCTACTGAATATATGGAAAAACTGCTGACGGCAGCCATCAATAAGCAAACTACTTCACCCCTAAATTTGCTCGGATTGCACAACTTAGGAGAAGTCTTGCGTCGGTTAGGCAAGCTTGATGAATCAAAAAAAGTTTTGTCAAAAATATTATCTGCTGCTAAGTTTATCCCTTCTATTGATACTAGTGGCATTCTGCTTTCATTAGGTAGTACTAAACAGGATATTTACAAACAAGCACGGAATCAATATTCTGAAATAGAAGAACCCATTTCCCAGAAACAATTTGTCACTTTCATTCAACAACAGGTACTTGATTCTCTCGATATTTATCAACAAGTGATTAGTACCTCAAATGCTCCAAAGGAAATAAAATTGCAAGCTCAATTACATCGCTTGAGCTTACTGGTAGACTTTGAGCAGTGGTTGGTAGTAGAGACCAATTCAAGTAATACAAAATTAGCCTCCCTTCGTACTAGAATCACTCAACAGATACAGCCATCTGTAGCTTTATTGTTGGAAAATAATTCAGTCTTTTCTCAACTACCAACCAGCTATTCTGTTTATGCCAAGCTGAATTTCGCTAAAAGTCTAAATAAAATTCCAGGACAACAGTTCCATTCCCTAGCTATAAAATATGCTGAATCTGCTTTAGAAAAGGCTAAAAACACTAATAGTCAGAGATTACAGTCAGAGAGTTTTGGCACTTTAGGAAAGTTAAAACTAGAGCGGTCACAACCATATTTTGAACAGGCTTTGGGATTGGCTCAATCAGTTCAAGCATGGGATCTTGCCTATCAATGGCAGCATGAATTAGGAATTTTGTACAAGGAGCAGGGAAAATATAAAGAGGCTCTCCAAGCTTATAGTGCCGCAATTGAAAACGTGACTCAAGTTCGCAACAATCTTTTGTCAAATAATACAGATTTACAGTTCTCATTCAAAGAAAAAGTGGAGCCTTTGTATCGTGACTATATGCGATTGCTCCTAACAGATTATAATCCTAATTTGGAGCGCCTAATTCAGACTAATGAAAGACTGCAAATAGCAAAGTTGGAAAATTATCTTCAATGTGGCAAGCTAAATCTTGTGGCTTTGAATGATTTGAAAAATTTAGATAGCATTCCTTCAGTAATTCACATTATTGATTTAGGCAATAGTATAGAGGTGGTTGTTCAGTCACCTGACAAATCCGTTCACCACCACTCTGTTGCTCCAAAGTTAGTGAAATTTCATGCAGATCATCTTTTACAAACTTTACAGGATCAGAATTTTGCTAATACTAAAATCCAGGTTATTCTTGATTATTCTCAAGCACTTTATAATTTGCTTATTGCACCTATAAAGAAATATTTGCCCCAAAATGGAACATTAGTGTTTACTTTAGATACATCTTTCCAAAGTTTACCTATGGGCTTGCTTCATGATGGAAAAGATTATTTACTGAAGCACTACAACATTGCTGAGACTTTGGGTTCTAAAGTTCGGCAGCCCAAACTTTTACTTAAAAAACAATTAAGAGCTTTAATTGCTGGACTCTCTAAATCTAGTCCCAGCTTCAAAGCCGCAAATGCTCCTTCATACCTGACAGAACTGCCATCTGTGGTAGAAGAAATAGCAAACGTCAAAGAGCAAACCAATTCTTCACTCTCGTTACTCAATGAAGAATTCACTTATAAGCGTTTTATAAAAGAAGTAAGTAGAGAGACTTTTCCGATTATTCACTTAACAACTCATGCTCAATTTAATTCGGTTCCTCAACTGACAATGTTTTTTAGCTGGGACAAGCCAATCAACTTATTAGAGTTTGACAGTTTACTCAAACAAAAAAATCAAATCAATGAAGATGCAATTGAGCTATTGGTTTTGAGTGGTTGTGAGACAGCTAAGGGAAATAAGCGCTCGGCATTAGGAATCGCTGGGATCGCAGCCCAAGGAGGAGCAAGGAGTACTGTCGCAACTTTATGGCGCGTAGATGATAAATCTACCGCTATGCTCATGAAAGAATTTTACAAGGAGTTGAAAGATGGTAAAACTAAAACAGAGGCACTACGTCTTGCACAATTAAGTTTGTTATCAAATCCAGATTACTCCCACCCTTACTATTGGGCAGGTTTCCTCCTCATCGGTGGTTGGCTTTGAGATTTCATCAATTTTAGCCGTGACTGCACCTGAGCTAATTCATTAGAGTTGCCACTACTTTTCGCCAACCACTCTGCCATTTTATATTCACGAAAAGCTTCATCTAGTAACCATGCGTCCAAATAACGATCTCCTAGTACTCTAAACAGAGTCGGATTTTTACTACCTGCTGCCACTCTTGCTTTTAATGAATTAATTGTTTCATTTAAAAACCCTTTTGACATATATATAATATCTAGATCGAGAAAAGCAGCTTCGTCGGCAGATAAGCCTAATTTGTTAATTACATCCACCTCCTCTAAAACCTGTTTAACATCACTTTCAGGCAATACATGGACTACTAACTTTCCAGGAGAATTAATAGGAGAGTCACCTTTATTTGCAGTTACTGTAATTGTATACGCAGCACTGTACTCCAATTCTTTTCGTTTTTTTGGATAGGGCAGTATAGTATCTTTTACTTCTGCTTCCCAGTGAAATTCGTAACTAGTGATCTCTACTGTATAGCTGGTAGCATTCTTAACAGGATGCCAAGAAATTGTCGGTCGGGTATTTAAAAGTATATTTCCGTAGGGAGTAATCAGCTTTAGTGAATCTTGATCTTCACTTGGCCCTTTCATCTTCGGACAGGCATTCCGATTTAGAGGTGTACATTGCCGTCGTTCTGCTTGAACCTGTTGCGGCGTACATATACCTGAGACACCGAAAACAGCACCTTGCTGAAATTCTAAAACCTGGCGACTCGAATAGCACACAGCCTTAACCGTACTTCCATTAGCTGGGTTAATCTTATCTCCTAGACAAATCTCACTTCCGACTGCTAGATAGCGATCGCCTGAGCTGATAATTCGACCAACTTCATTAATGCAGACACGCTTTGCTACTAGTTGGGGTTGAGCCAATGCGCCGCCAGAGTTTGATAGAAGCATTATTGATGCAATTGTTACCAATGGAACTCTAGAGACTTTTTTCCCTACTTCGTTTGTTGAGTCCGGTGTGGCTAGATTGGGCATTGAAAATATTGTCTGGTTATCTTTAAGTTAGTAGCATAACGGGATTAGGGAACAAAAAAAAGCCTATGGTGAAGATTCCGGCACAATATCTCCCAATAACCGCTTTAATACTTGTTTTCTCCATTTCTGAACCTCTAACTGGTTAGACTCAGCAACCAAGCAGACTTCCCAGGATATCCTGGCATGATTAATTTCACCCAAAACTTCATGTACTTGTGCTAGCAGGCAGTAAGCATCTGTTCTTTTGGAGTCTAATTTAATCGCCTTTTCTAAATATTCCTTCGCTTCACCATATTTCTTTTGCCCTAATTTCGCCCACCCTAAATTCTTGTACAAAGTAGCTTGTCTTTCAGGATCTTTAGTTTTTTTTAAGCCTTCTAGAGCTAAACCAACTGCTGCATTATAATCCCCAGTTATATTCTTTAATCTTGATAGATTATTAAGGGGTTGTGCGTCTTTATTGCTATTTTGTATAGCCAATTTATATTGGATTTCTGCTAATGTGTATTCACCTCGATCATCGTAAAAACTTCCCAATCCGTAATGCCCTTCCCAAGCATTAGGTTTTAATTTAAACAGGGTTTCATAACTATCGTTAACGCACTTGTCATCACCTAAGTCTTGACATACTAAAGCCAAGTTATTGTAAATGGCTACATCTTTAGGGTTAAACTTGATAGCGAGTCCATAGTATTTTTTAGCAATTTCAGGAGCTATTCCGCGCCGATCAGCCTGCTCAAAATAGAACTTAGAGATTGAATAAGTTAAATTAGGATTGTATTTGACTGCTGCTTCAAAGTCTTTTTCAGCATCTATAATACGATTTTCTTTATGTGATTTTTCACCTTGTTCCAAAAAAGAGGTTGCTACTATAAAATTTAACTTGTAATTCAAATTAACTGCTTTTTGAAAATAACTTTTTGCTTCCTCAAACCTATTTTCTTGTTGAGCTTTTTTTCCTTCATTTAGATAATAATTTGCTACTAAAGGTAGGGACGCATATATCAAACTAGCAATGCTTAAAAAACTTAATACGCCTACACCAACTCTAAATGACCTCGATTTAATTAGTCGATTAAGTTTTGATTTAAATGGTAAACGCTCCAAACGCTGCAAAATTACTCCTGTAGTTTGCGGGCGTTGCCCTGGCAAGGGAGCCATTAAATCTTCTATAAAATCAGCGAAAGGTCTGTCTATCTGTGAAGCCTTGTCTCGCCAAATTAAATTTCCTGTACTCTTATCTGTTGGCAGACGCATCAGTGACATACCACTAACTAAATGTACAAGGGTTCGCCCTAAAGCATAAAAATCTGATTGAGGTACTGCTTGTCCATTTATCTGCTCCAAAGGGGTATAACGAGGTGTGACAACAGCTGTAATTTCATATACTCCTCCCCTGCCTGCACTAGTTCCCCCACTTCCACTAACTTTCGCCAGGTAGGTGTCAGTTACTCGCCGTGCAGTACCAAAATCAACTAATGCCAGTTGACCATTTACCTGAAGAACTATATTAGAAGGTTTTATATCTCGATGAAAAAAATTAGAGCGGTGTACTGTATCAAGAATTTCAACTAACTGCTTAAGCCATTCTAATGCTAGAGATTGTGAAATTTTCCCATTAAATTCTATCCATTGCTCCAAGTTTTGTCCCTCAAATTTATCCATAACTAAGCAATGTAATGTTAGAAGACTATTGTTTGGAATAAAAGTAAAATAGTCATCTAAAGTACTGCGAGGAATTTTTGGGTGTCGAATTAGTTGTAAGGTGAGAGATTCCCGCTCAATTAACTCTACAAGCTTAGGTGTATTCCATTTTAGAACTTTCATGACTCGTTGTTCACGAACTGGATGCCACTTAGTACCAATGTCATCTACTTCAAAAACATCAAAGTAGTTGTATGGATTATCAGTAAGCGCTTTTAATGGTTTGACTAGACGGATACGGTTATTAATCAGTAGTGAAGTACCACACGATACACACTTTTCAACATTGTCTGGATTTCGACGCTGAGAGCATAGGGGATTGATACAGTAACTCACAAAACTTCCTCGCGCCTTCCTCTTCCGGGTTTAAAACATAAAGAGTTACCTAGTAAATATTTATTTTGTACATGTGTACTCATAATCGTCAGCTTTATGTAGTATTTAGTAGTCTGGTCAGCTAAGACTTAAACATTAGTTGCCTAAACCCACATTTTTCATAAGTCCCACAATGGCTACGCTTGCCGCAGGCATCAGATTCATCGTAACCTCTACCCAAAATATCTTTCAGTCATTTCTGACAGCTAAAAATTTTAATCCAGTGTGAAACGCCTGAATCTACGTTATGTAAGGCTTTGAGAAAACGAGTGATAAATCCGAGCTAAAGACCTCGGCAAGAAACTAAGGGTTGCTGACCTATTTGAAGGTCTAAGTGGTTTTATTAGAAAATATTATGATAAATGTGTAATGTAAACAATTATGAACAACGATCAAGTATCATAAAAGTGCAGTATATTTTTAGAGGTGCAGTATACTTTTTACTCGAGCTAGCTCTAATCTACAATAAAAAATCCTCATAGATATTTAATACACCAACAAAAATTATAAAGATATGGATTTTAGTGCTGAATCAAGACTTAAGTCTACTAACGCTTCCTCTGTTCTTTCACAAGAACAGAAAGTTTTAGGGCAAAGATTTTCAGCAGATGTAACTTTTGAAGATGCCTTGGCTGTAGTAGACAACTTAGTGTTAACCGAAAGACGCAAACGCTTGTCTCCGCCTGAGATTCTTGTTATTAAAGCAGCTTGGGATGGAAAGGAGTATAAGGATGTAGCAAGCAATTCGACTTACAGTCTTAACTACTTGCAACGACGAGTTGCCTCTCCCCTGTGGAATATGCTTTCAACAACGATTGGAGATGGCGAACGAGTTGAAAAACAAAGCTTGCGGTATTTTTTAGAGAGAGTAACAAAAAAGTATCAGTTTCAAGATGCCATACATGAAGAACAAACATACTCTGCTAAGAATCGGATACAAGTGATTGGGAGTAAATCACCTGATGTGTCCAGTTTTTATGGTCGTGTACAAGAACTAATACATTTAAAAGAGTTAGCGATTAAGCAAAGATGCATATTGCTAGTAGGGGCAGCAGGAATTGGCAAAAGCGCATTAGCAGCAAAACTATTAGAAGAACTTAGTTTGGAGTCTCAACCTAGATTCGATTGTTTAATCTGGAAATCGGTGGCCCACGCACCATTAGTTCAAGACTTAGTAGGTGATTTGATAGAGTTAATCCAACCCACAGAAATATCTTCAAGCTTGCCTGAGCATACACAGTCCATGATTTCGATATTGATCAAGCAGTTGCAATCACGTCGCTGCTTGCTCGTATTGGATGCATCTGAAGCTTTATTTCAAACAAGTAACTTTCAGTATCGACGAGACTATGGATTATTTTTTCGTCGTTTAACAGAGGAGCTGTGTCAAAGCTGCGTAATCATAACTAGTCGAGTTTTTCCTGATGAAATTGAGAGTCTAATAGCAGCTGAATTACCTGTCGATTTTCTTAGAGTTGAAGGGTTAGAGGCAGACGCTGCGTTACAGCTTTTATCTAGCAAAGGATTAATAGATGAAGAAAAATGCAATGATTTAATCAAAACTTATAGAGGTAATCCTTCAGAATTAAAAGCAGTAATTAATCGCATTCATCACTTTTTTGGAGGTAGCACCGAAAAGTTTTTTGAAAACCCAACTACATTAGTTAGTGACCAGTTTCAAGAAATGCTGAATTATCTATTTAGTCAATTATTGAGCAAAATTCAGAAGCGAATTATGATTTATTTAACAGAGGAAGTAACTTTAAATTCACAATACGTTGGGTTTGCTAAACTATTAAATGACATGAATCGTGAACCGCAAACGTCAGTTTCAAAATTTGAGCTAATTAAGGCATTAGAGGTACTTGAAAAACACTCATTAATTGAAACTATTAAAGACCCTATTACAGAAGAAATCAGCTTTAATTTAGAACCAGTGGTAAAAAAGTATATTAAAACAGATCCACAAGGATGGGTATACACATCCAAAGCTTCATCCAATTTCCCAATCGCATCATAACAGAGGTATTCATGATTACAGGAAAACTAGAGATTACCACAAAAATCAACGAACTCCCTCAACCCAAGATACTGGAGAATAGCTGGCAGCAATTTGATATTGACTGTGACGGACGAATCATAGTCAGTTCAGTTACAAAACCCAAAGTTTGGAAGAAATTGACTGACACTGTTAGTAATTACCCCCAAATATATAGCAACAATCATTCTTCAACTCGGTCAGCAAACAGACAACAGCTTCGTATTGGATAAACCTAATGATATACAACAAGTAAGTTTTTCAGCGCAAGCCTAAACCAGAAGTAACAGCCACGCCTGGTACTGCTTGAGCCAGGGTAATCACACCCTACACAGAAAGAGGTGCTACCAACCCTCGATTACCCCTAAAGCAATCCTTAGCAAATATGGAGGTCACAAGTAAAAATCAAAACGGCACTAGATACCAGAAGACCAGAAGTTCTGTAAGATCAAAACGAACAACAAATGGAGGGAGATACACAACACCAAAAATTTAAAGGACAAAATGCCACTAAAGAGTAGGCGCTTTGTCCAAGGCTCAAAAAACCGAATAATTTCAGAGCGGGGTTATCTCAAAGCAACCAAAGCAGTGGTAGTTAAAGTTTGGCGACTTGTTTCCACTGACTGGTAAAAAGAGATTAAGTCCACGCTGCTTCTTGTATTATACGAGAAGCCGCACGAAACTCACCAGTTTCGTGTGGCAATTTTTGTTGTTGAAATTCATAAGTTTCTGTAAAGTTAAGTTTGATTAAGAAATATCCCGAATTTTGTAGCAAAAAATAGTAGCAGCGCGAATAACAGTTATCAGTTACCAGTTATCAATAAGGAGTAGACCTTTATTTGATAACTGTTAACTGTTGACTGATAACTGATGCAACCCCCTCTGAACTTGTCAACCAAGTAATCAGGGGAAAATATCGTGATAAACAGAGAACATCCTAAGAGCGCAGTGTTAGAGCGCATGGGGTCGAGTGCAGCTTTCGCATGGCAATTTTGTGCTGTGACGAAGGGAAATTTTCGGAATATCCAGGCTAGTAGTCTGGCAAGTCAACTTTGCATGGTGGTTAGCAGAGGGGCAGAGGGGCAGAGGGGCAGAGGGGAAAGAACTTGTATAAGCCTCTCCTCTACTCCCCTGCTCCCTTGCTCCCCTGCCGACCTCCACCCAGCAATTTTGGGTTGGCGAACTGCTAGAGCAAGGATTTCGCAGTTTGAAAGAGTTCTCTCCAAAGGATTCCGAGGGGAGAACCGATGAATTCAGCGACAACTGAATATCCAAACAATCTCACGGCTGCGGAATACCATGAGTTGTTAGCTGGTAGCGCCATTCATCCGGCGTTGATTAAGCGCAACTTTTTCCACATTGAGGGAGAATCAGTTTATGATTTCCTGTTCATATCTGATAAAATCCCACGCAAGAATGCAGGGCGAGTCACCGATGGATACTTAAAGCTGTATCAGCATTTGCTGTTGGGTGGGACGTGGATTCAATCACTTGACCCATTCAAAAACTGGCAACCGATGGAGTGGGGGCGGATTAAGCCGAACTTCCCCCGTATTGATTGGCAAAAAGGGAAACCCGTCAAATACGAGTCACCCCCAAAAACCCCCAACCGTGTTACCTACTTCGATGTCGCTAACCCCATTTGGGACAAAATAGCAAAACGTTATTTAATTAAGCGCTATCATTCACTTTTAGCATTGCGCTTACTGGATCAACTCAATCCACTAATATTTTGGGAGTGGGTGAAACAGCATCCAGAGATTCCAGTTATCTTATGCGAAGGGGAGAAGAAAGCCGCTTGCTTGCTGAGTCTGGGGTTTGTAGCGATCGCACTCCCTGGAATTTGGAACGGGCGCGTGGGCAAACAGGATTTTGATGAACGGTTGCATCCTGACTTAGTACCAATGGCTCAGGCGGGACGCAAGTTCATAATTCTTTTTGACTACGAAACTTCTTCTAAAACCAGGTGGTCAGTTTACCAAGCCACTGTTCGCACTGCAAAAGCAATCTTAGCTGCTGGTTCTGAATGTGAAGTTGCATTACTGCCGGGGCCAGAAAAAGGCGTTGATGATTTTGTAGTTAGTCGCAGTGAAGATGCCAATGCACTACTAACTGCAATTATAGACGATGCTAAATCACTCAAAGATTACCAGCGCTCCTATCGAGCTAAGAAATGGGGGTTAAGCAAATACCAGCCGGATGTCACTATTAATATTAAATATTTGACCCAAGCACTATGCATTCCTGATTTGGAGGAAAAATGTTCATCTCCCCCGCCTCTTTACGATCTTGGACTTGAAAAATTATTCAGTCCAAATCTGATAGCTACGGACTGCGATTTGGATACTGGGGTTAGGGAAAATGTTGAGTTGAAAGAAGATTCTAGCTCCTTTAGTGCCAAACCTTGTACCCAAAATCCGAAAAAGTCTTTCCGTTTTCCAGACAAAGGACTAGTCGTACTCTGGAGCGACATGGGTACAGGCAAAACTGAACTTATGCGCTGGTGGCGTGAGCAAAACCCCGATGCTCGGTTCCTCAACAACGGGCATCGCGTCAACCTGCTGAAGAATTTAAGCGATCGCCTGAGAACTGCGATGTATTCAGACTTGGGTTACACAGGTTTAGCTCAAGCCCAAGCCCTTAGTATTACCATTGACAGCTTGCACAAACTCAATACGCAAGCGCTGATTTATGGCTGCATATTTATAGATGAAGCTTGCCAATACCTTACCCACCTACTACACAGTAATACGTGTAAACAGCACCGTGCAGCAATCTTGGAGGTACTGGAATATATAGTATACAACGCGCCACTAGTCGTCCTTGCCGACGCACACATGGATGATTTAACCGTGGACTTCTTTCGGGCAATGCGACCAGTAGGTGAAGTACCTTACATCGTCAAAAATGAATGGAAAAATGGCTCACGCACTATATATTGGTACGAAGGCAGTAATTCAAGCGCCCTAGTTGCCCAAATCTCGGCGGCCCTGATGCAAGGTCTGAAAGTCATGGTTGCAAGTGACTCCAAGCGTTTCATCAAAAAACTCGAAAAGTCTTTTACTATTAAGTACGAAGATCCTAACTCTGACCAATCCCATACACCCCAAAAATGGCGCATCTGGTCTGTCCACTCCGATAATTCCGGCAGTGATGAAAATGTCGCTTTCATTAAAGATATCACCAACGCCGTCAAAAACTTTGATGCCTTGTTCACCTCTCCCAGCCTGGGTACTGGTGTCGATATTTCTGAGTATCATTTCGATTTGGTGTTTGGTGTTTTTCACGGCGTTTCCCAAACTGCTACTGAATGCGCCCAGCAGTTGTACCGCTATCGCCCGAAAGTCCCGTTTCATATTTGGGTGGCCCCGCGTCCTCCCTTTGGTTACAAAGATACTAACGCATCCAAGATTAAAGAGCGCTTGCTCCAAACCAATGAAATGACCGCTTTTCTGTTGCGGATTGACCGTCAAACGGGTAAGCGGGGAGCGGAGAAAGATTGGGCACTTGAGGCTTACTGTCAAATTATGGCTAACCGCCACTATTCTCTCAATAATTTGCGCGATGACTTGCGTGAGCTTCTCACCGAAATGGGCAATACATTTATATATGTGGGCAGTGATTCAGATCCTCAGTCTCTCGAAAGTCTTAAAGCAGCAGCACAAGCTTTGGATCGTGCCCACAATTCGGCTGTTGCCAAGGCTAACAATATTACTTTGAGTGAGTACCGTGCCCGTCAGAGCAAAGATTACCTTGACCCTAATGAAATTTTTGAATGCGAAAAATTCCGCATTTCTGATTCTTACGGCATCGAAGTAACCGAATCACTTGTAGAAATGGATAAAGGTGGTCGCTTAATTAGAGCAATTGCTGGACTTGAGGCCATTTTAGCCCCACCCGAAGAATCGTTTACTGACCCCAAAACTGGGCAAACTTATCCTACCCCACCAACAATTGTCACCCAAAAAGACCGCACCGAGCGCGACAATCTACCTTTGTGCATCGACTGGGGCAATTATTCCGCACGGTGGCTGGCTAGATTTAACCTGGGGCTGCATCAAATTCTCGCTTCTTTAATGAAGGGTGATGAAGTTACTGCCGATGACCCCACCTTACTCAAGATGACGGAGATCGCTATACATTGTGCTGCTCACGTCAAAGCAATTCTTGGGTTTACTATTCCCAGTGACTGTAAACCTATTTGGTTGCTAGGAACTTTAGTCGAGCAGCTGGGGCTAAAGCTGACCTTCCGTAAACAGGGTAAACGGGGGCAACAGGTAAAACTTTTCTCTTTGTCTAAAGAGGAATTAGAATTTGCAATGCATGTAATTGCTCATCGTGAAACGAAGCGTAATCAAAAAGAAAATCGAACCTATTATGCGACCCAAACCCCTGCTGCGTATAGTGTAAACCCCAATCAGCAGGCCGTATCCACACCCCCCCCTGATGCTATAGGGAACTCCCATTGCCAAGGGGAGGATACTACCGAATTTGAGTCGCCTCCGACCGATCGCATTACTCTACTTCATTGTGTGGAAATGCTACGCTCTGGTATCAAGCAGGGGGTGGACGCGATTAAGGGCATCCTTAAGCGATGGGTTGAGGATTTGCGCTGGGAGACGGTGCTGGAACTTGAAGCGATCGCGGCAAATGAACTGCGTAAGCTTGAGTCGGCAGTACCGGAATTTTACACCTTGCTAAATGAAGAAGTGTTGCCAATGGAGGGGGGCTAAACTTTCGTCATAACTAACCGCATCATTGAAGTAATTTCTACTTTTGCTTTCAGCAATTGCGCTGATGCTGCTTTGCTAAATCGATTTTTTGGTAAAATGGGGTCAATGCCTTTCCCTTACTGAATTATCGGTCACTTCGACAAAGTTGGGTTTCCCGAAGTCGTCTTCATTGACCGGAGCAAGTAGTGCTAAAGATGATACCGCTCCCAATACTTGATCTTCTCTTACCTCCAGGTACTTGTACAGCTCGTCCAACGTGCGATGCCCAGAAATTTCCTGAATCACTCTTAAGGGAATCCCGGCATTACTCATCGAGGTGAGTGCTGTGCGCCGAAAGCTGTGAGAGCTTACGCCTTCAACTCCTACTTTTTTGCAAGCGACTCGCAATATCCACAGTGCCGAATCTCGGTGCAGGTGGTTATTGGCTCTTGAGTGGTCAGCATTTCCAGGGAACAGCCAAGGAGAATCATCACGCGGGTTATATGCTTGCAACCTGACTCGCAATTCTTGAATTACCGGGATGGCACGGGTAGCCAGTTTCCCTTTCGTGTTACCTTTGCGAAAGATGATTTTGGCTCTGACTTTTCCTTTGGCATCATATACGTCCCGCTTAAGCAACGTCACTGCTTCGTTCACCCGACACGCTGTGTAAAGCATCACCGCAAACAGCGCTTTGTCTCGCAGTGAATCTACCCCCTGCGAGAACAGAAGTTGGATATCCTGCAAAGACAGAATCTTTGCTCGACCATGCCTATCAATTTTCAAGGTTGCTGTCCCATCAACACCCCGCCCTGTTCTTATTATCCCAGTCCACGGGACAGGAATTGCTACGGGGTGCAATTTTCGCAGCTATGCAGATGAGCTCATAAAGATACGAAAGTACGATCCAGATCCACGCCACACAACGAGCAATTAAGAACAAGGCTGGTATCTTTTTTTGTGGTTCCCCCTAAAAATACACCTCTAAGAGGGTGTTTATAAATAAAAAATAAAGAGGATCGCGGTCATTTCGCAGGACAGGTATTTTAAAAAAGACAGTCGTCATATTTGAATCGGATGCCATGAGTCGAAAACCTTATCCCACAGACATTTCCGATACCGAATGGGATTTGATTAAATCAATGATTCCAGCAGAACGTAAGCGCAAACGTGGAAAAAAGCGTGAAATCGAGATGCGGGAAGTGGTAAATGCGATTTTTTATATCTTGCGCGCTGGCTGCTCATGGCGAATGATGCCTCACGATTTACCAGCATGGCAAACTGTATACTCATATTTTCAACGTTGGCAGCGCAAAGGTATATGGCAAAAAATTCATTCAGTTCTGCGATTGCAACTCAGGCAACTCGAAGGACGAGATGTAGAACCATCCGCAGGAATTATAGACTCACAAACAGTGAAAACAACTGAGAAAGGAGGGGTGAAGGGCTATGATGCCGGAAAAAAGATTAATGGTCGCAAACGCCATATCCTTGTTGATACGATGGGTTTAATTTTGATGGTTGTTGTACATACAGCTTCAATTCAAGACCGTGACGGAGCAAAACTGGTACTAGATAAAATTCAATACTCATTCCCCAAGCTGCATTTAATTTGGGCAGATGCTGGATATGCTGGAAAACTAGTTGATTGGGTCAGGTATTTTATTGGCTGTGCAATTGAGATTGTTAAACGCTCTGATGACACTTCAGGCTTTAAAGTATTACCTCGACGTTGGGTTGTGGAACGTACACTTGCATGGTTAGGTCGCTATCGTCGTCTCAGTAAAGACTACGAATATCATCCCCAAACAAGTGAAACCATGATATACGCCGCTATGACGCATTTAATGTTACGTCGATTAGCCCGTAATCATAGTCGCTCAACCGCTTAAGAATTATTTTATAAACACCCTCTAAAAGAAAAACCTAAAAATAGGTGAAAAAATAAACCAATAATGACTTTATAGTTAATCAGTAATATAACAGGTCAAAGAGCATACTTCTAACAGTTCACTACATAAATATTACAGGTGTAGGTTTGGGTTAAAGAAAACGGGCAAAGGTGCTTATTTTAAGAAACTTGTACAAAATTCTTCCCTGCTTCTGTTGCTTTCATGCCAAATCAAGCTTATCGGAATAGCCCGCTATTTCATCGCTATCACGACATAAAACTATAGAGTCATTTTTAGTTTATTTTTTGAGAGTAGTTTGATTCCTCTATAAAAAATTCTTCAAAAAACGGACGGGTAAAACTTGTGTGCCAAAAACTCAAACTTTTCTCCGATGCGTTTGGACACTAATTATTTAAAACTGACAACTAATTCTTTAATGGACACCAGGGCTTAAAAGCAGGGGCAACTTTTAGAGACGCTATGCGTAGCAAGATCCCCGTAGGGGTACAGACTGACTGTACTGAATGCAATTATTGCTTTCTTACTTAGGAATCTAACTAGGTACTTAGCACTGTTTTGATGAGCAAAAATTAGATAAAGCAATCCTGGAAGCGTTTAAGCCTGAGATAATTTTTGATCGCCAATGGTAGCCGTTGGCAGTAGCATCTCTTCATAAAAGGCATTGCTTGAGGAATGCGCTGAGGCATTTGGCGATGATACTATCAAGGTAATTCATCATGATGAATTACACGATTTAATAAGCGTGGTCAGTCCCATTTTACCTAGATGACACGTGAACATGAGCAATACGGGGCGTAAAAAAAAATTAGCATCTTTCAACTGCGATCAAAGAAAGTGGGAGCAGTTTATCGCCTGTTGCAACTCGAAAGGCACAACAGCAACAGCCACGCTGCTAGAATTTATCGATCTCTACTTAGGCGATTCCCAAGATCAGCTTGATGCAATAGATGGTAATAATTTAGACAAACGGTTAGATTCTAAGATTAAGGCAAGTATTGAGAAGTACTTAGTTAAAAGTAATAATAATTACAGTAGTTCAAACAGTGAAACGATAAGAGCTATTTGCGAAAGACTTGATAAGCTCGAGTCAGAGTTTTCAAATGAATCTAATAGCAACCAAAACACAGTAATTGATAATCTCGCCAATTTAGAACAAAAAATTGAAAAGATGACAGCCCGAATGACACAGTTGGCTGAGGCGATCATTAAAATTCAAGACTATCTCAACAACCAACAAAAGCGGGGCCAAAAATCGTACTACAACAATTCATCCTATTCTGGGCAAAGTCCGCGAATGCAACCGTTAACTGAAGAAGGTTTGGCCAAGAGGCTTGGTGTAAGTGAGGAAAGGGAGCAATGCGGTTTTGTCAGATCCGGTAAAAAACAAGCGATCGCTAAATCATTTCCCCAGTAGTGCAAATAAATTTATACTTATTAAGCCGTATTAACACTTTAAAAAGAAAGATGAGTTTGAGTCACAAGTTGCAAGATTCTCTTTTTTGACCCAAAAAAGGCTAGGATTCCCTTTGAGCAATAATTTAGAGACAGGGATTATCTATCCTAATGGAAAAAAATATATGTGCAACTTTAGATTTAAGTAAATCATTATCAGACTTTTCTTCGCAGGTAACAAAATATTTAGAATTGACGAATATCACGGAATGGAATGGGAAAGTTCTTGAAGAAAGAGAAAGAGAAATTAGAGAAAATGCACTTATTTTAGCTGGTCAATGTATTGCTATTTTGTTATATACCCTCTCACAATCTGAATCAGCTAATCAAACAGCTATGATTCAAACAAGAGGCTGGTGGGATGGTAAGATGCAAAAACACGGTTATAGAAAGCGAGAAATATTAACCGTCGGAAATGTTTTAGTAACTTTAAGATTACCATATATGGTAAGAAAAAATTCAACAGTTAAGACCAAAAATAAAATCTCTACTCACGGAGTATATCCGTTATTAGCGTGGTTGGGAATGTCAGACGGTCTAACCCCATTAGTATGGTCAACAGTTGCCAATACGGCGCAATCACTAGCTCATTTGAAGCCGCCTGTACAACTTTGACGGGTTGGGGAATTAACCTTAGTTTAAAACGAATTGAACGTTTAACATATAAATTTGGTCAAATTGGCATCAACTTACGTCAATCTAAAATCTTAAATCGGCAATTAGGAAATTTAGCTGAAGGCAATATTCTTAAAGGGCAAAGAGTTGTCATCGCCGTAGATGGTGGTCGGAGTAGAATCCGAATTAATAAAAAGGGGAGAAAAAGTTCCAAAACCAAGCGACACGGGTTTATCGGCAAATGGGTTGAGCCAAAGTTATTCACAATTTATGTTGTTGACGAGCAAGGTAAAAAAATAAATAGTTCTGAGATTCCTATTACGAATGATGGCACTTATGAAGGATATAAAGCGCTTTTAGATATTTTAGAAGCGGATTTAGTTGACTTGGGAATTAGTCAAGCAAAACAAGTCTTATTAATCGGGGATGGAGCGGAGTGGATCTGGATACATATTCCCCCACTTTTGGCAAGATTAGGATGCCCAGTTGAAACTTATCAGCTATTCGATTTTTATCATGTTACGGAAAATTTAAAAGTATTTGCGGACGCGGCTTTTAATGAAGAGGCACAGTCTAAGGAATGGTTTGTAAAAGTTAGAAAGAGTTTAAAAAAAGGTAAAGCTAAATCCTTAATCAGCCAGATGGATGAGTTGATTGCTGTAGCTACTGGAGAGCGCTGTAAGATTATGGTAGTTAAGCGGAATTATATTTTAGATGCTTATCGTAAAGGGCGTTTAAATTACGATAAAGCAATAAATAAAAAACTCCCTATTGGCAGTGGTGCAATTGAGAGTTTAATCCGTCAAGTTGTCAACTTAAGAATCAAGGGTAACAGTAAATTTTGGTTGAAAGAAAATGCAGAAATTATGTTACATCTGCGTTGTCAATGGATAGCTAAAAGTTGGGATAATTTTTGTTGTTCTATCTTTAATTCCTTTCTCAAACCCCAAACTGCTTGATAAATTTTATACTTTAGTTCTACTTTTAACTTATTATTTGCTTTAATTAACACTAAGTGTAAAAGACTGATTGTAGATATTTTTGGTAACAATGGTCAAATGACTTGCTATTAATCTTTTTGAGATATCTCATCAAGATGAATTATCACGACTATCAGCATATATTTGGTAACTAAAGTCACTTCTTACTTAGATTTGATTTTTGCGATCGCACCTTGTTTACCGGATCTGACAAAACCGCATTGCTCCCGTGAGGAAACTGTACGCAATGAGCGAATTAATCTTCCCCCACCGCTTTTTGTAGCATGGTGTAAGAACAAGGATAGAGCAGGGTTGGGATGGGAATTTAACCAAAATACGGGATTATATCAGCCAGTAAGTTAGTATTTTAACAAACAGAATACATGCGTCAGTCGCCAGAATTCAGAAGAAGGTTAAGCGACTGGCGGATGAATAAACGGGTTGAAGTCCCCCACTAAATCTCTGATTTAGTGGTGCAATAATCAAGTGGCGAGTCTGAATCCCCCACTCATTAATTCTGACTCCTGTTAGCGGTAGCGGGGCGTTTAGCCCATTCTGACTTCTGAATTCTTCTTCAATTAATTTAAACTTGTAGCGGCGAATGTGCGCTCTGCTGTTGCTGTTGCCAATTTTCATTTTTTAAAATGTGATTATTTCACAACCTTCAAGCAATTCGTCATAAACAGTTAGTTGTTGTGTTTTTAAGTGATTTGGTAGTGAATCATCATCAAAGGTCAAAGTAACAATATGAGTATTTTTGAGACTAAGAGATGATTTGCTGATATCGGTTATTGCCGCACTCATGCCGCTTCGAGTACCGATCAGATACTTCACTGATTGGCCGATCTTTAACTGTGTTGCTGGAATAGCCATAAATGTTAAAAGTGTACTTCAAGAGTAGTCTGGTTGGATGCGACCGTTGTTCTCATTTTGGGCATGGGTTTTATTATTGGAGCAGAACTGCGTCAATTGCTGAATCAATCAACTCAATTGCGGTAGTTTCATAGTGATAAGTATTAAAGCGAAACTTGCCGACAAGTTCGGGCTGTTTTGACGGACGATAACCATACTTGGATTCATACATTTGTAGTGCAAGACTACCAATAGTAGTCATCTGTCCAAGTGTAGCAGTCAGTTGACGTTGTTGTAGCCTAGAAGCGACAGTAACAGTAGGGGAAGATGTTGTTGTACAAGTGGTTTTTCTGGTGTTGCTCAAACTCTGCCAGATTTCACTAAGTTGCTCAACAGGTGAAATGAGGAGATTGGTTAGTCCAGTAAAACGCTGGGCGGGTTTATCAGTAGCGACAGCAGTTTTCAATGCTTCATGCTGTCCAACTGCGATGAATGTACCCATTGCGCGAGTCATAGTCGTGTAGAGCAGCTGACGGGTTAACATCCGGTAATTAGCCCTAACCAATGGGAAAATCACATAAGGAAATTGGCTACCTTGACTCTTGTGACAAGTTATACAAAACGAGTGCATAATTTGCTCGAAGTCGCCAGGATAATAATTAACAACTGCGCCGCCCTCCCAAGAGATCGTAACCAAAAATTTTTCCGGTTCCACAGCAATAACCTGACCGATCTCGCCATTCATTACAGGCGGGACGGTTTCATAACGGTTTTTCAGCTGGATTACGCGATCGCCGACTCGGTAGATAACTGACCCAGAGACAACTTGTGGTTGATTTTCAAGTTTTGGATTAAAGATGGGGGCAAGAAGCTGATTGAGATTGTGAACTCCACAGTCTCCTTGTTTTTGGGGCGCTAAGATTATTAGTTGTTGATTTAAATCAACACCTGACTGGCCAATAGCTTTAACCAACTCAACGATGGCTTGGGAGGTCGCTTGGGGCGAGTCTTTTTGAATCATTGCACAGTCACCGACATCCATCCAATCAGAAACTTGATTAAAATTGTGCAGTGTGGGGACTATGCCAGAATTGACATCATTAGCAGCATAAATAATCGGGCTTTCGTGCCGTTGGCGATAAATCGTCTGTAAGAAAGTTGTTGGCACGAGTTCAGAAACAATTAAATCTCGCAAGACCATTCCTGCGCCAATACTGGGCAATTGATCAAAGTCCCCTACCAGGACAATTCTGGTTTTTTTGGGCAAGGCTTTGAGTAGCGAATTGAACAGAAATATATCAACCATTGAAAATTCATCAACGATTAGACAATCAAGATTTAGAAGATTATCCTCGTTATGAAGAAAAACCGCATTGTTTCCCTGCCATTGCAATAAACGGTGAATAGTAGTTGCTTCAATGCCTGTAGCATCTTTCATCCGGTTAGCAGCTTTCCCTGTTGGAGCGGCAAGTGCAATCGCTTTATCAGTATGGATGAACCATTCAACCAAGGTTTTCAGTACATAAGTTTTCCCTCGACCAGGGCCACCAGTAATAATGCTAATTGGATGTTTGGCTGCCATCATCAAGGCGCTGATTTGTTCATCACTTAAACGTGAAAGTTGGCGATAGTCAGTAGTTTGGAATTGGGCTAACCAGTGTTCTAAATGTTCAGTGGGGTGAGTCGGTTGCTCAAGGAGAGCAAGAATTTTCAAAGTCACAGAAAGTTCAGCCCGATAAGCAGCTTTGAGATAAACGCTATTACCAACATCACCCGAAACTAAAGTCCCCTTTGCAAGTAACTGTTGAATGATTGTATTTAAAAATTGAACATCGGGCGTATGCTGTGGTGAAGAAAGCAGGTCAGTGGCAATACTTACTAATTGCTCAAACGGTAAAAAACAATTCCCTTCACGCAAGCCGGATTTTAAAACATGGATTAAAGCTGAGATATAACGAGTATCGCTGTATAGTGGGATACCAAGAGATATTGCTAGCTCATCAGCAGTCTTAAAACCGATGCCATCAATATCATCAATTAATCTGTAAGGGTTGTTCTGAAGTACATTTGCAGTTTTGTGTCCGTAATAGTCACAAATTTTCAAAGCTAACTTCAATGAAGTTCCCACAGCCAAAAGTTGGGTAATCACTCCCAAGTTCGGATTCTTTTTACTCTCTGACCAAGCTTTGGTAATACCATCAATCCGATATTGAGTTAGTCCGGGAACAGTGTAAAGCTTTTCGGGGTTGTTATCTAATATCGATAAAGTCTCACTTCCAAAGCAATTGACCAAAGTTTGAGCAGTTTTCTTGCCAATCCCACGAAATAGTCCACTTTCTAAATACGCCTCGATTTCCGGCAACATCAGAATCGGAAATTTTTCGACTTGAAGGAGCCTCGTCATGAGTCAAAGAGTAGTTGAGAGATTCTGTTCTTCTACAAGGGTAGCTCTAAAGCTAACTCATCGTCTCAAATCAAAAATCCAATTGGCTTACGAACTCTAAAGAATCTCCTTGTGCGATGAAAGCTGTTCATGGGCTAGAGCCTAAAAGGGATGTAAAGAAATGTTTCTGTTAAGGTCATCAAATTTGGCTTCAATACAAGATTTAGTCATCTGCTAAGTTAATGGCAGTTAAGCATAATGGTTTTGGTAAGAATGGATAGTTAAGCATGGCGCTTTTGGCAAGAATAGATCGGGTATTGTGTGGGAATTTAACGAAAATACGGAATTATGTCATCCGGGAAGTTGGTTGGAAACATCCAAATGTTTTTTCAAAGTATAGGGGCAATCAGGAGTTTTGATTCCACTGGCGTAAGGTAATTTATAGGATGCCCAAAGCTGCCACCGTAAAACATCGACTCCAATAGTTGAACTACCGAATTGTACTCGATAGTCTTTGTCTGGGTTTTGTATAACATTTTTGATGATGGTATTTATCGAACAGAATTCAGGAGTCAGGAGTCAGAATTCAGAATGAATTCTGTATGACTGGTGGATAGCGGAGCGTTAGCGAGTCTGCGAGCGTCTGAATAATCGGCGTTTTTGCACCCCCACCAAATTGAAAATTTGGTGGTCTTTAATCAGTCGCGGGTCTGAATCCCCGACTGATTGATTCTGACTCCTGAATTCTGACTTCTGAATTCTTCTTCAACGCTTCTATCTTGAGATTATTCGGTATGCCCATTAGTAGTTTTGTAAGCCACTGTTTGATTTGTGGTGACTGTAGCCAGTCTTTGATTTGGTCATCAGTGGGAGTTAGGCGATTGGCTAATAGGGTGGGATTTTCGTTATCTTCATTAACTTGACTTTTGGGTTGAAAGAGTTGAGGAAAATTAGTATCTGTGTTGGACATAAAGTTGATTGGTTAAAAGAAAGCATCTCTATTATAGATAAATTGGATAAATCCGATAATAGCTAATATCTTTTATCAAGATATTAAGATAAATAAATATAAGAAGATTATTTATCCTTTGACACAAAATTATAAAGATTTGACTAATTAATTATGTTATAAATATTAAATAAGTTCCTTATGCAAGTATCAAATAAATACTATGCACCCAATAGAGTTTAAGAAGAAGTGGAAATTAACTTATCAAGAGATGGCGTTCGTATTAGGATACGAAAGTGATTACACTGTTCGCTGCTGGGGAATGAAAGGAAGATTTAAGCGAAACCCTCAAAACGTTGTTCACGTAGCTTGCAGCCTTCTAGATGAAAAATGGGCAAGTCAGGGTAAGAAGCTAAATTCTTGTCTTTGAACAAAATTTTTCTCTTGTAGTTGCATTTGCGACTTGCCCGCCACGAAAAAGGCGGGTATTTTTATATGTAGTTAGAAGTTCCAAGAAGTTCTCAGAGTCATGGGGATAGGGAGGTTTACCTGGCAAAATGAAGAACTAACAAGACCAGAAGTTGCGGCGATGTTAAAGCCAAAGGTTTCTGCAAGACAACTACAAGCATATTTGAACATAGCTCGGAAGTACTTGCCAGAGTTCCAGAAATTCACCAACAAAAAAACAGGTGGTCTAGATGGCTATGCAAAGCTATACGAGTGTCACATTATAGTACTTCAGGAAATTCGCTCACTAGCTAGGGAGCATACTTTAGCTGACATAGAAAGTGAATTTCAACAAAGAGCATTAAACAAGTCAGAAGTGGAAAGTTGGAAGTAGATTTGTTGTTACTTCTAACTTCGATAATAAGGTCAAGAAAAAGGGGGTAGGGTGTGGGGTGTAGTGAGGACGGCATTGGACGTAACTCTGAAACCCCGACCAATGCAATTGCCTTAAAATGCAGGACTTAAACCAATTCGCAATTCGCAATTCGCAATTACGTTTTGTGACGTGGATTTAGCTGAGGCATCAAAACGCGCTGCCGTCATTAGGCAGGGGGACTTAAACCCCCAAAGTTTGTTAAACACAAAAGGTTGTTGGGGCTATTTCTTCCCACACCCCACACCCTAAACCTGCAACCCCGCCCCAACGGGGCTTGGTGATTTTTAGATTTTTCCTAGAACAATGAAAAAAGGAGTAATTGCCTTGGCATCTAATAATTCTGTGCGAAGAACACAATCTCAAGTTCTTGCTAAGGCGTTCGCGGCGATTGGGCGCAAGTATCAGCATCACATTTACGCGGCGGGTACAGCGACAATCATTGTCATGCAGTCAATGCCCTCTTACGGGTGGGGCTTATTCGATTCGGCTCAGACAGCAATGACTTGTATGTTCGGCGGGGCTGGTGGTATTGGTGGGGGTGGTGCGGCGGCAGCTAGTACTGCCATTAAAGCACTTCCGGCAGTGATCAATGCAACGATCACAGTGCTTTTGTTTGTATACTTTGTGGCTTCTGGGCTTAAGGTTGCCAACGGCATTGGTGAAGGGCAGGAAGTAACGCAGATGGTTCAACAACCCGTAGGCGTGTTTTTCATAATCCTGGTGCTTTGGATTGCTCAAAGTATCTTATTTAACGGCGTTACAGCCGCTTGTTAGTGATGAGCGAGTACAATAAATCGCCCATGAAACGGGTGAATCAGTCACTTGGTCAAAATGCAACAATCGGCATTTTTACTGGCTTTCAGTTTGCAGTCGCCTTATTTATGTTTGGCGTGGGCTTCATCATAGCGATTATGTTTGGGGCAGGAATAGTTTGGGGACTGCTGGCTGGTGTTTGGTTGAGTGCTACGGTGATAGTTTTATCTGGCAAACGTCCTTACTTGTTCTGGTCAAGAGTGTTCCCAAGCGTTCCAGTTTTCACTCGTGGCTATGTCAGATATTCTTCGCCCCAAAACAAAAAAAGGGCGGGTTCAAAGGGGATGCCTAAACTATGGTAAAAAGCAGCATTCGTAATCAAAAAATAGTACCCTTTGAAGACTTTTTAGACTTAGCAACTTTAGTGAAATTGAAAAAGGGTAACTATGAAATCGGAGCTTACTTGTTGAGCAAAAAACAAGTAAGCGACACTAACAACACGCTGCAATTAGTATTCGGATATGAATGCACTGGCTTTCACCCACTGTTTAATTCATCAGAGAGATTAGAGGCGATGGCCAAGGCTTTTGAGAACGGCTGTAAAGAGTTCTCCGAGGGTGAGAAATTCACCTTTCGTTGGTCTTCGTTTTGCGACGAAGACAAAGTAATTGAAGACTATCGCCAGAGACTAGATAGCCCTATATCTCTTGAGAGTGAGTTTCTTGATTGGGGGCAAGTTGCCCGAATGCAGGAACTCACACGTAACCATCAGCGCAAGGACATCAAGCTCAGTATTTACACGACTTTCACTGTCCGCCCAGGAGGTACCGAAGGTGGTGACGCGGTAGATAGAGCGATAGTTAAGCTGGCGAACTTTTTACAGCGCAGATTCACCCCAACAGGAGCAACCGAACTCACTCTTCAAAACTTAACTCAAGTTCTTGAAAAAGCGATAATTGTCTCTTTGCGGCATCAACAAATACTATCTGAGATGGGCTTGTTCCCCTCGCCAAAATCAGACAAGCAATTGTGGAGCGACCTAGTTGATAGAATGGGTGCGAAGCCGACAAAAGTGCCCCATACATTGGTTTATGATACAGGCGAATTAAGGGAGGAGATTAACGAAGCCGCGCCCAACCCATCGTGGTATAACGACCAATTACACGCTACATCGGTACTTCTGAATAATGGCATCCCCTACGCTGATCGGCGCTGGGTATGCTTGCCCCATCAGAGTACTGACAAAAAGAAATATATCGGCGTGATGACGCTTGCCCAGAAACCAGAGATATTTGCCTCAACCCATCAGCAAGTCCGCTTTTTATGGGACGTATTCTCACGCGAAGGGATTTACGATGTAGAGATAATTACAGAGATTAGTCCAGCCGATCAAAAAATGATTAGGCTTACCCAACAATTGATTACAAGGAGGTCAATAAATGCCGAAGTTAGTGCTAGGAAAAAGACTATTGACGTAGGAGCGCAAATTAATACAGAGCGGTCAGTCGATGCTCAGAAGCAGCTATACACGGGTGATGTCCCGGAAAATGTAGCAGTTACTATTTTAGTCTATCGCAACTCTCCAGAAGAAATTGATGACGCTTGTCGGTTAATTTCCGGCTATATCAATCAACCTGCGGAGTTGATTAGAGAAATGCAGTATACATGGTCAATCTGGCTCGACACTTTGCTGTTGAGACAAAGACCCCAGTTAACATTTCCTTTTAACCGCCGAGCTACTTTCTTTGCTAGTGAAGTGATTGGTCTAACTCCAGTAGTCCAGACAGCTAACGGTGACAAACAAGGCTTTGAATTAGTAGCTGATGAGGGTCAATCCTCGGTTCACATTGACCTATCAAAGCCGAAAAACATGATGGTAATCGGCACTACCGGGAGTGGGAAATCGGTAATAATTGCCTCTATTATTTATCAATGCTTGGCGTTGGGAATGTCAGTATTAATGATTGACCTGCCAAATGATGATGGTTCAGGAACTTTTGGAGACTTCACACCCTACTTTAATGGATTCTACTTTGATATTTCAAAGGAATCAAATAATCTTGTACAGCCGCTAGACCTATCAAAGATTCCTGAGTCGCAGTGGGAGGAAAGAACAAAAGCCCATCGAAATGATATTAATTTAATCGTGCTTCAATTAGTTTTAGGAACGCAAAAGTTTGATGGGTTGCTATCACAAACTATTGAATCTGTTATACCTCTAGGCACAAAAGCCTTTTACGAAGATGCCGAAATCCAAGAACGATTTGAATTAGCGCGAAAAGCAGGGATAAACACCCCAGAGTGGGCGAATACGCCGACATTGGCAGATATGGAGAAATTCTTCTCGCTTGCGTACATTTATTTAGGCTATGAGGACGACAATGTAGAAAAAGCGTTAAATTACATCCGCTTGCGGTTACAGTACTGGCAAGCTAGTAGCATTGGTAGCGCTATCTGCAAGCCTTCAACCTTCCAGGCAGATAGCCAGTTGATTACCTTTGCACTGACTAATCTGCAATCAGGCAAGGATGCAGAAGTGTTCGGGATGAGTGCATATATCGCCGCGTCCCGTCAATCCCTCTCCTCGCCCAATAGTGTATTTTTCATGGATGAGGCTAGCGTATTGCTAGGATTTTCTGCATTATCACGGCTTGCGGGTCGGAAATGCGCTACGGCTCGAAAGCAAGGCTGTCGGGTGTTTCTGGCGGCACAGGATGTCATTTCTATTGCGAAATCGTCGGCGGGAGAACAAATATTACAAAATATGCCATTGCGGTTGATTGGGCGGATTGTCCCAGGCGCGGCTAATAGTTTCTCTGAGTTGCTGGGCATCCCTAGAGAAATTATCGATAAAAACGAAAGCTTTGTCCCCAATATTCAGCAGCTATATACGTTGTGGCTGTTGGACTACAACAACAAGTATGTGCGCTGTCGCTATTATCCCTCATATCCCCTGCTGGCATTGGTTGCCAATAGCAGAGAAGAACAAGCCACGCGAGATAAATTCAAGAAAATTCACAGCGACAAGTTCACCTGGGTGGCAGAATTTTCTAAATATTATGTCGAGTGCATCAAACAGGGAAAACCATTATGAAAGTTCTATCATCAGTCATTCATACGAAGCTATTGCTGGCAATACTAGCAGGTGTCGTGTCAATAGGAGGTTTTCAGGTTTGGCAATACAACCAAGCTCAATACGAAAAGCTTATTAGCGAAGCGAAGAATGGCTGTGGCGTGTACATAGAATTGGGCGAGGATGCCATCAAGCGCTCCCCCAGCCTAAGAGCATTGAAATATCAAAATAAGCGATTGAGTGGATTAGAGCAACCGGGGATTAACTCTGAATCCGCCAGCCCAGGTGCTTATGTCATGCTTTTTCGATCCCCTGCTTCCACCCTTCCACCTAATGCTTTGCCTTTCGATGATCCCTTCTTCACCAGTTTATTAAATAAGGAAGAATCACCTAAAACATTAATGGTTCAAGCTGTTTCTTTTGATTTAGCAAAAAAGCAAGCGACCGTAAAATCTCTTTGTACTAAAAAACCTTTTGTAGTAGCCCTGGAGGACTTGTATCTTGAATACCAACCGATTGATCGCAATCTCAGGCGCAGCAATTTTGATATCCTTTTCTAGCCTCCCTGCTAATGCTCAAGCTAGTCAAAACCAATCTTTCTTAACTCAATTTCAACAAATTTATAGTAGTTTGCAGACTTACATTAGTAATTATCAGAAAGAATTTACTAAGTCTTTAGGCAAACTTGAGGCTGAATTAAATCAGGCAATTGAATCTAGTATTGGGGATTTGGGTATTCCTGATCCCCTAAAAGCTGGTAAGAATATTGAGAAAGTCATTGAGAAACAAGAAGGCAATTTGCTGATATTAGATCCGCGCATTCAAGCCGATAATGCTATCAAGGATTGGAACCAGCAATATACACGCGGTCAGTCAGAATCAGTACTAGGAGTTGAGGGTCAACGAGTGCAATCGCAAGAGGCAGCAATAACTAATGATGCCACTGCTCAATCAAGCGAAAATGCTGCCGCCGTCCAAGAGGATGTTATTACCCAAGACATTCTTAAAAAGGTCGCAATTCAAAACTTGCAAAATGTTGTGATTGCCAAGTCTATCCACTCAGAAGCACAAAAGCAATCCCGTTCCTTGGCTGTTGCAAATATTAACCTTGCCGATATTTCAAACAGGCTTGATGAGCAAGCTGCGGCGAAGGATGAGGAATCTAACGCCGCTACTCGCCAGATAATCCAATCTGCTGCCGCTAACGATTCATTCTGGAAGAATCAATAATCGAGTCACAATAACGTTACGATAACTCAAATGATAACGTTCTTAGTTATTCTTTTTGCCCAAACGACAGGGCAAAAAGCTGGAGAAAATACGGGGACTACGAACTCAGGCGAAATAGTCGAAGGCGCTATCGAAGGCGCAGACCTAATCTATAAATCGTTTGAGAATGATTGGCTGGAATTAGCATCTGGAACAAGCCCAATTTATACAGCTGTTGTCGCCGTTTCTACCCTCGCGGCTGTTGTGATGATTGGCTTTGCATCATTCGGCTGGTACAGGAAGTATGCAGAAGAAGGGTTTGGTTATGATTTCATAGCCGAGATGGTTTTGCCATTAGTAGTAATTGTAATGCTTAGTAATAATGGGTTCCTTCTCGCCAATACAACAGTCGCATTAAAAAACGTATCGACCGGACTAAACAGGAGCATTTTAAATATTACGAGAAATGGGGTAAATCTGAGAGATGCGATACGTAATGTAAACGCTGACCAAAGCTTTGTCTTAGCCGCGCAGATAGCCTTAGCTAAGTGCGAAAAGCTCAACAACGAAAAGAAGGAAGGTGAAGAATTGAGCGAGAAACAAGCTTGTATTAAACAGGCTGTGGAGAATACACGAAAAGACGCGCAGAAAGCTAGAGAAAAGACTGGCGCGGGTTCTGGAGTCGGAAGTTGGAACCCCTTAGACCTTAGTGGCGAACTAATCAATAGCGCAATCCAAGGTTTTGTTTATGTCATTCTCAGTGGGGTATCGGCAGCTTTTCAGTACATCGTCCAACTGTCATTCTTAATGATTGCATTCGCCGCCCCAATCTTCCTGGTTTTATCTTTACTGCCTTTCCAAAGCAAACCTATCTATGCTTGGTTGGCTGGCTGGTTAGGACTAACATTAGTTCTCATTTCCTACTCCATAACAGTAGGCATTATTGCCAGCGCAATAGTCTCCAAGCCTTCTAGCAATCCTTTATTATTGCAACTTTTACAAGCCATCTTTTCGCCATTACTCGCGGTAGCCATAGGCACTGGTGGCGGAATGGCTGTATTCTCAGCTTTCACTAGTGGGGTTAAATTCTCGGTGGGGTTACGAAAATGAAATTATTAGAGAGAAAAGAGTTAAATTTCACCCCAATTTTCTTAATAGTCAATGCTATTTTATTAACGCTTTTACTATTTATAGAAATTGTCAATTTTGCTCGAATAGCAACGTTTTCTAAAACGAAAGCTTCGACCTTGGTAGAATTGTCTGACGGCGAATCTATCAGAGTTATTCCTATAGGTAGCCTTGAGCGATCGCCGCAAGCTATTACGTATTTTATCGGGCAAACAATGACCGGGCTTTTGAGTTGGAATGCTCTACCAAAGCCAAGCGATGATTACAAGATAGACCCCACCAAACAATTAAAGTTGGATACTGGGGTATCAACATCAAAAGGCAAGATTACTACTAGTGTATGGGCTTCAGGTTTTGCGTTGTCAGAAGATTTTCGCGCACCATTCCTTGAGGAGATAAGTAATCTTACGCCGCCCGATGTCTTTAATGGGTCTACGCAATCAATCCTAAAAGTTAGCCTAATCAGTCAGCCGACTCGCATTAAGGATGGGCAATGGAAAGTAGATATGGTTGCAGAGATTGTCGTTTTCCAAGGCAGTAATTTAGTTGGTAAGCCCATCTCTTTCAATAAAACTGTATTCGTCAGGGCGATTGATACGGCTGCCATTCCTAGATTTGCATCCGATGTTCAAGAAACCGCCTTTCGTGTTCGCAAAGCGGGGTTGGAGATTTATAAAATCCAAGATTTAGATTTATGAGCCAAAATCAGGAACTCTTACCGTCGGCAACTATTGAGATAGAAGAAATCCAAAATCAGGAACCCTTACCGTCAGCAACTATTGAGATAGAGTCGCAAGATTTTGCCGCCATGAACGGGGCTAAAACCTCTTCGATTAATGATTCAATTCAACCAGAACAGAACCCCGCACCAGAGGAAATCGTTACCACTCGAACAGTCTCACAGTCTCCACTCTTAAAAATGGGCGTTGTTGCCCTGATTTGCTCTCTCTTTGTAATAATCATTGGGGCTTTAATCGGTAATTCAATGAATGTGCTGAAGTTTCAGAGCGACAAAGTGCAAACACCCAAAGCCAACGAGCAAACGCCCCTACCAGAGCCGGAAAATGAGACGGGCAAGGATAAAACAGCGCTTGCCCTGACTAGCCAAAATAACCAGCTAAGGCAGATTCAGGAACAGAAGCCGAGCATAACGCCTACAAATAGCTCAATCCCTGCTCCAATCGCACCCGTTACTCCGAATATACAACCAGTGCAGCGCAGACAACAGCCTTACCCAGTCGATAGAGCGCCGACAGTACCCAAGACTTTTCCTACTGCTAGGAGTGAGCAACCACAGCCACAGCCCCAGCAAAAAATTGCCCAGCCAGTTAGACAATCTCCTTTGGCGTTCCCCCAAGCGAACATCGCAAAGTTAGATCCCACACAGCAATGGCTTCTCGCTGCGAATGCTGGCAGTTTTAGTAGTTCAGGCGATGATTCGGAAGTCAAGGAACCAAAAGTTACTGGAATTGAAGGAGGGGCGGGAGGAGCTATGCAGGTTGTCGAAAGCACTACCACTGATTACAACGCAAAACGCGTACTCGTTGGCAGCACCGCAGAGGGCAGACTAGAAACACCTTTAGCCTGGGGTGCTGGTGAAGAAGGTAGCCAAAACTACTTAGTGAAAGTATTAAAACCATTAAAAGCCTCAGATGGTAGCGACGTATTGCCCGTAGGCGCTTATCTGGTTGTTCAATTAGCAGAGTCCAATGGCTCGGGCTTTGCCAAACTGCGCGGCGTTTCAGTATTGGTTAATTCCAATGGCGATACCCAAGAGAAACCGCTACCACCAAATGCTGTTTTGATAATGGCCAAGGATGGTGGTTTCTTGAAAGCAGAGTCTCGCAAAGGTAGCAACCTGGGTAACAATTTCATTTCTGCGATCATCGCGGGAGTTGCCAAGGCTGCGGAGGTACAGAATCGCCCTGTAACTCAAATTAGTACGAATTCTAATGGCTTCTCTACTAGCTCCACTACCAACGAGCAAAAAGATTTATCCGCCGCTTTTGGAGAGGGTGCATTTAATAGCGTTCTCGACAATATCAAAAGCTCAAATGTCGCCCGTTCTCAACAGTTAAGCGGTAGAGAAGAAGTATTTGTGATCGATGCTGGTAAGTCAGTTCAAATATTCGTTAATCAAACAATATCGTTATGAGGGAACTCTTAACAGGGAATAGGAAAAACTCATGATTTTTAAACATGAGAGTAAAAATGGAAAAATGTTAAAGAAAACCACTATTATTGCAGCATTTTTAATCTTAACTAGCGCGGCAAAAGCAACGGCGATACCTGCCCGAACGGTTTACGAGAATGATGCAAACTCTAACGCTATTGAATTAAAAGTATGGAAAGGTTATGGATTAACTATTAATTTAATGTCTACTGGGGAAACTATCAAGCAAGTTTGGATTGGCGATCCAAGTCGCTTCGCTTTTACCTCAAACGGTGGTTTATGCCCGTCATCAGGCGGCGATTCTGAATGCGCGGGAGGTAAAGCAACTGTAATCTTTCTTCGCCAGATTGACCCGATCAAGTTTCCTGTTACCTCTAGTAGCAATGGAAGCACTCAAATTACAGTACTTACCAATGAAAAACAATATCAATTTAAGATAGTCCCTGCTACTGGCAACCCAGCTTATACAAGCTTGGTGATTAAATCGGACTCAGATCGACCTTTGCCAATTACCCGTCCGAGGTCGCCGCTACCGCTAACAGTTCAAAAGCCGCAACCAACGCCGCCAGTAGTCCACCAGCCCTCGCCGCCACCACAAACAATAAAAGTCCCTCTGCCTCAGCCTGTTGCCGTTTTCCGCCCCAATCCTGGGACTACGCTAGACGGCGCGATTCAAAGGAACGATGCTAATGCCCTCGCTTTTGGGCTGGCAGAAGCTGGGCGCAAAGGTCAAGTTAAACCCGGATCTACCACCTGGAACAAGGTACAAGATGCAATTAAATTGTTACGGCGTGGCAAGACTAGAGATGAGGCAATTTCACTTTCTCAGGTCGATAAAACCACTTTTTATCAATTACTTGAATGGGGGCAATTGTGAGTGAATTGTTAAAATTTCTTCGTAAAAAAAACTAGACAATTTTATCTATTTGTGTAGGTGGGGAAATGAATTGTTGATATTTTCCGTAACAGCCTAGTTATTAACTCTTACTGTTGTTAAAATCATGAAGTTTAAACTCTTTCTACTGACTGCTTTCGCCTCCCTGGTTCCACTTTCCGCCTCAATCGCAGAGACACCGACAACTACCCCGACAATTGAGCATTCCCAAGGCTTGCACAAGACGACTGCCCCCGACTGGTCGAAAATCACATGGGATACTTTGCCACCCGTTCAACAGCCAGGATTTTTAAAGATACCTAAAAACCTGATTTCAGTTTTTGGCTACGACCCCTCGCGCTCGTGGACAGCAGGGCAAAAAGTAGACTCTGTTGTGATGTTGGGGGATGCAGATGATGCCTTTAAGATGTCTGCCTTGAGCCTAAAGGCCATTGACACGGTGGCTTTGCCCACTACAGCCACAACCACCAAACCCACCCTCAAAGACTTTGGATTAATGCAATGGCAAACGCCAAAAACATTAGTCAAGGCGATGCCTGAATTAAGCAATCTGAGCCTATCAGAAGTTCCCCCATTAGCCGATCTATTCTCCAAGAATGGCGGCGGCACTATTTCTCAGGCTATCAGTTCAAATCCTCAAGCCGCAGATTTGACACTAGATAAGATTGACCTAAGCAAATATTCGCTTGATTCAATTCCTGGGTTGGACAAAACTCAATTAGGGAAATTTAAATCATGGCAGCAAGCTTATATCAATCAAATTCCTAAATTAAATCAAGTGCCCTTTGATAAAATGCCTCAGCCTATTAGCTCTGATGTAGGCATCGTGGGAATTGCATCAGTTGTACTTGGTACGGCAGAGAAGGGCGACGCAAGTGCTGGGAATGATTACTTTGTGTCTGGCAGCGTTGTCAGAGGCGATCGCACTTTAACAGTCGCCTGTCCTCCAGGCATTGAATGCTCATACTTAGAAATGGGTGATTTTGTCGGTTCTGAAGGTAGTTTGTATGGTAAGCGTTGGGCATCTGGTTCATCCCAACAAGTCAAGGGTGGTTATGGAATTCTAGCCGCCGTGAATGGGGGCAAGGAACCCACGGGGCGGTTGGTTTATGGTAGTGGATTCAAGGTGGCGCTAACTGGAGTTAATGAATCCCTTGGGACTGCCGACTTTGGTTTGTTCTTTAGGATCTGTGCGCGACCGCCATTTCAGCAGAAAACTTGCACCCCTTACTTCATTGGGCCAGTTCCCTGGTTGCCCGTGAGTGAGAATGATTTGGTTATCGTGGGCACTGGGCGATGACAGGGACTCCTAAGACAGAAGTTAAGCCAAATCAATTTATTCCCCCAGGTATTGAATCGGCTCTGTTATCCCCCGCAGGTTTAGGGGTACTCGCTTGTGGCGCGGTGATTGTAATCGCCAAAATCATCGATAGTAGGGGAGGTATTGCCAAGCTAGCGACAGCGCGCTGGGGCGGGACAAGAGAGAAAACAGCGGCTCGTCAGTTGGCGTGTAAACAAATCCAGCAACGCTTGCATAACCGAGTATCTTTATATGTTGGTACTCCCAAGAATACAACGAGCGAGGTTATTAATGGTGTCCGTAGAACTTGCATCCCTGAAGATTCAACAACCCTTTATTTTCCAGAGGCACAGCGAGGCATCCTAGTTTGTGGTGGCCCAGGGAGTGGAAAGTCATTTTCAATGATTAATCCCCTGATTCGCTCTGTAATTGATCAGGGCTTACCTCTGGCTTTATATGATTTCAAATACGCTTCCCAGGAATCAGCTGATTCTCCATCTAAAGGGCAAGCTCCAATACTTGCAGGGTATGCGATAGAACGCGGTTATCAGGTTACTGTGCTTGCCCCAGGCTTTGCAGAATCAGCAGTTGCCAACCCTATAGACTTTCTTCGCAGTAATGAAGACTCAGAAATGGCACGGCAGCTTGCGATTACACTCAATCGCAATTTCCAACTCGGTGATAAAGATTCTGGAAATAGCTTCTTTACCAACGCTGGCGATCAGTTAGTCCAAGCCGTCTTTATGCTGGCAAAGGGCACAGAGTATCCAGATATCATGATGTGCCAAGCGATACTAGGATTGCCAAAGTTAGTTAAGCGCATTGAGCAAGCAGAAAATCTAAACTTCATGGTTAGAGAGGCTTTCGCACAGTTTGTATCTGTTGCAGGGTCGCCAGAAACAGCAGCTAGTATTGTGGGTACAGCTAGCGGATTGTTCAGCCGTTTTATGGTTCCCTCTGCCTTAGCAGCATTCTGTGGAAAAACTAATATTCCACTGGATTTGAAGGGACGGCAGATGGTGATTTTTGGGATGAACAAAGAGAAGCGTGATGTAATTGCCCCTTTGCTTGTCTCGATTCTGCATCTATTAGTTAGCCGGAATGTGGCTAACAAACGTACTTGTCCTTTGGTGTTGGGGATTGATGAATTACCCACATTATATTTACCAGCACTGGTTGATTGGCTGAATCAGAATCGGGAAGATGGATTGGTATCGATACTGGGATTACAAAATCTCTCAATGCTGATTGAATCTTATGGTGAAAACACAACTAATGCAATATTTGGTGGTTGTGCTACCAAAGCATTCTTTAATCCCCAAGATGATGTAGCCGCCGAACGATTTAGTAAGTTTTTAGGTGAAGAAGAAATTAAATACAAGCAACGTTCTCGCTCATCAGGAGGCAAGGGTGGTGCAAGCATTTCTAATTCTGACCAAAACAGTACCCGAAAATTATTTGATGTCAATCAATTTAACACTTTACCATCAGGAAAAGCAGTAATTATTAGTCCCGGATTTCGTTCTCGTGGTCAAATAAGTTTGCCAATTTTGCAATCAATTAAGATTCCTCAGCATGAAATCCAATCTGAAGCTGACAGTGTGAAAGCTTGGTACGAGTTTCAAAAGTTTTTATCTAAAAAGTCTACTCTCTTAACTCCAGCAGATGAAGAAATGAGAATTCGTCGAGCAGAGGCATTAAAATTGTTGCCTTTGATAGAAACTCAAGAGCAGCTATCAGAATATGCAAGTCTGATTTAAAGTGAAATTTCCTGCCCTTAATAGTCAACCCCAACTCTTGGAGACGCTACGCGAACGGGGAATTCAAAATTCAAAATTATTAATTCAAAATTAAAGACAAGACGCTCTCTACGAGACGCTGCGCGTAGCTTGCTTCTCCGTAGGAGTACGTGGACTCGCTTGCCGCCGGCGCTATCAGTGGGGGCTTGAACCCACCACTGATTGTAGACCACTTAATTTTATTCAGTGGGGGCAAGAACCAAGCGAATTAATTAATTCAAAATTATTCTTATTCTTCCTAAGAGAATTTTGAATTTTGAATTTTATTAAATGGTCATCACAAACATTCAGGACAAATACCATGTCGTCACGCGATTTTTACTCACTTAATGATTATGACAGACGAGAAATTGCAAAACTTCCACCTCAGATAGCAGCTTTAGCAGATAAATATCCATGTGAGATTGTAAATGTTGTCGATGCTTGGGACGATGAGCCTTTTGAGATTAATTATGTTCCTCAATATGTTGAAATTTATAGCGATGCGGGTGAAAAGGCTAGCTTGTGTATTTTAGACGGAGTTCTCACTGACTATACACCTGCTAATCCAGAAATTAATACCTCAACTGTCCAAGTAATCATTGATGGCAAGTTTGCTTATATCGAAATTGAAGGAAGGGTAATAATCAATCATTTGGGCGGAATAATTCTCCCCAAAGTAACTGTCAATCCTTCGGAGTTAATTCAAGTTTTACTAAAGGAATCAAATCATGATTGATGATGGAGATGCCAAAGAAATTAAACGTGACTACTTGGATATTCTAGAAGCCCTACTTAAAAATATTCAGCAAAAAGCAAAATCAAAAGAAATACCGACTAGCAACGATATAAGTATTTATGCTGGTGGTCAGCAGGTATATAAAGGACTTGTCGGACAATCACCATCTAAAAATTTATTGACTTCCGAACAACTAGAGAATATTAACCTAGCGATAACTGACCCCAAAAATTCTCAAGGTACTATCTCGATAAAGATTGGTAAATCGGAAGTTTTTCGCGTTCAAAATGGACGGATAACCAATGATTTATTAGGTTTAGCTCCCCCGTCACAGCCAAATAAAGTTGTAACGAAGGAGCGAATTTACAGTGTAGAAGCTTTGCAAAAACAAGTGAAAGTTTTACAAAGTAAACTTCAAGCACAGCAAAAGCTTGTTGACAGTATCAAAGAGACGCAACAAACGCCCGAATCGCTGTCAAAGTTAATTGACCAAGTTGCCGAAATGGGTAAATCTTTGGAGAAACAACAGCAGTTGATTGAAAATACCCAAAAAGTGTTGTCCCAGGTGAATGAACGTTCTTTACCACAAGTTCAAAATACGGTTCTTCAAAATTGGGTAGGTACGGTTGAGAACAAGGTAAAACAAACTGCTAAGAATGTTTTTGAGCGGGTTAAAGATGCGCTAACACCTGAAGTTACCAAGCTCAGAAACGAAATTGCTTTACTCAAATCTCAAATTAATGAACAAATTACTAGCTTCAAGAATGAAGTGAAATATCAGACTGACAGTGTAAGAAATGAACTCAATCAACAAGTTGGTAACTTAACTCAAGAGTTACGTACACAAGCAGATGGTGTTAAAAACACTGTTGAGCAAAGCCTTATGGGTGTTAAGTCAGCTATTGACAATACTCGAACTGAACTACGAGATGCTGTTGATGATGTTAAAGGTCAAGCTATCGAGCAAAGTGTTAAAGCACTGCTGAATATCTTGGGCAAAGATAACCCTGATGGTTCCAAGAGTTTTAAAAGTACAAATTTTGATTTTGAACGCCTTGGCGATAATGTAATCGTTCGTGCCAAAAACGGCGAGGCTGTTCTCACTGATGGACTTTTATCGCCTAACGTAAGTGACCAACAGTTACAGGCACTTGATAAGGTTCAATCTGTTGTTGATATGCATCATCAAATTCAGCAGGATTCTCAACAAGAATCACAATTTAGAAGTATGCACAGGTAAGCCCGCATTTCTCACAAGCTTGAGGGAATATTGGGCAGAGGGGATTGAACTTGGCACATTGAACTCTCCTACTAGCGAACCTGCTCAAGAGCATAACCGCAGACTTTGAGGGGTGTGGTGAGAAATCCGGGTGTTCCATGATCAAAGGGGAGCGTAAAAATGATACTAATCCTAATCATTGGTTTGTTGTTTGCACTGGGTGGAATAATTTTTCTAGCTTGGCTGTTTGTATTATTTCCACCTTCAATGCCAAAGTCAAAGTATCGTTCCCAAAGTTTTAAGCAATCGCCATTACTACCTAAGAGTACAAAATCGTCTGACATTTTATCTCAAAATTTTGTACGACAAAGCCCAGCACCAACGCAAAAGACTTTCTTAGCTAAAAACTTTAACAAGCCTGTACGACAAAGCTCAGTACCAATCCAAAAGGCTTTCTTAGCTAAAAATTTTAAGAAGCAATTACTACCAAGCCCAGCGCGAACACGAAGGGTTAGATTACCTAAAAATCTTAAGAAACACTTGAATAATATTGAGTACGCTAGTCAAGTATTACTTGAGCTTCGTAGCAGAACTCAATTAGCCAAATTGCCAGTAGTAATCGCCACACTGCGTAGGATATCACCCTACGTTTTTGAGGAATTGGTACTCACTTGCTGCTTTGAACAGGGCTGGCAAATCCAACGCAACTTTCGGTACACCGGTGACGGCGGGATAGATGGTCGCGTGTTGATTTTAGGAAATCTCTATGTAATCCAGGTTAAACGTTACGCTGATTACATTAGCCCAGAACACATCAAAGATTTCCTGTCCTGTATTAAAAGTGAAAGAGCTAGTGGTGGATTCTTCGTGCATACTGGCATAACTGGACAGTTATCAAAACAGTTGATTCGTCGCTCCGACAAAATAATCTTAGTGAGCGGTCAGAAACTGGTAAATTTTGTTTTAGGTGAGCAGTTGAAGATAATAGGGATAACAATACCAGTTAAATCAGTGAACAGTGAACAGTGAATAGTGAACAACTAACCTATCAATGAATTGATGGAAATATCTGATACCTGATACCTGATAATTGATAACTGATAAGTTAGCGCCGGAACCGTAGATGCTCCTCGTTGTCATTTGGCGATGGCGAGTTGATTCCCAATCTTTTCATAATCGATGGTTTGTCATCTTTAATGAGTTGCCTAACGATGTTCATTTTTTGCTCAAAAGTCAAAGCTTTGGCATCAGTTGTAACACTTGTAAATAACTCGCTGACCTTTGCTCCTGTTACCTTTTCACCTTTGACATATTTTCCTACTTCCATAACTAAAGCAGCCAATCTTTCAATATCTAAACCCTGAATCATCTGTTTGAGATGCAACTTTAATTCTGCTAGTAATATTTTAGCTAAGGTTGACTCAGTAGCTGATTGCTCAACAGAGTTAGAGGTGGATAAAATAGCTCTCTTCTCTACATGAAATTGCAACTCAGTTGTCAATGCTGTTTCAAAGTCATTGAATGTACTTTTAGCAGTAACAAGTTGTTGATGAGACTGAGAAAGTTGTTCTGTTAATCCTAATATTGTTTGGGTCAAAGCAGACTCGATAGCTGATTGTTCAATATAATCAGAGATTGACAGAATGGCTTTGTTTTGTGCATGAGATTGCAACTCAGCCGTCAATGCTATTTCAAACTCATTGAATGTACTTTTAGCAGCAACAAGTTGTTGATGAGATTGAGAAAGTTGCTCTGTCAATCCTAATACTGCTTGGTTTAAAGCAGACTCGATAGCTGATTGCTCAACATAATCAGAGATTGACAGAATGGCTTTGTTTTGTGCATGAGATTGCAACTCAGCCGTCAATGCTATTTCAAACTCATTGAATGTACTTTTAGCAATGACAAGTTGTTGATGAGATTGAGAAAGTTGTTCTGTCAATCCTAATACTGCTTGGTTTAAAGCAGACTCAATAGCTGATTGCTCAACATAATCAGAGATTGACAGAATGGCTTTGTTTTGTGCATGAGATTGCAATTCAGCCGTAACCGCTTCATCAAAGTCATTAAATACAGTTTGAGCTTCAACTAACTGCTGATGAGATCGAGAAAGTTGCTCTGTTAAGCTTAATATTGTTTGGGTTAAAGCAGACTCGACAGATGATTGCTCAATATAATCAGAGATTGACAGAATGGCTTTCTTCTCTGCATGAGATTGTAACTCTTGAGTCAAGGCTGTTTCAAAATCACTGAATGTATTTTTAGCAGTAACAAGTTGTTGATGAGATTGAGAAAGTTGTTTTGTTAACCCTAATACTGCTTGGTTTAAAGCAGACTCGATAGCTGATTGCTCAATATAATCAGAGATTGATAAAATAGCCCTCTTTTCTGCATGGGATTGCAACTCAGCTGTCAATACTTCCTCAAAGTCATTAAATGCAGTTTGATATTCAACTAACTGCTGATGAGATCGAGAAAGTTGTTCTGTTAATCCTAATACTGTTTGGGCTAAAGTAGATTCAATACTTGATTGCTCAATATAATCAAAAATTGACAAAATAGCTCTCTTTTCTGCATGGGATTGCAACTCAGCCGTCAATGCTGTTTCAAACTCATTGAATGTACTTTTAGCATTAACAACTTGTTGATGAGATTGAGAAAGTTGTTCTGTCAATCCTAATACTGCTTGGGTTAAAGCAGACTCGATAGCTGATTGCTCAACATAATCAGAGATTGACAAAATAGCTCTCTTTTCTGCATGGGATTGCAACTCAGCCGTCAATGCTGTTTCAAACTCATTGAATGTACTTTTAGCATTAACAACTTGTTGATGAGATTGAGAAAGTTGTTCTGTCAATCCTAATACTGCTTGGGTTAAAGCAGACTCGATAGCTGATTGCTCAACATAATCAGAGATTGACAAAATAGCTCTCTTTTCTGCATGGGATTGCAACTCAGCCGTCAATGCTGTTTCAAACTCATTGAATGTACTTTTAGCATTAACAACTTGTTGATGAGATTGAGAAAGTTGTTCTGTCAATCCTAATACTGCTTGGGTTAAAGCAGACTCGATAGCTGATTGCTCAACATAATCAGAGATTGACAGAATAGCTTTATTTTCTGCATAAGATTGCAACTCAGCCGTCAATGCTGTTTCAAACTCATTGAATGTACTTTTAGCAATGACAAGTTGTTGATGAGATTGAGAAAGTTGTTCTGTTAGCCCTAATACTGTTTGGGTTAAAGCAGACTCAATAGCTGATTGCTCAACATAATCGGAGATTGTATTTAAGAGTTGTCTGGTGGCTGGTTGTGAAGAATGGACATAACTTGCTTCTCTATTAAAAATTGTTGAATTTTGTCCGTTAACTTGTCTTGAGAGTTTCTCTGTTCGTTGACCTCGAAGCCCATCATCTGTAGAGCTTTGGTTAATTCCTGCAATATCGTCTCCATGCTCGAAGACTTTTTCGAGTTCAGCATCTCGGTTAATTGCTGCAAGAAGTTCGACTGATTCGCGCTCATTTCGATTAGGTTCTCGGCTTGGCTGGTTTCTAAGAACTCGATTTTCTGGGTCAATTGCTCTATCTTCTCGGTTAGCAAATGTATCTGTGTTAGGTTGTTGTCGTTGGTTAAAGTCATGGGTTTGTACCTGTGGTTTATTTTGTAAAAGATAGGGAACAGGCAATGGGGAACAGGCAACAGTTTTTTCTATTTCCTCTTCCCTGTGTGTTGGTAAGAGATCCAATTTGTCATTCCCTGTTGCCCGTTCCCTGTTGCCTGTTCCCTCAAGTTGTATAGAACGTTGTTCTAGTATCGGCTTACGCAAAGGTGGAAAAGCCGCAGTCTTTGAATGCTGATTCTGCTGTTGCCAGTCCCGAAAGGTTGGAGCAAGATGACTCAATTTCTCGTAAGCGAGTGGCCCACTTGCGGCGATGAAATCATCAACACCTTTGTCTGGGCCTGGCAAGTTGATGACTTTTACTCTTGCTCCAGCTTCTTGTAATAATCTTCCAGTCACGGAAATATCTCGCTCGATATGGAGCTTAGTTTCAGGCTTGGTTTCGTAGTCAAAGCAGAACTTGAAAACTCTCCCTTGTGTGGCGAAAACCGCTAATTCCTCATGTAGGTAAGACTTACCGATTTTTTTACCAAACTCATCTTTGGGAGTTCGGTATCCCGCCGAAATCCCAGGTAGCCCAATGGCAGCGTGACCCTGACTCAACAGACTGGCTGCTTTTTTTGCGCCTTCTGCGATCGCACAGGGGATATTATGTTTCCAGACACAGTACCAAAATCCTGACTGGCGATCGCTATCACTGGGGTTCACCTTGTGTTTGGAGTAAATGCGTTCGGCAATATCGTCAGGGACATCTAGCAAGAAGATACTTAATTCAACTTTTGGGGGATGCTCATATTTAATGAATTTCCCTTCAATTATTTGCCCAGACTCATCTTTTTTGGGTCTTGGTTGATTTGGCTTGTAGCATCCCCATCGTTTAATCGGCGGTTTCTCACCTGGCTTTAAGTTAGCAAATGTTCGCGCATCAACTCCAGCATCACACCACCATCCACCAGCATCAAGATGCGAATATGCCCTTATAAAACCATCTGTTAGCCGTCCTGTATTTGTTCGATTCAGTTTTTCGCTGACCATGAGCCGTTCCCAGGCTTCATGCTCACCACCTGCATAGTTAAACTGAAGACTCTCAAAGTTCAACGCTGTAATATTAGGATGAATGGCACTTGATTCAAACTCTTGCCAGTGTTTTGGTTCAATAAAATTAGGTATTTTTTCAGTCTGATTGGGTGTCCAGAATGGTTCTGTGGGGACAGGAGATTTCAGTACTGGCTTAGAGAAAACCGATTCAAGAGTATTATAATTTGGTGTCTCTTTCAAGACGGGCAAGACTTTCGGTACTTTTATTGATGAATCATGGCTTGTTGTTCGGCTAGATGCGACTGATTTCACAATTGGGCCGACATTTGGAGTAGATACTGTCGTCTCTTGTTTTAGTACTGGCTTCTCAAAAGGGGCACTTATATTTATAGTTATTGCTTGGTGCTGCTCAATCGTCGATTTCTGAATTTGTTTTCGTAGCAATTCCAAAGCATTCTCTTTGGCTTTCGACTGTTGCGCCAACTCTACCAATCGCGTTGGATCTTCGGTGTAAATCTTTAATTCATGCCTTGCACGGCTGGCAGCAACATAAAAACTTTCCTGTCCAATAGTGAAATCTGCCGAAATTAACACCCGATCCGCAGTTTTCCCCTGACTACTATATGTTGTACTCACAAGGGCATAGTCTAAGTTTTGCGCCTGTGCCAAACTAATGCATTCAGTACGCTCATCAGCATATTTAATCTGGACGATATTCAGGTCGATGGCTGTTACAGTAAATTCCTGCCCGTTGCGTCGTCCCATTTGCCGATCGTTTTTCTTCCATTGCAAGCGATCGCCCACAGCAATTTCAATCTGGTGACTCTGATAAACTGCTTTCTCAAAAGCCGTGTCTACCTGCAAAATCTGACGTTCATCACTTATAAGGGTCAACTTATCAGTAGTTCGACCTACCACTTCATATAATTTGCCTTTATCCAGCCCCCGGCGTTTGTAATCCCGTGTGGGCATGATCACATCACCAATTTCAAAGTTATGGGCAAACCGCATCTGTACTTTTGTCAGATTTTTGGTTTGCAATTGGGTGATGGTTGCAGTTTCTCCCAAAGTTCCTTCACCCTTGAGCTTCGAGCGAATCGCTTGGGTAAGGGCAAGTCTTTCTGTATTTGTTCCAGCTAACACAAGAGTTTTGAGTCGCTGCTCTGGTGTCCCTACTATATAATCATTGGCGATCTGCTCTATTTTGGAAAAACTATCTACTTGAAGTATGGAACCGTTGGCTTCTAGTCGTTCAAAACCAGCTTCAATCCTGCCATCAGCAATTAAATCTACTGCTAATTTTAGTTGAGGGTCTTTTTGGCGCAACGATTCATTGAGGTGTGCGGTTTTGATTCCTGCCTGTTGCAAGGATTTGAATGGATTACCTGCTGATACTGCTGACAACTGCCGAGTGTCACCAACTAAAATCACCCTAGCTTTAAGTAAGGTTGCTCTTTGTAGGAGTGCATGGGCATCCTTAGCACTGAGTAAACCCGCTTCGTCCACAATCCAGATTTGATTTGGTTCAATCTGTGGTGGTGGTTCCGAAACCAGTAATCGAGCAACAGTCTCAGACTGAATTTTTAACTCTTCGCTCAAAACCTTAGCAGCAGAGGAACTAGGGGCGAAGCCAATAATACTGTAGCCGGCATCCCTTGCGATCGCTTTGAGTTCTTTAAGAGCAAAAGTTTTCCCAGCACCAGCTACTCCCTGCCATGCAATGAATTGGTCAGATGTAGTTGCAGCTAATTCTACCGCTTCCCGTTGCCCTTTGTTCAGTAAAGTATTCTCCAAAAGGCTTTCAACTACTTCCGGGTGCGAAATTGGGTTAACGTTGCCTTGTGTCTGCTGCATTAACTCTATTGTCGCCAACTCCCGCCGGACTGCTGTCATCGTTGTAAATTGATGAGTTAAACCTGGCAAGCCGATTAACTCCTGGTGTTCTCTAATCAGGGGTGCAATCGCTTTTACATCCGTAGCTAAACGTGATTCTAGGATGAATTTTTCTAAATCCTCTTGTCTAAAAGCGACATTTCTCTCACTGCAATGTGCGATCGCATCATCTAACGCATCAATCAGACTTTTTTGCTCAACCACAAGAGGAGCCTGTTCTTTTCTTGGTTCTCCTGGCTTGACAAACGTGATACCTAACGCCGCAGCTTCTTCTTTCCACAATGCAACTAATTCTGATTCTGGTAGTTTCTGCTTGCGCTGGCGGGTATCATCCCAAATTTTTTCACGTTCATTTACAAGTCGAATTAGCACCAGATGAGGCGATGATTTGCTGTCGCCGCTTAGAAAATGCCTCTAAATCCTCGAATTTAAACCCTTTTATATCAAACTGCCCATGTAAACGAAATTCTATTTCATACCCAAGTTTGAGGACTTCACGCGCCAGATAACTTTGATACGCCATCCCCAAGAATTTCTTATTGGCGAATATTTCATTATTGCCCAAACTCAACCACCTACCATCTGGAGTTTGGGTCATGTTCATCAGCAAACAATGGGTGTGCAGATGTGGGTCTAAATCCCGACTTTCGATGTGATCGAACTGCGCGACGACCAAGTTACCAGTCTTAACTCTATGTCTGCCGCTATTATCTGTCACTCTGGTATAGGCATAACGCTGCTCTATTAGCTCCAGAGTTCCTTTTAGCGCCTGATGGTGAGCATCAATCAAACGAGTATCCCCACCTACCAATGCCATCAAGCTTACACTTTTGGGCGCTGAAAATGTACAGTCTAATGCGGCTCTGCGTTCTCCTTTCCCCTTTTCTTTGACTACTCTGGCATTCAATACCTCACGACCATCAGGCGTAAGCCCCTCAATGATATTTTTAAAAGCGTCTTCGTCATCGACTGCCCCTGACAACCCCAATTTTTCAGCACCTTGACCACTCCAAAGCGACTTTCCTTGGTGATAGTAATTCTTGATGAAGTAGTTCACCGCCATCTCTGAGGACACGTTAGCAGCTGTTAGCATGGCTCACCTCTGCTATGGGGGTTACAAAAGTTAATCCTTGTTCTATTCCATCTGTTAGTACGACCTACTCTCGTCAAGAAATTCTGATTATTTTCTCTTATTGCAAGATAATCACCCTTGCAATAAGTATTGAAGTCAAAATCAATCCCCGTCATTAAACTTCGTAGTGCTTGATGACGAATGAAAATTTTTCGTGAGACTTTGACCAAAACAAAATTTTATTTCCCAAACTCTCCTGTCATTTAATATAGCAAAAACTAGAGCATTCTTTCCGCCAAATATGGCGTACTGTGCGTCAGAAAAGATGGATTACAGGGGTTGTGGTTCTTGAAGCTAATTACTAGATAATTGGGAGAATCCTTGAGAAAATTGGGAAGTATCAGGAAGTGCTAGGAAGTCTTGGGAAGTCTTAGGAATTGTTGGAAAATATTAAGCTAATGAGAATTTTGTGACTAGATGATGTTGAATAGTTGAAAAGGTAAGAAATGAATTAGAGATTTGGGAGATATTGTTTAGATATTGGGAGATGTTGAATGTAATTGGTGATTATTGGGAATTGAGGGATTTTGTGGAGATTTTCTATCAGATGCACGAATTCATGGAAAGTCAAAGAGTATTGCCAAAACTGTAATCTTTCTTTGTAAATGTGGAAAAAATCACGGTTTGGGCGGTTCAAGTTGAGAGTAATTATCAATTAGATAGACAAAAAAAGGGTCAAAAACAGGAGAATTTTTCTTGTGGATTTAATGTTGAGTCTTGATCCGGGAACTTCAATGACGAAGATGGTTTATCGTGTTCTCTCGGAGATTTCGTACAAGTCAGAATTGCTGTGTATGGAACCAGAGTTAATTAAGATTTCCAAAGATTCGTTGGATTTATATGAGTCTGGGCAAATGAATCATTTAATCCAGAGAATGAAGCGTGGATAGAGTACAACGAAGAATATTATGCGGTTGGGTTTTTGGCACAAAAGTATTTTGAAGCGCGAATCAATTTTTTAGAACTCAAGTATGAGAATGCGATTCCAAAAACTTTGGCAGCAGTGGGGGCAATAGCGATTAGAGATTCTTTGAAGGCAAACTTTGATTTATCCTTGGGACTGCTATTGCCTTATGGAGAGTGGGAAGATAGAGAAAGATTGGAGAGGGGTTTAACTAAGGCACTGTCTAGCTTTAGCTTTCGAGGGAAACAATTTTGTATAAATCTGATTAACTTTCAGTGCTTACCCGAAGGTGGGGGACTGATATTGACGCGAAGTAAAAAACTTGGCACAGATTTTAATAAAGTGAACATTGCTGTGGTGATGCTGGGTTTCGGGATATATCAGCCGTAATCTTTGAGCGTGGTATTTCAACTGGAAAAACGGAAGGATTGGGCTTGGCGTGGATGCTGGAGAGAATCAAAAGCCGAACATCAGGGCAAAACTTACACGATCTGTTAAAGGCTGTCCATCTATCAGGCCGACATTGAAACCGAGATACTGCAAACCTTTGGCTCGGAGCAAAAAGTCTGATTTTTCAGGTTGAGGAGATAGCTGAAATTATTGAAGTGGCTGACTTATCTCGTAAAGAATACTGGGAAAAGGTATCGCCCTTGGCTCAAAATTAATATTCCTGCCCATATTGAGCAAGTCATTATTGGTGGTGGAACGTCGGAATATTTAAGCTCCGGAGTTGAAAATTTGTGCTTAATTCTTGACATACAAACCCTCTCAAGATATTAACCAAGTTTCATTAACTTCTTAAAACCATGAATCTGGAAATTAAACATTTTGATCCCAGGCTCAATCAATGGATTTATACAGATGATCGTAAAAACATTTTAACTGAAAATCTCAGTAATACTTTACTGGAATTTTACTTTCCTGACAAAGAATTTTCATTTGGACACTCAGATGAATACAGCACTGCTGAAGAATTAAAGAATCATCCAGATGGACAGATTTTATTGCTATCTTCTAAGACTCGCTTACTTTACGGAGATAAAGAATGTTTAGAAACGATTCAAAAGATTTGTCCAGACAGTAAAGATCGGGGGGCTTATGGTTCCATCTTTCTTGGGGCTTGTAAAAATGCGATTCACGAAAAGCTAAATATTTTGGTAGTAGATGATTCTACTGATAACAGGGGCGAAAATGGAGGGATATTATCGAATGATTTGGCATATAAATTAGTTGGAGATTGTTATGGGCAGATTTCAACACAACTTTACGACAAGCTAACCTTAAGAGAATCCCAAATAGATAAAAGCTACCGTGTTATCCAGCATCGATTCGGCTGGAGGGAAGGAAACGGAGAAGATACTACTAAATACCGCTTTGGCAAAGGAACACTCCGACCATACAACCTAGATGATATAAAGTACGCAGACCCGAACAATGAACCAAAAATCGATATAATTCTTCCCATAAGCAGTTTTAAGGGAACAGATAAAGATAGACCCAAAGGAAACCTACTAAACCGCAGATTAAGCCAGGATTATATCAGCAAAATATTTGGTTAGCTGAAAAAGCACAATCTCAACAAGGTCAGATGTCTATCTCCCAACTATTGGCATCTTTTCCGCACGGGCTTAAAAGATTTTGTCGAGTCACTAGAGGTACAAGCCCAAAGATTAGCCTCTATTCAAGATGATCCTAGAAACGTTTCTGCTTACTATTGCGAAAGATACGAAAAACGTAAAGAATCATTGAGCCAAAATAAATTAAAAACATCAGACATTATCAATCAAGAAACAGATGTTAAAAACTTAGGGACAAATGATGACTTAGATGCAGATCCAGGAGTTGGATGACGATCGGCAAAGATGACTTGTTCATGTACAAACTCATTAAAAACTGATTTACTAGGGCATCAGCAGCTTTTAGAAACTGAGACAACTTGTGGTTGATTTTCAAAGTTTTGGATTAAATATGATAGCAAGTGAAGCTGATTGAGATTGTGAACTCTACAGTCTCTCTTGTTTTTTGGGGGCGCTAAGATTATTAGTTGTTGATTGTTTGAAATCAACACCTGATTCAGCCAATAGCTTGCAACCAACTCAACGATGGCTTGGGAGGTCGCTTGGGGCGAGTCTTTGAATCACAGAAGAAGTCACCGACATCCATCCAATCAGAAACTTGATTAAAATTGTGCAGTGTGGGGACTATGCCAGAATTGACATCATTAGCAGCATAAATAATCGGGCTTTCGTGCTGCTGGGCGATAAATCGTCTGTAAGAAAGTGTTGTTGGCACGAGTTCAGAAAACAATTAAATCTCGCAAGACCATTCCTGCGCCAATATTGGGCAATTGATCAAAGTTCCTTACCAGGACAATTCTGGTTTTTTTGGGCAAGGCTTTGAGTAGCGAATTGAACAGAAATATATCAACCATTGAAAATTCATCAACGATTAGACAATCAAGATTTAGAAGATTATCCTCGTTATGAAGAAAAACTGCATTGTTTCTTGCCATTTGCAATAAACTTGGTGAATAGAAGTTGCTTCAATGCCTGTAAAGTATCTTTCATCCGGTTTGCAGCTTTCCCTGTTGGAGCGGCAAGTGCAATCGCTTTATCAGTATGGATGAACCATTCAACCAAGGCTTTAGTACATAAGTTTTCCTCGACCAGGCCAAAATTAGGCACACGTTAATTGGATGGGGGGGGGCCACACTCATCAAAGGGCGCGCTGATTTGTCGGTCATTATTTCAACGTGAAAGTTGGCTATGGTCAGCTTTTGTGAAATCAGCTGTCCAGTGTTCTAAAATGTTCAGTGGGTGAGTCGGCTGCTCAAGGAGAGCAAGAATCTTTCAAAGTCACAGAAAGTTCAGCCTGATAAGCAGCTTTGAGATAAACGCTATTACCAACATCACCCGAAACTAAAGTCTCTCAGGTGCGACCAATTTGTGAACTATTGTATTGAAAATTAGAACATCGGGCGTATGCTGTGGTGAAGAAAGCAGGTCATGGCAATACTTACTAATTGCTCAAACGGGTAAAAACAATTCCCCTTCACGCAAGCCGGATTTTAAACCATTTATTTCAAAGCTGAGATATAACGGGTATCGCTGTATTGTGGGATATTTACAGATATTGCTAGCTCATCAGCAGTCTTAAATCCGATGCCATCAATATCATCAATTAATCTGTAAGGGCTGTTCTGAAGTACATTTGCAGTTTTGTGTCCGTAATAGTCACAAATTTTCAAAGCTAACTTCAATGAAGTTCCCACAGCCAAAAGTTGGGCAATCACTCCCAAGTTCGGATTCTTTACTCTTTGACTAAGCTTTGGTAATACCATCAATCCGATATTGAGTTAGTCCGGGAACAGTGTAAAGCTTTTCGCTTGTTATCTAATATCGATAAAGTCTCACTGCAAAAGCAATTGACCAAAGTTTGAGCAGTTTTCTGGGCTAATCCCACGAAATAGTCCACCTTTCTAATTTACGCCTCGATTTCCGGCAACATCAGAATCGGAAATTTTTCGACTTTGAAGGAGCCTCGTCATGAGTCAAAGAGTAGTTGAGAGATTCTGTTCTTTCTACAAGGAGTTCTTAAAGTTAACTCATCGTCTCAAATCAAAAATCCAATTGGCTTTCTATTTAACTTTAAAAGAATCTCCCTAAAGTAGATGAAAGCTGTTCATGGGCTAGAGCCTAAAAGGATGTAAAGAACGTTTCTGTTAATGTCATCAAATTTGGCTTCACACAAGATTTAGTCATCTTTGTTGATGAGATTGAGGAAAGTTGTTCTGTTGGCCTAATACCTTGGTTTAAAGCAGACTCAATAGCTGATTATCAAACATAATCAGAGATTGACAGAATAACTGTTTATTCATAGAATTGTAACTCAATAAGTAACACTTCATCAGAGTCATTCATTTCATTTTTGAGCTTCAACTAGCTTCGCTGATGAGATCATTTAAGTTGCTCTGTTGAGCTTAATATTGTTTTGGGTTAATGCAAGCTCGACAGATGATTGCTCAATATAATCAAGAGAATTGACAAGAATGAGCTTTCTTCTCTGCATGAGATTATAACTCTTGATTCAAGAGCTTAAAACAAAATCACTGCAATGTATTTTTAGCAGTAACAAGTTGTTGATGAGATTGAGAAAGGTTGTTTTGTTAACCCTAATACTGCTTGGTTTAAAAACAGACTCATTAACTGATTGCTCAATATAATCAGAGATTGATAAAGTAGCTCCTTTTTCTGCATGAGATTTTAACTCTTGAGTCAAGGCTGTTTCAAAGTCATTGAATGTACTTTTTAGCAGCAACAAGATTAGTTTAGTTGATTGAGGAAAGTTGTTTTGTTAGCTTCTTTTTTTGCTGGCAGTTTTAAAGCAGACTCGATAACTGATTGCTCAACATAATCAAAGATTGATAAAGTAACTCCTTTTCCTGCATGAGGTTTTAACTCTTGAGTCAAGGCTGTTTCAAAGTCCATTGAATGTAGTCTTGGAATTTTAAGAAGTTGTTGATTAGGAATTGAGAAAATTCTTTCTGTCAATCCTAATGCTGATTGGTTTAAAAGCAGATATTTATAGTTATTGTTTGGTGCTGCTCAATCGTCGATTTCTGAATTTGCTTTGCTTGCAATTCCAAAGTATTCTCTTTGGCTTTCGACTGTTGCGCCAACTCTACCAATCGCGTTGATTTCCTTGGTGTAAATCTTTAATTCATGCCTTGCACGGCTGGTAGCAACATGCTAAAACTTTTCCTGTCCAATAGTGAAATCTGCCGAAATTAACACCCGATCCGCAGTTTTCCCTGACTACTATATGTTGTACTTCTACAAGGGCACATAGCCCAAGTTTTTGCGCCCAGCCAAACCTAATGTGACCAGTACGCTCATCAGCATATTTAATCCTGACGATATTTCTAGGTCGATGGTTGTTGGTAAATTCCTCGCCCGTTGCGTCGTCCCATTTGCCGATCGTTTTTCTTCCATTGCAAGCGATCGCTTCCACAGCAATTTCAATCTGGTGACTTGATAAACTGCTTTCAAAAGCCGTGTCTACCTGCAAAATCTGACGTTCATCACTTATAAGGGTCAACTTATCAGTAGTTCGACCTACCACTTCATAATTTGCTCTTATCCAGCCCCCGGCGTTTGTAATCCCTGTGGGCATGATCGCTACCCACCAATTTCAGTTAGGCAAACTGCATCTGTACTTTTGTCAGATTTTGGTTTCCGTACTGGGTGATGGTTGCAGTTTCTCCCAGTTCCTTCACCCTTGCTTCGAGCGAATCGCTTGGGTAAGGGCAAGTCTTTCTGTATTTGTTCCAGCTAACACAAGAGTTTTGAGTCGCCGCTCTGGTGTCCCTACTATATAATCATTGGCGATTCACTTATTTTGGAAAACTATCTACTTCTGAAGTATGGAAACTGTTGGCTTCTAGTCGTTCAAAACCAGCTTCAATCCTGCCATCAGCAATTAAATCTACTGCTAATTTTAGTTGGAGGGTCTTTTGGCGCAACGATTCATTGAGGTGTGCGGTTTCGATTCCTGCCTGTTGCAAGGATTTGAATGGATTAGTCAAGCGATACTGCTGACAACTGCCGAGTGTCACCAACTAAAATCACCCTAGCTTTAAGTAAGGTTGCTCTTTGTAGGAGCGCATGGGCATCCTTAGCACTGAGTTTGCAAACTATTTTCGTCCACAATCCAGATTTGATTTGGTTCAATCTGTGGTGGTGGTTCCGAAAACCAGTAATCGAGCAACAGTCTCAGACTGAATTTTTAACTCGCTCAAAACCTTAGCAGCAGAGGAACTAGGGGCGAAGCCAATAATACTGTAGCTTAAGTATCCCTGCGATCGCTTTGAGTTCTTTAAGAGCAAAGGGGGCCTCAGCACCAGCTACTCCCTGCCATGCAATGAATTGGTCAGGATGTAGTTGCAGCTAATTCTACCGGCCTTCCCGTTGCCCTTGTTCAGTAAAGTATTCTCCAAAAGGCTTTCAACTACTCCGGTGCGAAATTGGGTTAACGTTGCCTTGTGTCTGCTGCATTAACTCTATTGTCGCCAACTCCCGCCGGACTGCTGTCATCGTTGTAAATTGATGAGTTAAACCTGGCAAGCCGATTAACTCCTGGTGTTCCTAATCAGGGGTGCAATCGCTTACATCCGTAGCTAAACGTGACTTAGGATGAATTTTTCTTAAATCCTCTTGTCTAAAAGCGACATTTCCTTCACTGCAATGTGCGATCGCATCATCTAACGCATCAATCAGACTTTTTTGCTCAACCACAATGAGGAGCCTGTTCTTTTCTTGGTTCTCCTGGCTTGACAAACGTGATACCAATCGCCGCAGCTTCTTCTTTCCACACTGCAACTAATTCTGATTCTGTAGTTTCCGCTTGCGCTGGCGGGTATCATCCCAAATTTTTTCACGTTCAAACAATCGAATTAGCACCAGATGAGGCGAGATGATTTGCTGTCGCCGCTTAGAAAATGCTTCTAAATCCTCGAATTTAAACCTCTTTATATCAAACTGCCCATGTAAACGAAATTCTATTTCATACCCAAGTTTGCGGACTTCACGCGCCAGATAACTTTAGATACGCCATCCTCAAGAATTTCTTATAGTCGAATATTTTCATTATTGCCCAAACTCAACCACCTACCATCTGGAGTTTGGGTCATGTTCAGATTAGCAAACAATGGGTGTGCAGATGTGGGTCTGAAATCCCGACTTTCGATGTGATTTGTTAACTGCGCGACGACCAAGTTACCAGTCTTAACTTCCTATGTCTGTTGCTATTATCTGTCACTCTGGTATAGGCATAACGCTGCTCTATTAGCTCCAGAGTTCCTTTTAGCGCCTGATGGTGAGCATCAATCAAACGAGTATCCCCACCAACAATGCTACCAAGTTTACACTTTTGGGCGTTGAAAATGTACAGTTTAATGTGGCTCTGCGTTCTCCTTTCCCCTTTTCTTTGACTGCTCTGGCACTCAATACCTCACGACCATCGGGGCGTAAGCCCCTCAATGATACTTTCTTTAAAGCGTCTTCTACAACGACCGCCCCTGACAACCCCAATTTTTCAGCACCTTGACCACCCAAAGCCGACTTTCCTTGTATAGGTAATTCTTGATGAAGCGATGTTCACCGCCATCTCTGAGGACACGTTAAAGGTTGTTAGCATGGCTCACCTCTGCTAGGGGGCTGGCAAAAAGTTAATCCTTGTTCTATTCCATCTGTTAGTAATGACCTACTCGTCAAGAAAGTTGATTATTTTCCTTATTGTAAAAATAGACCACCTCTGGCAATAAGGTATTGAAGTCAAAATCAATCCCCGTCATTAAACTTTCGTAGTGCTTGATGACGAATGAAAATTTTTTCGTGAGATCTTTGACCAAAACGAAATTTTATTTCCCAAACTCTCCTGTCATTTAATATAGCAAAAACTAGAGCATTCTTTCCGCCAAATATGGCGTACTGTGCGTCAGAAAAAGATGGATTACAGGGGTTGTGGTTCTTGAAGCTAATTACTAGATAATTGGGAGAATCCTTGAGAGAAAAATTGGGAAGTATCAGGAAGTGCTAGGAAGTCTTGGGAAGTCTTAGGAATTGTTGGAAAATATTAAGCTAATGAGAATTTTGTGACTAGATGATGTTGAATAGTTGAAAAGGTAAGAAATGAATTAGAGATTTGGGAGATATTGTTTTAGATATTGGGAGATGTTGAATGTAATTGGTGATTATTGGGAATTGAGGGATTTTGTGGAGATTTTCTATCAGATGCACGAATTCATGGAAAGTCAAAGAGTATTGCCAAAACTGTAATCTTTCTTTGTAAATGTGGAAAAAATCACGGTTTGGGCGGTTCAAGTTGAGAGTAATTATCAATTAGATAGACAAAAAAAGGGTCAAAAACAGGGAGAATTTTTCTTGTGGATTTAATGTTGAGTCTTGATCCGGGAACTTCAATGACGAAGATGGTTTATCGTGTTCTCTCGGAGATTTCGTACAAGTCAGAATTGCTGTGTATGGAACCAGAGTTAATTAAGATTTCCAAAGATTCGTTGGATTTATATGAGTCTGGGCAAATGAATCACTTAATCCAGAGAATGAAGCGTGGATAGAGTACAACGAAGAATATTATGCGGTTGGGTTTTTGGCACAAAAGTATTTTGAAGCGCGAATCAATTTTTTAGAACTCAAGTATGAGAATGCGATTCCAAAAACTTTGGCAGCAGTGGGGGCAATAGCGATTAGAGATTCTTTGAAGGCAAACTTTGATTTATCCTTGGGACTGCTATTGCCTTATGGAGAGTGGGAAGATAGAGAAAGATTGGAGAGGGGTTTAACTAAGGCACTGTCTAGCTTTAGCTTTCGAGGGAAACAATTTTGTATAAATCTGATTAACTTTCAGTGCTTACCCGAAGGTGGGGGACTGATATTGACGCGAAGTAAAAAACTTGGCACAGATTTTAATAAAGTGAACATTGCTGTGGTGATGCTGGGTTTTCGGGATATATCAGCCGTAATCTTTGAGCGTGGTATTTCAACTGGAAAAACGGAAGGATTGGGCTTGGCGTGGATGCTGGAGAGAATCAAAAGCCGAACATCAGGGCAAAACTTACACGATCTGTTAAAGGCTGTCCATCTATCAGGCCTGACATTGAAACCGAGATACTGCAAACCTTTGGCTCGGAGCAAAAAGTCTGATTTTCAGGTTGAGGAGATAGCACAAATTATTGAAGTGGCTGACTTATCTCGTAAAGAATACTGGGAAAAGGTATCCACTTGGCTCAAAATTAATATTCCTGCCCATATTGAGCAAGTCATTATTGGTGGTGGAACGTCGGAATATTTAAGCTCGGAGTTGAAAAATTTGTTTCCTCATACCGACATTTCATGGGCAGCAGAATTATCAGAGGATGTACGTTTGGCTTTTAACCTGCCGATTAAAAAAGATGCCTTGTGCTTGCGTTTTACTGATGTATATGGATTGTTTCGTTACCAACACGCTACATTTCGTAATTCGTAATTCGTAATAGTAATTTGCTCGTGAAGAGAGGAATATTAGAATGTTTTCAGATGTTGAGTTTCGCTTACGAAGTAGAGTTAAGGCTGATAGTTCCGAAGCCGTGGTAATTAAGTATCTAAATTCCAGGAATACTCTTTATCCTGCTAAAGATATGGCGATGATTGCGATTAGCAGCTATTGGCTTCCTTTAGCTTATCAAGCTGTGGATCAATCAGTGGATTTAGAGCCACACATTCGTGCTTGTCTTTACCGCCTTCAACTCCACTCTTCATATTTGATGGGACTGCTGGGAGAAATCCCGCCTCAAGGAACGCCGATGATTGCAGTAGCCTCTAATCAATCACAGCCACTACAACTAATACAATCATCACCATTACCAATATCCAGGACTTCAGTCAAAGAACCATTACAAATAGCCAGAACTCCTGTACCAGAAGAATCGGAGTCGGGAACTGACTGGTTAAATCCTTTTTAGGACTGACCATTTTTTGAATTGATTTGACGCATTGCTCCTTTCTGAGCATCTTTTCAGTGAACGCAAATATGTCGTTTCAAGCTTTTTAACTAGGAGTGCATGATTATGTATCAACCACAAGAACTTTTTAACGACCTTTCACCATCAGAAATTAGCCGGACTTTACGCTTGAGTGGGATACCTGAAAAAGAGTCATATACCGAGAATGATGCAGACAGGTTTCGTGAATGTCGCACCTTAATTGAGCAGGGTAGAAATGATGAGGAAGTAATGGCTCTATTATCTCCAATTGTTGACAATGCACTGTCAGAAACTCAGGGCAATTCCTCGTCGTCAACGAAGAATGGAGGGAAAAAACAAGGGAAGAAAGGCCAATTACCATTAGATATCACTGAATTACTAGTTATTGCTCGTGAAAGAGGCTATAAAATCGCACTTTCTCAGGCTTTAATAATTCTCCAAGTCTGCGGACTATCTGAGCAAGATGAGTATAGCCCAGATGAGTGCGAACGCTTTCTTGAAACCTACAAATCAATAAAAGAGCAAAACAAATCCTTTGAAGAAGTTGCAGCCAGCTTAACAACTCTAGGTAAAAGCGAAAATTTTCAACAATTAAAATTAGATGCAGTGATTGAGAATGTTAGTGAAAAAGCTGTAGCGGCAAGAGAAGATTTATCTAGCTTGATTGATAAAATTACTGCTGCTCAGGCTGAAGAAGCCCCAGAGTTAGTTCAATCACTTTACCTTAAAAATGTTGCACTGAAATTACAACAGAGCGATTCTGAAAATAACCTCTTCGCTCAATTAGAAGAAAGAATCATGGCGAGAATCGCCGAAAAAAAGCAGCAGAGGCTACAGTTATCTGGAGTGACTTGGGAGACGACACCCTTACCATCTTCTTCGCCCACGCCGATGCTGTCGCCCAACGCATTAGAGAATGGAACGAATACCGATTAAAACAAGAAATTGCAGCCAAAGAACGCACTATTGATATTCAAGTCGAAAAAGCCTCCGATGCTAAAGCCAATAAATTAGCTGCCCACAAGCTGGAAAAAATACAGGCATGGAACGAAGCACAACTAGAACGTCAAAAACTTCGTCAAAAACGCTTTGAACAGTTCAAAGGACTTGTTTTTTGGCTCGGTGGTTGGTTCGGTTCTGGCCGCTCTGGTATTTTCTTTTTTGGCTCTGCCATGTTAGCTTCTGCGACTTTTGCAGGAGTAACAATCATTAATCTGCCAACAAATCTTTCCTGTCCTGATCCCAAAAGTCCCTGTTATCTGGTATATCAAATGCGATTTAACAATAAAAGTGTGATTCTTCCACAACAGACCAAGGATATTATTGCTGAGTATGAGCGCAATAAGAGTAAACCTAAACGGCGCAGATAATTAAGTTTTGGGGAAAGAGAAACTGTCTGTTTTAGTTTTCCCTATCTTTGGAACAGCATCGAATGGCATGAAGATCTTGCCGAGCTTCATCTTTTAAAGTTCCATCTGCATTGAATTCTTTCTTATGCATATTTATCCAACGCTTAATTCTTGACATACAAACCTCTCAAGATATTAACCAAGTTTCATTAACTTCTTAAAACCATGAATCTGGAAATTAAACATTTTGATCCCAGGCTCAATCAATGGATTTATACAGATGATCGTAAAAACATTTGGCTCTTCAGTACTTGTTATGCCAAACTAATAAATAAAATGCCAATTTAATAAGCATCTAATTCTAAAGTTTTCAAAATTTCTAAATCCATAGCCAGAACGTTTAATCAGTTTAAGCTTATTATTAATTCCCTCAACCATACCACTATTTGTACCATTATCAAAGTAAGCAATAATTTCATCATACCAACGAATAATAGTGTTGTTGCTATTGGGAAAATATTTTTTAGCTCTCGATAACCACATACCTAGTTTAAACACTCCCGCATACCAATCATTTGTCTTATTAAAAATTTTTCTAATCTTTTCTTTTAGTTCATGCATTACTTTTAAGACAGGAGATACATTTTTAACTTGGATAAGCTTATTAGCTTGTTCCTCATTTAAGTTATCTTCATTCTTAAGTAAGGGATATTTACTATTTTTTAATGCGAGCAATATATCTTCGTATTCATCTTTTTTGCCGCTAATTTTTCTTTCTTAATTAAATCTTCTATATTTCGTTTTTCTCTTTTTCTTTGTGTATCTAATTCTTTATTTATCTGTGTCATTACATGAAATCTATCTGCTACTACTTGAGCATTCGGCATTAATTCTAACACTAGGTTTTTATACCCTCGCCACAAATCTATACTTACCTCTTTTATTTGCTCTAACAGCTTAGTGCCCCATTCCATAAGGGTTTTCTTGATTATTTCTTGTGTGCGACCGCTTAAAATCGCAATTAGTTTAGATGTATCTAAATCTACTAATACTGCACAGTAATTCCCCTTGCCTTTAATCAGAGCTATCTCATCAAGTCCAAGTCTTTTTAAATTCAAAGGTTTTAAATTGGGTAAATCCTCAGATGCATCTTTTAACATACGTTCTATCTCTTCTGTTGTAACGATACCTTTTGATGCTACGCTGTGTATGTCATTTTCTAAAACTTCTTGTATGGTTTTGTGTGCAAGCCGTTTTGTATAAGTTCTTTTCTTCCTCACAAAATCTAGATATTCACTAAATGGCTTTTGACATTTTCTACATTTGAATTGTCGCCTATTTATTTCTAAAAATACTGGCTTCTCTCCAAAGGGTAAGTCTTTAACAATATGTCGATGATTTTGATGTAAATTATGGCTTTTTGTGCCACACTTAGGACAAGTAGCATCTAGTTTTTTCGATTCAGTTTGTAAAATTATTCCAATCCCCTCATGAAGACGATGTGATATTACTTTTATGTCGTCTAAATCAAGAATTTCTGTGAGGATTTTTATATCATTTTTATGAACCATAGCTGTAAATCTTCCAAAAAATAATCTGATAGTATTTACAGCTAATAACAAATATTCCTTATGTGTCAATGATTGCAATGCGGTTAGCAAAATTTTAATGCAATTCTTAATCTTATTTTACGGATATAGCTAATAATTTGGCATAGTAAGTACTGAAGAACCAAACATTTTAACTGAAAATCTCAGTAATACTTTACTGGAATTTTACTTTCCTGACAAAGAATTTTCATTTGGACACTCAGATGAATACAGCACTGCTGAAGAATTAAAGAATCATCCAGATGGACAGATTTTATTGCTATCTTCTAAGACTCGCTTACTTTACGGAGATAAAGAATGTTTAGAAACGATTCAAAAGATTTGTCCAGACAGTAAAGATCGGGGGGCTTATGGTTCCATCTTTCTTGGGGCTTGTAAAAATGCGATTCACGAAAAGCTAAATATTTTGGTAGTAGATGATTCTACTGATAACAGGGGCGAAAATGGAGGGATATTATCGAATGATTTGGCATATAAATTAGTTGGAGATTGTTATGGGCAGATTTCAACACAACTTTACGACAAGCTAACCTTAAGAGAATCCCAAATAGATAAAAGCTACCGTGTTATCCAGCATCGATTCGGCTGGAGGGAAGGAAACGGAGAAGATACTACTAAATACCGCTTTGGCAAAGGAACACTCCGACCATACAACCTAGATGATATAAAGTACGCAGACCCGAACAATGAACCAAAAATCGATATAATTCTTCCCATAAGCAGTTTTAAGGGAACAGATAAAGATAGACCCAAAGGCCCTACTAAACCGCAGATTAAGCCAGGATTATATCAGCAAAATATTTGGTTAGCTGAAAAAGCACAATCTCAACAAGGTCAGATGTCTATCTCCCAACTATTGGCATCTTTTCCGCACGGGCTTAAAGATTTTGTCGAGTCACTAGAGGTACAAGCCCAAAGATTAGCCTCTATTCAAGATGATCCTAGAAACGTTTCTGCTTACTATTGCGAAAGATACGAAAAACGTAAAGAATCATTGAGCCAAAATAAATTAAAAACATCAGACATTATCAATCAAGAAACAGATGTTAAAAACTTAGGGACAAATGATGACTTAGATGCAGATCAGGAGTTGGATGATGATCCCGGCAAAGATGACTTGTTCATGTACAAACTCATTAAAGCTGATTTACTAGGGCATCAGCAGCTTTTAGAAACTGAGAAGGTCAAACAAGAATTAAGTCGGTTTGTCCAAAGTGAGTGGCGAGATATTGCTATTGGAAAAACGCTTACTTTTGACCGAGCAATGATTATTCCTTCCAAGGAACTCAAAAATGGTGAAATTTGTGCCCCTTGGCTGGAACTTGGAGAAAAAGTTCTTAACTTTCGTTCTCCTTTCCTCAACTCTAATGGTTTGTGTGTCTCTATTAATAAACACGTTGAAGACCGCCTTGCTCCAGATGGTGAACCCTTAGAAGGCATAATTGTAGTCAATAGACCTCTTGCAAAAATATTTTATGGTATGATGTAAAGTTTTGTCGCTTGAATCAATACTACTTATGCGATACGAGCAAACAAAAAAGTTATCGAATCGGCAGTTCAAACGTTTGGTCGGGGTACAACGACGTACTTTCGATGAGATGGTTAAGGTATTAGAACATACAACCAGTTTTAAGCAAACACGAGGTTATCCGAACAAGCTAGGCTTGGAAGACCAAGCTTTAGTTTGCCTACAGTATTGGAGAGAATATCGGACTTACTTCCACATTGCTAGTGACTGGCAAGTATCAGAATCAACGGTTTGCCGGATAGTACATTGGGTTGAAAGCACATTAATCAGTTCTGGAAAATTCCGTTTAGGAGGAAAAAAGTCCTTGTTGATCTCATCACAGAAACCGAAAACAGCTGTGATGGATGTAACAGAGAGTCAAATTGAACGTCCGAAACACGGGCAAAAACGCTTTTATAGTGGTAAACAAAAACGGCATACTCTCAAATCTCAATTGATAATTGACCTAACAACCCAAGAAATTCGTTGTATTGTAAACGGTTCTGGCCGCAAACATGACTACAAACTATTTGTAGAGAGTAAGGTTCGTTTTCACTCCGAAACCGAAAGCTTAGAAGACAGTGGCTACCAAGGAATTTCTAAATTACACACTAATAGTCACTTACCTCAGAAGAAACCTAAAGGAGGTAAGTTAACCAAGGAACAAAAGCAATCCAACCGCGCTTTAGCGAGTCGCCGAGTAGTGATTGAACATGTTAATCGGCGTTTAAAAGTTTTTCGGATTTTAAGTCAGCGCTACCGCAATCGTAGGAAACGTTTTGGATTGCGCTGTCATTTAATTGCTGGGATTTATAATTATGAAGTTCAAAAAGAAGCCTAAATTTCTCTTGGATTTAGTCAGCCCTCAATCATACCACAAAACTTTTTTGCAAGAGGTCTAATGACGAAGACCACAAGCGCATACAAGCCAGAATTACGGAGTTAGAAGCACAAGGAATCGATGTTGATTTTATCGACCCAGCAGAAACCGAATCAGAACGCCAAGCGCGAGACTACGATGGTGATTGCATTGGTGTAGCAAGAGCTAGCTTATATCCTAATTTAACAGCAGAGGCAGAGCGAAGAAATCTTCCCCAAAACGCCTATTCGCCCACGGTTAAGCTCAAAAAACAATCATTTTATGATCCCACCGATGGAACCCAGCCCCCTTTTGAAAAAATCGCTATCCACATGAGCGATAGCATCAGCGTGGGCATAATCAACAATCAAGTGACAGCACTGGAGGCATTAGAATCAGAAATTGAGGTACTAAAGACTTACAGTACTTTTGAGCAGAAATCAAATTATCTAGACCAAGTTTCTAACCATTACAAAACCCTGTTTGAGCAAGAACGCCAGAAAGAGCCAAAGTTAATTCGAGAAGAATACAAGCCTTATATGCAAGGGGTTGTTGAAATTGCTCATTCTCAAAGAACTCCCGAAATTATCCAGCAAGCAATGGACATTAACCGTCAAATGTACCGGAGCATGATTGAAGAAGGATGTTATCAAAACCAAATAGCGGTTGATTTATTCAAAAGTGCTAAAAAACCTGAGATGGATAAAATCAGGGAAAACAGCCGCTACTTGTATCGTGATGTTAATTATATTAAAGATAAAAAGTCGCGTTCAGCTTATTTAAACTCTGGCATTACTCCCACTGGTTACTCCCCTGTAGAATTATTAATTAATCAAACTAACAAATATTTCCAACAATCAGAATTAGAATCGCGCCCCATCGTCCAGTTTAAAGACTTGTTCCAAGGAGTAGAATTTACACCACAGCAAAAATTTGCAGCGATCGCCGCCAAGTACGAATTTGATCTGAAGTTCAATGCTGCGGTTCGTGCCTCAAGGCGGCGAGAAACAGAGTCTGGCCCTAGCGCAATTATTCAAACGAATTCAGGAACGCAACTCGAAATTACCAACCTCACCCGCTACGGGCATCCCCTAATATGGAAAGCCCAGACACTTAACATTCGCTTAGATGAGATTAAATTCACAAACAGTGAACGCCCCCATAAATTATTAGCAGTTGCACAGATAGATGACGAGGTTGGGTCAGATGGAAAACCCGCTTACCGCAACCTGGGGACAGTTAGCCAACAATCTGTGACTGACCACAACCTCAAGGCGGGGATGACCATGCAGGGAGGTAAACTCTTAGAACTAAAACCAGAACTTACTAGAAGCCAAACTAAACTACTTTTTGCCAAGGCTTATGAAACGGCAGAAGCATTTTACACGAAGATCCCAGAGTCAGAAAAACTTGCATCCGCCGCCGCCGCTTGGAACATCTGTGCATCCCGCCAGGATGAACTCGAAGTTGCAAGAAAAGAAAACGCAAACCCCCAGGCGATCGCTAAAAAAGTCTCTAATTTCGCCTTCGCTGCTTTCCCCAATGAGATTATTTCTCGCTTAGATGAATTGCAATTTACTGAACCAAAGTTAGTCACACTCAATAATGAAGCGAATCAATTTTTGGGTCGAGACTGGAATCCCACCGAAAAACACCCGATAGAAATTAGGGCTAGCCACCACCCACCGGGACACGAACGCCACGTTTCCAGATTGTTATTTGTACAGGATAGTGACAGCGAATATAAAGAATTCGCCATGTTAGAGACAAGAACTGGACAGCTACCGATTGGCACAAAGGCGCAAGCTAATTTTATTGGCGTGGAACCTGCTACTGCTAAGGCCACTATTGGACTACCAGGAAACGAGCCGATTGAAATTACTATCCGCGAACTCAAGAACTTCTCTTATGCAGGACTTGTTTTTAACGCCGAACCGGTCAACTTAGAATTTGGCACTGTGCCGATTCCTGATAAAACAGTAAAAATCAAACTTGATGCTTTGACTCTGGGTGAGTTAGACAGTGATTCTGTCCAACAGTTGAAACAAGTTGATTACCTAAAAAATGGTAATCCCCTCAAATTAAAACTTACCTCTATCTCCGAAGCTGGAGATCAAGCTTTTGTGCTAGGTGAGTCCCCAAATGGTAATCTCCTCAAAATCAATAAAATCAACTTTTATGATTTTTCTGGTAAGACATTCAACGATCATGATTACCGAAAACTGACTATCGAAACCTCAGCTTCTAAAACTAGAGATGCTGTATTTCTCAATGGTGAACTCCTGGGAGTATTGCACTTCAAAAAAGATAAAGACGCGCTCAGACAGCTTGGACTGCTCAAAACCGGACAACTTACACACGCCGACGCTATTATTGAAAGTAATTTTTCTGTTATTTGCGCTCAAATTGACCCTAATACCGTTGAATATCCCCAGAAGTGGACGAAGGAATTTCAGGCTTTTGGGACTCAATCAATTAACGCTCAACAACTGTATATGATTGATAGTAGCGCGAAAATTCTACATCATATTAAAGAGCGTCCTACTTTCTTATTTTCTACAGAATCAAACAAAAAACTTGGAGTCATGGGCTTGGCTGTTGACAACCTGAAAGCTGAGACTGTGACTAAATGGTTAACTGCTCAAAAAGTTGAATGGCAGCAAGTACCAACAGAAGATGTTATCAGGGAAACTAAAAAAGGTCTAGCAGTATTTCACTTAGTCAGCAGCTCAATTCCCTCCAAAACTTTGGAGAACATGACCAAGAAATTCGGGGCAATTATTGAAACGGATAGTGACTATCAACAAAGAGTTAATTCCCTCGCCACACGACCACAGTTTTTGAAACCACCAGAACAAACAGCACAATCCCCACCTAACCAATCTATAACTCCATCACTCTCCACTACTCCTTATACAATAGACATTACTAATAGTACAAAAACCGAACCTCTAGGTGTAGAGAAGCCCCCGACAGTTACTATTGATGATTTGAGAAATTGGTATAATGCCGCAGATAAGTTAGGGAAGTCGGAGAATTACAAAAAACGCATTGTAGAAGTGGCTTATGGGTTTAAAGCTGGTGAGCAATTATCAGCCGAAGCGTTGACAGTAATGAATAAAGATAAATTTGAGCTTGAAGCCATCATTCGGCTGACTCAAATTGCTCAAAGGATTGGCATGGTCTGGGGTAAGTTTGATGAAAATGGTACTCAAGTTCAAGGAAAGATTTATGACTTGGCTTTCAATACCCAGCAGAGAGATTTAACTATTTCACAGAAGAATGGGGAGGTAATTTTAAACTTGCAATCTGGTCAGGTACAGATTAATAAAGTAACTCCACAGATATTGCAAACTTTTGAGGATGCTAATACTCAAATTGATAAAATATTAGCTAAATCTCAAACACAGCAAGTAGACTTACAAAGATAAATTTATCCTAGAATAGCCTTTTTAAGCAATAGAGAAGGAGAACAACACTATGGAGACGGCTAATTTAGAGCAAGCACAGGTTTCTTATAATCAAGGTCTGGCACATCTAAAGTCAGGTAATTTAGATGAAGTTATCGAGTGCTTTAGAGAGGCATTACTACTTAATCCTAATTTTGCTGAAGTTCACAATACTATAGGAATAATTCAGTTTCAGATCGAAAAATATGAAAATGCAATTCAGCTTTTTGATAACGCATTAGCAATGAATCCGAATTTTGCTGAAGCTTATAATAATCGAGGATTAGCTCGGTCAAAAATCTGTCATAAGTCAGAATTTCCCAAAGTGATTGAAGATTATACTAAAGCCATCATTCTAAATCCAGAATTAGTCCAAGCTTATCTAAATCGGGCTGATACGTATAAAAATTTAACTGGTGACAACCCAGCAGCTATCTTAGATTACAATCAAGTAATTTTACTTGACCCAAACTGTTTATCAGCTTATATAAATAGGGCGAATATTTATTTTTTATCTGGGGAATTAGAAAAATCACTCTTTGATTTAGAAAAAGTATTATCTCTAGATGCTGATTGTGCAGAAGCATACTGTGGACGAGGGACAGTCAGATTCTATCTGGGCAATATTGAAGGCGCTAAAAAAGATTTATTTAAAGCTTTTGGTTTGTATGAGGTGCGAGGGAATATGATTTACTGTGCTTTTACTCGAAGTTTGATTATGGAGCTTTTTCGAGATCATGAAGTTTACAAAGATTTGTTTGGGGTTGAAAGTAGGATAGTCAAATCGAAAAAGTAGCCACTTTTGTCGAGTGGCTACAAATTAAATTCTTTTTTCATTTCTTTCTGCGATCGCAGGCAGCGAGAAACCTCTCATTAATAATCGCTTCAATTCGTCTTAGCAATACCTTCGCCAATTTACGAGGTTGAGTTGATGTATTAACGTCCTGTTCTCAACGGTTTGGCAAAAACAATAAGTCCTAAAAATTCTTTCAAGGTTTCCCGCAAGCATTTTTTTTATGTCTTGTCGCAGCATCAATGGTTTGAGCTTCCAAGCAACCTTGTCAGCTAAACGCTTATGTATGAGTCATTTTGCCGTTTTTGCCAAAATTTTTCTAGGCTCTTATTTTGGCAAAGGTATTGCTTAGGTTAGTATCTTTCTTATCCGTTTTGGCACGGCTATGCCAAATACGCTAAATATAAAGGTAAAACAACTGCCAATGCTCGATTACGTCAGTGCAGGAATCGCGTTTTACATTACAATGCTTCCCGTACAAGAGTGGATATTGGAATTCCGCCTTGGTTATCTCGGTCGCTACTGGAGCTTGATAAGTGTTGTGGGCTTATTAATTGGCTTTTTGCTCTGTGCGCTGATATTTATACCATTAATTATTAATATGGTACTAGATCCGTTCAGATATCCAGATCATTTGGTTATGAGTGCGATCGCTGCGGTGATTTTCGGTGCAATACTCTGGCTGGGGCAGTGGCTAATACTGCGACAGACTGAGATGACACCAAGAGTTTTTGCGCTCATCAATACAGTAGTTGGAATTTTTGTCTTCTCTGTGCTGGTATGGTTCAATCAACAAAGCTTGCAGTGGAGCGGTGGCCCAATTGAAGGCTGGAGAACCGGACTCATATTTCTAGTGGGTGGTACAGTTACCGGAGCAGCGACGGGTAAAGCATTAGATTTTTACTGTGGACGAGTTGAGCAGCGATTAATCAGACTTGAGAGGGAGAGGGTAGAGCAAGAAACCCAAGAGCGAGAAAGGCTTTTGAAAGAAAGAATTGAGAAAGAGAAATTAGCGCAAGAACGCCTAGAAGCAGAGATGGCAGAGCGGAAAAGGAAACAGCGAGAGGCGGCTCAAGAGGAAGAACGCCTCTGGTACGAACAACACGGGAAGGATTATGCAGATTATGAATATGACGAGGAGGAGGAAGAATAACTTTGTGCTGACTATCTTGTTGGGGGTAGAGTGTAGGAAAAAAATCAAGAAAAATAAATATGAGTGCAAACATAAATAAACTTCTTTGCTACACAACGCTGGCATGAGCATTACTACACCCCACACCCAAAAGCCTTATAAATACAGGAATTTGCCGTTATCAAGCGTGCCATTCGGCTATAAATCAAAGTCAAGGCTGAAGGTTTCCGGTTCAGAATCTTCTTCTTTGTCTTGTGCAAATGGAGTTGAAGTCATTGAAGGAAGTTTGTTCGACTCAGTAGTAATCGGCGTGAAAGCTACTTGTTGTGTGGCTAATCCAACCTTGATGAAAACAAAATAGCAAGTCCCTTATAAAGTAAAGCGTCTCCAGACTCAAGAGCTTATCATAACCTCTTGGGGGCTAAATGGGGTAAAATCTCAACCAGTCGAATATACCCCACAAAGCCCCCACAAAGCCCCTACTTAGGGGTCAAATTTTGCTCAAGCCTTTAAATAATCTTGGGGTACATATAGCCCCCATATAGCCCCCACATTTTTTTGAAATGTTTTCTATCAACGCAGTAAAAATTAAATTAGATCAGAATGCCTCCAGCGCTCTGAGGATTTTGAGTTTCCACCACGGGTTTTTTGTGAGTGCTGTGCCGAGTGTGGACGTGGCGAGTCATCATTAGCGATCGCCGACAGTACATTTTGGGTCAACTCTACTGGCTGGCTCATCAGTTATATTTAGCGACTGTCCCTCTGATTTATGGCAAGGATCTGGTTTGGTTGGAACCTGAATTGTTAGGCTTAGGTTGTTGTGGCTTGGGTAGTCTACCAGTGGATTTCATGTATACCCGTGTTCTAAATAACTCTGTAACAGTAAGGGTTATGGACTTTAATTTAAATGCTTCATCTTTACAAGTTTGAAACTTTTCAAAAATGCAGTTTTACATTTAGTCAAGTTTTCAAAAGTGCAACTTTGGATTTAGATAAATATTCAACTTAACAAGGTTGCATTTTTTTAATTATGTATTTACTCAAAAAGTCAATGTGTTATGTATAATGTGTTGCAACTTTACAGCATGGACAAAGTTCAGGTTTTTCAAAATGCACACTGTCAGCTCTATATCTTTGGCTGGGGGCCAGGGAAAAACTACAGTAGTCTTGTTCGTAGCAAGATTACTAGCTTTTCAAGGACACACTGTTTTGCTGGTTGATGCTGATCCTCAAAGTAGCTTAACGACTTTCCTGGGGCATACAGTAGAGCCAGACAGTCCAACACTCCTAGAAGTCCTAAAAAAACAGGTTAATACAGAAGACGGAATTTACAAGACACAATACGACAATTTGTTTTTAATTCCTTCTGATGACGCACTCGATAACGTACAAGACTATCTTGCTAGTAGTGGAACAGGTGCTTTTACGCTCAAAAAACGCCTAGCTTCAGTCGCTAAACTATTTGACTATTGTATTGTTGACGCTCCTCCGCAGCGATCGCAAATTTGTTTGACAGTGATTGGTGCAAGCGACGCTTTAATGATTCCAATTGAAACTTCTGTAAAAGGCTTACAGTCTCTAATACGCACACTAGAGCTAATTACTGAACTTCGGGATGATCAGGAAGCATTTAATGGTGAAATTCTTGGTGTAATTCCTTTTCGTGATCGATGGGTAGGCTTACGTCGCACAACAGAAAGCGAAAGTAATATTGAGTCAATGAAACAGATAAGTACCCAATGGTTAGAGTCTGATCTGGTACTGCCATCGATTCGAGAGTCAGAAAAGTTTAAACAAGCCATTAATAAAGGGCTGACTTTGCATCAGATGCACCAGGATGACTTAGCATATCCAATTGAAGTAATAGTCGAAAAAATTAAAAGGTTAAAATAAAACGTTATGAGTGACGCTAATGATATTCGCTCTATGCTTACATCTAAATCACGAGTTAAGGTAGCTCCTCGTGATCCATCTTTAAGCAATAAACGCTCTACTCCAGAGAGTAAACCACTGGTTGAAGTTGATGATGAAATACCTGAAACTGAAATAGATACATCTACTACATCTGCTACATCTGAAGATTTATTAGGATTAGAGACAGAACTAAATAACCTTCCTACTGTTGGCAAACGCTTGGCTGTTCATTTAGAGCAGGGAATTAGAGAAGATTTAGTTAAATTATGTGATAGCAACGATATTACACCAGAAATTTTAATTGAAGCTGCGATCGCTTTGTTACAAGAAAAACCTAACTTGAAGTCAAAAGTTCTAGCCGATGCCAAAGTACGATTAGCTAAACGCAAACGTGCTGGATTAGTACGGCGTACTTTGGCAATGATGCAAAAATATGGTGGAAGTTAGGTTTAAAACGGATCGTAGAAGCCGCCAGACTTTGGTGATTGCGGTAAGCCGTTGTCAGCTTACCGCAGAACTCACACTAACTATTCCACATTCCAACCATCAAACAGATTAGGCTGATCAATTCCGTACTGCCTCTGCACCAGCCGCCTCAGTTCTGCCACCGAATTAGCCGACTTCATCAGAACCAGAACTGATATCACATGGGGAGATAATCTCTCCTTTGTTTCTTTCGACAGCATTTGATGTATTTTGTACTTCCTCCTCCCGTTAGGCAAAATTGGATTAACGATATCGAGCTTGGCTTTTTCTTCTGGAGTCATCCAGTTGTAGACAAACTCCCAATAGTATTTGCCGTTTTGTATGTGCTTTTTATGTAGTTTGCTTATCCGTGCTAAATTTTCCTCAAACTCAGCCTCGAAAAGTCTTGTCCAAGGGCGGGGCGTATCTAAGATGTGAGAATCATCTATGCGTCGCTGTTCGACTGTACGTCGTTCACCCCAGACTTGATCGAATCTGCTAGTAAGTGAGTCTTCAGATAAGGCATCAATTAACCTCCGAGCTTGTGCATTTCCTTTTGTGTCGAAATAACGCCAAATTATTCTGGCATCTTTTAGTGACCACGTTATAGCACGTGTTACTGTTGTTTTAACCGTATATTCCGCAGAAAGTGTAACCTGATTTAAGCCTTGTTCTACAAGGGTTTTATAGACACGCGGTAGGCTAAACTGTAACCTGGTCAGCCAGTTTTTATTTATACCTATTGTCTCAAGTATGTGATTTTGAGACATCCGGTATTCTTTCGTCTCAACAATCCTAATGGCATCAAACCGATAGTTGCCGATGTACAACTCAACGGCTTGGGCGGCTGCAAATTCTTTCTTAGCCATGATTGCTTTCTCCACAAAAATTTCATCAATTTCTCGCGGAGCGCTTGCCAAGGTGATTATTAATTTTTTGAAAGTAAAAAAGACCCAGATTAAATGTCTAGGTCTTTGAGGTTGGAAATTATCCCAAGATTTCAATCACAGCCGCTAGAATAGTTGGGGCTTTGTCTGAAACCGGAATGAATACCCGCTTTTGCCAGTTAATGATCTCGGTGAAGCAACCCACAGCTAAGAGTCGCTCTGCCAGTGAGATAGCATTAACCAGTTCTATGCGAGGTTCATTAGCAACGAAAGACCGCCGCAGCGTAATTCCTCCTGGTAGTTGCTGTGTATATCTCTCGTTTAATACCAGCTTCACAAGTTCTTCTGGAGAAAGGACTTGATTTCTTAGTCCGAGTTGTTCGCGCACGGTTTGAATGTCGTGAGCATTCACCACCCGACCGAGAATCTTTTGTCCATCGCTGGTTTGCAACCGGAATACTCGACTATTGTGCTGTGGCAGTATTTTCCAGATAGGTAGGAGAATACCAGTTACTAAATGCAGGTAATCGGTTGTGAACTTAGGCAGTGTGTCCACTTCCTTCGACCACCCTGCGACGAACGCATCGACACAAACCGCTTTCCAAGTGGAAGATTCTAAATCCTTGACTGGTATACGGATTTCTTTCTGTGGACGGACGAGTAACACTCTTGGTACAACACCACCATCAGCGTCGTAGATACTATGTGTCGGAATTGACACAGCAGCATGACCAGACTTGGTGTTAACCATCAATTTCCCCTGGTACATACTGGCAAACTCAAGCATTTCGTCAGCCGTTCTGATGTTATTCTTCTGAGTGCGTTCTATCTTGAGATAGTTCGTTACGCTACCTGTGGCAGGGTGGGTGTACACAGCTTCCTGGCTCTCAACAGTAAACCGTTCAGCCCGGAGTGTCTCTACACCCATCTCATAGACCCCTGCGGCGATCGCTGCTTCAATCTGCTGGCTCAAGAGTAGTTCAAACCTCTCGAAAATGATGTTTTGCATATCAATTCGTAAAGCCAGTAGTCGATTGAGGAATTGACGTAGGGGTGGGAGGTCGATTTTCATGCCGCCTTCATGAGAAGTTAAGCACAATCCAGTCATTTGCTCAAACTTTCCTAAAGGGACTTCATAAAATCGACCTTGGAATATCTGCTTGAACAGTTCATACAGTGCATATTCGGCGTAGTTTGACTCAAGGTTATCTTTGTTTGAAAATATTCCGTTACCTCCGGTTTGCCTTTGCCCCCTTGTGAGTGCGCCCAAGCTATCCAGCCTTCGAGCGATGGTTGAGATAAAGCGGCGTTCACCGATGACGTTAGTGGTAACAGGTCTGAACACGGGTGCTGATGCTTGGTTGGTTCTGTGCGATCGTCCAAGCCCTTGAATTGCATTGTCTGCTCTCCAGCCGGCTTCAAGCAGATAGTGCGATCGCCGCCGATTAAGAGCGTTGAGATCAGCGTGTTGACACTCCCCCAATTAGAAATTTGGGGATTCTTGCGTCTTCGGGATTCCAACGAATTTACCCTCAGCAAGCATCTTGACCGTATGCCCTACGGCTGCAAGTCCTCTCACAAGAACTACTTGGGCAGCTGCCACATCTCTATCATTGCTATAGCCGCAATTCAAGCAAATATGAGTACGTTCTGAAAGCTCTTTCTTGCCTGTATCGGTTCCACAATTAGGGCAAATTTGGCTAGTTTTACGACTGTCTACTTTCTGAAAATAGACACCACGCTTAAGACAAGTTTGCTGTAGTATGTTGAAGAATTGACCGAATCCAGCGTCTAAACAGTGTTTGCCCAGTATTCCACGGGATAAACCAACTAAATTCAAGTTTTCAACAAACACCATTCCGACATCGTTGCAGATTTGGTGAGACAGTTTAGAGTGCCAATCTTTGCGGCAACGAGCAATGTACTCATGAAATTTTGCCACTTTCTTTTGAGCTTTCTTCGAGTTGTTCGAGCCAATACGTTTTCGAGAGACGCGCTTTTGCAGCAATTTCAGCTTGCTTTGGGCATCAACAAAAAACCTTGGACGCTTGAGTGTTAGCCCATTGGAAGTTGCGATAAAACTTGTTAATCCTACATCAATTCCTACTGCTTCACCGTGAGGTATTGGTTGTGGTACATCTACATTCCACTGCACAATGAGCAACACGTACCATCCAGAAGCACGTTTAATAATATGAGCTTGTTTTACTACACCACTGTCAGGTATTTCGCGTGATTGATGAAATTTTACCCAGCCAATTTTAGGAAGTTTTATTCTTCTTTTTTGAATTGAATTACCTTTTAACAGTGGAAACACAAAAGAGCGCATCTTCCCTAGTTTTTTGAATCTGGGGAATCCGTGTTTGAGTTCCCACATTGCAACAAAAGCTTTCTCAAGACGTTTCAATGTTTGTTGTAAAACTTGTGCTGCAACTGTACTAAGTTCAGGATACTTCTTTTTTACTTGGGTTAATCTTTCGGATTGGTTAAAATAGGTTGGTCGTGGGGTATCGGCAGGAATTATATACTCAGAATGTAACGAACAAGCATTAATCCGACAACTACGAGATTTAATCCAATCTTTACGCTCACACAGCGCATAATTATAGACACGGCGACATTGTTCTAACCAGTCTTCAAATATGCCTATTTGGGCGCGAGTAGGTTTAAGTTTAAATTCGTAGGTCAGATGAAACACTTGAACTATCTCCTAATTCTTTTTGATTACCCTACTAAATACCTAAGTACTTGCGGATCTATCGCAGCAATCCGCTTTTTAATAGATTGTGGAGGATTCTTGAAAAACCGTTTTAAATCCCGACTTTTGACTAAATAATTTCTAGTAGAACGTCTGATGGCTTTAAGCCAACCTAGTCTTACCCATCTAGCAACAGTAGAAGAGTTTAGTGAAAGGGCTTGAGCAATTTGGTTACAACTATAATTGTCCAGAGTGGGACGTGCAGAATAACCCAACGCATAGAGCTTTTTATGAACAGCTAATGTTGTGCGGTGATAGCCTCGTCTTCTGAGTCTGTATGCTATCTGTTTAGGTGTGTAGGCTTCAGACATTTCTTCAAGAATCTCTAACTCTTGGGGAGTCCATTTTTTCTTCATTTGTTGACCTCCATAGCTACTGATAAATTGAATATTTAGGCTAGTGGCGACTCAAAGCTGAATCACCTTTGTTTGTTATCAATTACCTTTGTTGTTGATTTTGATAGTTTCCATGTGTGCAAAGTGATGGCTGTATTTGTTTGAATGAGTTAATGGGCTTAGTTAGTCGGCAATTTGTCAGAATCTTGTGTGATTGTCAGTAAAAAACCGTGTTTAGTATTCTGCACTCGTACTAGTTCTCTATCGAGTAATGATTGGATTACTGTTCGTGAGAAATTAATGCTGTGTAAAGGAGCAGAACCACCATAGCGGCGCAAGAAAAGCAGCAAGCTAGCAGCCGTGAGGTCAGAGCAGTTTTTGGGCAGTTTAGCCATTAGCTATGTCTCCAGGAATTGCTTTTAATTCGTACTTAAGCAGTTCAAGTTGGCGTAGACATTTTTCTATTTCAGCCTGAATCTCTGCTCTCAATTCCTGCGGTGTCAGTAATTTAATCTCGTTCTCTAAGTGATTTCCTTCATCAATAGAATTGATGTCAGGCATGACGATGTACCGCCAGCCTTCGCCATATTCGTATGCTAAAAGACTATCGCTTGGGTAATACTTGATGCCGATGATCAGTCCTTGTTCTGCACGTTGTCTCAAGGTGAAACAGGGGTATTTCCAGCCTTGAGGAATGGTGATTGTTGGTTGCATGGTTGTAATTGGTGAAGTTGACTATGCTGCTATGGCTTTATCTGTAACTCTGGATTTCTTTGCTACTTTCATGAAGTCATCCAACCCAACTGCTGCTTCTTCTGCCTGGGCGTACCGAATCTGATCCATAGCGTTAGACCAGTGGGTAATGTGCTGAAATATCACCCCAATCATCGAATCGCCTTTGTACACTCGATAATTCTTGGGGCAGGCTCCATTGACGTAAACGAGCGTGTAACCAGGGATTTCGATAATCTCTGCATTCGGGTCTGTTGGCGGTAGAAAAATTTTCTCTGGTGAATCATCCAACTCGGCTACTTGAAGAGAGGGCGTAGTTTCTGTGGTGTATGCCATTGTGATGTTTGTTACCTATTACGCTGTAGAGGCGATTACAATTGTCTTGATGTGCAATCGCCCTTTTTATGTCAGTGGTTACGCTGCTACAGCTGATCGGACTCCCAAAAACGTAATCGCTTCTTCTGCACTCGATGCGAATCTGTTCATGCCGTATGTGCGGGGTCTGGAATACCAGCCTTGGTAATTGCAACCGATGTAGCCTACTAGCTGATTATCTCGGTAAAGTTTAGTACTGAAGGATAACCAATCAATCTGGGGATGCCACAGGTTGAACTTGACACAAGCTTTTTCTAATTCATCGCCGAGGCGTTCATTGCGCTCCAATGGAGTTTCTGGAAGTGTCCCTTTAACCTCTGCAATTCTTTTTGCGAACCAGTCCCTATCAAAGGGTAGTCGTCCGCTACCGACTAACTGCACCCATACCGTAATCCCGCCTTCAATCCAGATGGTGCGGACTGATTCGGGTTCCACTTCGATAATCTCGCCAATGATGCGGCGATCTCTGCTGGTGAGAGGATCTTGGGTGGGGGCTACAGCTTCGGCTTGGGATTCGAGATAGCTGTCGAGTTCTGCTTGGGCTTGGGCTTGTTCATCTTTAAAGGGAACTTCTGTAACTGTTGTTGGTGTGTTGTAGTTGAAGCTAGAAGCCGTTTGCTGTGTGTAAACTGATTGAGTCATAATATAGATTCCTGCAAAGGGTCAAAGGGCGATCGCACAAGTTTCGTAGGCTGGGGCGGTCGTCTTTTGTTTTCATATCTCTATAATAACAACTCAGAGTACAAAAATCAACTAGAAGTACAAATATTTTTGGAAACTTCAACACGTAAGTCAGACATAATCTCAATCAGTTCTACACCAAGAGTTTTGGCGATTGCTGTAATGATTTTTGTTGAAACAGAGGCTGCTTCGCCATTCTCCAGCTTTCTAATGTATTCTTGAGAGCATTCAACCTTTTGGCTCAAAAGCGCATCTGCAATCTCACGCCTAGACTTCTTGCCACGTAACAGTCTTAGGCTATTTCCACATTCTTTATTCCACGCAAGCATAACAACCCAGTCCAGGGGAACCATAATTACCTCCTTTGTATTTTTTACTTTTATATTTGCACTTTCAGTTGTCATGTGGCAAGATAGTTTTTGTACTGTGAGTTCAATCAACCAGTTCAGTTATACAAGAATTCATAGACGGCATGAGTATTCCAGCCGTCAAATTGTTTTGTGAACTTATTTTAAGGAGGTTATGGCAAAAATAATTACGCTTTTCCAAAGGCAATAAAAAGTAATTGCTGAGAATACAGCAGTTTTCATTTGCATTGACCAGTATTTCCCGTGTGTATACAGCACATACAGGTAAAATCATGCTGACACTAAACCGTTCCGAAACAACATCAGCACTCGATTACAACATTCTCAATACCAGCATCCAAGATACCTTTGCTGCCATAGACCGCTTCGAGTGGCAGGCAATAGAAGAACTGCGGGTGATGCGGAATAACGGCTATTACTCTGATGCTGGTTATGCCAGTTTTGAAGATTATTGCGAAAAAGAACTAACCAAGCACGGTGGATATCGCCGGGTCAGAGATTTGCTGTCTGCGAAGAAAGTAGTTGATACTCTGCCAGAGGAACTGAAAGACAAGATTACTAAGCCTTCTCAAACCCGTTCCTTACTTCGACTGGTCAAAACTCCTGACAAGTTAGAGCAAGCTGTTGCGATCGCAGTCCAAGAAAAACCCTTCCCCACTGCCGCAGACTTCGCCAAAGCAGTGCAGCAAGTCGCACCAACAGCTAAACGCGCCGCAAAAAGCGAAAACCCAAAAACGCAATTGCGTAATTCTGTCACTGTTTCACAACAGTCACACCCTCGTTATGGGGATTCGGGAGTGATTGAGGCTTCGGCTCCAAATCACTGGCAACAGATTGTCACCTTTGCTGATGGTGAGAGGTTGTTGATCAACAATGCTGATTTGGATGCCCCTAGCGTTCCCTTTCCCAGAGAACGCACTTACCCCGCAGAATATACCGAAGCGATCGCTGCTATTGAAGAACGCCATAAACAGGAGTTAGAGCGACTTTCTCAGGAATTGAGAATTGGTTTGCAAACAGAGGCCGCAGCCAGGGCAGAAGAACAAGTGCAAGAGCAAATCTCATCCTTGCAAAACCTGTACAAGCAACAAAGGGAGCAAAACGTTCAGTTACAGCAACGGCTGGATGAAATGGAATCGCTACGGCAGTTAGAAATTGAGAATCAGCAACTTCAGCAACGCATTCAGGAATTAGAACACGCCGTAGAACAACGCCCTTCTCAAGAATGGGGAAATACCATGACCCAGCAAGTCAAGCTTGCACTGGAAAAAACCATTGATTTGCGATCGCTTGCAGCAGAACCCCCAAAAGAGAATGCCCAGGAGTGCTTACGGCTCATGGGCATGGCTTTGAAAAACCTAAGCGAAGCGATGAACAACACCCAAGCGTTAGAAGCAGCAGCGATAATTCTGGGGAGTGAGCCGACACCAACTGCGATCGCATATCGAGCCGAGCAATTAGAAATGTTGCCCCAAGCGGTTAGTGATATTCGGCGGGTGCTTGCACAGCCTGGGTGTACGTGGCAGGACTATTCGGTAGTGGCGCAAGAGTATGAGGTGATTAAACAAGACTACTGGGCGGAATTGACCAGTGAGGAAACAGAGTTAATTACTGCACTCCAGAAAGCATCCTCTCAACCAGACATAATCGGGCTTGGTTCTATTGTTGCCCATGCTGATCCTTACCGTACTTTGTATGTTGCCAGAGGCGAGGTGATTCAGGATTTGGGAGATGAGGTAATCGTCGCCTGGGATCACTGGAAGGAACAATCAAAGAAGACTGACAGGTATTTCCGAGACGAGTTGCGATTCTGGCAACCTGAATAGGCTTTTAGTGTATTGGTAACTTTTTAGACAACCAAATACAAGTACCAAGCCCCGTGACCGCAATGGGGGAAATTTTCGTGCGTCAATATAACAGGAGATTGAAATATGACTGCAACTATTACCAGACCTAAGCCCAAAAAGGCTGCTGCCGCTAAACCACAGTCACCGTATAAAAGGCTTCATGTGATTATTCCCATAGAAGATATGTTATGGGCTTCCCAGCAAAAGCCTTCAGTTACGCAATTGTGGCAGGAGTGTTGGACGGCTGACCCTTATGGCTCCCGGTGGATGCCTTTGACTTCTGCTTTGGGCTACAGTACTTTTATCTCTGCGAAGAAAATTCTCTCCGACAGTGGACTATTCATTTTCAAGCCAGACAAGTCCATAGAAGATGGCCGGGAAACTATGAGGTGGACTGTCAAGAATTTACATGGCAGTCGGATAAAGGAATTTTGGGAAAAAGGGGATTCTGCGAAACGAGAATTAGATGCTGAAAAACGAGAATCAAATGCTGGGGATTCAGAGATAGATGCTGGCTGTGAAGAAATGCGTGCTTTGTATGAAGCGTCTATTTTGGGTAAAAGACAGTCAGAGCAAGGGTTCTGTGAACCCTCACGAACTGCTCAGGAACACCTCACAAACTCTACAAAAGAGTTTGTGAGGTGTAACTCTGACACGCTTACAGAAATTTCGCATGGAGATGAGACGGCGATCGCTCCCTTGGGGGTCGCGTCGCCTCAGACTGTTGTAAGCGTGTCAGAGAAGGAGGAAGACTCGCCTACGGCGAATGATTGTACATCGCTGACGCTTGTGGAAGCTGCACCAAGTCAGTCTACTTCGTTGTTGGTTGAAAACCAGGATTGTGGTGTTGATGAGAAAGGCTGTCATGAAGATGCTTGTTCCGCCGCACCCGTTGCACAAAATGAAAAATCTTTAAATTCTCAATACCTTTGCCAAAATAAGAGCCTAGAAAAATTTTGGCAAAAACGGCAAAATGACTCATACATAAGCGTTTAGCTGACAAGGTTGCTTGGAAGCTCAAACCATTGATGCTGCGACAAGACATAAAAAAAATGCTTGCGGGAAACCTTGAAAGAATTTTTAGGACTTATTGTTTTTGCCAAACCGTTGAGAACAGGACGTTAATACATCAACTCAACCTCGTAAATTGGCGAAGGTATTGATTCTGCGATCGCTAATCAAACACCGGGGCAAGTAGAACAGGGTGAGTCTGCTTCCTTATCGGGAGGAAATCAAGTCTCTGTCCTTGAAGTGAAAGCGGATCATGAAGGCGAAGGTTCCGCCGCGTCTGTCCCTAATGGTGAAAAGTGGTCACACGAGGCGATTGTTGCAAGGGCAAATATGCGACCGGAGCGGATGCAGAAACTCAAAGTTGCGACGAATTCGGGGCAGAATCCGGGGTTTGAGTTCTTGCAGGAGTGCTGGAATGATGATCCGGCTTTGCAGATTGTGATCAAGAAGTTACTGGTGAAGTTTCCGCAGTGGGGTATCGCTTGTGTGGATGGGGTGTTGGTGGATTGGGAGGAGTAGCTGGAAGAATGGCAAAACACAAATTGTATACTACTTGTATTGTATTTCGTTGTACTTACAATGCCTCGCCCAAAACGTGATCTGAAAGCTGGATTTTGTTACCACATTACTGTTCGGTGCAACAACCGGGAATTTCGCCTCACTCGCTTGGAATGCCGCGAAGTCTTTTTCGCTATCAGACAATCAGACAGTGCCAGTGCTAGGTATCGGATTTATGAAATGCTGATTATTACGTGGAAAATGAGGCTGCAATAACTGTTTACAAACTTCTAAAAAGACTATATGTTACACTTTACAAGTCGCTGTGCGAAAGAAGAAGAGACCAAGGTTCGGTTTTGGACTTCCCAAACTCCAGTTTCATATATTCCTGCAATCCAAATGGGTAGGCTACCCCTAACCTGTGTATTTGGGTTTTCTTTTATACCTTTTCGCTTCCTCAGTTCCTCATAAGACACCCAAACCGTTCTCTCTGCTTGATTGTCTCCACTTGCTTTTTCAGCATACCATCCTACTGTCTTGGCGAACCGAAGATGTTTTTCATTATCTTTGTCTGTCCAGTCTTCTGGTGTTATCCCCAGCCTATTGTCAGTACTGATCCATATTTCCTTTTGCACACGAAAGCCAAAACGGTTGTCTGTATTGAACCAAAGCTTGTCTATCTTTTGCAGGTCTGGACAAGAAAATCTATCGATGTCTGAATAATCTAAATATCCTTGTCCTTCTCGTTTAGCAATATTGAGCATGAGTTGGTTTGTTTGTTGGTCAGCCGACTCCCAATCTTTATTCTTCAAATAATATTCGATTTCAACATATAAATATTCGGTAAGAGATGCTTCAACTTGTTTCTTAAATTCTAATTCTGTATTATTTTTTGAAAGTTGCTCTATTTTTTTACTAAATTCTGATTCTTTATTATTCTTGGAGAGTAACTCAATTAAATTACGATGAACAAATTTAATAATCTTATTGTCAATAATTTTTGGGGCTGATTGGAAAGATTTGAGTTGAGGATATTTTTGAAGGAGTATAAATGCGTCTTGGTAAGTTTCCTTTGCTTGATTAAGAGTATTGTCTTGTCTCCTTAGCAAATTACCTTCAACACTCAAAGCAAATATCTTTGTCTGCAAGAATTCATTGTTTGGTTCTAAGTTCTCTCTTTTGTTTTTATTGTACTCCCATCCTTTTAAAAAATTAATACTCTGTTTCATAGCTTCTTTTGCTGATTCCCAATCTTCAAGATATTGATAAGCTAACGATTTAGTAGCATGAAGGTACACTTGTTCAAGTTGATAGTCTTTAATTTTTATATTTGCTTTTTCTTGTATTTGAGTACTTTGCTCAGACAAACCCTTCCCTGATAATTTTTCCGACAATTCTTTTAGTTGTTTGGGATAAGCAACGTATGTGTATGTTTCTTTAAGTTTATTTTGAGCTTCTTTAAGTTCCTTTTGAGCTTCTTTGACTTCTAGTGCAGCCATTGTCACTGGAATTGCTGCTCCAAATACAGTTAAAATTAAAATAATAGTCCCATTTCTAATAATTATTTGAGCTTTCTTATTAGCCTTACTAAGTAATTCATTTCTTTGCTCTAGTGCCTCCCTGTCCTTCCTTTCTCTCTCAAAAGCAGCTTCTTGTTCTTGAGCAGTAATTTTCCCCTGAATTTCTTTCTCTTTACTTGCTGCTAAATACTGTTTATCCTGATAATTTAAGTTTTCATCCCTCGCCCATTCTTCCGCTTCTTGTAAAGCCTTGCCCCGCAACAACCGTGATTCATCAATACCTCCAGAAACTACCCAAAAACGAAAATTCTCAGAATATGGGCGGAGATTATTTAATTGGTTTTCTATCCAATTGAAGTCAAAGATTTCACGATAAATCTGATTATAAATTCTCAGCTTACCTTGCTGTCTTACAACTAGTCCTGAAAGCTGTAACTCGCTCTGCTCTAAAGTATCATCTGCTATTACCTCGGATTGCTCTTCACTCAGCCTGACTTGCTGGTACAGTTCTAATAAGTAACCTGCCCGTTGTTCATCTCGCAAAATCCTGGCTTGAATCGTTCGCAGATGCTCAGGTTCATCCTGTGATTCCCAGTTTTCAATAATCCGCGACCTGACAACTTGCTCTACTGAACGAGGGTTTTCTTGCTCAGATTCTTCAACTATGAATTGACACAGCTTTTGAGTCAGAAATGGTTGCCCCCCCGTCCACTGCAATATTTCTTGCATTACTATTTGAGGATTATTAAACTTTCCCTGCAAACCCTTCTCTAATGGTTCAGCCTCATACAGTTGAAAGCCTTTGAGGGAGATAGCCTTACCAATGTTAAACGGGGTACGGTTCTTATCTTGTATTAAACTGGTCGGTGATGCGACCCCTAGTAAACAAAAAGTGAGGCGATTGTATTCAGGATTATCAACTCGTTTGTTGTAACAGGCACGAATCAATGCAAAAAAGTCATCTGTGGGAAAATTCAGACTGAGTACACTATCAATTTCATCAATAAAAATAACGATACTTTCTTGAACTTCAATAAGTAATACTTCTTCTAAAAACTTGCGAAATCTTGTAACTAGCGAATTTAACTGATTCGCCTCCCACCAATCACCAAAATCTAAATCTAATCCAAAACTGTCAATGAGCGTGTCAATTAAGTCTGCATACCATTGTTCGGGAGGGACATTCTGAATACCTCCAGCAGAAAGGTCAACTGCCGCACACTGTACGCCATCCTCTCTCAATCGCTGCATGGTTCGCACACGCAAGCTGGATTTTCCACTCTGCCTGGAATTCAGTACGTAACAAAACTTTCCCTCCTTCAGCCTTTCATATAACTGTGTATCAGCTTCTCGTATGACGTAGGTGCTGGCATTTTCAGGTAGACTTCCAGAGAATATGTATTGGTCAACCACGATTTACCTACTCCAAACGAGTTGAGAAATACTGACGATACAAATCACAACTAGGAACGCAATCATTACCAATAAATCTTACCAAACCCAAGCTATGCAACTTAAACGCAACTTCAGTATCTAACCTCACGGGTGCATTCGTAATTACTACTTTTTTATACCTTATTTCAATCTGAGGATTATGTTGTAAATGCCACAGTTGTTGTCGCAAGTGATCGCTGAAGATTCCTTGCTCTGTTGGCGCAAGTCTCAAGAGTTCTTCTAAGGTCACTTGCTGGCTTTTGAGATGGGTTATTGCTGACTGTACCAAGTAAGGATGCCCCCCAACTAACTCCATCAACTGAGCCAAGTCTTGTTCTTTTAGTAATCCTAAATCTTGCTGTTTGGCAAGGTCTGTTACTTGTTGCAAGTTAAATTCGGGTAAATCAATTGCCAATCCCACATTAAACGGGGAATGATTACTGTCTAAAGAAGGGTAAGATTCAGTCGAATGAACTACTATTAACCGCAGTTTTTTCCAAATATTACCAATCTTGTCTCCCTGTTTCCCTGCTTCATACCATCCCCGCAGCAACAAACAGAATTGAGGGAAAATCTCTGGATATTCAAACAGTCGCTCAAAGTTATCTATAGCTAAAACTAAGGGAGTATCAGTAAGTGATAATAAATATTTTTGAAAATAACGGGTACAGTTTTTATTCAGCCCAAAAACCTCTTGCCAGTGTTTATTTAGTTGCGGTTCTAGTTCTAGACTGTCAGCGACATCAACACACAACCATTGTAGAAATGCTTTTAAGTTAGCCAGAATATCAATATCAGCCAGTTGTAAATCTATTTTCGCAGTTTGATAACCCTGGTGTCTTGCATAGTCTAGGGTTTTCTCCAGCAGTAATGTTTTACCCATTCTCTGCGGGGCTTTGAGACGAATCAATGCTCCTGGTTGCACGATTGCTTTATAGGATTTGTCCTCAATGGGTGATCTTTCAATATATATTGTTGTGTTTGCCGCTAACCCAGAGTTATCATTCGTTTGCAACTGTTGTTCGATTGCATCCAACTTGTCACAAAGTTCCTTCAGGGTGCGTTCCTCTGCCTGAAGCTGGTGTTCGTATTGAAACTTGCGTGTTACATCGGTTTCAATAACCAGCGCTGTTCGTAGATTTGCAACTTTCTGGCTTTGAAGGGTGTAAGCTTTTTCGAGTGAATCTTTTTCGGACTGCGATCGCTGGCGTTGATTCTGCGACTGGACTGAATTACCTGATGCTGTCATCTGCTGCCCAAAGTGAATGTTGTAGATGTCAGCGCCAATTTGCCCAGCATTCACTGTGCCAGCATTAATCAACCCGCCACCAAACTGGGAATTGCGTAAGTCGTTCTTGGAGACTTGCTTTGGGTCTTCTGAGTCCGGCATGGGTCTGTTTAGGCAGATTTAAGCGTCGTTGTTATGAATGTTACCACCTAATTGCTCGGCATTGACTCTTTCTGCGTTAATTAGGCTTCCACCAATCTGAGAATTTAGCAGATCATAACTAGCTTTGCCTGCCAAGAGCTTTATAATCTCGTTTAAATTAGCACTTTGCTGACGGTAAATCTCTATTTGCCTATTCTTACCTTGTAACTGAACTTGGCATTTTTCCTTTAAGGTGGCAAGTGAAAATTCATATTCTTTACAAGTCTTTGCGTGAGAGAAGCGCAATATATTTCATGTCCCATTCTTGTTCTCTTTGTCCATCATTCTTGAAAAAAACAGAAAAATAAAATCCCAAATAAATAAGCATTAAACTCAAACAAATCATCACGCTAGGAAGATAAGGGATTTGGGAAATAAGCATAACAAAAAGAACAATAACTGAACCGAAGGTAGAAAAACAGATAACTACTGATTCAAGAAAAAAATTATATCTGTCGGTATTTCTTATCAATTGGGTATTTGGATATCCATATATTGGATAGATAATACTCTCTGTGATTCTTTCATATTTTTGGTGTAACTTAGCATTATTGCTTGTCTTTACGTACAGTCCCAAAGGTAGATGTCCTTCCTTTGCCCTTAAATCAAATGTTATTTTAATCTTCTTGTTATCTTCATTCCATTCCACTTTTTTTAGAAAAAGCTTGAATATTTTATATTTATCATATAGTTTTGAACGAATATGTACATCACGGTTTTCACATAATTCCATCCAGATTTTCTTTTGAATACTAAATCCAAATTTCTCATTACTAGATGTCAACCAAAGTTGATCAATAGTATATAAATCGCGTATATAAATATTTTTAATATCCTCTTCTCTTAACCATCCTTCTTCTTCTCGATTAGCAATTTTAAGTATTATATTTGTAGTTTCCTTGTCAGCTTGCCAAAAGTCTTTTTTTTTAATAAATTTCGTAATTCAGTGTAATTTATATCTACTTCTGATGCTACATTACCAATAACAGGAATTTTATCAAGTCTATCTTTTTGTAGCTCATTCGCATTTAGTTCCGTAGATTCAAATAAGTAAGCAGATAATCTAGTGTAATCTACTCCTACTTGTAATGCTATATTACCAGTAACAGGAATACCTGATAATTCCTTTATCTCATGTTCATTTAAAGTTTTTTTTTGTAAAATGGGGATCAAGGCTTGTGCAAGATTTTCCATTTTAATAGCAACTATGCCTTCATCAAAAGCTCTTTGAAATAAATCTTGATTTCCTGAGTTTTTATAACCTAATCCATCATAAAAACCTTGAGCAAACTTAATTGCTGCGCTGTCTTGAATTGGGTTATTCATCCCAATTACATAATCAATGTACTGGCTAATTGCCATAGCAGGTTTTTCTGAATAACAAACATTAAGCAATACGCATTTAACATAATCAGTGTGCAAGTTAAACAAAGATGCTAACCCGAATGCTGCTATTGGCTTGTTATTTCCCCTATCATCTTCTAAGAGTAAACTGCCATCTTCCAGTCCATGCCCACAAAAGTGAACTATTTGAGGTTGTTCTTCTGCAATAGCACGACGGATATCTTGAGGACGTACAGCAGTTCTAACTTTAATCTCAAATAAATCCCGATTGGTGGATCGTTTAATAGCTTCCTCAATCTCTCTAATTTCTCTATCTAAACGCAGTCCATGAGGGATTGCTGTCAAAATCAATATTTTCTGCTGTATCCTCTCCGACTCAGAGATTACAGGTATAGATGAGGCAGACTGCAACTGCTTTTCAATTTCATCTAACCTGTCAGTAAGCTTTTTAAGCTCATTCTCTTCTTGTTTAATCTGCTGTTCATACTTAAATTTAGTCGATGCATCAGTTTCAATAGCCAAGCCTTTGCGTATTAGAGTTAATTTATCATTTCTAATATCCCACTCTTCTTGAAGTGAATCTCTGTCTTTTTCCAATCTAAGCCGTTGCTCATTTGATAACATACTAAGCAGTTAAAGGAATGTTTCAGAAATAATTATACTACAGAATACTGGATAAATATAATACCTTGATTTGGTTTTTAGTCTAAGTAAAAGTGAATTCATTCTAGACTTGGCATAGCAATTATTGGGAATCTGGCAGACGCTGCGCGAACGCAGCAGTGGGGAAATACCATGACCCAGCAAGCGAGTAAAGCGTTGAACAAGCAGGTGAAGCAAGCACAGGTGAAGCAAGCACTGGAGAAAACTATTGATCTGCGATCGCTAGCCCAGGAACCACCAAAAGAGAATGCACAGGAATGCTTACGTTTAATGGGTATGGCATTGAAAAACTTAAGCGAAGCGATGAACAATACCCAGGCGCTTGAAGCTGCGGCCATAATTCTAGGGAGTGAACCAACACAATCAGCGATCGCATATCGAGCCGAGCAATTGGAAATGCTACCCCAAGCGGTTAGTGAGATTAGCCCTATTTTGTCACTCTAGGCAGAGGAAAAGTAGAAATCAGGGTGAGTCAGAGATATAAAAATTGAACTGGTGAGGTTATAAATAATAGATTGAAGTTTAGAAAAACCCAAAGACAATTGGGGAATAGGAAAAACTGTTAACCAGGGATATATTAGGTTAAATAAGGTAAAAGGTTGAATTATTAAACGGAGATTGTTAAGAATATTCTTCCAGCCTTTTTCATCATTCCACCAGGGATGTGAAGCTAATTTTGATGGAGATTTTGGCATAGAAGACTGGATTTGTTCAGAGTGTAGGCTAACCATTAAATAGCTGCTACAAACAATCTCCCACCAGCGTTCAATATCCGGGTAGTGAGTTAGCCGATAATCTGCCCAACCTAATTCATTCTTGCTTTGCTTCAACCCATACTCAACCCAAGTTCTTAAACCATAAAAGTTTCCTACATCTCTTGGTGTAAGGTCTGGGTATCTACTCATCACATACCAAGTAGTGTTACCAGGTAACTTTTCTCGATCTGTGGTAATCTGCCAGTACCTATTTTCGCTACGTTTACCATAAATTATTTCTCTGATAAACCTATTTTCACTGCTCAGATCAGAAAATACTCGTTTAAACTTATGCCACTTCAAATATTGAGTATGTTGTCTTGGAAGTAATTTTACACAATGGTTTGAGCGAATTGCTACTATATATTTTTTCTTGAGTTCATCTAATACAGCTATGAAGTTCTTACCACTTTCACCATATAAACTATCTGCCAGTACTAAGTTAAAGTTAAAACCCATTGATTCTAGCTTTCTCATCATTATTGCTGCTATTTCAGGCTTAGTGCGGTACTTATCCCCTGGCTTTAACCTTTCACGAGGCTTATATACTTCAAACAGCAGAGGAAAGGTCATTCCACAGAATACACCATACGCTGTTACTGCTACAATTCCATTCTCTACTTTTCCTAAGTTTCCTATATACTGTCGTTTCACATAATCTGTCTTATTCCCTTTCTTTTTATCCCCTGTTTCATCAATAATTAAAATGATTGGTCTACCTTTTAGAACTTGTAAAATTAGCTCTAATCGCAAAGCTCTTAACTTCTCTATATCCCACGGTGATGTAGTTAAAAAATGATGCAAACTTTGCTGGTTATCCAATCCTACAATTTTTGCTATTTCTGGTAGGGTTTTCCGTTTTAGTTCAGAAATACACCCTACATGAAGGTACTTAAAAGCCTCGAAGCTCCTAACATCTGGAAACAGGCTTTTATACCATTGACAATATTCGTCCACGAATTTGACTGTTGGTGCGGCTGGACGAGGCTGTACCATACTCTGTATCTTGGTTCTAGCGTTTGTACGCTATTATACTACCGCCAGAGTGACAAAACAGGGTTAGGGCAGTGCTGGCTAAACCGGGGTGTAGCTGGGAGGACTATTGGGCGGTGGCGCAAGAGTATGAGGTAATCAAACAGGACTACTGGGCGGAATTGACCAGTGAGGAGACTGATTTAATTACTGCTCTCCAGAACGTATCCCTTCAACCCGACACCATTGGCGTTGGTTCTATTGTTGCCCACACTGACCCCTACCGTACTTTGTATGTCGAGAGGGGTGAAGTCGTAGAGGATTTGGGCGAAGAGTTGGTGGTTGCCTGGGATTGTTGGAAGGAGCAATCAAAAAAGACTGATAGGTATTTCCGAGACGAATTGCGATTCTGGCAACCGGAAAAAGAGTAGATGAAGCTGTTGATTAGAGCGATTGCTTAGTTAAAAACTGTGCAATCACCCTATGAAAAGTGTCTCCGCCGCAAACGGTAGACAACAGCACGATTATAACAATGTAGCTAGTTGTACTACCAAATGTACTGATGACTTTTTAAACCGATAAATATCAAACCAAACTCTGCAATCGCTGTAGGGAAATTTTCGTGCGTCAACATAAATAGGAGATTGTAAAATGACCGCAACTATTACAAAACCCAAGCTCAAAAAGGCTGCTAGTAAACCACAATCCCCATATAAAAGGCTTCATGTGATTATTCCCATAGAAGATATGTTGTGGACATCGCAACAAAAGCCTTCAGTTACGCAACTCTGGCAGGAGTGTTGGACGGCTGACCCCTACGGTTCTCGATGGATGCCTTTAACCTCTGCTTTGGGGTACAGTACTTTTATCTCTGCGAAGAAAATTCTAGCTGAAAGCGGGTTGTTCATTTTCAAGCCTGACAAGTCGATTCAAGACGGCCGAGAAACGGCTAGCTGGATGGTGAAGAATTTGCACGGTAGCCGGATGAAGGAATTTTGGGAGAAAGCTAATTCTTTTAATCAGCAACCAAATGCTGGGGATTCAGAAAAAGATACTGGCTCTGAAGAAATGCGTGCTTCGTATAAAGCATCTATTTCAGATAAAAGTCAGCTAGAGCAAGGGTTCTGTGAACCCTCACGAACTACTCAGAAACACCTCACAATCTCTTCAAAAGAGATTGTGAGGTGTATCTCTGACACGCTTACAGGAAATTCGCATGAAGAGGAGACGGCTCATGCGCCCTTGGGGGGCGCTTCGCCTCAGTCTGTCGAGGGCGTGTCAGAGAAGGAGGAAGAGTTACCTGCGGTAACGGACTGTACGACGCTGATGCTTGTAGATACTGCACCGAATCAGTCTACTTCGTTGTTGGCTGAAAACCAGGATTGCGGTGTTGAGCCAGGCTGTCATGAAGGTACTTGTTCCGCCGCGCCCGTTGCACAAAATGAAAAACCTTCAACTTCAGCGATCGCAGATCAGAAAATAGAACCGAGTCGCCCCTCTGCTGAGTTAATGACTGAAAATTCAGTTTCGGGTATAGAGATCAAAGCAGTTGATGAGGGTGAAAGTTCCGCCGCGCCTGTCACCAACGCTGAAAAATGGTCACATGAGGCGATTGTAGCAAGGTCAAATCTGCGACTAGAGCGGATGCAGAAACTCAAAGTTGCGGCGAATTCGGAGCAGAATCCGGGGTTGGACTTCTTGCAAGAGTGTTGGAGCGACGATCCGGCTTTGAAGATTGTGATTAAAAAGGTGCTGGTGAAGTTTCCGCTGTGGAGGATTGCGTGTGTGGATGGGGTGTTGTTTAAGTGGGAGGAGTAGCGCGATCGCTGACTTTGAAGGAAGCATCCCGAACGAGGATTGGCGTTAATTCACCAGAAGCCGTGTTTGTTGTTGCTTGTAAGGAGGAGAGAAAAACGGAGTCCGCACAGATCAAATCTTCCGTAAAGGATTGGTTTGAGTGGGCAAGGCAGAAGCGGATTGTAATTGCAATGTTGGGTGAGGCTGTGTATACACCGGATGGTGAGGCGGTGGCACTGGCAGAGATGATGCGGCGGTTTCCGGCGGGGGAGTGATAACAAAAGTTTCTGGCGATTGCTACAATTTCAAAGGCACAGCAGGGCGGATACAGAAACTCAGTGGATGTCTGAAAAGCATCAAGTTTAGCTTGTGAGCTACAATGAGACATGAACCGAAAATTATATGGTACTGATTTAACAGATAAAAATGGAAACCTATTTAGCTGTTAATTCCTGTTTCTAAAACAGGTAATCGTCCAAGCAAAGTTAACATCCCAAAAATTATCCTATACCCTTTAAGCTTCTCAAACACTTTCTTTGGAAGTGCTATACAAAGCATTAAAAAAATTTGGATAAGTCATGTTTTGAGAACAGTGCCAAAGTACCTCAAATTTAGAACTATAAAATTTGTAAATATTTCTACCTGTATCTAAAAAAATCTCATTTTCAACTTCTTCAATTATTCCGTCAAGCTCTTTATTTTCATATCCATATTCATCAATTAGCTCTAGATTATCTTTAAGCTGATTCACTAGATCAAACATTTGATTTTCTGTTAATGAATCCTTCAAGCTTTTAGCAGCTACATGATTATATTCCTCACTATATTTTAATAATTCAATCAAAACCGCAATTGCTTTCGGATTACCAAAGTCTATTATACCCAGAGCCTCAGCAGTACCCCAACGTAGCCATTCAATAATTCCACCGGGTCTACTATTCCGATTTAATCTATTCAATAATTCGGTAAGAGCATCAATAACTACTTTATTCTGAATTGCTATATCTTTTAAACAGCTAACAGAATGCCAGCAATTATTTAAATCTTTATTTTGTAATATTTCTAGCAAAATTTGCATGGGCTTTTGGTTCCCAGTCTCAGCCTTTCCTAAAACCCAAGCAATATAGCAACGATTTATTGTATCTCTTTCAATTTTCAAAAGTTCATTACAAATATCAATTATTTTTTGATTACAAATTTTAAGTGAAGGTAATATACCAATACCACTAATACGAATCCAATCATGCTCAAAATGTTCTTTACAAAGTAATTTAAATAAGCATTCAATACCCTTTTGATTATCAGGTGCAATTATTAGTAAGTTTTCAGTAGCCCAGAATCTTTGTGCTTCAATATCGGATAATTTCATATCTGAAGAATTCTGATAATAGTCTAAAAACAGCATTTCACTGAGGTAATTAATAATTTCTGAGTTATCTGTATTTACTTCTTTTAAGGCTTTGGCAGCAAAATTATTAATAGGAGGATATGGATCTTCTAATACGAGATTAATCAAAGTTTCAATCGCCTTGATATTTCCGGTGTCAATCTTTACTAAACTTTTAGCAGTAGTACATAGATCCCAACTATCAAGTTGAAAATTTAGTAACCTTGTTATAGCGTCAATTGCTTCCTTGGTACAACAATTCATACTACCTAATATATCTGCTGCTTTACACTTAACCTCTAGGGGTATGTAATCATTATGGATGAAGGAAATTAATATATTGTGCAGTTTTCTACGTTCAGTTTGCTTTAAAACAGCTATAGTTGCTTCAACAATTGGTTCTAAAAATGTTTTCCAACTGTTACTTTGATTATTAGAGTAACCAAAGCTCCATTTAACAAGCTTTGAGATAATTTCGCTAGCATAATTACAATCTATAAATTCTGCAATACCTAATCCAGCCAGAAAATAAGCTTTATACGAATAAAATCCTTTGCATCCATCTTCAAACTGTATTAATGCTTTAATAAGCTCTTCTTTCTGTCCATTAGATATTTGCTTATGAGTACGACCTAACCATAATAAGAATATTTCTCTCCACTGTGCTTCAAAAATTCGGTAACTTGCTTTTGGATGATTTGGGCTTTCAATAACGTGATTCAAAAAATAATGCCAATCATCAATCGCTAACGCAGCAAAATACTCCTGAAAGGTTGGGTGAAAAAACGCATACACAGCTTTCCTTGGATTCTTCTCCTCTACTCCTACTTTATTCAACCATCCCAAACGCAACGCCAACTCAAACAATGAATCTGCATCATCTGGTTCACCCAGATATTTACAGACAAATTCTTGCCGCAGTCGAAACCTTGTTTCTTCCTTATCAATAGCCTCCCGCGCCAACTCTCCCAAAGCTTCATTCAATCGTCTACGTTGCTCTCCTGTAGTTGCAAACAGCCCCTTCTTCCACTCATAAAAATCCGTTACAAACTGCTCGTACAAATCCGCTTTTGTTTCTGGTAAATTCCCTTCGCCCAAATACCAGTTGAAACACAGCAGTGTCAGCCGTAACGGGTTTTTTACCAAATCTCGAATCCGTTCCTTTTCTGGTTCCCTTAACGCCACATACAACTGTTGTCCTGTCTGCGTTTCTGCTGATGGTAGGGAACTGAACCAATTGCTAATAAACTCCTCTACTTGCTGAGGATAGGAAAACTCCAAGGTGCGATAGTTATCAAAGGAATCCAGGGTGTTCCCGCCACCGTCCCAAAGATTTAAACGACAAGAAAGTACAATCTGCGCCTTTTGTAGTAAAGTTCCCGTGCGGATTTGCTGCTCAATCTCTCCTAAAGGATTTCCTATAGTCGTTTGCATTTCATCAGCGCCATCCAGCAACAGCCACACCAACCCCTGGTTAAACTGAGCCACAAAATCATCTTGAACTTGGATAGATGCTTGGGCTTGTCCAGTTTGCCGGGCTACCGCTTGCAACCATACCTCTAGCAAATATGATTCCAGTTCACGCGATCGCAACTCAGCCAGAGACACCCAAATCACAATCGACTGTTCTATCTCCTTAGATACCCATTGAGCAATCTGCTGCAATAAGGTTGTTTTACCCGTCCCTGGTTCTCCAATAATCGCAATGCGTCTTCCCTGACTTTTAGGGCTTTGTCTATCTCTAAGTACCTGCTCTAGAAACTGCTTATTCTCAAACATTTGGGTAATTTCTGTTTCACGGTAAAGCTCCGAACCTTTCTCTGGTGAAACATCCTCTCTTCGCCGACTCTGCTTTTTCCGCTCTACCAGTCCCAATGGCACATATACCTGCTCGGTTCGGTAGGTAATCCCCTCGCCCAATGTTAGCGGATTTGTGGTGAGTCGCTGCTGTTCGTTTAAAAGGAATGAGCTAACTTGATGCCAGTCAATTTGTACTTTTTCGCTAGGCTGTCCAATGTAAATATTGTAATTATCGCCTCCAATCTGCCCAGCAATTACCTTGTCAGCATTAACCAAACCCCCAGCAAACTGGGCATTACGTAAGTCATTATTATTAACTTGCTTTGGGTCTTGGGAGTCGGGCATGAGTCGGGTTAAGCGGTTTGAGGGTCATTGCTATAAATGTTACTAGTTATTTTTTGTGCGTCAACAGTATTTGTATCCACTATGCCACCTGTAAGTTAGGTTGACAATGAATTGAATACTATCTTGAGCTAACACTTTTAATTTATCTCTACAGCTTTGCTAATGTAGTTTAGCTTTTATAAATTCTAAATCTTTGTCGATTGCTAGCCATAGAATAATATTGTCAATAATCTTAGCAATAGCAATACCAAATTCGAGTAAAAATACAGCTTCTGAAAGTCGTCCTTTCTTAGCTATTTTCGTTCCTTCAAACCACAAATCATTAACTAATGAAAGTGCCTCTTGATGAGTACTACAAGAATTGACAATTGCTTCAGGTTTCAACTTTTTCAGTTTCTCGATCATATCCGCAGTCATATCAGTAGAAGTATTTTCGTTATCCGGCTCTGGCGGCTCAAAATAAGAATCTGCTTCCTTACTTAATTTTTGATTATGCTCATGTCCTTGTGTATAATTTCTTGTAGCTTGTAACTGTTGTTCAATTGCATCTAGCTTTTTACCAAGCTCCTTGAGTATGCGTTCTTCTTCCTGAAGCTGTTGTTCATATTGAAACTTGCGGGATGGATCTGTCTCAATTACCCATGCGTTTATTATACTAGCTACTTTCTGGCTTTGGATTATGTAAGTTTTTTCTAGTACATCTCTTTGGGATTGCGATCGCTGTTTTTGATTTGGTGATGGGGCTGGACTATCTGATGCTGCCTGTTGCTTTCCAAAGTAGATATTGTAGACATCTCCACCGATTCGTTCAGCATTGACAGACTCAGCATTAATTAAACCACCACCAAACTGAGAGTTAGATAAGTGGTTATTGGTGGCTTGCTTTGGGTCTTCTGAGTCTGACATAGTTCGATTTGGGCAGTTTTAAGCGGTTATCATTGTAAATATAATCACCACTATGTTGTAAGTCAACAGGTGCAAAATCTCGCTCAATCCCGCCTAAACTTTAGGGCGGAGTGGTCTTGCAGCAGTTTGTGGATGAAGCGGTAGTGTCCCCCGACACGCTGAGAGATACAATCAACTACACCGCAACCATTCTAGAATTTCATCAACTGACTGGTTAGGTGTAAAGACTTGAAGGGTGTTGCAGTTTGGTATGAGGTCGCTAATAAAACAAATTTTTCCTTCAAATCTGCTGATGCTGTTGAGAAATGTATTGCTATATGTCACTCCACCTGTAATATTGGTTGTGCCTGAGTAAAATAATAAAACCACCTGCTTGTCAGTTTCTAGCAAATCCCAATAGGTTTGCAATTCCATCATGCTTTTTGGTGTACCATCTAGACATTTAGGACAACCAGCTTTAACTATTGCAGTGTAAATTTTGCTAGCTGGCTTATCTGGGTTGATAAATTTACTGTTATCGACACAAATTAAGTGAATATTTTGGCTAAGTTGAGAGTCATTATCAATTGCAGCTTGCAAGCGTTGGGGTAAGTCAAGATAGTTAAGCTCTACTGCTTTGTCATTCCCTTGATGCCATGCACTATAGAAGTCTGGATAAGGAATAGATTGGGCATAGCACCAAGTATTTTCCCAAGCAATGTCAAAGTAGTCTGATCCATTCTGATTGAATATTTTTTCTAGAATATCCTCCCTGAGATAATACTTTAACCTTTCCACTTCTTGTTGTATTTTTATGGATTCAAAAAATACTGAACTTTGATTGTTTTCTTGATATAAAGCAGATTCCTCTTCTTTATATAAATCCTCTCTATACTTCCAAAGCTCTTCTAAAGCCTCTAGAGTGATAAAACTTCCTTTTTGTTCGCCCTTTTTGCGTTCTGATTGACGATAAAGTTCTTCATGACTGATTGCGATCTGAGCTTCTTGATTACCAGGATCAATATACTGCAAAAATCTAGCCATTTCATAAGAAAATGTATGTTTATCAGAAGCAAGTTGAAGAGTTATTCTTTTAATTGCTCTAGTACGATCAGAGTTATTCAAAGCTCCTTTTACAAGTTGTCTTATCGAAGTATATTCAGCATTAAATGCCCAATCGATAAGTTTATCTATAATTCTATCTGCCTGAAGAGAGTCTTTAAACTCAGCAATCCCTTCAACCGCTAGACAATATGCTTGACACTGATAAAAATTTTCACAACCATCATTAAACGCAATTAGCGATTGAATAAATTCTTCCTTTTCTTCCTTTTTTATATCCTCTCTACCCAACCACAGCAAAATTACCTCTTTCCAATGTGGTTCAAATATGCGATAAGTTCCTTTTGTTGGCTTACCAGGAACATGATGAAAAAAATCTTGCTGCCAATCATTAACATTTAAGGCTGCAAAATATTCTTGAAAATTAGGGTGAAAAAAAGCATAAACTTCTTCATCAGTTTCAGCTACTCTGTCTACTAATACCAGCCAAAAACTATCACAGGCTAATCTAAACAGTTTTTCACCCATTTCTTGACGGGCTAAACTCTTGGTTAAGCGAAATCTAGTTTGAGTATTAATACCTGCAAAGGCTAATTTGCTTAAGGCGTGGTGTAACTCATCTTTTAAATTATCAGAGTTATATAACTCAGGAAATAAATTTGACTTCCATTCATATAAATAGCGTGTAAATCTCTTATAAAATGCGGCTTTCGTTTCTGGTAGTTCTCCCTGCTTATTTAAATTGAAAGTTTGACATAACAGCGACAAACGTAGAGGATTTGTCACTAATTTACGAATATTTCCATGTTTAGTTTCTTTTAATTTTGCCTGTAGTGTATTCCCTTTTAGTAAATTACCAGCGCACTCAAACCACTGCTGAATAAAGTCATCAATTTGTTCTTGTTTAAACTCTTGGGTTTTATAAGTATCAAATCCTACGAGTGTATTATTAATCTGAGCATCCCAAACATTTAACCGACAAGTTAACACTACCCGCGCCTGTCTTAGAGATGCTGTCAGTTCTTTATTAATTTTGGCTAATATTTGTACAGATGACTTATCACCCATTTCATCCACGCCATCTAATAGTAGCCAAACTCCACTTTTACCAAAACACTCGATTAATTGACTTTCAATTGCCGACGTGACGACGACATTGGATTTAAATAATCTTATCGCTTCAGGAAGCCATTGTTTGAGTAAATATTCCTCGATAGTTCTTCCCTGTAAATTGGAGAGAGAAATACAGATTGGTAAATCTTGAGTTTTATCTTTAACAAAGGAAGCAATGGTACTCAATAAAGTAGTCTTACCTGCTCCTGGTTCACCGATAATTGCAATATGCTTATTATTTACTGTTGGCTGTTGAGCAATTACTTCCCGAAGAAAAGTGTAATGTTTATAGGTTTTGACAATGAATTCTTGGGTTAACTCATAGACATTTTCTCTGTCTGGTTGTTCATTTAACTGCCGGCGTTGTTGCTGTTTGCGTTCCACCAACCCCAACGGAACAAAAACGTTAATTTCAAAACCTTGTTCTGTTGCTTTGCATCTAAGTTTTGCAGCCTCCTGCTGACTTTCCAGCATTGCGGTGCAAACCCTACGCCAATCAAGATTCTGTGATTGTGCTAATTCCTGTTTACTGTGAGGAAAATTACTGGCTTGTAACTGTTGTTCAATTGCATCCAACTTGTCACCAAGCTCCTTAAGTATGCGTTCCTCTGACTGAAGCTGGTGTTCGTATTGGAACTTGCGTGTTACATCTGTTTCAATTACTAACGCTGTTCGTAGATTGGCAACTTTCTGGCTTTGAAGGGTGTAAGCTTTTTCGAGTGAATTTCTTTCTTGTTGCGATCGCTCTCTTTGGTTCTGCAATTGAACTGAATTACCTGATGCTGCTGTCTGCTGCCCAAGGTGAATGTTATAGATGTCGCCGCCAATTTGCCCAGGGTTCACTGTGTCAGCGTTGATAAACCCACCGCCAAACTGGGAATTGCGTAAGTCGTTCTTGGAGACTTGCTTTGGGTCTTCTGAATCGGGCATGGGTTTAGCTTGAGCGTTCTTAAGCGTCGTTGTTCTGAATGTTACCACCTATCTGGTCTGCATCAACATTGTTAGCATCTACTATGCCACTTGCAAACTGCGGATTTTGCATATTGTAGTTAGAAACTTTCCTCGGATTTTCTGCCAATGCTTTTTGAACTGACCCTTGCTGTTCTACTATGTCAAACAGGCGGTTAATTTGTGCTTCCTGTTTGGAAATTAGGGTATCCTTATCCTCCAGTCTTGCTTGGTATTGCGCCTCTAATGCCTTAGCCGCAAATTCATAGCCTTGCATGAACTCGCTGTGGATTTTGGCCTTATCTGCATCAGGGGTAACAGCTACTCGGACGACGAGAATGCCATCGCCTTTCTTCTCAATACTTTGGACATCTAGTTGAGCGCCTTGGTTTTCGACTTCTAGCTTTTTGAAGGAGTAGGCGAAAGCATTCCAGTCGATGCCGTTGCGGAAGATTAGGTCAACTGTTTCTAGGGATTTTTGGAACAGTTTGGTGAATTCTTCAGGAGCAAATATGCCGCTAATGGGACGACGTTCTCGTTTTTTCTTTTGCAGATAAACATAGTCACAATTTACACCAGTCAAATTTGTAGCACTGTTAATATTCCAATCTTGAAGACAAACACCTGTAAGTTTGGCTGCGGTGAAATTTGTTTCTATTGCTCGAATTTCACTCAGGTCTGCTTCACTCAGGTCTGCTCCACTCAGGTCTGCTCCACTCAGGTCTGCTGCACCAAAATAAGCTTTGCTGAGATTAGCACCACTAAGGTTAGCCCACCGTATATCTGCCAAGCTCACATCAGATTCACTGAGGTTAGCTTTACTAAGGTTAGCTTCCAAAAGTTCAGTCCTAATAATATGTGCCTTAACGAGGTTTGCCTCACTGAGGTCAGCTTCAACAAGCTCAGTTTTGAATAGTTCAGCTTCACTAAGATTAGCCTTAGCAAGGTCAGTTCTACTGAGGTCAAATTCGCTGAGGTCTACCTTACTGAGGTTAGCCCCAGTAAGGTCTATCCTCATCTCAGAATTTTCTTTCCTCCATTTATTCCAAACCTCTACCCCTTTCCTCAGTATTGTCAAATGATCCTCATTCGCCATCTTGAGCTAACCCCTCTGCTTCATCTGTAACCAACAAACTACTCCGCCTCCTGCCATCCTTCAATTGAAGCCAACAGAATATTCACTAAGGGATGGTCGATTAACTCCTTAAATGCTTCAGTCCCTCCAGTCTTCAATGCTCCAATTACTCGCACTTTCAATGTTGGGTTATTTTCAATCTCGTCTACAGCCCTAGCTACCACAGTCATTTTCTGCGATGTCGTTGCAGTGGGGTATGACTGGCTCAGTTGGTTGAGCAACTGCTGAATCTCTGCTGCGGCTTCTGCGAGATTCTGCTTTTGTTCAGTGGAGTAATTGGTGATGTTGCCCCCGATTTGGTGCGCGTTTACGGTGTCAGCGTTGACTAGACCACCAGCGAATTGAGCGCCTTGTAAGTTAAAACTAGAACTTTTATTACTTACCCTTTGTTGGTTATTTTCACCCTGAACATTATTAATATCGCCATCAACTGAACCACCAACTGAAAAGCCACCGGGATTGTTTGTCATAAAACCTACCTGCTCAACGTTTGAATAAAAGCTAGGACGTTCTAAGGCTGTCATCACCATGTTTTCTAATCTGCGGATTTGATTATCTTTTTCTGCTAGCAGTAATTTAATCTCTCGCTCCGGCAAACCTTTTATCTGATTATAAGTGTCAAAATATTCTGCGCTCAGTTCAGACTTATCAGCCATAGCTGCTGTTTTTGCACGAAGCAAAAACTTATCTTCGCCTCGCACTTCCATTCCCACAATCCGCAAATCTGCTTCTGGGTGATTTTCGGCTAGCTGCTTAAAGGAAATTGCGATCGCTCTGGGGTCAACTCCTTGGTTATGGTACAAGTCAAGGGTATCGAAGATTGGCTTGATGAAATCTCCAAATTCCCCATCTGCAAATACTTCCTGCCTGTTGTCTGGTTTACGGTGAGGATCTGGGTTATCTAATGTGGGCAGGCGCATATAAACGTACTCGCACCGCACTCCGTCGAACTTGGTATCGGTGGTAATGTTCCAATCTTCAATGAATGCGCCTGTGAGAATTGCCCCTGTAAAGTCAGTACCATCGAGTTGAGTTTGTACTAGCTTTGCTCTGGATAAGTCTGCGTCTTGTAGGTCAGCTTCGCTCAAGTCTGCACCGATGAAACTGGCATCTATAAGACTGGCTCCTTTTAGGTTAAGTCCACGTAAGTTTTTATAGTCGAAGTTTTCATTACTTCCTTGTCCTGTTACTAATAAATTACGTATTTGAGGATTTTGAAGGTAAGTTTTTTCAACTTGAGCATAATCTAGCATTTTTACTAGATAGAAATTAGTACGGGTTAAGTTGGCATTTCTAAAATCTGCATTTTTGAGTACAGCATTGGTAAAGCTAGAATTAGTCAAATCAGAATTACGAAAACTTGTCCCTCCTATAGCTGTTAAAGCAATAGCAATATTATAAATCCAAGAGTATTTCTTATTTCCTTTTATTGCTTGATTTCCTATATAAATATTAAATAATGCTACACATATAACAATAATTGTAGCTATACTTATGAATATTATTCCAAATGTAGTAGATATAAATTTAAGGTAGGATGTAAGTACAAATATAAGGACGGCTATGATTATAAATATGGAAATAATAATAGCTGTAGCCTTATTAAAAGCTGCAATAGTTCCTGCTACTGCGACAGAACCTAATATTGCAACAGCTACGATTAAAACTCCAGTTGCTGCTCCGGTAAAAGCTGGTACAGGTTTAATTCCAGCAGAAAATATAACAGCTATAGCTCCAACAATAGCAAATATTTTTAGTCCAGCTTCTAACCCTTTAGATATTGTAGAAATAAAGAAAGTAGCCAGTAAAACAAGAGTAGTACAAGCTATAATTATAGGATCTAAACTATGTGAAGTTATTAATAGAATTAAATAATTAGCTATATATGCAAAGAAACTTAAAAATCCTAAAAATAATAATAAGACAATTGGAAAGAAAATAGCCCAACGAGCATTTAAGCCAGTTTTTGTATAACTAAAGTTAGCATTTTTTAAATTAGCATTAGTGAAATTTGTACCTTTGATATCTGCATAACTAAAATCTGCACCTTCAAGGTTTTGTCCTTTAAAAGACCGACCTCTCAGATTTTGCCCTGAAAAATCAGCAGCTATTAAGTGAAAATCTTCAATAGGAAAATCTGACAGTTCAGTTAATCTTCCTGATTTTACTAACTCTTGAAGCCTTTTAATACCTTCGGGAGAACCTTCAAAGATAATTTTTATACTACCTTCTTCAACTTTAATAATTGTTATATCTAGATCCTTAGCAAGTTTACGTAAATGTTCAACAATAACCTTAAGTTTAGTCTCATTAATCGAATCGATACTACCTGTAAGTACAAATTCAGCCTTAGATTTATTACCTATATGTTGTGATTTAGATATAAAGGGCTGAGAATTAGATGTACTATTTGAACTAATATTTATTTGCCCAAAGTTATAAATTGGGTTAGACTCAATATTGCTCAAATGATTGTTTCCCTGATTAACTGTGTTGGCATTACCTTGAACAGATTTGTTGTTATTTCCTTGAAGAGCTTGATTTTGATTGCCATCTAATTTATTTTCATGTAAGAGTCCATTATCCTCTTGAAAAGAGGATAAATTAAAATCAGGATTTTGTTGATTAGAGTTATCGAAAGGTGGCTGAGTCATAAAGCAGTTCTACAACCCCAACAGGTGAGAACCGGCCCCCGCTCCTAGCCAACTTGCAACTTTTACAATAATCGGCTTGGCTGTTATCCAGATTTTCTGACCTGCCTCTACACTCTTGCTAGTTTTTTCCAGCGTTTCTGCCACACCTGTTAAACGTTCTAATGCACGTTGTTTGTTTGGATCTTCTTTGTCTGTGGCTTTCTTAGCAGCACTCAAATCTTCAACTATTTCTTCTTTGGTGTTGGCTGGTAGTTCTGCTCCTTTAATTAAAGTTTCAAGTTGAGCCAATAACTTGACAACATCTTCTTTAGTAAGCGATTGTGCTGTATCTGCACCCACTTGATTTTGCTGTGTTACTTGATTACTGTCACCAAGGACAGCCTGATTATTGTCTCCTTGTACTGCACGGTTATTATCACCTTGGACGTTGTTAACGTTACCGCCAACTGAACCGCCAACTGAAAAGCCACCGGGATTGTTTGTCATAAAACCTACCTGTTCAACATTTGAATAAAAGCTAGGGCGTTGTAGTGCTGTCACTACCATATTCTGTAAATCAGCAATTCTGCCATCCTTCTCAGCGATAAGTGCTTTAACTTCTTGTTCTGCCAAAGCTTTTAGCTGATTATAGGTAGTGAAATACTCTGCACTCAGTTCAGATTTGTCAGCCGTTGCTGCGGTTTTGGCACGAAGCAGAAACTTATCCTGCCCCCGTTTTTCCATTGCCACTATTTCTAATTCAGCATCGGGGTGATTCTCGGCTAGCTGCTTAAACGAAATTGCGATCGCTCTTGGATCAACACCTTGGCTATGGTAAAGGTCGAGGGTGTCGAAGATTGGCTTGATAAAATCTCCAAACTCACCCGGAGCAAACACTTCGTGCCTGTTATCTGGTTTACGGTGCGGGTCGGGGTTGTCTGTAGTGGGCAGACGCATATAAACGTACTCACAGCAAACTCCATCAAATTTTGTATTAGTGGTAATGTTCCAATCTTCGATGTATGCACCTGTGAGAGTTGCACCTGTAAAGTCAGTACCATTTAGTTGGGTTTGTACTAGCTTGGCTCTGGATAAATCTGCTTCTTGTAGGTTAGCATGGCTCAATTCTGTACCGACGAAGCTGGCATCTGTTAGGTTTGCTCCTTTGAGGTTAACTCCACGTAAGTCTTGACGGTCAAAGTTCTTACTCTGTCCCTGCCCATTAACCAATACTTGACGTATTTCTGGGTTATAAAGGTAACTTTTTCCAGGACGAACATCATTAAGTCCTTCAGATTTCTGAAAACAAGTGCGAGTTAAGATTGCGCTTCTCAAATCTGTATTTTTAAGCGTGGCATTGGCGAAATTAGTTCCTGTTAAGTCTGCACCCTGAAAATTTGTACCTCCTATAGCTGAGAAAGCAATAGCAAACGAACGAACCCAAGCGTCGTTCTTGTCCCCCTTCAAAGCACGCCAGCTAATATGCGAACTAAGCAAAGCCACAGTAAAGGCAACAGCAATAGAACTGATAGCTGCGTTAATTTTGGCAACATTTAAAGCTAAGGTTCCAGCTACAGTGATAGATATGGTTCCAGCAATCAGATAACTTTTGAACTTAGAGATAGCTGAGGTTGCCAAGAAAGCACTGGACAAAGCAACGGATAAGCCCCCAGCGACAACAACAGTTCCGACAAAAGCTCCAATAAAGGGAGCATTTTTAACTTTAACAAAGGCGAAGAAAACAGCTAAACCAATGGAGACAGCAAAAGCGAAAGCCACATAGCTAAAACCTATTAATGTACCTCGGTAAAAAGTGAGCAACCAAAATATTAGAAGTGAAGTTAAAGAAAAAACACTAACATCAAAAAATAATATTGAATAACCTACGTATGCAGAGAAAAAACCTGATAGTGCTGACATTAGACATGAAATAAGCACTAAACCAATTGTCCATCGCTTCTGTAACCCAGCTTTTGCATGACTAAAGTTTGCTCCTCTCAAATTAGCCCCACTAAAATCTGTCCCTCGAATATCTGCGTGACTAAAGTTTGCACCAGTCAAGTCTTGACCTTTGAATGAACTACCTCTGAGATTCTGGCGAGAGAAGTCTTGGGGCATGGCTAGGCTTATAAAAGCAAAGGGTTATCTTATATACAGCTTCAGTATGGACTTTTACGGGCTTTAACACAAGATTTCTGTTGAAGTTTGTGTGTTCAGCGACCGCTAATCAAACACAGGGGCAAGCAGAACAAAGTAATTCCACTCCGTTGTTAGTTGAAAATTCAATTTCGGGTGGAGAAATTAAAGCAGATCAAGAGGGTACTTGTTCCGCCGCGCCTGTCCCCAGTGCTGAAAAGTGGTCGCATGAGGCGATTGTTGCGAGGTTAAATATGCGACCTCAGCGTATGCCCATGTATCGAGAGAGTCAGCCGATGTAGAACAGGTTACTATCGCTTGCAGAAGCCGCTTTTACATTCAAGTACCACACCAGTTGGCTGGGGGTAAAAGAGAAGATGCTATTGAGCAAGCACTAACTAATTGGAAACGCGATCGCGCTTGGCAGGATATTCAGCACTTTACCAAAGTTTATGCCCGTAAGTTGGGTGTTCAGTTACCACCTGTCAAGCTTTCAGAGCAAAAGCGAGTTTGGGGAACCTGCGGAAAAGATGGAGTGATCCGCATCAATTGGCAGTTAATTGATGCGCCTTTGTCAGTCTTGGAGTACGTAGTAGTCTATGAGATTGTTCACTTGCTGCACCGCAATCATGGCGATGTTTTTTGGGAAGCTCTCTCATGCGTTATGCCGGACTGGAGGACGCAGAAGGCTCAACTGGAAGCTTGGGAAGGGTGGCTGTAAGTGATTAGCTAGAGCTATAGACATGAAGAAATAATTGTATAAACTTTTAGTTTCATACTTCATAAAGACTAAACTAAATTGAAGAGTAATTTTTGACATTGTTAGTCTCAGAGTTCTGAGAATAACAATGTCACTGAATCAAGAATATTATCTTAATTTACTTGAGCAGATTCGCTGGGGTGGCACGCCGAGGTGTCCATACTGTGGTTCAATAAATGCTACTGCATATAAATCTGAGCGTAGATATCATTGCAATGAATGTTTCACTTCATACAGCGTTACAGTAGGTACTCTTTTTCACAAAACTTATGTAGATTTAGAAAAATGGTTTGTAGCAATTCGCCTTGTGATAAAATCTCCAAAAAGTACAAGTGCGCGTAAACTTGCTGAGAATGTGGGAGTTAATAAAAATACAGCTTGCTATATGATTGCTCGTATTCGTAGAGCAATGGTTGAAGAACTAGAACTTTTGGAAAAACTTATGCAAATAGATGAATCTGATAAATAAAAATTTTAGTGAACTTAGCAGTAATAAACACTGCTATGAATAGAAAATAGTTTTAATATATGTAAGTAAAAACTTAGTTTTTTAAAAGCACATTAGTATCTATGAAATCCCAGAACGCTGAAAATAAAAATCAGGCAAGGCAAATTAGTAAAGATATAAATCAATCTTTATCTTGGTCACAGCTACAGCATTTTATTCCAAAAATAGGACTTTTTATTACTTGGCTTCCAGGATTAATTTTACTATTACACTTTTGGGTAAATGGTATTATTACACCTGTTCATGCAGATAAGTTATCCTCTAATAGTTCAAACCAAGAAAATTTCAAAAATATAACTCAAGAGTCCACGATAACTTTAGAAAAACAAAGCAATGATAATTTAAATAATTCTAATGAAAAAATAGATAGACAAGTACAAATTTTAGAACAAAAAATAAATACTATAAGTGAGCAACAACAAAATTTTGTTAGTAATGGGCAAAATACTCTAAATTTTTTACTGACAGTTATAGGCGGTTTTACTACATATTTATTTGCAAAAGCTGTTTGGCTTGATGACAAAGAAAAGGAAAATTTTAAGAAAGATATAACTAAAAATGTTACAGAAGAAATAGATAATGAAAAACTACAAAGCTTGGTCGAAGCAAAGTTCAGTAGCATTATAAGAGATTTAAAATGGTTAGAGTACCAGATAGCATTTACGTATGCAGAACAATTAAAATATAATTCTGAACAACGACCTGATAAAGTTTATTTGTGCTTACCAGCCCTTTATGAATATCTCAGAGCGCTTGAAATACTTCATATTATTAAAACAAAAGTTAATAGTTCAGAAAAAGTTTTTTTAGAAGATATAGATATTATTGATAGGCAGGTACGTTTAGGAATAGAAAGTATGATAGGAAATATTAATAATTCAGCAAACATTTTAGATGAAATGCAGAAAATACGCCTTCATAACAAAATAAAAGATGTTATAACCAAACGAGATGATATGGAAGAACTCTTAGCTAAAAAGATTAAATTATACTTAGATCATTAATTAGATTATCGGTTTATATATTAGTTATTAAAATTTAATGTAGCTAGCACTAAATTTTATATTGTCGATTGTTGTAGTAAGGAGATTATTATCTATATGGATGAGAAAAGTAATTATATTTCTTTATCAGAAGCTGAAAGAAATTTGGCTCATTTTCTTGCAACTAAATTTTCTTTAATAGAACCTGGAAATAAAAAAGAGCTTTTAATATGTGTAACAAGAACAGAATATGAACTGCAAAATATCCAAGAGCAATTAAAAAACCCAAAATTGACACAGGAAGAAAAAGACAAGCTTAGTGAAACAGCGAAGAGACTTAAAGAAGCCTCATCTTTTTTAAAAAATCTTATAGATGAAATAGAAAAACATCAAAAAGATGTAAGGCTCACTTTAGATGCGATGGAAGATAGTAATAATGTAAATAATCTAATTGCCAATATGCACAGATCATTAGAAGAGGAAAATATAGAATTAAAAATAGACAAAGATCATTGAAGTTGATGAAGTAATAGAAATAGAATATAAATAAATTTTTTCTTTAAACATATATAAAAATAGTTTGAAATTAAACAAGACTATTTAAATAGCATTTTACCATTAAGATTGAATTTTTACAAATATAAATACGTTTAATTCGCAAAAGGAATTTATCTAAATAATAAATATCCAAATCTAAAATAAAAGTATCTATCTCATAAGAGATAGATAATAAAAAGCCAATATTTGTAATAGGTTGTAACTTAATAATTCTACAAATCTTGTAAATTTTCTAGCTCTTTGACGATGTGTAGAATATAAGGTTGCACTATATGAGGCTGAAACCCAACTTGGCTCATCATCTTAGGCTTTTGCACTAATCGTTTAAGCATCTTAATGTGATCTTCTATATATTGAAGCCTGGGAGAGCTTTGGTAAAAAGGTACTTCAACTCCCCAAAATCTCAACATATCTTTAGCATAATTGGAAGGCTTTTCAAGCAAATCGTCAATATATTGCCCTTCAGCTTCAATACAAAGACGGACTAAATTAATATATTGCTTAATATCTTTATCTAAATCATTCCTTGTATTTAAATCCCAAGAAAATGGAGGTTTATGCCCGACTTTTAATTGATTGTGAATACGCTCATACTCTTTTTTTAACAAGCTAGAAATTCTTGTGTCATCCATAAACTCATGTAAATTATTTATAATTGCTTTTTGCTCTTCATCATTCATAAAATTTACCTTTTCTAAACTTTTTGTAAGAAAAGTTATTTGTTGAAGAAATTTAGATTTTTGAGATTGCGACAATTGTTGACATTGCATTAGTTATTAAACCCTAATTCAATTGCTTAAAACAAAGCTTCCTAATATTAGGAATACTAGTGATTTAGTATTCAAAGGTCACTACCTATCGCTAGTACACTCAAATATACGCATCTAAATTTGGCTAAGTAGCAAGTACCAACACTTTTAAATTAGTAGAATCTTTTATATATCTGATAAACGAAAGGCTCCGCGCCAGATACAGTCCCAAAGCCTTGAGATCCCTGGCTACGATTTCCATCGCAGCGATACCACCGCCCTCAATGGATTCCACAAAATCCTCACGGGAGGTAAACGGAAAATCTCCAGTCTGCCAAAGTCCCAGGCGATTGGCGTATGAGAGATTTGAGACAATAGTAGCACCAGTTGCAGAAACATAGATAACCCGTGCTGATGGCAGTGCGTTTTGCAACCGCAGCCCAACAATACCTTGCTGGGATGCTGCAACCATACCAAGTTTGCCCTCTTGTGCCATTGCATTGCCCATGCTGTGGCACTCGTCGTAGGCAATCGCTCCCTCAAAGTACTTACCTGCCCACTCAACGATTTGCTTGAGCCGACTTTTACCGTTCTTTTGAGAGCGTAGAGTTGAGTACGTGCAGAAGAGAATACCTTGGGTGAAAGGGATGGGGTCGCCAAGTTTGATGTTGCTTAGGTCGATAATGTCCTTTGCATCACCTCCTAAAGCACACCAGTCTCTACGGGCATCTTCAATTAAGGCAGAACTTTTGGATACCCAGATTGCTTTTTGCCGCCCCTGACACCAGTTGTCGAGGATGATTCCCGCACACTGTCTTCCTTTCCCGGCACCCGTCCCATCGCCAAGAAACCAGCCACGGCGAAATCTAACAGCGTTTTCTTCGCCCTGAGCCGCAACAGTCACGTTATCCCATGAATCATCCACAATATAAGACCCAGACAGAAATTCACAATGCGCCTGACCTGCGTAAATAACGCTTTCAATTTGTGCTTCAGATAACAATCCTTGTGAGACAATGTTTCGCGGGAGATGCGGTTTGTAAGTGGGTGGTGGTGGCGAGACAAGCGCTAGGGCTGCACTCTCACAGAGTAGCGACGGATGAGGTAAAGCGTCCTTGATCCGGATTCTTTGTGGGCGATAGGTTTCATATAAAGTATCTTTGAGTCCTTCTGTAGCAGACCATTCGACGACTTCGTATTCCAACACTACTATGTCGTCTGGAAGAGAGGAAACTGTTTCTGGTTGTGCAACTGTAGTACGGAATGGCAATTGAACAACAATTGCCTTCGCAGCAGCTTTGACTTTTTCTGAGCGTTCCCACGAAGATCGCTGTGGCAACTGCTCAATCAACGCCAGCAGTTCGGGCAAGTCCAAGGTTTCGGGAATACAGGGGATTTGCCTGTGATTATCAGCCGGAACTTTGTCGATCACTGTAATCCGAGTGTCGATAGTTGTCCCATGTTTTGAGTACACCTTGCCACTGACTCCTACAGACAGTAGAACTCGTGCTTCTGAGTGCCACCTAACAAAAGTCTCTCGCCAAGTAGGATTATTGGGAGAGAACCAGTTGGCTGTGATTGTTACGAGCCGTCCACCGTCAGCCAGTCTTTGCAATGCCGAGTTGATGTGGCGAGGAGTTGCGTCGGGGTTGCGACTGTTGATTTTGGGAGATGCGGAGAAAGGTGGATTCATCAGCACAACTGAGGGCTGAGTCTTGCCAACCAGATAGTCGTTAATCTGTTCCGCGTTTACTGAGAATAGTGGTGTGCCAGGGAATAATCGCCGCAGAATCTTCGTTCTATCGGGTGCAAGCTCGTTGAGCATCAGACTTGCACTGTGCAGTTTAGCCATTTGTGCCAATAGACCAGTTCCGGCTGATGGCTCCAGCATTAAATCATCAGCCTTTATAAATGCTGCTTTGGCTACGAGATAAGCCAATGGTAACGGTGTCGAGAATTGCTGAAGCTGTACTGACTCTTCACTGCGCCGTGTTTGGGTTGGGCAGAGGGCTACTAACTTCTCCAATTCCAATAATACTGTTAGCGGCGACTCTAATAAAAGCTTGTAACCTTTTTGGCGCAGATATAATATTTGTGCTACTTCCACTGCTTCGTAAGCGTCTTTCCACTGCCACGCACCGGACGCAGCAGTGCCTAGAAAATAGCGATTCATCTGAGCTTGAACAGTTTTCGTAGAGAGAGGGCGATTATCTATTAAAACTTTTGCAAGCTCTTGGGCAACATTAATAACTGACTGCCCATAATCGATTACTGTTTGCAAATCGAATAAAGAATCTTGAGTGAAAAGTTGCTGTACCATTGCATCACTCACAATATTATTTTTTCACTTTTGCTATGGCGAAGCCTTCCTCTTACTAATAAATGAGGCAATTACCAAGAAGGGGAAAAGGGAAAGGGGGAAGGGGGAAAGGGCACAGAATCTAGAACTTTTCCCCACAAGGTAGAAAGCCCCTGTCCTAATTGTGGAGAACAAAAAAGAAGATTTTTGAGACACGTAGTGCGAGAACTTAGCAGCGTCTTTATTTGGAACAAGAGCTTTTAAGTTATTGGTTCCCTTTCCCCTTCCCCTTTCCCCTTTAACCTTCTTCATTAGCCTCATTTAAACCTTTGAACGTTCAGATATTTATTCTTCGGTGATCAGCCGAGGCTTAAAAAGCGAATTAGCCAGCTTTACGCGGTCTGCCTGGCTTGCGCTTGCCTGAAGACTTTTCATCAGCCTGTTTAGTTTTCGGTGACTTGTTGGCAGCATTGTTAGCTTTACTTGAACGAGTAGTACGTTTTGGTCGTGGTGAAATTTCTTTCACTGGAGGCAGCAATCTCAATGGACTTCTTTCAGAAGTAGGTTAAAGGGGAAGGGGTAAAGGGGAAAGGATGGAATTTTCTCTTTCCCTTTCCCCTTTTCCCTTTAACCTTTCCCCTTCATTGCTTGTACGATGAACAATTTCATCCTCTAACATCCAAGGATCTGATAATTTTTCAAAAGTCAGAGTTTGTGTTGTGATTACTTCTGATACTGATGGGATTGTAGAAGTGGCTATATTTAGATTGCTAACCGAAACCACATTATTAGTGTAAGCAGCCGATACAAATAGTCCGTTAATGAACTGGAACATAACGAGACTAACAAATGCCCAAAAGATAGCTACGATTGCCAAAGTGAGTAGAGATTGTATATCCATGATTATTTCTTAACTAAGTAGTTGTAATTTTCATCTAATCTACGCAAAGGGTTCTTAAGCCTTGTTCAAATGTGAAGTGAATTTGAACATCTCCTCTCTTGAAGAGAGGACTTCACTCAAAATTTAGCGTAGCGTCTCTATAATTTAATTTAGCCAAATTTCTCTGTCTTTTTAAAGCTTGGTTATAAAATAAAGCAGATTTTAGTATTTACCTATTTGAAGATTTCAAGTATTATAGTTATAAACTTGTTTCCCAAAGATAAGCATTGGGGTTAAGATTTAATTTGCTAGCTAATCCTTGAAATAAAAATTTATATTCAAACGAAAAATAAAAGTAGTCGTTACAATTAATTGAAAGTATGCCCAGCCCAACTACTGACTTAGTTCGCTCTTACCTCAAAGAAATCGGACGCTACCCTCTGCTAACTCCTGAGCAAGAAATTACAAACGCAAGGGCGTTGCAGCAGATGATGACGATTGAGCAGCAACGGCAAGCGATCTCACTTCAACTAAATCGAGAACCAACCACAAGAGAATTAGCTACCTCGCTTGGGCAAACCGAAGCTGAAGTAGAGTCAATCGTTCAACAAGGCCAAAAGGCTAAACAGAAAATGGTGACAGCGAACCTGCGGCTAGTAGTTTCTATTGCTAAGAAATACCAGAACCACAATTTAGAATTCCTCGATTTAATTCAGGAAGGTACACTCGGTTTGCAAAAAGGGGTAGAGAAGTTCGACCCTAACAAAGGCTACAAACTATCAACGTATGCTTATTGGTGGATTCGTCAGGAAATCACACGTGCAATTGCAGAAAAATCTCGTACTATTCGATTGCCAACTCATCTAACTGAAAGACTTAATAAAATTAAAAAAGTACAGCGAGAAAGCTTTCAAAAGCTTGGTCGCTATCCTACTGTCACCGAAATTGCTGAAGAATTAAATTTAAAGCCTAACCAGGTTCGAGAATATCTCAGTGTCTCGAAGCAGCCAGTTTCCCTGGATTTGCGTGTGGGAGACAATCAAGACACTGAGCTATTGGATATCTTACCTGATGAGAGCATTTCCTCAGACGAACGGCTCACCAAGGAACTGTTGCGCCTTGATTTGAATAATCTGCTGGCATCCCTACCCCCTATACAACGAGAAATACTAACTCTACGTTTTGGGTTAGAAAATGATCATCAACTGAGCTTAACTCAAGTTGGTGATCGCCTTAACTTAAGTAGAGAAAGAATTCGCCAGCTTGAACATAAAGCGCTCTCTATTCTTCGCCGTCAAAAAAGTGATATGAAGGAGTATCTTAATTAGAATGATTTCCACTTCTACTATCATCGCAGACGTAAAGGTAATATTTCCCCAAAGCAATTATCCTTGTTTTAATCATGAAGATGATGCTCTGGCTATACTATTAGTCAAAAACAAGAAACTATATTTATAAATGGCAACTTAAAAAACTAATCAATGTCCAGCAAAACTATTGAAGTCCGAGAGTACACAGTCAGAGCGCACAAACGGGAAATTCACACTCGCGTTTTCAACTTCGTATGTAAGCAATGCGAACAACCCACACAACGAGAAACCTTTGGGGTTCGACCTCTATATTGCGAGAAATGCCGCCCTCCTCAACCTCCCAAGCAATCGAAAGTAGTCCCTATAGGCAAGAGGAAACCCAGAGCTATGAACTACTTGAGTGGCAAAGGTATTGGGGGGTGATTTTTTGTTTTGAGATAAGGGCAATACCTTCTCTTCTCTTTCAGAGACGCACTTGCGTTCGACGAACGCCAACGGAAAAAGCGGTTACGGCAGTTGCATCAAGTGACCAGCCTTGACGAAGCTGTGGATTGGCTGTTGCAGGGATTAGGGATTTTGCCAAACCCTTATCTGTCATCCTTGCACACTTTGCTGCTGGCGGCTGTTGAAAGGGAGTACAACCTTGTATGGAAACAGCAAAAGTGACGATAGAGCAACGCCACAATAGCTATCAGTTGATGAGAATTTGCCTAATTTTCATAGCGCTCGATGAGGAAATTTTGAAGTGGCGCTGACTTATAATCAAAATATGATGATTTTGAAGTAGAGATAAAATGCGTAAACAGACCATTCAATATACATCATCCTTAGATGCTTTGGTTGCCATTGCCAAGCGACTCAGTGTGTATGAAAACCAGCAAAAAATTGACTCTGAAGATTTTTTTTATCAGTATAATCAGGGAATATTACCAGATGATGTTCTATTTATAGAATGGGCAAACGATTACCGCCATTATCTGGTTTTGCGTCAAGAAATAGAGCAAAGATTGAACTATGCTGCCTAACATTCTATCTGATTATTTAAATCAAGTAGAACAAGCAATTGTTCAATGTCCAAATCTTTATGTGGAACGTTATGAAGAAGAAATTTTAACATCCCTTCGGGCTAATTTAAGAATTCGATTGCGATTAGCTCAAACACACTTATTAGAAATTAACGAAGCTATAGTAATCACAGACAATCAGTTAAAATTTCTTGATTATCGCTACCATTTTCAAGATGAACGAAATTGCCTAGTTTTTCGTTATGATAGTACGCCGCATTTTCCTGATATCTCTACATTTCCGCATCACAAGCATTTACCAAATGATGTGATTAGTTCTCAGAAACCGGAAATTATTCAAGTGTTAAAAGAAGCAACCGAATTATTGAACTAGATGGATAAGTTCCTGTACTAAGAGCCAAAGAAGGTATCTTATCTCTAAACTAAGCAAAATTAAAAAAAATTTTACACTAGTAAATAACAGGTTTAATACAGCGAGATTGGGCTGTACAATAGAATTAAAAACATTTATTGCCGACTAGTTTTTGAAAATGGGTGAAGCTAAAAGAAGGAAAGCTAGAGATCCAAACTATGGAAAACAAAGGGTTGACCTAAGTAAACAGAAAGAACAGATAGAAATGATGTTTGCTATATCGTTATCATCACTTGGGTTTATGCACACTCTCAATAGCAATATATCTGAGATTCTAGAGATGGCTGAAACACTCTATAAAGAGATTCCCTTGGAAGAACTAGAATTACAAGAGGGCAGTTTTTTTGATTCTGTCCCAATGCAATTGAGAGGAGAAATAACAGAGAAAACATTGAAAATAGTAGCTCTATTTGTGACGGTAAGACAAAATCCGCCACTAGGATATTCTCAAGAATCTTGGCTTCAAAAGATACAAAGTTTTTTCGATAGCCAAGAGGCAATTATGTCAGCCCTTCACAATGCCAGTCCCATTAGGAAACAAGTAACAGAATATTTAGTTACATAAATTATGAAAACTGAAATTAGTGACTACTAAATTAGTCATACTAATGGCAGTTCTTCTGATATTGTATGAACGAGCAGGATTTAGCCGTTCAGCAGGAATATAGCTTAGGAAATACCAATGAACTTAAGCATTCAACAGATTGTACCGGAGGACGTTGCATTAATGGAAGCTCTATTAGTGACCTTTGGTGAGGCGTTCGATCAGGTGGAAACCTATGGGAATCCGCCTAGTGCAGACTACTTGCGGCAACTGCTTGATACTGACTACTTCATTGCGCTCGCCGCATTGAAAGAAGGTGAGGTCGTTGGCGGTCTTACTGCCTACGAGCTTAAAAAGTTCGAGCAAGAGCGCAGTGAGATTTACATCTACGATCTCGCTGTTACCTCCGCACACCGACGGCAGGGGATCGCAACGGCATTAATTCAGAAGCTGAAGGAAGTAGCAGCAGCATGTGGAGCTTATGTCATTTTTGTCCAGGCAGATATTGGTGACGATCCAGCCATTAAACTTTATACAAAGCTGGGCGATCGCGAAGACGTATTGCATTTCGACATAGCAGTTAATAGCGGCAATGATGTCTAGTCATGAGCTAGATGCCGACTTGAGTTATTTGTTTAACTAATGAACTGAAGCTATAAGTTGAACTTTTCATAAAAACTCTAGCGTGGCAAAACTTACTAGAGAAGAGTAGAAATCCTGTAATCTTGACCTTGTAGGGAAATAATGGTGCAAAAACTTGGCAAGGAAAAGTCTAAAACCAGAGGCAACATCGTTTGAAGTACTCGATTGTGTTCAAAAAAGATGCCCTTCGTGCGGTCAAGCAATGTGGAATGAATACAATAATCCTCGACATATAAGAACATTAAATGGGGTATTAGAACTAAAGCTAAAAATTCGTCGATGTCGAAATAAGTCATGTATGCGGTATAAAAAAGCATATCGCCCAGAGCAAGAAGGGTCACTCGCTCTACCACAGAGCGAATTTGGTTTGGATGTGATTGCTTATATAGGAGCGTTACGATACCAGGAACATAGAAGTGTTCCCCAAATACACACTCACCTTGAATTAAAGGGTATATGTATAAGTCAAAGAACGGTCACGCACCTAATTGACAGATATGACGAATTACTTTCTTTATGGCTAAAAGATCATAAAAGGTTAAAAGCAATAGTGGCTAATCAAGGACGGGTGATATTAGCGATCGATGGAATGCAGCCAGAAATTGGACATGAGGTATTATGGGTAATTCGAGATTGCTTATCAGGAGAAATAATACTAGCTAAAACCTTATTATCATCAAGAAATGAAGATTTAGTAGCGTTATTATTAGAAGTAACTAATACCCTAAATGTACCAATTGATGGCGTTGTTAGTGATGGACAACAATCAATTCGCAAAGCTGTTAGGGTAGCATTACCTAGTATTGCTCATGGTTTATGTCATTATCATTACCTGAAAGAGGCAATTAAACCCATATATGAGGCGGATCGACATGCAAAAAAGGAATTAAAAAAAAAGGTTAGAGGATTACGAGACATTGAACGTAGTGTTAGCAATGAAGATGAGGATTTGGCAAGTATTATTGAAGATTATTGCTCGGCAGTGCGTAGTTCTATAACCAATGATGGTCATCCACCATTAGAGGCATCTGGATTAAAGTTACAAGAAAATTTGACGTTGATAGAGCAAAGCTTAGAGCGGATGGAAAAAAAAGTGCTTTACCACCACCTTTAGTCAACCTGAAACACCTGATAGCTAAGGGGTTATCTGCGACTGCATCTTTATTTTCACCTGTTATAGTTGCATATCAGTGGGTTAATAAAGCTAGTAATATTCTCAATAATAAAATAGGTCTTGATGCTGCTGGAGTCAAACAAAGTTATCAGCAACTTTTAACAGAAATGTCCTCTCAATTGCAGAAAGCTGGTACACTTAGTACCGCAATCGATAACTTTATAAAAACCACTCATAACTACTGGTCTTGACTTTTTCATTGTTATGAAATTGAAGATTTTCCCAGAACTAATAATGACTTAGAACATGCTTTTGGTATGCTACGTCATCATCAACGTCGTTGTACTGGTCGTAAGGTTGCCCCCTCATCCCTCGTTATTCGTGGTTCTGTCAAACTTGCCTGTGCCATCGCTACTAAACTTCATTCTTTTACCGCATCTGATTTAGCACAAGTTGATATCGTTACTTGGCTCGAATTACGCTCTCAATTGCAAAAACACCACAAAGCCAGAATTGAACAATATCGATTTCGCAGAGACCCCAAGGGTTACTTGGCTAATTTAGAGAGTCGTCTTCTCTAGTAAGTTTTGCCACGCTAGGTTATGTCTTTGGCGCTTACGAGATAGGGGGGAAAGCGATGGCAGGGCATTTTATTACTAGTAAGTGCCTAAAAAGTAACCATCCGCAAAAATAATTTGCGCTTGGCAAGCAAACTGGCAATTTCTGTGATAGTCTTTTTATATGGGGAATCAAGACAGCGAAAGCACAAAAACTCGTCAAAGAGAAATGATATAAACTCCTAGACCTCACTTTCGCCTTGGCAGATGCAATATTTAAATCCGCTACGGCTTTTTGAAACCAAGAGACAAAGCCAATGAAGCAGGATAGTGACCTCCGTAATAACTTGAAGTCGATTAGAACTCGCTTAGGCATGAGCCAACAAGATTTGGCTAACATCGCTAGTGTAACTCGTCAGACTATTAGTGGTGTAGAGTCGGGACTATATGCTCCCTCAGTTGCCATAACACTTCGCTTGGCCAAAGCGCTTGGCTGTCAAGTTGAGGATCTATTCTGGTTAGAGCGGGATTTACCTGAAATTGAAGCAGTTCTTGCCAAACCCGTTCCTAACGGTCAGCAACTACGAGTTAGTGTGGCTCGTGTCGGAGGACAATGGATAGCTTATCCCTTGATTGGTAAGGATGCTTTTCGCCAAGATATGATTCCAGCTGATGGTGAAGGCACTAGTCAAACAGGTACAAATAAAGTTCGAGTCCGTCTTTTGGACGATAACCTCGACACACTTCACAACACTGTTGTGATTGCTGGTTGTGCCCCTGTAATTTCACTATGGGCAAGAGCCACCGAACGCTGGCATCCTCAACTGCGAGTCCAATATAACTTCGCCAATAGCATGGCTGCATTGCACAGTTTATGCAGAGGTGAGGCGCACATCGCTGGGATGCATCTGTACGATCCTGAAACTGGTGAGTATAATACTCCCTTTGTTCGAGATGTTCTGGCTGGGAGGGAAGCAGTTCTGATTACCCTTGGTGTGTGGGAGGAGGGACTTTTGTTGAAGTCTGGCAATCCAATGGGAATTAGAACAGTTAGTGACTTAGTTGCTGGGGGAGCGACTATTGTTAACCGCGAAATCGGTTCTGGTAGTCGGATGCTTTTGGAACAAACACTCCAAAAAGAGCAGATACCGTTCGATGCTGTTCAGGGCTTTGACAATATACTCAAAACTCACCAAGATGTTGCCCAAGCCGTAGTCAGAGGAGTTGCCGATGCAGGTATAAGTACGGCATCTGTCGCTACCGCCTTTGGGCTGGGATTTATCCCTTTACATCAGTCACGATATGATTTGGTGATTCTCAAGGAATATTTAGAAGAAGCACCTGTACAGCAGTTGCTCAGTACTTTGGGACATCGGATGGTTCACTCCCAATTTGAAATTCTTGGCGGTTACGATATCAGCAAAATTGGGGAAGTTGTAGCGACTGTTTAGAGTGGATTGCAATGGTTGGTTGTGTGATTTAGGGAAACTTGGCGTAAATTTAAATCCTGCTGCAACCACTTTTTAGGTATGAGCAACCTTCTTTGTGATTACAACAACTGATAATGCTGATAATGCCCAATTCGTAATTCGGATTTCAATTTGAGTTTCCGGCTTTGAATCTGTAGCTTTCTTTTTTCCAATTGGTATTACTACCGCTAGAGAAATCATTTGAGTGAGCGGATGGTAATACTTGCAATATTCCTTGAGTGATGTCTTATTGCTCTAGCCATTAGTCAGAAAAAACAATGACTAATGACCAACGAAAACTGACCACAACTTGAATATGTTCTTTCTTCGGACTCTTTTTGCTGTAGAACGAGCACCTCCAACAACGTTCTACATAAGGTCACTGCTGTAATTTTACAGCGCGAGTACCTCCGGTAGGCACAAAGTGCCAACGCCTTCGGTAGGCACACAGTACCAATGCTTGATAAACCGACAGACCCAGCAAACAAACAATTACAGGATTAATCATCATGTCCGACGGCAAAATTAGACAAATTGCTTTCTACGGTAAAGGCGGTATCGGTAAATCTACTACCTCCCAAAATACCCTCGCTTCTATGGCAGAAAAGGGTCAACGCATCTTGATTGTGGGTTGTGACCCCAAAGCTGACTCTACCCGATTGATTCTGCACTGTAAAGCCCAAACCACCGTGCTGCACTTGGCTGCTGAACGGGGTGCTGTAGAAGATATCGAACTCGAAGAAGTGGTAATCACTGGCTTCCGGGATATCAGATGCGTAGAATCTGGTGGGCCAGAACCTGGTGTAGGTTGCGCCGGTCGGGGTATCATCACTGCCATCAACTTCCTCGAAGAAAACGGCGCTTATTCAGACGTAGATTTCGTATCCTACGACGTATTAGGCGACGTTGTGTGTGGTGGTTTTGCTATGCCAATTCGTGAAGGTAAAGCCCAAGAAATCTACATCGTTACCTCTGGTGAAATGATGGCGATGTTTGCTGCCAACAACATTGCTCGTGGCGTTCTCAAATATGCTCATACTGGTGGTGTACGTTTGGGTGGGCTGATTTGTAACAGCCGTCAAACTGACCGGGAAGACGAACTGATTAGCACCCTGGCAGCCAGATTGAATACCCACATGATTCACTTCGTCCCCCGTGACAATATCGTGCAACACGCCGAATTGCGCCGGATGACAGTGAACGAGTATGCGCCTAACAGTAAACAAGCTAATGAATACCGCACATTAGCGGACAAGATTATCAACAATACAAATCTTACAGTTCCCACACCCATCGAGATGGATGAGCTAGAAGATTTGTTGATTGAGTTCGGCATCCTTGAAAGTGAAGAAAATGCTGCAAAAATGATTAGCCAAGCAGATGCTGCTAAGAAGCTAGAAGACGTTCAAGGCGAAGCGCTAGAAGCAGTTAAAAAAGGAAACGTAGAAATAGTTTCTGGTAGCTAGAAGAAGTAAGTTTCTTGTTCAGACTCCGGTGCTAAATACAGAGTAAATATCAGGTGGGCTATTTTGGCCCACCCTCTGACCAATCCTTGAAAATGGAGGTAATCGAATAGCTGATCTTAACTCTGTGTGTTTGATCTTCACCGTGTTAACACCAATCTACCGAGGTGTACACAGCAAAATTAATACTTTAATAGTCTAGTTCGTGTTTTTGTTTTCTCCTTCTCTAACCTAGTAGATGTTTATGTTTTAGGGGATGAAAAACTATCTTTCTCATTCCCTTTCTTTTTCTTCCATACTTTAGATACACAGTTAATAAATTAAAATCATCTTCATGTTTTGGTAATTCAGTTAATACCTAATAACTTCTACCTATTGTCACCAAACAAATGAATCCCACTTCAGGAAAAATCAACGATTCATTCAGCGAGTCAAATTCCGAAGATGCTCGTCAGCAGCAGAAACTGCATAAAAAAAAGTCCTCCACGCAATTACCCCAACCTGGAACTACTCAAGGGAGTTGTGCTTTTGATAGTGCAATGATTACCTTAGTACCAATCACCGATGCTGCTCATGTAGTTCACGGGCCAAGTGGCTGTGCTGCCAGTATTTGGGGAAGTTACAGCAGTCTTTCTTCTGGTTCGATGCTGTACAAAATACGCTTTACCAGCGACATCGATGAGAACGATATCATCTTCGGTGGAGCCAAAAAGCTGTACAAAGGCATTTTAGAATTAGCAAGACGCTACAAACCGGCGGCGGTATTTGTTTACTCCACTTGCATCACCGCCCTGATTGGAGATGATATCGAGGGAGTTTGCAAAAATGCCACCGAGAAAACAGGAATACCCACTATACCTGTACATTGCCCTGGCTTTATTGGGAACCAAAATTTGGGCAACCGTGTCGCTGGTGAAGCGTTGCTAGAACACGTTATTGGAACAGCCGAGCCAGACACTAGTACACCTTATGACATCAACTTAATTGGTGAACATAATATCGCAGGTGCAATATGGAATGTTCTACCGTTATTGGAGAAATTAGGTATCAGAGTTTTGGCTAAAATTACAGGCGATGCTATCTACAAAGAAGTTTGCTATGCCCATCGTGCCAAGCTTAACGTCATACTCTCCTCCAAAGCACTAATCAACGTGGTAAAAGGGATGGAAAAAAAATATGGCATTCCCTATATTGAAGAGTCTATTTATGGTGTAGAGTCAATCAATCAATGTTTAAGGAATATTGCTGCCAAGTTAGGTAATTCTGATTTGCAGGAACGTACAGAAAAGTTAATTGTAGAAGAAACTGCTGCAATAGATGAAAAACTCGCTCTGTATATTACCCGATTGCAAGGTAAGCGCGTTATCCTTTCTACTGGAAGTTTCAAGAGTTGGTTGATTATCTTTGCTGCTAAGAAATTGGGCATGGAAGTTATTGCTATTCTGACTAAGAATAATATTGAGGAGGATAGAATTAGAGTCAAAAGTTTGCTGGGTCAACATGGCATAATTCTAGAGCAAAATAGTCCTGAAGAAATTTTACAGATAATTAACGAAAATCAAGTTGATATGTTAATTGCTGATAAACGCCATCAAGATACCTCTCTCACTGCTAGGATTCCATTTCTAGATATTAATCAAGAACGCAATCATGCCTATGCAGGCTATATAGGAATCTTAGAGGTAGCACGAGAATTATATGCTGCTTTTTACAATCCTATGTGGGAACAAGTATACCAGCCAGCGCCGTGGGAAGTAGGAGTAGAGTCAGCAGGAAATTCTCAACAGGAGGAAATTTGATGGCGATTATCAGCGTTACGAGTACATCTGTTGCAGTTAATCCCCTGAAGCAAAGCCAAACTGTGGGTGCAGTTTTAGCCTTTTTGGGGTTGAAGGGAATCATGCCTTTATTACACGGTTCTCAAGGTTGTACTGCTTTAACTAAGGCGGTATTAGTACAACATTTCCGTCAAACGATTCCCCTTTCCAGTACGGCGATGACCGAAGTTGCAACCATTTTGGGTGGCGAGGAAAGAGTTGAACAAGCAATCTTGACTTTGGTGCAGAGATCCAAACCAGAAATTATCGGTCTTTGTAGCACTGGACTGGTGGAAACCAGAGGGGATGATATGGGGCGCTTTGTTAAGGAGATTCGCCACCGTCACCCAGAACTGGATTATTTACCAATTGTACTTGTCTCGACACCAGATTTCAAAGGTACATTACAGGATGGCTTTGCTGGCGCAGTTGAGAGTATAGTCAGAGAAATCCCTCAAAAAAACTCTAAGCAAGACGCTTGCCCCACACAAATTACTATTTTGGCGAGTTCTGCCTTCACACCAGGGGATGTACAGGAAATCAAAGAGATTGTTACCTCTTTTGGACTTGTACCTATTGTTGTACCTGACCTTTCTGGCTCATTAGATGGTCATATAGAAGATTCTTCTAGTGCCATTACAGCTAATGGCACTACATTGGCACAGTTGCGATCGCTTGGCAATTCTGTATTCACTTTGGCGCTGGGTGATAGTATGCGGGGTGCAGCACAAATTTTGGAGCAAAGATTCAATATACCTTATGAGGTATTTGGCCAATTAACGGGACTAGCAGCAGTAGATAAATTTCTGCAAGCATTGGCGGATATCAGTGGTGTCAGCGTACCGGAGAAATATCGCCGTCAGTTACAACATGTGATGTTGGAGAATCACTTTTACTTTGGGTGCAAGCGAGTTTCTTTGGCGCTGGAACCAGATTTACTTTGGTCAACAGTTGCTTTTTTGCGATCGCTAGGAGTTGAGATTCACTCAGCGGTGACAACAACACGCTTTCCTCTACTAGAAAAACTTCCGATCAAGAGCGTTACTATCGGCGATTTGGAAGACTTTGAACAATTGGCGGTTGGATCTGATTTGCTAATTACCAACTCTCATGGAGTAGCGATCGCTCAACGTTTAAAAATTCCTCTCTACCGTCAAGGAATTCCCATTTTTGACCGCTTAGATCATGGTCAGTTTACCAAGGTTGGCTATCGAGGTACTATGCAACTTTTATTTGATATTGGCAACCTGTTTTTAGAGCAGGAAACAAGGGGTAAGCATTAGACCAGTCCTAACTCTAACTGTTCATAACAATATTACCAATATTATTGGTAAATGTAGCACAAGATACAATCTTGCCGATCGACTTCAGCTTTGATAGTTACTATCAAGTCGTATATTCCATCAAAAATATACCAACCAATGCCGATCAGCTCGTGTCTAGCTCCTGCATTGACTAAAAATTAAGTCTTTTACTGTTCATGAATCCAGCACAGCTAAAAAAAACAACTGCCAAAGCGAGTCGTATTACAAGAAAGCTTCGCCGACGTTTTGATTTCACACAATCTGCGATGCCTGGGTTGGGCATACCCCTACTCAAAAGTAAGCTACGCGTTGGCGGAGCCTCTCGAAGAGTTGCCATTGCACCATCTTTGCTCACTTGGTTTGAGGTTATTGGCTACACAGTTTTATTAGAGCCAGATATTGCTTTAGGGAAGCATCAGATCGGGCGGAATAGTTATAGTGATATGGTTTTGTATCAGCGCCTGCATAACGCTTTGCAGAAAATTAACCCGACAAAACCGGATGAGGCGATCGCCGCAGCTATCCATCAGGTTACTTGTACAGAGAGTTTCGACTTACTGGAAAATAACCGTCGCTTTCACAAATTCTTGACCAATGGAGTGAAAGTTGAATACCTGTATAACGAAGAAATAGTTCATGACTTTGTGTGGCTCATTGATACGTCTAATCTATTGAACAATGATTGGCTAGCTATTCACCCCTTGACTGTAGTTGAGGGGAGTTATACTCACTGTCCTGATGTAGTTGTCTTTATCAATGGTTTACCCTTGGCAGTTATTGCCTCGATTCAGCTAAGTGATGAACAGGCGACTTTCAAAGAAGGTTATCAGCGAATTCAGACCTACTGTCAACAAATACCAAAGCTGTTTGACTACAATACATTCCTAGTTGTTACTTATGGAAATCGGGCACGAATCGGTACATTAACCTCAGACTGGCAGGAGTTTTTACCCTGGCGCACCATTGATGGAGAAGATTTTCCTGCCAAGGGCGCAACTGAACTAGAAGTGCTGATTCAAGGCATTTTTGACAAACGGCGTTTTCTAGAGCAAGTATTGCACTTGATAGTGTTTGAGGAGAACGGAAGCAGCATTAGTAAAAAATTGCTTCGCCGACCTTTTTGTACTACACAGTACCCCAAAAAATCTTTGCACCAAGGCTAGTAAATGCTTAGTTATCAGTGATTAGTAGAAAAACTAACTCACAATTCAAAATTCCCAATTGCTACTTTCAGGATGAAAGTTATAACTATGAACACAAGTTGGTATGAACAAGAGCTAGTCAAAGAATTCAAAACGGTTATTGCTCATTCTTTCCCACAAGTTGAGGAATTGCTAAAACACTGTCATGTTAAACTCATCGAGTCTTATTGGGGAAGACCTCGTGTTCACTTTCTGCCATACTTTACTATTTATTGCCCTGACAATCTGATTGCTGATGTCAAAGCCAAAATATCTATACTCAGAGAAGTAGCAGAATATGCAGGATTAGTTGAAGTTGTCTGCCTAAATGCTACACATCTGCTGCGAGATCCTATGTCGAAGGTAAAGCAGACAGATCCACGTTTGTGGTTAGAACTGCAATGGCTTGCAACACAAAAACAAGAACATTTACTATGATTTCCCGACTTTGGGTGCAACTACAAAAGTGCTTGTTGCGCCATCTTTGAATAGATGGCGTGATTAAAACACGCAGGAGCATTGTATTTTTTTTTGACTAATAATTCCCAATCCCTAGTTATTTACTATGAATAAATCCCCCCTTCCCGCAGATGATTTGCCTCCAACTGGAGCACCTATACTTAACGAGTTATTCTACAGGCAATTAGAAGAAGCTACTTGCAGGCGATTTTATCAAGCTTGCGGCCCAATTATGCGAGTTTTACTATCAAATTGTCACTGGTATTTCAAGATAAATACTAGTCCTCTGATGTTACTCATTATCTGTTATGACATAGAAAGTTATCTGCATATAGTCGATGCTATTCCCCAGTTCATCACAAAGTTGAAGCAGTTTTCCAACAAGGGCAAAATTCACCTTTTTTCACCAGATTATAAAGGAGAACCTTGGGAAATCGACATTGAAGAAACATCAGATGATGAAGCCTAGTCAAACAGGTGAATAGGCGAAAATTTGGTATTAACCAAGGCAGTAGTATTTCACTTTTTTTAGTGCTTACCTCTTATCAGTTGTTCCACATTTAAATTGCATAATTAGGGTGGGCTTTTCGACCCATCCCACAAAAATTATAAAAAGGAGTCAGAAGACAGAATTCAGAATTCAGAATACTCTACCCATAAAGGGATAGAGTTTTAATTAGTCAGAATATTTTAATTTTTTTTCGCCCACTAGGGGCGAGGGTTTAACCAATATTCATCAACCACTCGTACAGAATTCAGCATGAATTCTGACTCCTGATTTCTGAATTCTTCTTATAAAAATTTTAGATATGCTCTCCTAGATATGGTTTAGTTCACTATTCCATCAAAATTAAGCGCAGAGGATCTAAACGCACATACCAAGGAAAAGGTTCGTCTTTTATGGTTGCCCATTTTTCCTTGAAGACTTCTGCTTGCAGATGGTAATCCTGATGACTATTACTAGCAGAATGTAGTTTTAAAAATAACGTCATTCGGTGAGGTGTTTCAACTGTCTGTGCTAGCCAACAGGGAAAGGTATTCACCTGTGATGAGTCGTTGGTAAAGATGAGCTGATGAGCGCGAATGCCAATGTGAGATAATTCGCTGTTGATGGGTTCAATTACTTGGAGGCTACAAGCCCAATCAAGTGCTTGCACCTGATTTGATGATTCAAAAACAACACGAGAGAAGTTCTTGCACCCAGTTAATTGGGCGACACCCACAGTGGTGGGATGCTCAAAAATATCATATTTGGAGCCATAATGCACTGCTAAACCATGTTCCAATGCCAATAAACTAGGGCAAATCTGGTAAGCTTCTTCCATATTATGAGTAACAAATAGAGTTACGCCTTGGTAATCAGCTAGAGTTTCTGTCATTTGCTGTTCTAGTTGACTACGCAAGTGGGTATCGAGTGCGGAAAACGGCTCATCCAGTAGCAACGCTTCTGGCTGACTTGCCAATGCTCTGGCTAAAGCTACCCTTTGTTGTTGACCTCCAGATAATTGGTGCGGATAGCGTGAGCCTAATCCCTCTAACTGCATGGCTATTAGCTGTTCTTCTAAGAGCGCCTTGATATTAAGAGCAGATAATCCTTTGGGTAAGCCGAAAGCAATATTTTGCGCCACACTCATGTGTGGGAAGAGAGCATAGTTCTGCACTAAGAAACCGATACGGCGATCGCGGCTTGGCAGATTTATTCGTTGTTCTGAGTCAAACAGGACTCTGCCATTTAAGACTATACGCCCAATTGTGGGCGTTTCTATGCCGGCTATGCAGCGCAAAATCATGCTCTTACCTGCTCCAGAACCCCCCAACAATCCCAAGGGTTGCTCATTGGTGTTAAAGGACACTTTGAGATGAAAACTCGGCAGTCGTTTTTCAATATCCACAAATAGTCCTACTGCGGAGTCAGGTACAGACAATGAAAACGATTCTCTCCCGTGTCCGCCTTGTCCCCCTCGTCCGCCTTGTCCCCCCTGTCTCCTCTTCTCTCTAACTTCCTGCCAGTAGCTGACTGCAATAATTCCAGATAGAGAAATTACCATAATGGCGATCGCCCAAAACCAGGCTTCGTCCATTGCTCCTGCTTCCACAGCAAAATATATTGCCATTGGAATCGTTTGCGTTTGTCCTGGGATATTGCCCGCCAGCATCAACGTGGCACCGAATTCACCCAAAGCACGGGCAAAGGCGAGAGTTGTAGCTGCTACAATTCCGGGCAATGCTAAAGGTAAACTGATGCGCCAGAAGATTGCCACTTCCGTTGCACCAAGAGTTCTGGCTACCCGCAAGAGATTAGTGTCAATCTGTTCAAACGCTCCCAATGCAGTTTTATACATTAATGGGAAGGAAACAATTGTAGCTGCGATCGCTGCACCATACCAGGTAAAAACGATGCTGAAGTCTAAAGGCTCCATGAGTTTACCTACGGGGCCATTTTTACCAAAAAATAGCAGCAGTAAAAAGCCGACAACTGTGGGGGGTAAAATCAGAGGAGCAACAAAGATACCCTCAATCAAGGATTTACCTTTGCCGCGATATCCCAACATCCAGTAGGCAGCCCAAATGCCAAGGAAGAAGGTAATGAATGTTGCAAGTAATGAAGTTTTAAGTGATATCCAGAGGGGCGATAAATCCAGTGGCATAGTTTTGTGGATAAGAACGGTGCTTATTAGGGCTGGTTTGAGTAGTGCGTTGAATCCTCAACCAGCCTTGTCAAAATTTCTCTGGTGTTAACTACCAGCTACCGTAAATCCCTGTTTTTCAAACACAGCTTTGGCTTGATTGCCCGATAAAAATTGCACAAAATCCTTAGCGGCATCGACATTTTTACTGCTTTTGAGAACTGCGATCGGATAAACGATGGGAGAATGGGTTTTTTCAGATGCAGTTGCTACAATTTTGACTTTTGGCGTACTTTTGGCATCTGAGAGGTAGACGATCCCAGCGTCAGCATTGCCTGATTCTACGTAATTGAGAGCTTGACGAACGTCTTTGGCATAGACGGCTTTGCTTTTAATTTGGTCAAGAATTTTTAATGAAGTTAAGACTTGTTGAGAATATTGTCCAGCGGGGACACTTTTAGGTTCGCCTAGAGCAATTTTCTTAATGCGTGGTGAAGTTAAGTCTTTGAAATCAGCCACAGTTGTGGAATTTTGCGGTACTATCAACACCAATTGATTTTTCAGTAAGTCTTTGCGAGTCCCATCAACTAACAAACCTTTTTTCTGTAAAGCATCTATCTGTTTAGTTGCAGCTGAGATAAAAACGTCAACTCCTGCACCCTGTTCAATCTGTTGTTGCAAAGCGCCCGATGAACCAAAGTTGTAGCTCAGAGTAACATTTGGTTTTTCCTTACTGTAGAGAGGTTTGATTTCGTCCATTGCATCTCTGAGGCTAGCAGCTGCTGATATCGTCAAATTTGCTGTTTGGGCTGCTGGGCTAGCAGTTGAGGATGAGTTAGGTGTAGTCGTTTGACTACAGCCGACGATTAGTAAAAACGAGATAAATACCCAACTCACAAAAGTCAAGATGCGTTTATTAATCATTTGCAGTCTCTCAAGCGTTTTTTCTTAATTAATTCATAATTTACCAACGTAGTAAGCTAGAAGCCAAAAAAATTGGTAAAAAATTACAGATTACCACTTAGAACTGACTGTTACCAACAACTTGACAAAAATTAGTCAGATTTTTACCATATAAGTTGGTAAAAATCCGAAAACCTGGTAATAATAGTGCATCGGGTGTTTTTTAGTACCAACAAATTTAGTAATTAAGTTGGTCTAATAGTATTTGAGGTGTGAGGTTAATGTCTGGTTTTTTACATAATTCATTGTTGATTGCTCCAATCTTATTAGCAGTTAGTCTGATCAATGCTCAAGGTGCATCAGCTATTCCAGCAGATATGCAGACTACTCAGTTTCAGGCAAAAGGAGGAGTGGTTGCTCAAACAGATAATCAAGCTGTTTTGACTGCACCTATCGGCGTTACTTCATCTGACCAGAGCCAGCAGTTCAATGATGACAGCAATAAAAATCCTAACTCAGTCATGAGTCAGGTTACTTCAGTCTCTCAACTATCTGATGTGCAACCTACAGATTGGGCATTCCAGGCTTTGCAATCTTTAGTTGAGCGCTACGGTTGTATAGCTGGATATCCTAATGGCAGCTTCCAAGGAAATCGGGCAATGACTCGTTATGAGTTTGCCGCAGGTCTTAACGCTTGTCTGAATCGGGTTAATGAATTGATTGCTACTAGCACAGCAGATTTAGTCACAAAAGAAGACTTAGAAACCTTGCGAAAATTGCAAGAAGAATTCGCTGACGGGCTAGTTGAAATACGGGGACGGATAGATGGGTTGGAAGCTCGTAATGCAAACCTGGAAAATCAACAATTTTCAACTACTACCAAGTTAAATGCAGAAATAATTTTCTCTGTTGGGAGTGTGTTTGGTGGGGATAGAGCGCTAGATTCCGATCGCTGGAGAAGAATTGAAGCAGCTCCTGTGGGTGCAGCTAGAGAGGCTGCAAGAGCTAACGAGTATACAGCATCGGGTGGACGAAGGCTTCAGGACAATGCGATTTTCAGCGATCGCATCCGCTTGAATCTAATTAGTAGTTTCACTGGTAAAGACCAGTTGTTTACCCGTTTAGAAGCGAACAACACCACAGCCTTTAGTGGGGCAGTCACAGGTACAAACATGACCCGTGTATCGTGGGACGGGAACAATGACAACACCATTGTACTGGGCAAATTATATTATCGCTTCCCGGTAGGTGACAAAATCAATGTCATTGTTGATGCTATTGGTGGGGAATTCTACGACAACTTCAATACTGTAAACCCTTTGCTGTCCTCAACCCCGATTGGATCTCTTTCGCGGTTTGGTCGATTCTCCCCTATTTACCGCGCCAGTAATACGGGTTCTGCTAGTAATACAGGTTCAGGGGTCAGCGCCATCTTTAAATTGAGCGACGCGATTACTTTATCTGGGGGTTATCTTGCTAGAAGAGCTAACGATCCTAGTGCTGGTGCGGGGCTATTTGACGGTAGTTATGGTGCTTTAGCTCAATTAGCATTCCAGCCCAACCAAAACTTAACTTTTGCTTTGAGCTATGCACACTCTTACTTTACTGGTAGTAATAATGATGTTTCCGTTTCAGGGGCTTATGGTAGCGCTTTCGCTAATACCCCATTTGGTGCTGGTGTTGCCACTTCAGCCAATCATTATGGGATAGAAACCAGCTATCGTTTCAACCCCCAATTAGTACTTTCTGGTTGGGTTGGGTATAGTCAAGCGATCGCAGAGGTTACTTCTGGTGCAAATGTTAATAGAGGTGATAAGGCAGACATCTGGAACTGGGCGGTCACTTTAGCTCTCCCTGATTTAGGCAAAAAGGGTAACTTGGGAGGTTTAATCTTTGGTCAACCACCCAAGGTGACGAGTAATGACTTTGGCCCTGCTGTTCTTACTGCTACTAGTAATCTTCGTGAAGATAGCGATACATCTTTCCATTTAGAAGGACTATATCGCTACCAAGTGAATAACAATATATCAATTACACCAGGCTTGATTGTGATATTTAACCCAGAACAGAACAGCAATAATGACACTATCTATACAGGAGTTGTTCGTACTACATTTCGATTCTAGATAATTTTGCATTAAAAAGACGGCAGTCGTTATAACAGGGAAATAGTCTGCTAGGTGGCTTTGCCGACTTGTTAATAGAACGCTTTTCCGAATTGTGGAGACTGCCGTTGTAGAAGGAAATACGAATTTTTACCCAAATATTGTTCTGAAATGTAGCAAGATCCCGTACCGCTTCCCTACAGGACGCTATGCGTTAGTGGAGCTTTCGCTTTAGCGATATGTGGAAGCAAGCTACGCATAGCGTCTCCGACAGGAGAAGGATACCCGATCGAATGCTCGAATTGGAGTGCGAAGACCTCAAAAAATATGAACTAGCACCGAAAACTTATCTTACACTCTTCAAATAACAGTCTGATAAATGGTTGATTGAACTAACTACTTCATATTATTTTTATTACCAAATAAGTTGGTTAAAAAAGGTGTAGTTATCAAATTATTCGCGTATATTTTCTATATTAATGGATAGTAAAAATTCATATATTTTCTATCTGTAACTATACAGATTAATTTAATTGTTTGTTATTATCTATGTGTAAAGAAAAAAACCAGTAGGGGTCATCAAATGCAAGTTAGCGCTCGTAATGCTCTCAAAGGAACTGTAAAAAACATCGTCGTTGGCTCTGTAAATACTGAAGTAACGATAGAAGTAGCACCAGGGGTAGAGGTGACTGCAATTATTACCAAATCATCAGCAGAAAATCTCAAACTTACTGAAGGTAAAGAAGTCCACGCCATAATTAAATCATCAGACGTAATGATTGCCGTAGGCTAAGTAATTGTTGAGATTCTATTAAGGGGGGCAGTTTGATTGCCCCCTGTAAAGCGATGTCTACGATGGTCACTGAGCTTGTCGTACCCCTCCGGGGAAGCAAGCTACGCGGAGCGTCTCGTAGAGAAGTGCGGGCTACGCCTACGGGTAGGTAACTCGTTACTACAACTTTCCTGTCAATAATATGTAGATAAGCTAAACCAAAGATATTTAGTCTATTAGCCACATCAGCAAATGTCTGCATAGGATTGCGATCGCAGGCTTCTGATGTCGCAAGATAGTGATAAACTGCTGTACTAGTAATTGTTCCAAGTATTCTTTGAGAATTTTACCAAGTCATATCGCGCACTATGAAAGGGGATAAATCTCAACCCAAAGGCAGCAGTTATAGATGCCGTACTGATTCTTGCATCAGCCCTGACTGTATATCCCACTAGAAAACAATAATACCTAAAAGACCCCACAGCCTTGCTGCGGGGTTTATTTCATTGGGCATTCAACCCAAGACAAAGAGCAAACTGGCAGTAATACATCGGTGCTGGTCAAAGAGCAGGGATGATCGAATAAAAGACTATCACGACATCGGGAGCAGAGGTAGCAGCACCACATTTGCGACACCGATAGCGAGTCGGCGAGCGTCATAGCCCGTCGTAGACATCGCTATATTTGCACATAGCTCTTTTAATAGTGCCTGGAATAAATACCAACTTTACAGGTAGTAAGTTAGAAAAATGTATAGACAAGTACAATACTTGCTACCAACTAGGTGGTAAATTTTACGACTGATAAAGAATTAAAAAGCGATGAACTTAACACCCAGTGAGTTAGAACGCTATCACCGCCAAATGATGCTTCCCAATTTTGGAGAAGCAGGACAAAAGCGCTTGAAGTCTGCAACGGTTTTGGTTACAGGTGTAGGGGGATTAGGCGGTACATCAGCACTTTATTTGGCAGTAGCGGGTGTTGGGCGGCTAATTCTAGTTCGGGGTGGTGACTTACGGCTAGATGATATGAATCGTCAGGTTCTGATGACAAATGATTGGGTAGGTAAGCCTAGAGTATTCAAAGCCAGAGAAACTCTGCAAGCTATTAATCCTGATATTCAGGTGGAAGCAGTTCATGATTACGTTACAAGAGAGAATGTAGACTCTTTAGTGCAATCTGCTGATATAGCTGTTGATTGCGCCCACAATTTCACAGAGCGGAACTTGCTCAATGAGGCTTGCGTGCGCTGGCAAAAACCAATGGTGGAAGCTGCAATGGACGGAATGGAAGCTTACCTGACAACCATTATTCCTGGTGTCACTCCTTGTCTATCATGCTTGTTTCCAGAAAAGCCGGATTGGGATCAGCGTGGGTTCGCGGTTCTCGGTGCTGTTTCTGGGACACTAGCTTGTCTTAGTGCATTAGAGGTAATAAAGCTGATTACTAAGTTTAGTCAACCCCTACTATCACAACTGCTGACAATCGACTTAATGCGAGTGGAATTTGCCAAACGACATTCTTATCGCGATCCTTCTTGTCTGGTGTGTGGTAGCAGTTCTTGCTCGGAAAATTCGTAAATAGTTGGATAATCGTAGCGATCGCTCTATAAGCGGATCGCCACAACTTATCTACTCATTTCGAGCTATTCTGTAGCAATTATGACATCTGACGCTTTAATCACAGCGATCGCTTGTTTTCCCTCTTGAAGTTGGAGATGCTCTACCGACTCCTTGGTAATAATTGCAGTTACTTCCACCCCAGGCACAATTTCTAATGTGACCTCAGAGTTGACTGCTCCTGGATGAATTTCCTTAATAGTTCCTTTTAAGGAATTACGAGCGCTAACTTCCATATTTTGATCCTCCCTAGCTATAAGATCATTCTGAACTGGGTAATACTAACAACAATCAGATTGTTGGATTATCCTCATTTAGCTCAAAGCAGAAGAAGCCCCACGTCTCACTCTGTACTCAGAGGAGCGTAGGATGAATTCTGGGCAATGAGGAATTGCCCAACGAAAGATAGTGAAAGCAGTTCACTTTTGCATGTTGGTCGATGAGGAATTGCCTATCTCCGGGATTTTTAATGAGTCAATAAGGTCTTCAACAACGTGAGTCATCGTCGTATCCTTCATTGCTGCATATAGTCGCAACTTATTTAATCTGCGTTCACTCATTCGCATTTTGAACCATTCTGTTTTCATTTTGTACCCACATATTACCTACATTTATGATATTATCAGATGACAAGGAGGTGATTAAAAGTGTTGAAAGCAGTTAAGGTCAGGCTATACCCAACAACCGAGCAACAAGAAAGACTAGCCAGATCGTTTGGTTGTGTAAGGTGGTATTGGAACTATGCGCTCAATGCTTGCATTCAACACTATGAACAAACTGGAAAGTCATTAAAAATGAGTGAATACAAGGGTTTACTGCCTCAATTGAAAGTGGAGTACCCTTGGTTAAAGCAAGATTGCTATTCGTCAGTTTTGCAGTGCGTAGCTATTAATCTAGACAAAGCTTACAAAAACTTTTTTGAAGGACGGGCTAAGTTTCCCAAGTTTAAATCAAAATCTGATAAGCAGTCTATTCAGTATCCGCAAAGCGTTACCGTTGTAGGTGATAATTTAAAAATTCCTAAGATTGGTGAAGTGAAGGCAGTATTTCACAGACAAGTTTTGGGAATAATTAAAACTGTCACCATCAGTAAAACTGCTACTGACAAGTACTTTGCCTCAATCTTCGTTGAGGGTGAATGCAGTGATAATAAATTGGGTGGAGATAAAATACTTGGTATTGATCTTGGGTTAAAGGACTTTGCGATTGTCCACGATGGAGAGGAAGTTACCAAGTATTCCAACCCTAAACACTTGAAACGTCACGAGAAAAATCTAGCCCGGAAGCAGAAAAAATTTGCTCGAAAAGTTAAAGGAAGTAAATCAAGACACAAACACAAAAAACTAGTGGCAAAGGTTCACGAACGAGTATCAAATTCCCGCCAAGATTTTTTGCATAAACTCAGCAGAAAGTTGGTTAATGAAAGTCAAATTATTGTTGTGGAAAACCTTCACATCAAGGGAATGGTACGGAACCGGAAGCTATCTAAAAGTATATCCGACGTAGGCTGGGGGATGTTTGTTAATTTCGTTGATTACAAGTTAAAGGACTCATTGGGTCAGCTTGTTGAAATACATAGATTTTTCCCCAGTTCAAAAACTTGTTCATGCTGTGGTCATGTTGTTGATGAGTTGCCGTTAGATATCAGAGAGTGGGATTGTCCGAAGTGTAAATCTCATCACGATAGGGACGGCAATGCCAGCCAGAACATCAGAACAGAAGGCATTCGGATATTATCTATGGACGGAGGGAACCCCGTTCTTGCCGAGTCGAGGCGAAGTAAGACCAAGAAACCGCAAGGGGAAAAGGCATTTGTCAATGAAACCGGAAGCCCACACCCAATCTGTACTCAGATGGGTGTTGGGTAGTTCACTGAGATATCTTCAGCCTTACAGAAGAAGTTAAATATCAGACTGGTATTAGAAGATGAACTCTCCGTTGTAGGCATCTTTAATCAGACGGGTTTTCAGAAATATTTTGGTTTCAAAGGAGAAGCAGGAGCAGATAATATGACGATATTTCTCACATTACTAACGTAACGACCTCCAGCTTTGTCACCTGGAACTACTAAACGAGCAAATCCTTCATCTGTTAAAGGCACGACGTTACCATCAGTACCTTTTTTTGCAAATGCAACTAGCACTGTCTTCCCTTCAAAGTTAGGTTGAATTTCACCAATAGCTACGACTGCACCATAGCAATCTGTGGCATCAACTAGAACATATTGCCTCAGAAAAGAGTTTTTAGAATTCACCCCAGAATTCCCAGGTTTTAGACCACCTCCGGCTTTCGGATTATTAATCAATTCCCATAGAGGAACTCCATAGTATGTTTCTGTTCGTGGCCCTGAGCCGGTTTGAAAGCTGACAGTAATTTCAGTAACTAATGCTGGATTTTGTTTTTTTAAAGCATCTCGCAAATTCTTCAGGTTTTGCAAGTTGTAGGTGGTTGGATTATTGAGTTCTCCACCCAAGCGAAAACTTGGCGAAAAACCTCCAAGACACTTATTTTTATCCCAGACAGATGGTATTCTTTCTTCTTTTTCCGAGGGAAAACCACTTCTTGAGTCAGCTAAAGTAGGCTGCCATAAAACCAGTATCGATAGTATTAAAGACGCAATGGGGATCGTGCGGGTAAAACGCATAAAACATTTCTCCATTTACTATTGAATATTGAAAAAGTTAGATAGTTTTGCTCAACCAAAATTAGTATCGTTACCGCCAAAATTGAGCAATTTGACAATAGATTCTGTTAGACGAAAATAAAAATGGTTCTATCGTTAAACTTTCAACTCCTTACCAGACGCTACTAAATAGCTAGTTTTTAATAACTCATATTAAAAACTAATGAATCCTTACGCCAAAGTTAGTCGCAAACCTCTTATTAGATTTGCGTTTTTCCAAATGGATAAGCTGTGTAATCTAATGAAGATAATACCAACTTATTGAGTAAAATACCAACTAATATAGTAATAGAACATAAATAAAATTAATTTTTATTTCTTTTTAAAATAGTTCGGCTTAATATTATATAGAAACTAAGCTGTCGTTATTTGCCTTATAAATAGGTAACTATCAAGTTAATAAACTCTTTATAAGTGAGACTCACCTGTAAATTGGAAAACTGTCCGAGTTATGAGGAAGGGTTGTAGTTATCCCGACACTATAGTTGAAGCAAAACCATAGAGCGGCTAGACTACTCCGTGTATACAACCAATAGACCAAATAAATGCTACAATTCCTGATGCAGTGAATAGAGCGATAGATGGCTATATCGCTCTATTTCATCAACTGCTTAAGAGCTTCGCAAAACGCCCATTTACTTCCGTTCTAAGTCTTGCCTAAGCGCTGTTCTTTCTGGCTCAACTCCTGCGTTTTAACAACTGCAATTTTAAGTATCAAACTAAATTAAAAATGCCTACTGCGCCATCGTCATTTTGACTGCAATATCGCATGGTTTACCAAAGTACGGTGAACTTGTCACTAAAATGTCTACACCAGTGCTAGCATAATCCTTTATATTTTCAGAGGTAATACCACCAGCTGCTGCTAGTTTTAAGTTTGGATACTGCTGCTTCAATTTCAAAACTAGAGGCTCAAGGTCTGGTAGGGGAATTTTATCAAACTGAATTAAATCTACACCTGCTTGAGCAGCCATCCAAGCATCTTTTGGTGTATCTACTTCAACGCAAATATGTTGTTCTGGAAACTGTCGTCGCAGTTCATTCATGCGCTCAATTAACCCACCTATACCTCCCAGGAATATCAGGTGTTGGTTAAAGATCAGAACTGTTTCAGATAATCCTAAGCGATGAAAAAATCCCCCGCCAGCTAGAACTGCTTTGATGGAAAGCGCTCTAGTACCTGGAAAACATTTACGAGTAGTCACAATAGAAACAGACTGATTTACTGATGAAGCAGTATCTACTAATACTCTTGTACGCGAAGCAATGCCGGAGGCGTATTCCATCAAATTTAAAGCAACTCTCCAGCCACTGTGCAAAGCTTGAGCAGTGCCACTAGCTTGAAGAATTAATTGCTTCTCTTGGCAGACTGTACCACTTTCGACTTGATAATGAACTTCGGCACCACAATATTTTAATACTCTGGCTGCTTCTTCAGTAGCGCAAATAGTCATCGAATGACGGGTAGAAAACTCGATTTTACCAGGTTGCTTGCCAATGCCAAGTCCGTAGGTTGTCAAATCTAGGTAGGGAACATCTTCCCGAATTAACCTAGCGATCGCCTCATCTGAGAAGAAAACACTCATTATGGGTATTCAAGATTATTTTTTAGAGTCCTCTACAATTTTTACCAAAATAGTTGGGAAAACAGTAGCTATCGCTACAATTCGCAGGCTTAATAATGTGATATTTGTAACCTCGCAGTAGTATCGACTCTAGTACAAAAAGTCATGAAAAAGTATTTATTTGAAGTATTTATTTGCCATACCACTGATTACTCGTATATTAGGTGTCACAATGCCTAGTCAGGTTTGGGCTGTTTCTTTGTATAATTCTGGCAGTTTGAAGACTGCCTTTGATGAAATCTCTAAGAACTTTACTGCCAAATATGACATTTCCGTTACACAAGTGTCTAGCCCTTATGGTTCGCTACGGGAACGTATAGAGCAAGAACTTTCATCAAAAAAAGTATCACAGATGTTTATGGACTAAAAAAAATAAAAGGCTGCTATGGCAGGGCACTCATCTCGTAGCAAGAAAATAATACATCTTGCCAATTTGCTTGCAAAAGTAAAAATTTTTTTGATATAGTGCCCGCTAGGCAGCTAGTTCATGAGTAGTCACCTGTAAGACTTCCTCTGTAATTCATTAGATAACTAGGGAGGCAATTATATCGTGCCAGATAATTTTGAGGACACGCGTTCTGGAAAAGATACAAGAGACTTAGATATTTTTCAAGGATTGACGATTCTTGTGGTAGACGATAGCACAGATATCCTTTTTTTAATTACCTATATTTTTGAAAGTTATGGAATCCAGGTAATAACGGCATCCAATGCTTCGGCAGCATTTGAGATTATTAAACAATATCAAGTGGATCTTTTAATTATCGACATCGCCATGCCATTAGAGAACGGATACTCGCTAATACAGCAAGTCCGTTCACTTACATCTCCACTAACAAGAGAAATCCCAGCGATCGCTTTTACTGGTAGTTCTGAAGATAAGGTGGATAAAAAGGCTCTTGCATCTGGATTTCAAAGTTATATCCAAAAGCCTTCAGACTTAGAACAGTTTAGAACAGAAGTAGCAAAACTGCTTCAGATATCCTGCAAAAGAATGGCGATCTCCTCTATTATCTGGAAACAAGTAGTTAACTAACAATACAAAAGGCAGTTAGCAGAATACAGATTATTCTGTTTATATGAGTGCAACTATAGCAGTCATACCTACTTTGTAAGCATATCCCCAACTTCTGAAAAAGTTGGAGATATGCTTACAAGTGATTTAGAAATGCTGTATTTTTAAACCTACTTTTCGCTTATACAGTAGTAAAGTTATACCACCCGTGACTAACATGGCAGGTATTGAATCTGATTCAGGAATCGGTGTAATTTGACCCGAACCACTTATTGTGTTGCTAAATTGTCCAAAATCATTCACTCGACGACCGGTAGTAACTAAAAAATATTTCTGTCCTGTAAGGAGTTCTTGGTTGAAAGTAACAGTACTACCATTAGTAGTGGTATTTGCTATAAGAACATTGGTTAATTGTTCAGTAGGATTGAAACTGTCCTGATATAAAGCTAAGAAAATATCCCATTTTCTATTTGCAGGTGGCGTAGGTTCAGATTCACCACTTATATTATATAAACCTGATTGATCGACCGTAAAATCAAATACACTGTAAGGTACACTCATTCCCAAATTCCCATCTTTTTCACCACTGATAAGAGTGGGAGGATTCCCTGGTGCTACACGCCGCCAAATTGGTTCATTTGTTGTATCTCCCTCATAAGTAAAGGTAGCAGCTTTGGAGGGTTGAGCGGTAGAAATAGTAGCTAATGCTAACCCCAAAATAACCATTAATGGTTTTTGAAAAAACTTTGTTTTTAACATAAATTATCTCCTTGGATTTACTAATAGCTTGTTTCAAAAATGTTGAGGGCGAGAAACTTATCAAGCAGATTCTCGATTGTGAGTGACACTCGACAGATGGCGATCGCATAGATAGGATTGCTGGCAAATGTCTCGACTTCCTCACTATTAATGCTTAAATAGTCATTGATATGAGCATTTAAACTTTATGAATTATTCAACAGTGTTTATCGCATATTTTTTTATACGAATTTGTGTTTTTGATTGAAGCTATCATACCAACTTGGTTGGAAAAAATCAATTCAACTACGTAATTAAACGCTGACTTTATCAAAACTTTAAGTAAAAAGTTTTTTTATTTCGCACGACTTACACGGATGACAAGACTTTATTAGTAACTACGACTGTGGTGCTTTTACGATGCCCACGGCGAGCGTACCCCTGCTCAAAAGCCAGCTATGCAGAAGCCGTAAACCTTGTGGCATAGTTATGCTTAGGGTGCAGCCTCTGTCTCCGACACGCTATTCGCGTTCGTAGAGAAGCGATCGCAATCTCTACGACGGGCTACACCTACGCAACATAGCCATTTGCTCTCAAAATCCAAGCAAGTTCTTGCATAGTGCGGGGAATGTGTTTGTTTGCCTTGTGCTTTCTTTCATCGTGAAAGAAAGCAAATGTGGAGGCATAATAGCTTATGAATCTTGTCCCTCGACAATTTCTTTTTGGATAAAACTAATTTGTGCAGCTAATTCTTGCCGAGTAGAAGCTTTAAATAGATATCGAAAAACAAACCAGATTAAGTAACCAATTCCAGTCAATTCAAAAACGAGATTTAACTGGGGAATTTCATTGATTACATCTAGGACAGCTATAATTATCTTAACTGTAATAGTCGCTGTAATAATTGTAGAAAAACAAATAATTGGCATCTGGTATTCAGTGGAAAAACTACCTAAGTATTTAGGCAATTGCTCCAAAAAGGTAGAGAATTTACCTCCAATATGCTGGCGTTGAGGTAATGGTTGATTATCAGGTATTACCAATGGTTGAGTATCAAATTTTGAACTTTCAAGTACTGCGTAGTTTACCGCCGTAGGCATCGGTTCGGTTGATGTAATATCAAAAGATTTGGATTGTTCTACTTCACTCTCCCCAAGTTTACTATTTTCTTCAGCGATAATAGTTTTCTTTTGCTCACCACGGATATCATCCTTAGCCAACTTCATCAAAGGAGAATAAATGGCATTGTACATATCCCTTGCCATATTCACCGCACCTTCAAAACCCATATAAGGGCCATTGTGGTAGCCATGACCATTCACATAAGGCAAATGCAACTTCTTCACCAAAGCACCCACCCTCGGGCCAGTCAACACCAAATCAGGCTTGACCATCTCCAGCACTTCAAAGAACTCAAGTTCATTGCCATCATCAATATAGATAGTCCCTTCTTCACCTCTGGCAATTACCTTTTCAAAATCCTCTTGGTGTCCAAACTTGGACGACATCGCCACCACTTTCATTCCCAAATCGTCTTCCAGCGCTTTCGTCCAGTGCCACAAACGCGGGCCTCCAGTCCAAATACAGACCTTTTTCCCAGTTAAGCGCTCCTTATACCAAGCTAACTTCGATTCATATTTAGCGACTTCTTCAGCAATCACAGCTTCGGCTCTATCCTCAATCCCAAAGAAAGCACCGATTTTGCGTAACCCTTCCTTAGCATAGTCAAAGCCCCAAGTATCGACATCGATACGGGGAATGCCGTATTTTTTCTTCAACTCATTGGCAATATATCCAGCAGAACGGGCACAGTTAGTTACATTCAACTGCGCTCTGTGCATTCCACGTAATGAGTCATAAGTACCATTCCCGGTAAAATGGGCAATAATTTGCACACCCATTTTTTCCATATACTTTTCAAGGACAAAGGTATCCCCTTGAATGTTGTAGTCACCAATCACATTAATCGTGTATGGGCTGGTAATTTCTGGCTCATAAGTTCCTACCTTGTCCGTCATCCACCCCATGTTGAATACATGGTGTCCTTTGGATTGACTCACCCCAGCAAAACCTGGACACTCAACAGTGAAGATATCGACATCACCCAGTTCTTTTTCTACTTCTTTGACTACAGGCTTGATATCATCACCAATCAAAGCAGTAGAGCAAGTGGTGTACACCATCATCCGCTTGATGTCAGGAAATTCTGCAAAGGCTTCCAACATCGCTTTTTTCAGCAGCTTTTCACCACCGAAGACAACGTGCTGTTCCTTCATGTCCGATGACCAGACATATTTGAGTTGGAAGTTGCCATTGTCGCTGGGATAGCGTTTAGTGTGCCATGTATCATAAGCACAGCCCACAGGCCCATGTATCAACTGGATAGTGTCTTTGAGAACACCACCAATTACTAGCTTTGCACCACAATAACTGCATCCGCGCTCAGATAATGAGCCAGGAATGGTTTCGACGTGGGCGCTAGGGAGAAACTGGGTTGTATCTTCTCCTTTCTCTTTAATATATATGTGCTTCTCCCGTTCGGGAATAGTTTTGTCGCACTTAAACAACTTCATTGGCATGGCTGATTGCTCCAGTTGCAATTAAGAAGAAGACAGACTCTTCTAATATGTAAGTTTTGTCAGAAACTTCTTTAAGTTCCTTGATTTCAAAATCCTATCAACCTTTCTAATTAATAATAGTAAAGCTGATAACAATAACGCGAATTAATATTGCAAAATGAGAATAAAGCCCGTTTAGAATAGACAGTTCTGTATAGATTTAAATTAATCCCAATCATTCTATATAAAAGACTTTGAGTCAAGAGAGTAGACAGACTATTCTAACTGGAAATGAAGAGGTAAATGATTTAATTTATGTCCTCAATATAGATATTTCACTAAAGAGAAATCGACGATATTCTCTCAAGTTTCAACAACAGAATAACGCAATTATCGGCTTTGAAGCTCTCTAGATGATGACTAATTGTAACCACGAATACTCTTTGTAAATTAATTCCTCAGCGCAAGTAAATTGGCCAGATGTATGATATTCTTTATTTATAGGGAATCTAAAACCAGAATAAAAACTCCTTAGATTCCTTTGAAGTGAGTATCAGACCAGCCTCATCAGTTATTGGTGATGGCATAACGTTAATCGAAGTGGAGCAAAACCGCCTAAAAATCGGTTTTTCGTTTGGCGAAGCTGTTGCCATAGCGTAGGCTGGACTGATTTTTCTATGTATCTTCTTTGCAGCAAAAATAATACTTGTCTTGCTGTGAGTAAACAGAAATTTCTCATTCACCTGCCGTATCTGTGGAAGTTTTTTGGATTTTTGGTAACAGAATTGGAACTAATTTTTAGCACCCTTGTTGTATCTCGCATCCCGCTAATATTTACTGCCATATCTGTAAGAAGCTGTTGAACTTCTAGCAAATAACTGCAATATTTATAGTGCTGGATAGACGGTTGATGCCCACTATCTAACAGCATCAATTAAGTCACAAACTGGGTAGTAAATACTTTCAAGATTTACAACTCCAATTTGATTCAATACTCTGCTTGATTACACCATAATCTGGGAGCCGAATTAATAAGTCTGCGCCATTATTGAGGTTTTTATGCGGAAAATCGCTATTTATGGAAGAGGGGGAGTTGGCAAGTCCACAACAACTCAAAATGTAGTGGCTGGACTCACTGATCTGGATCGTAAGGTGATGGTTGTAGGGTGTGACTCAAAAGCAGACTCCACCCGGCTTCTCTTGGGAGGATTCCACCAGAAGATTGTACTCGACACATTGCGTAAAGAAGAAGATGATGATTTGAATCTAGAAGACTTCCGCCAGGTGGGATGGGGGAAGACGCTGTGTGTGGAATCGGGTGGGCCGGAACCTGGTGTAGGATGTGCAGGTAGAGGCATTCTGACATCAATTGGGTTGCTGGAACAACTTGGTGCTTATGATGATGCAGTTAGACTTGATTATACATTTTATGACGGTCTAGGTGACGTGGTATGCGGTGGATTTGTCATGCCCATTCGTGAACGCAAAGCTCAAGAAGTTTACATTATCACTTCTGGGGAAATTATGGCAATGTATACCGTCAACAACATCTGCCGAAGTATTCAAAAGTATGCACCCATAGGCGGTATACGTCTGGGAGGATTGATTTGCAACTCTCGCAAAGTCGATGAGGAAGATGATTTGATCGAGGCTCTGGCAGAGAAACTGGGGACTCAAATGATCTACTCCATACCCAGAGACAATATGGTGCAGCAAGCAGAGTTCCACCGCAAGACGGTGATTGAGTATGCTCCTGAGTCTGAACAGGCGCAGCACTATCGCAACCTAGCAATGGCAATTGACCAGAATACAGATTTTGTCACTCCGAAATCTATGTCTAACGATCAGCTAGAGGAACTGCTGGTACAGTTTGGGTTGTTTAGACACCTCCAAACATTAGGTATTAGCCCAAACTCCACAAAGGTTGCAGATTCATTTTCGGAGATACCTCTTGAATAGGACGATGCAGTAGGGGTTATCCCTCATACAAAGTGTCTGGAGCAATTGGCGATCTCTGACTCGAAAAAGCAGAAAAAACTGCGTAAACTTCTTACCACCATTTGAGAAATCGGCGTTCTGAACCACGCCAAAATTCGTCTACCTCATTGAAGGAGGAGAACTCATTATGTTGACCGAAGAGGTTTTAGTCGAAAAATTTATCACCATAGTCAAGGAACGCTGTGCCAAAGTAGGTGAGTTGCTCCAGTACTGCCACGTCGAACTCGTAAACTCTTACTGGGGCTGCCCTCCAAAACTTATACAACATTTTGTTGTTTATTATCCTAATATGCTGTTTGCCTCAATTAATGACAACAAAGATGTTTTCAGAGGCGTTGCTCAAGATTTGGGGATATGTCAGGCTGTTTGCATAAATGCCACACGCATTATTCGCGATCCCGCCTCAAGGTTGAAGGAAAAGAACCCGATCTTATGGTTGGAACTCCAGTGGGTGGCAGTACCAACTAAAAAAGGCAATTGGCATCTAGATCAGGATTTCCCGCACTCGGACTAAGTTTTTTTTGGTGACGTAGCTTGCTACCGTTGGCGATGCCTACGGCAGCAAGCTACGCTAAATCACTAAAATAGTATCCAAAAATGCAAGTATTCTAGCGATATGTATGCTATGCTTGCAGCAAATAAGCAAAATTGTCAAAACATCAATATGTCTGACAACAAAAGCGGCAAATACGAGAAAACCTTGCGATTGACCCAACAGATTTAAGTTTGTCTGCTGTGGCTTTTTCTAACGGAGATATACAGCCTCATGAAACTGGATGTGAATCTTTGCAATAACCTGAAGTCAATTAGAACTCGCTTGGGTATGAGTCAGCAAGAATTAGCTAATATAGCTGGCGTAACTCGTCAGAGTATTGGTGGTGTGGAACTAGGGCAATATGCTCCTTCTGTTGCTATGTCACTGCGTTTAGCCAAGGCTCTTGGCTGCCAAGTCGAGGACTTATTCTGGTTTGAAGAAGATTTACCAGAAGTTGAGGCAATTCTTGCGGGATCAGTCCCTAAGCAACGGCAATCGCGAGTTAGTCTAGCGCGGGTTGGGGATCAATGGATAGCTTATCCCCTCGTTGGGAATGATGCTTTTCGGATCGAAATGATTCCAGCTGATGGTGAGACGCTTGCAGCGATCTACCCTGATGCTAAGGAATCCGTAAGGGTGGAACAGTTACCCAGCATCAGCAAATTGCCATTAGCGTCAGAAGTAGCTAGTAATGAGCGTCAATCGGAGGGTGAAGCACAAAACCAAAACGTTACAAATAAAGTCCTGGTTCGGATTCTGGATGATATAGACAAACTACACAATACAGTTGTGATTGCTGGTTGTACACCTGTGCTTTCCCTCTTGGCAAGAGCAACTGAACGTTGGCATCCGCAACTGCGAATTCATTATCGTTTCGCCCACAGCAAGGCTGCATTACGTAGTCTGTGCAAAGGTGAAGTTCATATTGCAGGAATGCACTTATACGATCCCAAAACTGGGGAACATAACATTCCCTTTGCGCGGGAAGCCTTAACAGGCAAGAGTGCCGTTTTGATTACTCTTGGAGTTTGGGAAGAAGGTTTGTTAGTCCCATCAGGAAACCCAAGGGGAATTAAAACAGTTTCCGACTTAGTAGAATTTGGAGCAACTATTGTCACCCATGAAGCGGGTTCTGGCGGTCAGATGCTTTTAGAACGGAAACTCCAAGAAGAAGGAGTGGCATCCCAGACTGTGAAAGGATTTACCCATATCGTTCACAGCCATCAAGATGTTGCCTTATCTGTAGTCTCAGGAATTGCTGATGCAGGGATCAGTACGGCATCTATAGCTGCTGCTTTTGGGTTGGGATTTATCCCCCTTCATAGTGCGCGATACGACTTGGTGATTATTAAAGAATACTTGGAAGAAGAACCAGTAAAACAGTTCCTCAGTATCTTGGGACATCAGCTAGTGCGATCGCAATTAGAGATTCTCGGCGGCTATGACACTAGCAAGATTGGGGAAGTTGTAGCAAATATTTAGTAATTCGTAATGATGCTCTCTACGTACCCCTCCGGGGAAGCAAGCTACGCGCAGCGTGTCGCAGACAGACGCTAAAAGCATAGCTTGCAACTCTTACAGAGTACGCAGACTCGCTACCGCTACGTTCGCGGAGCGTCTCGTAGAGAAGACAGTAATTCGTAATTATTATCCTATGGCTAAGAAATATGTCTTTTAGTTTCCACAACTCAAGTTAGCTGCTGTGTATTTCAATTATGAATTACTCAAGCAAATCAAAATCACCCAACAAGTTAGCTGGTTATGAATCACCACTTCACTATGAACAAACATCCCGTTCAGATTAACGATACAACCTTGCGAGATGGCGAACAAGCCGCAGGTGTAGCCTTTAATGTTGAAGAAAAAATTGCGATCGCTACTTTTCTGGATGCCATTGGTGTTCCAGAATTGGAAATTGGCGTGCCGGCAATGGGACAGGAAGAAGCAGAATCGATCCGAGCGATCGCTAATCTGGGATTAAATGCCCAATTACTTGGCTGGAACCGTGCTAAATTGTCCGATATCCAGGCATCTATAGATTGTGGTTTGGAACGGGTGCATATTTCCGTTCCTGTCTCAGAAATTCAGATTGCCGCCAAGTTTGGAGGTAAGCAGCAGGTAATGCTGGATCTTTTGCGGGATGCGATTAATTTCGCTTGCGATCGCGGTTTAGCGGTATCTGTTGGCGGAGAAGATTCTTCCAGAGCCGATCCATCTTTTCTATTGGATGTGGCGTATTATGCTCAAGAGTTGGGAGCTTTCCGGTTTCGCTTTTGTGACACTGTAGGAATTCTCGACCCTCTGAACACTTACAGCAAAGTTCGCTCCCTTGTGCATCATCTATTCATTCCCATAGAAATGCACACGCATAATGATTTTGGACTGGCAATGGCGAACTCGCTAGCTGGTATTGAAGCAGGAGCGCGATCGGTTAACACTACAGTAAATGGGATTGGTGAACGCGCAGGTAATGCGGCGTTGGAAGAAATGGTGATGGCACTGAAACACCTTTACAACATCCCAACAGGTATTAATACAAAACGGTTGCTGGAACTATCGCGGTTAGTTGCTAAAGCTGCTAATTGGCCGGTTCCTCCCTGGAAAGCGATCGTGGGTGAAAATACTTTTGCACACGAGTCAGGGATTCATGCTCACGGTGTGTTGCAAAATCCTGGTACTTACGAACCTTTTGCGCCGGAAGATGTTGGTTGGGAACGTCGCCTTGTTGTAGGCAAACATTCCGGTCGGCATCTGATCATCAGTGTGCTGCAAGAACATGGAATCATACTCAGTCAGCCAGAAATTCAATCAGTGCTGGATGCTGTAAAGCATGAGTCAGTAAAAGTTAAGCGCAGTCTCACTGTTGAAGAACTCCTGAGTTTTGTTCCCCAAAGGTGAACTCAATGAGGAGTCGGGAGGGTTAAGAAAGCATCACAATTCCGTCTCTGGTTAGCGATTGCAGTTATTGTACCAACTGCTAGAATACTACCAATTATGTTGGTAAAAGCTATGCCGAGAAAAGAGCAAGGATGGATCACTTTTCAATTGTCTCCAGAAGAACGGCAACTTTTAGAGCAGTACTGCAAGCGGTTCCAACGCACTAAGACTGATGTTTTGCGCTCCCTGTTGCGTAGTCTCCAAGGACAATCACTCAAACAGCAGGGAAAGCAGTTTGATCCTGGAGAGGTTGATCTGGACTTATTTTGAGCAGTGGTGAAGAACCGCGATCGGTAAAGCGAGTTGTCTTGCACTTAAACAAATTTGCAATGAGGTTGGTAATCCCTCTGAAATCGTAAAAAAGCGTTCAAGTTCAAAAGTTGGCTATGACAAATCCTACAAAATTATTGCGATCGGGATCTGGGTACTGGGTACTGGGCAAGAAAATATGAGTAAGTTCTATTAGGGTCTGAATCGAATGGAACTAAGAAAAGCTGAAATACTTGCCTGGTAAGGGGTTTAGGAAACTAATAGTTTTAAGGTCGGGAATCAGAATAATCTGCAACTCTCAGTTTGCGATCGCTGCTTCATTAGCCTACTTTTTCCAAAGTGATGAAACCCTTGTAAATAATAGATTTGCGCTTAACTTAGTGCCATTCGGGTCTGAATCCCCATCTAAATCTTCCCAGTCCCCAGTCCCTAGTCCCCAGCCCCTAGTTCAATACCACTTGATGTCCAGGGTAATCATGATTGGTTAATTATACTAAAGCGTTTTTTCTACCATGCTTAATTTTGATTCCATTCGTACCACAGCAATGCAAAAAGTCCCATACAATTGGGCTTTGATCAAAAACCTGCTTTCACCAGAAGCAAGTTTAGAACTAACTGCGAGTTTTCCCCACGAAGAGTTTCGCCTGTCGGAGGGAGAGGGATATGGATACTCTTGGGGAAAGATGCTTGCTACTAGCGAGGATATTTCCTTGATGCTCAAATCTAGCGATAATCGCTGGCGAGAGCGGATGGCACAAGGCAGACTTACTTGTGACTTGAGACACCTGAGTAGAGTTTGGCGACAGTTGATAGAAGGATTGTGGACAGATTCTTACCGCGCAGCCATAGCTGAAATGTCTGGGTTGGAACTAAAGGACTGTGTAATGGATATTGGATTTCGCCGATATAGCTCAGGACAGTTGCATCACCCTCATACAGACGAGCCGAACAAAGTTTTAACTCATCTGCTATTTTTCAATCAGCAATGGTCTGTAGATTGGGGAGGCTGTTTGCGAATTCTCAAAGACTCCCAGCCGGAATCTGCCTTCCAAGATATTCTACCCCTTAGTGATTCCTCAGTTGCGATCGCACGTTCTGACAATTCTTGGCATACGGTAACTCCGCTTACTTGTCCTGCATCTGAGTATCGGCTAGCCTTACGAGTTGCTTTTTTTCGGAACGATCTAATTTCAGATTTCGGAGAAACCCAGCTAGCTGCGTAGTAATCAAGTCTTTTCTCTCTATTTTTGTCAGTTAATCAGCCTCCTGATTTTCTGCTTCTTCCTTAATCGTAAAAAAGTGTTCAGGTTCAAAAGCTGACTATGACTAATCCTACAGAACTACTGCGATCGCGCTACGGTGAAGTTCCCTTCAATCACGAAATTGACTGGAACGATTCTCTAGAAACGCTAATAGCCCACCGTTCAGTCCGGTCTTATCTATCCGATCCTTTACCACCAGGAACCCTAGAATGGCTAGTTGCTGCTGCTCAATCTGCTCCTAGTTCAGCTAATATGCAAACCTGGAGTGTAGTAGCAGTTGAAGATCAAGAACGCAAAGCAGAATTATGCAGGCTGGCTAATAACCAAGTATGGATTAACCAAGCTCCCGTATTCTTCGTTTGGTTAGCAGATTTAGGTCGTCTGGCTCATGTTGCTGACAGTCGCGGACTAGCTCCCGTAGCTCTGGATTACGTAGAACTGTTGGTTAAAGCAATAGTCGATGCTTCAGTCGCAGCGCAAAATGCGATCGTAGCTGCTGAATCTGTTGGTTTAGGAACGGTGTATATCGGCGCAATCCGCAAAAGTACTCAAGAGGTAGCAACATTATTGAATTTGCCACCTTTTGTCTTCCCTGTGTTTGGGTTGTGTGTGGGTTATCCCAATCCTGAAGCACAACCTGTTGTTAAGCCGCGTCTACCCCAGCCAGCTGTATTCCACCGAGAAACCTATAAATTGGCAGAGCAAGATGAGGCGATCGCTCACTATAATGATATCATGAAAGAGTTCTACACTGAACAAAAGATGAATGTCGCTGGTGATTGGTCGCAACATTCAGCTGAGCGAATAGCCACTTTAGACTATTTAAAAGGGTGTAAGGATTTGCGTGAGACTCTGAATAACTTCGGCTTCAAGTTGTTATAAAAGGAGTCAACAGCCAGAAGACGCAGAGAACTCTAAGCATTCAGCGTACCTCTAGTAGTCTGTCAATAAATAATTGATGGATAAATTAAGAGTAGAGACGGCGATTTATCGTGTCTCTTTAACCATCAAAATGAATTTGACAGACTACTCGTCTCAAGTAAACTATACGCTGCGGCGACCAGAAGAGAACTTCTGATATCTGCACCAAAGCTTTTGACACTTCAAGACTCAAAACCCTACACTTCAGTCTCAAAAGATGATTTCGGTGCGTAAGTCTAAGCAATAGATAACAACTTAGGCACCATGACAAAATTATCTCATTGCGAGTACTGCGATCACCTCCGGTGGGCGGTTACGCCATCGCATTCGCGGAGCGTCTCCAAGAGTTGCAATCTCAAACCTTAGTTTTCAGTGCGTAAGTCCTAAAATAGACTCGCTAACTTGTCAGATATAGCAATTCTCCTGCTTGAAACCTTTGTAAGAATTTGGGGAATCTGAAGGCATTTAAGCAGTCAACAGGCGAACAATTTAATTGGTATTCCAGCAAGTTTTATCTTTCAAAAAAGGGCTGACCTGTAAGAATCGCTCTTTCCCTGAGAATTGCTGACCAAAAATGTAGAACTAACCCGCGAAACCAAAGGAACTTCAAACAATGAATAATCTATCTACTAAAGACCTCAACAGACTACGCTCTCAAAGCAAAATAATTGCTAGTCGAGTGGAGATTTTCATCGAAACTTACTTATCAGAAACCTCTCTTGATGAAAATCTGGTTAACGAAACCTTAGAAGAGATTGTCAAAGCTGCGAATAACTTAACAACCGCAGCATCAAAGATGAAAACTGCCGAAACCGCCCATAAACTCAACGGTTCCAAATAGTTTAATAGGGCTGAGTTAAACCCCATAGCTAAATGGGGATTGAATACAGTTCCAAGTGCTGAGTAATCGATGCTAGATACTCAGCACTATTTCAGTTATGGAGATAAATTAATCTAGTCTATTAGGAAATACCATGCTAAAGGGGATAACTTCAAGTTTCAATAACTGGTTAAAAAGAAATACAATTGTACGTAACCTGGAATTTTTTCAAGACTTTATTATCATTTCTCTCTGCCTTGGTTTGTTCTGTGTAATGCTCATCCGACTGGGAGATATGTTTTTCTCCTTTTTGAGTCCATTAGATTTACGACAAGTAACATCTGATATCCTGTTCATTTTGATTTTAGTAGAGTTGTTCCGTCTGTTAATTGACCATCTACAACAACAGCGAACATCTGTTACCGCAGCAGTAGAAATTACTATTGTTTCTGCTTTAAGAGAGGTGATTTTACGTGGGGTCCTCGAAATCCCCCGCGATCAAATTTTTGGAATAGCTCTATTTCTGATGGTTTTAACAGTAATTATGGTGGCTTTACCTTGGATATCTCGTTTTCTTGAACAGGTCAAAATTGCTAACCCAGAAACAGTAGAAAAAGCGCAATTATTGGCTAAAAACTCTCTAGCTTCTGATTAATTGTAACCACAAATACTGTTTAAAAAATAGTTAGTGATCGCAAGTAATTTTAACAAATGTATGATATTCTTTATATATGGAGAATAAAAAGTACAAAATTCTTCAAAAAAATAAAGTACACTCCAAAACTAGCAATTCTCTTTATGAGCTTAGGGCATAATAATGTCCAAAGCCTATTTAGTCATTGAAGAGGACAAGGAACAGGGAGCAGGCAGGGCTGTTTCATTCCCTAAAACAGGTAAAATTGCAAGTGTTGAGGGGATAAGAATCATGGGTGCTTGTCTGATTGAACATCTGCGGCAAGTAGAAGACTTCAGAACAAGTGATGGTCGAAGACATCCACTGTGGTTGGTGTTGCTGTTTGTAATAATGGGCACTATGAGTGGATATGTTGGGTATCGTGCATGGGGAGATTTTGTCAAACGGCATCGTCGAGCGTTAATCAAAACGTTTGAAATACAAAAACACGGTGTTCCCTCATACTCAACTATCAGGCGCATAGCGATGGGAGTCGATTTTGATAAACTGGTGACAAAATTTAATCACTGGGCGCAAAACTACGTTGAAATAGAAGAATCTGAGTGGTGTCGTATCGACGGTAAAAGCATTAAGGAAACAGTCCAAGACTACGAAAAATCATGTCAGAATTTTGTCAGTATCGTAACAGTGTTTGCGAGTAAAAGAGGACTAGTAGTCAATATGGAAGAGATCCAAAACAAGGAAGAGAGGGAAATCGTAGTAGTGCAAAATTTAATTGCGGCTTTGGAGCTAAAAAATGCTGTATTTAGCTTTGATTCTTTGCACTGCCAAAAAAACTTGCCAGTTAATCCATAGACTGTGGAAATAATTACGTGATTGCGGTCAAAGACAATCAGCCAAGGATGATTCCAAAATACGTAAGGGTAATGCCGCTCGCAATTTCTCCATCATTGTTTGACTTCACAGATGGAAAGTAGTAACTCGTTCGTCAGCATTTACCAACGAGTTAAACCTTTTTCGATAACTTGCTATTCTATATTCATTCCAGTGAGCTTTTGCCTATCAGAATCAAGCTACTCTGTGAAAGAATTCTCCTCATCAGAATTGCTGTTGTTATTTAGAAGGATTTTAAGTGCAATCTAAGTTGTTGTAGAAATCAAAAAAGTGTGAAGTATTGATTATTAAGCACTAAACACTAACTAACATATCAGTAGAATACCATGCTTGAGAATCTTCTGAATAACCATAATTTACCGTATCCTGATACGATACATCCCATCATTGTCCATTTTGTGATTGCAATGGTGTTGTTTGCCTTCGTGTGTGATGTGATTGGATACTTTACTAGCAACTACCGTCTTTTTGAGGTGAGTTGGTGGAATATGTTTTTCGCTACAATCTCCATCTTCATCGCCGTTATTTTTGGTCAATTTGAAGCAGGTTTAGCACAACCTTATAACGCAGTTCAACCAGTACTTAATTTACATACGCTCCTTGGCTGGTCACTTGCAGGAATTCTGGCAGCTATTACAGCTTGGCGTTACGTGATTCATTGCCGGACTCCAGAAAAGATATCAGTTTATTACCTAGCAGCAAGTCTACTTTTGACTGTTTTGGTAGGCGTACAAGTGTATTTCGGAGATGAATTGGTTTGGGTATATGGGTTGCACACTGTACCAGTTGTTGAAGCTATAAAGGAGGGCTTACTACAATGAACCCTGAAGTTATTGAGCAATTAAAGACTCAGATGGGAGCAAATGGGTTGCCCTACACTATACCCATTCACCCAAATTTAGTTCATCTCACTATAGGTTTGTTCATCCTTGGCATTATCTTTGATTTGATTGGTGTATTCTTCCCTCTACAACAACCAATCTTCAAGTTTTTAGCAGTTCCTGCCACTCGTTCTAGCTTCTTTGATGCTGGCTGGTACAATATGCTAGGTTCAGCACTCATCACAATTTTTACGGTAGCAGCAGGTTTTTACGAAATCATGTTGGCAGAACCACTCACTGGGGTAAAGAGTGCCTGGGGATTGAAAGCGATGGAAACAATGCTTTGGCATGGAGTGGGTGGTGTTTTTCTACTAGCGCTGATTCTTGGGATGGCTATTTGGAGAGGATTTCAGCGTTATATTTGGCGTCAAGATGACAGTCAACAAGTGCAGTGGACTTATTTAGTTTCTGGACTGTTCATCATGTTTATCATGTTTATCCACGGTACGCTAGGGGCGCATTTAGCTGCTGAGTTTGGAGTTCACAATACTGCTGATATATTGTTGCGGTTGGGCAAAGACCCCAACTTACTGCTGAAGTAATCGATGTTAGTTACTTGTCCTACCCTGCGGGAAGCCGCTAAGGCGTCTATGTCATTTGTCCCTTGTAAATAACCAATGACCAATGACTTTTATGGCTATGAAAATCCGAAATATTTTGATCTTGAGTGCGATCGCGATCGCTTTAACTGCTGTTAGTCTTTTGATAGGGGAGTGGACGTATTCCTGGATGCCTCCTCAAGCCGCAGCAGAATCGCAGCTTGTCGATAAGTTGTTTAGTTTCTTAATCACGCTGGGAGCATTTATCTTCCTTGGAGTCACGGGAACACTCATCTACTCAGCAATTTTCCATCGAGCAGAGAAGTATGATACCAGCGATGGCCCTCCAATTGAAGGAAATATCACACTAGAAATTGTCTGGACTGCAATTCCTGTATTGCTAGTGTTTTGGATTGCCACTTACAGCTACCAAATCTACGAACAAATGGGGATTCAAGGCCCAATGGAAGCTATGCATCTGCATATTCCAATAGGAATGCAATCGGCATCTGCTGCACCAATTAACGGAGATGCAGGGATAGTTTCCGCCTCACCGACTTCCTCAACTGTATCAACTGATGCTACATCAAATGTAATCCCATTTGAAGACATTGAAGTTAATGCCAAACAGTGGGCTTGGGTTTTCCGCTATCCAAAAACAGGAATCACCAGCACCGAACTACATTTACCCGTTAATCATCGCATCCGTCTAGCTATGCAATCAGAGGATGTTCTCCACGGCTTTTATATTCCTGCTTTCCGAGTCAAGCAAGACATTATTCCCAACCGCAACATTGACTTTGAATTCACCCCTATCCGCATTGGTAAATATGAATTGACCGATTCCGAATTTAGTGGTACTTACTTTGCAACCATGCGGGCAAATGTTGTTGTCGAGTCCCCTGAAGATTACAAGAAGTGGCTGCACCAAGCAGCAAATCGTAAACCATGTACTGCAAATAATCAAGCAGCTTCCGAATATGCCCAAGAATCAAAAGAATTAATCAAAGGCTGGGTTACGGTAGCACCCGCACAAGCCCCTGTAGTTAATTACAGCAATTAGTCGTAGAGACGCGATTAATCGCGTCTGTTTTGGACAAGTGACAAATGACAAAAAACAAAGCATAAAAGACAATGACAAATATTTCCGTTGAAGACATTGGTGACGCACCTCAACAGGAACCGAGAGCAGACTGGAAGCAATACTTTAGCTTTAGCACAGACCACAAAGTTATCGGTATTCAGTATATTTTTACCGCTTTCATTCTCTTTTTAGTTGGTGGCATATTTGCAATGATCATTCGTGGGGAATTGATTACCCCAGAATCAGACCTAGTTGACCGTAGTGTTTATAATGCAATGTTCACCATGCACGGTACTGTGATGCTATTTGGATGGACATTCCCCATACTTACAGGTTTTGCTAATTATCTTGTACCTCTGATGATTGGGGCGCGAGATATGGCGTTTCCCAGACTCAATGCTGTTGCCTTCTGGATGATACCGATCGCTGCTATCCTACTGATGGCCAGTTTCTTTGTACCCGGTGGGCCAGCGCAAGCAGGTTGGTGGTCATACCCTCCCGTCAGCTTGCAAAACCCTACAGGAAACTTAATCAATGGTCAAGTAATCTGGCTTCTAGCAGTGGCAATATCAGGTGTTTCCTCAATTATGGGGGCGATTAACTTTGTCACCACGGTTGTGAAGATGCGCGCACCTGGGATGACATTCTTCCGTATGCCCATCTTTGTTTGGAACGTATTTAGCGCCCAGATTATCCAACTGTTTGGACTACCTGTATTAACAGCAGGTGCAGTCATGCTTTTACTCGACTTAACAGTTGGAACTAGCTTTTTTGACCCCGCCAAGGGAGGCGACCCAGTTCTATTTCAGCACTTTTTCTGGTTCTACTCTCACCCTGCTGTTTACGTAATCATTCTGCCAGTCTTTGGAGTCTTTTCAGAGATATTCCCTGTTTTTGCTCGTAAACCTCTGTTTGGCTATAAGATTGTCGCTATTTCATCACTCCTGATTGCTGGAGTTAGCGGTATAGTCTGGGTACACCATCTGTACGTCAGTGGTACTCCAGGCTGGATGCGGCTGTTTTTCATGCTCACAACCATGTTCGTTTCTGTCCCCACTGGCATTAAAGTGTTTGCCTGGACTGCAACGATTTGGGGTGGCAAGCTACGATTTGATACACCAATGCTGTTTGCGTTTGGTGCATTAATATTATTTGTATTTGCAGGTATTACTGGCATTACCCTTTCCTCTGTTCCCATTGATGTCCATGTCAACAACACTTACTATGTGGTGGGTCACTTCCACTATGTTCTATATGGCACGGTAACAATGGGGATGTTTGCTGCTATTTACTTCTGGTTCCCCAAGATGACTGGACGTATGTATTACGAAGGCTTGGGCAAGTTGCACTTCTGGCTGGCGTTCATTGGCACTAACCTCAACTTCTTCCCAATGCACCCACTAGGATTACAGGGAATGTTGCGTCGAGTTTCTTCTTATGCGCCAGAGTATGAATTTTGGAATATTATCGCCAGTATCGGCGGATTTTTGCTAGGTGTGTCTACCTTACCCTTCATTCTGAATATGATTGGTTCTTGGATACATGGCGAACAAGCACCGAAGAATCCTTGGCGAGCAATTGGACTGGAGTGGTTAGTTTCTTCACCACCTCCTGTCGAGAACTTTGAGGAAATTCCAGTTGTTATAAGTGAACCCTACGGCTATGGGAAATCTGAACCATTGGTAGCCGAGCATTAGCTGAATGAAAGAATTAACCTCACGTAGAGACGCAGAGGTTTTGAGGTGAGGTATTACGCGATCGCAAACTACTACTTTACTCTCTTTTCTTGCTCTGTACATTTGCGTGAGATAAATATATAGGAGTTTCAAGCAATGGACAGTTCCATTATTTCAGAAGAATCAGATCATCTCTCACACGAGCATACCCATGATGAAGAAGGCAGCAAGATGTTCGGCTTCATTGTCTTCCTGCTGTCAGAGACTTTCATTTTCCTCGGTTTTTTTACAGCATATATTGTCTATAAAACAGCAAATCCTGACTGGCTACCAGCTGGCGTTTCTGGACTGGAAGTCAGAGATCCGGCAATTAATACGGTAATTCTTGTTTCTAGTAGCTTTGTCATCTACTTAGCAGAACGCGCCCTTGCACGCCACGACTTGATAACATTTCGTCAGTTTCTAATGCTTTCGATCGCAATGGGAAGTTACTTTTTAGTCGGACAAGCGATCGAATGGAGCCATCTTTCTTTTGGCTTTACCACAGGTGTTTTTGGTGGGATGTTCTACTTACTAACAGGTTTCCACGGTTTGCACGTTCTCACTGGCATTTTGTTGCAGATACTTGTTTTTGGTCGCTCTTTCATTCCTGGTAACTACGACACAGGTCATTTTGGTGTAAGTGCCACTTCTATTTTCTGGCACTTTGTTGATGTCATCTGGATTGTTTTGTTTGTCCTGATTTATGTCTGGCAATGACACTCTGTGGTCTAAGCTTTTGTGTGGAAAATAGCTATTAGGACTGTATAACGGCTGAGTTAGCCCGCCTATTTTACAGCGTCCAATCCTCCATTACTAAACCTGGAACCTTGTTGAAGTCACTAAAGTTTCGGGTCAACAATACTAAATTACGAGATATAGCGATCGCTGCTATTCTTAAATCCATCGTGGACACACGAACCCGTTGCGATCGCAGTTTATCAAAGAGTGCGATCGCTCCAGCATCAAATGGTAAAATAAGAGCCATTAGCGAATTGTTAGCCTGGTTTTCCTTGAAGCAACTTACTAAAGACCAAAAATTAAGGAAGATTACCTGTGGCAGCAACTTGAATAAGATTGAACCATTTATCATCTCCTTGTCGCCAGAGACCATAACAATCCTGGTTCTCGGCATCAAGACCTTTATGTCTCATCCAATGATTATCATCTCTAGCTCTCAGCATCACTGCTTTTGCAGCAATGATTGAACCGTCCTGAATACCAGATTGGAGAGATTCGATCTGTGCGATTAGACTGTCGATCTGGGCAGCTTTACTTTGGTATTCATTCCTCGCTTGATCAAGTCTTCTAATAGCTTCATCAAATGCCTGTTGTGCTGTCATTGTCTCGTTAAACTCCTTCCATAAATCATAAAGTTGACCGTACTTAATCCACTTCTTGGTAAAAATCTCTTGAAAAGCTGGTGAACCTCTACCCAAGCACGTTACTCTAAACGATTGCAATTGAAGTCCAGCATAAACCTCAGTTATCTCCTTAACGGTTGTAGAAGGATCTTCTAACCGTTTCAATTGGTTACATTCAAAAAGGTTGAAAACATCTGTGTGAGTGAGGCGTGGACCTGGAGTCCAAGGCACTCCAACCTGCTGACGACAGGGATCAAAGGGATTAGGAATAGCTAGGTCAATACGTTTACCTATCTCATCTTTGAAATCCTGTACAGTTCCCTGAAAAAAATCAAAAACCTTGTCGAGTATTTGATTAATGTCGTTGATCAGCTTCGTCTCTAAATCTGATATTGCAGTAACAATAGGATCAACAAGATTTTTCTTGATATCAGCTAAAGCAGTTGAGATGTTCCTAAAAACTTTATCAATCGTTTGATCTATCCTATCTGCCAGTTTGGATAGTTCAGTAAATACTTGTTTCACAACTTGCTGAAATTCAGCACTTACTTTGTCAATTGCGTTGTCAAGCGCAAAACTTATTCTGTCAATAACTTTCAAGAAAGAGTCATCAAGAATAATTTGAATAGCTGCATCTATGTCTACACCTACACTAACGCCCAGCTTGGGTTTAAGACTAGTAACTTTATCAACAAAGTATTCTTTTACTTTCTGCACTCCTCCTTTTGCTTTGTTCCAGTCAGATTTGACTTCATCACCAAGCTTATCGATCCAGGTTGCCATGTCTGCTCTCTTTTAAATAACCATGAGGAAACTTAACTTTCAAGTTTTTTACAGTATCAAAAATACTACGGAACTTCTCCTCTGGTTCACCCAATTTGTCATAAATATATAAAAAGTTCCTCTCAAGTAACGCCACACTGGGTACAAAACTCAGATGTCAGTATATTGTCAAGAATCCTTCTCATCATGCCAATTGTCTGGAAAACAACATAAATGGTTGATTTCCTACTCAATCTTGCTTATACTTCCCAATGTAAGCTTTACTTGCCATAGTAAAGAATATTGGCACACAGATTGGTAGGAGAGTGCAATGATCAATCATCGGGCTGTGCGCGATGGGTGTTTGGTAGGTTTCCTGGCGATTCTTTGCATCGGCTTTGGTAGTAATCTAGTCAAGCAAGAGTCAACTCTTGGACAGTCCCCAGCAAAGAAAGATGTGATCGTGGCGATGACAACGAGTATTGAGGATAGCGGGCTGCTAGATGATTTAGTTCCGGCGATTGAAAAGAAAACAGGATATAAACTCAAAAAAGTTGCAGTCGGCACGGGACAAGCTTTGGCTATGGCTGAAAAAGGTGAGGTTGACGCGCTATTCGTCAATTCACCTAAAGCCGAACGCAAAGTTTTGTCAGATGGTGCGGTAATTAATCGCCACTTGGTAATGCACAATGACTTTGTGATTGTCGGCCCAGATACTGACAAGGCAAAGATCCGAGGTAAAAAGAATGCTGTAGAGGCATTCTCCCTGATTGCCAAAAATCAAGCATTATTTGTATCGCGGGGTGATGACTCAGGTACTAACAAACTAGAAAAAGATTTATGGCAACAGGCAAATATCACACCATCTGGCACTTGGTATCAGCAAACAGGTTCAGGAATGGCGCAAACTTTGCAAGTCGCTAACCAAAAACTAGGATATACCTTAGCAGATCGAGCGACATACATATTTCAGAAGAAAAACCTGTCTTTACCTGTACTGGTGCAGGGAGACAAGAAACTGTTAAATCTCTACCATGTCATGGAAGGAAATTCTCAGAAATTCCCCAGAGTGAATAGTGCAGGAGCTAAAGCGTTTATTAATTTTGTCTTATCTCCTGAAGGACAAACACTGATTGCAGCCCACGGGAAAAAAGAGTTCGGACAACCGCTATTTTATGTTGATGCCGGTAAAACGGAGAAAGATTACGGCTTTTAAAGAAACTTGAGCATCAGATCGTTAAGGGTTGCTTTACTGCATATTTGAGTATTATTTTCCAATTTTTAAGAGATTTGTATTTGTGAATACAATCATCGAAGGAGCTTTCAAAGCTTTTGAGCTATTAAGCAGTGGCGATAGTGACGTTTTCCAAGTCATGACGATGACATTGTTCGTATCTGGAACAGCTACAGCCATTAGCGTTTTACTGGGACTACCATTAGGACTGTGGCTAGCATTAGTAGATTTCGTCGGCAAGCAGACTCTGACTAGTTTAATTAACTTCGGTATGGGATTGCCACCTGTCGTAGTCGGTTTATTCGTCAGTCTGTTTTTGTGGCGATCTGGGCCGTTAGGAAATTTTGATTTGATGTACACGCCCACAGCGATGATCGTAGCCGAAGCCATCATTGCTTTTCCAATTGTCGCTGGCTTCAGTTTTGCGGCAATTATCAGTATTAATCCGAAACTACGCTGGCGACTGTTATCAATGGGGGCGACACAGTGGCAAGTCAACTGGTTGCTAATCAAGGAAGCACGGTTAGGGTTAATGGCTGCAATCATGGCTGGTTTTGGTCGCGTCATCTCGGAAGTTGGTGCATCCATGATGGTGGGCGGCAATATCAAGGGGCAGACTAGAGTCTTGACTACAGCGATCGTCTTGGAAGTAGGGAAAGGAAATTACGATGTGGCGATGGCGATCGCATACATTCTCCTGATCATCACATACACCGTTATCGTGTTGCTGACTATCTTACAGCATGACAAGAAAATCCTATGAGTACTAACGAATATGTCCTGAATATGCGGCAGGTTAGCGTCGATAGCAAAACACGTAAAAATATCCTGTCAATTGAAAATTTTACAGTCCGTCCAGGAGAATTGGTCGCTGTGCTTGGCCCCAATGGCGCTGGTAAAAGCACTTTGTTAAGAACAATCAATCTCTTGCAACCTTACCGTGGTGAGATGCAATTATTTGGCCAGGATGTCCGCAATACCAATAAAACATTGTTGCGTCGTCGTTCGGCTTTGGTATTTCAAGAAACCTTACTACTGGATGACACTGTTTTTAATAATGTTGCCAAGGTATTAAAGTTTCGCGGAACACCAACACACAAGATTAAGCAAACGGTACATACAGCACTTGCAACTTTTGGCTGTGAACACCTGGCAAATCAGTCAGCTCGTTCTCTGTCCGGTGGTGAAGCAAAGCGGGTTTGTATTGCCTGCGGTTTAGTTGCTGATTCCGAATTGCTGCTTTTGGATGAGCCTTCTGCCTCTTTAGATGTGGGAATACGTCCCCAGATGATCGACAAAATTAGACAATGGGCGCAAGCGAGGGGATCGGCAGTCATATTAGTCAGTCATAATTTTACAGATATACTGCATTTTGCTGATCGCGCGATCGCTTTATTTGACGGCTGTATTATCCAGGATGATAACTTGGAAACTATCATCCGCCGACCAGCTAACGAGCAGCTTGCCAGACTGGTAGGGATAGATAATATTATTCCGTGCCATGTAGAACGGAGTAGCCGTGGAAATTTTATCAAACTTGCAAACGGGATAGAGTTTTTATATCCTGGGGAAATCACAAAACCAATTACTACATGTTGTTTATCTGGCGATACTTTCAATCTTTACGATGCAAGTTCTTCAATGCGACACAAACTGTGTTCGGTAATTATTGAAGGACTAGTAGAACGGGTTTTAAATGGTATTGGAATTTGTAGTATTTGGGTTAAAGTGAGAGAACAAACTTTAATCGCCAGGGTGCCTCGGAATCATATATTTGGCAATGTATATGCCCATGAAATGATTAAGCTGGCATTCAATCCTAAAGATGCACATTTTGTTTAGAATAATAGACGGTTTTATACTAGAAATAGCGGGATAAATAAGAATTTAGTCAGTCCAATTAGCAAAATACTCTAAAATTTTACACGCCGCAGTATTTATCTTATTAAAACCATCATCCGGTGCAAGCATTTCTTCGGGTTTATGAATATACTCAGCACTCTAACTGGGCAGTCAAAGCTGTTTCGGTAACACCGGATTTTGATGCAGTCTGGATTAGTGTTGCCGCGACTTTTTTCGCCTGTGAAGCGGTTGACCAACTTCCTTCCATCATCGCAACCACGATCGCACCTTGCACGAGGAGAAGCAGTTGCCTGGCTAACTGTTCGGGTGATGAAACTTCTGCGGCTTGAGCTAGGCTCTTGATGTAGTGGTAGATAGATTGTTGATGCTCTAATGCCACTCTATGTCCAGGGTGGTCAGCATTGGCTAGTTCCACTGAAGCGTTAATGAATGCACAACCTCGAAAATCTGGGCCCTCAAACCATTCCCGTAGGGCATCGAATATTGCCAATAGTTGTTGGGATGGGTTAGAAGCTCGTTGCTCAATCGTGGTTTTGAGCCATTCACACCATTGTTCATCCTGTTGTCGCAGCCATGCTTCAATTAATGCATCCTTTGACTTGAAATGATTGTAGAGTGACATTTTAGCAACGCCAGATTCCGCAACAATTCTGTCAATACCGACATTGCGAATTCCCTCTCGATAAAACAAGCCTGATGCTGTACTTAGGATGCGATCGCGAACAGATTTACGGGTTGTTTTCGGTTTAGTCATTTTAAACACCAGGTTATTTAATTAATCTGGAAGTTCAATTAAGTTTGTTTTACCCAATTGGTTAAATAGCAAATAATATTATTTATCGATTGCTTATTCTATTTTTTCATTCGCCAAAGCTTCGATTATTTCTGAGGATTTAAGAAAAAACCATCTGTAAATAATAAAAGGTTTATCCCAAAAGTGATTGATGAACTGCAAGCAGACCAAAGTCCCCCCGAACTTCAGAACTGCTACCGATCAAGTACTTCCACAATCCTCCAGAAACTTGTGGAGCAAGACCATCAGTTCATCAAACAATTGGTTAACTTATGGGATTTGGCTTCATCACTACAGCGCAAGTGCTTGGAGATCCTTTGTGCGTGAAGTGGTTTAGATTCCCTATAAATAAAGAATATCATACATCTGGCCAATTTACTTGCGCTGAGGAATTAATTTACAAAGAGTATTCGTGGTTACAATTAGTCATCATATCGAGAGCCTCAAAGCCGATAATTGCGTTATTCTGTTGTTGAAAGTTGAGAAAATATCGTCGATTTATCTTTGGTGACATATCTATAGTCAGAACAGAAATTAAATCATTTATCTCTTCACTTCCAGTTAGAATAGTCTGTCTACTCTCTTAACTAAAAGTCTTCTATATAGAATGATTCGGATTAATTGAAATCTATACAGAACTGTCTATTCTAAACTGGAATCCTGGCTATTTTGCAATATTAATTCAGCTAATTGTTATCAGTTTTACTATTATTATTTCCCCAGGTTGATAAGATTTTGAAATCAAGGAACTCGAACAAGTTTCTGACAAAAATAAAGATATAGAAGAAGGATTCTTCTTCTCAATTGCAACTGGAGCAATCAACCATGCCAATGAAGTTGTTTAAGTGCGACGAAACTATCCCCGAACGGGAGAAGCACATATATATTAAAGAGAAAGGAGAAGATACAACCCAGTTTCTCCCTAGCGCCCACGTCGAAACCATTCCCGGCTCATTATCTGAGCGCGGATGCAGCTATTGTGGTGCAAAGCTAGTAATTGGTGGTGTTCTCAAAGACACTATCCAGTTGATACATGGGCCTGTGGGCTGTGCTTATGATACATGGCACACCAAACGCTATCCCAGCGACAATGGCAACTTCCAACTCAAATATGTCTGGTCATCGGACATGAAGGAACAGCACGTTGTCTTCGGTGGTGAAAAGCTGCTGAAAAAAGCGATGTTGGAAGCCTTTGCCGAATTTCCTGACATCAAGCGGATGATGGTGTACACCACCTGCTCTACTGCTTTGATTGGTGATGATATCAAGCCTGTAGTCAAAGAAGTAGAAAAAGAACTCGGTGATGTCGATATCTTCACTGTGGAGTGTCCGGGTTTTGCTGGGGTGAGTCAATCCAAAGGACACCACGTGTTCAACATGGGGTGGATGACGGACAAGGTAGGAACTTATGAGCCAGAAATTACCAGCCCATACACGATTAATGTGATTGGTGACTACAACATTCAAGGGGATACCTTTGTCCTTGAAAAGTATATGGAAAAAATGGGTGTGCAAATTATTGCCCATTTTACCGGGAATGGTACTTATGACTCATTACGTGGAATGCACAGAGCGCAGTTGAATGTAACTAACTGTGCCCGTTCTGCTGGATATATTGCCAATGAGTTGAAGAAAAAATACGGCATTCCCCGTATCGATGTCGATACTTGGGGCTTTGACTATGCTAAGGAAGGGTTACGCAAAATCGGTGCTTTCTTTGGGATTGAGGATAGAGCCGAAGCTGTGATTGCTGAAGAAGTCGCTAAATATGAATCGAAGTTAGCTTGGTATAAGGAGCGCTTAACTGGGAAAAAGGTCTGTATTTGGACTGGAGGCCCGCGTTTGTGGCACTGGACGAAAGCGCTGGAAGACGATTTGGGAATGAAAGTGGTGGCGATGTCGTCCAAGTTTGGACACCAAGAGGATTTTGAAAAGGTAATTGCCAGAGGTGAAGAAGGGACTATCTATATTGATGATGGCAATGAACTTGAGTTCTTTGAAGTGCTGGAGATGGTCAAGCCTGATTTGGTGTTGACTGGCCCGAGGGTGGGTGCTTTGGTGAAGAAGTTGCATTTGCCTTATGTGAATGGTCATGGCTACCACAATGGCCCTTATATGGGTTTTGAAGGTGCGGTGAATATGGCAAGGGATATGTACAATGCCATTTACTCCCCTTTGATGAAGTTGGCTAAGAATGACATCCGTGCAGGGCAAAATCTGCCAAGTACCAATGGTAATGGCAACGGTAAAGCAACCAAAGAGTTATCTGAGCAAGTCGTTTCTTTAGTTCAACAGCAAGTTAAGGAAGCCACTTCACAGGTTCAACCACAAGCTAAGGAAGTTGCGCCACAGGTTCAACCACAAGCTAAGGCAACTGCACCACAGGTTCAACCGCAAGCTAAAGAAGTTACGCCACAGGTTCAACCACAAGCTAAGGCAACTGCGCCACAGGTTCAACAACAAGTTAAGGAAGCCACTTCACAGGTTCAACCACAAGCTAAGGAAGTTGCACCACAAGTTCAAGTGCAAGCTAAGGAAATCGCATCATACATTCAAGAGCGAGCTGCGGAAGTCACAAAATTAATTCAAGAACGGTGTTTGTGGCAGTTTCACTCTCGTGCATGGGATCGGGAAGAAAACATCAATGGTGTTCTCAATATGACCGCCCAAATCTTGACTGGAGAAAAGGTAGTTCTGGAAACCTTGATTGACAGGGGTTTTTATGCAGATGCGAAGATCCTTTCGGCTGACCTGGAAATTAGGTTTTCATGGTTAAATAGCATGGAGAACTCGCAAAAGAAGGCAGTACTGGAAGCTGTTAAGGCAATGCTGGTCGATATTGTAATAACCAAGTCGAAGAATGGTGAATTACATTATTCGCTTTATTAAAGCAATTGGATCGGTAATTCAACCAAACTAGGACTTACGCAAAGGTAAGGAAAACAAACCACAGAGGATGTAGAGGCCACGGGGGAAGAGAGTTTGAGAGAGTTTTTGCGTAAGTTCTACAAACAAACGGCGTTGTTGAATTGGAGCATGAATTAGAGTCAAGTCATCCTGTTAGTGTTTGTGCAGAAATTTTCTTACAGAGTAGAGACTTGCAGAGTAGAGAGCGATGCCTACGGCAAGCTAACGCTAACGCTGCGACGGGCTACACCAAAAGCATTGCTAAGAAACGTAGTGTCCGCATAGTGTCTGACTACAGAAGCATCTCATCTAGCTTTCAAGATTTTCACGAAATTCAATTCTACTTTTCTTCTGTAATCGATGCTATGAGTAGCTTGCTTCTTGGTTGGATGCAGCTTTAGCTCGCCACAGACATCGCTCCACTTTCTTAAGCTCAAAAAGACAACTCATATCTTCGTTCAGCAACGCCAAACAAAATCACGCAATTTTTTACCACATAGGAGTCAAGAGAATGTCTTTAGTCGTAAAACAGAAAGAACGCAAGGGAATCATCAATCCTATATTTACCTGTCAGCCTGCTGGGGCTGAATACGCTTCCATCGGAATCAAAGATTGTATTCCTCTGGTGCATGGAGGACAAGGGTGTAGTATGTTCGTTCGTCTCCTGTTTGCCCAGCATTTGAAGGAAAATTTCGACATTGCTTCTTCTTCACTCCATGAAAATAGTGCTGTTCTTGGAGGACAGCCACGCATTGAGGAAGGCGTAAAGACCTTAGTAGCACGATATCCCGATTTACGGATTATCCCAATTATTACGACTTGTTCAACTGAGACAATTGGGGACGATATCGAAGGAACCATTAACAAGCTCAACGGCTTTTTAAAGGAGGCTTATCCCGATCGCAAGGTTATTCTTGTTCCTGTACATACCCCCAGTTACAAAGGCTCTCAAGTCACTGGCTATAATGTCGGCGTACATGCAATCATTTCTAGCCTAGCAAAAAAAGGCGAACCAACTGGCAAGTTGAACATCATTACTGGGTGGCTTAACCCTGGAGATGTCACTGAAGTTAAACGCATCTTAAAAGAGATGGACGTTCCAGGAAACATTTTACTGGATACAGAAACCTTCGATGCGCCCACCATGCCCGATAAGACAAGTTTTGCCTTTGGCAATACAACCATCGAAGACATCGCTGATTCTGCCAATGCGTTGGGAACTATTGCTTTATGTAAATATGAAGGCGGTAGTGCAGCCGAATTCTTACAAGAGAAGTTCAAAGTTCCCGCAATTCTTGGCCCAACACCAATTGGTATTAAGAATACCGACATCTGGCTCCAAAATATCAGTAAAATGACTGGTAAACCAATACCAGAATCTTTAGTCAGAGAACGTGGTAAAGCTATTGATGCGATCGCAGACCTCGCACACATGTTCTTCGCCAACAAGAAGGTAGCTATTTACGGAGATCCCGATCTAGTAATTGGTCTAGCAGAGTTCTGCTTAGAAGTTGAGTTAGAGCCAGTGCTGATGTTGTTGGGAGACGACAATAAAGCCTGCACCAAAGACCCAAGAATTGCCGAGTTGGAGAAGCAAGCAGCTTGTGATATCGAAGTTATCTGGAATGCAGACCTCTGGGAATTAGAGCGCCGTATTACAGATAAATCCCTCGAAATCGACTTGATTTTAGGGCATTCAAAGGGTCGCTATATTTCTATCGACAACAAAATTCCGATGGTTCGGGTAGGATTTCCTAGCTTTGACCGTGCAGGTCTGTGGAAATATCCTGTGATTGGCTACAAAGGAGCAGAATGGCTAGCAGATAATATCGCCAATGCCATGTTTGCAGATATGGAGAACAAGCACGATCGCGAGTGGATCTTAAACGTCTGGTAGATTGAATTTTCAACGCAAAGGAACGCAGAGTAAAACGCAGAGGAGCGCAGAGTTTGAGTGCTGGAACCTCTATTCAAAACTTTGCGTTCCTCTGCGCCAACTTCAGCGCGACGGCAGTCGCTACAACGGGGAGCCACCCCCTTGCGGAGGTTCCCTCCGTTGGGGGGAGTGGCGTGGGAACCCCCGCAACGCGCTGCCTCCCCTCTGCGTTTAAAAAAGATGAAATATTTGGAGAACTATGATGATAGATCAGAATGTCGTATTTTACGGAAACTTGAGCGAACTGTATCGCTTGGCAAAAGAGGGTAAGATCAAGACCAGTTTACAAGGTAGTCATACCCGCCCCTGTAAATTTTGGACTGCAACGAAGATTTTAAGTGGGATTAAAAATGCGATCGTCATTTCTCACGGGCCGAGTGGCTGTGCTTATGGAGTCAAGCGGGCATACAAACTGACTAATAGCCGCAATAGTGGTTCTCCTTATGAACCTGTGGTGACTACGAACATGAGTGAGAAGGCGGTAATTTTTGGAGGGGAAAAAGAATTAAAAGGCGCGATTCGAGAAGTAGATGAAAAATACCATCCCGATGCGATCGTTGTTGCCACTAGTTGTGCGTCTGGTATTATTGGCGATTGTGTTGATGACGTAGTGAATAAAGCCCGCAGCGAAATCGATGCTGAGATCATGACGATACATTGTGAAGGATTCGCCGGGGAGTATCGCAGTGGATTTGATATCGTATTTCGGCAAATCGTAGACTTTATGGAGCCGCCAACTCCAGAGCGGAAAGCACAACTAGCCGATGCTGTCAATATTGTGGGCGCGAAGATGGGCCCTGAAAGGACGGAAGTTGAAACTGATGTCAAAGAATTGGTGCGATTGATAGAAGCAATGGGGGCAAGAGTTCACAGCGTCATCGCAGGTGATTGTACATTAGAAGAACTCAAGCAAGCACCGAGTGCAGCAGTCAACTGTACTTTATGTTTGGATCTTGGCTATACCATCGGCAAAGCCATGTCAGACAAGTTCGGTACGCCGTTAAATTCTACTATCCTTCCATACGGAATCAGCGCTACAGAAAAATGGCTCGAAGGGGCGGCAAAATATTTAGGGATGGAAGAACAGGCGGCTGCCCTAATGGAAAAGGAATATGCCGCAATCAAGACTGAATTTGAAGCAGCTAAGAGTTATATAGAAGGGAAGTTAGCGATTATCGAAGGACATGATGCTATCAAGTGCTTATCCCTTGCTCACATGTTGGATCGTGATTTTGGGATGCGTGTAGTAATCTATAACTTCCATCCCTGGAGTACAGAAGCACGAGAAACCAGTGTAGATTATTTATTGGAAACAGGGTTAGACCCGGAAATCCTGATTACGAAAGGGACACTGGCCTTTGGCAAGTACGAGTCCATGAAACAAACGGAAGATGAATTACTGGATTTCATCGGTGGTCTTGATGCAGAATCGGTAGTTTATTTTGGTTCTTCCTTGAGTTTCCCCCATATTCCCGTAGTCGATTTAAATGCTATTTTAAATCGTCCCAGATTTGGCTATCGCGGAGCCTTAAAGGTCGCAAAGTGTATAAAAACAGCACTTCAATATGGCTTTAGACCTCGGAGTGCTTTAACCAAGCAAATGGTATTCCCTAAAAATTCCGGGTTAGCATCTACTCAATCACTAAGCGGAAAATTAGCTCAAGACATGCCTGACTGTACCGTATATGCAGCAGGAAAGAAGCGGGGAAAATGTTTTAACGAGTAATAAATAAAATGTGACTTTGCTGAATCAAAGTATGGATTTGTCGGGCTACGCCCCGCAACTCTTGGAGACGCTCCGCGTAGCTTGCTTCCCCGTAGGGGTACGCTAACACGTAGAAAATTGTAGGTTAAGTAGAACGTAGATGCCGGAGGCGGCTGACCACAGGGTAGTGAAACCCAACAAACTCTCAGAAATAATTGGGTTTTGTTCCTCAAACGCCACATGCTACCCTGCGGGAACGCTAGCTAAGAGCGAACAAGTCGGCAGAGCCGCCCAACGCAGTGGCTCCCCAACCTACGTAGACTATTCCAGGTTGGTGTAATGAGTAAAATTTTTACCATAGTCAAGCCTTAGAGAAACAGGAGGAAAAATGTCTGCTGAAACGACTTTTGACAATTGTAACCATAGTAAAGACCCAGTAGTTGGCTGTGCCCTTGAAGGTATTGCAACTACAGTTGCTGGTATTAAAGATGTTAGTATTGTGATTCAGTCTCCACAGGGTTGTGCGTCCACTGTCGCAGCTGGGTATGATGCTCATGAGGTTGATTTCACCAAGCGGAAAGTAGGTTGTACTCGTCTTTTTGAGTCAGACATTGTGATGGGAGCGTCTGATAAACTCAAAGGGATGATTAAAGAGGCGGATCAATCTTTTGATTCTAAGGTGATGTTTGTCGTTGGGACTTGCGCGGCAGACATCATTGGTGAAGATATTGCGGGATTGTGCAATCAACTTCAGCCAGATATCAAAGCCAAACTCGTTCCTTTAATGGCTGGTGGATTTCGGGGCAATGCTTATGATGGCTTGGAGATGGGTTTAGAGGCTTTACTTCCTTTTATCAAAAAAAGGCAGACTAAGAGAAGGGGTAGAAAGCCGAGGATTGTAAATATCATTGCGCCACAGGCAAATCTTAATCCTACTTGGTGGGCTGACTTGCAATGGATAACGCAGATTTTAAAATCTTTGAGGATTAGAGTACAGACTGTTTTTTCTCATAATACTTCATTTGAAGAACTGGAGCTAGCTGGTGAGGCAACGGCCAATATTGTTCTTAGTCATGATGTTGGGTATAAGTTTGCTCGGAAAATGCAAGAGACCCACAATATCCCCCTCATCCTTGATGATATACCTTTACCAGTAGGTGTAAACAACACTACTCGATGGTTGAAGGCATTAGCGGCACATTTTAAGATCGAAGAAAAAGTCGAACCGCTAATTAAACTTGGCGAAGAAATGGTCGTAGATACACTTCGCAAACGAGCATTGATGATCATTCCCCGATATCGTAACTGTAGAATTGCTGTATCTGCGGATGGAACGCTTGGCATTGGACTGGTTAGAATGCTCTTTGAAGAATTGGAGATGATTCCTGAAGTCTTATTATTTCGCTCGGCGATGCCTGATTCTCGTTCAATCCTGGAGCGAGAACTGCACAGCCTCGGTCTTACTTCCCGCGTAATATTTTCGGCAGACGGCTATCAGGTAAAACAGACTTTAGAAGAGTTTGATGTTGATGCTGTGATTGGCTCGGCATGGGAAAAATACATGGCAGAGGAACTAGGAATCAAAATTGCTTTTGATGTATTTAGCCCCACTAACAGAGAAACTTATGTTGATAAGCCATATTTTGGCTATGAAGGCATGATCAATATGATGGAAGTGATTGCTAACGATTGGGATAGAGCTTTTCGTTCCAAAGAGATTCATTGGACGAATGCCACTAAGTTAAATGCAAACCCTTGATATGGTTGGCTTCTTGGTGTGGGATGTAGGATTGCAGGTATTGGGGTGTGGGGAATTAAGAAGATGTTGAACTCCTTGGCGCAATCCAAATTAAATTGTCTTAAACACGAACCTGCAACCCTACCCCCAACAAGATACCCCTGACGAGATTTCATCTTTTTTTAGTGCCCTTCGGGTATTAATTTTGAATTGGAGCCTTCGCGCAGCGTCTCCAAGAGTTGCGACTTGACAGCACATTTTTGGGTTGGCATACAACGGTACTTCGCATTACCTCAAAACGCGATATCAGATACTAGTAGTCTGCCAAGGGAATTTTGCGTGGTGGCAAGCAGAGGGGCAGAGGTGCGGAGGGGCAGGGGGGAAAGAACTTGTACAAATCTCTCCTCTGCTCCTCTGCCAATCTCCACCCAGCAATTTTGGGTTGGCGAACTACTAGTTTTGGTTAACATAGAAATTCCCCTGACATTGCAAATCAACTATGCCCAAGACTTGGAACATTAAGATAGATAACTATTTTCAAGCCAACCCAAACTGCATCATCGCCACTGCTCATGTAGACTCGTTCCCTATAGACCTACCGCTAGAACCAAACATCAGGGAACCAAACCGCAAAAGCGCGACCTACAGACAAATGTTCGATTCACTGACAACCGAACCCGAAAAATTCTTCTCTCGTCACAGTGGAATCGTTCTGTCAGCTAATATTGCTAAACCTGTCAAGAACAAAACTGAACTGGAGCTAGAAGTCTTAGAAGCTAACGAGGGTGGCAGCGACGGCATTATCAACGGGGGGCATACAGTCTTAGCTTTTGAGCAAGCGAAAAATTACAAATATGACCTAACCGAAGCTAGGGTAAAAGTTACGATCCACATCGGATTGAGTGAAGAATCAGCTAAAGATATAGCCCTAGCTTCAAATACTACAACGCCAGTAGATTCTCGCTCCAAAGTCAACGCCAGGGGTGATTACAAATTCATCAAGCAGTATTTAGCCCAGTTAGAACAGAAAGAAGATAGGAAATTTAGAATAGCCTATTACCAGAATCAAAGCGGCGCTCCCAGAAACGCCCAGTGTAATGTTACCCATTTGCTCAAGCTCCTTTACTGCCTCGACAGAAATAAATACAACCCCGACGGCAATAAACGAACCAAACACCCGGCAGGGATGAGTCTTCCAAGTAACATCACAGACGCAGAAAGGGAAAGATTAACCGCTTTACTGCCTCTCTTGACTCATGCTCTGTGGATAGAGCAAAGACTCTACGAAATAATCCAAGACTATATCAGCAACCCCAGAAGGAAGGGTGCTAACGATTTAGCATCAATTGATATACGTAAAACTACGTTGTTGCCGGACAGCAAGTATTCATTCGGGTTTGGTGCGCCAACTGACCTGGCACTACCGATAATTGCGTCCTATCGGGTATTTTTGGACAAAGACTATAAATGGATTCTGCCGTTTAACGAATTCGCCGAAGATTTCCTGCAACATCTGTGGAATAACTATTTCCGTAAATACTTGGTGTCGGAGAAAACAGCAGGAAATACAGTCGGCACAAAAATAAGTCGCAATCAAGAGATTTGGGAAAGTTTGTATATCTCAGCGCAGAGTTATCTAAATCAGCACTTGGTGAAAATGGTTAACTCTAGCAAGAAAGAAGAGGAATCGAAAGTGACACAAGGTAGTAGCAAGAGGGGAAAAGGGAAAAGGGATGAACTCAACGCGACTACTGTTCCTAAATAGTTTTTTACCGAATAGGGCATGAGGTATAGGGGAATGGCACGAAGAAAAGCGTAAATCCCTGGTATTCCTGGATGAAAGGGTGTGGAGTTGCTAAGTTCGGGTGTGGGGAATTAAGAAGATGTTGAACTCCTTGACGCACTCGCATTTAATTATCTAGAACACACGAAGCTGCAACCCTACCCCCAACAAGATAGTCAGCAAAGAGGTTTCACATAAATCTTCGTGCCATTCGGAATGGAAGTATAGTAAGCGCTCACTGGATACCGTTATAGATGATTGTGTTCTAGGTTGAATTTATTTATCGCAATCTCAGGTTAATATTTTTTAGCTGTTAAATCAGGAAAATTAATTCAGCGATTTGATTTATACTTTTAAATTCGTCTAAATATCAAAAAAAGTTTTATTGTATGTCCAGCCTGAGTCCAGACATGGTTCGTATCTATTTGCAAGAGATTGGTCGTTATCCAATGTTAAGCGCAGACCAAGAAATTGCTTATGGGAGGCAGGTACAGCAAATCATGGCAATTGAGCAAAGAAAAAATGAACTCACCCAACAACTAGATCGGGAGCCAACAATGGTCGAATTAGCTGTTGATGTTGACAAAAGTGAATTGGAAATAGCTCAAATACAAAATCTTGGGCAACGAGCCAAACAAAAAATGGTGACAGCAAACCTACGTCTGGTGGTTTCGATTGCCAAAAAATATACTAAGCGCAATCTGGAATTTTTAGATTTGCTGCAAGAAGGGGCAATAGGTTTACAACGGGGTGTGGAAAAATTTGACCCCAATCGCGGCTATAAGCTTTCCACCTACGTATACTGGTGGATTACGCAGTCAATGACACGGGCAATTGCAGAGAAATCCCGTACTGTACGCTTGCCAATTCATATCACCGAACAACTGAATAAAATCAAGAAAGTACAGCGAGAATTATTTCAGACACTGGGTCGTCCAGCTAGTGTTGTAGAAATTGCTGAAACTTTAGACTTACAACCAAGCCAGATTAGGGATTTTCTCAGCAGTTCAAAGCAGCCAATTTCTCTAGATGTAAAAATTGGAGATAACCAAGACACAGAACTTAGTCAACTTTTACCAGATGAGGGCATATCTCCAGACGAATATATCACCAAAGAACTTTTGCGCCAAGACATAAATAGTTTATTAGAATCACTCAAACCGACGCAACGTGAAGTATTAATTTTGCGTTTTGGATTGGAGAACGATCAAGAACTAACTTTAGCTCAGATTGGAGATAAATTGAATGTCAGTAGAGAACGAGTTCGTCAAATTCAGCAGCAAGCAATGACTGTTCTACGTCGTCAAAAAACTGAAATTCAACAGTATTTAGTTTCGTAAGAAGTACTTATTGATGATATTTTCGGGGCTAATTAGCGAAAAAGAAAGGCTGAAATAGGGTTACAGGTTTAGGTGTAGGGAAAGACAGAAAGTCTTACTACACCTACACCCTCTGATTTTTTTAGATACTGTGAAAAGTCAGATTAAACAAGAGGCTCAATATTTTTGAAAGGTTCAATTAAATATCTACGTCCACCGCCTCTATAAGGTGCAGGGGTACTGGGAGTATTAGATTTGGTAATCTCTGAAAATAACTGTTGTGTTTTATAAGTAGGATACAGGGTCTGTGATAATTTATTTATCTGTATTTGGAAATTAAGACTTAGTAAGCCAAATAAAAAAGTCCAGACTAAAGTATAGGGTGTAAAAGGCATAGTTAATAGCTCTATTTTATCTCTATTAACTAATACTTAGTATTTTTAAAATATCCGGTAAATATATATAAATATAATGGCAAAGCTGTCTTAATTTTGGGTTTGATATCGCAAGATAACTTGGTTTGAATACGACTATTATATAAATCTTTGACAAAAAAACTAATGAAAAAAGTCATGAATTCGACCATGACTTTTGGCACAAATAAATGACCGATTTGGCCAGTTACTAGGGATTGATAAACTCTGGACAATTCTCACCATCCCATCGGTCAAATAGGACTGTTTTTCAAGCCCCCACTGCACCTCTACTCAGGTCAGTGGTGGGTTATTGACTTGAGCTTCTGATAGTCTTGAAAAAAACGATTCAAATCACTTAAAAGTTGACAATACAAGCTATTGTTTTCATAAGTGCCACTAGTATTCTCCCAAGAATCGCAAATTCTTGGGCTAGTAAGAGGCAAAATTAAAACAGATAGAGCTGCAATTAAAGGCACAATTAAGATAAGGTTTCGGGCATCAGTGATTAAACCACCAACTTCGCTCAAAATAGGTAAATCGTATTAGTGACGATGTGTAATTAAGGTATCTTTGGTTTTTTGAGGTTGAATTTTTTGCTCTTTTTCTAAATTGAGATTGGGCTGAATATCTATCTCAATAACGTTCTTCTTGACTACTTCAATTGCCTTCACTAAATCATCTATAGGTTGTCCATTTCTGGCACGAGTGACAAGTATTGCTTCAAGAATTATTAATCTTGATTTGGAAGTCAACAGTATAGGCATCTGTTGATTAGCTTCATTGATGAAATCCTGTTGTTCTTTGAGAAACTTACTAGTTTGCATATTATCTAGCCACTGTTTTTGAACTAGTAATTCGCGTTCTGATAGTCTAAAGCTTTGAGAGAGACTGTTAATAAAGTTAACAGCACTCGTTGTTAACTTTTCTAAAGGGCTTGAGGCTGCTGAGGGGGAGTTGCTTTGATTCTTGTCTTGCATAAGTTATTCAACAAATTTTAATTTTGATTACTATCGCAACCGTCGAATTTGTATTTAATTGGTGAATTTTGGAGTAATTTTTCAATTCCCAAACGGATTAGTTCTGGTGGAACTCCGTCTAATTTCAATTCGGTTTGGATAAACTCATCAATTGAATTGGCTTTCGTCTTCTCCAAAAGCGCCAACATCTGTTGAGCTTGGGTTGTTGATGTGCAAGACTCCTTAGTTTCAGCTTGAGAGGTTTGCTTATTACTTGGTGCAGAGTCAATAAAGTTTTTGGTATCCCGGTCATAACCAGAAAAATTCTTTAACAGAGGCATTGGTATCCATTCATTGATGCCGCCGTAATAAACTGCTCGACCGACTGGTGATTGTGCAGCAACCTCCATTACTTGGGTTGAGGTAATCTTGCGATCGCTAGGGATGAGTTGGGTGGCAATCATGGCATTGTAAGCTGGGACGTTATCAGGATGAACCAACGCCACAGAGGCTAACTGCGATCGCAGTCCGCCAGAGTTAAAACAAGCAGCTTATCAAGCAATTGAGGCAGATGTTAACCAATATGCCATTACTTGGGGAGACAAAACATTTCGAGAAGCGATCGCGCACAAAGTCCGTTGGTATCTAGGTTTAGATATTAATCCAGAAACACAAATCACAGTCACTTGTGGGTCAACCGAGGCAATGGCGGCTGTGATGTTAGCAACCATTGATGCAGGGGATGAAGTGATTGTGTTTGAGCCGTATTACGAAAACTATGGCCCCGATGCAATTTTAGCTGGTGCGACACCCCGATACGTCACACTACATCCCTCTGACTGGACATTTGATGAAGCTGAGTTGCGTCAAGCTTTCAACAACAATACAAAAGCTATTATTATTATCAACACCCCACACAATCCCACAGGCAAAGTTTTTAACCGTGAAGAACTTACCCTAATTGCCGAACTATGTCAAAAGTGGGATGTTCTCGCATTTACAGATGAAATCTATGAACACATTCTCTATGATGGTACTCAACATATTGCACTAGGCACCCTTCCAGGAATGGCAGATCGTACTATTACCATTAACGGTCTTTCCAAAACCTACAGCGTCACTGGTTGGCAAGTCGGCTATATTTTAGCAACACCTGAATTAACAGGAGCTATCAGAAAAGTTCATGATTTTCTTACTGTGGGTGCGCCTGCACCATTACAACGAGCCGGAGTAGCCGCCATGCAGTTGCCGCCATCTTATTATCAAGAACTAGCTAGACTGTATCATGATAAAAGAAATAGCATTCTCCAAATTTTAGATCAAGTCGGAATTCCTTATTTTGTCCCCCAAGGTGCATATTACATATTTGCGGATATTTCTAAATTTGGCTATAAAACTGATATTGAATTTACCAACTATTTAATCAAAGAAATTGGTGTTGCTGTAGTTCCAGGTTCTAGCTTTTTTAACCAACCAGAAAACGGAAATTCATTTATTCGCTTTTGCTTTAGTAAAAAATCAGAAACATTACAAACAGCAAGTAAAAAATTACTAAAGCTACAGTCAAATCTCAAACTTACATTCTGAAATTAATTTCTTTCTTAGTGCTGAATTTCAACATCCCTCAATCCAACAAAAAGAAAGATTCATAACTCTAGAGGGTAAATATGACTACTCACGAAAATATCTTGCAAGTAATTGGTAAAACTCCCTTAGTCAGACTGCATCACGTAACTGAAAATACCCAATCTCCTATTTATGCCAAAGTAGAATATCTGAATCCTGGTGGTAGTACCAAAGATAGAATTGCTCTGGCAATGATTGAACAAGCTGAAAAAACAGGTGAACTACAACCAGGGGGAACTATTATTGAAGCTACCGCAGGTAATACTGGTGTAGGATTAGCATTAATCGCCGCAGTGAAAAAATATCAATGTATTTTTGTCATGCCTGATAAGATGAGTCAGGATAAAATTAATCTGCTCAAAGCTTATGGCGCAGAAGTAGTTGTCACACCCACATCTGTAGCACCTGATTCTCCAGAAAGTTATAACGGTGTCGCTGAAAGATTAGCTAAAGAAATACCGGGCGCTTATAGACCAAATCAATTTGAAAATCTCCACAATCCTTTAGCTCATTACTTAACTACTGGCCCAGAAATTTGGTCAGATAGTCAAGGTAAAGTTGAAGTTTTTGTTGCAGGTATGGGAACTGGCGGCACAATTTCTGGAGTGGCAAAATATCTCAAAGAGCAAAATCCCAATATTGTAATTGTTGGTGCAGATCCAGAAGGGTCTATTTTATCAGGAGATAGCCCTAAATCTTATAAAGTTGAAGGAATTGGGGAAGACTTTATTCCTAAAACTTTTAATCGTCAATTAGTTGATGAAATGATTCGAGTTACTGATAAAGAATCTTTTAATATGGCGCGTCGTCTAGCCAGAGAAGAAGGCTTACTAGTGGGAGGTTCTTGTGGTACAGTAGTAACCGCAGCTCTCAAGTATGCAAATCGACTATCACAGCCAAAGTATATTGTAGTTTTATTACCCGATACAGGCAGAAACTACATTAATAAAATCTACTCTGATGTCTGGATGCAGGAAAATAGTTTTTGGGAAGGTAAAACTGTAAAAACTATCAAGGTTGAAGAAGTTTTACAACAAAAAACTGATTTCCCTTCTTTAGTAGCTATTAGTTCCAATGATACTTTAATTAATGCCACAAATCTGCTGCAAAAGCTAAATATATCCCAGTTACCTGTTATTGATCACAATCAAGTAGTAGGTAGCTTGAATGAGGCATCGTTAATGAAATTTCTGCATGACGGAATTAATTTTTCTAACCAAACAGTTTTAGCTGTGATGGGTAAGCCGCTACCAATTCTCGATGAAAATGTGGATGTAGCAGAAGCCTATCGAGTGCTTTTATCTGGAACTACAGGAATTATTATTACGCGGCATAATACTCCTATTGGATTAATTACCAGAGCAGATTTAATTAGATATTGGATTAGTCAAAACTAAGACGAGAAAAAAATGGAATTTGAAACAAAAGCAATTCATGAAGGACAACCATCAGACCCAGAAACAGGTGCTGTGATTGTGCCGATTTATTTAACTTCTACATACGAGCAAGCCGCAATAGGTCAACACAAAGGATATGAATATTCTCGCACGGGAAATCCTACCCGAAATGCTTTAGAAGAAGCTTTAGCTGCTATTGAAAACGCTAAATTTGGTTTAGCATTTGCCTCTGGATTAGCTGCTACTACCACAGTTTTAAGTTTACTCAAAAGTGGCGATCATATTGTTGCTGGGGATGATTTATATGGTGGTACTTATCGTTTGTTAGAAAAAGTAGTGAAAAATTGGGATGTAATAACCACTTATGTAGATATTGATGATATCTCTAACTTTGAGGCTGCTATTCAACCCCAGACTAAATTGATTTGGGTGGAAACTCCAACCAATCCCTTGTTAAAAATAATTGATATTGCTGCGTTAGTAAAAATTGCTCGTCAACACAATATCATTTTAGTAGTTGATAATACCTTCGCCAGTCCTTATTTTCAAAGACCACTGGAATTGGGTGCAGATATTGTAGTCCACAGCACCACCAAATATCTAGGAGGACATAGCGATGTTATTGGCGGTGCAGTTGTGACATCTAATCAGCAACTATATACCGAATTGAAATTTTATCAAAATGCAATTGGGGCAGTTCCTAGTCCTTTTGATAGCTGGTTAGTACTGAGAGGAATTAAAACTCTAGCTGTGAGAATGCGAGAACACGAAAAAAATGCTTTAGTATTAGCTAAATTTTTAGCACAACATCCCAAAGTCGAGCGTATTTATTATCCCGGTTTACCTAGCCACGAACAGCACCAATTGGCAAAATCACAAATGTCTGGTTTTGGTGGAATGATTAGTTTGGAATTAAAAGGCGGTTTTGCAGAAGTGGAAAAATTTGCTGCTCGTCTCAAGCTGTTTTTGTTAGCAGAAAGTTTAGGAGGTGTAGAGTCATTACTTTGTTATCCTGCGAAAATGACTCATGGTTCTTTACCAGATGCAGAAAGATATAAGCGGGGAATTAATGATAATTTAGTCCGTCTTTCTGTGGGTATTGAGAATGTATTAGACTTGCAAGCTGATTTAGAAAATGCTTTGTCTGGGACATAAGCTGGTAAGACGTTGTGGTATTGCCAGAATTGTCGCGTCATTTAGATTAAGCCTAGCTGAATACAGTTGATTTCAATTGGATAATTGTAAGAAAGAATGTAACCGAAGCTGCGATCGGTCATAGTATTGGCGAGTATGTAGCCGCAACTCTTGCAGAAGTTTTTTCTCTAGAAGATGCCTTATCTCTGGTAGCAACACGCGGACAGTTGATGCAGCAACTTCCCACTGGAGCAATGCTTTCAGTTCCTCTGTCCGCAGACAAGGTACAATCTCTGTTAGGTTCAGAACTTTCTGTTGCTGCGATTAATCAGCGATCGCAGTGTGTAGTTTCCGGTTCCATAGCAGCAATAGAGGTACTACAAAATCAGCTTGCTGCTCAAGGGATTGAATCTCGCCAACTGCATACTTCCCATGCTTTCCATTCGCAAATGATGGAACCAATTTTAGAGGTATTTACAGAGCAAGTAAAAAAAATTACTTTAAATCCCCCAAAAATTCCTTATATTTCCAACCTAACTGGTACTTGGATTACAGTCACCCAAGCCACAAATCCTGACTACTACGCTCAACATCTGCGTTCCACAGTACTGTTTGCCCAAGGTGTAGAGAAATTATTGGCAACGCCAGAGCAAGTCTTACTAGAAGTAGGGCCAGGGCATACACTAACTACATTCTTCCTTGGTGAAAATGGTTAACTCCAGTAAGCAAGAATCAGAATCGAAGGTGACACAAGGTACAAACAAGAGGGGAAAAGGTAAAAATGATGGTGCAACTACTGTTCTTAAATAGCTTTTTATCGTTCGACTGATTCACCGTAAACTTTGTCGTAAAGCCTGCGGCATAGTTACGCTTAGGGCGCAGCCTAAGAAGAGAAGTTGCGCTCACGGCGAAGCTTTTCTCCCTTGCCCCAAATCTCCTTGATAAGAGCGCATCTACTTTCCACGCAAGAGATAATAGCACAAGCTTTTTATTTAGAGATTTTGATCCAACCAAGTTTCTAAATCAGTGAGGGATGAAAAATCTAAAAAGGCTTCTCCTAAAGTCTCCAATTGGTCAGTAGATAAACCTCGAATTCGCTCAATTACTGAAGAGTCAATCTCACCAAAGCGATGATTTAGTTGACGTATAATTAAACGTTGTTCTCCTTCCAGTACAGCTTGTTCTCTATCTTGCTGATAAAGTGGTGCTAATCGCATAATCAACTCCCTATCATCTGATTCTTCAATTTGAGACATTACCAAGTTCTGCTGTAAATTGTACAGTAATTCTAGTGTGGCTTTCCGAAACGGATGATTAGATGATAGCGCTTCTAATTCATCAATAGCCTGCTTTTGTACTTTCCCTCGACCGAGGATTCTTAGCCACAAAGTTTCTTGAGTACGTGGCAGTTGATGAATTACAACGATAGCTGTTCGCAAATACTCCCCCATTAAGTATACTCCAGACACCCAATTAGATGCTTGAATTGCACTAAAACCTGAAACTATTCTCACAGATACGGTTGGAGAAAGTATCCACAATTTCGGAATTTCTAATTCTTTAATAGAGATTTTATTGCGATTAGCTTCGCGTTGTAAAGCACCTCTTACTTCCAATAATTTCAGCAAACAATCACAGATTTCCTCTTCAGAGGCAGGATTGCGAAATGGTGAGCCAGCGCGGTCTTGGGGGTTTCCCCCATGAGCGACTGGCGAACCCGTAAGGGTTCAAAAATAGCAGGTGTAGCTGCAAATCTTCCCAGAATTCCTAGCATCTCTAAACTATTAGCTTGTTGGGTAGGAGAAAATAAAACATCAATTTCTCTAATCTCACCAGCTACACGGCTAGAAGCTTTTACTTCCCCATAAGGTTTTAGTAACTCTTCCAAATAGTCTTTAGCAAATTGATCATGAATAAATCGAGTCATTTAAATTACTATGAAAGCTATTTATTCTAATTAATATTTTATCTCTTTTAAGAGCAGTTTCTAAAAAGAGATATTATAACTTCCCACTAGATTTATCCCCCACCCAATCCCGGAAAAAACTTACTCCAAACACTTTGCTTCTTTGACGCTGATTCTTCTAAGCCTAAAACATTCTCTAGCCCTCGCTGATTACTCTGAATCTCCTGCATATTAAGAGAATGAATCATCTGGGCTAACTCTGGATTTTCTTCTAATAGTTCGGCTTCAAGCTCTAACTCCTGCTGCAACAGTTGGGCATTTCGGCGCAAGAACATCTGCTGATTGTGTCGTTGTATGATTTGGGATTCAGTCAGGTGTAATTGTTCTTCAAAACTCAAATTGTCGTATTCGTTATACATTTTATTCAACTCCGATCAATCCAAAGTATTCTGCCGATAATTCCATCAAGTATCTCAAGGCTAAACAATCGCCGTAGTTTGTGTATATTTGAGCAATAGTCATGAAAAGTTCTAGCAGATTATCAGGCGTTACTTCCGTGAAACGAGAAGCCAAATTAAATGCTGAGTTTTCAGCTTCTGGCTCTAGTGGCGGTGCGTCTGTCCAGACTATTAAACCTCGCTTGTCCAGTTCTGCTAAAGAAATATCATTTACAGCATCCACAACGGAGTCAGGCGCATACTTTATTAATAGCTTAATCACCAAATAACACCTCCATAAAGTAGCTGATATCCCAGCCTCAATCTCGTAATAAATTCGTCAGTATTGCGATTACCCCAAACAGGATTACTACGGCTTTTTATCCAGTTGATTGGACTATGACAAATCTCGTTATGACAACGGTAGCACGTAGGAAATGTTGATACTCCAATAACATCATTGCCGTAGTAAGCGTGATGGATCTCTTCACTTTTCTTAGTCAGACAGACTACACAATAATTGTGAGTTTTTCGGTGAGCGATTGCTACTTGTTTCTTGTACTGTTTGGGATTACCATATCGAGCATTCCAGTTTAATTGTCTGGGTAGCCGAGATTTTCTAGTAATAGAGTCACCCCCTTTTCGTTTAACTCTTGCCCCGTTAATTCCTGCCACTTCTGTTTAATTTCCTGAAAATGTGGTCTTCTCCCTAATTCTGTTGCCCACTTTCTAATTTCTTCATACCAGTCAACCTGCTGCTGTGAAGATTGTTGATTATTTTTAGAACTATCAACAGTGTCACTATTCGGTTTGGAATCCTGTTTTTGTTCCAGACCCTTGATATCAAATTCAGGTATTAGAGCAACAAAAGGATTACCACGAGTTGGAATTACTAGGGCATATCGAACTCCGGCTTTATCTAACATTTCGCAAGCCTGTCGCAAGACTTCCAAAATCTCCTTTTTAACGTTTACAAAATCTTGGGGATGGTCAAGGATATAACTCGATGTCTGCCCCATCGCAATAAAGCAAACATTTTTCAAGGACGGGCGGCTAAATCCGGTTTCCCCAGAGAGCGGGGACTGGCCCATAAATAAACCATGACCTTTTAACCCAGCAGTGAATTTGATGATATAGTTCCAAAAACCTTGCAAGTCTTTGGCAGTATCAGCATCAACCATTCCCGGAAGTCCCTTGCCACCACCAAATACAGAGTCCACCTCATCTTGAGCAAGAAATAATTCGGGAACGCCCTGACATTCACCACCAACAATTGATACTCTGGCTTTCTGCTTGTCAATTTGGTCTGTGGCAAAGGTAATCCAGTTTTTTAGTTCTTTCATGCCGTCAAACTTACGGCTAAACTTGCACAGCCATCTGGTGACATCATCTTTTGGATCGCTGCCAATCACAATTGCTGGTGTTTGAGATTTTGCAGCAATTTTATTAATAATCACTCCAGCCAGAGTTGACTTGCCGGATTGTGTGCCACCAGAAATGTAGAAATGGTGATTACTGCGAAGGGTCATATTTTGATTAGATGCAGCATCACACAGTTCATCAATCCAAGCACCATCAATTCTGATGTACTCAGGATAATTAGCTGCGATCGCTTGGAGAACTTTCATCGCACCCGGATTAATCACCGACTGTACCGACTCTTCATCAATGTCAGCAATATCGGGATTGGGAATACCAGTCGGTGAGGGTGATTGTTGTGCTGGTGGTTCTGGGAGTGTAACCAACCCTTGCAACTGATATTCAGCTATCCACCGGGGGCGCTCTTGCATTGGTAGCCGATTCACATAATCAGCAACTCGGCGTTTGGCAGCGATCGCAGTGGTGACATAATTGTATGCTGCCTGACCCTGTAAATGCTGTTTGAGTGCTTTTAAGTCAGCTTCTAGCAAAGACTGGTAAACTTTTTCCTTACTTTCGCTGATTTGAGCGGATACCCCAAACAACCCAGCACTGACCGTCCCAGCGCCGAGTAAGATTCCGGTTGTTATTCGATCAGTGTTTAAGAAAAAAGGAGCAGACAGACATAACACTGCACTCGCTCCTAAAGAACATAAAATAGTCCGTTCTGCATGAATGGCACTACTGGCAGTTAGTCGTTCCAGTTCAAATGTCATTTTTACCTCACCCCTAAAGCAACACCAGCTGCAACTAAAGTCAAGAAGACAAACAGGAATATCACCCCAGGCATCAAGCCAATGGTGAAAGTTTTACGGTTGAAGCCAAAACCTTTAATGACTAAACCGCCAAAGTTGAATAACCCCAGAACTATGCAGCAGATGGAGATTATGCCAATAAACCAAAGAATGTATCGACTAACGGGGCTGGCAACGGATAAATAACCCATAAACATAGAAAAGCCAACCCCAGACACTGCATATCCTATATGAGAGAGCTTGATTTGCATAACCTAGAACCTGAATGAGTCACCTACTTCATCAAATGCTTTCTCATATCCCCCCAACTGGCGCTGCTGTTCCTGGGAACCAAAGGCATGACGGATCACTGCCTCCCCATGTAATCCCCTGGTTCGCTGCAAATCTTCCTCAACCTTCATGGCTTCTTGGGAATATGCCAATTGGTTTTTATACATCTCTGCCAAGGATTGCAACTGCTTGAGCCTGTGCCGGGAAAATTTAGTGTGCAACCACTTCTGTGCTTTTAGAGTGCCAGCCACTTCTGCTTCATCAAGAACCTGCTTTGCTGTAGTGTAAGCTGGCAATGTGTAGCGATCACGGATTGATGAAGGTAAATTACCCTCAACTTGGGTAGCATCCCCAACTCTTAAATCCGTTGATACTACTCCATCACCTTTACCGCCAAACAAACCAGGAAGCCATTTTCCTAACATAATTTCCTCCGATTATTAATTAAAAAATTCAGGAGTCAGAAGCCAGGAGCCAGGAGTCAGAATAAAAAGTTGTAGTACTAAACGAACAGGCTATAAAACATTGAATTTTCACTTTTCAAATCTACCTATTCAGTTCTCCTGAATTCTGACTCCTGACTCCTGACTCCTGTGTATAAGTCTGCTGAACTTGTTGAACTTGTGAGCCGATATATCGGGTTATGCCATATATCCCCATGAACGAAAACATCAAAACAGTAAAAGCTGCGATCGCAGTTTGAGCCATCATTCCCCGTTGCATCAATTCCTCAATCTGTCTATTGGACTGCGATCGCGTTCTCGACTCATCAATAATTTGCTGGACTACCAGGAATTCTTCTGTTGTCAGATTTTCTAGTGTCAGCCCTGACAGATTCAATTCCCCGTCCTTCTTCAGGTGAATATTTAATGCTTTGCGATGGGTTTGGTCTTGTTGCTCCATATATTGCCACGCCCAAAACGAGGGTCAATAGCAGCAGATTCAGTACTGCTGCTAATCCAATTAATTTATTCGGCTGCATTTGTTGGGCTAATACCGAAAATACCCGCAACGAGTTCGTCACCGATTGCACGAAAGGAGTCTACGTCAGCTTCCTCCTCCATCGCTTTAGAGACAAACTTACTCACCACGTCCTTGGGGGCATTGCGAATCGTTGATAACAACTGGTCGGCTTTATCAGTTGTGTAAGCATCAATCCCGACGTTAAGGACATCCTCCAAGGATTGAATTTCTTGATTTGAAACCTGAGATGCATGAGCGATCGCTCCTTGTAATGGAGGAGTGGATTTACGGCGGGGTGAGTTTTTACCTAACTTACCGTTGCCATTTTTGGACTTGCCATTAGCAGTGGTCAGAGCAGTTGATTTCTTGGCTTGTGCAACTTGAATTGCCACTTCTTGGGCTTCGGCATCATTCAAATTATCAACATCCATGCCAATAGCTGATGCGGCGGACAAAATATCGCCCTCATCGAACTCAATCCCTTGCAAAGTAAGTATTTGTTTGATTTTTTTCATATTATTGTGTTTCTTATATGGTACTACACCACTAATATAGTCTATATTGGCTACATATCACATAAGAACCTAAAGATATTTATTTGTAGGGTTCTTGTCCCATAACCAATCTCATTCGATAATCTGGGTGATTAAATATGGATGCAACAATGCCTAGAACAAAAGCACAGGGAATGACCAGGATTGAACTTTACGTGCCAACAGCACTCTTTGAAGAAGCAGAAGAACTGGCCGAGTTTGAGGGGTGGAAATTATCAGAACTACATCGTGTATTTTGGGAAAACGGTTTTGGCATTTATGTCGAGCGCAGTAACAAGAGAATGATTAACAAACGCCTTCGTTCTAAGGCGGTGAACGACGCTGAGGCTGTAGAAGACTAACAAAGACGGAGCGCCCAGGGAAACCTGGGCATTACATTATCAAAACAGGAGTCAGGAGCCAGAATTCAGTAGGGTATTTTGTGCGACACAACGAATAGCGGTAGTTGAATCTCGACTTTGCTCGATTATCACGTAGCCGAAACTCAGTGCATCGCTGGCGGATAGCGCAACGTCAAGATTACTGACTTCTGACTTCTGACTTCTTCTTCAATGGAGGCAATATGTATCAAGATATGTATAATCTTGCTTGGGTAAAAACAGCTTGTGAACACGTCTTAGGTAAAAGCATTAGTATTAGAGCTTGGCGAAAATGGTTAAGGATATGTGGTGTACAGCAGTATGCCCGACAGGTGAGATTGAAAGAATGCTGCTATTTGTTAGGGCTTGCATATCTCAAAAGTCAAAATCTGTTCAAAAGGTATTCTTTGTCAGACGTTTCATTGTTACTCAAAAAAGATCAAGAGCGTTTTGCCCAATTTGGTATCGACTTAGAAGAACCAGATTTTCCGTTATCTGGGCGAGAACTTCCGAATTTTATCTACGACAGAACAAAGCGTAAAATCAGCTTGCGAACTGTGTATCGTTGGGCTGAAAAACACAGTATTCCCTTCTCTGTATCGAGAATTATTCCCCCACAAGAACTAATTAGATGGCTGGAATTAGGAAATGCCGCTTCTTAAAGATGAATTCAGAACCAAGAATTAGGACGCTCTCTACTAAACTCTAGAAAGCTGTGACTTGAATCATTAAATGAGCCAACTTGTGAACCATAAAATAAGCCATAAGTAACGCCAGATTAAGCTTTATAGCTACAACAGATATCAAACTTTGCATTAAATAATGAGCTAGAGTTGATTTTTTGCACCATAATATGAGCCTAAGTTTAAAAAACCCTTGTGAGCAAAACTTCAAATAAGCAACCCTCAAATAACAGCATAATTATCAACTTTTATTCCAAGATATGGTTCACAAGGCTCTACTTATGATTCAGAACCATCGTTTTTATAGGAATTGAGTCTACCTATGATAATTCTGGTGGGCGATCGCTATCCTCTGGGTTCATTAAATAAAAATGATAATCAAATTAGGAGGTGTTGTGCGAGCGTAGCTCGCACAACACCTCCTACCCCCCTATATGATTATCATTATTAAAATAAACTCGTTATCACATAGTGAACCATAAAATGAAAACCTACTTTGCGAAGCATATCTTGAGCTAAAAGCTCATTTAATGGTTCAAGTCACAAAAGCACGACTTTTTTGGACAGAATACCGGTTCTTGTTTCCTGATTTCTGACTCCTAAATTCTAATTTCTAGCCGCTCTTTTTTTTTGCACTGCTCTGTCGCAAAGCGGTACAGAATTCCGGCAGGTGTGCCGTGACATCCAAAACCCCTGCTGTGTATAGATGTCACAAAAAGCGGCATGATGTCAACAACGCCCAGAACCCTTGTGTTTCCGTTAATGTCACAAAAAGCGGCACAGTTGAACTGTGACATAAGCGTGCAGGGACAGTACTCAAAGCCATACAGAATGGGTGTCACGCGAAAAGCGGCCCACTTGACGAAAAAAAATAGGGATGAAAAAAAGCCCCGTTTTTAGGGCTTTTTTATGAAGTGGGATCGACAGCCCCTGACGCTCACGGAACGCCTGCTTTTAAGTGTGGGATTCGCTATACTCTATCCCTTACAAGCTTTTCATGACTGATGCTGGATTTTATTTCCCAAGCTTTCTATTTTTTATTTTGCAAGTTTTTCTTCTTCTTTTGTTTAGGGCACTGGATATCGACCATCAACCCATGCTCAAATACGATAGTGTGTTCTGGAGTTGCTCCATCAGTAAGGAGAGTTTTTTTCTGTTTACTCATCAACTTTATTTCCTTAATTGTGTTCTCGAAAAAATGAAGTTGATAGCCACAATCACACTCAAATGATGAAGGGAATGTTTCTTTGGGCATAAACTAATCGAAAAATTATATTTCCTTGGCATTTTTTTTCATAATCCCATTGCCCAGATGAAAAAGTGTAATCTTTTGTATAAGTTATTGAAACAGAGGAAAGCCGGTGGCATGGTTAATCTGTGAACCGCAGATTCGTTAAGGAAAGAAATTATACATTAAGCGGCTAGTGAGAAAATTTCCGTATAGTCAAGCTCATCGCAATAATCCTATTTGAATTACTTTTTTGTTTTGCCAACAAGTGTGTGCTGTTTTACCTAGCCTTTCTTCTAGGTTTCCAATATTTAAACTTTGTGGGACGATTAACCCAGTATTTAAACTCAGCTTAAACATCTTGTACTGAAATGTGATCTAAATTCATCACTACACAGGAGTGCTTAATCATGGTGCAGGACGAACTAAAGAACAAAGTAGCTTTGATTACTGGTGCAAATAAAGGTCTGGGGCTAGAAATGAGTCGCCAACTCGGACAACATGGATTGACAATTCTGATAGCAACTCGTAGTTTAGATGCAGCTAAAACAGCAGTGAGTAACTTAGAGAACGAAGGAATAATAGCTCACCCAATTGCCTTGGATGTCACTGATAGTACTCAAATTGAATCTGCTATTCAACAAATTAGTAACTCTTTTGGGAAACTTGATGTCTTGATCAATAACGCAGGTGTGTTTTTAGATGGTGATTGGTTAACCAGTAATGCTAGTTCTATTTCTGTAAACATTATTCGACAGACATTTAACACAAACTTTTTTGGTTTAGTGGAATTAACTCAACGAGCATTACCGTTAATATTGAATAGTCCTAGCGGTCGAATTGTAAATATGTCGAGTATTGAAGGCTCTTTAACACTTCATGCTGACCCCAATTCATTCATCTATGATTCCAAACCATTTGCTTACAATGCTTCTAAGGCAGCAGTGAACTCATTCACGATTCATTTAGCTCATGAGTTACGCAATACTCCGGTGAAGATTAATAGCGCTCATCCGGGTTGGGTAAAAACGGAATTAGGTGGTGAAGGTGCAATGATGGACATCGTATCCGGTGCGAAAACTGGTGTTGAATTAGCGATATTGCCAAATGATGGCCCCAGTGGTGGTTTTTTCCATCTTGGGGAACCAGTAGCTTGGTAACTTATACCATGACTTGAAGCAGTGGCATAAGTTATTAGTCATTACGCAAATTTCTTACGATTTTCGTACACTCGATACTATTGACTATTAATTCTTACGGTAAATGGCGATTTATCCCATTCCTTCAATGTATGGGATAAATCGCCATCTTTTGTAAAAAGTTGAGCATTATTCTTCTAACTCGGACTTTTCCATTTCTGGTGAAAAGTTGGCTCTACACTGCTCAAGTCATCTATTATTAGAGACACTTCTCAGTATGTGGGCATCTACTTAAGCATTAGATATTGTCTCCAACTGTTGCTTGAGAATTACAATTTCGATTTGATGCGCTTCAATCTCAGCTTGAAGTTCAGCACGTAATTCGCTTGGTGTAACTAGATGAATTTTCTCCTCTTCAAGATGTGACACTTCAGAAAAATCGTTTTTATCTAACAGAGCATAACGCCAAGATTCGTTACATAAGCCAGTCAGTAGACTATTGGGTGGATAATACTGAATCCCAACAATTATCCCCTGCTTGGTTCTTCGCCCGAACGAGTATTTTGGTGATGTCCAGTCATTGGGAATAGTGACAACTTTTAAAGTTTCCATGCGATTGCTCCTATTATTGTCTTAATTGTGTTTGTACTACTGGCTGCTGCCTTTTCTCTACCAAAACCTGACCAATAGATCCCCCAGTACCCAGCCCCAACATTCCTGTCGCAATCATGTACATTGCATTCTTGCCAAAAAATTGCACTCCTAAATACCCGATAGATATGGTCGCTAATGTGCTAGTCAGACTTACAACAATTACTTGTGCTTGATTCTGTTTCATAATTAAAATTCCTTTGCTTGATAGAGGTTTTAAGTTGTATGATTTTGCTGTTACGCGAACGCGCCACCCCGGAGCAACTTGAACAAATGCTGCAACAGCACAAGTTCTACATCAGAACCGCAGTTGATATCGAGCGTCGGGTGTTGGTTGGTGGTGGTGGTCTACACGCTGATTGTGAAGAAAAATTGCTAGATGACGGCAGTAGACAACAAGATATTTGGGCTGCCAGTTTTATGCCGATAAGTAGAAAAATCATTTATGAGTCGATGGTTAATCTTCGTCCCCGGCAAAATAGATCAATGGAACTTTTAGACCCTAAAATTAGAGAAAGGGTAGCTCAACTGATTAACGAGTTCCTAGGAAATTTATGATCGAAGTGACACCAAAGCAACAAATTTTTATGCAAGATGATGTGACTACACGTTTACGTCGTCTAGCTACACACTTGTCACAAATTCAATCTTTGTGGACTCAAGGCTCATCAGAGGATTTAATACTGGCTTTGGTTGATGAAAGCCGATACTTTATTGAGTGGACTGTACCAGATATGGTAAAGGCAGATGATATTGACCGAGCCTGTGAATTAGTTGATTTAGTTCGTCTTCTGACTCGTTGGCTATTCCATTGGGACAATATTTGGACTGATGCTGAACAAAAGCAATCTGCATCTGCTCAAATTTCATATTGGTTACAGCGAGTTTTGGAAATATCACGTACAGAACCGGAATCAATAAGTGCTTGAACTCTTTGAAGTCTGACGTTGTTTAACCAACAGCGAACGCAAGTACTGCCGACAAGCTGCTTCTCCCCTATAAATCAGAATCCGCAGCGCCTGCACTTCCTGTATCGGAGAAATACAAATCTCAGCGATCGCTGGAATTAAATTCTGTTGCTTCTGCACGTAATCTTGATGCTGCTGCTCCAACACAGCAATCTTGGAGTTTAACTGTTGTATCTGCCGTAATGCTTGAGTTAAAGACGATTCTTTGTTTTGAGAGCGATTATTTAAAGTTAATCTCATTTTCTTGCTCCTCTAAAGATTTTTTAAATGTTTGCCAATCGGGGCATTTATCACCGAAGCAGCCTTTGGGATGAACAGCGCAATTGAGAAGCACACCGTTGTAGACAACGCCATGAAAGTACCTGCAACCTCGACACGATAGAGGCACAGGTCTGGGTTTTAATGATTCTTCAAATTGCGCTGCCTCAATCTGACTACCTATAAACATGGTCAATCCAGTTTCCATCGTGCTGAAACACAAAGCCAACTTCGCTGCACTTGCAGGTATTGTGATGTTGAAATAGTTCGGTTTCTTTTGCCCGAAAACCACCAGAGAGCCAGTCAAAATAGTGGAAAATGCGAAAACTCCAATGGCAGATTTAAGAATCAATTGTTTTGTGTTCATATTGATTACGTCGGGTTTTGGAAATATCTGGTACTGAACCAGAATCACTGAATGCTTAATTTGACTCAGTTGGTTTCTTGGCGCTGGGAAACTTCTCGTGATCCGAGCAAGTATCTCCTTCTACCCCATGCGGATGAATCGCGCAAACTAGCCTAACTCTCCCATATTCAATACCATGAAAATTCCGGCATCCTTTGCAAGCTTTTGGTTTCGCTTTGAGTCTTTCCTCTAAAGTTCTGTCGATTTGTTCTTCAATTTGAGTTTTCAACAGACGATCTAGAGCTATTGTTTGCAATCCAACTCCCCCTAGCATCAGAGACAAGCCAGAAATCCAACTTTTTGCACCCTCTCCCGCAATTGTTCCTTTAACACCGATAATGATGCCGATCGCCATTGCTGTTGCTCCTGATGCTGCAACAAAAACATTTAAATATTTAAGCTTTGACATTGGTTTTTCTCTCTATTGTCGAACAAAATAAAATTCTGTACAACTGAACGATTTGACTTGCTTCTTTATATGAAAATCATCGGCATTTCGGCGGTTCATGCTTCGTAATAAAGCCCCAAAGTCGTAAATCGTTACTGTTGCATTGAGTTTTGATTTGGTTAACTTGATTTCCATCGTTGTTTCTTCCCCTAAAATTTATCCCGTTGAATACTGAGGCTTGCTCCGACTAAAGAACTGCCTAAGAATACGGAAAAACTGACCAACATTGCACCCAGGCAGATGTTTTTCTGTTGCTCCCAACCAGAGATGATGATGTTGGAGTCAGCATTCGTTTCAATAATCTCCAGTCCCCAACAAGCCATTGCTCCAACTCCTGCAAATCCGGTAAAAAGTAAAGATACAATTGCAGTTGTTTCTATGGTGCGGTCGAGAAGAATTCTGGGGTTGAATCTTTTTCGAGTCCGACGAAGAACTAATTTATTACGAGTGTTTGAAGGCAAAGATGATTGATAAGTCGCTTTCTGTGTTTTCATTTAGAATCCTCCAATTGGACATAGAAACCTGCACCTGTATTCGCAATCTTTACTTTTCTTTGATTGACCAATATTTGAATCACACTAAGACTAAATTTGATACTACACAATCGTGCGCTCCCCCCACAACGACGCAGATATTGTAGGCATAGTGAGGACTGGTCAGTAGGGGTGGGGTAAGTGGATTTTCTTGGCATTATATTTTCTTTATTGGTGTTATGGGAAGATATGATTAATTCAATTAAGTTCTGGCAATTGTGCAAGCGCACCTTCCATCCATGCTTGAATTGCTTCCATCTCAGAAACACCTCGCAATACAGCGTCAACAACGTGTCTCTGATAAGAATTAACAGCATGATCAGGATGTCCAAACTTATTACCAGCCCAAGCCAAACACATAGTTTTCACTAGTTCATCAATCTGAACAGAATCAAGTTCACTCGGACTTGTAACATTTCGAGAATGCAGCCACTCTTTAACTAAATCCAACGGGTAATTTAAAAGCGTGCGAACTTCTTTGACTCGCAAATCCTTTGGGTTGATTGATGGTGGAGTTATAGTTTGTTTGGTTGGCTGAACTCTTGGCTGTTGATTGTCTTTGCGGGGTCTAATATTATTCTGTGGTTGTTCAGTCTTTTGAGGAGTAGTTGCACCTTCAGCATCATTGTCTTCATCAGCAGTCACCGATAAAATGGCACAAACCGCATATCGTCGTGCATAAGTTAATGCTGCACCAAATTTCTGAGAATCACTGATTTCGGGTAGAGGATAAGTGCTGGTGATACTCTCTCCAGACTCATGGAAAATATGAGTCCGCAGTACGGTTTTACCTTCAAAAATTTCGGTGGTTTGAATTATTACTAATCCATATTTACCAAGCGCAGGAGTGACAGCATCTAACACAGCGTCTAGGGTTGCATATTTGCGTTTGTAGTGAGGATTAGTACCGTCCTTTTGAATCGGATTAAACTCTGCCTTTGCCTTGATTAAAGCTTTGATTAGTTCTTGCATTGTCCGGCTCCTCTCACTCTACCAATCATTTTCGTTGATATCACCAGACACTTTTTTGCTAGACTTAGCTTTATTTATCTGAAACTCTGAGGCTTTTAGCACAGGCATTGCTGCTTGTTTTACTGAAGTTTTAGCTTGTTGATAGAGGAATTGCGTTATTCCATCTGCGTCTTCCCCATCCTCGACTTGCGCCCATAGAGAACAACCCAGTTCCAGAGATTCATAGTCGCCTAGATTAAATTTTCTGGAGTAACTAACAGATACAGTTGTAAATTTCATTTTGGTTATCGATTTTTTTCGTTAGTATCAATCATCTCAATGCTGAGGACGAGACATAAATCGCTAGCTTTTACACCAATAACTCCTGGTTGGATTTCAGTACATAATTCTTCTATAATTGAGTGAAAATCAGGGTCTTCATCATTGATTTCCACTTCAATCAAACCTGCATCATTCGATATAACAGTTGCCCAAGTTGGCAAAGTTTGAGGAATACTGGTTGCATAGAGTTTCATGATTTTGATTCCTGATTAAACTTGACCTCAACAATTTTTTCTACACAACCCATTGCCTCGGTCAAATAATGCAATGTATCGCCCAAGTGAGTTGCTGCCTCTGGGTCAATCTTTTTATCAGCAATTAACAAAAGCCAAGTTTCATCTTGTGCAATTGTCTGAATATTCAGGTAGCACGAGTTGAATTGGTTCAGTATTTCTATCGGTTCCATTGGCTTATTCAATGAATTGTGGTGTTCCTATTTGGATAAAATTTAAGTTTGCTCCTTGCCACACAGGTGGGTCTGTCCTGCCCACCCGTTTTCTTATGCTGCAACCAAATGTTTCGCTTGTGGAACGTACTTCCTTAGCCGTTCCCATTCTTCATCGGTCAGCGAATCAAATTCCTTATCAAGCAACTCTTCTTCCGTGAGTGGTTGTTCTGTAGTCGCTTTTGATATCCTTGTCACCTTCATAAATTCATCCAACCCGACTGCTGCATCAACCGGCTCGGCGTATCGAATCTTATCTACCGCATTTGACCAGTGGGTGATGTGCTGAAATATCACCCCAATCATGGAATCATCTGTGTAGACTCGATAAGTTTTGGGGCAAGCTCCATTGACGTAAACTAGTATGTAACCAGGGATTTCGATAATCTCTGCATTCGGGTCTGTTGGCGGGAGAAAAATTTTCTCTGGGGATTCATCCCAATCGGCTTGTTGAAGAGAAAATGGGCTAATCATATTTGATGTGGCATGATGATTTGGATTGTTTAAATTTCGTTGTAGAGGCGATTGCATAACTCTAGGGGGAGCAATCGCTTTTTCTCACTTCCAGTACTAGGGATTTCCATGACCTCTGCATTCGCATCTGTCGGAGGTAGGAGAATTTTCTCTTGATAGTCACCTACTTGAAGCAAAAGGTTACTTGCTGCACTTTATGTCATGATTGGTATTTCTAAAGTAGCGATTGAATTTTGGAGGCGATTGCAGTTGCTTGGTGTGCAATCGCCTTTCTCACTTGCAGCAACTTACGCCGCTACCGTCGCTCGGACTCCTAACGACGCAATCACCTGTTCTGCACTCGCAGCCACGCGATTGAGTCCGTACTGTCTTGGTCTTGCGTACCAAACTTCTTGATTGCACCCGACGAAGCCGACAAAACGCCCATCTTGGTAGAGTTTGGTGCTGAAACTTAACCAGTCAACTTCGCCGTGGTACAGACCAAAAACAGTGCAAGCTTTTTCCAATTCATCGCTCAGGCGTTCGTTTCGTTCTAGTGGTGTTTCTGGCAGAGTCGCTTTGACCTCTGCAACTCTTGTAGCGAACCAGTTGCGGTCAAATGGTAGTCGTCCGCCTTCCACAAACTGCACCCAGACTGTAATCCCGCCTTCGATCCAGATAGTGCGAACTGATTCGGGTTCAACTTCGATAATCTCACCGATGATGCGGCGATCTCTGCTGGTGAGAGGATCTTGGGTTGGAGCTACAGCTTCGGCTTGAGTTTCGAGGTGGGTGTATAGTTCTGCTTGGGCTAGGGCTTGCTCATTAACAGAAGCTTGCTGTGTATGTGTTGTATAAGGCATAATAGAGTTCCTTGATAAAAGGGTAAAAGGCGATCGCAAACTTTCTCAGGGTGGGCGATTGCCTTTGTTATGTGTGCAAACAACGTTGTGGTTCAGCACAACGCTCTCAATTAGATTTGGCGTAGCCATATATTTGTGACTCAAAGCCAGTGGCATTTGAGTGATACCAAAACAGGAGATACAGCGTATCAGGCGACGTGTACGGCTTAAAAAGCTTCAACTGCCGTCCTGCTGGTAATTTGTTATTTAGTGCAAATCCATTTCCCATCTGTGTACCCATCGCCTTCTCTGGTTGCGCCAGTGCCTCGGTTACTCATCAAGCGGTGACTTTGGATTGTGCTGTCAAAGTTCTGTAGTTTTTAGTGCTTCTTTATTTATTTAAGAGGCATAACACTTTTTCCTCCTTGTTAATTACAAGTCTAACTTGGAATACAGCCTGATGTCAAGAGGTAAACTTGTATTTTTATAAGTTTAATTTGTAAATATATTGATCATTTTTGTATATTTCAAAGTCTGAGTGCTAACATTTGTACTAGTGTTAGGTAGCGGAGTACATTTAAGGTGTTGATTTTTGTGAATCAGACTTTGATTAAGTGGAAACTAAAAGAGGTAATGGCAAGATATGACATCAAGGCGGGTGATCTTGCCAATGAGTTAAATCTCAGTGCTAATTCAGTATCAAATTTACGGAAAGCCAAAACAATGCCACGCTTGGATGGTCATTCCCTAAATAATCTCTGTAACGCACTAAATCGTCTAGCGCACGATTTAGATAGGCAGATTACTCCGTTCGATTTAATTGATTACACCCAAGATTCAGATACTTCTGCCTCTTCTGAAAACCCTAACAGCAGTAGGAGTAGCGCACTAAGTCAAGGCCGAAAGTCTTCAGCAATTGATGCTGAAAATCAAGCCTGTTTAACGGCTGCATAGCAAAAGCGATCGCCGCCCGTCACAGCAATGCGATCGCCTGCTCAATCCGTTTACCACAAAGTGAGCTAACTATAATGCTGCCATATTTTTGGAAAATCCATCTGACAGCTACCCGGTTCACTTTGGTTAAACTGCAACACCCCAATTTTCAAGTATTTACCATAGTGGGCAAGAGATATGCTGACACTAGAAAAAGAAAAAACCTCAGCACTCGATTACAGCAACCTCAACACCAGCATCCACGAAACCTTCACCGCCATCGACAGATTCGAGTGGCAAGCGGTAGATGAAATCCTCCAGATGCGGGAACAGCAGCTTTACCTGCAAGCTGGATATAAAAACTTTGAAGAATACTGCCAGCGTGAGTTATACGTCTGGGGTGGATACCGACGAATCAACCAACTGCTAGGAGCCAAAAAGGTCATAGACGCAGTTGGTGAATTGGGCGGACACATCAAAAATGAGCGTCAAGCCCGTCCACTACTACGGTTAGTCAAGGAACCAGAGAAACTAAAACAAGCTGTAGCGATCGCTCTGAAAGATAACCCCTCTCCTGGTGAATCAGACTTTGCTGCTGCTGCAAATATTGTGGTTCCTCAACTTCCACGCAAAAAGCAATCTATTCAGGAACCAATGGTTCCCAAAATTCAAGAACCAGTGGTTCCCCAAAAAGCTAAAGTCACAGTTTCACAACAGTCCCATCCAAGATATGGAGAAGAGGGAACTATTGAGGCAGACGCACCAAATCGCTGGCAACAGATTGTCACTTTTGCTGATGGCGAGAGGCTTTTGGTCAACAATGCTGATTTAGATGCCCCCAGCGTTCCCTTTACCAGAGAGCGTAAATATTCACCAGAATATACCGAAGCGATCGCTGCTATTGAAGAACGTCATAAACAGGAGTTAGAGCAACTTTCCCAGGAATTGAGGATTGGGCTACAAGCAGAAGCTATTGGCAGAGCCGAAGCCCAGGTACAAGAGCAAATCCAATCTCTACAACAACTATTCAAGCAACAGAAAGAAGAAAATATCCGGTTGCAGCAGCGCCTCTTGGAGATGGAAGGATTACGGAAACTGGAGATTGAGAATCAACAACTCCAGCAACGTATTCAGGATTTGGAAAATGCTGTAGAACAGCGCCCTTCCCAACAGTGGGGGAATACCATGACCCAGCAAGCGACCAAAGCGTTGAACAAGCAAGTGAAGCAAGCACTGGAGAAAACTATTGACCTGCGATCGCTGGCACAAGAACCCCCCAAGGAGAATGCCCAAGAATGTCTGCGGCTCATGGGCATGGCTTTGAAGAATCTCGCCAACGCTATGAATAACACCCAAGCGTTAGAAGCTGCGGCGATAATTTTGGGGAGTGAACCTACACCAACTGCGATCGCATATCGAGCCGAACAACTGGAAATACTGCCCCAGGCGGTTAGTGATATTCGGGGGGTGCTTGCACAGCCTGGGTGTAGTTGGGAGGAATTTTGGAATGTTGCCCAAGAGTATGAAGTGATTAAACAGGATTATCTAGGAGAATTGACCACCCAAGAGACTGATTTAATTACCAAGCTCCAGAACGCATCTACTCAACCGGACACAATTGGCGTTGGCTCTATTGTTGCCCATGCTGACCCATATCGCACTTTATATGTCGAGAGAGGAGAAGTTGTAGAGGACTTGGGAGAAGAGTTGGTAGTGGCTTGGCATTGCTGGAAAGAGCGCTCAAGGAAGACTGAGAGGTACTTTCGAGATGAGTTGCGATTCTGGCAAGGTGAGAACCAGTAAATAAAGACTCGCTTTGAGAATAGCTAAAAAACTTAGACGCGGCATGAATTAAAAAGCCGCCCAATTTGTAATGAGAAAAATCGGAGGAGAATATGACTACAGCACTACAAATAATTGATGGTGGCAACAAACGTGACAGGCGCTCATCTGAGAAAGCCACTACTCGACCACATTGCAAAGTTTCAATAGATGATGTCAACTGGATAAGACAACAAGCTCCATGTGTGCAACAGTTGTGGCTTGATTGCGTCGCGGCGGAACAGTTCGGCGGGGCAGCGCATAAATTAGACACCAACCTCAGCCGCAACTCGTTTCTCAAAGCCAGCGCTGTTATAAATGGTGCTGGACTGTTTGAGTTTGAGGAAGTTAGGAGCAAAACTCAATCTGGTAGATCCGGTGTTACCAGTTACCGTGTTAAAAACTTGCATGGTTACTTTAACAGACACTACTGGGAGAATTTTAACAATCAATCCGTGACAGTCGAGAGTCAAGCCGTCATCCCAGAAAATCAACAGGTGATGCCCCAAAATCATCAAATGATATCTGAGCGTCAAAATTTGACATTTTCAGAGGCTAAAAAGCCTACACAGCAGGAGTTTCAAAAACCTAACAACGTTTCTAACAACCCGTTAACTACCTACCAACAACCAACTAAGGTTGTTGGTATGGTAGTTGGTTCTGACGCGCCAAGCAAAAATCTGGGTGTTGAGGAGACGGCTCATGCGCCCTTGAGGGGCGCGTCGCCTCAACGTATCGAAAGCGCGTCAGAACTTGAAGAATTGCCTGTGGCAAAAGACTGCACGACGCTAGCGCTTGTGGATACTGCATCGAGTCAGTCTGCTTTGTTGTTGGCTGAAAAGCAGGACTGTGGTGTTGAGCCGAGAGACTGTCATGAAGGTATTTGTTCCGCCGCGCCTGTTGCACAAAATGAAAAATTTTTAAATTCTGCGATCGCTAATCAAACTCAGAGCCAGGGGCAGGTAGAACAAGGTAATCCCACTCCGTTGTTAGTTGAAAATTCAGTTTCAGGTGTAGAAGTCAGAGCCGTTCATGAAGGCGCTTGTTCCGCCGCGCCTGCCCCCAGTGCTGAAAAGTGGTCGCATGAGGCGATTATAGCGAGGTCAAATATGCGACCTGTAAGAAGGGAGAAACTGAATCGAGCGGCAAATTCGGGCGAGAATCCGGGGTTTGAGTTCTTGTTCTCGTGCTGGAATGATGACCCTGCTTTGCAGATCGTGATCAAGAAACTGCTGGTGAAGTATCCGCAGTGGGGGGTTGCGGTTGTGGATGGGGTGTTAGTCAATTGGGAAGGATAACATCTCAGTTCATTTGGAATAAAACTCAACGATCTGCTTGAGTCGGCTTTTGTTGTTCTTGTGCAAGTGCAAGTTGGCTAAATGCAGAGATTGGGTTTAAAGTCGGGCGTTTCTGGGACAAAGTTGGCAAAAACAATGAGTCCTTAAAATTCCTTTAAGGTTTCCTGTAAGGTTTTTTAACCTCTTGTCAGTAGTGTAAGAGTTATAGTATTCCAACTTACCTTGTCAACTCCGAGCTTGTGTATAAGTAATTTTGACAGTTTTTACGAGAAATTCTGTCAACTCTGCTTTTAACAAAGGTATTGAACCCTCAAATAAAATCTAAAGTTACCATGAACAAACAATCGTTTAACTACAAATACCCAATTATTCCTCTATTAGGTGCAATAATAGTCACCAACGGATTTTTATCTAAAGTATCGGCGCAAAATATTTCTGCTCCAGAGACTACTGATTCTGTTGCAGTCAGTGTCAAAAATCAAGAGTTTCCACAGTGGGGATATTACATGGTGCGAAGAGATTTTCGCAAATGTGCTTCTCCTATATGTGGGGGATATTTTATAAAGCAAGTCAACTTGAAAGCTACTCCTTGCTTAGATGGTGTTTTTCGCTCCGAATGCTATGTGTCTGCAATTGATTGGAATTCCCTGAAAGTCTCGCCTTCCGAACTAATAAAAATTCAAAATGATGATGGTAGCCGTGTGATTCTCAGAGGTAACATCATTCCAGTAACATTTTCTGGATTCGGTGAGTTTGGGAATTTAAGAGTAAAAGAAGCCTTCTATGCGGCGACAAATACCCCAGCAAAAGGCACTTTTGTGGCACTAAAAGACAATGGCATTCGTTGCATCACAACTCCTTGCTTCTCCACAGATAATCTGGTTCTAAACAAGCCTTATATTTCTCAAGTTTCGTCAATCGATTTGAGCCAAACGGGTGCAACACAAAAACAACTTGACGCAGCAGCAAGTGAAATTTTTGGTCAAGGTTTGATTGCTGTAGGTACAACAAAGGTAGTTGAAAACGTAGATCCAACCAAGAGAGATACTCAGTTTGTCGCTACACAGTTTTATCTAAGAGTGGAACCGAACTAAAGGTTGCCCCCGTAAAGTAGTGGTCTGGCAACCCAACTTTGCGTGGTGGCAGGTTGGAGAGGGAGAAATTTTCTCCCCCTGCTCGACCTATACCGCTCTCATTGGGTTGGTGAACTACTAGCCAAATGCGTGCTATATCTTTACCAACGCGATAATTTACAGAAACAGAGAACCTGTATAAACCAATGTTCAAGGGGAGATTAGAAGCCTTTAGCGATGGTGTAATCGCTATCATCATCACCATCATGGTGCTGGAATTGAAAGTGCCTCATGGGGGCGATATAGGCGCACTCCGTCCATTATTGCCAATATTCTTGAGCTATATCTTAAGTTTCGTCAACGTTGGAATCTACTGGAACAACCACCATCACCTGCTACAGGTAGCCAAGCAAGTGAACGGGCGAACTCTCTGGGCGAATTTGCATTTGTTGTTTTGGTTATCCCTCATTCCCTTTGCTACTGCTTGGATGGGCGAAAACCACTTTACGGCTTTGCCTGTTGCTTTTTATGGTGTGGTTCTGTTGATGGCGGCGATCGCATACTTTATTCTGAGTCGTACCTTAATTTCTCATCACGGTAGAGATTCAATGCTGGCCAAGGCTGTTGGTCGAGATTTTAAGGGCAAAATATCAGTGTTGATTTATGCGGCGGCAATTCCCCTTGCTTTTGTAAAACCGTGGTTTGGCTGTACATTGTATGTTTTAGTCGCGATTATGTGGCTTATCCCTGATCGCCGGATTGAAAGGACGCTTAAACCTTAGAGAGAAAAAAATACTACTAAACCAGTTTAAGGTTTGATAGTATTTTTAATCAAATATTCCGCCAGAAATTCTTACTGATAGATTTCAAACTAACTGTTTGTATTTCAACATGAAGCACTTCAGTATTCTGCCCAACAGCGACAGCTTGAGATGGTAACAATGAATTTAACAATAGTTTTTCCCTTCAAAAATATGATAGTTGTAGCGATCACCCTAGTGCGGCCGCATCATGTCAATAAGTAAAGTATATTCCCAATAGAGTTAAAAATAATGGCAGATCAGAATTCTCTATTTAGCTGCTGAGTTTGTTGAGAAATCAGCCAAGTCATCAAGAAGTTCAAGAGGTAATAATCATCATTCGTTTTTCCAGAATGATTCACTCGTAGTTAGGGCTTCAGCCCTGATTTTATGCAACTTAAATGCCGATTAGCTTATTGCAGCAATCAAGGGAAATATCTTCTTGAAGTTTTGGCTAAATGCAAAGATTCAGCGTACAGTAAAGCGGTCTTGAGAGAATGCGACGGTATCCGATGTACGCGAGACTCCACCTTTTTCAGCGATTACAAAGCATCCGTGCGATGTATGGATTCAATCAACTTCTCAACTTCTTCTTCGTCCAGACATTGTTTCACTTGGGTGGTGAACCACTCAAATTCTTCCGGTTCTGTGTCCGTGACTCGGTAGACCAGTAATGTTCCTGCAACACGGGTAAGAGTAAGAGGTGATGGAGAAACGTGGCTCAGTAGATCGCACGCATTCTGGTATATTTCCATGACTGATAATTCGGACAAAGGAGATCCTAACTGAGCAGAAAGCTGTTTTAGATTCTCCTGAATAGATGAATGGAAGTCTGGATCTTCGGGTTGGGAAAGAGGGTTACTCATAATTGTCCTTCAAATGCCATTGGATTGGAACTGAAAGCAATGGACTTGGAAACTCAGCAACGAGACGATTAGACGATTACGTACATCATACCCCCACTGGGAAGCTGCGCCATTCCATCACCTTTGCCTGGGTGACTCTAACTCAGGGTAGTTCAATGTACTCATCACGTCATGCAATAGGATTCCACTGTTCTTGTAAGGCTCGAATCAAAATGGCATTCGGGACTATTTTGTATGGCGTTAACGTGCCAGAAAAGATTGACTCAACCAATATCCAATTGTCGCAAATATAATTATTGATGTTACAGGTATAAACCATACCCCTAAATTGGGATTTTCTGTAGTCGCTAGATGGAATATTTGCCATTCAATGTAAACAAATATCCAAACCATCTCACTTTTTAACCAATCCAACATTGAACAAGCAATTTGATACTGCCTTAAAGCGTTTTCTTCAGTAATTACAACTGGATAATTAAATGTATTGGGATAACGACTAATAAATGTTAAAAGTCCATAAATTGCTAAACCGACAATTGGTAACAACCACAGAACTTTTTTGCTCCCCCAACCATTAGCTTGTCCATCAAATCCAAAGTGGACAGGTATAGTATCCGGTAATGTTGACCAAGCGTGAATAGTGATGACGAATAATCCTACAAGTCCTACCAGTGCGCTCAAGTTTAGCATCTGTGCCGAATCGAATCCAGGAATAACAATATCAGGTCTAGCATAAATAATGCCAAATAAATTTGGCTTATTCGCTTATATCTACCGAATAATATAATTCGGAGGTTTTACGCTTAAAGTTGCGGCGAATTCTCTTCAGAATCCGGGGTTTGACTTCTTGCTCTCGTGCTGGAATGACAATCCGGCGCTGATGATAATAATCAAGAAATTGCTGGTTAAGTTTCCGCAGTGGGGGATTGCTTGTGTGGATGGGGTGCTGCTGAATTAGGAGGAGTAGTGAATCTGTACAATCGAGAAGAGTTTGGGCTTGCTGTTTAATACCCAGATGCCCTTGTCTAGAGCATTACCCTGCAATGTAGTTAACTTGATGACACCTCAATGACATTTTGGGCAAAGCTTTTATAAGCATCGCCCATTTGTTTAGCTATCGAGTCAGGAAAGACATGAAAATCCCCAGCTTTGAGAGCTTTTATTATCCCGTCTGCCACAAGTGTTGGTGGCTGTGCAACCTCACTCATTCCTGCCGCATCGCCCATATCCGTGGCAATCGGGCCAGGGTGAACACTTAGCACAAGCGTGTCCTGCTCACTCAATAGTTCTCGTAATGCCTGGGTGATTGAATAGGCCGCAGCTTTTGAGGCACAGTAAGTAGCAGAGTCGGGGAAACCCTTGAGCGAAGCAACAGAATTGATTTGGGCAAAGACACCACCTCCATTGGCTTTGAGTACCGGGGCAAATGCCTGAGCCATGTAGATCAATCCATATACATTGATCTTCATCTGAAATTCGAGAGCGGCGATCGCATCCTCAGCTAGGGGAGTTCCAGCTTGAAAAACTCCTGCATTATTGACAACTATTTGCACATCTGGGGCATTTTGAGCAGCAGCAACAATAGATTGGGGATCACCTAAATCAACCTGAATTGGTACTACCTGTAAGCCGTATTGCTCAACCAATGAGGAGACACTGTTGATCTGACGAACAGCCGCATAGACTTTGGTGGCTCCGTGTTCAATAAACGACTCAACTATCGCCTTGCCGATGCCGCGATTTGCGCCCGTAACCAAAATGGTTTTGTCTTTGATGTCGTAGTTCATTTGGATTTCTCCTTATGGTTTTCCATGATCTGAAAAACCTTGGACAATCGCTTTAAGTTAGGCAAAGAAATTTAGCTGCTCTCTTGAAGAAAGACTGCGGCTTCCACCGCTCCTTCTAGGATGGTATCATCATCTATCATCCGAATCTAGCAACACCATTTTTTTAGCCGTCTTTGAAGTTTGTGCTTTTTGAGGCATTTCCCGTAAGTATTGAGGAAACTTATGAGTTTCTCAAGCCAGCGATGCTCGGTAAATGTACTTCTGCTTGCAAATCCCAAGGTATTTGCACAGGACGATAAAATCTGTATTACATCACAGTTCAATAGCAATTCTTCTTGAGTTTGCAGATAATAGTTTTAGAGGTAATTATCTAAGAGGTTGATTGTGGTATTTGCTCAAACCAGTCCCCCAAATGTAATAACAACTCGCCTGACGTTAGACGAGTATCGGGCTATGGAAGAAACAAACCCCGAACGCCATGAATACCGCAACGGAGAGATTATTACTATGTCGGGAGGGTCGGAATCTCATAGTGCGATCGCCAGCAACTTCTTAATTTACTTAGGATTTTTACTGAGAGACACTGATTTTCGTTTGTATAATAGCGACTTGCGAGTTTGGATTCCTGAATATCAGTGTGGTACTTATACCGATTTGATGGTTGTTAATGGTGAACCAGAGTTCAATGGCAATCGTAATGATGAAATTCTGAATCCAATGCTTATTGTCGAAGTTTTATCACCCTCGACTGAAGCTTATGATCGAGGGGATAAGTTCAGAAAATATCGCTCGATTGCCAGCTTTTGTGAATATCTGCTTGTGAGCCAAACTGAACCCTACATTGAACAGTATCATAACTTGGATCGTAATAGTAATGATCGCTGGCTATGGCAAGTTCACTCCCAGCTTGAGCGGACGATTGTTCTGCACAGTTTAAACAACGTGGAAATTCCCCTGACTGAAATCTATCGTCGCATTAATTTTTAAGGCTGCTTAACTCTCTTGGAACTGATTAGTGGGACTCGTTACCAAAAGAAGCACTCCCAAGAAAGCTAGAAAAAGCAACTAACATCCAACCGAAACAAATATGTTTTTGAGTTTGCCAATCGTATCTCTCTTCTATTATCGGGATTGTGTTAGCTTCAACAATTTCTAATCCCCAGTAGCCTAACGCACTGATGCCAAACAACATAGCGCTGACGATGGACAATTTAGCGATGACTTTGAAAATGTAATTGCTTAAAGTAGGCAGTGTCTGAAAGGATTGTCTGTGACGATGATGGATAGCTAGTTCACTTGGAGCTACAACCAAAACACGTCTTGGTTTTTGTTGAGTGAGTTGGCAGACAACTTGTTTATTATCAGTCATAGGTCAAACCAAAGCCTGTTGGTTGTAGCTAGATTAGTTTCAGTAATTATATTGTAAACTTTCGTCAGTCCAAGGTGGTTAAATTTACATAAAATTTCCACATTCAGAAAAGATATTCTAATGGTTAAGCGATGTCATACGAAAAAACCCAGAGGACAAACAAGCAATTAAGCTGAAAGTCAGTTAGAAATATCCCCCAGTGCGGTATAGGCTGGGGGATACACTTAATCAATCCGCATTGCTGTAGTAAATCGGCTGCAATACTTTCTGACAAGCTAATTTACAAATGCCGCCAGAAGTTCTTATTGATAGTCTTAAGACTGACTACCTTAGTTTCTACTGTTGCTTCAGGGGCATGACCAACAGCCACCGCAGCAGCAATTGGTGCAGGTATCGCTAACAGAAAATTGAGTAATCCCATTTGATAATCAACATCTTCTACTGAGCGATATACCCTGTATGGTTCGATTTGCATACCTAAAGGTGTTGGGACAATCTTCAGATATTGATTTAGGGCATTGATATAAGCAACTGAAAAATTTCTCTGCTCTACATAAGGACGGATAATCTCTAGTAATTCAATCGCTCTTTTGATTTCAGAAACTTCACAATTACTGTCGATTTGTGACTGACTTCTTCTGTAGCCTTTCATCATCTTTTCGGCTACTAGATTGTTGAATTTGCTAACGGCTCTTTGATAATTACCTAATGTGTGGATTTTAGTCTGTGCTTGATAACCGACTCTGCCCCACTGCACTGTTAAATTACCATCTTCGACAATGGCCGCCCAGAATTTATTGCTGTTCTGGATAGCATCAACATACACTAAATAGATTTCCATGTTAATTATTTCTCTGTTGGTTGTGGATTAGATATACCTAAAATCCTGTTCTTAAAGGTTTCAAAGCTTTCTTGTTTGGGTTTAGCAGGTGGTGGAACATCTTTGTTAAATAAAGAGTTTTTGAAGTCCTCGAAACTTGGAAATGTACTCATTTTCTTCTCAGGTCTAATTAATTTGATTAGTGAATTGGTGTTTGATTTTCAAACACTTCGGTCTATATAATTGTTAGGAAACTGCTGTCAATTACTAAAAAAAAGTGTGATTGCCCCCATAAAATTAGGGAGCAACCGCAATTAATATCAGTTCATGTTTCTGTATTTGGCAGTCCTGAGAGACTGAGTTTTCGCTGCAACCACAGGACTGCTAGCCCGTCGTGCAGTGGATGCCCATGCCTGCATTCGTTCGACTGCCGCAGCATCCTGAATCGCAAGCGGGGTAATGGTTTGACGACAGGCTTCGAGGTCAGCAAGCGTTACCTGCTGCGGTCTATCCTCATCGAATGCCAGCAGAGCAGCTTCCGAAGCAAGGGTTTCCAGTTCAGCACCGGAGAATTTCGCGGTCGAGGCTGCGATCGCTTCGAGATATTCAAGCTGTACTTGAATACCGAATCGCTCTAGGTGAATCCCTAGAATCTGTACCCGTTCTGGCTCTGTAGGCAGATCGACGAAAAAATTCTCATCAAATCTTCCCTTTCTCTTTAACTCCGTTGGTAGTGCTGAAGGGTCATTGCAGGTAGCAACAACGAACACCCCGCACTGTGACTCGGACATGAAAGTGAGGATATTCCCTAGAATTCTTTGGCTGACTCCACTGGTGTCACCACTGCCAGAAAGAGCTTTTTCCACTTCGTCCATAAATAAAATACATGGAGCAATTGCTTCGGCAGTTTTCAAGGCACGTCTAACATTGCCCTCTGATTCACCAACTAAAGAACCAAGAAGAGACGCAATATCTAGCTGGAGTAGCGGTAGATTCAGGATATGAGCGATGTTCTTAGCAAGTAATGTTTTTCCAGTACCGGGTGGGCCAGCCAGCAACACACCTTTTGGTTGAGGCAAGGAAAGCTCACGCGCTTCTTGTGTGAATAGCCGCCGCCGTCGATTGAGCCACTCGCGCAACAAATCCAATCCTCCAAAGGAGATGCTAGCAGGCTTACCCAATTCAATACCCATTTGAGACAACAGCCGAGTTTTATACTCGACTGCTTGGGGTATCAGGGCAAACGCATCTTATTTACTAATAAAAACTAAGGGAGATTCCAAAATGACATAGATAATTGCAAAAATCGGTGAAATGATAAATAAAATAAATCAAATATTTTTCAAAATTTGAATTAGCTTATCTTCAACTGAATGACTAATCGTCAATACTAAAATAATTCAATTATGAGCTACATAAGAATATATTTACTTAGAGAATAAATAAAACTTTTATGTAAAACATTCAACTCAAGTTTTGATGTACTATTTTAAGCTAACGCTAAAATACTTAGTAAGTATTTGTTATCCATCGCCGCGAGAAACTGTTTATTTTTGATTCCACGTTTGACACGCTTCTCTTGACTTAAAAGATTGACTGCAAGATGTCTGAGAATTGCAAAATTATGTGGGGCATTATCTTTTCTAATTCGACAGTCATCTTCTCTTAAGGCAACATCCAATAGCCAATGCAATGAATTTTCAATTCCCCAATGACTGCGAATAGAATTACCAAACTGTTTAGCATCTGACTCAAGGCTACTGATAAAATACCGAGTTTCAACCGTTGTTTCACCATTGAATGAACGGACAGATTCTACCATGCCAACACTATTAAAATTTGACCAAATTGAATCTGGGTTAAGCCGAGATTCAATTTGAGAGAACATTACGTAATTGCGGATTTCATGACGACCATGCCCTGTTTCTTCTGTTTTATACGTGCTATGTGCAATCCCCTCAAATCCTGTAGCTATGCCTGAAGAGAATAGTTTTTCTACTTCATCATAAAGATTTCCTTGATTCTTCTTTAACCCAATTACATAATCTGCATTTTGCTGTGTGATTAGCTTCACAATCTCCTTCTGGCAGCCAATTGCATCAATGGTCACAATACATCCTGACAGTTCTAATACCTTTAATAATTCTGGAATTGCTGTAATTTCATTTGATTTTTGATCTACTTTTACTTGTCCCAGCACTAATTTATTTGTAGTTGCCCAGGCACTTACCATTATAATTGCGCTTTGGTCACTACTTGTATCATAAGAACCACGTAAAGTTTTCCCATCAAGCGCGACAACTTCACCATCAGTTATCTTCTGTATTGATTTCATCCAGCTCAGAAAACATTCCTGGAACTGTTGAGGATTTATTTGTGCAAATACTCTTGCAAATGTATCGTGGGACGGAATCCCATTTGGTAATTCTAAAAATGTTTTTAACCATTCATACTTTGCACAACCATAAGTCTCTACGGCTACCCAACCATCCGCACCACAAATCACAGCACATACGGCAATGGTCATGATATCGATTAATTTATGTCGTTTGGTGCGATCTACTCGTGGATCTTGTATCACCGCAAAATGGTCAGCAATCGTAATTTTGGGTTTCAGCTTCATAGAGAGGAGAATAAGAACGTAATTCTTCTTTCTGATAAATGTGAGAATACCACGTTCAATGAAGGCCAGCCGTCCTCACTTTCACAGCATCTGTAAAAGTCACTTTGATCGGAAGGGCGATGGTGTAACCGTCCTTCCCGGCGGCGATCGCATAAATTGAGCTTTTCTTTGTGCTGATCTTCTCATAATTCCTAGTCATTAATCTAAAACTATTGAGAATCAGACTGTGAGAAAACCTACGCTAGAAGAGTGGAGAACTGACCGTGAAAGCTCAGGCAGCCGTCGGCTGCCTCTAACTCCCCCCTCGTAATGATTATCATTTTTATAACGAGTGAGATTTAATTTCCTCAAAGCCTTATGTAGTTTGAGTCTTGGTGTATTTCGCCCTGATTCAGGCTCGTCAATATTTAGATGCGTTTGCCCTGCTTGGGGTATGAAATTACTATCAATTAAAATCCCATCTGATGTTAGATTATGTTTGACAGTTAACCGCAGGAAGTCGCTAATTTCCTCCAGAGTTAATCCCAAGGCAGCACGAGAGAGAGATTCAATTTCACTCTTGTTGAGGGAAATTGTAAAAGTCAATTCCTGTTCAATAGCAGACTGTTGTAGGTCATGCAAATAAGAATTGATATGAAGTAGTATTTGCTCAACTCCTGGCAGAGGAATTTCGCAGTAAGGGATTAAGCGTACAAGTGACTCGTGTAATTGAATGTTTTGACCCAGCAGCACAATGCGTTTATCAGTCGGTTTGAGACGATGGTAGAGATTTTTTATCTTACTAACAATCTCCCAAGATAATGAAGGCGAATTTTTACCAATAAACGAGTGAATGTCACCTAAGATAAAGATTCCATCAGCGCTAAAATTCGCAATGTAATCAAACACATATAACAATGGATCAGCATGTTGTGGTTTCTTATACTCTGGCACTGGCTTAAACACCAATCCCCCATCTGCTGCGATTAAACATTGCTCCAATGTTGATACTCCCAGATTCCAGAAGAACACCGGACATGAAAGCTTATTGTTAGCTTCAGTAGTCAGCCACTGAATAATCGTCGCTTCATCAGGAGATAGCACATCAACAGCAGCAATGGGTATTTGTGAATCGAGTGTAGAGAGCAGATTTGAGAGTTTCATGTCAATTATCCAGATATTTCACTTATGAACTGGCGTAGCCTTTTATGCCTGGGGAAGAAACAGCAAGTGAGTTCAAAAAAGACCCCCAAAAGCTTATGCATTGGGAGTCTGAAACAATAACAGAACTAATTGCTAATTCTTAAGTTTCACCTGCGCTTGTGGGCAAACTATTGACAAAGCCTGTTGCAAGTCAGTTGCTTGTAAGGGTTCTAAGTCAGATGAAAATCCGTTGCCTGTTGGTTGTGCGCCAGCTTCAGATAATGCAATTGCAACTAAACATGGCCAGTTTGTCTGCCCTGTATGTATCTCGTATTTTTTCATATCTGAATCTCTTAATACTCCTTCTATTATTGACGCTGGTACTGTTGATGGGTACTAGTATTACGGATTTGTGGGGCTGACTCTTCTTTGAAAGTGCGATCGCCCTCCACAACACCAAGTGCTTCTTCAAACGGTTGGGTTGCTGACAAACAACTCAAGCCCTCAAAGCCCTCAGCCTCCACACGAACTTCACCTGTAGCGCTGTCAAAATGAATCAATATTGAGCGTTCCATAATTTATCTCCGTGCAAATTGTTTAACTTCTTGATGTCCGGCAAAAGTCAGCCGTAGAGTTTGCACAGTGCCGCTAGTTTCTTCGGCGATCGCACATTCACCAAATTTTTCTTGTAACTCGGCAGCTTTGACACGAACCAAATGCTTACCATAAGCCAGCATTAGTTTATTGCTGAAAAAGTCTTTGCCCAGCTTCGGAACTGTTTCGTAACTGTCGTGGATTACCTCGTACACGCCGTTTGACTGATTCCACTTGAATCCGATGTCTGCACGGGCTTTTATTGTGCGACCTTGAACTATAATTTCAGCAGTTTGACCTTGCGAATCGCCGTAATAACCTCGCAATGGCTGTGGCATTTCGTAAGCTTGGGGTGAAAGATTCAAATCTTCTAGGGCTTGAACTAAACACTGACGATTGCTTAGTCGAGTTTTGATTGTTGAAAAATGAGACATAATTTATCTTCGTATAGTTTGAGTTGGCAGCGACACACGAACAGTAGTTAATGAACCGATTGTTGTGCTTTCTACTACTTCACCACCAATTTGCGAAGCAATCTTTGGTAGGTATAAATTGATGTAATGTAATTGCAGTTTTAAGATAAACTGTGTGCCTAAGCCAAAACCTGAAAGCGCTTGTCCATTGTGTCGGTCGTAGTCGGAAATTAAACATTCATAATCTGTACCGTTGAACCAAAATCCTAAATCATTGCTGACACGACTAATTTGATTGCGGGGTACGACTATGTGGGCTACTTCTTCTCTTTTATCTCCTCGCCAGCCGTACAAATTAACTGGCTGCTCGTGAACTTGAGGATAAAAACCCAAGCGTTGAAGGGCTTCAACTAAACAGGATTGGTCTTTAAACTTGACTGCTATTTTAGAAAAGTGTGACATGAGAATTTTGTCCCTATAGTAAAAGTGCGGGATTCTTTTTGAGGTGTATATGTATATGGATTTTTCGTTTAAAGTGCTAGTCTTGAGCGAATGCACACTCGCCCAAGACTGTTTTTTACCGGAACTTAAACGACATCACGGTAGCTTTCGACAAACCCACATCGTCAGCCGCAAGTGATTGTAGATTGCGTTGTTCATCTAACAACTTGATACGGATCTCTTGCATTTTTTGCTGCAAAAGACTGCGCGTATCTGAACCCAGATTCTTCGACTCAATTGCCGGATCGTTAACGATAGAGTCCAAGTGCGCCATCATCGCCTCCAAGCTGCTGCCAGCCTCCGGGTCAGCATTCGCTAGTAGTACCTGAACCTTCATCAGATGGCGTTGCATCTTCTTTTTAAACTGTACGGGCTTCCGTCCTGGCTCCCAATCGGCTAGTTCAGAGAGAAGCTGCGCGGCGAGTTGTTCACCGCCAGCGATCGCAGATTCCCGCAGCCTTTGCTCCAGATTTTGGTCATACTGTTGGATGAATCGCGTAATTTGGTCAAGGCATTCGGCTTGCTGTTGGTTCAGTTGTTCGGACAATGCCGGGATAATCACTGGGCGACCAATGACGACCTGCAAATAGTCTTCGAGGTCAGTGAGAGTTGGGAATGCTCTTAACAAGTTTGCTTTGACTGACTCTTGCTTATCCTGTGCTAATTCCCAAGTATTAAGTGAGAGGAACTGATCAATTCGCTCTTGGTAATCAATAAGTCCCGCTTCGTAATCAGCTTTTAATTGATTGCGTAAACCAGGGGCGATATTATCTCTGATATTGATTAACTGATTCCAAACGAGTGGAGCCAAATCAATAGGACAAATCCAATCACCAGTATCAGCAGACATCCATTCTTGAACTGAAGCAATCTCTTGCCTCAGTTGTGCAGCAGCTTCATCAAGCTTTTTGAAAACCTTGATTCCGCGTAACCCAACTTCGGAATTTGTAACTTTAACGAGGTCTGATTCAATTTCAGAAACTTCAGCTTTTAAGACATCTGCCCATTTAGGAGCAGCAGACTTTGTACTTTTCTTTAGCTGAATGCGGAAGCGAATACGGGTTTTATTTAACTGTGAGAAATTGTGGCGCTCGACTACTGCATCAGTCAGAAAATTTGCAGCGATAGGGTTGTCAATTGCTTGTACCATGATTATTGACCTCAATCATTATTTTTCACTTTCGATTAAGCGAAGCTTTCTTTGTGGTGATTTCTCAACTTGTGAATGTCTGTAGTAGCTCTATAGATTACTTTTGTAGAGCTTTTTTGCAGGCGAACATGTCTTTTAATGACTGGTGGTTTATGTATGGACATGGCTTAAAATAGCTGAAGTTGCTGTGAATTATCCTGTACCGCAGGCTTCTCATAGACCATGCCTTCGACCTCATAACAGCGAGTCATGAGTTTGTTTCGATTTAGTCGAAAGCTGGCTTTTTTCCTTTGATTTGGCAAAGGCAAAAATAGATACTGTGGATGTTGGATAGTACCTTCATCACCCAAGTATCGTGAAAGCGTACCGTTAATTTGGTAAACTTTTGAGGAGCTTAAAAGCGTTGAGTCGTAGACTTTAATCAAATTTAATTCCATCTGATTAGTATTAAACTAGAGTGTGTGATAATCTTTTGTGGAATCGATTTTTCTCTCCAGTCAGATTTAATCAGTTTGACTGGAGAGTTTTTCACGGATAATCTGATTTAATTTTTCCTTTGATTCATCTGACAGAGCATTAAAATCAAACTCTTCAGAGTTCAAAACTTCATCAAGACTTGTTGACTCATCGATAATATTGGCAATCAAACAGGATTCATCGTCGTAGTTCCAGCCATTTGCTAGAAGCCACGGCAGAATTCCTTCAGATTGCAATAATTTCTCAATGTCGAATAAGTCAGAAAACTGCTGTAAGTTTTCGATACTAGGGTGAACGATTGTTGTAGTCATCGCTAATTATTTGTGATTGATTAAACAGCACTGTTAGCTGTAGACAAAGTTTGAGCAACTTCTAATTACAATTGCCCAAACTCTATTTCCGACTTCGTTAAAACGCTATCTCATTCGCAGCTTTTGTTACAGCCAAAGCCTGTTTACTGACCTCTCGCCACTCTGTTTGCTCGTTGTAAGATGCCATCACTAATTCCGACTCTACCCATATCCGACAGAACAACACGTTTTCATCTGTCGTCCCAGGGTGCGGCTGTAGTGTGATGGGAGAATATAATTGTTGTGGGGTCAAAGTTGCGATCGCTGCAAGTATGCACTTTGAAAAATGGGTATCGTAGCCTGATTCTAAGATATATGTCCGGTCTGCTTGCATAGTTATTAGTAACTTGCAGGTTTCTTTTTTGCGGCGTTCTGTATTCTCAAAACGTAGTTCTTTAAGATATCCAGTTAAGGCAGTTTGAGGGACATCACTCGGTTCACCATTGAGTGTGTACCACAATCCTCCGTGCTGACGATTGCAGTAGATTTTGCAATTGCCAGCTTCAGAGTGCAATCCCAGTTTTGGTTTATTGATTGCTGCGACTAACTGCTTGAGTAGTTCCTCTTGGCGCATCAAAGCAGCAAGTAATTCAGAATTTTCTTGAGGGTTCATTGTTCAATACCAATACATTTCACTTTCGCATTGGCGCAGCCGTTAAGTTCTAATATGTGGAGTGTAGAGCAATAAAACAGCGCTTCTGTGAAAACAAAAGCGCCTTAATCATAGGTTAATAATTAGTTTTTATTGCCTTTCTTGCCCGTTAATTTGCTTGAGTAGTTCTGCTTCAAACCATCTGGACAAGGAATTCCAGGTGTCATATTTGACTCACATTTTATCGCCTACTCAATCTCGCCATTTTTTCTCATATCTCTAGTAATTAATTCAGCAACAATCGCTAATCGTTGCTGCTTAAGTTTCTGAATTTCTCCGCCACCCATAGATTCGCGCTTTTTAATAAGTTTAGGATCATATCTCGAACGCCAGATAGATTCAAGCTCCTCATCTGTGTTTCCATGAAAACAGTTATCTTCTTTATTGAATCCGATGTGTAACATATCCCTTTACAACTTTATTCTTGCAAATGTTTCTTGAGAATTAGCCAAATGGCATTCTTTTTCTCTGTTTCTTTGAGAGTTGGGTTATTTACAGCTTTTACTACTTCAGGTGAGTAATTAATTGGTAGGGTAAAGCTTTAGTTGGGGTTGTTTTGTCGTTGCGGTCTTCAGCGAGAATGACTGACGAGGAGAGCGTGAATCGAAGCAACCAAGTGTTTAAGTAGTTCCTCTTGGCGCATCAAAGCAGCAAGTAAATCCGATGTTTCTTGAGGGTTCATTTGTTTGTACTAAAAGCATTTTCACTTTTGCATTGGCGCAGCCGTTTAATTGTGATATGTGAAGCGTAGAGCCAATAAAACAGCGCTCTTGATTTCACAAAAGCGCTTTTTATTACTAATTATTTGTAGTTACAGGTTATTCGTGTGAATTAAATCTTGCTAACAACTCTTCACGAGATAAACTAGACAATTCCAGTAAAAATCTTGCAAAGTCATCTGGTGCTAACTGCAACAAATTATCGACCACTCTTGAGAGTTCTTCATCCACAGAACCAAACCGAAATCTCAACAAGTTTTCTACAACCTGACGGCGTTCAAGTTGTACTCCTTGCTCTATTCCTTCTTGTACCGCTTGCGCTCTTGCTTCTTGATAAGCTTCTGTTAAATTCATAATTAACTCCTGGTCATCTTCGGTTAAATCTGTTTGCGTCATCACACTGATACGCCATCTGTAAACCATTTCAAGAATATTACGGCGGATAAGATTCTCTGGTGGAAGGGCAACCAGTTCACTTACTGCTTGAATTTGTACTTTTCCCCGTCCCAAAAGCCTCAACCATAGCGTCTCTGAAGTAACTGGTAGTTGGTTAATAGCTACTATTGCAATTCTAAAAACATTAGGCAGAAAGTATATTCCAGTAGACCAGTTTTCTAGCTCTAATTGTGCGCCAAAACCTTTGAGTAAATCTGGCGAAGCTGATGGTACTAAAATCCACAAACGAGGTAAATCATCATCATCATCATCTAAAGTTTTTCCTTCTGCCGATGCCCGACAGTTCAAAGTTGAAAAGACATTTAAAAGTTTATGTAGGCAGCTTCGGACTTCTGTTTCACCAATTTGCTCATAATAAACTTCTATTGAACAATCACTTTGAGCAACTTTAGCAAGTAATCCAAGTGAGTGTCTTTCGGTTTGGATTGTCCCTTTCGGAAAAAACAGAACAATTCCCCGCCTTTCTGAACCGGTTATTACGCCACTAATTTCTACGCTACCTAATGGTGAAAGCAAGCCTTCAAGATAATGCTCAACAAACAGACTATAAAATTTTTGGGTCATTCAAAGGACAAATTGCAAAGGATAGTTTATACCAATACCAAAATCGCTTTCGTTGACTTGGAAAGTATTAGTCTTATTGAACCTCACACGACTTAAAGTCGCGTGATTCCTGCTTCAACGATCTTTGCCTGAAGAAATTCAGGACTAACAAGTTCTCCACAGGCGTATATAGCATCCGGCGCACCGACGGCTGCTGTCTTGAAAAGTCGGGGGGTTGCTGGGGAAACCCCAGCAGTATTAACACCCCCGCTTTTCGCTGTTAGAATTCTCAACCCTTCACTCAAAATATTTAACGCTGCATTTTTGTCCCTCAAGTTGTAATTAGTGCAATTAGGACAAGACCATTCGCGCAACTTTAAATCCTTAACCAATGGGTTGATAAAACCACAGTCATTACAAGTCTGAGATGAGGGATAAAAGGTGCCAACTTTCTGTACGATTCTGTCATGCCACAGAGCTTTGTATTCAAGCATGGCGACAAACTTTGACCAGCTAGCGTCTGAAATACTCAGGGCTAATTTATGGTTTTTCACCATATTGGCAACTCGTAAATCTTCTATACAGATAATGCTGTTTTCTTTAATTAATCGAGTTGACAACTTGTGCAAAAAGTCATCTCTGAGATTGGTAATGCGTTGGTATGTACGAGCCAGCTTGTTTTTCGCTTTGACTCGATTGCTACTACTTTTCTGACTGCGAGATAGTTTTTTATGAGATGCGCGTAACTTCCTCTTCTGGGTTCTATAATATTTAGGATTTTCTACAACTTCACCATCGCTAGTAACCAGATAAGATTTGATACCTAAATCTAATCCAATATTTTGCGTGACTTGAGGGTATTTCTCTATCTCAGTTTCACACAAAATACTAGCAATATAAATACCCTCAGAAGTCCGGGTTATCGTAACGTTTGTAAGCTTCCCGCTAATATCTTGTGATTTGTGAAACTTTATCCATCCTAACTTCGGAAGCTTTAAACGATTCTCTATTACCTGGATGTTACCGTTAGTAAGATTCGTTTTGTAAGACTGCTTGCAACCATGCTTCTTTTTGAACTTGGGGAAACCGACACCTTTTTTATTTTTAGACTTCTTCAAGTCAGTAAAAAACTTTTTGTATGCCGTCTCTAAATTCTTGAGTGAGTTTTGCAGAGCAAATTTATCTACAACATTTAACCACTCAATCTCCTTTTTGAGTAGAGTTAGCTGCTGGCTACAAGCATTGTAGTTTAAAGTCTTCTGCTCCGTGGCATATAACTCTTGTCTTAGTGCCAAAAGCGGTTATACACATATCTTGCACAACCAATTGTCTTGTTAATTAAGACTTGTTGGTTGTGGTTAGGGATAAGTGTAACTTTAAACGCTCTCTGCATTTGTCTTTTAATATTTCGCTACAATGATTTTACCATAATACACAAGCATCTAAATATAGAAATATGGATCGCCTAACTCATGACTGGAAGTCACGAGTGTGCGGCTTGCAGAAATCAATACTGTCCTAAAGCAGCTTGAAAAACTTGTTCAGCAGTTAAATTTAGCTCTCTTAAAGTAGGTGATTGAATCCGGTCATTTCCTCGAAATTGAGTAACTTGATATTCACCTTCGACTAAAGCATAAACTGATATTGTCGGTTGTTTAGGATTCCCAATAAACCGCTTTCCACCAAGAGCAGCATAGTCAACAATCCAATATTCTGGAATCCCAATTTCCTCGTACTCACCAAATTTAAGGAAATAATCATCACGCCAATTTGTACTTACAACTTCCACGGCTAATGGAATTGATTCTGCTTGAGTAACTGTTGATGCTTTTTTCCAGAGGGGTTCATTGACCAAGTTAGGAAGATTCAATACTAATACATCTGGAATATAACCAGATTTCCTATCAACTGATTTGACTAATACTTGACCAGGAATAGTATAAGCTAGATTAAACCTGCGAATCTCAAAATTGAGTTCTCTAATCAAAAATGCTCTAACTAGCTCATGTTCTCCTGTTGGTTGCATTTCTACTATTACTCCTTTGTATAGTTCATATCTGCCATTTTCTGGTTTCCACTCTAGAAATTCTTCAAAAGTAACTGGTTCTGGTAAAGCTTGAAACATCGTATTATCTCTTCAAGTTTGAACTGATGCCAACGGAATGTTTGAACGCGCAAAAATTTCAGATTTGCTTCTATCTTTATATTTAAATAAAGGATCTCGTTTTCAAATCAGTAAGTGGACAGTTTTTCTAATTTGTCCTGTCCACTATTCAGATTTCTTTAATTTTACGCTACCGCCAACTCTAAGCTAACCTGTGGTACTTTATTAGTCGCCGGAGCTATGGAAAAAGATTCAACAGCCTCCTTGACGCTCCAATGCTGCACTCCATCGCCACACCGCCAATAATAAGTTTTAGGGTCGTTTTCCCATAACTCATCAGCATTTCTGACCTTGAAGATAATTCCCAAGAATTCACCATCTAGATATACGTTGTGAGCAGTCTCGATGTTAGTCTTACCCACATACATCAAACGATAGTTGTCCACTGGTTCGCACAAGTCTTCTGCACGAGTCCCGCGATAGGAGCAGTTTCCGCACCCATGTCCTTCGCAGTCTGGGCAGATAGCAGCAGGCATATTCCACTTTGGCAGGGTGAAATCCCATTCAGCAAGCGGGGTTAATAGTTGAGGCTTCTGCGAAGTGTAGCAACCAGCGTGACCAATTACCTTGTCAGGATAGTACTGGACGCTTAACGATAGCCAATCACAATCACCTAACAAGCCTATTTTCTCAGAAGCTTGTTTCAATTCCTCATCTTCCTTATGATTGCGCTCTACTGGAGCAGAAAGACTCGCTTTTACCTCTGCAACAGCGCGTTTGAAAGATTTTTTATGGTAACGAGCATAGCCGTGGATCATTTTCACCCACACGATATAATCACTGTTGATCCAGATAGTCACTACATCTTCGGGCTTGCACTCTTTTGAGTAGTCCGACTGATTGATGATGGTTGCAATGATTTGGCGATCCTGTGTGGTTAGTGGATCTTTTGTTGGCGCAGGGGCTAAACTTTGTGTCATCATTAGAAATACCTCTTAAATGGGTAAAAAGACGATCGCAGACTTTCCACGGTGAGCGATCGCCTTTTGTTTTGTGTGAACAACGTTGTGGTTTACCGCAACGCTCTCAAAAAGATTCGGCGTAGCCTCATATTTCTGAATTTCAGTTATTTTCTAGCAAGAATTCACAGCACAAGGCTCTAGAGAAGGTATTGAGCGGCTGCCCTGATTGCAGTATGAGTGGATTTATTGAGTGATCTTGAGTATCTCCCCCAGCCGACTTTACCTGGCGTACCTTGTGCTATACGACGGGAGGTTCTTGTTTCTCAAATCTATGTTTTGTGTTGATCAAATCTGGGTTTGGGGTTGAGCGCTTCTTTGTTTTTCAAAAGAGGCATCGCGCTCGTCTCCTCTCTTATGATTACTATATTACTACGCTCACCAGTGGTTGTCAATCACCTTTTACTGGTACGCGTAGTAGATATTCTCTTAACCGTTGTAATCTATGTTCCAAATAAGTGAAGTGATATCCCCATCTAAAGCAGCACAAAGTTTCTCTAGAATTTCTGTACTAACAGTCATCTGAGTTGGTTTTTTTGGTTTGTTAATAAAGACATGAGGAGTCTCTAGCTGCTGAATATAAGCCACAGAAACTCCCACAGCATCAGATAGCTTTTGTCTACTATATCCAGCTTTGTCTCTTAGCTCCCTAAGTTTTTGGGCATTTTCTTCATTCCACCTAAACGCAGCGATGGGTGTTACATCTACTGTGATATTCATTTTTACTTTAATTTTATTTTCACTGCGCTCGCCAGTTGACATGATAATACTACTAATATACTGGTGTCAACCATAAGGCTACACCAAGCAAAGGTGAAAGCGATCGCTTTCAGCCTGCGTCAACTGAAGAAACACAACACCTGTTCAAAGACTCTTACGGTTAAGTTTCTCAAGGCCAAGTAAAACTCACAAAGAATTCATTGCCGTAGAAATAAGAAACCGAAATCTGAAACTACTTAACTAGCTTTGAAAATCCGGGTAAGGTTTAAGAATGGCTCTCACCAGCAGTAATCTATTTTCTGCGTAGTTGCTCCGGTAGCTCAAGCTTTGCCTTCAGTACTCTTGAGCAATGCCAGAGCAATCGCATACGCTTGCTTGTACACGATTGCTTGAGGGGCAATACCTTTATTTGAGCGTCTTGATTCTGGAACGATTAATTTTACCTTGGTAATTCTGAAGGACTAACGCAGCAATGGCGCAACGCTCTGCTTACCTTCAGTACTTATCCAGCAACTTTGTTTGAGGGTTGGGTGAAGTTGCTATTGTACATGGCAATTCCGGCTGGGTTCGTTACTTATTTACCTATCGAAGCGTTACGACAGTTATCTTTAATACATACTTTACTAGCTATTGCTGGTGGAATCCCAGTATTATTAATAGGTACAGGTGTGTTTTATTACGGATTACGGCGTTATGCTTCAGGTAACTTGATGGAGATGCGCGGATAAGTTAATAGTAAAAAACCGGGGTATACCCGGCGTTAATTATTACGATTTAACTTGAATCGTTATGAGGACGGTAGCTGTAAGATGATTATGAGGTCGCCAAGATAAAAACGATCGCCGCAGTAGAGAATAGATAATCGCTCTTACGGAAAGTATAGAAATTATTGCCGCGATTAAACCTTACAGACGCACTGTTAGAGTTGGCAGTAAACAGGAGCATTACTGTAAAAACTAGCGGCTTTCCACGAGCCAGCAGGGAAGGAGGGCACAAAGTAGAGGCGTATAATTGCTAGGTAACTATACAAAAGCGCAATTGGACTCTTACCTTACCAATTTCTCGAAATAAAGTTAATTATTATATCTTTAAAACTCAAATAAATAATTAATAATAATAGAAGAAACTGTTCAAATTGAATAAGCGGATCTAATCGCCAACCTTGCATAATTAATATGATTCCACACAAAAATAGACAAATTGGTGCTAATACTCCTTGGATAATGTAAATTGTTAAAATAGGAATTGTTAATGTATTTTTCCTTTGACTTAACCAGCCGAGCATTAAAGTTACATAGATAACTCCTAAAACTAGATAAAGAGTTCCAATTAATTTGATTTCAATCAATCCAGTTGGTCTAACTCCGAAATTAACTTGAGATAAAGTGAACATTTGTAGAAAACCCTAATTCTTTATCAAGTTTTAGACTTGCACTACTCAAAGTTTTTTATTTTTCGCACCCAATTCCATCTCCATCTCTGTCAAAACCATGAGGGTCAGGCGACAAGACTCTAAACCTTCTTTGCGTGATATCTCGGCAATCCAAATCGGGTGAATTCTTTGGAATGCAAAAATCTGGGTAAGAGGGATCGCAGTTATTCTTTTGCTGCGGTTGGATGGGTTGTGAAGTTGTCTTTTGGGTAGCTCTGTGGCGGAAGTCCCAAGGCATCATAGGATTAGCCTGACTCCAAAAAGCTAAACGCTGTTGTTTAGCGGTGTTTTCACCTTGCAACAAGCTATCTTTAGACTCTGCACAACCTTTGAGATACTGACGATACACTACAGCCTGTCCTTCTTGCACCATACTCACGTTGACACTGCGATTACCAACAAACACCTCTGCAACTAAGCGCTTGTATTTGTCAGTTTCTACAGCGCGTATGGTGATTGCTTGTCCTACTGGGAGCAATTGTTTGAGTCTTGCTGATGATTGTTGTCCCCAAGGATTTTGCTTCATCTCTGGTGCATCAATGCAAGCGAGGCGAACAGTCACAGTTTTGTTACCCGTTCTCACCCGTATGGTGTCACCGTCACCGACGCTTACAACTGTAGCGGTAAGATTGTTGGCAAAAACAGGTAACGCCGTTTGAGCTAGAAATAGAATGCTAATTACAACAAAGGGAATTTTCTGGAACATCTGTAGTAATAATCACTATATAATACTTATGATGCCCAGAGAACTAATTAAAAGTAGCTAATAAAATCAGTAACGTTAAATTAATAACCCAAATTGGTAGTTAACTTGGTACTGCTCTTTTGTCGCAACTGATAATCGTCATACACTAACATTGACTAAATCAACATCAGCAAGCCATATTGTTCTGCTTTGGGCAGACACTTCTTCTAAAATTGGAGAGCGCCACTCTACCCCATAAAGCCAATTATCTTTGAGGCTAAAAATTCCTTGAATAATACGGCGTGTCGGCTGTTCACCGAAATCAACCTCAACTATGTCCCCCAATTCAAAAGCTGGAGTGGAAACAGTGGACTTTTCTAGTAAATTTGTTCTATGAAACTCTTGTTCAGCTAAGTAGAGAGTTTCACCCTGGCAAACAATTGCATAAATCCATTGCTCTCTTTCCCACTGAACACCACAGCAGTAGCCTGACAAGTCTGAGATTGGCAACAAAACTTTTTCTAACATTCTTACTGCTACTGGAGGCATGGTCTGACCCCACTCAGGAGAAATATGCCAACAAGATTCTAAAGCGGTAATTTGGTTAATCATTTGGGAATGTTGTTTTCTTTTTTATACATACACTCCCTTGGAGCAGTCTGATCCGGAATATAATTTAAATATCGGGAAGCTAACGCAACAGATGGGGATTTAAACCCAATCAATTCGAGAGCCTCCCAATTTGAGAAGACTTTACTGATTCACTAATTCGTAACTAAGATAAAATTATTTTGGCAGTAGCGATTGCCTGCTCCACACTCTCCACAATATAAACATTTTCTGGCGACAGTTTTTTAAAGAAAAGTTTACTTTCTTGATCATTATTCAACAAAATTACTTGCTTATTTGCCTTCAAAGCTAGAGCAATTTCTGAAGCGGTTCCTGCACCCATTCCGCAAGCAATTACCACATCACTGGTAAGAACGTTAATATTGTTTCTAGAATTACCCATGTCTGTGAAAATAGCAATATCCACCCAAGAGGACATACCATCCTGATTTTCACCTGGAAGAATACCAATAGTTAAACCATCAGCAGATTTTGCACCTTTATTTACTGTATCCATTACCCCTACATTTCTACCACCAGTGAGTAAAACCCATCCTTGTTTAGCAATTTCTTGACCTAATATATAAGCATCTTGTAAATCATTTGCTGTCGCATTTTCTCCTCTCCCCATAACTCCAATAATAATTCTTCGCATAAAATTTCAGATGATACTGGTTTTGGGCAAAAAGTCAAAGCAGCTCATAAGGATTCGAATTACACGTTAATCAAAGTATAGATTAGTGCAGGAAAACTTCTATTTAATACAGGGATAGCTGCGCCACCGTCTGCCGCAGGATACCCTAATGCGAACAGCGCCGTCTTGAGAAAGGCTGTAAGGCAACGTTACAGCTTTGCAATACAACCAAATTTTTAATTAAACATCAATATTCATCTGTTCTATCTGTCTGGCAGCTTTATCCCAAAGCTTTGCAGAAGCCTCATCTTTCCAATGATTTCTGAGATTTTCTGCTTTTTTATGACTGATTCGTTCTAACATTTCTAGAACTGCGGCTAATGTTAATTGATCAACAATTGTCTCTAAAGACTCCATGTATTCTTTTGTCATAACTAACCTCTTGAATAACTTTTCGTTGCCCTATGCTGTCTTGAGAACAGCGAAGGCTACGGTTTTGCAGCGATTGGATTGCTAGTGGTAAAGCAATATCATCTATGGCGCTACTTTTTCTTTAAACTGTTTTCCAGCAGAAAACGCAGGCACTTTGGTCGCTGGAATTGTCATTGGCTCATTGGTTTTAGGATTACGCCCCTCGCGCTCTGAGCGATCGCGTCTCTCGAATGACCCAAACCCTATGAGCGTTACCTTGTCCCCATTGGCTACAGCCTCAGTAACGACTGACAAAAAAGCACTAATGACTTCATCGGCTTGCTTTTTTGTGATGTTGGTCTTTGCTGCTACAGTATCTACTAATTCACCTTTGTTCATAAATCACCTTGCAAATAAAGGAAATCTAGCATTACTATCTCTGATTGGGAAAGAGGAAAAGGAATAATTTCTAGCAACATACGAAAATTAACAATGCACGACTACTAGTGTGTCGATTTGGCACACTAGATAATTACCATTTCGTTTCCCTAAATGTTTGACTGTTGTAACTGTTGCACTTTTGGTTAGGTAAATCCACTTTCATATTCAGTCAAAAGAGATAGGATATCTATCCATAGGTACTACAAAACAGCTAGGAAACGTTCAATAGGCAATCGATATTTTGTTCCTCTGGCAGCGATCGCAGTATATAAGCGCGATGCTTCAATTCACCACGGCTTTTTGCCAAGCTATATAGTCTTTACCGTCCTGTTTCACCTATCTGATCTACATCGTCTGCTACTCCATTGCGAAAGCGCACTTCTAAGCCGTGTTCTGGCTCCCAGTCACACTCAGCTATCAACTTAAAAGTAGCAATATCTAGGTCATACTCCACATAGATATATGAGAAAGTGACCTGCTCCCAGACCTGAATCGGATTAGCCAACACAGGCATTGACTCATCTCCAATCATGTCACGATATACATCATAATTTTGCAGCACCAGAGGAGCAGTAATGCGTAACACATCGGGTGGCAAGGCTAGGGCTTGCCGAATAGCTTCACGCTGAAGTGATGAAAGTTCTCCAATCTGCCCCTGTTCAAAATCCACACAAATCCGTACACGGCGATCGCCCAAAACAGCACATTGTGCTAAAGTCCAATAGTTATCTTCCAATATAATCTGTCCAAACTCAGCATCGTAATAACTTCTTGGGGATTCCATCATCTTCAGATACTACCTTTATTCTGGGCTTCCCTAGCAACTCCAAAAACTAGTGAAAATTTTACTTTGAAATTAGTCGTACTTACTTTTTAAACGAGAATATCGATAGTTAAAGTTAAGTTCTGTATCCCTAACCAGCTTCTCCTTTTAGGAGTTCCCATTCACCCAAAATAGCGCAAATGCAGTTATTTAATTTGCCAAATATGTATAATGCTATCCTCATTGCTACTAACGAGGGTTTTACCATCCAAACTCAAAGCAAGCCCTAAAACAGAACTGGAACCATCTTGAAAGGTATGCAATAGTTTTAAAGTCTCTAAGCTCCACAGTTTAATACTGCCATCATAATTGCCGCAGATGAGAATTTTTCCATCGGGACTGATGGCAAGCGATTCAACTGAACTAAAATTATCAGTAAACTCATGCAGCAGTTTTCCAGTTTGAAGATTCCATAACTTCAGGGTACTAATCGCACGATTTCGAGAAACTAGCTGACCAAAACTACCACTAACAAGCTTTTTACTATCTGGAGTAATGGCAATAGCATCAACTCCAGTTTTGTGTCCTTTGAGAATATGGCGGGTTTTTTTGGTTTGTAAATCAATCAGCCTAATTGTATTATCATCGCCACCTCCAGCACTTACAAGGGTTTGCATATCAGGGCTAAATGCAACTTTACTCACAAATCCTGAGTGTCCAGTAATGGTATCAAGCAACTTAAGCGTGTGTAAATCCCAAAGCTTGATTGTGCCATCGTCACTGCCACTAGCAATCAATCTACCATCTGAACTAATCGCAACAGTTTCTACTGGTTGGGTATGCCCACTTTCGCCCTTTAGCATAAGGAAAGTGCGTAAATCCCAAACCTTCATTGTTGGGGTGGTTATCCCACCAGTTACAATCTGCTTGCCATCTGGACTAATAGCTATTGAAGTAATACCATCTGAGTGAGCGTCTAAACTATGCAGTAATTTCCCAGTACGTAAATTCCAGAATTTAATTGTATCATCTCTACCTGCACTAATCAGGGTTTGCCCCGAAGAGCTAATCGCAACTGCTCGAACACCAAAAGTCACTTTTTTATGCCCAGTCAGTGTGTGAACAAGTTTAATCTGTGGTTGTAACTGAGTAATTGTACTCTTGTCTATGGGAAAATTTGAACTAGAAGAATGTACATCAATGACAGTGATATTTACTGCAATCGCTAAAACTATACAGCACTTCCGTCTGTTATAAGGTACACTAGATTAAAATATAAATATTTTTAAATGAAGTCATACTCTGTCGATTTTCGAGAAAAAATAGTTGCGGCACATCTTCAGAAAAACATCTCAATCAGAAAAGTAGCTAATATATTTTCCGTCTCAAAGAGTTTAGTCCAAAAGCTTGTAAAACAACAAAAAGTTGAAGGAAATTTACAATGCAAGCCACGAGGAAAGCCACAATTTAGTCATCTAACAAATGCTGACATAGAGTTGAGAGAATTAGTTGAATCACATCCTGATGCAACATTGATAGAGTTGTGTGAATTATTCGCAGATAAGACTGGTAATTGGGTAGGTCGTAGTGCAATGTGTCGGGCGTTACAGAAATTAGGATTAAATCGGAAAAAAAAACAAAGCGGAGTACCCAAGCAGGCACGGAGAAAGTCCTGAATTTAAGATTAGATTTTTGGGAAAAGGTCAAACATATAGAGCCAGAAAATTTAGTATTTTTGGACGAAACTGGCGTTTTACTTGGTTTAACAAGGACTCATGCCCGTTCACAAATGGGAACAAGAGCTTACTCTCTTAACCCCTTCTATCGGGGATCAAAAGTTACAGTAATTGGAGCAATTAGTATTAAAAAAGTAGTTGCATTAATGACAATGAATAATTCAATGGATGGCGAAGCTTTTGAATTATTTATTGAGAAGTTTCTAGTGCCAGAGTTATGGTCAGGAGCAGTGGTAGTTATGGATAATTTATCCGCACATAAAATCGATTCAATTGTGCCAATGATTGAAGCTGTCGGCGCTTCAGTTATTTGTTTATCCCCATATTCTCCCGATTTTAATCCAATTGAATTATGGTGGTCACAACTTAAATCTTTTTTACGCAGTTTTGCTCCAACTACAACAGAAATGGTTGATAAACTAATATCAGTTGCACTCGACTTAATAAATCCTCAACATTTAAGAAACTGGTTTGCTAATTGCTGCTACTGTACCTCATAACAGCCGGAACTGCTGTAATGACTGGTCTGGATTTGAGAAAATGCAATAATTTCATGGTGCCGAGGAACGCAATTACATAACATGGTTCCCATTTGATGGGGCGCAATCGCACCTAATCTGATAGACCACAGTCAAATACTGGGTATTAATTAATAATCTAAATATGGTTTCCTAGTGATTAGAAAAATTATCATTTATCATCGTTTCAATCACAATCCCGCCAAATCGAGCTTCACCAGCGCAGCATTTTACCCCATCAATATAGCAAATATGGCTTTCGTACTTCTCTTTAGTTTCAGTTATAATTCCCTCAAATCCTCCACTCATTGAGCTATTAAAAAAACTCAATTTTCGTCCCTGAGCATCACTTGGTTTGCTATAGCAATCATTGCAAACTGCACGTGGATATCTTGAAAAATATCGAGTTGGGGTCGAACAGATTGGGCAAGGATGAAATTCAGTATTACTCATATATTTTTTACTTGAAAAACTCCATCTCTTACTTGGAGATTACTCAAGCCCACTACCTGTACTGTCAACAGCAGGGCTTTTGGCAATCACTCATGAGAATCGATTGCTCTTAGGTGATGGACTACGCCCTGCTTGAGCGATGCACTTCTATAGTTAAAGAAATTGCAAATCAAAACTCTTTTACTTGTCGTGGGTCTTCATCCGGTGGATGCCAACCACCTTTAATCCAAAGACGACGAGCTTTGACAATAGAGCCTTCATTATGACGTTCATCATTGAGGTCTAAACGATTACTTGTAGCTCTTCCTACAGAACTAATGCCAATAATTTTTAGACCATCTGCTGACCAAATAAAGTGGTCAGACCACTTTTGCTGGCGTGGATTAAACAGAGGTAGCATCTGTCCTGTATCTGGATCAATTCCAGTGGTGAAATTATAGCGATATCCGTTACAACGCTGACAAGCTAACGCCAGGTTATCAGGGTCATCCGAACCTTTAAGAGACTGTGGGATAATATGGTCAATAGAAAATAGAGCAGCACTTGCTTCTTCTGAAGAATGACAGTATTCACAAAGAAATTTCGCTCTTTGTCTGACTAATTTTTTGGTCGGATCATTGACCGTCATGACTCAGAAATGATTTTGGCGTTGAGCAAGGTAAAAATTCTATCCAGTTCCAATATGCCTGCCAATTCAGCATCTTCCTCTCTTGTTAGCAATCCGGCTTTCTTTTTCTCAGACAATTCTTCCAGTCGAGACTGCAATTCTTCAGTAAATTTAAACAAATGTATGTCCCTAACTTTACTGAGTTTGATTCCAGAATCTACCCAGAATGAGGGTTGAACCATCATTTGAGTAATCATAAGCTGTATGTCTCGTTTAATTTAGCCGACTGGTGGTATTTTAACAGCGAATCTTCCTTAGTTGCTTTAGTTTGAATGTCAGTTGATAAAAGGTAATGCGCTAGACTTGTCTTTTTCCCCAAGAAATCAAACTCAAAGCCGAGTATGTCGTCTGTAATACGTTGGCTCATGCTGATTTCTAACCTTTGTAATGCCAACTTCAAGATGATTCGTTTTTTGCGTAAAACATGGAATTTGAGGTGAATAGTATTATATAACGGTATTTACTATGGATAAACCGGGGACAACACTAAAAGTCTCCTATATAATTTGCTTCTATCAAAAACTGCTCTAGCTTTCGTCTAGGGCAGTTTTATATTGCACGGTAGAAGCGTTCGTTATTACCTGGGTTCATGCGCCAATTCAAGAAAAGATTTCGACACACCTGGAAGGAACAGGTACAGCTTATTACTTAAAAAGTATTTTCCGGCGTTGACACAACAAGAAAATTCTGGCTGCGGTGATTGAAATTCTTGGATAAAACTTTGAGCCACTCTTAGAGGGTGGCTTATTTTTTCAACATATTGCGGGAGTCCCCACCTTCTCTGCGGTCAGTAAGTTGTTAGAAAAGCCTGTACTATGGGAAAACTTGAACTAAGAAGTTGTGTTAAAGACTTCAGAGTATTCGTCAACAAAACAAATTATTTCAGACAGAAAATAGTCATGAATCTTTTCTTAAAACTTGATAAAAATACACAATTCAAGGCTCTATTTTTGCTATTATTTATTCCTTTTGTCTGGATTATATTGCCACCATTTTTATATAATTTATTCCCTTTAAATTTTAGTAATGAAAGTTGGGCTACATCATCAGTAGGACTGGCTTCAATTGGCATGATGACTCGTGGTCAGCAGAGATACTTTTTAGAGCATAATGGCATTTTTAGTAAGTCGATTCCTGAAATAGACATTGCTCTTAGAGAACAAATGTCAAACTCGTCAAAAAATTATAACTATTCTATAAAAATAACCCCAATCTCTGCATTCAATTATGCAAATCCCCGACGAGAGTATGTAAAAAAGGGATGGTTCGTAAAAATACCAGTAATAGGTTATGTTAGTGGTGTTTTTATTGTACCTAGTACTAAAAATTCTAAAAATGAACTAACAACTTTCGCAATTATATGTCAAAACAAATTACCAGGCACTATCCACTTAAGCGATCCGATTTATCAAAATGGTATTCTTACTTGTGGTTCGGGAACTATAAAATTGCAGAAACCCAAATAACTTGCCACTAGAATTCCTCAAAAATATCAGCAGAATTGGGCTAGCATTTAATAATGATAATCGGAGGATTGAAGTAGATAAAATCTCCAATTCACTGATGGATTTTCAAGGAAAAAATCCACGATTATATCAATTCGTATGCGAACACAAACGAGATTTTAGTTTGGCAGATACAGTACTCTCACTTGCCCAAAGTTGGAAGTTTTAAAACCAGACGAATAGCTCAAGCGCAAGACTCTCATAACTTTCCAAACATTCTTTTACGGGTGGTTTGGTGCAGGAATTTTCCACTCTGTAATTCCGTCCTCTGTTGCACTAAACAAAGTCTTGCCATCCCTACTAAATACCATTGCTCCCGACCAGTTGCTTACATCGGGCAGAGTTGCTTCTATATTTCCTGTTACCAGATTCCAAACCCGATATGGTTTATATCCTCCACCAGTAATTAAAGATTGCCCATCAGGACTAAAGGCGATGGTGATCTGCGGAAAATAGAAGCCCCCAAAATCCTGCAACAATTTTTCTGTTGTCAGGTTCCACACTTTTACCTGCTTGGCACTACCACTAGCGAGCAACTGACCGTCACGACTAATGGCTAAAGCAGATACTGCACCATAATGTCCAGTCAAAGTGGTGCGCTTTCGTCCAGTTCCCAGATCCCATACAGTGATGTGATTGCTCGAATCGCCACTAACCAAAGTCTTGCCATCTGGAGTCAGCGCCAAAGTTATTACAGCATCCGGTGTTTGTGCCAATGTGCTTGTTAATTGTCCAGTCGCCAAATTCCATATCTTAATAGTATTGTCGGAACTCGCACTCACAATTGTTTGCTGATTGGGTGTGATCACCAGTGCATTTACAACTTCAGAATGCCCTTTGAGCGTAAATTTGAGTTTTCCCGTCGCTAAATTCCAGACCTTAATGGTCTTGCCTAAACTCCCGCTCACCAAAGTCTGACCATCAGCAGAAAGCGCAAGGTCATAAATATCATTCGCGTCTCCTTTGAGGGTTAATTGCGGCTGCTGACTTGGCAGATGCCAGACGCTAAAGCTTTTGCTACCGCCACCCACTAAGGTGTGACCATCAGAAGAAAGGGCGATCGCTTCTGCTACTCCACTTAACTTCCGTACTACTGTCAA
>NZ_CP040288.1:0-326435 GCF_013393925.1 Nostoc sp. C057 | reverse complement strand
TAGCCGTTGTTTTACCCATGTGCTGAAGAGGGTATTTTCTAGAATAAGCTGAAATTGAATTCAGTTGTCAGAAGTCCGAACCGAATTAAGGCTTCTGACTTCTGAAGTCTTTCTTGTTAACTGTGGTATTGGACTGATTTTCGTCAAAGTATTCTTTCATCAGTGCAAAATATAAAAAGCAATGAAAAACCCCAACCTGTTTAAAGGATGGGGGCATAAAAACTCTATATTTCCATGATGACACAATTCAATATTTGTTCAACTGCTGTCAGCCTGGAGGTTGGGCAATGAACAAACCACCATCCAGACGCAAGAAAATTACCCCTGTGACATCTGGTGAACCAAAGCCAGCAAGCAACTCTGCACAGGAAAATACTTCTGGGCAGGATAACCCAGCCTCAGCAACAATTACGGTGACGGCTGTTGAAGTAAGAGAGTTTACCGAAGAAGAACAAAGCTTACGCTTGCAATTGGAACGTCAGGTAGAAAGGGCATTTTTGTCAGCAGGTCAGGCGCTGATGGAGTTGCGGGACAGACGGCTGTACCGTTCCACGCACCGAACTTTTGAAGAATACTGCCGCGAACGCTTCAATTATAGTCGTGACGCAGCGTACTTGAAGATTTCGGCAACTGTGGTTTATGGGAATCTTCAAAAGTTTTTGCCGACCAATGGTCGGCAAATTCCAATGCCGACCAACGAACGACAATTGCGGTTTTTGGCGAAAGCAGAGTTGGAACCATCTGTGCAAGCGGATGTCTGGCAACAGGCAGTAGAGCAAGCTGGCAATAAAATTCCATCTGGTCGCATAGTGAAAGACGTTGTGGATAGGATACGCGAAAGCACGAAAGTACCCAATCCTTACCATATTGGTGAAATATGCATTCTTTTGCCAAAGGATAACCCAGACTTGAGAGGTAAAGCGGGTTATTGGGGCGTAGTCAGCCATGTTGGAGAATACAGTTGTACAGTTCAGACCTGGGACGGTGACTATACCGTGAAGATTGAACACCTGAAGTTACTGGAATTGCTTGATGAAGATTGCCAATTCATGCAGCAGCTATGTGTGAGGTTACGGCAGTTGCATCAAGTGGCCAGCCGTGACTCTTCTGTGGATTGGCTGTTGCAGGGGTTGGGTAAGCAAGCTAAATCGTATCTGTCATCCTTGCAGGCGAAATTGCTGGCGGCTGTTGAAAGGGAGTACAATCTTGTGTGGAGACAGCCAAAGTAAACTTGATTCTTAATGTAAAAATTCAATCTAGTGCCTGAATCTTTTTTTAAAGTTTTACGCTCTCTTCGTTTAAGGAAGATAACTTAATCCGCCGACTTTCACGCGATAGTGGTACTAAAACTGGGGCAAGACTTTGAGCATTGCTTTCTTTAAAGCTTTCCACCACCTTAGATAATTCTGCAATTGTCGATGCCTCAAATACGCTACGCAAAGGTAACTCCACGTGTAAGGTGTCGCGCACTCTAGAGACAAGCTGAGTTGCTAGTAATGAATGACCACCTAATTCAAAGAAATTGTCAAAAATCCCTACGCCCTTAAGTCCCAAAACCTCAACAAAAATTTTCACCAGCACTTGTTCAACAGGAGTTCGAGGTAGGATGTAATTTTTAGCTAATTGGGACTTGATTCCATCATGGAATGCTCTTAAGGCGCGGCGATTGACTTTACCATTAGCTGTTAGAGGTAAAGACTCCAATACTACAAAACCTGATGGCATCATATACTCAGGCAGTTTTTGTGCTATGTAAGTCTGTAACTGCGGCACTAACTTACGCGCTGCTTTGGTTTGTAGGGGATTATTGGCGTAAGATTGCCAGGGACGAGAGAGAGCCGTGCTATGGGGAAAAATAGTTCTTTCACCTACTCCATCTTGCCGTACAAAAACTACATCATAATGTCCTTCAGTACTTGAATGTGACCAGGTAATATCAACGCTATAAGGTACATTCAGCCCATAGAAATCGTCTGGATGTACTCCGAAATTTTCTATTTCTTGCAAAGCTTTACGTATTTGACCTACAGTTTTAAAACCTTCTACGTCTGATAGCCATTCTGCTGTTTTAATTGCTGACATCAGCCGCGCATTAGGTATATTGATAATGCTTAATATTTCTGGTTGAGTCTCAATTAATAACTGACGCACTGCTGAGACTGTTAAATTATCTTCAGACCAGTTCAGCCCTGAATAATTTCCAGTATTACTAACAATTTTGCCACTAATATGAAGAATCACATTGTAACGAAACTCAGTTAACTCATTGTGATGTTTACCCCGCATCAGTTGGATTTGTACATGATTAATTTGCGGAAAGCATTGCTTAATTGCAGTAAAAAAATCTGGGTCAATAACTAACTCTGTTTCTTCAAATATTTGCCTTTGTACCCGTTGTTGCAACTCGAAGCAGGTAAGGGAAGGTTCAGCTTGATACAGTTGGACTGACGCATGGAAAGCTTGCAAGAGTGGCAAACTACGCACATCCCCTATGAAGATAAAGCCACCTGGAGCAGTTGCTTGCACAGCACCTTTTAATACACTAATCAGATAATCAATAGTCGGAAAATATTGTACAACTGAGTTCAGAATTACTGCATCAAAAGCTGCTGTTTGTACTTTCTCGAAGTCAGTAGCCATTTGCTGATACAGCGTTACTTGCGGCATTTCTTGTTTTTGTAACTGTTGCTGAATGCAGTTAAGTGAAACAGAGGAAAAGTCTGTTCCCCAATATTTAGTGCAGTGAGGTGCGATTCTAAATAGAATCAAGCCTGTTCCACAACCAATTTCTAACACTCGTTTGGGTTGCAAAGCCAAAATCTGCTCAACTTGGTTATCCACCCACTCACGCATCTGCTCTGCTGGAATAGGCTGATTTGTGTAACTACTATTCCAGCCGACAAAATTGAATGTAGGATCTGAATCAGTAGATTGATTATAAGTTTCGTTATACAACATCTGCCATTGCAAAATCTGCTCATTCTGCAATTGCATTAATTGCAAATTATCCTGTTCGTTACTGTATTCAGTTTTTGGTACTACATAAGCTACTAGGCGCTTTTCCTGTTCATCCTCACGAGTTATTACTACAGTTTGCTGCACTGCTGGATGCTGACTCAGCACCGCTTCAATTTCTCCCAACTCAATACGATAGCCACGAATTTTTACCTGATCGTCAAGGCGACCTAAAAATTCAATGTTGCCATCTACTCGATAGCGAACTAAATCACCTGTTTTATAAAGTCGTGCTTTTGGATTATTAGTAAAAGAATGATAAATAAAAGATTCAGCAGTTAAGTCAGGATGGTTTAAATAACCTCGTGCTAACCCATCACCACTTATGTACAACTCTCCGGGAACGCCAATAGGTACTGGTTGTAAATGTTTATCTAATATATAAAGTTTTGTGTTGGCGATGGCTACGCCCGCCGCAGGCATCGCACAACCAATTATAGGTGCTAAATTACCTTTATTCTTAACAGAAATATGACCAGAAGTTGTAACAACCGTGTTCTCTGTTGGCCCATAATTATTAAATACTTGAAAAGAGTGAGAAGCTAAAGGATATTGATTTAGTATGTCTCCACCTGTGAGTAATATTCGTAAAGCTGCGTTCTGAGGAAAATCTAATAATAGAACTTTCTCTGCTAAAGGTGTTGGGATGAAAGAAATTGTTATTGCTTTTGATACTAGCCAATCTCGGAGATCGTCAGGCGATCGCCTGGTTTCATCATCTACAATATAAATGCTTGCTCCAGTACTCAGATAAGGCCAAATTTCCCAACCGCTAGCATCAAAGGCAACTCCAGAAATCTGCGTTGCTCGATCAAGGTGTGAAATTGCAAACGCTTTTTGATGCCAAAATACTAAATTTAACAATCCTTTATGTTCAATTTTAACCCCTTTAGGTTTTCCAGTTGAGCCAGAGGTATAAATCACATAAGCGAGGTTATCTACTGTAACTTTACTAGTAGGATTATCTTTAATCTCTTGAGAAACAATCTCCCAATCTTTATCTAAACAGATTATTTGTGAATTAGAGTTTTTCAGTCGTTCAAGCCATCGTTCGTGAGTTAATAAAACTGAGACTTGAGCATCTTCGAGCATAAAGTTTAAACGTTCAGATGGATAGCTTATATCTAAAGGTAGGTATGCTCCACCAGCTTTCAGTATGCCCAACATCCCGATTATCATATTAAAAGAGCGTTCTACACAAAGTCCTACTAAAACTTCGCTTTTAACTCCTAATTTTTTTAGATAATGTGCAAGTTGATTACTGCGTGTATTTAACTCTTTGTAGCTAAGTTTCTCATCCTCAAATACTAGCGCAGCTGCCTCACTATTCTGCTCTGCAACGCTCTCAATTAACTGATGAATACACTTATCTTGAGGATAAATTGCCTGGGTGTTGTTCCATTGAACTAATAATTGATGTAGCTCAGATTCGCTTAAAAGTGGTAAATGTGCAATTCGCTCTTCTGGATTTGCAACTATACTCTCCAGTAATATTTGGAAGTGTTCTAGCATCCTAGTGATAGTAACGTCATTGAATAAATCAGTGCTATAAATTACAAAACCACTAATTCCTTCTGAGCTATCTGTCCATAACCCATTTTGAGTATTTGGCTCCCACAAGTGGAACTCTAAATCAAAGCGTGTTGTTTCCGTTTCAAATGGTAGCGCTCTTAAAGTTAAACTAGGTAACTCTAAGGCTGTCATCGGCGCATTTTGGAGCGCAAAAACAACTTGAAAGAGAGGATTTTGATTCAAATTACGCTCTGGATGCAGTTCTTCTACAAGTTTTTCAAAAGGTAAATCTTGATGGCTGTATGCTCCTAAAGCTACCTCTTTAACTCGACTCAATAGTTCCCGGAAAGTTGGGTTTCCTGATAGATCGGTACGCAGTACTAAGCTATTGACAAAAAAACCAATTAATCCCTCAATTTCACTACGGTTGCGATTGGCAATAGGTGAACCAATAACAATATCTTCTTGTTGTGTGTAGCGGTAAAGTAAAACTTGGAATGCTGCTAGTAGGGTTATGAATAAAGTTACCCCTTCTTGTTGTCCGAGAGCTAAAAGTGATTTGCTCAAACTTTTTGATAATTGCAGAGGTTGTCTTGCACCCTGATAAGTTTGAACAGCTAATCTTGGTTTGTGGGTTGGCAGGTTTAGCATCGAAATGCCGTCTAATTGCTTTTGCCAGTAACTCAGTTGCTTTTTTAATACTTCCCCTTGCAACCATTGGCGTTGCCAGTATGCAAAGTCTGCATATTGGATTGTAAGTTTCGGTAGAGGAGAAGGCTGATTGCTGGCAAAGGCTGTGTAAAGTGCTGCTATCTCTTGAATCAGCACTCCAATAGACCAACCATCGGAGACAATGTGGTGCATAGTCAGCAGCAGGATGTATTGTGTCTCATCCAACCACAGCAGTTTTACTTGCAGCAACGAATCAGTTGATAAATTGAAAGGACGTTGAGCTTCTTGCGTAGTGAGTCGTTGTGCTTGTATTTCTCGTTCTGCTTGTGGCAGTTGCCGTAAATCTATTATTGGTAAAGGTATTGTTAGGGTAGAATTAATTACCTGAACTGGTTGCCCTGTCTGTACGACAATAGTGGTGCGTAAAGCTTCATGTCGTTGCACGATTTCATTAAAAGTTTGCTCTAGCGCGGCTAAATTGAGCGAACCTGTTAAATGTAGTGCTAGTGGAATGTTATAGAAAGGATTATTAGGGATTAATTGGTCAAGAAACCATAGCCGTTGTTGAGCAAAGGAGAGGGGAAGATTTCCTGATCGCGAAATAGGTACGATAGGTTTAAAACTGTGGTTATTAGTACGATTAGATGCGGCTAAAAATTCAATAATTTCTGCTTTCCGCCCTTGAATTTCTGCACGCAGTTCTGGTGTAAGAATTCCATCAGGGGCATTAGCGCGAAACTTTTCAGCATCAATAAAAACTTGAATATCTAAGCTGCGAAGATAAGTTAAAAACTCAACCGTATTCAAAATTAAACCCCTTCGCAAATATTGTTATTGATTAGAAGTTAGCAGGCAGCTATGCTGTAAGAATATTGCTTATGTCATAAGCCTTTTAACATTTTTTAACTGGATAGTTCTTTTTGCCAAGCTGCACTGCTTATTACCTAACCCAGCATTTTTATCACATTTCTAAGACTGTATAAATCATTCCTGAGAATGAAACTTGGATGATTAGAACTATGGTATGAAGCTAAAACCTGGCGGACACATGGCATTGATGGAACAAAACCGAAAGTTTACCGAAGCAATCAGCACATTTTGCGTTGGTTGGTCAAACTCAAGTGTTTCTCTTTAAAATTCTATGTCTTCTCGCTCTTGACTCGTAGCTCCACCTTTATATAAACCTTTTGCTCTCCAAAACATTGTGTCAATACATCTAGCAAGTTGTTCAACAGTTGGTGCTTCAAACAAATTGCGTACAGGCAAATCTATTTGGAAGGTATCACGGATACGGGAAGTTAGCTGAGTCGCTAGGAGAGAATGACCACCCAATTCAAAGAAATTGTCATGGATGCCTACTTGCTCTTTCCCCAAGACTTTAGCCCAGATTTGGGCAAGTAATTCTTCAACTTGCGATCGCGGTGCCACATAATCTTGATTATTGAAAGAAATTGTATCAGGCATGGGTAAAGCACGCCGATCCACTTTGCCATTAGGTGTTAGAGGTAGATATTCCAGGATCACATAAGCTCTTGGCATCATGTATTCTGGTAACTTTTCTTTCAGGAATTGGCGAAGTAAGGATGCAAAGCTTTGCACCTCTTGCATCGGTATCTGTTCCTGATTTGGAACAATATAAGCTATCAAGTACTTATCATCAGGTACATCCTCAGCCACAATGACAACAGTTTCTCTCACTGCTGGATGTTGATTTAACACCGCTTCAATCTCTGACAACTCAATGCGGAAGCCACGGATCTTTACTTGATTGTCAATGCGACCTAAAAATTCAATATTGCCATCAGGTAAATAGCGAGCTAAATCACCCGTTTTATAAAGCCGGGGACTGGGGATAGTTTGACAAAGCTCAGTGAGTGCTGGGGACTGAGGATAAGGGGTAATGGGGATGGTGGGGCCCCCTCTGGGGATAAGGGGTAATGGGGATTGGGAATTAGGAATAATTTCTGCTCTCCTGCTCTCCTGCTCCCCTACCCCTCTACTTCTAGCGAAGGGATTGGAGATAAATTTATCTTGTGTTAATTCAGGGCGATTGAGATATTCTCGCGCCAGCCCCTCCCCACCAATATATAATTCGCCAGTAACACCAACAGGTAGTGGTTGTAAACATGTATCTAATATATAAATTTGCGTGTTTGTAATGGGACGACCAATAGGAAAATATGTGGCTGATGGTAACTCTTGAACATAATAATAAGAAGAAAATGTTGTATTCTCTGTAGGCCCATAAACATGAATTAAATGCTTTGGCTCACTATGTTTCAGAATCTTTTTAATCCATCTTTTATCAATAGTCTCGCCACCAAACAGTAAATATCGCAACGAAGTAAAAGCTTGTGGTACATCTCTAGCAATCTGTTGAAATAAGGCGCTAGTCAAAAACAGAATACTGATACCTTTTTCTAGCAGTTGTGATGCCAATTCATGAGGTGAAAGGGTTACATCTTTACTAATTCCCACAAGTTGAGCGCCGTTAAGTAGCGCTCCCCAAATCTCGAATGTAGCTGCATCAAAAGAAGCGTTTGAGGCTTGGGCGACTTGATCAGATGGTAGTAATTTTATATAGTTAGTATTGCACACTAACCGATTTACAGATTTGTGAAGTACAGCAACTCCCTTGGGTTTTCCTGTAGAACCAGAGGTGTAAATAACATAAGCTAAATTATCACTATTTAAATCGCTTTCGGGATTATCTTGCTTTTCTTGGGTAATAATTTCCCAGTCTTTATCTATAGAAATAATTAGTTTTGAGAACCCTTCAAAATGCTTGAGCAAATTTTCTTGTGTCAGCAACACTGAAACTTGTGCATCTTCAAGCATAAAATTTAGACGCTCTTGAGGATAACTTGAGTCTAATGGAACATACGCTCCCCCTGCTTTAAGAATACCCAGCAATCCGACGATCATTTCTATAGACTGTGAAATACAAATGCCAACTAAAACTTCTGAACATACTCCGATTTTTTGTAAGTGGTGTGCTAGTTTATTGCTGCGAGTATTCAACTCTTGATAAGTCAGTTGCTCGTTAGCAAAGTTGACTGCTATAGAATCAGGATACTCCTGTACCTTTTTTTCAAACAATTGATGGATACACTTATCTTGAGGATAATCGGCTTGGGTGTTATTCCATTCCACCAATACCTGATGTAACTCCGCTTCACTTAATAACGGTAAATTTGCAATTCGTTCTTCTGGATTTGCAACAATAGCTGACAACAAAGTTTTAAAATGTTCCACCATCCGGCTAATAGTAGCTTTATCAAATAAATCTGTGTTGTAAACCATTACCCCTCGGAGACCTTCAGAATACTCCCAGTTTCCACCCCCTAAGCTCCTAAAATCCTCAGAACACTTCCACAGATGCAGTTCTAAATCAAAACGTGTTTTTTTCAAATCAATATTCATAAAGCTGGGTACTAATCCAGGCAGTTCTAGCGATGACATTGGCGCATTCTGAAAACCAAATACCACTTGAAATAAGGGATGGTGGCTCAAGTTCCGCTCTGGATGTAGTTCTTCAACTAACTTTTCAAACGGCAAATCTTGGTGGCTGTATGCTCCTAAAGTTACCTCCCGTACTCTGCCTAGTAGTTCCCGAAAAGTGGGATTTTCAGATAAATTGCTACGTATCACCAAACTATTGACAAAAAAACCAATTATCCCTTCTATTTCGCTACGGTTGCGGTTAGCAATTGGTGAACCTAGCGCGATATCTTCTTGATGTGTGTAGCGGTAAAGTAATGTTTGAAATGCTGCCACCAGTGTCATAAATAAGGTAACACCTTCTTGCTGTGACAGCTTTTCTAGTGCATCAATTAGCTTGAGCGGTAATTCTAGAAATTGTGTTGCTCCTTGATAGCTTTGTATAGCTGGTCTTGGTTTGTCAGTAGGTAGATGCAGTATGGAAATACCGTTTAGTTGCTCCCGCCAGTAAGCTAACTGGGTTTGAAGTACTTCTCCTTGCAACCACTCGCGCTGCCAGTGAGCAAAATCGGCATACTGAAGAGGCAGTTCTAATAGAGGAGAAGGCTGGTTTTGTGCAAAAGCTGCGTACAGCGTTCCCAGTTCCCGAATCAGTACCCCCATAGACCAATCGTCGCAGATAATGTGGTGCATATTCAGTAATAGAATATGTTCTGTCTCAGAAAGGACGAGGAGTATTACTCGCAGCAATGGCCCGGAGGATAAATCGAAGGGATGTTCTATCTCTGCGGTAATAATGCACTTTGCTTTAACCTCTTGTTCATCATCTGGCAATTGCTGGAGGTCTAATACAGAAAGAGGTATTGTTAAGCTGGGTGCAATAGCCTGTAGGGGTTGCCCATCCGACACAATAAAAGTTGTGCGTAAGGTTTCATGGCGACTCACGATTTCGTTAAAAGTCTGTTCTAGTGCGGCTAATTTCAGCGAACCGGTCAAACGAATTACTGTCGGCACATTGTAGATACCATTATCGAAGATCAACTGGTCGAGAAACCATAGCCGTTGTTGAGCAAAAGATGCTGGAAAAACGAAGACTTCTTCAGAAGACATATTGATCCTTATTTTAAATTCTGTGCTTTCTCAATACAAGCTCTTAGCTGTGCGGCGAGAATTTGGATATGGGGTTTTCTCAGCATAGTTAGGTGATTGCCAGGAATATAATGAATTTCTGTTCCTCCTACAGTTAGCTGATCCCAACCCATACTCGGATCTTCCTTGGCAATGCTTGATTGAACATTTGTTCTGAAAAGATTAATTTGTTTAGAGTAGGCTTGCGGAACGTAGTTAAGAACTGCTTGGCTATTGGCATAATAAACACGAAGCATTGGACAAATTGCTAACTCGCTTAAAAGTCTTAACTTGGATTCTTCAGGTATAACGTTAACTGGGGCATCCTCTTTACGGATGAAGTGAGAGAAGAGATTTGTTTGGAGCGATCGCGTTAGCGACTTCCAAAAGGAGTTTTGCACAATTTGAGTAAAATTAGTCAACCGAGAAGTTAAACTGTTAATTTTTTTCTTAGCGATCGCAATAATTAGATAAAAATAATCGAGAAAAAAGGGCCATATATATCGCGCCACTGTCGTCAGCATAAACTTTAAACCACTACCCAAAGAAGGTATATTGCCTGGAATTGGTGCTAACGTGTCAAGCACAGCAAGTAAAGCCACTTCTTCCCCAGACTTTTGGAGTTGTTGAGCCATTTCAAAAGCAACCCAACCTCCAAAAGACCAACCTCCTAAAAAATAAGGGCCTTTAGGCTGCACTGTACGCAATGCTTCAATGTAGTGGGTAGCCATATCCTCAATGCGAGTTAATGGAGAACTTTTTCCGTCAAGTCCAATGGGTTGTAGCCCATAAAATGGTTGATTTTTTCCCAAATTCTGAGCTAATTCGTAATAAGGGAAAACAACACCAAAAATTGGATGTATGCAGAAAAAAGGTGGACTTGAACCAGCAGGTTGAATCGGAACTAAGGGCGACCAGGGAAGAGAATCTGCTTTTGAGGATAGAGCAGTTGCTAAACTTTCAATTGTTGGATTTAAAAATAAGCTAGATAGCGGCAATTCACGCTCAAAATGCTTGTGTATCTGCTTCATCAGGCGTACAGTTAACAGCGAATCTCCTCCCAAGTCAAAGAAGTTATCGTAAATACCCACACGCTCAATATTAAGCACTTCAGCCCAAATTTTTACTAAGGTTGACTCGGTTGGAGTCCGAGGAGCGATAAATACTTTATCTATTAAACGGCTAGCGGAACTGTCGAGTTCTGTTAGCGCCACACGATCCACTTTCCCACTAGCTGTTAGCGGTAGAGAATCCAGCATTACAAAAGCTTTTGGGATCATGTATTCTGGTAATTTCTCTTTTAAGAATTTACGTAGTAGAGACGTAAAATTTTGCGTCTCTATATTGGGAACAATATAAGCCACCAAGTACTTATCACCAGATACGTTTTCTTTAACAATTACTACTGCTTTTTGCACACTTTGATGCTGACTTAGGACTGTTTCAATTTCTGACAACTCAACGCGGAATCCACGAATTTTTACTTGATTATCGATGCGTCCTAAAAATTCAATATTACCGTCCAGACGATACCGAGCTAAATCACCTGTCTTGTAAAGTCGCGCTCCCTTTTTATCACTAAAAGGGTTGGGAATAAACTTTTCAATAGTTAATTCAGGGCGATTAAGATAGCCTTGTGCCAATCCCTCACCACTTATGTATAATTCGCCAATAATTCCAATTGGTAAAGGTTGTAAATACTTATCTAATATATAAATTTTAGTGTTAGCAATAGGGCGGCCAATGGACAGTTTTTCACTCATAGTACTAATCTCTGCAACGGTTGACCAAACTGTTGCTTCAGTAGGGCCATAAGCATTAAAAAACCGACGCGGAGAGTTCCACCAACGTTTTACAATATCATCGGTACAGGATTCGCCTGCACAGATAATAGTTTGCAATGTCGGCAGTGATTCTGTAGGTAGAACTGCTAATACTGCTGGCGGAAGGGTGACATGAGTAATAGCTTTTTCGCGTAATAAATTGAGCAAAGGTTGTCCGGGTAAAAGGGATTCTTTGTTTGCTAAATAAAGAGTTGCTCCTGTTTGTAGTGCCATGACAATCTCAAAAATTGAGGCATCGAAACTTAATGATGCGAATTGCAGAATGCGGTTAATCGGTTGTATGTTGAAAACCTCAATCTGAGATGCCGCTAAGTTGGATAATCCTTGATGTTGGAGCAAAACACCTTTAGGTTTTCCTGTTGAGCCAGAGGTGTAGATAACATAAGCTAGGTTGTCAGATTTTACACAACTGGTTGGGTTGTTTTGGCTGTGTTGTGTAATAGTTGCCCAATCTTTATCTATGCAAATAATTGGATTTGAGAAGTCTTCAAAATGCAATATCAACTTTTCTTGTGTCAGCAATACTGAAACTTGTGCATCTTTTAGGATAAAGTCAAGACGCTCTTGAGGTAGGCTCGGATCTAAAGGAAGGTATGCTCCTCCAGCTTTGAGGATGCCTAATAGTGCAATTATCATTTCTGGCGATCGCTCTACACAAATACCTACTAAAACGTCAGGGATTACCCCCAATTGTTTCAGATAATGTGCAAGTTGGTTGCTGCGTATATTTAATTCTTTGTAGCTGAGTTGTTCATCGTCAAAAACTAGTGCGTTCGCGGAGCGTGCGTTTAACGCAATCGCATTGGGAGTTTTCTGCACTTGTGCTTCAAATAAATGATGAAAACACTTCTTTTCTGGATAGTCTCGTTTAGTATCATTCCAATCAATTAATAATTCTTGTCGTTCTTGTACAGTAAGTAAAGACAAATCTGAAATCCTCTGTTCGGGATTGGCAACAATGCTTTCTAGCAGCGTTTGGAAATGTCCCAGCATTCGCGTAATGGTTTTGTCATCAAATAAATCGGTGCTATAAACCATTTGTCCTTTCAAACTTTCCAAGTTTTGCCACAAATGGAATTCTAAATCAAGTTTTGCAGTTTTGCTATCGAACTCAAATAGCGAAAGCGTTAACCCAGATAACTCTAGGGTTTCGATAGGAGTATTTTGTAGGCTAAATACAACCTGAAAAAAAGGATGATAGCTCAAATCTCGCTCTGGGTGAAGTTCCTCCACCAGCTTTTCAAAAGGCAAGTCCTGATGACTGTATGCTTCTAAAGTTACCTCTCGCACTCGATTCAACAATTCTCGAAACGTCGCCTTGCCTGAGAAATCTGTACGTAACACCAAGCTATTGACAAAAAAACCAATTAATCCTTCTAGTTCGCTACGATTGCGATTAGCAATAGGTGAACCAACTGTAATATCCTCTTGCTGCGTGTAGCGATAGAGCAAAGTCTGAAACGCTGCCAGCATTGTCATGAACAAGGTAACGCCTTCTTGGTAGCTTAGTGCCTCTAATGCTTGAGTTAAAGAGTGTGGTAGCTCTAAAAATTGTTTTGCACCTTTGTAGGTAGGAACTGCTGGTCTTATTCGGTCGGTGGGTAGATTCAGTACTGAAATCCCGTCTAATTGCTTTTGCCAATAAGCTAACTGGGTTTGTAGAGGCGAGGTGCCGTTTGCTCCCACTCCTTGCAGCCACTCCCGTTGCCATTGAGCGAAATCTGCATATTGAATAGGTAGTTCTGGTAGGAGCGTAGATACGGAGTAGCTAGTCGTCAGACATCGCTTATCCCCTGCCAAGGCTTTGTATAATATGCCCAATTCTTTAATTAGCACTCCAATTGACCAGCCATCGGCAACTATGTGATGTAGATTTAGCAGCAGCAGATATTCTGCTTCATCCAGTTGCAGTAGCTTTACTCGTAGTAATGGCCCAGTGGTGAGATTAAAAGGATGTTGAGACTCTTGGGTTACGATTTGTTGCACTCGCGTGTCGCGTTCTGGGCTGTCGAAATTGCGTAGGTCTATTAAGGGAAGAGGTATGGTCAAGCTAGGTGCGTTAGCGCAGCTTTCCGCACGAATCGCCTGTACTGGTTGTTGCTCTACCATAACAAACCTAGTACGTAACGTTTCATGACGACGTACAATTTCGTTGAATGTCTCCTTTAAGGCAGTGAAGTTGAGGGAACCCGTCAAGTGAAGTGCTGTTGACACATTGTAAAATGGATTCCCCGGTGCTAACTGGTCGAGAAACCACAATCGCTGCTGGGCGAAAGAAGTGGGAAACACGAAAACCTCTGCTTCCTCAGAAAAATTAAGTTCTTCATCATCTGTGAGACTACTGTAAATATACTGGCTCATAAGTGAATGGCAAACAGTTGTGGTGGAATTTGTGGAAACTTTTTTTCAGCCCATCTTGTTGTCAATGCTTCGATAGGAGTTTAGCTTTGAAGAACTAATGTTTCTCAGAGCAGTAAATCAGTTATCAGTGATGCCCATTTCAAAAGCAGGGGAGGAGGAAGATTTTGGCAATGAAAATTTCTTAAATGCCTGCTTAAAATAGAGACAGTTCTTCTCACGATATATTTCCCCTCCATCGCATATAAAACTGAGGTCACAAGCTGTGCATAAGCCCAGATTTCCTGCTTGTGAGAAATCCGGGTGATAAATTATTGCTAAGTGGTGCAAAATTAGCCGTGGGTGTCGAGTAAATCCAGTAAGAAATGTACTTTCCTGATAGATTAGCCATATTTTTTCAAGATAGTGTTCGAGAAAGGCATACTTTGATAGCAGAATTAGTCTTCGAAACAAGATTTCAAGACTTAGTTTTACTTGCTTAGTTATTTAAATTTTCAGGAATGAGGCACAACTTTTTCTTAATTACGATTTACACCAAAATTTTTCATATTTCTACTTAAAATAGACGTATAACATAGAAAATAAAAGTATCTTACGAATAAGTTTTATTGACAAAATAGAAGATATATATCAATCTTAAGGCATAGATCAAGCAGTAGGGCAAATGTATCCAACCGACCTTCCGCACCCTAAATAACTGTTGCAAAAGTTTTTTGTGATATGATTAATTCTTTGCCAATTTGCGATTAGGACTTTGATTCTGGGAGGAGAAAAAAGACTTATACAAAACGTCTTGCACACAAAATAATACAAGAGGTTTTAGAAAAAGATATTCACTGTAAATTAAGTCAGCATTCGGAATTTGGAAGTCGGAAGTGAATCAAGACTTGTCGGTTTTTTGGGGAAAGGGACTCATTTTAAAGGAGAAAAAACCTTATATATTGAGACTAGTGAATTACTTCCGACTTATGAATGCTGTACAATGCCGTTGAAGATGGCAGAAGTTAGAGAACTTTTCACCCAGACATTATGGTTGTGATAAAAATCACCACGCTGTTCTAATGTAAACCCACCTAGCAATAATCCCAACCATACTTCTACCATCGGCATTTGCAACACACGTTGCAGTTTAACTAAAGAAATCTCATCTTTGACATTTATCAGGTAGTTAGCGATCGCACTCTGCCATTTTTGGACATCCTCATCTGATGCTAAATTACGGACATCTTCTAAAGTTGTCACCTCATCAAGCATTGCCAAAACATTTGCTTTTTCAACAGGTGCTGCTACAGAATCACCCTCCTGGTTAGGAGATGAAAATTGGTGTGGGCCGTGTGGTTTAAAGGTTTGTGGTGTCTGCGGTTCAATCAAATCATCTAAATCAAGGTGCATTGTTGTTCGCACTAACCCAGCAAAGAGATCGGTGCTAACAATTGGCCCCAAAAGACTATTGCGATCGCGGGTATCTTGCAACAGCACTTCGGCACGAGACTTGAGAATATCCGCAATTTGGCTGAAGGCAAGCGCTGCGGTTGATAACTGTGCCTCCAAGGGTAAATTTTCTAGCTCCGCATCTAAACATTCCCACATCGGTACAAGTGAGGATGTCGCTGGAGATTCAGACAACTCATCTAATACATCCCAAATTGTTAATTGGCGGTATGTGGTCATCTCTAGGATTCTGGATGTAACGGGCAGGGTCGCACTGGGCAGTAGCTTGAGGTAATTTCAAACATATCCTTATATTGATATAGTGAAACACTATATTGTCTGGCAAAAGCCTGCAACACCTGATCTGTATAGGCGCGGATCTTGCCAGCCGTTAACCCAAAGCAATGAATTGGTTCTAAGCGACAAATAGGCTGTTGCCCCAGCCAGAGTTCTGCGCCCAAGGCGTGCAATGGTTTATCCCCTGATTCTTTATATAAATACAGCACTGCAAAATATGTTGCTGGTGGTTCGACTGTTACTGAATCAATTTCTGCTGAATTATTCTGGGAGCGGTGGCGATAGAATGAGCGGCGATTGTGGCAGACTTTTGGATTCCAGCATCCATCCCCATTTGTCCCGTGTAAAACTTTAGCTTTAGCTGTTGGTAACTTGGCACATAATTGGCATTTGGGATCGAGTGGCTTTGGCATAGTCTATTCCACTTCCTCTCCAATCGCGCGATAGTAAGCTGCGATCGCAGCTTCTTGTTCGCTGCGAAGGGTATAGCGCCGAAACGCTTTCTCGCTTTGATGCCCTGTTAATTTTCGTGCATGGCTGGGGTCAACTCCTAATAGCAATAAGTCAGTAGCGTAAGTATGTCGAAAGGAATGAGGATGTAAATCCTCAATGTGAGCTATTTCACCAATTTTTTCCACAGCGAAGTAAATGCCGTGATAACTCAAGCGTTCACCCTTGTATGAAGCATGATGTGAAATCATCAATGGACTAAGGCTGTTTAACACCTCCCCTTGCTGTTCGCGCGATCTCAAATACTCTGCTAAAACTTCCCGGCTCTCTTTTCGCAGTGGAACCAAGCGTGGTTCATTGGTTTTGGTGTCTGGTAAAAATAGCAGCTTGCCATCAAATGAGCCAACATTTAGCTGCACAACTTCCCCAGCCCGGAGTCCATGACTGAGAATGTGAACCAGTGCTGTATCCCGTTGCTTTGTTTCTCCCAATAACTCCAATGCTGACCAAACCTGTTCCATTTCTTCAGGGGTTAAACTCTGGGCTGGTGGCAGTGGTACTTTTTCCAGTTTTATCCCCAATGTCGGATTAGTAGCAATAATTTCAGGATACGTGTAACACATCCATTTGAAAAAGCTTTTGAGTGCCGCAATTCCCGCATTAATGCTGCTTTTTGAAAGTGGTTTACCTGCATCAGTCCGTATTTCATCACGGAGATATTCTTTATATAGCGCAAGGTGACGTGGGCGTAGCTCATGATAATGTAGCTCACTCCAAGCCAAAAACCTTTTGAGTTCGCGTTCGTAGAGTTTGCGGCTGTTTGGTGCGAGATTGTTGCTGCGTAAAAATTCCAGAACTTTTACCCACCGAATATCGGTTGGTGGTCTTGTACTAGCCGTGCGCCCAGAGAGCGATGCTGTTTCAGCGTTCAGAGGAATAAGTTTAATCGGAGGTAAGTTATTTAGTTCAGGGTTATTCACAGTAATTATGCGATCGCCTGGAAGCACAGTGGAAGTAACACCCAAAATTGTATGTGACTTCAGGTAGAATTTGCCCAAGGCAGAAGGTAAAAGTTGTCCGCGTTGTCACTTGACACGATCTGTATTTTTATCTATTATTCAACTATATGGTTGAATCAAATGTAGCCCTTGATAAAATTTTTGCTGCTTTGGCTGATGTGACGCGGCGAGACATTCTGAAGCGGGTATCAACAGCAGAACATACTATCGGCGAATTAGCACAACCCTATGCGATGTCTTTTGCAGCGATCGCAAAGCACATCAGTGTGTTGGAGAAAGCCGGACTGATTACCAAGCGTCGAAGTGGTAAGGAGAAAGTTATTCAGATTCAGCCGAAAACTCTCAAAGTAGCCGCAGCGTATCTGGGCGAGTATGAAAAAATCTGGAGTGCCCGCTTTGATGCTCTGGAAAAACTACTAGAAGATCGATAACAAAGTAGCAGGAGGCTAATATGGCACATCTGACAGTAACAGTTCCAGAAAATTCACAAAATATCCTGGGTACTGTCACAATTAACGCTCCATTAGGAAGGGTATTTGAAGCATATACCAAAGAAGAACTGTTTGCTAATTGGTGGTGTCGCGGTAATCCAATGAAAGTGTATCACTTCGATTGTCAAGACGGCGGCAGTTGGCACATTGCTGAACAATCAGAAGACGGTCACGAGTATGAGTTTACTGGCTGTTTTCATGAAGTCGCTCTAGATAAACGAATTGTGCAGACATTTGAATTCTTGGGGATGCCGGAACGTGGGCATGTCATGCTGGAAAAAGCTGAGTTTGTAGCGATTGACGAACATACAACTGAGATTCGTACCCATAGCACAGCAATGAGCCAGTCAGACCGTGACGGCATGATTGCCAGTGGCATGGAAAGCGGCTGGCGGCAGTCCGTTGAAGCTCTGGACAAGCTTTTAGAACCAAACGATTAATTACAATTGCGATGGCTACGCCGACCAAAGGTACGCGTAGCCATCGCAATTGTGGAATATTCTGTCAGCTAAAATCCAGAAAGTGTATCCTTGTAGTAAAAGCAAACGTCTATGCAAGTTACATTTGACTTACCTGATGAAGTTGTCAATCAGCTTCAACCCTTTGCAGACAAACTGCCTCAAATCCTAGAGTTGGGGTTACGAGAATTGAATGCGATCACTCAGTCAGGATTTTCAGGTATGGCTGAAGTCGTAGAATTTCTGGCAAGCCTACCCACTGCTGAAGCCATTATTGCCCTGCGTCCTTCTGAATCCCTGCAAGCTCAAATTAACACTCTGGTAGAAAAAAATCGGACGGTAGGTTTAACCGCAACAGAAGAGCAGCAATGGCAAGGGTATCAATATTTAGAGCATATTGTCAGAATGGCTAAGGCTAGAGCCTTCTTGAAGATCAAAGAAGCTGACGCAGAATGAGCAAAACCTATATTCCTGTAGCTCTCCAAAGACAGGTTTATGAACGGGCAAAAGCTTGTTGTGAGTATTGTCTGATTCCTGATGTCGCTACCTTTGCGCCTCATGAGATTGACCACATCATTGCTGAAAAACATAGTGGACGGACTGAAGCGGAAAATTTAGCCCTATCCTGTACTCTGTGCAATAAGCACAAAGGAAGTGATCTCGCCTCTGTCGATCCAGAAACCGGAAAAATCGTACCCTTGTATCATCCTCGCCAAGACATCTGGCATGAACATTTTCGCCTGAGTGGGTCTGAATTTGTGCCTTTAAGCCCCATAGGTCGGGTTACGATTGGGTTATTGCAGTTAAACCGTCGTGACAGAGTTGAGGAGCGTCAGCTTTTACTACAAGCTGGAATAATCGCTCCATAAGGTCGGCGATCGCCTCAATGTCCCAAGCTCATAACTTGAGCAACCCAGTTTTAAACCATAAAGCAAGCAAGTTGCTCACATTATGCTTTCAGTGACATGATGCTACATTATACTACAAAAAGGGAGAAGACAAAATAAGTAACCCTTATCTTTTATCCGACTAAAACTACGATTAATACCTTTTCTTCAGATAGCTCAGTATTTTAAGTATAAAATAATACTTTGCTTCTGACCTTTTTGCGATCGCTCACTCCTAACTATAGATAGTCAAGCAACTTTCTTATAGAATATTAAAGAATTAGGTATAAATTATTATCAGCACTGTACAGGATAACGTTAATTTCTGGGATTAGATACAAAATTTCACTTGATGCACGAATTGGCTGGCTAGCTCAAAGCCTTGTCTGACAAGTAATTTCACTTTATCTGCGAACCCCCACTTATTATGACGTTGTAAAAATTTCACTAAGGAAGCAAACTCACAATACAAACAATGTCAGGGGAGCAAAGCATAACAAAATTCTAAATGGTGCCGAAAGTAATACCCTGTTGTTTGAGCCACTGACGGTATGCAATAGAATAGCGATCGCTCGGTAAATGTACTTCTGCTTGCAAATTTAAAGGTAAGCGTCGGGGTTGCTGGGAATTGACAATGGCAATATCTTGACTAGCAACAAGATTTTGAATATTTAGATAGACTTCAACTGGAATTTCACGGGCGCTGTTTACCATTAACCAATATTGGGCCACGCACTCATCTTCATCGACTGGCGTAATTGTATAGAAGACATTTAGACGATGCTCTCCAGGCCCAAGTTTAAAGTATGCCACTAGCGGACGGAAGATACGGTAATGGTAAGTGTTGAAAATCATTGGCGCTTCTTTGGGATTAGCCGAACTAAAATCTAGTTCCCACAAACCACATTTGAAACCAATTTGATCTGGAAGAGACTCTAATTCATAATGCGTCAACTCAGGACGACTAGCGTGGGCGAATAATCCCGAATGCATAATTGGGAAGTGTGCCGGATCGATAAAATTTTCCAGCGTCCGCAGGGGGCTAGAGTGATAGTGGTAGGGGCCACAGAAAATTCTGCGATAAACCGGATCGTCCCACTCAGAAAATGGAGCTATATCTTGTTTTGGTGTTCCTAAACAAACCCAGAGCAAATCGTAACGCTCAAGAAGTTGGTAAGTTTTAACACAAGCTCGTGCGGGAGGCGATTGGTCTGGATTAGCTGGAGCTAGTATACATTTACCTTCGCTGTTAAAGGCTAAACCGTGGTACGAACAGACAAGGGTCTGTTTATTGACATATCCCAAAGAAAGACGAGCACCACGATGAGGGCAAAGGTCTTGCCAAGCTAGAACTTTGTCGCCATTATGCCAGAGTACTAAATCTGAGCCTAATAAACGTTTGTGCAGAACTGTTCCAGGTTGGAGGTCTTGCGAGCGGGCTATTACATGCCAATCATTCAGCAAAATTTGGTCTTGCACCATGAGTATCGACACCTTTGAGGTCAAATACCTATATCTTAATCAGAGTGAACATGAAATTTGAACTTGATTTTGGAAGCGATCTGGTACGCTGGGCGCTTGCTTTTCGCTACCATCAACTACAAAAATCATCTACCCGAATATCCCGCCAGACATCAGACACTTGCCAGCCGGAATTACCCACAGATTGTACTGGAGGATTATCAAGCAATGGAATATAGTCAGGAACTCTAGGCTCTGAAATCGCTACTGTTTTCTCCTCAACTTCAACCACAGGGGCAGTAGAATTGTCAGTAAGCTGTTACGCAGCTAAATTTAATAAACAGCATTACCTTTGTTTTTAATCTTGCGCTCCCATTTAATAATAAGACCTCCTTCATTTAGCAATTTATTTAATAATTCTTCTAGCTGTGATACGGATTCAAATAATCTATGAGCTATATATTCTTTTGCTGAATGCCAAACCAATTCAATTAAATTATAATCTGGACTATATGGCGGCAAAAATTCTAGAATAATATTTGGCATTTCTGACTCAATTTTATCTAAAATATCTTTCCTTTTATGGAAGCTAGCATTATCTAGGATAATAACTATTTTCGCCGAACCATCTTTAAATTCTTCAATTTGTTTTCCTTGCTCTATCCATTCTTGTAATAGGAAATCGTTCAAAGATTTAATCTGTTCATAAAATACATCTGCATTTCCTTTTTTAATCACAAAGTTTATTCTCTTCTTGTCGTGATAACGTAGACCTCCCATGATATTTACTCTTCCTCTTCTCCTTTGTCCTGTGACTTGTTTCCTTGTACCTTTCTTACCCCAGTTCTTTCTTCTTATCACTCTTAAACTAAATCCACTTTCGTCCCAAAACCATACCTGTAAACGTTCTGGAGTATCTTTAGTTATTCTTAAATATTCTGATAGTTTTTCTTTAAATACCTTACGTTTTTCAGGATTCTGTTTGTCCTCTAGGCTATACTTTGCCCAAAGGTAAACGTACTTTTTTCGCTCTAATATTCTCCTGACTTGAGAGCCACTTAACTTAATTCCTGTTATCTCTTCGAGATATGTCGCTAGTCTTGCCGCTGTCCATCGACCAAATTCATATCCATATTCTACTGGTTCTTTCTCAATTACTTCTAATAGCAATTCCTCATATTCTTTAGTGACTTTGCGGAAGTTACCTTCTCTTCTACCATCCAAAAAACTTTCTAAATTATCTGGGTCTCCGTGAACCGCCCAATAAGCTACTGTTGGATATGCAACATCTAAAAAGTTGCTAATTTCTTGATAGGTTTTTCCATCATTTATCAACAAAATAATCAGAATCTTCTCTCTTACATAAGGATTTTCATGCTCTTTTAGCGTTTTCAGTAGCCTTTCCTTCTGCTCTTGAGAAAGATGGTTTTTTGCTGGCATACGTCGCCGATAATAGCTTAGTTACTTGATCTTATATTATACAATCAAGCTGCGTAGCAGCTTATTAGCTTGAAGAAGTTGGTCTTCAGCCTCCTCGATTAACTTCATCTGTCTCAGGGTAAGCTTGTCGGATTTTTTGATGATTTTCTTTGTATGTATCTCATTAGAAGTATTCATTGGATGTTTCCTCGAAGGCATTGGTTTAAAATTTGTCTGGGTAAAGTTGCAAGAAGTTAGGTATTAATAATTGCACAGAATTAACAAGGTACACCAAATCGATGGAAAATACGAGTCCCAAATTGTAAGAATTTATTAATTGTGTACAAATTTCTTTTTCGTGCAGATGCCTTAAAGCGATCGCTTCTTGATCATGACTGTAGGTCAAGATTATTTTGCGGTTTTGACTCCTAATAAACAGATAATAGATAGTTCTCGCTCATTAGGAACAGCGTTGAGAAACTTATCAGGTGATAAAGGAAAAATCCTGGTAGTAGATGACGAAGCCAGCAGGAAGCCGAATTTTACAGACGCGTTTAGAAAGTTTGTGATGGTGAAGGGGGTTTATCAGTTTTTCGTAAAGAAACTCCTGACTTAATCGTTCTGGATGTGATGAATGTTTAACGCCCCTGCTTCTTTGTTGCCCATCTCCCCCGAAAAAATCGCTCTCCATCGCATTGGTGAAGCCAATTCATCTCAAAACTCTTCAGCCTCCCATAAAATAATTCTGCAAGAGGTCTATTGATTACGTCGGTTACTTGAGAAGAACGTATAAATAATTACGCTAGAACCACTAGCTATCAAAACTAAAACTGATGGCACTAGAGGTATCCAAGCTCCTTGTATCAATGCAGCAAAGGATACACCATATAAAACGCAAACAGTTGTCACTTCTGCCAATCCCAATCTTAACCACGATCGAAATTGCCAAACAATTATGCCTCCAATTAACGACCAACCCCATACCCAAATAAATTCACCCCACTTTGGTAACATCCACAATAGTGGACGATTATCTAAAACTGCACTGAGAATCTGACTCACCATCTGTGCTTGAAGCATGACACCTGGCATCTGATTATACGACCACTGACTGGCGCTATATGGTGTAGACCAATAATCATGAAAACTTTCAGCACTTGTACCAATGAGAACAATCCGATTTTTCACTAAATCAGAAGTGAGTTTATTGTTCAAAACATCTGCTAGAGTTACTTGTGTAGCAGCTTGATGGGAAGAGCGATAATTAAGTAGCACTTGATGACCTAGATTATCGATTCTGTGATAGCCGCCGCTATTTGACTCTAAGTTTTTAAAGACAACATTGCCAAACTGCCAGTTTTTTTCTGTGGTTAGTTTGGACTGAATACCAAGAGCAAGCAAGTAACGATTTGCTAATTGAAAGCTAAAAGATTTATCAACATTGCAGGGCGAAGCAGGAGCCATAGCCAATATTTGACGGCGGATAATGCCATCGGGATCGGGTATAACGTCACTAAAACCCCAGGGCGAACGCACGGGATTTCTGAAACCCTTGCTGGGCAAGGATCTTGATGAAAAAATAGGCTAAATTAAAAAACGCCAAAACCCTTGCTATTAAAGGATTCTTATACTTTAGATGCGTTTGCCCTGACTAAAACCCAAGTTTTGTTTGGGAACTTCAGGGGGTGGCGAAACACCACTGCTTTTGTTTTCTTCACTAACTTCGCATATTGCAAAAAAGCGATCGCTTTTTTGCATTAGCCTAGACAAATTCTTATACTCTGCTCCTACGCGATTCTCCCGGTAGATATCTAAGCCAATGACTTGCGGTTGAAACTGCTCTAATTTTTCTACAACTTGAGCTAAGGCGCGGTCTGATAGTGAAGCTCCACCTCTTTCTTTGGCTGGTTGCGATCGCACATCAGCTTCAGTGACGGTAACTACTAAAATGCGTGGATCTTGTCCTTCGTCAGGTCGCGATCGCATCATTGCATCAAAAGCCATAAGCTCCCATGACTGCAACATGCCAACGGAGCGCATCCCCATTATCAAGGCAGTCGTAACTATACTGACTTTAAAAATTGTCCCAATAATATTTCGGCTGTGCCAGCTAGTAGGTTGAGAGTCCACTTTCGCCAACACCAACGACATCGCCGTTGGATTTTGACACATCACTGGTAGCCAACTAGCACAGGGAAAGCTGCTTTCTAAACCCTGCAACTTTTCTATAGCTTCCCGCATCGCCAAATGGCAAGATTCTCCATTAGCAAAAGCCTCTAGAAAGTGCTTTAAAAATTCTTGAGCAACCCGATCTGGTACTGCTTCCCGCATGACAATCATTTGGGGAATGTGCAGCGATGCCAATTGTCGTACTAATCCTAGTCCATCACAGCAGTTAAAAATTGCCAATTGCAAACCCCTAGCGATCGCTGCTTTTAGTCCATTTTTTAACTGAGAAATTGTTAAACTCTCAGTTTGATTGATATAAATTTGACCTATTTCACCATCAGCTTGACTCGAACCATGTCCGGCAAAAAAGAGAATATCCCAGCCTTTCTTGTCCCAAAGCCATTGATCTAACTCTCTGCGCTGTGGCTCAACCAGAAAAACAGTCTCCGTTTCTGGTAATTGTTCAAGTATTGCCCGGTCTTGTTGAATATCAATTCCTTCACTATTACCAAGAATCGCTAATATTCTAATTTTATTTGTAATAGGTTTACGTAATAGTTTAACTTCATCTACTTCAGGAGCGCTTAAACCAAATACTGCCTTATGGTAATCCTCAAAGAAATCCCATAAATGCCAGGGTAGCCGACGAACTTGGTCATCTTCTGTTTCTAGAATAATCCGAATTTCTTCATGAGGATTTAACTTAGTACGTAATTTCTGGTCAATGTTGCGAAATAGCTCAGATTTCAGCCAAATATTAATTTCATTTTGTAAGTTGTCACATAAATTACTAAACTCAACAGAGGAAATATTAGTTATATCTTCTGTATCAATTTCAATACCTGCATCGTTTGCCATATTTCTATGCCAACGTTGACCAGGGAAAAGAGTCTCATGCAGCAACAAATAGAGTAACTGCCAACGTCTGTAGAGTTCTATAAGTTCTGGAGCCGCAGGCAAGCTACCTGTAAATTGTATCGGTATAGGGTTGCTATAGTTGTACAACTGTGCTGTAACGGTAGCAAATCCCTGCTTCAAGTTACCCTTTCCTAAGTTCAACACGACTAATTTAGTCATGGCTATCAGTCATCAAGTGCTTCCAGTAGAAAATCTTCCTTTATACTGACATTACCCTGAGCAACTTGTATACTAAAGCGAATTCCAGGAGAAGATTTAAACTTTTTGAGTTGAATATAATTATCGTGACTTCTGGAAGTGACTTCCTGAAGAATTGTCCCTGTTTGTGAAAGCAAAATTAGTCTGAGATTAGGTATTAAGTAAGGTTCTCCATTTGCTGGATGTAACTGTACGCGCAGACCAATTTTGCCATCAACCTCTGTTTTAAGGCCAATTAGCAACACAACTGCACTACCCCCAACTTCCATCCCTAAATCAATTAACTTGGCTCGTTTAACATATCCCTCATTCAACCCCAAATCGCTTCTGAATTGAACGGCTAAAGTTTTTTGTTGTGGTGATAACAAAGTATCCAAATTTTGCCAACCCACACTAAAGATATTTTGAAACCATAAACTCAAGTTACTAGCCACAGTGTAACTGGCTTCAACTTGATTATTGTTTTGCTTTTTCAATCTTCTCTGATAGAGATGCTGCCGCAATTCATCCACTGCCAAAAATGCCCCCCACATATCAAAGGGGACATTAAGCCTCGGTGAAGAAAAAGTCCACTTATTTAATTGTTCTAGCAATTGCTCTGCCTGTGCTTTTGACAAAGTTGGTAAAGATTTAATCTTTGGAATCTTGGGAGGATAAAGTTCTTGTGCTACCCACATAACATTTAAGTCTGCAATCAAATACTCTACATCTAAACAATAAGTTCGATCCGTTGGGTCATAAATAGCTTGCTCCTGGATTTGTTGATAGTTAGCATAACCCGATATCCGCAGCCAACATTCTTCTAGGTTTAACTGTACCGCTAGATAGTAATGGGCTGACCAACTAGGAATATCAATCCATTCTTGGGGAATCCGAAACTCTGGAACGGAACTTTTATCGCTGGGAATTAACGCTAATCGAGTCTCACCCAGAGTTAAAATAGAGCCATTTACTAATTCCCAAATACTCGGTAATTCAGCTTTTGGAAAGCATAATCTAGGTATTACTTGCAAATCTGGGTCTTCTTGCAACCAATTTAAAAAAGCATTTAAAGATAAATGATTTAGGTAAGCATTCCAGCGAGCAGCTGTGTTTGAGTAAGACTCTTGCATCGTTTCCTGCCATGCAGTTTCTTGCTCTTGGTTTGATATATCTAAACATAAATTCTCAGGATAGATTAGAGTCAAATCATTTAATTCAATTGTCATAATATTAATTCCTAGTCCTAACAAAAAATTTATCCTTTAGCCATTCATCTACAAAATTAGCTAGTTTATTGCTGACTACTACTAAAGAATTTTTAGGTAAACCCGTATCTATTTCTAATTGGTACATAAAAGCTTCTCTCAAATTTTCATTTACTTCATTTCTACTAAGAGATACCTTCAAGGTTGGTACATCCAACTTTTTATCTATTTTTTCTTGGTCTGTCAACCCCAATTCCAAAACACTTATTTTACCTTCAGTCTGCCATTTTTGAGTAATTTTATCTAAAGCAGATTTACAAATTTTTTGACAGTGTGACTGTAAGCATTCATCCAATGATTCTTTGATAATTTCAATATCTTTTTCGTCATTTAAACAAATTTCAGGATAAATTTTCTGAGATTCTTTAATAAAGTCTTTTAAGAGTATTTTGTTATATCTTGCTAACTGTCTGGCTACTTGATATTGTTTCTGGAGTTCAGGATATTTATTTTTTAAAACTACTGCCATTTCACTTTGAGTTAAGTTTAATCCCAGCCACAGTATTAACATTATTTGGCTAGTCTCTGAGATAGTTGAAAATAAGCTTGAAATAAGTGAGCTTACTTGCTGCCATTCTTCTTCTTGGACAAGATTATCTAAGGCAGTATAACGACTATCAGTTAAGTTTTCGTAGTTTTCTAAAGGCAGAAAAGACTTTGTTCGGTAATCACGAGCAGCTTGGATACAAATTTCTAATATCTCTTGAATTCTATCCTTTGAAACTGGTGCTTCTATAAATTCTAATTGATTACAGCGTTCATTATATAATGATGCAATTGCTTGAAAACATTCGGCGCTAGGTGTTTCTAAAGTACGACTTCCTTGCCTTTGGTTCGGTTGATAAATTTCATCTAAGCATTGCCAAGCTAAACAGTATGAGTTAACACGGTTTTGATTTATTCCTTTTATCGTTAAAGCTTCCTGCATCTCTTTTTTAGTCAAATCTTTTAAAAGACCGTAGTTAGAAAACTTTTCTCTTTTAGCTTCTAAGTCTTTTTGATAAATAGTATTACTAATAAAACGGACAACAGCCGTTTTAGCATAACCTTCTATATTGCTTTGAGAACGCTCAAAATCAAAACTTTTGAAAAGTTTACCTGGAGGAAAGATAGCTGAGTTAGCTATTTGAAAGTATTCCTCTAATGGATATTTATGTTGGATAAATTTAAATCTTTGATAGCTTTTTCTAGCTGCCCAAAGACAAGCTTCCTGTAAGTATGCAGACAAATGTTTCTCTGCTCTGAAAGAAGACTTTGATATTTTTTCTGCCGGAGATGTAGAAACACTAAGCTTTTGTTTATTTTCCGTTTGAGAACAAATTTGAAGTAACTCTTCCTGTGATATCTCTTTAATAATTTTCAAAAAATAACGTGCCCAATATTCTTCTTTTGCATCTGGCTCTAACTGCGTTAAACAACTTATATCACGTTCTAGGTTTACATCAACTTGCCAAACAAAATTACAATTTTTATGGTCATTTTTTAAGCTGAGAAAACTTGAAAATTGTTGAATTATACCTTCACGTTTTTTCATAAATCTTTCTGCATTTCACATAAATTAATTAAAGAAAATTTTAATATTATCTGAAATAACTTTTTAAGGTATATTTATTGTTTTTATATTGTCAGAGTCATAAGGGACTTCCGAGAAATAAATTATCCAAATAAACGTAGACGCTTCGGCTTGCCGCAGGCTACCACAGAGACCCAGAGAGAGGAGGAATAGAGAGAGTTTTCGCGTCAGTTTTGGAACATTTTTTTATTTGGAAGTCCCTAAAGGAAAGATTAAAATCAATCTGAGATTAGAGAATGTCGATTACATCATGTCAACAAAAGCAATAGATTCTCAATAGAGTATAAATTAATCTCATTAATTTATACTTATTGCTAAAAGTTTCGCCATTGCTGTTAGTAAGTTTTGTCTGCGACACGCTACGTGTAGCTTGCTTCCCTGTAGAGGTACCAGGGTAACAGCCTGTTATAGCCATCACTTTCAGTTTTTCAAACTAAACCAAGCGAGAAATACTGATTATGAGCGTTGATTGTTAATCTTGTCCGTGGTCAAGAGTAATTTAGATGCGTTTGCTCTGGAAATTCCGAGTAAAACTGTTGTAATTGACTGTTTGAGCAGAAGTTTAACTCCGTCTATTATACCTCTATACTTCTAATGGGTATTATATAAATCAATTTATGCAGTTTTCAAATAAAAATTTCATAAATTATCTATGTGATTTTAAATGGTCGCATCCCGGTTTGCTACCAAGTTGTAACTATCAGACAGGATAGGTGAAGACGAGCGCATTTACCGATCTATCAGCTGCCACGCTCTCTCTTAAGAATTATCGAACAGAATTCACAGATGCATAATTTTATTTCTGTTATACCCATTTAAGATATAGAAGTAAAAAATCCTCATCTGAATTTCCATTTGACAAGCTTTTATTTTTCTGAACTTGACACCAATGGCAAGATTGTCAATAATTTGAGGATATTGGGTATTTATACTTGACTATGAAACTAAAAAATATACAGAAAATATTTTCTCTCTCTCAAAGCAAATTTGCGATCGCTCTACTTTTGGCACTGTTTAGCTGTACTAGTTATCCTTTGACATTTATAGCAAAGTCTCAGCAGCCAACTAGCAGTGGTAATCAAGCACCACAAGACGGATCGAGTAGAGGTAGACCTACTCAACGAGGAGGAGCAGGTAGCCGTGGTAACTGTCCATCTGTGGAAGTACCAATTGTAGCCTTAACACCTGAAAAAACAGTAAGTTCAGTTGTTGAAGCGAATCCCACTTTTTGGGTGTTTGTACCCTATCAACTTAAAGATGTACCTAACGGAGAATTTGTATTGCAAGATGAAGCAAACAACGACATTTACCGGGCTTCTTTTACCCTACCTAAGATACCAGGTATTGTTAGCTTTACTTTACCATCATCCGTATCGCTAGAAGTTAATAAAACATACCAATGGTACTTTAAAGTTTATTGTAATCAACAAAAATTCGACTCTGCATTTGTGCATGAATGGGTACAACGTATACCACTAAAGCCTGACTTGGAAAGGCAGTTAAAAACAACTACCACAATCCGCGATCGCATTCAACTATATACCCAAAATGGTATTTGGTACTCAGCCCTGACAGAATTAGCAAAACTCCGCCTTGCTGAACCAAAAAATGCCACTCTAGACAATGAATGGGCTAATCTACTGAGAAATATTGATCTAGAAAATTTGTTCCAAAAACCTCTTGTGGGAGAAGTAAAAATTAAACAGTAGTGGCGCAAAGATGTCCCTTCTAATTGTTCCTTGTGCTTTTCAAAGCCAGTTTCCGACCAAAATGTATGGTGCCCATAAATAAGGAATTTCATAATCAGTCAATAGTTGAATTTGAGCGCGACGAACAGCTTCAGCTTTAGTTACTTTACTATTTCCTAATTCTTGATAGAACTTACTCATAAATTGAGCAGTAGATTTATCATCTACCGCCCACAAAGTTGCTAAGGTACTCCGAGCGCCTGCACGGACTGCTATACCAGCAAGTCCTAAAGTAGCTCGTTTGTCTCCTTGAGCAGTTTCACAAGCACTTAAGACAAGTAGTTCAATAGCGCTAGATTCTCTTTGTCCACTGAGCCGAATTAAATTATCAAAATCCTTAGCTTTTAAGAGTTGTTCCCAAGTTAAAATAAATGTTTTACTGGGATTAGAACTAAACTCGCCATGAGTTGCTATATGAACTACTGTATATGGTATTTTTTTAATTTGATTCTGTAAATTTATTTTGGTAAAAGCTTGATTAAATAGTTCTGCATTTATAGGTATAGCTGATTGAATTTGTTGTAATTCAACTTCTACATTTTTGAGTTTAGCAAATGAACGTCCTTCAATTTTGCGTTGCTCACTTACCCCAGCAATTAATCCATTTATCTGCACTTTTTGTAAAGATTTTGGTTCAATTAATTGTAACCCTGGAGCTAAGGAGATAGCATATTTTTGAATTAAATACTTTCGGTGTTCCCGATCGTATAAAATCGCCATTGGAATATTTCGTAAGTCACCATCTAGTACAAATACTAGGGTTTTTATATTCATTTTTTCTAATTCAATTTCTAAAGGTTTAATTAGCCAACTATAAACCTGTTGAGATAACTTATTAACATCATTTATCCTGTCTGGTTCTCTCAAATATTGTTGTAATTTTTCTAAAACACTTTCAACATCTCTAGATTTCTTATTAATTGTGTAATGAGATAATTCAGTTTTATTTGGTAACTTGAGAATAATGTCTATATGGTCTGCCAAAATAATCGGATAAATTACTGCTGCGGTGCCATCTGTGTTATCAACTACCTCATCAATTTGTTCGGGTACGGCTTTTAAACAAGCTTCTCTGAAGAAATTTTCTAGTTCAGCTAGTTGGAGTGTTTCAAGTATGCCACGAGCTTGCTTTAGATTTTTTTGACTAATGCTTTCTTTTGAACTAACTGTAGATGAAGATTGCAAAAGTAAATCAACCAATTGTCGGTAAACGGGTTCTATATTATCCCGAAAAGAAAATTGTACATCTGGATTGAGAGTAATTAAATCATTGCGTAAATATTTGAGAGTATTTACCGCTTCAGTGTAGTTAGCGATCGCTCCAGTCATATCTCCTTGTATTCTAAGTATGTACCCTAGTTGCCATTGCCACAAATAACCTATATCCCCAGCTTTTATCGCTTGGGCTACCATTAAAGCTTCCTGTGTCAGCTTTTGAGCATTAGATATATCCTGGTTTTCTAGATATAATCCACCTAATGCGCCTAAACCATAAGCAACTGAACGCCCATCATCCATGCTTCTAGCCTGCTGTACAGATGTCGCTAACATTTGAGCAATTTCTTTCGATGAAGGAATGTCTGCATTAGTAGCTTGTTTCAAGCACACCAAGTTCTGAGCAAAATTAATTTGTGCGTAATTTGCTGTGTGGCTTGGGGGGATTTTAGCTAGCTTTACTTGAATTTCAGAAGATAACTTCTTAGCTTGTGACCATTGCTGAAGTTTCAACAATATACTCAAATGATTAAGTTGAGCTTGGATTTGTGAGAGTGGTGAGGTTGCGGTGGTAACAGCTTCCTCATAGAACTGCCCTGCTTGTTGATAAAATTTGAGAGATTCTGTAGAGACAGGTCTATTTATACAATGTAACGGAGTATAGTTTTCAAAATTAACACTGTTTTGCTGCGAGATTTGGCTATTACCTAAAGCAAGTGCGGTATTACCTAAACTCAGCAGCGTAGCACTGATTTCTGAAGGAGATTGTAATTTTTTGGCGATGTCTCGGCTTTGTTGTAAAACCTTAAAGGATGGTTCTAAATCACCGACTAATTGCAAAACATCACCAAAGCTACGTAAAGCTATAGCTTTAACAAGCGAATCTGGTTGCTGTTCAAGACGGGGTTGTAATTCTTCTAAGGTGGTGCGAGCTTGGCGGTAAAGCCCTAATGCTTGCTCTGCCATACTTTGGTTAATCAAACTGCGGGTGATACCAACTTCATCACCTGCTTGAGCATAAGTATTAGCAGATTGCTTCCATGAGTCTAAAGCTTGTTCAGTTCTGCCTAGTTCTAATTGCAGATTTCCTTGAATATCTAGAGTTTGTGCCAAGATTATTGCGAAGTTGTGAGTTCTGAGTTGTGAATTTTTTAAAAGGTTGAGACTTTGTGTAATTGCAGCTTCTGCTTTTTTCCACTGTCCAAGTTGCTTAAAGACTAACGAAAGATTGCTTAACGCCATTGCCTTTCCTAGTTCGTCTTTTTGCAGATTAAAAGCATCTGCTGCTTGCTGCAAAATTATTACTGCTTTAGATAACTGTCCAGTTTCATAGAGTTTTTGGCCTTGTTCAACCAATAGTTGAGCATTTGGTTGGGTCTGGGTAAATTGAGAGAAGGCAGGAACTGAAATTCCCCAAACGCTTAACAAGGTAGCCAAAACAGCTATTGTAATTCTTCTTAACCACTTCCTAAAATAAAGGCGATTGCAAGTCACGATCGTACTTTTGAGAAAGTGCTGTACTATAAGGGAAAATCGAAATCTTTTTTTTGTCATTGACTCTGCCTCTTTCTTATGTAACAAAGCAATGAAAGCTAGAGTATTACCAATATAATACTTTTTTTAATTAAACCATATTTACAGTATTCTCAATTTATAATATATATTTTTTTCCTCTTGTTGACATAGATATCAATTGTCAGATGCAATTACAGCAGAATTTAGGAGTAAAACAGGCTTAATGTCTCGCTACCAGAGCTAGATTGTGTACTCAATCAACTTAAAATACGCGTTATCATACTTTTAGTTGGTATTATGCAATAATATGAATCTTTTAATATTTTGATAAAATCCGACTGTTAATTTTAAAAATTTTCTTGAATCAAGCCGTTTGATTTTTTCTCACTATCTGCATAATATTGATTTGCTTACACCCATAAAGATATAGAAGTAAAGTTTCACATCATCAAGATAAACAGTATATGTCAATAGCTTCTAGCATTAAGCAAAATAATTCTCGTGAATTCGTGAACAGTACTACAACTAATGCCCTGGAGGATGGTACAAAAAGAAGTAGCGAATTAGTCTTGGATGAAAAATATTTACGCTCTAGTGCTTTGAAATTGGCTAAACAAGAACAATATAGTAAGGCGATCGTATTGTTTAGCCAACTAATTGACTACGATTCTCATAACGCCATTTATTTTAATAACCGAGGGCTAATTTATTTTCAGATTGGTGCAAAAGAAAAAGCTTTTTGTGACTATCAAACTGCTCTACAACTTAATCCCAGATTAGCGGGTGCTTATAACAATCGAGCAAATTATTATGCTGTTTGCGGTAATTTAGTAGCAGCGATCGCCGACTACGACCAGGCAATTGATTTAAATCCTAGCTATGTTCGAGCTTGGATTAATCGAGGTATTACCTTACGTGACTTAGGGCAATACGAAGAAGCTATTGAGAATTTTGAGATGGCGCTATTTTTCGGGCCACTAGAAGCTTACATTTTGGCTGAATATGGCAGAACTTATCATCTTTGGGGTGATTGGAATTGTGCAATTACTGCTTATAATCGTGCTTTCACACTACTGTCCTCTGTCGTTCAGAAAAAGGAAGTTTTTGGTTATTGCTTGCATTTACAACTTTCAAGTTGGTTAAACGAGATATTACTTTCTCAGTCTTCTAATTGTTTAGAAATAGACTGATAAAGTAGGTGAGTTTTATTAGTTATATACTGGCTTATAACGCAATAAGGTTCAGTTAGCCATAAAAACCTTAACCTGCATAGGTTGGCTTAAGGAACGTAGCTTGCTTCCCGCAGGGTAACTCAACATTTTCAGGGCTTCTCTTACACTTGATTCCAGGAAAAAGCAACTTGCATTATTTTTGAATAGCGGCGGCTTGAGATGGACAAGCTACGATAGGCAAATCCCCGGTGGAGGCGATCGCAGAATTAAAAGTATTGGTATGAGTAGGTATAGGTGCAAAGGCTGTTAGCTCCACTGTGCCAGACTTGTTAATTACCCAACCAGTAGCTTCCACAATAGTCGGGCTGATTTGCGGAACTTCTAATTTAGGGCTTTTACTCCTCCTGAAGTGTGAATTCTCCCCCACACTTGCACTCCTTTGTTCTTGAGGATTCAATGTCACCCAATTAACAGTTGCAGTTTGATTAGTGCGAAGCGCTTGGGTTGGTAGAGGTGGTAAACCGCCGCGTCCGGTGATGGTAAACGAATTACCTTTATTTGCTGGACAGCCTTGAGCAATCAAACCAGACCGATCTACAAAATCAGTTGGCAATGGGACTAATCCCGAACTGGGATCTACATCTGGTGTATTGACTTGCACTGAACCATCGAACTGTGGACTAGCCCCTGTAGCAGTGATATCACTTTGTGGAGTTTGTGTATTGCTGCGATACTGCATCCCAAAAATGCTTTGGGCATTAATTGCGACTCGACCACCACGAAAATCTCTAGAATTAGCGCTGATATCACTATTTTCTTGGGGAACAGCAATGATGAAACCATCTGGTGCATTGATGGTGATATTACCTCCGGGAATATTTTCGCCAGTGGCATTGGTAGTGATAGAACTTCCATTGCGTAATAGTAACAAGGGAGTACGCAAAAAGATATTTCCTCCACCGCCTGTGGTGTCAGCTCGGATGCTGCTCTGGTTGTTGAGATAAATGCGATTGGCATCCACAGACAGCGAACCTGCATTGCCTGTACCCGAACTACTGACCGTCACTTCTGCCTGATTTTGAATGCTGAGGGTTCCCGTTTGGAGATTTAAGTCCCCACCCGCACCACTACCACCAGTCCCAGCAGCAATGATCGAACCATCACCTGTGAGAGTAATCGACTCTGGGGCAGCAATGGTCAACGCTCCACCTCGACCACTGTCAGAGGTAGAGGCAGAAATTTGTGCCCCGTCTTGCAGCTTCACTCTGACACTTTGCTCGTTTCCTCGTGGCTGAATGGTCAAGCTACCTGCATCTCCTGTACTGGTGGTACCAGCGAACAGACCACTGGTTGTCCCAGATAGTTGGAGGTCTGGAGTGTTCACAGTGATGTCGCCTGCATGACCATTGCTAGAAGTCGTGGTGAGCAGTTGCCCGCCACCACTCAAACCCACCGTGTCGGCACTGACTATGATGTCACCACCCCGTCCACTACTGAAGGATTGAGCATTGAGAACTCCACCACTAGTGACCTGCAAATTTCTTGTTTCAACGCGAATTTCACCTCCGTTCCCAGTAGCTAATGGTTTAGTGCTAGTAAATAAGCCACTTGCATCCCCTGAGAAATTTACACCAGAGAGATTTACTGTATCCAAGGTAGCAATGCTGATATTGCCAGCATCTCCTTTTCCAGAGGTGGTCGCTGAGAGTTGAGCGCCATTGAAGAGTGAGAGCGATCGCGCTGTGATGTTGATATTGCCTCCCTTGCCCATTGCCCCTGGCTCAAGCGTGCTGATAGCATCTCCCCCATTAAACAAGACAGTGTTGCTTGCCTGAATCTGAATATTCCCGGCATTGCCTTGCGCTTCAGCGTTCGTGATGATTCGCCCTTGGTCAGAAACAGACAGTGAGCCTGTAGTAATGATTACGTCTCCCCCGTTTCCCAGAGATCCTGGCGTCGCCGAGGTAAATACCCCACTGCGGTTGTCTGTAAGAGTAGGGGCTGTTCCACTAATCTGTACGGTGTCACGAGCATGGATGGTAACGCGACCGGCATTGCCTGTCCCACCAACATTGGCTGTATTCACGGCCCCCCCGTTGGTTAAAAACAGCGACCCAGTTGCGATTGTCACATTTCCTCCTTGACCCACAGATCCTGGCTCCACTCTTGTAAAGATAGTGCTGGCTACGGCTCCATCTGAGGATTCACCATCCAGGGAGACGCGATCATTGGCATTGATATTCACGCTGCCAGCATTTCCCTGTCCATTCGTGCTGGCAATCAATTGAGCGCCATTGGTAAAAGAAAGCGACTTTGTGGTGATGTTGATATCGCCAGTATTACCAATGCCACTTTGTTCCACGGTATGGAATAGATAACTGCCATCAAAAGAGACGCGATCGCGGGCATTAATATTCACACTGCCTACGTCTCCCTGTCCCCTTGCGCTCAAAATCAGTTGAGTGCCCCCTGTAAGAGAAAGCGATCCCGTAGTAATATTAATACTGCCAGTGTTACCGTTAGCAGTGTTTTGTACAGCACTGAATACACTACTGCCATCCAAAGAGACGCGATCGCGGGCAATAATATTTACACTGCCTACGTCTCCCTGTCCACTGGTGACAGAAATCAGTCGTGCGTCGCCTGCAAGAGAAAGCGATCCAGTGGTGATAGTAATAGTACCTGCGTTACCCTTGCCTCCAGGAAGTACTTCGTTACGAATTGTGCTGCCATCAAGCAGGTTTATTGTTTCTGTCGCATCGAGCTGAATATCCCCTGCTTGAGCGCCAACAAAGCCCAAACCTTCATCGATTCCTACCCGAAGTCTACTTCCCCCACTCAGGGTCAAGTTTCGAGCCGTAACCGCAATACTCCCAGCACCCCCAGCAAGAACGTTTATCCTAGCATTGTTGCTGAGAGAAACATCTGCCCGTGCTACATTATCGGGAAAACTCAACCGCCAATCTTCGTCAGTGGTTGATAAACCAACCGTCCCTACCCCCCCACCAATACTCCCTAACTCGACATAGCTTCCTGGACTAGTTAACCGTCCACCATCCAGTTGAACCGATCCTCCAATCAGTAATAGGTTTTGTCTTGGGGGAACTTGTAAACCTGTTTCATTCGCAGTCGATTGATTGACAATCAGCTGGGGCGTTAGTTGGTTAAAGAAGAGAGCATTGGGATTAACGGTTAGCAATTGACTGGGTAAAGGTTGAGTCGCATTGCTGCTAAACAATTCACCATTAGCAAACCCGATCGCGTTAGCAGTAGTGGCAACAAAAGAACCCCCGATGTTAAGTGACGCACCTGCACCAAAAATAATGCCATTAGGGTTGAGCAAGAACAAGTTGGCTGTACCATTAACACTAATTAACCCATCAATATTAGATATAGATTTACCTGTGACTCGACTAATAATATTTTGAATATTCAGGCTATTGTTAAAATCGGCTATACTTCCAGTGGGAACAGAAAACTCACTAAAGCTGTGGAATAAATTGCTTCCCGCAGTAGTTCCACCTTCAATTTTTATAGTGTTGCCAATTTTTTGAATATTAGAATTAATGGGTAAAGTATTATCTGAAGTAATTTGAGCGTAGGCGCAGCCCGTCGTAGACATCGCACAATTACCAGTGCAAATTACTGCACTGGTAATGGCAATGTTTGACCATTTGAATAAATTTAAATCTCTCATTGCCTTCATAATTTTATTCAGTTTCAAGATTATTTACTTCACTTGAAGAAACTTAAAAGTCTTGCCATGAAAACTTCAAGTTATTATATAAAATTGTTTGTTTACCTATTCTTTGTATGTGATAAATACAGCTAAATCTTTTATATTTTACATTTAGCAAAGGTTTTTTCTTTATTAAGAGAGTTTATATCAAAATTGTCAAAATTAATAGTATTACAAATAACAATGTAATAAAGCTTAAGCAATCGCCTGTGGTGTCAGATCGGATACTGCCTTGGCTGTTGAGATACATGCAATTGGCATCCACAGACAGGGAACCTGTGAGAAGAATCGACTCCTGTGCGCTACGACGATGGAGAAAAAATTTTTATCACTGGCTGCATAATATTGATTTGCTCACACCCATAGATATATAGAAGTCAAGTTTCACATCATCAAGATAAACAATATATGTTAACGCAACCAACGATGCTCTTTTGTCTTATCTGGAAATGTTCGCATCTAAAATTGGTTATAGCAGGAAACAGCCTTGAAAGTCACTTGATGTTAGGGTTTTACGATCAATTGATGTCCTAACCTATCTGGTAACTGCTATATGTTTGACAAATCCTGAATGTATAGTCATTTCATATTCAATCAAGACTAGTTAGGCAGTACAAGAACCAAAGGAGCGATTATGTCTGAAAAGAAAGCGTTAACAGACTATCCAATTCATGAATTACTCGCAGAACGCTGGAGTCCTTATGCCTTCCAGGATCGTCCGGTTTCACAAGCCGATATCTGTTCATTATTCGAGGCGGCTCGGTGGTCAGCATCTTCCTACAACGAGCAACCCTGGAGCTATCTTGTCGCCACCAAGGAAAACCCTGACTATTTTCAACAACTCCTATCGTGTCTGATGGAAGCAAACCAGATATGGGCGCAAAACGCTCCGGTTGTGGCTCTGGGCATTGCCAGTCTCAGATTTACTCGCAATAACCAAGAGAACAAGGCTGCTATTCACGACCTCGGACTTGCTAGCGGCAATCTTGTGGTAGAGGCAACGGCACGCGGAATTTGTGTCCATCAGATGATCGGTATCCTTCCCGACAAAACGCGCGAGTTGTTTGACATCCCTCAAGGTTTTGAAGCGTGGACAGCTATGGCAATTGGATATCAAGGAGATCCGATGACACTCCCAGATGCTCTCAAGGAACGTGACCTGATGCCCAGGCAACGAAAGCCGCTGAATCAATTCGTATTCAGTGGGAAGTGGGGTAATCCCTCGCCGTTGGTGCTGAAGCAGTAACACCTAACCAGGCTTAACTCAATGAGAAAAAATGCAAATGAACGCTCTAGAAATTGTCAAGCAGGCTTACATTTACCTAAACAAAAAAGATATTCCTCATTATTTTTCTCTGATGTCTCCTAATGTCGAATTCTATCAAACAGAAGAACTTCCTTGGGGCGGTCACTATCGTGGCTTTGATGAAAGCAAGATTTTTTTCTCCAAGTTTACACCTCTAATTGATTCAGAAGTCGAGATATCTCATTACATTCAAGCGGGCGATCGCATCGTTGCGATTGGTAAGACTAGTGGCGTCGCAAAGCAAACCGGAAAGGCATTCAGTTGTAACTTGGCTCACATTTGGACAGTCAAAGATGAAAAAATTGTTCGATTAGAAGTTTACATCGATACTCATGTCATCAAAGGCGTACTAATATCAGCCTAATTAGTCGTTTTAATTCGTCTTATCTATTATAGTTGTCGCCTAATAAGGTTTTTGGATTTTTCAAGCCAGGCAGAGCAAGAATTCCACACACCAATTTTTTATAAAGCGACAAGTCTATTCTCTAAAAATAATTCACAGATATTAGCAGGAGGTTTACAGATGAAGATTTTTGTTGCAGGCGCAACCGGAGTAATCGGTCGTCCGCTAATCGCACAATTGCTTGCCAAAGGTCACGATGTGGTTGCATTGACCCGTTCTTCAGAAAACATGCAAACTTTTACCGAACAAGGTGTAGAACCTGCGATCGCAGATGTATTTGATGCAGATGCTGTCAAAGCGGCTCTAGTTCGCGCTCAACCGGAAGTGGTAATCGAACAACTCACCGCACTACCCAAAACCTACACTGGCGAATCAATGAGTGCTGCCGCACCATTCAATCGGCGTATTCGTTTAGAAGGGGGTGCTAATGTCTTGGCAGCAGCACAAGCGGCAGGCGTGCGCCGTTACCTGAGACAGTCGATCGCATTCTGGGCAGTTCCCGGTACTGGATTGGCAGATGAAGAAACACCGCTATCGTTGGATGCTTCGCCCGCCGTTGCTACCGATGCACACACTGTCACCGAAATTGAGCATCGCCTCCTGGAAAGGCCCAACCTAGAAGGGATTGCCCTGCGGTATGGCTTCTTCTACGGTCCTGGTACTTGGTTTGCTACTGATGGCGACGTTGCCAACCAGGTGCGACACCAACAATTCCCAATCGTTGGGAATGGAAAAGGTGTATGGTCGTGGTTACACGTTGACGATGCAGCGATCGCCACAGTTGCAGCAGCAGAGCGAGGCAATCCTGGCATTTACCTAATTACGGACGATCAACCCTTAGCGGTGCGCCAGTGGCTTTCTGCTTATGCCCAATGGCTCAATGCTCCACCACCTTTGCAGGTATCGGTTGAGGATGCTCTGCGAATTAGTGGTGCGGATGCTGTTTATTATGGTACCCAGATGCGAGGCGCATCGAATGCTAAAGCAAAACGCGAATTAAATTTTCAGCCTCGACCCTTGGAATGGATGGTTAACACCGCCGTGGCTCATGCCAGTTAAAAATTTAAGGGAAAGTAAAGATGAAGATTGCTCAATATGGAACAGCGATCGTGGTCATCCATGCGATTGTACATGGACTACATGGTTTAGCACATGTGGAAATCCCAGTTCCTCTCTCAATACTTCAGAGTTTATTTGTGGGTATTGTAATTTATGCGATTCCCATCATTGCAGTAGTCTTACTTTGGACACAGTTTTACCGTATTGGTAGCTGGCTCTTGCTGAGTTCAATGGCAGCATCAGTCCTTTTTGGAATCTACAATCATTTGATCGTAATTAGTTCGGATCATCTGTCTCAAGTTTCTTTTGCAGGTTGGGGATTGCTATTCCAAATCACAGCTATTCTGACATTAATTGTGGATGGATTCGGCTGTTGGATTAGCATCTGGGCATTGAAAACCATTCAGGAACCAGAAAAGGTTATATGAATTGTTTCGATCATTTTCATCACTATCATCTGTTATTGTTTACTTGCTTGCTCCCAATTTAGAGCAGTTTTCTTCCATTAGAAATACACACTGAATTATCCAATTTCTCATTGCACGGGATCTAATATGAATCACATACTCAAGAATAAACGCGCACTCATTACTGGAGGCAGTCGCGGCATCGGGGCAGGGATCGTCAAGCGTTTAGCAAGTGTTGGTGCTGATGTCGCTTTCACCTATACTAGTTCACCCGATCGGGCTAACGAAATTGTGCAGGCAGCGCAGGCACTAGGTGTTCAAGCTCTTGCTATCCAAGCCGATAGTGCCGATGCCAGTGCGGTAGTCGCGGCTGTTGAAGAGACTGTGAACAAATTGGGCAGCATTGATATTCTCGTTAACAATGCGGGCGTACTGGCGATCGGCCCAATCGACGATTTCACGCTGGCAGACTTTGATCGAACCTTTGCCATTAACGTGCGTGCTGTATTTGTGGCGACGCAAGCCGCAGTCAAGCACATGAAAGAGGGCGGACGCATCATCAACATCGGCAGCACCAACGCCGAACGTATGCCATTTCCTGGTGGCGGCGTATATGCCATGAGTAAATCTGCTTTGCAAGGGCTTGTGCAAGGACTGTCGCGTGACCTTGGCCCACGCGGGATTACGATTAACAACGTGCAGCCCGGGCCGATCGCTACAGATATGAATCCCTCAGAGGGGGAGTTTGCCGAGATGCTCAAAAAGCACATTGCGGTAGCCCGCTACGGCACGGTTGACGAGGTTGCGGGGCTGGTTGCTTATCTGGCTGGCCCTGAATCCGGTTACATCACCGGCGCAAACCTGATGATTGACGGAGGGTTCAGTGCATAACTGCCGTAGGTGGATGCCTAATACCAATTCGTAATTCAGCAAGCCGGATCTATGCTGGGCTTGGCTCTGTTGCTTGATTTTAGAGAATTGGTATAAGTCAGGGGTAAATTCCTGGCTTAGGCATCCAAGTAAGGATTAAAAGAGCATATTTATTAGGTAAATTTCTTGAATCCTAGTTTGGCGATCACATTTATTTCTCATAGAGGTTGATAAAATATGTTTGATCTTGATCAAACTATTAAAGACCGACACTCAACACGCAAATTCTTATCTCAACCAGTACCACGGGCTTTGCTCGATGAAGCCCTGGCTCTAGCGCAGCTTTCACCGTCGAATTCAAACATCCAGCCGTGGCGATTGGTGTTTGCCCAAGGCGGATGTCGTGATCGCTTGCAAGAAGCTTTGCTAAACCTTGCCAAGCAGCAACCCAACATCTCTCCTTTGCCTTCCACCTTCCAGCATTACCGCCAGGAACTGGGAGCGCAAGTCTACGGAGCGATGGGGATTGCTCGTGACGATAAAGCGAACAGACAGTTGGCCGTTCTGCGTAATTACGAATTTTTTGGCGCACCAATGGTTGCTATTGTCTGTATGCACCAAGATTTGGGTGTTGCCGATGCTTTAAGTGTGGGGATGTATTTACAAACGCTGGTGTTAAGCCTAACCGCTCGTGGCATTGGCACCTGCGTAGAGGTTTCGCTAGCGACTTATCCCGAAATCATCCGTAACGAATTGAACATCCCACCGGAATTATTAATCATTTGTGGTTTAGCCGTTGGCTATCCCGATCCTGATTTTCCCGCTAATCATTTGCATATAAGCCGTGAGTCCGTTGAGAACAACGTCTCGTTTCAGGGCGATTGACAAAAAGCTATCTTTTTTCTACTAGATGCTAAACACAAGTGCAAAAGAGTATCTGCGTTCTTACTGCCATTAATGGTTGAAAAATTCTTTGATTTGTTTGATCCAGGAGATTTTATGTTTAGCAAGATTCTAGCTGCAATTGACCGTTCCCCAAATGGTAATGCTGTTTTTGATGAAGCGCTTACTCTAGCAAAGGCAACTAAAGGAAGCCTAATGCTGTTGCATATTCTATCTAGTGAAGAAAAGGATAGCCCCCAAATACCTTCACTGATTACTCTCGAATATCATCCATTACATGGAGAACTTCTAGAGGATTATTGGAAGCAGTGGCAAAGTTACGAAGAAGAGGGTTTCAAATTATTGCGATCGTATACAGAAGCAGCAACCAATGCCGGGGTGAGTACTGAATTCACCCAAAATTCTGGCAACCCCAGCCGGAATATCTGTGAACTTGCTCAAACTTGGGGCGCTGACTTAATTGTGATCGGTCGTCGAGGACATTCTGGTTTGAATGAGTTGATATTAGGCAGCGTGAGTAATTATGTTTTTCACCATGCTCCTTGTTCCGTGCATGTTGTTTATGCTCCAGTTCCTCTTAAATCTGAAGTCCCCGTAGCCAATAAAGTTCAAGTAGTTCATTAAGAATGGACTGTAAATATCTTTGTTGGTAGTAATGCAAAAGTTAGGTTCATAAACTTCAAGCTTTTGCCTTAGTTTTGCCGTGGAATCGAAATTGTTCTCAAGTAAACATTAATTCAGGAAATTTTGACATGGATAATGTAATAGCCCCGACCAATTCATCTGTTGTAAAACCACCTGAAGTTACATTGGTGCCTAATAACTCACTATTGACTGAAACACCAGAAGCAGGACGACAACTGGCAGTCAAAATGGCACGGCTAATTATTAAACTGACTCAGCCTGATGAAGAAAAACGCAACCAACTGCGAGATGTTTATGGCAATGATGCCATGATGCTGATTGCAGTTGGACAGACGGTTGCAACAGAGTTTGCCACGATTGCAGCTGCTAATAACTACTGGCAGAAGTAATATCAATACGGTTCGCTTAAAGGGGAAAGGGACTCATGTTTTGAATACATCCTTTCCCCAGACCACAAGGAAAGTGAAAAAACTGCTTACTGCACACTTGCAAATCGAGTCCCCCGTTTAGAGATTCAAAAAATTTCTCTACTCCAAAATTGTGTTGAAATCGTTTGTTCATATTTACTTCGGTCATTCACCTCTATCTAAACTTGTGTTTCCCTAAACGTTTACTCACAGGACTTACGCAAAATACGTCTCAAATTCTTATTCCTCCATGTTCTCTGTGTCTCTGTAGTAACCTGCGGCAAGCCGCTTTGCATCTACATCTTTTAACTATCTGTGCGTAAGTCCTAACTCATTACAAAACAACATATTGGGAGTAGAACTTATGGTTGCAACAACTAAGCAAAATGACACTAAATCATTCGTTTACTCAACCCGAATTGATATTCCCGTAGAAATCCGATCGCAAGTAAATACGTTACTCAATCAAAGCTTGGCAACTGCGATCGACTTGAAGACCCAGATCAAATATGCTCACTGGAATGTTAAAGGTAAAGATTTTTATCAACTGCATCTACTGTTTGATGAAATTGCTTCCGAAGTTGAAGAATTTATTGATTTGATTGCCGAACGGATCGCAACATTGGGGGGAAAAGCACTGGGAACCGCCCGGATTGCTGCCAAAGAATCCGAATTGCCTGAGTATCCCTTCGATGCTGTTGATGGCACAGATCATGTCATTGCACTTGGCGATCGCTTGGCAATTTATGCCAAATCTCTCCGCAAAAACATTGATAAAACAAATGATCTGGGTGATATGGATACCAATGATCTCTTTATTGAGATTTCACGGGTGATAGACAAGCGGTTGTGGTTTCTAGAAGCGCATCTGCAAACCTCATTTCAGAACAAAGATCATTCAGACCGAAGCGAGGAGTGATTGATGAAGAATAACTTATTTACACGTCGAAGATTATTGAATGTAGGAATTTTCATAGGTTTAGGTTTTACTACTACCCCACTGATTGCACTTGCAAAACCTCAGAAGCATTCACATCAAACGAAGGAGACTAAAATGGCTGCTAATAATATCGTGCTGGTGCATGGAGCCTTTGCCGACAGTTCAAGTTGGAGCAAGGTGATCCCACTACTGCAAGACAAAGGCTTTCGTGTTACAGCAGTGCAGATTCCGCTCACCTCCCTTGCAAACGACGTTGCTGTAGTAGAGCAGGTTCTTGCAGCTCAGACAGATCCGACAATTCTCGTCGGTCATTCTTATGGAGGTGCAGTCATTACAGTTGCTGGAGCCAATGCACCAAATGTTATTGGATTGGTGTACATTGCAGCTTATGCACCCGATACAGGAGAAAGCCTTGGCGACTTAAATGGGCGTTTCCGCACCCCATCTGGTTCTTCCCATGTCCGTCCTGTTTATAATAATCAGTTCCTTGAGATTGATCCTGATACTTTTCAAGAGGCATTTGCTCAGGATGTTGAAACTGTTCAAGCACGTGTGATGGCTGCTGTACAGAAGCCGATCGCAATCAAGAACTTTGACGATAAAGTGACCAAACCAGCCTGGAAGTCTAAGCGATCGTGGTATCAAGTATCTGATAATGATCGCATGATTTCACCAGAACTAGAGCGTTTTATGGCGAAGCGTATCGGGGCAACGGTCATTTCATTACCATCAAGCCATGCCTCAATGGTTTCACATCCTGTGGAAGTAGCAAATCTGATTATTGAAGCAGCAAAGGTAGAAGCCTCAAGTAAAGTTCATTAACCTTAATTATTTATACGCTGGTTAAGCGATCGCTAACCCTTATGGGCGTTGGGTTGACGCATTAAATCAAACCTACGTCTATCGGATTTTGGAATCGGCAAATCAGGAAAGTGTTCTGATTTTAGAGGAATTCACCATGAAAGTTTTGATTTAAGCGATCGTCAGTTTTTTTGTATTTATTGTCGATTTCGTCTACGGAAATCGTTCTTACCCTCGGTTTTATGTGCTGGAAACGATCGCTCGCGTTCCTTATTTTTCCTATCTCTCGGTGCTGCATCTTTACGAGACGCTGGGTTACTGGCGCAAAGCTGACTTGTTGAAACTTCACTTTGCTGAAACCTGGAACGAATTACATCATCTGTTGATTATGGAATCACTGGGTGGCGATCGCTACTGGATTGATCGCTTCATTGCTCAACATGTAGCTGTAGCTTACTACTGGGTAGTCGTGCTGATTTACATGCTGTTTCCCTCCTACGCCTACTACCTGATGGAACTGATTGAAGGTCATGCCTACTATACCTATGACGAATACTTGAAAACCTATGAAGCCCAACTGAAAGCTCAAAGAGCGCCCCAAGTCGCAATCAACTTCTATCGTGATGGTGATCTCTATATGTTTGATGAAGTTCAGACTGCACCAGACCATGAATTTCGCCGTCCCAAGGTAAATAATCTCTACGACGTATTCGTGAACATCCGTGATGATGAATGTGAACATGTGAAAACAATGGTGGCACTCCAAAAACCAGAAGCGCGGCTAACCTTCACAAGTCCCCATACAGTTTTAGTTTTTGAAGGGAACGCTGCGATCGCTGAAGGCGAAGCTTCTCTCCAAGACGCTACGCGAACGCGCATCACAGATAAACCAGACTGATCTGTGTTCCCTGTCTCCATGCATCAATTTAATTTTGTCCTTGAACAGGCATATCTAACTGGGTAATAACTATGGTGAAAAGCCTTTTCTGCTCAAACGTAAGGGAATAATTCACCAACAAGAGCAGCAAAGAACAGAAAACTGAATAAAACTCAAAACGCTTAATTTGTAAGGAGAAATTTGGATGAAAGTATCAACAACCTGGATAAGAAGTATTAGTTTACTTATTGGTACTTCTGCTGTGGGAATCGCTGCATTTTCTCAATTTAACTTCAAAGCTGCGGCTACTGCATCAAATATTTCACCAGCATTGACTAAACTTAGCGATAAATCTTATTTACTCACTTGGACAGATAATTCTACGGTATATGTCTCTTGCTATCCCACAGTTAAACCCAGAATGAAACCTGCACCAATTAAGCAAACACCAAATAGGTATGTGATTACCTGTAAAAATAAGTAAATTGTGAGCAAAAAATGAAACTTTACTATCGCGGACTTAGTTACGAATATAACTCAAGAGAAGCGGCTAAAAGAGCAATACGACCATTTGCACCAGTTCATTATCAAGGTTCTGCTTATAACCTAACCTATCGTGGGCAAACCAAACCTATCGTGTTGACCCGAATATCGAGCCTGCGAAAGTTTCTACACCACGAGTAGCTTATCAATTAATTTATCGGGGAGTCACCTATTTTGTGGAGAAAACGCATACAGGAGAAGTTTATACAACATCCTCTCAACCTTTTAATGCTCTAAAAGTTAGAAACTTTTTCATCAATATTTTGGGATGGCAAAAATAATAATGAAAAATTTTCTTTAAAAATTTTGTCGTACTAGCTCGCAATTTTATTTACCGAAAAACAGCAAAGGTACAGGAGAATTTCATGACTCAATATGACTACATTGTGATTGGTGCAGGTTCGGCAGGCTGTGTAATTGCCAATCGTTTGACAGAAGACCCTGATACAACTGTGTTATTACTCGAAGCAGGTAATCCAGATACGAAACCAGAGATTCAGATTCCGTTAGAATGCACAAATCTATTAGGCACTGAGGTGGACTGGGGATATTTCTCCCAACCAGAACCCTACCTAAATAACCGCAAAATCTTTTGTCCCCGTGGCAAAGTTTTGGGGGGTAGCAGTTCGATTAATTTCTTAATGTATATCCGAGGTAATCCTCACGATTATGACCACTGGCAGGAATTAGGTAATCCCGGTTGGAGTTACCAAGATGTGTTGCCCTATTTCAAGAAATCTGAAAACCAGCAACGCGGTGCTTCTAAATACCACGCTGTTGATGGCGAGTTGAGTGTCACCGATTTCATTTCCCCTACTACAATATCCCAGCGATTTGTAGACGCTGCGGTGGCACTAGGATATGACCACAATCCTGATTTCAACGGAATGCAGCAGTCAGGAGCGGGGCCTTTTCAGTTGACAGTCAAGGATGGGAAAAGACACAGTGCTGCTGCGGCATTTCTAGTGCCCATTCTCCAGCGTCCCAATTTAACAACAATAACAGGCGCGTTGGTAACTCGATTGTTGTTTGAGAGTACCTGCACTGTTGGAGTGGAATATCTACGCGAAAGAACGCTAAACCAAGCCAGGATCAACTCCGAAGTGATTTTAAGTGCGGGCGCGTTCGATTCGCCCAAACTGCTAATGCTGTCGGGTATTGGGGATGCAGAACAATTACAAGCCTTGGGGATTGAACTCGTAGCTAATCTGCCAGGGGTTGGTCAAAACCTCCAAGACCACGTTGTTGTTCCTGTGCCATACGAGGCAACTGTTGATTTGCATACTGCAATTACTAGTAATGGCATTGCTGAATCTGGATTATTTTTACATAGCGAGGGTAATCTAGACACTGCACCAGATTTAGAACTGATCTTCGGCCCCATTCTGTTCGCGCCTCCTGGCTATGCTCACTCTAGTTTGGGATTTACAGGTTTAGTCACTTTGACCCACCCCCAAAATATTGGCAGTGTCAAGTTGCAATCCCTTGACCCCAAAGACCCACCGATCATTCAGATGAACTATCTGCAAAGTCAATCTGATGTCCAAAAGCTCATTGAGGGAGTTAAATTAATCCGCAAATTGTTTCATACAAGTGCCTTTGATGAGTTTCGAGGCAAAGAAATTGCGCCGGGTGCCGACGTGACTAGCGATCCAGCACTCGAAGCCTATATCCGGGAAACCTGCGGTACGGTGTATCATCCAGTTGGTACCTGTCAAATGGGTACTGACTCAATGGCAGTTGTAGACCCTGAACTTCGGGTACATGGGGTTAAGGGGTTGCGTGTCGTTGACGCATCAATTATGCCAAAGCTAACCACGGGGCATACGAACGCGCCCACCATTATGATCGGCGAAAAAGCAGCCGATTTAATTAAAGCCAAAGGTCGCGTTTCACAGCAAGTATCGGCGGCAATTGCAAGCTAACAGCGCGCGCCTCAAGACGCGGTGGCTGTCTGGAGCCAGCCATCAAAAATTTCGGCAAAAGATCAAAGTTCGCAGTGCTTGAGCAGCACATTAACCTTTTGGAATCACCGTCTCTTCTACCTTATGAATATTAGGAACCTACAAGGATGAAGACGATCAATCAGTTCTATGCGGCTTGGACTGACCCCTCCTTGAAGCCAACTGCAATTCGTGTTGCCTTAGTCGTTGGAACAACCCTATTTATCTTGAATCATGGGGCAGCTGTTCTAGAGGGAAAAATGAACCGCAATCGTTGGCTTGCTGGACTTGTAACCTATCTTGTTCCTTACACAGTTAGCATTCATGGACAGCATGTTGCTCGGTCGAAACAGCGCTAATTGTAGAGCATGTAAATCAGTTGTAGATTCACTTAAATTCAAGCAGTAGCAAAATAGCAGATCACTCAGCAAAATATGACTCACAAAACTTTTTACCTTGCGTATTCACATCGTTTGCCCCTTGGCGATCGCATCTAACTTCATTTGGTCTAACACCAGAATCTTACCGCCTCGCTCGTAAATGACAACTACCTGAATCTGCTTGAATAGTCGTACACATTCTTCATACGTAATCCCGATGCTGCGGACAATCTGGTAGTAGGGCAAATATGATCGCAACTGTAATCCATGTTTCGTTACACCTGTTCCTTCTGCGATCGCCCTCATACAGAATAATTTCTCCCCGCAAATACTGTTTCACGACAGCATGAGTTCGCAACTGGACAAGCCGATCTAGATCGAGTCCACAAAAAAGTGAAATTTGCCGCAATTGTTCAATCGTAACTTGCATTGCCCTGCCACCCTAATCAAGCAATCCGATCATTTTCTTCTCCAATCTAAATTTTTCCCATGTTTAAACGCTTTTATGAGCTAGCTCATAAAGGGATTCACAGGAATTTAGCAAACTATAAACAGAAAACAAGAGGAACTGAATATATGTCTTTAAACATTGAATTGTTGGAATCCAGTTTTTTGCAGATTAAACCCCAGGAAACCGAGTTTATGGCTCACTTCTATAAAACTTTGTTTGCGGACTATCCAGAGGTCAAGCCATTGTTTGCTAATGCTCACATGGGAAAGCAAGCCAAGCAACTTTTCAAATCACTTGTTATGGTTGTAGAAAATCTCCGCAACCCCGACGTTTTGTCTAACGCACTTCAGGGACTAGGAACTCGACATGTTAAGTATGGCGTGCTGCCTGAACATTATCCAATGGTAGGTAGTACGTTGTTAAAAACGTTTTCGATTTACTTGGGAAGTACCTGGACACCGAATACTGAGCAGGCATGGATCGAGGCGTATACAGTCGTGACTGAATTAATGTTGAGCGGTACAGACTACTCATCTAAGATTCTGACTCCTCATGCTCAACAAGTTTAGGAGCCTCCAGAGTTGAAGCGAGTAAAGTCATTCCGCTCGGTTTAGGCTGCTCCTTAGTTGAAGCAAGAGTCCAAGCTGTAATCTCTTCCAACTATGAGCTAGATCAAAGAAGTTGTTGATGGAAACTGTCAGAGTAAAGGTAATCAAGGGAACGAGGGTAGTGATATGACTCTTACAAAAGTAAAGACAACCTCATATAAAGTAGAAACACTCGCCCAACTCTATCTAGAAGGCAAGCCAGCCCAAATTTCTGATCAAGCTATCGCCCAACTCTGTGACTGGCTGATGGATGAGTTCCATCAACTGCCTTTGAATCTACAGTTTTCCGATTACATGCGATATGACAATGCTGAAGCGATGTTTGCTGATATTGAGCAAAGTCATCTTTGGGTTTCTGCGGATAGTTATGATTCTTCTGTCTATCTCAATCCAATTTATGGGTTTATTTTCCAGGGAATGCACGACTATGACCACTACTTGACGGACAGTGATTTCAGTTTGGCAGGGGAAATTGTAGCTTACAACTTCACTGCAAAACGAGTTCCCAGCCTGGAGATTCAAAAGGTTCTCTACTCCGAAATCGTGTTGAGATCGGCTGCCTATCTTCATCTAGGACATGCAGTTGCTCCTAAAATTGTGTTTCCGTAAGCAATAACAGAGGTAACGATCGTGTATGACTGTCCATATTGCTCTTACCTATTACTTCGATACAGCACTTCCGCCTGCTATGAGGTACGCACACAGCCTCAAAAGTTAGGATAGGAAAGGGTTATGGGTAAAATTGTGCTTCATAATAGCCGGAAGTGCTGTATATCCAGCACCATGAAATTTGCTGGTTTTGTTCCCACTGTTAAACAACAGTACCTGTCTTTTCTGAAGTATTAACCCAACTGGAGGTTTAAAAATGTCAACCTCAACCCAAATTACTTAACTCTACTTTGACAATTTTGACGAAGAGATTGCTCATCTGCTCCGTTATGTGAAAACGAAGATGCTAGCCCAGATGCCGCGACAGCTAAAAATGGTGGCGACGTTTCTGGAACAGCGATCGCGGCACTCTTAAATATGATGATTTAATCATCGACAAGCTTCTACAACCGTTGGAATCTTTGATCAAAATCTACAGTTGTGCGTACTTAAGCAATTAAAAGCTGTTTCAAATAGCAATACAGGAGAATTATTAACTGAACGATGACACAAACTACTGTCAATCTGACAACAGCACCAAGTCATGTTGTCCTAGCGGCTGCGGGTAAAACCGTTCTCCGTCCGGGTGGACGCGCCGCCACCGAACAGCTCTTTGAATGGGCGAATTTCCAACCTGGTGAAACTGTTCTGGAACTCGCTTCTGGTTTAGGAAATAGCGCGATTGCTCTAGCAAAACGCTACAATGTCCAAGTTGTTGGTATTGAAAGAGATCCTGATCGAGTTGCGATCGCCCAAGTCAAAGCGCGATCGGCTGGCTTAGATCATCGGGTTGAGTTTATTCAAGGCAATATTTTTCAGCTAAAAACCATTTCTGCATCGTTTGACTATGTGTTAGCAGAAGCCATTCTCACTATGCAAACGTCTGCTGGCAAAGCCAAAATTCTGACAGGTGTGCGTGATCGGCTTAAAGTCGGCGGCAAATTTCTCAGCCATGAACTGCTAGCGCGTGACCATTTAGAATCACTTCGGCAAGACCTGACACAAGTGACTCGTGTGAATGCTACGCCACTGCCGGAACGAGACTGGATCAACACCTTCGCTCAGTTAGGGCTAACAGTAACCCAGCGGCAAATTGGTGCAATGAGATTGCTTGAGCCGATTCAGGTACTGAGAGATGAAGGAGTAATTCAGACGGTTCAGATTGTTTGGAATATTTTGACTCAGCCTCTGATCCGCGATCGCATTCTAATGATGCGACGAGTCTTCACTCAACACCAACAAGACTTGGGCTATATCGCTTTGTGCGCTGTTAGAGAATTGTAATAAACCGTAAAGAAGGCAGGAGGCAGAGGGCAGAAGGGAAGAATTTGAACGGGGCTTTAACCCCGCCCAGTTCTTGGCCACCAAATCAGAGATTATGGTGAGGGACGTAAGAACATGTTTCCTCTGGTCACGGGCAGAGGGCGAAAACAGTATTCCTTCTGCCTCCTGCCTCCTGCCCTCTGCCTTTCTTGTTGAAATGACAGGAGATAAATCATGGTGTACCCATCAAAAAATAATACTGAAATGCCAGCTAATCTGCGGTAATTGGCAAATTACACGAAACCCGGAGTGACTCGCAAAGCGTTAGTACAAGATGAATAAAACAGTTTCTCTTTACTCTGTCTCACAGACGGAACAAAACTGCCTGAGCATACTGCTTCTCGGCATATTTCGGTGACTGTAATCGAAGGACGCGGAGTACTCACTCTGCAAGGGCGTGAAATTACTTTGCAACGAGGGAATACCTTTGCCAAAAAAAGAGCATAAAAAAATAGTGCTAATGCGAATAACACTAATAAAAACCGAAATACTTGTGGCTTAGGCAATTTATAAAAGATTTCCTAGAGTCCGAAAATTAGGAACTTATTCCACTATTCTGAAAATACCTACTTTGTTTAGGTGAATGTGCTTGAAAGCCTTGATAATTCATTTTGATTTCTTATTCAGCTTAAACTTTTGAGGCTCTTCCAGACTAGTTATAGAAAATTAATACTTGATATTAGGTTAAATCTTTACATAGTAGGGGATTCAAGGATAAGAAATCATGTTTTTATTAAATCTTTGATTCTATTTTAGCGAAACCTAGTAATATCAAATATTTTAGGTGTTTTTTAGTATTATTTGATCAAATTAAGTCTAGGAGAGGCACTTTTGAGCATAAATATTATTGGAATAGATTCAGAAATAACTATTTAATAAAAATTAAATATCTTGTAAAATTATGATTTATGATAGAGCATTAAATTCATCATTGCTCAATCATTAGGGCAGATTTGAGGTTTATACCAAGTTACATGGGAATATCCCAGGGAATTTAGCCTCTTCAGTTTTAGGTACACCAACTCTAGGCACTTTAATTAGGGCATTTTAACTAAAATGATTTCAAAACTGTTGGTAGTTAATCCGAATTACTTACCTTTAATCTTTTGGAGATAACTCATTGAGAAAGGCAGAGGGCAGTTCTTGCTGAAGGCAGCTATGAATCTATCCCACTAATAAAATTCTGCGAACCCAGATGTGAACTGTCGCTAAGGAAAGAAAACCATTAAAGCAGGCGGAAGGCGGAGATGCGCGATCACTCTATACCAACCACAAGGTGTAGCACCCGAAGGTAAGGCAACGCGAAACCCCCTACTGGCAACCAGAACTAACCGCCGACGCGCTTGGGGCTCGGACATTGGGTCATTTTACCGTATTCCCAGTCCTATCTCCCCCGAAAAAAATAGCTCTCGATATTCGTTAGACCGAGATTCGACGTTTACCGATTACAGTTGTTCTAGGGTGTCGCGCACCTCAACTAAGTGATTGTTAAATACCTCTAAAGCCGCATCTAAAATTTGAAAAATAGCTGGGTCACGAATTGAGTAAAAGACGTAGTTTCCCTGCTTACGGCTCGTGACTAAATTACGACTCCGTAGTACTGCCAATTGCTGAGACACGGAAGACGCTTCCAACTTTAAGCATTCAGCAATGTCATTAACACTCTTTTCTCCCGTCCGCAGTGTGTCTAGAATCTGAATCCGCACTGGATTGGATAATACCTTGAAAAGATCAGCTTTAAAATAACTTGGCTTAAATACCATCTAAGTATTTTTCTATCTTCAAACCTAAAATTTGATTGTATATTTACATGCTTACTTTATGTAATCAAATAGCTAATTCTGAAGGCAAATTCTCATGTTGAAAATTACAGGGATAGATTCTATATCTAATCCAGAAACCCGATGAGATGAGATTTTCAAAATTCTTAACAGTATTTGCAACGGTTGGACTATTTCCCATAACGGAGTGAGTTTCAGAGACTACCAAAGAACTAGGCGGTTTCTGAGAAAAAATTTACCACTTCAATAAGGCATTCCACTTACTCATCAGAAGTTTAGCTAATATACGCGGTAATTTTTTCCTGAAAATCACCTAGAAGTGATTGGACGAATCCCACACTCGTTAGTGCTGTCAACAATATCTAGTGTATGAGCGCCAATAGGACGGATACCCATGACATCCATTGTCTTGGCGATTTTGAGTTTGCTAGCGCCAATGGGACGTATCCCTGCACAGGAAAATGTTTTAACAGTTTCTATGTCTTTGATAATCGGATTAACTTCAGAAATGGCTGGTGTTTGCTGAACTTCCAGATGGTTTGACGATTCTACTGATATTGGCATGATACCGATATTTGAGCGATCACGAAGCTCTGCGTAGGAATCGCTCTTGTTATCTTTTTCTTCCACTGTAGTTTCCTGCGAGAGTAACCCGAAAAGATATCTAATTTGCTAAACCATAGCATAAGTGTTAATCTATATGCAAGACTATGAAGATAGAGAGATATTAAGATACTCTTTGAGCCTAGTTACTTCAAGGCAGACTTTTTCAAGATTTTGTCCAACCCTGTGCGGATTCAAATCTTGGATACTCTGCGCCAGGGTAAACAAAACGTGAATTACATTGCTGGGTGGCTAGAAATAGATGCTTCATCAATCTCTCAGCAGTTGGGAGTGCTACGTCGCCTCAATCTGGTGACAAGTCGCAAACAAGGTAATTACGTCTTTTACTCGATTCGTGACCCAGCTATTTTCAAGGTACTGGATGCAGCACTAAAGGTATTTAACAACCATCTTGTTGAGGTGCGTGAAGCCTTGGAAAAGATGAAATAATACCAATTCTCCAAAATTCAGCAACAGATTCAAGCCTAAAAACCTAGATTGTGTGCGAATTTCGTAATTACGAATTGGTGTAACACCTATGTGGGAGCTATGCGGTTTCGTCAGATCCAGTAAAAAACAAGCGATCGCTAAATCATTTTCCCAGTAGTATAAATAGATTTATACTTTTTAAGCAGTATTAACACTTAAAAAGGAAAGATGAGTTTGAGTCATAACTTGCAAGACTCTCTTTTTTGAGCCAAAAAAAGCTAGGATTCCCTTTGAGCAAGAATTTAGAGATAGGGATTATCTACGCTTAATGGAAAAAAATATATGTGCAACTTTAGATTTGAGTAAATCATTATCCGACTTTTCTTCGCAGGTAACAAAATATTTAGAATTGACGAACATCACGGAATGGAATGGGAAAATTCTTAAAGAAAGAGAAGAAAAAATTAGAGAAATTGCACTTATTTTAGCTGGACAGTGTATTGCAATTTTGTTGTATAACCTCTCCCAATCTCAGTCAGCTAATCAAACAGCTATGATTCAAACAAGAAGCTGGTGGGATACTACTATGCAAAAACATGGTTATAGAAAACGCCAAATCTTAACAGTTGGAAACGTTTTATTCACTCTAAAATTACCATATATGGTAATAAAAAAGTCAACAAAGACCACAAATAAAATGTCTCCTCAGGGGTTTTATCCCCTGTTAAAGTGGTTGGGGATGTCAGAAGGATTAACCCCATTAGTATGGTCAATGGTTGCTCAATATGGTGCAATTACTAGCTCATTTGAAGCCGCCTGCACAACTTTAACTGGTTGGGGAATTGATCTTAGTTTAAAACGAATTGAGCGTTTGACATACAAATTTGGTCAAACTGGCATCAACTTACGGCAATCTAAAATATTAAATCGGCAAATGGGCATTTTACCTGAAGGTAATATTCTTAAAGACCAAAGAGTTGTTATAGCTGTAGATGGTGGTCGGAGTCGAATCCGAATTAATAAAAAGGGAAGAAAAAATTCCAAAACCAAGCGACACGGGTTTATCGGCAAATGGGTTGAGCCAAAGTTATTCACAATTTATGTTGTTGATGAGCAAGGTAAAAAAATAAATAGTTCTGAAATTCCTATTACGAATGATGGCACTTATGAAGGATATAAAGCGCTTTTGGAGATTTTAGAAGCGTATTTAGTTGACTTGGGAATTAGTCAAGCAAAACAAGTCTTATTAATTGGGGATGGAGCGGAGTGGATCTGGATACATATCCCCCCACTTTTGACAAGATTAGGATGCCCAGCAGAAACTTATCAGCTATTCGATTTCTATCATGTTACGGAAAATATAAAAGTATTTGCAGACGCGGCTTTTAATGAAGAAGTACAGTCTAAAGAATGGTTTATAAAAGTTAGAAAAGTTTAAAAAAAGGTAAAGCTAAATCCTTAATTAGCCAGATGGATGAGTTGATTGCTGTAGCTACTGGAGAGCGGTGTAAGATTATGGTAGTTAAGCGAAATTATATTTTAGATGCTTATCGTAAAGGGCGTTTAAATTACGATAAAGCAATAAATAAAAAACTACCTATTGGCAGTGGCGCGATTGAGAGTTTAATCCGCCAAGTTGTAAATTTAAGAATCAAAGGAAACAGTAAATTCTGGTTGAAAGAAAATGCAGAAATTATGTTACATCTGCGTTGTCAGTGGATAGCTAAAAGTTGGGATAATTTTTGTACTTCCATCTTTAATTCCTTTATCAAACCAGAAACCGCTTGATAAATTTTATACTTTACTTCTACTCTCAACTTATGATTTGGTTTAATTAACACTAAGTATAAAAGACTAATTGTAGATATTTTTGTTAACAATCGTCAAATAGCTTGCTATTAATCTTTTTGAGATATCTCATCAAGGTGAATTCTCGTGGCTATCAGCACATATTTAGTAAATAAAGTCACTTCTTACTTAGATTTTATTTTTGCGATCGCTTGTTTTCTACTGGATCTGACAAAACCGCATTGCTCCCCACCTATGTGTGCAAGCTCTAAACTGGGCGGCTGTTAAGTTAGCAACAGTGGTGATTGCCACTAAGGTTCTATGGCTACGCTTAAAACCGCCTTTGTTTTAATTCTCTATTCCCTTCCTTGTAGCCTCATTCATTAGGTATTAAGTTTAATTTCATGTTTCGTGTCGCTCTTGTATTGCATTTAAACATTTCATTGATACAGTGATATGTCAACTCTACATGTGCTTCCCATTCTTCATCAGTCAGATGTTTATATTCCTTGCGTAACAGTGAAAACTTAATATCTGAGTCCAATTGTATTTCTACTTCTGTCATGATTTTATCGTGCAGATTGTACAGAGAGTTTTTCACACTAGTACAATCAAACATCTTCAAACCTAATGTAATATCTTTTTGAGCAGTCTGAAAAAGTCCTTGAATTAAAATTTCTCCCATTGTTAACGTATTTTTAATACGTTCAATGTCTGTTAACAAGCAACATAAGCGACTCTTCTCACCTTCGTAAATTGGTTTTTCATTAATGTAACCAAGGAGAAGTGGATTTGATAGCTCTATTATCATTTTTATCATCAGATAAGGCTCCTATTTGATTTTGGCAAAGCTGGGTACACTTTTACTTTGTTAAAAATTTTCTGTATTGTAAGAGAAACTTTTAAAATCTCCAACTAGAAGATTTATATAGAGATAATTTAGTAGAATTAGATTTTACTAAATTATCTCTAAGAAATTTCCAGACAAAAAAGCAGTCAGAATTCAAAATTGGTGAATACTTCACCTATATTCCCGCAGCATCATGCTTTTAAGGGATAGAGTTTGAAGGTGATAAGGTTTGAATTTACTTTCGCCTAAAATTCGGCTTGGTTTAAAACCAATATTCATATTTAATTCTGACTAGAGGCGGAGGTTTCCGGCTCTGTTCCTAAGTTCTGAATTCTTCTTATAAAACGGAAAATCAGACTGTTAATTAAGGTTTTACTAATTATCTTTCCCATCTGTTAGCATTATTCCTTTTTAACAAACTAACAAGTCAAAAAGTTAAATCTGCTCCTAATAAATGTTAAAATCAAAGCTAACAGATGAATCTGATGCAGAGGTTATAATAATATTAGCTTCGATTCTATCTAAATTCAGAGGAACAAATCTAGTTGTTTTCATGTCAAATAAATCTGATTTTTTATTCTCATTAATAAATTACTCTTTATAAAAAAATCCAAGTATAGTTTTTGACTAATTTCATCAAAATTTTATGGTTTTAATTGCTAGATAAAGTAGCCATAAGGGAAAAGTAAGTAGAATAATTACTAATATTCATCAGCTAATTTCATCGAAATTTCAAAAATTATAGTAATTCTTTAAGTGTTAATACTGCATTGAATTCATATCTCACGTTAATTCAACTTTATCCATTTTCTTGAACAATCCCAGCCAGGGGCAACGCACGAATTTGACCTATGCTGTTAAGAGATAGCGGCGGTGATAAGAGTAGATTTGGAGTGATTGCCCTCATGCAGTGCTTGATGCGATCGCTGTAGGTAAGATATCGCTCCAACGCAGTTTTTGTAATCGATTTGTTGTCTTTGTGGGGGGTAATGTTCTGGGCAAGTGTCTTACGTTGTACACTATTCTCTTGATCGCAAGCATTACATTTCATCTGTACTTTGTTAGTCTGTGGTTGTGCTTGTATGGTCGCGTGGGGTTGCAGAGTAACTGAAATAGTAGGGCTAAGTTTGGTTTGCAGAGTTGTTTTATTAGATAAAAAATCACTAGCAGGTTTGCGTTATAGCGTTTTTGCTTCTACCTGTTTAGTTTGAACTTCTATCTGTGCATTGGATTTATCTTCATTTTGAGAAACTTTTTCTGGACCGCACTGTACAGGCGTTACTCCTGTACCTTGAGTCAGCCCGTGCTTGGTTGTGGTGTCGTAAGTGGCGTTATCAGTATTTGCTTTGGTATAAGTATTGTTAAAAATATTGTCGGCTTCTGAGGGCTTTTTACCAAGCAACTTTTTGTGTAAATCTTTAAAAGCTTTCTCATCAATACTGATATGCCCATTTTCGTGGGTATCCAAAGCACTATAAAACCTTGCCCATTCTTTTTTAACGGGTTCGCACTGCTTGTCAAGTTCAGTCCAGACTGGCATTGCCTTGGTTTCTGTTACTGAAACGTCTGCCTCGTAGACAATTTCATCAGATTTATCATCAGCTTGGTAAGTTTTGACATCTTTTTCTGGGGCACAAGTAACACTACCAGCTTCGCCCTTTCCTTGTGATGTTAAGTTGTTAATTGCTTCGGTAATATTTTTCCCAGAGGCAGTAATTGTGGTATTCTTTTTGTCAATTTTAGTCGTGCCTTTTTTGGGAGGCATTGCATCTGGTGCGCGTTGAATATGAGTTGGCGCTGGGGAAACATCGCTTTTTTTCTGGACTGCGCCTGTTTGTTGCACTACATGAGTTAATTCGTGGGCAGTCAACTCATTATTACCTGGTGATTTTCCTGCACCAAAGTAAACATCACTACCATGAGTAAATGCCTGCGCTCCCAACGACTGACTCATCTGCACAGCATTAGGGTCAGTATGTACTCGCACATTGTTAAAGTTACTACCAAAGCGTGGTTCCATAAACTCTCGCACTTCGGCAGATAACGGACTTCCCCTACCCTTACTACTATTTAACTGACTCTCAATGTTATTCTCACTCTGGACGCTGCCATCAGTCACCCGTTGTAGTGACAGCTTAGTTTGTACCTCCTCTTCTTCTTCACAAGCTGCACATTTTCGTTGCATGATATCTTGTGAACCCATCTCACCCAAATTTATCTTTGGCTCAGGTCTAGTCATCCGCATGATTTGGTTAGCAACCCAGTCAGCTGACTGCTCATAATGGTCTCCTGGCTGGCTAACTGCAAGTTGTGGCTGTGGACGACGCAAAGATATGCGACTAATATCGTGAACAAGAGGCTTTTCTTTGATAGCTTCTGGTTCTAATGATTGCTCATCAGCAGGCTGGGCTTCTTGTAGGTCGCCTGCTACCTCAGTGACTGTTTCAAGTGGAGTATTATTTGTTGTTAAACCAAAACCGCGTGTCGGATTCGCCAATGTGGGAATAGTTGATGAGACAAGCGATAAATTTGTAAAATTTGACGTACCTGCGTTGTGTTGCCGAAAAGTGCGATCGCTCATCTCTCACTTCCTACATTAATTTAGCAAACCCCTTGTCTCTGGTATTTAGGTATCTGTTATCAAATTTTATAATTATATCTACATAACATTGATCTAGACTTTAGTCTAACTTTGAAATCTAACATTTACTGACCCAAATTCCTTTATAGCGATATCTGGCAACACTAAATATGTAGAGTTACCCAATTTACAAACTACCTACGCAAATATGGACATCGTTTGCTCAGTCATATCTGTAATCGCCTTTATGCTTAAACAGGAGCTTATCGCCTCCCTTTGCCCTTGCCACAACCGCTCCTCCACAGTCTACTATTGCCGGCCTAGAATAATTATAGGTGTTATTTTACACTGTTAGTTAACGCTTGCTGCTTACGTGGTGTGCCAATTAGAAGCTAGAGAGCGGATTTTTTGAAGTTCCGATGGAGAGAGGCGCTCCAAGTTACGCAGTATTTGAGTCATACGTGGCTGGTCTTTTAGCAAGTCGTAATGACGAGCCAGAAAGTCCCAATAAAAAAAGTTGAAAGGACAAGCATTATCCGTACTGCGCTGGCGATGGTTATAAGCACAATTTTTACAATAGTCGCTCATGTTGTTGATGTAGTTAGCAGAAGCAGCGTAAGGCTTAGATGCAATCATTCCACCATCAGCAAACTGCCCCATGCCAATAACATTAGTCTGCATTACCCAATCGTAGCCATCAATAAAGGCGGCATGAAACCAGTTTTCAAGTTCTTGGGGCGAAATTCCGGCAATTAAAGCAAAGTTGTTCAATACCATTAAGCGTTGAATATGATGAGCATAACCTATTTGTTTAACCTGAGTTAGAATTTGGTGCAGACAATTCATCTGTGTATCGCCAGTCCAATAAAAAGCAGGCAGTGGATGAGTGTGGTTAAACCAGTTACGTTCTGAATAGTCATCATCTAGGTAAACATAAACACCGTGCATATACTCTCGCCAGCCAAGCACCTGACGGATAAAGCCTTCAATGCTGTTTAGCTCCCAGTCGCTGCTGTTGTCTAAATATGCAAGTTGTGCCGCCTGAACAACTTCCAAGGGATGAAGCAATCCAATATTGAGATAGGGAGAAAGCATCGCGTGCCACATTGTCTGTTCGCCAGTCACCATCGCGTCCTGGTATGGCCCGAATGAAGACAAACGTGTTTCGATAAAAAACTTCATTACTTGTAGTGCTTGCTGTCGCGTTACACCCCAGCAGAAGGGTTCAAGAAGCCAGTAACTTTGATTGTCTTGGAATGCCTCAGATTGCTTAATGAAGTCAATTACATCTTGTGTAATTGAGTCTGGTTCAAACCATAAAGCTTCGGGTAAGGTCAGTTTGCCTTTTGGTGGTTTGCGATTTTGTTTGTCAAAGTTCCATCGACCACCAACAGGTTGGTTGCCGGACATTAGAATGTTGAACCGCTTTCGTCCCTGGCGGTAAAAGTCCTCCATGATTAGGCGTTTGCGTCCACTTGCCCAGTCAATGAACTCCTGATCACTCCAGGTAAAACGGTTATTTGGTGTAAAAGTGACTTGAATTGTCAAGTTTAACTTTTGAATTAATGTAGCAAAAGGGCGATCTGTGGGAGTCATCACCCGCAGTTCGGTAATTTGGTATTGTTCAATCCATTGGAGTAAAGGTGTATTGAAATCTTGGCTTTGAGCGTATGTTACTGGGAAGCCAAGCGATCGCAATTCGGCAGCAAAGTGACGCATGGCTGACCAGACCAATACTAGTTTTTGCAAATGGTAAGGAAGTTGCCCTGCATGAGTTAGAGATTCAATAAAAATTACGGGAGTCTGTTGCTTTGGAAGCAAGCAACTTTGCAGTGCTGATTGCTGTGACCAAAGTTGATCTCCGAGAACCCAAACACCAATGGTCATCCTCTTGCTCCCTCTCATACCGTGCGTTGGCAACGTGACGACAAAATGCTATTCAATCAAGTGTAACGTTATTGTTACAACAACTTTCTCAATGAAAAAGCTGATGAAAGCTCAAAAGCACTAGTACTAATGTACTATTGTGGTGAGAAATTTCTCAAATATCCAGATTGAATCACAAATTTACCAGAGAATAGTCGTTCTCGCCGCTTGGTAGAAATAGTAATACTTCAACAACAATGCAGACGAGGAAGATAGTTCACGTAGACATGGATGCCTTCTACGCATCGGTGGAACAGAGGGACAACCCTAGCTACCGAGGTAAACCGTTAGTCGTCGGTGGCAGCCCGAATCAGCGAGGCGTAGTTGCAGCCGCCAGTTATGAAGCGAGGAAGTTTGGTATTCATTCCGCGATGCCTTCAATAACTGCGATCGCTAAGTGTCCCGGACTTATATTTGTTAGACCGAGATTCGATATTTACCGAGAAATTTCCACTTCAATCCACGCCATCTTTAAACGCTACAGTGATTTAGTGGAAGGAGTTGCGCTAGATGAAGCATACCTTGACGTTACTGAGAATAGGCAAAACATCCCCTACGCTTCTACTATTGCAAGACATATTAATACTGCGATTTTCCAAGAAACCCAGTTGACAGCAACCGCAGGCGTGTCGATTAACAAGTTCCTAGCAAAAATGGCATCAGGCCAAAATAAGCCCAATGGACTGACGGTGATTTTACCGGAGGATGCGATCGCATTTGTAGAACAGCTAGCGATTGAGAAGTTCCACGGCATTGGAGAGGTGACGGCGGCGAAGATGCATTCGCTCGGCATTCATACTGGTGCAGATTTGAAGGAGCGATCGCTGACTGACTTAACACACCATTTTGGTAAAGCAGGTAATTATTACTACAAGATTGCCAGAGCAGAAGATGACCGCCCAGTTGAGGCGAATCGAATTCGCAAGTCCATTGGTGCAGAAACCTCGTTTGCACAAGACTTAAGCGATGTTGGTCAGATGTTGCAAGAACTCGAACAGATTGCCCAAATTGTCGAGCAACGGTTGGAGCAGCATGAAACACGAGGACGCACATTAACCCTGAAAGTCAAGTTTTCTGACTATCAGCAGTTAACCCGTAGTAAGACAATGCTTGCTCCCATCAGTGAACTCTCTGCGATTTTTGAGATAGCCAAAGCGCTGTTTGAGTCGATTGATCTGGAAAACCGCAGTATTAGGTTGTTGGGAATTTCCTTGTCTAACCTTGATAACGCCAAACAAACCCAAGTAATTCAATTGCCACTATTTCAAAATGCAGGCATTATATTTTAGCGTAGGCTAGCAAGAACCGCAGGCATCGCGCTGTTTAAATACTGACTTACCCATGACAAAAATCATCGACTCTCAAATCCCGCCAGACATCAGACATTTGCCAGCCAGAGTTACCCACGGAGCGCAGAGCGCAGAGGGCAATATTCTATTTACGTAATGACTTATATAACATCTTCCAGATGGAGATAGAATGAACACTATTAATGGGACGGGCATTGAATGGTAACTTTATAGTAAAAGTACTGCCTTTGCCTAATTCACTTTGCACATCTATGCTGCCGTGGTGGGAGTGAACAATTGCTTGGACAATAGCTAATCCTAATCCAGATCCGCCAGTGCTACGGGAGCGATCGCTACTGACTCGATAAAAACGATGAAAAATTTGAGTTAGTTCGTGTTTAGGGATACCAATACCTGTATCTTGAACTTTGATGATGGCATTATAGTCATTACGCTCTAAGAGAACTGTTACTTCTCTACCTGTAGGCGTGTATTGGATTGCGTTGACAATTAAATTAGAAAACAAGCGATAAAGCTGGTCAGAATTACCCATAATATCCACGGATTGCTCCACTTGTATCAAAGATGTCAGCTTTACCCCTGCGGCAGCTGCCATCGCTTCAAACTCCTCAACTAAATCGCTAACAATATCATTTAGGCAACAAATTTCAGGTTGTAACTTTTGGGCTTGTCTATCTATACGTGCTAACAATAATAGATCAACAACTAAACCTGTTAGCCGTTGATTCTGACGCTGTATAGTTTGTAAAATATCTCTTGTTTCTTCTTCATCTATTTGGGACATTAAAAGTGCTGATTCCACGGTTGCACCTGTTGCAGCTAAAGGCGTTCGTAATTCATGTGCTACGTCTGCTGTAAACTGTTGAATTTGTCGATAGGATTGATAAATCGGCTGCATAGCTAATCCTGATAACCACCAACTAGCACTAGCAATCATACCCATTGCAATTAACAGCCCTAATACCGAAACTAATTTCACACTATCCAAGTAATGATTAAACTCTTGTAGACTTCGCCCGACTTGCATATATCCCCAGTCTTGATAACTTTGGGTATGCAGTGCTAGAGTAATTTGATGGTAATCTTTGCCTCTGCTGTCTTTAAGAAATTGCCAAGTTTTTTGATTAAAAATATCAGGTAATCCCTTTGGATAATAACCAGCATTAGCAATTAATTTTCTAGAAGTATCAAAAAAACGTATATAGTAACTAGTCTTAGTAACAATACCAAGAAGATGACGTTTAGAATCCGGCTGTTGTTGAATACAATTAGTAGCTCCAGTTCCACAGTTATCTAGATTTGGGAATAACTGATGTGCAAAAGGTTCCAAACGCCCAGGTGACTGTAGTTTGAGTTCGATACTGTCGTGTAGTGTCCCCGCAACAGACTCAATTTCACTGTCCAAAGCTACTACATGGGCATGGAACACAGCACGGTAAAAACCAAAAGCAAATATGCTTAGAATTAAACCCATAACGATGGCATAATACAGAGCCAACCGAATACGGGTGAGTCGAAATAGCTTATTCTGATTCATTGGTGAAATTCAGACGATATCCCATACCATGCAAAGTTTCAATCAAGTTAGGACAGTCGCTATTGGTAAGTTTACGACGTAACAAACGTATTTGCGCCGCCACTACATTGCTACTAGATTCCGCATTAACTTCCCAAATCTGATTGCGAATTTGTTCAGTAGTGACAATCTGCTTGGGATGCTTCATAAAATATTCCAATAGTTGGAACTCTTTATTAGTTAAAGAAATGCTTTGCTGTTCACCTATTGTATTTTGCCTTACAACTGTACTGTTGCCATAATCTAGAGTCAAGTTACCAACAGTCAATTGTTGGGGTTGGAAATGCGGAGATCGACGCTGCAAAGCCCGCAATCGTGCCAGTAGTTCTACCATACCGAATGGCTTTACTAAGTAGTCGTCAGCACCTGCATCTAGTCCGGCCACTTTATCTTCCATTCTATCTCTAGCAGTTAGCATCAGAATAGGAAGAGGATTTACTTTGTAACGCAGTCTTTTGCACAATTCTAAACCAGTAATTCCTGGAAGCATCCAATCAAGAATTGCTACTGTATATTGTGCCGAGCTATTTTCTAAGTAAGCCCATGCTTCATTACCATCCATTACCCAATCAACTAAGTATTTTTGTTGATTTAAGGTGCGCTTGATAGCAGCCCCTAAATCCGGCTCATCTTCGACTAGCAGCACCCTCATATCAAATTGAGTAGTTAAAGATTCATTGTAAACTTGTGATCTAAGCATAGTTTGCAACAGGAATACCCCTATCAATAGGTTGACAGAAGTTTATGAAATTAGGATGAAATTCTTAATAATTAGGATTAAGCTATACAAGACCTAACAGTAGTCTAGTATCTTAACGATACATAATTAAATAGAAAAGACTCAGTAGACCAACTTGCCAAAATAGGGTGTGAACTTAGTTTGAGGAGTTATAGAAACTAAGTTTTGCAAGCTATCTATTGAGTCAATAATAATTTTGACACGTAAATATGAAATCAAGATGAAATTTTAACTATTTCGACAATATTTATGAAAGTTTTTGCCATTAATTAGTTGAGGTACAAATAAAGTTAGTTTTTTGACTCATAGAAACTATCGTGGTAATTTTTTGTCCTAATTGATTTTTGACCTCAATTCCTCTATCAATTTTCACTCCTCCAGGTAAATTAATTGTAAGTCCTGCCAGAGCTTTACCCTGTAGATGAACTTAAAATTTATGAGTAGTATCTGTGGCACAAGTATGATTAGGAGTGGTAGCACTTTTCATTAAATGGGAAGCGTAAAATCGCCTGGTTTTCCACTTGCCCATACAGCAGTAACTGAAGATGCAATAGTTAGAGTAAATACAACAGTATAAATCAGCTTTTTCATCTTGATTATCCTCAACAATTAACTTAATTGGCTCTCTATCTATCAGTTTTACATTTACTTATGAAAGTCCTATGGAATCTCATAATTGCTATCTAAACTTGTAGCTTAGTAGAGACGAAACGAAGCTACACCTATGGGAATTTCTGCATCAATACCAACCTCTCTAGCTGAGAAGCTGTAGACAGAACCATTACCAAGATTTCGCCTTTTTATTTTATTAAGGTCAATCTCCAACTTAGTGTTAGGAGCAACTGGTTCGGCGAAAGCTAGTAGTATTGTTTTACCGTTGACAGATACATTAGTGTTAATTTTCTGCCCCTTTTCATCCACGACATCGATATCCTGAATGTTATTACTTATAGTTACATTGTCTGGAACTTTGACAATTAGTTGGGTAACAGCTTTGCTATTTTGGGGAACGTGCAACCGGAAAGTATGTCTAAAAGTTCCCCAGCGTATGGGAGGGAATTGTGAGTTTCCATCAATATGGGGAACCCTACCATCATCTGTTCTAGCACTTGCATAGCTAGGAGTAATAATAGCTGTGCTATTCAGAGTTAATACAATGGCGTAAATCAATGACCTCTTCATATTTATCTCCAAAATAATTAAACACGTTAGCTAAAGTGCAGGTTCATGCATTGTGAGTGAATCTGCTCTTAATAGATAGATCAAAACTTGGCAAAGCCATATTTAACTCCCCCCTTGATACAGCTATTACTCAGGAGAAGTAGGTAGTTAGCTTGCCCTAATCAAGTTCAAATCATCTATGATGTTTTTGCAAAAGAGGTATGCTACTTCTATCTACTAGTATGACAATTCATAATGAAATCAAGATGAAATTTCAGCAGCTATTATTAAAATCTACAAATAATTAAAATGTAGGAAATTGAGCTTCACCTATAGGAATCTCTACATCGCTACCAACGACTTTAGCCGAAAGGTGGTAGATAGAGGTAGAAGCAAGAATTGGTTGTTGCACTTTGTTGAGATTTATTTGCAACTTATTAGTGCTAGAAGTAACTGGTTCCGAAAAATCTATAATAATTCTTCTACTATTTACAGTAATGTTAGTTTTAATTTTTTGACCTTTATCATCCAATATATCAATATCGTTACTTACGGCTACTGTGGATGGAACGTCAATAATTAGCTGGGAAAGAGCGTTACCATTTTTAGGAATATGTAACTGGAATGTCTGTTTAACAAGTTGCCAACCAGCAGGAGTAGACTGCAAACTATTCTCAATATCAGCAACCTTATTATTATCCATTTTTGCATTTGCATAGCCAGCATAAACTAGAGCTACGGTAGCTACACTACATACGGCAGCATAAACCTGTGTTCTCTTCATCTGAAGTTTTACATTAACAAATTATGTCAACTAGATTGCAGATTTATTCTTAGCGAATGAACCTTTATAAAACTAGCTTGACAGGTCACTATGAAATTAAGATGAAATTTTTAGTAAATTTTTACAAAGAAGATGCTGTAATCGCTATTCAAGGTAGTCTGATTCTGTCACATGGATTGAATGATTTTGTTCCTTTTCAAAGAATCATCAAACAATTACCAGAACAACTATGCCAATATTTAAGTGCATAATATTTTGGTTGTCTTGCAACAGAACAGAAAACCAAGGCTGCACAACTTCACTGTTATGCAGCAGTAGGTAAATAGTACAGAGGTTCGGCACTGCCGTACCCGTCTCTAGCAAGATATTTGTATCGTGTCAAAACTTTACTAACAGTATGAATTAACGATTAAAGTTAAAACGGCCATTTGCTTTTTCACCTTTAACATCCGCAGTAATTTTTACCTGATACTGACCAGTTGCTTTTTCAGAAAGCACAGCCGTATAGTGTTTATCGCTAGCATCATAAGTCAGAGGAACTGTCTTTTCTTTTCCATCAGGTAGCTGAACTTGAGCCGTTACTTTTGCATCAGCTACTGTTTGGTGATTGTCACCTTTTAGCACGTATAAATCCATGTGAGTTGCACTTGCTTCTTTCTCAGGAACAAATTCTAGATGATAACTTCCTGTCTCTACAACTTGGCCTCCATGAGATTTACCATGCTGGCTATCTGTTTTAGTAACAGGTGAAGCTGAAGCAGATGGAGTTTGGGCGCTTGAGGTAGAAGCGGCTGGACTATTTTCTGTATTAGCTGCTTTATTATCGTTACTGCAAGCTCCTAAAAATAGTAGTCCTACACTTCCAAGAATAATCAAACCAGATTTAAAGGATTTCATTGGTTTATTCCTCATTTAAAATGTGTTGATAATTGAGATAACATTTCTATGGCAATCCAGTCTCTGCAATATTTTTAGATCCTGGACTTGAGTCTATATAAAGTCTTTAATACACCTCCCTCAATAAAACATCAAATAATGCTAAATACAAAACAGCAAAAACTTTCATACAATTGGCTCTTGGGTAACTTTAATATTGTATATTTTTGTAGTCTTATTCGGAACCAAAAACCTCCCAAATAGCGAATATAAAGATGGTAAAACTAATAGTGTTAAAGCCGTGGAAGTAAATAATCCCCCTAACACTACCACAGCCAAAGGTTGTAAAATTTCCTTACCTGCACCAGAACCAATTACTAGGGGAACCATACCTAGTGCTGACGAAAGAGCTGTCAGGAGAATCGCAACTAATCGTTCCATCGAACCATCAACAATTACTTGTTTGAGCGGTATTCCCTCCGCTAGGCGATTATTATAGTTATCCACTAACAGCAATCCGTTGCGAGTAGCTACACCAAATAGAGTGATAAAACCAACCATAGAAGCAACGGAAATAATACCACCACTCAAGGCCACAGAGATGACCCCACCAATTAATGCCAGTGGCAAGTTAATCATAATCATGACTGTGGCAGGAATTGACTTAACCGCAAAGTAAATCAGTACAGAAATTACTGCGATCGCAACCGCACCTGCAATAATTAATGTCTGCGTTGCTTGTTCCTGTGCTTGAAACTGACCGCCAAATTGGATGTAATAGCCTCCAGGAAGTTGAATTTGTTTAACGCGCTCGCGTACATCTTTAATTACAGAACCCAAATCCTTTCCAGAAACGTTGGCAGAAACCACAATCAGCCGGGAAACATTTTCACGATTAATGGTACTTGGCCCCGTGCCATAATCAACTTTGGCAACCTGGGATAAGGGAATTTTCTGCCCGTTGGGTGTATCCACTAGCAAGTTACCAATCACGTCTAAATTGTTACGATAGCGCTCTTGCAACCACACAACAAGATTAAACGTTTGTTGCTTCTCCAACACTTGGGAAACTGCTTTGCCATTCAATCCAGTCTCTATAGTTTCCGCCAGTTCCCCCACAGTTAACCCATAACGAGCTGCTGCATCGCGGTCAAACTGAATTTGAATTTGTTTAACTGGGATTTGGGGTTCGAGTTGCAGATCCACAATGCCAGGAACACCACTCATGGCGGATTGTACCTGTTGACCAAGGGTGCGGAGTTGTTCGAGTTCGGGGCCGTAAATTTTGACAGCGATCGCACTTCTCACGCCTGAGAGGATATCATCTATGCGGTGTGAGATAAATCCACCAATGTTAGTTGCCACACCAGGAAGTTTTTCAAACTCTTTGCGGAGTACTTCAACAGTCTTCTCCCGATTTTTCGCGCCTACTTCACTAATCTGCACATCCAACTCGCCAAAGTTGACCCCTGCTATTTCCGGATCTCCTTGAGCAAAGCCAGACCGTAACGCAATAAAATCAAAGCGGCGATCGTTTTTGAGGGCATCCATCACTGCCAAAGCTGCTTGGTTAGTTGCATTCAGGGATTCCCCAGGTAGAAGAACTATTGAATTGACCAAAGAGCGGTCTTGAAACTCTGGCAGGAAGACTTTGCCTAACCCAGGCAAAATAATTATGGAAGCTACAAAACCCGCAAGTGCCACTCCCAAAATCACCTTCGGGTAACGAATCGAGAACTTCAACGCTGGACGATAAAATTGATGTGTTTTGCGCTCTAGCCAAGTTTCCGCACTCGGTAAACGGCGATTTGCTAGTAATAAAGCACATAGTGCTGGAGTTAGTGTTAATGCAACTAAGGTAGAAGCAAGAATCGATAGTAAATATGCCATTCCCATCGGCGTAAAAATTCGACCTTCCACCCCAGACAGGACGAAAATCGGTGCAAATACTACTGCGATAATGACTGTAGAAAATAAAACACTAACACGTACCTCTACTGAACCATCAAATACCACTTGTAAAGGATTTTTCGGGTTGCCTGCTATTTGGTTTTCTCTCAGTCGGCGGTAGACGTTTTCCATATCAACGATCGCATCATCTACCACTGAACCAATTGCAACTACTAGTCCACCCAAGGTCATTGTATTAATGCCCTGTCCAGTCCAACTCAGAATAATCATGCCTAACAGTAACGACAGAGGCAAGGCGCTGAGGCTAATAATTACCGTGCGCCAGTTCATCAAAAAGATAATTAGGATAACTGAAACGATAATGATGCCATCCCGCAGAGCTTCCTCAACGTTTTTAACTGAAGCCTCAATAAATAAATCTTGGTCAAAAGTTTTAGTAAACTTAACATCCTGCGGTAGCCCTGGTTTAATCTCCTCCATTGCTGCTTCCACAGCTTTGACTACAGTGGGTGTATCTGCGGCTGGCTGCTTAGAGACAGTTAAAATTACTGCTCGTTTGCCCTGAAATAGTCCATCTCCTCGTCTTAGTCCTGGGCCAATTTTGACTTCTGATACTTGTTCCAGCAATACGGGTGTACCTTTAACCGCCTTGATAACCGAACGCTTGAGTTGATTAATTGACTCTATTCGCCCAATTCCCCGAATTAGTGTTTCTTGGTCAGGAGTAATCAAAAATCCTCCCGGCACATTAACGTTAGCATTCTGCGCTGCTTGAGTGACTTCTGGCAGGGAGACGTTATAGGCTCTTAGTTTCGTTGGATCTACCAAGACTTGATATTGCCGCTCATCGCCTCCATAAAGAAATACGTTGCTCACACCTGGTACAGCCAGCAAGCGATTTTTTACGTCCCAGTTGACAATGCGCCATACCTCCATCATGTCGGTGCTTTGGGAGGAAAAAGCGTATTTGACAGCCCATCCCAAGGGCGAGTTAACAGGCAGAATTTCGGGTTGCTCTACCCCTTGTGGTAGTTTCACCCCTTGTAATCGCTCTGTTACTAGTTGACGAGCGCGGTATATATCAGTATCCCAGCTAAAGACAGTTTTAATAGCAGAAATTCCAATAGCAGATGAAGACCGAAGAGATTCCAGTCCTGGTGTGCCATTAATCGCGCTCTCAATTGGGCGAGTCACCAAAGACTCGATTTCTTCTGGTGCTAAACCAGAAGCTTGAACTTGAATTTCTACTTGGGGAGGAGCAAAGGCAGGAAATACGTCGAGCGGCATTTGTGTGATGACGCGCAATCCCCACAGATTAATTAATATCGAGGCAATAACGATTAGCCACCTTTGCGCGATCGACCATTTGACAATGGAATTGAGCATTTTTGAGACAACTCAAGGGTTTTTTGCTTGATGATACAGTGAATCTATCTGGGATAATCTGTAGTTTTGACACTTTGGCACTGTATCTAATGTCTCAAATGAAGATGAAATCAGGATGAAATCAAGATTGAATATTTGTGATACCGTGTACCTGGGATTTAGCCATACTCACTGTCATCCAGACTTGAGAACTTTATTATGAAGCTGCACAAGGAGAAAATTCTTGTCCGCTCTCAAAGAAAATTTAGTTAGGCGTTACGATTTAGATTCTTTGAGGATATTAGCAACTTTATTGCTGATTCCTTATTGCTTAAAAACTGCTTTTGATACTTTGCCATCCTCTACAACTGACATAGTACGCTTAGGCAGCAATAACTTACCAAACTTGGCATACAAAGCAGGCAAAACTACTAATGTTAACCCCGTAGAGGTAAACAACCCACCTAACACAACTATCGAAAGTGGTTGTAAAATTTCTTTTCCAGGGCCACTCTCAACTACTAGAGGTGCTAATCCTAAAGCAGAGGTAAAAGCTGTCATCAAAATGGCATTCAGACGTTCCATTGACCCTTTAATAAGAACATCTTTAAGTGGTATACCCTCAGTAAATTTGGTGTTGTAATTATCCACAAGTAACAAACCATTGCGGGTAGCAACTCCAAATAAAGTAATAAAACCAACCAAGGAGGCAATAGAAATAACGCCGCCAGACAAAGCTACTGAAAATACTCCCCCCACTAACGCCAAAGGCAAATTAATCATAATCATGGCGGTAGAAGGGATAGATTTGACTGACAGGTACATGATGACTGTAATTGCGACAAAAGCGATTGCACTCGAAATTAAGATATTCTGAGTTGCTCTTTCTTCCGCCTCGAATTGTCCCGCATACTGGATATAGTAACCAGAGGGTGGATGTACCTGTTGCTTAACTTTAGCTTGAATTTCATTGACGATAGAGCGCAAATCTCTACCATTAGCGTTAGCAGAAACAACAATTAATCGGGATACATTCTCTCTATTTATAATATTAGGCCCAGTACCATTTTCAATTGTTGCAACCTGTGCAAGAGGAATTTTTTGACCGTTAGGAGTATCAACTAACAAATTGCGAATAGTATCCAAATTATGCCGTGCATCTGGCTTTAACCACACAGCTAAATCGAAAGTTTGTTGTTTCTCTAAAACTTGAGAGACTACTCGTCCATTGAGAGCAGTTTCAATAATTTCGGAAAGTTTGCCTACTGTTAAACCATACCGTGAAGCAGCAGGTCGGTTGAATTTAATTTGTATTTGTTCAATTGGTATTTGGGGTTCTAGTTGTAAATCTACAATCCCATTCACAGTTTTCATGACATCATCAACCTGTTGTCCAATGATGCGGAGTTGTTCTAAATCGGGGCCGAAGATTTTGACTGCGATCGCACTCCTCACTCCAGACAACACCTCATCCATACGGTGCGAGATAAAACCACCAATGTTTGGCGCTACCCCTGGTAACTTAGCAAATTCCTCCCGTAACTTCTCAATCGTCCCCTCCCTGTCTTTCATCCCTGCGTCGCTTAACTCGATATCCAAGTGTCCCAAATTCACCCCGGCTGCGTCTCCATCTCCTGGCGCACGCCCAGAACGCAATTGCACATAAGGAAATCTAGAGTCTCCCTTGAGTGCGTGCTGAAGTGTTTCACCAGCTGCATTAGTAGCTTCTAGAGAAACCCCCGGATAAAGAGTTAGAGTATTCACCAAAGTTTGTTCCTGAAACTCTGGTAAAAATATTCTGCCAAAGGAGGGGACAATTACAGCCGCAGCCACTAAACTAGCGATCGCGGCACCTATAACAATTTCAGAACGCCGCAGAGAAAATGTTAGTAGAGGAAGATACAGTCCTTTAAAAAATCTTGCTACCCAAGGTTCAGTTTCTGGCAAGCGACCATAAGGCAGTAAAATTGCACATAAAGCCGGAGTCACAGTTAATGCCGTGATACTAGAGGCTATAACTGCTGCCATATAGCCTAATCCCATTGGGATAAAAATGCTGCCTTCTACACCAGCCAAAGCAAAAACTGGCGAGAACACAACTATGGTAATGATGGTAGCTCCAAAAACCGAATCCCGTACCTCTTGACAACCGTCAAATACAACATCTAAAACTGGACGCGGGTTTGGAGAATATTTATTTTCTCGCAAGTTACGGTAGACATTCTCGGCATCGACAATCGCATCATCAACGGCTGAACCGATTGCTACTGCTAACCCTCCCAAAGTCATGGTATTTAAACCTTGTCCCAACCAATTTAGTAGTAATACTCCTAGTAATAAAGATAAAGGTAGGGCAGTTAAACAAATAGCTAAATTCCGCCAATTCATTAAAAAGGGAATTAGAATTAAGGCAACAATAATGCTGCCTTCAATTAAAGCTTCTCGAACATTTTCAATAGAAGAATCAATATAGTTTTCTTGACGAAATGTTGGGGTAACTTTGATATCTTTAGGCAATCCTGCTTGAATCTCTGACATCGCCGACTCTATGGCACGAGTGACAGTAGGAGTATCGGCTTGAGGCTGTTTATTAATCATTACAATAACTGCCTTTTGACCGTTAAAACTGCCATCACCCCGTTTAATAGCTGCACCAATTTGCACATCAGCAATATCGGAGATTTTAACAGGCGTACCATTACGAGCAGTAATCACTGATTGCTGTAATTCTTCGATAGATTCAATCCGCCCAATCCCCCGAATTAACTTTTCTCGGTCTGGAGTAATTAAATAGCCACCAGGAGCATTCACATTGGCAGCTTTGGCTGCTTGCTCTACGTCTTCTAAAGTGACATTAAAGGCTCTTAACTTCGCTGGATCGACTAATACTTGGTATTGACGAACATCACCACCATACGCCACTACTTGACTAACACCAGGCACAGCTAAAAGGCGGTTTGTCACTTGCCAATCAACAATGCGCCGCACTTCCATTAAAGGAGTGTTTTGGGAGGTAAAGGCATATTGTAATACAGTCCCAATGGGAGAGCTTGTCGGAGAAATTTGCGGAGTTTCTACCCCTGATGGCAGCTTACTTTGAGCTTGTTGTAATCGCTCTGTTACCAGTTGGCGAGCTTGATAAATATCAGTATCCCAGTTAAAAATGACTTTAACGACAGAAATTCCCGCAGCAGAGGATGAACGTACTGCTTGTACCTGCGGAGTACCGTTAATGGCACTTTCAATTGGTAAAGTTACCAGGGATTCTAATTCTTCAGGGGCGAGTCCTGGTGCTTCAGTTTGAATTTCAACTTGGGGTGGTGCAAAGCTTGGGAAAACATCCAAAGGCATTTGGATAATCGTCCGAAATATCCAAATAGTGAGGATAATTGTACCCAGGATGACTAACCAACGGCGAGCGATCGCCCACTTAATGATAGCACTGAGCATCTTTATTGTTGAGTATTTTTACTGATGATTATGACTTTTGGTTCTTCATGAGGCGCGCGGTGGTTATCATCTGAGTTTGTAGTAGAACCATTAATAGAATCTTCTGGTACATTATAGGCAAGTTCTGCCCCTACTGGAGCTAGTTGAGGCTTGCTGCGACGACCTGCCATGAAACCTACAGCAGCTATTGCAGTTCCTCCACCTGCTCCTAGCAACCACAACGGTACTGGGAAACTGGGCGTTTTAACTTCAGTCGCTTGTGCAGGAGCTTCTTTTGTCTCACCTGTTGGCTTAGTACCACCCCGCAATGATTGTGCATAAAGTTGTGGTGCGCGTTGAGTGACAATCATATCTCCTTCAAATAAGCCACTCTTAACCTCAACCATATCTCCAGAGGTTTGCCCTAAAGTCACTTCAACTGTTTGGTAAGCATTACCATTTTGCACGTAAACAACTTTCTTACCATTCGCGTCAACCACTGCTGAGGCAGGAATAGCTGAAATAGCAGAGGACGTTTGATCTGTTAAGACTTCTAGCTCGGCGAACATTCCTGGTTTGAGTTGTCCGCTTAAGTTATTCACCTCTGCTTGTACTGGTACAATTCGTGTTTCTCCTTCTACCACCGTTCCAATCCGGGAAATTCGTCCAGAAAAGGTACGATCAAGCATACTGGCTACTTTTAGAGTTACCCTTTGACCAGTTTTAACTCTAGCTAAATCTTTTTCATAAATATTAGCTGTGGCGAAAAGCCGACTATCATTGACAATCGTCATCAATTTACCACCAGCATCATTAAAAGTTTGACCGATAGTAACTTCTCTATCAGCAACCTTACCAGATATAGGAGCGGTTACTGTTACTAATCCTTTAGCATTGGGAAGGTTTCCCAGTTGAGCAAGTCGAGTTTGATAACTAGTATTACTGCGATTAATATTTGACTTTGCTAGTTGAACTGATGCTTGGGCGCGTTTAAGTTGATTTTCTGCCCCGATAACGTCCCGACGACTGTTAGCTTTGGTAAGTTCGGCTTTCGCTTGCGCTAGCTGGGTTTGAGATTCCAGAGCATTGCGACGGGGTAAAGCGCCAGCATCAGCTAACTGCTTGTCTTTGTTATACTTTTCTTGAGCAAAATCAACTTGACTCTGTGCTTGGGCAATTTCAGAGTCAGCTATTTGTTGATATCTTTGGTAATTTTGTTGAGCCAGTCTTAAGTCAGCTTGGGCCAATTGTAAATCAGCTTGACCTTGTGCTAATTTGTCCTGAGATTCCACACGTAATGTCACCAAGCCTGGACTAGTAACTATAGCAACAGGTTGACCAAGCTTTACTGATGCACCAGGTTCCACCAACAATTCAACAACTTTCGCCCCTTCAATTGGGGTGGTCACTTCTACTTTTTGGTTAGGAAGAGTCTCTATTTGTCCAGTGGTTTTAATGCCAATGGCTAGCCGCTGACGTTGGACAGGCTCGACCTTAATTCCTAAACGTTTGGCTGTGTCGGCATCAACCTGAATAGAACTATTAGTTGAAGTAGCTTCACTTGCTCCTTGAAACTCGTCTCCATGCCCACCATGAGCCAGGACAACTGCGGGACTTGCTAATAACAACAGGCTCAGGAATGTGCCAGAGACACAACGAATTACTATAGGTGTTTGGGAGCGTAGAGAATTAGACATCGCTACTAAAAGTCCTTGAGTATGGGACGGATGAAATTGTGAACGGTCAAAGTGCTTTTAAGTTTTAGAAATACACTCTTTTACCAGTCTTTCATTTAGAAATGAAATTAGGATGAAATCAAGCTTTGACCCCTCTTAAAATCAAATCGCTCTAAACATTGCTGGGATTTAATTGCAGCAAATATTTCCTGTCTATTAGCTTTGCATACTTGCTTTATGCTTCACACAGACACTTTTGCTTACTGGTTATACCAAGTTTTTCGCCACTGTTTCATTTGGTTAATCTCTGTTTGTTGTGAATCAATGATACTTTGAGCTAATTTCTTGATTTCAGGGCGCTTAGACTTACTCAATGCATCTTGAGCCATTGTAATTGCACTTTCATGATGGGGAATCATTGCATTTATGAACCGCAAGTCAAACTCAGCATTGGCGGCTCCTAAGTCCATATTCATCATCATGCCTTGCATTTGTTCGTGAGGCATTGCGACTGTTTTACCTGTTTTCGCATCATAAGCCACTGGGGTACTGCTGGCGGAGGGATACCAAGCTGTGCGCCACTGTTTTAGCTGGGCGATTTCTTTATCTTGATCTTTAATAATTTCCGAAGCCAGCTTTTTGAGTTCAGGGCGTTTTGATTTTTGCTGTGCAACATTTGCCATCTCCACTGCTCCTTGATGGTGCGGAGTCATCGCATCAATAAAACGCAAATCATAATTAGCATCGGCTGAACCTAAATCCATTGACATGTTATGGTTCATCGTGCCACTACCATGATTCATCATGCTCCCATCGTGGTTCATCGGTTGCTTGTCGCTAGTATCAGTGGCGGTGGTAGTAGTGTTTGATGCTTGGTTTCGGGAAGTAGTTGTAGAACAGGCTGTTAACAGGCCGATAGGAACAGAGGCGATCGCTACTAAGGTCAATGACAAAAAGCTGTTTTTCAGAGTAGAAAGTTGCATAGTGATTATCTAAATATTTCCTAATTTTATTTTGCAATCTCCAGTTAACTGGGGAGTCAACCCTTTAGGTGATTTATTTTTTCCGAGGTAATAAAATCACCTAAGTAACTGGTTGCTTACAATGCAACTATGGTAATTACTACATAGTTTGGCAGATGAAGATGAAATTAGGATGAAATTAATGCGATCGTCGAAACAGAAGCTCCTAACCCAGCTACCACTAAATTTTCTACCAGATGTTGAGCGATTGCTCTTAACACTACTCACCCACTTTATTTTACTTTCCCTGTCCGATGTAGCTATGAGCCTCAGCGATCGGGATTAGTTTGACTTGATTCTGAACGTAAGTATCTATAGTTAGGAACAGCACAAAACATTTTTCTTGTACTACTGAAGTCGAATATGAGCAGCGAAGCTTAATCTCAGTTGTGTAAGAAAAATAAATCCTACTCTATAAGGGCTACAGCCTAGAGATTTATTTTTTATATGGCTGAAGCCTAGGGTGTTGACTTTGTGAGAAATTATCTCAAAAGTTTTCATGCAGTTTCTGTGTCGTCATTTGAAGCAAAAAACACAGTTCTTCTCTTTGAAAGCATAGATCGACCAAAAACTTCAAGAGACCAAGCTTCAAGATCAATATACCGAACTGTTTCTAAGGCAAGTTTTACACCAGATCCTGTCAACTTCATAGTAGATAAAGAAATGCTCAAAATCATCTGACCTATCTGTTTAAGAGGACATCGAGCAGAAAACTGTTTATATTTGCCAAAAAGTGATTCAATCACATCAGAAGTTGCAAGAATTGTATGCCCTGACTGAATTTGAGAGCTTTCAATTGTCAAATATTCTGTAATTTTTAGTTGAAAGTTAACTAAAGAATTAGTTCCCATTGATAACTGCTGTAAATTCAAAAAGCTGCTTGATTGTTCGTTAAGTCCACAATTTTTTAGTTGGGTCTCTACAGTTCGAGTCATTTTGACCATCAGCTTCCAAATGCTGAGTGATTCTTGATAATTGATTAACCATCCTAATTTATCTTTTAATTTCTGCTGTAAAACGGAAGAATCAATATTTGGTAAAAGTTCTACTATTGTGTCTACTGGAGATTCTAAAATTTTAGTAGCCCAATTAATCAACCTTTCAATATTAAAATAACGACATTGTGAACGTTGAGATGGGGGAGATAAAAAAGATAACTCTGTTTGTTGTAGTTGTTGCCGACATCGTGTACATTGCTGGGTAAAAGACTGGTATTTTTCATCTGCTACTAACTCATGCTTGAGCAATAAAGCCATTGCATGAGTCACATCATAGGTGTAAATTACTTCCGAATATTTTTCTTGGTACAACTTGATTCCTTTTTGGATGTCACTGCCGTGGTCAGCGATTATTTGTATTGGACGACCAACTTTTTTCGTTAGTTCAGAGAGTTTTTGCTCGATTATCTCTCCCCTCGTTGAACACATAATTTCTAATGCAAGAAGTTCAACATCTTGATGTCTTAATCCTCGTTTTAAAGGAAAAATTTCTGATTCAAGTTGTTGTTGTGAAACTCCCAAAACTACAAAAGCTTTTTCTGCTCCTAGTTCTACAGTCAAATCTACAATAAAGATCCAATCGCTTCGATATTCTTTTTCTCTGTTGAGTTCGTATAGCCCAATTCGTCCTAACCATTTTCTAATACTACTAAAGCTTGGAGTCCCCTGTTCGGAAAAATCAACGTACAACTCAAAAGTTTTCTCAACTCCTCGCAAACTAGTGCCACAATTGATAACTTGTTGTACTGATATTTGAATTGTTTCGACTGAATAATGATGTCCCTTCGCTATCTGAGTAAGAGCCTGTCCACTTGTTTCCAAACTAGCTAGAGCGCTTGTAACTATCTCTTTTTTTTTCGTCCTCTATCTCAATATTCTGTTTGAGTAGCTTTGATTCAGCAATTTTTGCTCTGCTTTTCCAATAGTCTCGTGAGGCTGATAAATCTCTGACTTTTATTTCTAATGCTCTAAGTTTTTTCTGTTTTTCCAAAGCTCTCTCTTTCCAATTGTCTCGACCGTTACGAAACAATCTTGCTAATCGGCTGGTTGGGCTTTTAAACTCTTGCATTAACTTTTATGCAACTACGTACTTCTTGCATGAAAATTTACCACCTTAAAACCCTTAGAGTCAACACCCTAGCTGAAGCCATTCCAAGTTTCTAACCAGAGGCTAAAAAAATTTTCTTCGCCCTCTTGACTCTCCAGTGGAATGGAGATTTCACAATAGAATTAGTTCATAAAAGGAAAGTATTGATGACACTCCAACTAATAGTTCCTGACATGGCTTGTTCTGCTTGTGGAGAAACGATTACAAAAGCCATCCAAGCAGTTGACCCCACGGCTAAGGTTGAGGCCGATCCGAAAACTAAGCTAGTCAGAATCGAAACTCAGACAACCGAAGCAGCAGTACAAGAAGCAATTACATCTGCTGGCTATTCGGTCGCATGACATTGAACTTTCCCATTTTGTTAAAACAACTGAGTGTTAAGGAGCCAGAAGAATGGAAACAGTCACACTTAAACTGCGTGGCATGAGTTGTGCTTCTTGTGCCAGCAGCATTGAAGGCGCGATTAATTCTGTCCCCGGTGTTAACGAATCTATCGTTAATTTTGGAGCAGAACAGGCAACAGTTGAATATGACCCTAAAAGAACTGATTTAGAAGCCATTCAAGAGGCAGTGGATGCAGCCGGTTACTCTGCCTACCCACTCCAACAACAAAATCTGATGACGGGAGAAGATGATGCTGAAAAAAGACATCGCTTAAGAGAATCCCGCGATTTAATGCGAAAAGTGACGGTAGGGGGCATCATTAGCATTGTATTGGTCATTGGGTCACTGCCAATAATGACAGGGTTGCACTTACCCTTTATCCCAGCATGGTTGCATAATCCTTGGGTGCAGTTGATACTTACTACCCCAGTACAGTTCTGGTGTGGTTATTCTTTCTACATCAATGGTTGGAAAGCTTTAAAACGCCATGCTGCCACAATGGATACCTTAATCGCTTTGAGTACAAGTGCAGCGTATTTTTATTCGCTATTTCCAACTTTATTCCCCAGCTTTTTCATTAATCAGGGGTTAACACCAGATGTATATTATGAAACTGCTGCTGTTGTCATCACCCTGATTTTGCTAGGAAGACTATTTGAGAATCGTGCTAGAGGGCAAACTTCAGAAGCTATCCGCAAGCTGATTGGTTTACAAGCTAAAACAGCGCGTTTGATTCGTAATGGACGAGAAGTAGATGTCCCAATTGAAGAAGTGCAGATTGGAGATGTGATACTGGTTCGTCCTGGCGAGAAGATTCCTGTTGATGGGGAAGTGATTGAGGGAGCATCCACAATTGATGAAGCGATGGTGACAGGGGAAAGTTTGCCTGTTAAAAAGCAACTAGGCGATGAAGTGATTGGAGCTACCATTAACAAAACTGGAAGTTTCAAGTTTCGGGCGACACGAGTCGGAAGTGATACTGTGTTGGCGCAGATTGTCCAATTAGTACAGCAGGCACAGGGTTCTAAAGCCCCAATTCAAAGATTAGCAGACCAAGTAACTGGATGGTTTGTACCTGCGGTGATTGCGATCGCACTGCTCACTTTCATCATTTGGTTTAATTTTACAGGTAACGTGACTTTGGCGCTGATTACCACGGTTGGGGTACTAATTATCGCCTGTCCTTGTGCGTTGGGTTTAGCCACACCAACTTCTGTAATGGTAGGAACGGGTAAAGGTGCAGAAAATGGTATTTTGATTAAAGGTGCCGAAAGCTTAGAACTGGCGCACAAAATTCAAACAATAGTACTAGATAAAACTGGAACCATCACTCAAGGTAAACCAACAGTTACGGATTTTGTCACCGTCAATGGTACTGCTAATGGTAATGAGATGAAGTTGGTGCAACTTACGGCATCTGTGGAACGCAATTCTGAACATCCGTTGGCAGAAGCTGTTGTCAAATACGCCCAATCTCAAGAAGTGGAATTAGTTCCGGTCAAGGAATTTGAGGCAATTACAGGCAGTGGTGTACAGGGTATAGTTTCTGGTCATCTTGTGCAAATTGGTACGCAACGATGGATGTCAGAATTAGGCATTGATGCCCAAGCCTTACAACAAGATAAAGAGCGTTTGGAGTATCTAGGTAAAACTGCGATTTGGATTACTGTTGACGGACAAATTCAAGGATTGATGGGTATTTCTGATGCTATTAAACCTACCTCCATACAGGCAATTCGCGCTTTGCAAAAACTGGGTTTAGAGGTAGTTATGCTCACAGGTGATAATTACCGTACCGCAGAAACCATTGCTCGTGAAGTTGGTATCAAGCGTGTTTTGGCAGAAGTTCGCCCCGACCAAAAAGCTGCTACAGTGCAGAAATTGCAATCGGAAGGAAAGATTGTCGCAATGGTAGGTGATGGTATTAATGATGCACCAGCCCTAGCCCAAGCCGATGTGGGAATGGCAATTGGCACCGGGACAGACGTAGCGATCGCAGCTAGTGACATCACACTCATCTCCGGTGACTTGCGAAGCATTGTCACTGCCATTCAACTCAGCCGCGCTACGATTCGTAACATTCGTCAAAACCTATTTTTTGCTTTCATTTACAACGTTGCCGGCATTCCAATTGCCGCTGGTATTCTGTTCCCTATTTTTGGTTGGTTGCTTAACCCGATCATTGCAGGTGCAGCAATGGCATTTAGCTCGGTTTCGGTGGTTACAAATGCCCTACGTCTGCGTAAATTTCAAGCTAAACCATTAGCATAAGGAGGTAGTAAATGTTGAGTAAAGCAATTCTTGGCACTATAGTAAGCTTGGCATTGTCATTCAGTGTTGCCTTGGATAAAGTAGTTGCACAGATGAATCATGAAATGCCAGCTACCGAGCAATCGCAGACAGATCAATTCCGCCGCATTGAGCAACCATTCTGGGTAAAAAGTGCAGTTACAACAGTCGGCTTGGGGTTAGTCGGATTAGAAATTTGGTGGTTTCTCCTAAGTAAACCAAAGTCCCAAAAAGCCGAAGCCCATGATGGTATTCAAGAAATTGATATTACTGTAGATGGAGGCTACGAACCTAGTCGAATTCTAGTCAATGCAGGTCAAAGAGTCCGCCTTAATTTCCTACGTCGTGACCCTAGTAGTTGTCTTGAAGAAATACGCCTACCTGATTTCCATATCGCCAAAAATCTACCACTTAACGAAGTCACACCCATTGAGTTCACATCCGACAAACCAGGTACTTATACCTTCAACTGCGGTATGAATATGTTCCGAGGAGTGATAGAAGTTCAACCTCCTGACTCGACTGCAAAAGTAACCCCAGTAACTATTTCTCAAGCTACTCACCATATTCAACCAGAGCTTTCTGTGCCTACAGAGTCAGCAACAAAAGCAGTGAAAACACTAGAAGGTACTCAAGAAGCGACTGTTACGGTTGAAAAGGGTTATAAACCGGAGCGAGTAATTGTAGAGGCGGGACAACCAGTAAGATTGGACTTCCAACGTCACAATTTGAGCAAGTGTTTTGATAAATTGCTAATACCGGACTTTGACTTAGCCGTTGACCTTGTTCCTAACCAAACCACTTCAGTGGAATTTACTCCTAAGTATCATGGTGAATATCAGTTCACCTGCGGGATGAAAATGTATCGTGGTGTTGTGGAAGTAAAGCCTGCCACATAATCCAGTAGCAAATAATTAGCAAGATGATCCTGTTCCCACTTGACTCTCCAGCTAACTGGAGAGTTTAAGATAAGGTAAATAAACCTAGAGTGGTAAAACTTGCTAGAGTAGATTTTTCATGATTGAAATAGGCGTAAATAGGTAAACCAAAATTTTCAATAATAACGAATTTACTACGTTTAAGTTTTTGCTCTAGCTAGTTTTGCCACTCTAGAAATAAACTTATTTAACATGAGAGCAGCTAAATATGTTAGTCCAAGAAGCGCCAAAACTCATTGGTAATGTTGCCAAGTCTAGCGGTGTACCAATTAAAACTATTCGCTACTATGAGGAGCTAGGTCTACTCAGGTCATTAGGGAGAACCGAGGGTGGATTTAGATTATTTAACTCTGATGTTTTGGAGCGACTGCACTTTATCAAACGTGCCCAAAGTCTGGGATTGACTTTATCAGAAATTAAGGATTTTTTGAATGTTCACGACGGAGGTGAATTACCATGCGTACATATAAAAGCTAAACTGCAAGATAAGATAACAGCCATTGATGAACAAATTCAGCAATTACTTATTCTGAGAGAAGAATTATCAGGGCTAGTTTCTGGTTGGGAGACAATACCTGAAAATCCCGAACAAACAATTTGTCCTATTATTGAAAGAAATTAAACAATCAAGCTGTCCGTTTGATTTTTGTCAGCATATCAACGCATTAATCTAAGTTGATATGCTGATTTTATATTGATATAAATTATTTATAAATAAATTAGTTGTTTTTTCAGTTTTACCTCTTGTCTCTCCAGCTTACGGGAGAGATTAAACTAATTTTAGTTGAGTAGATTAATTGTATATCTACTCAACGATTTTCAGAAAATCTAGTGACGACATGGCAGAATTAACAAGTTTATCTACAGTTGCTTGCCTAATTGTCAGTTTAATATTAGCACCTTGGCAACTAAAAGTTGTGGTTCTAATGCTTGGCATATTAACTCCCCAGACGAATTCAGACTTTTGAATAACTTAAATTATTAAAAAATGGAGCAAAATCAATGAATCGATTTCTGAATGCAATTGCTATAACTACTACTTTGATACTGGCTCAAAGTTGCTCCTTATTAGTTAGAGACGAAGGCAAACCAATATCTGCTGCCACACATCAGCATCAAGAACATTCGATGGGTGAGATAAATCACAGAGAACATTTAACAAGTGGCGCGGGTGATCAGAAGAAAGTATTTACTCTGGCAAAGCTCAAAGTTCCAAGTATTATTACCCCCAATAAGAGTATTCCGATATTGATTGATGTTCAAGATTTGGATGGGAAAGAGATTGCAAATTTTGACATTTTTCAAGAAAAATTAATGCACCTCATTCTTGTCAGTGATGATCTTCAGTTTTTCAATCATCTTCATCCCATATATAAAGAAAATGGGCAATTTGAAGTTACAGCCCGTTTTCCGCAAGCAGGCGGTTACACATTTTTTAGCGACTACAAACCTGCTGGTCAAGCGGAACAAGTTTCAGTATTGAAAACACAAGTTACTGGAAACAGTATTGCATCTCCAGAAATTGACCTAAATCGCAATAAAACGTTTAATGATACTAAAGTCAATCTCGTTGTTTCTGAACCCACTGTGAAAGTAGGTAAAGAAGTCAGCATCATGTTTAAATTACAAGATGCTTTTAACAATCAGCCGCTTACAGACTTGCAGCCTTACTTGGGAGAAAGAGGACATTTAGTCATCTTACGGCAGTCAACTCCATTGAACGCTTACGATTATGTTCATGCCCATGCGCTAAAAGATGCCCCTGTTGGACAGGTTCATTTTATGGCTAGTTTTCCTCAACCAGGAAAGTATAAGCTCTGGGGTCAGTTTAATCGCAATGGCAAAATCGTCACAGCTGATTTTTGGATAAATGCTGTTTAATTATAGAGACTTTAGAATGACTTTAGTTTCTCGTAGACTACTAACTTAACAGAATAATTGAAAGTAAAAAAATGAACATCAGTACAGGTGTTAAGACAGTATTGAGTGGAGCCGTAGCTAGTTTTGCATTGCTTACGTTAACCACTACCGCTTCCTTTGCCACTCTACACCGCAACAGTAACCGAAAGATTTGGTGGTAGTGAGTAGTGACGTAGACTTTCTCCAACAGGGAAACTTCTAAGGGAGGAATCTCTTTTCCCCAAGGTGGTGAAACATACCAGCAAGTTTCTAAAGTTTGGACAAGGTTAATCATGCTTATGCCTCCTGACAGGACAATAGATGCCACAAATAATCAATCCGTTTCCAAGCGATCGCAGCTTGCCTTGGAGAACAACTCAAGCCATAAGCATGACGGGCATCATAATTACCCTTAATTCCCTTGGCTACTCCAACGGGAATCCCAAAAGCCACCTCACGAATGCCGGGTTGATAGCTTCGGTCTTCATGAGAGAGCCGTACTTGCGTAATCTGATTTCCAATTTGGTCTGCCCAGGGGGTCAAACCAATTCGCAATTCGCAATTCGCAATTAATTTCATTGCTTGATTTTCTCTTTAACTTTTCGAGTAGATGCAACTAAGATTTTTCCAATTTCTCTAGTTTCTTGAAGTAAGGATTCAAACTTGTTTTTATCAACCAATTCTGCCTCGATTAATATTTCTAACCAATATTCAGTCTCTCTTTCTTCTTTAAGCGCAATTTCTAATTTGCTCAGAAAATCTTTATCAAATTGGGCAGATTGAGCTTCTTTAACGTTTGCACCTATAGAAGTACCACTTCGGAGTAACTGTTTTGATAATGTTCGACAAACTCCGGGTTTTTCATCTAAAAAAGTACAAGCTTTAACTATTCTTATTGCCAAAGCTTTCGTTCTATCAGCAATACTAATTTTTTGATTCATTTCTTTTACTCCTAGTTAATAATTGCGAATTGCGAATTGCGAATTGATTCTTGGCAGTGGTAGTTAGTAATATCTGCGTGGATTGGAATTCCTGGTTGTTCATGGCGCAATTGTGATTGAGAATAAGGGGAGATTTCGACAAATTGCTGGACTCGGAATTTGTGGGATAGACCTGCGGCTGATATTCCGTGGTGGCAGAGTCCGCCGATACCGGAGAAAAGAGAAACGACTGATTTCATGAGGCGATCGCACTCCTGACCAGTTCATCAGGTACTTCAAAAATTCCCAACCGCCCAATGTAAGGAATTGGTGTGATTTCTCGCGGATTCTCCAGCTTCCAATGATATTGCCCAGGCATTCCCCAGCCAGACGCAACTTGTGAGAACCGGCAGTCAACTATTGTGACAATACCGATAACTTGACCGCGACGTAAAGAGATTAACTCTGGGATTACTACCCCCATGCTTTGACAAAATTCTTTCGCTAACTGGTACTCTTTCTTGGTACAGGTTTTTGCAGCGTGAATCAGAATGTCGCCGCGATAATGAATGGGCCAGCCTCGGTTTTCAATATTTTTGAGAGCATAAATTATTGCCCATGCCCAAGGCTGACGAACAGATAGCGCTTTCATGGGTTTTAATAGTTGGATTTAGCTAAGTTCTTAAACTGTCCAAATCGCTCGTCAAATAAGAGATTAACAGTCGTCTCACTACTAAATCGACTTTTCAAAACTGAAACTTCAAAAATGCCTTTTTGGGTAGTCTGCTTGTCGTAGTAATCTTCTCGGTATAAACCCAACATCACAGCAGCTTCTTGTTCAAATCCTCCAGATTCTCGAAAATCAGCTTTGGTTGGACGCTTTTCGGAGCGGGAATCAACTTCTCTTTTTAATTGCGCCAAACCCAAGACAGCGCAATTGAATTGTTTAGCGATCGCTCTGAGTTGTTTCAAGATGGAGTCGATTTCTTGTACACGATTTTCGCCACGTTCACGGCGCATTGGTTCAATCAACTGCACATAATCCACAATCACCAAACTGACTGACCTGCAACGAGCTTGTATATCTTGCATATCACCCTTGATTTGTGAGGTGGTGATTACAAGGTTGTCATTCGCTTGTTTGACAACAAGAGTGCTGATTGATTCAAAATCCAATTGAAAAATGTTCAAATCTGCTTACATTTCTCCACTGTTATAGCGGTCTGTTATATGCTGTTTAATTGCTGCTTTTGATAATCCAGTAGTCAGATGAATGTAAACTGATGATGTGATTTTTAAGGGCTACTGTAACTATCGCTTTCATTCTTGTTATCCTAGAAATGCAAGAGTGTTTTAGTGTGGCGATTGTTACTTATTAAGCGGCAGTCGCTTTTTACTTTGATTGTCAGAAACCTTGAAATTACAGTACTTTTGTCATGTGTTTAGTACTCGCTAAATAAGTCTTTTTTATCACAAATGATTTCAAGATATTGCTAGTTGCTTGACTAAGTGAAAAGAAAGCTTTTGATGTTAAATATTGGTAATATTTGATGCTTTGCTAAGAACTTGGATCTTTAGATGAGCGTTCGCTACTGTGGTGGAAGTGTTGGCTCTATAGCCTTCCTCAAGACAGGACACACTGTTCGGATTCGGGCATCCTACAGCAGGTGTTGGTGGGCGAAAAATAATTTTCTTTGACCAAGCCCTGACTTTCTTGACGATTGCAAAGGTCTGGGTTTGAGAGCTACAGTCGAATGGCACTAAGAAAACCTGAAACCTTTGTCTGAGGGAGGTGTGGGGAGTGTGGGAGGATGAGGAAGAAATCTGGCTCCCCACACTCAAAAGCCAGTTAAATCAAGGGTTTGCGCTTAACAAGCGTGCCATTCGGTATTTCCCTTACCAGTGACATCTGCTATTTGGGATGAAACGTTTCCCGTGGTTTGATCTACTGAACCGAAAGAAAATAGAACGTTATTGGTGCTAGGTGAGGAAGTTTTAGCAATGTTAGCTACTGTAGTATAGCTAACTAACATCATGGCAAATTTGCTTCCTGCCGTTATCAAAAACTGCTGTGGATCTTTATACTTGAATTTGGACTAAGTAGAACAGGTGGGAAAAACCAAACTATGTTAATAAAAGTAAAGTGGACTAAAACCCTCTTTCCTCCTGCCTTCTGCCCCCTGCCTCCTGCCTGAACCTGATGATAGATATTCACACCGACTTACTTATGAGCGATCGCAGATAAAAAAAGAAGTGCAATGGTAGGTCAAAGCAATTCAAATTATTTCCTCGTAATCAACCCCCTAGATTGCTCCACCAAGCGAATAAACTCACCTCGATAGCCCTCCTGGTCTTCTCCCTTCCCTTGAGTTGCCAATTCCATTACCAAATCATAATTAGCATTCCCCTTATACTCAGAGTCACGCAGCACCATCCCAAAGGTCGCCACCGCCGCAGCAAATCTCAGGTTGGTGGAGGGGTCGGCTCTCAAATCATCATCTTGGATGGTTTGGGTAATTAGTTGACTGGTGTTGTCCTGGGGCAACTTATAGCGCAGTTGTACCTGCATCAATTCATTGCCGCCAGCATCCGCGGCAGTTTCAGCAGAACGCTGATACCGCAATGGGTCTAATGTAGGCAGTTTCACATCGCTCTTCATGCCAGTGGGAATTATTTCATAAAGCGCTGTCACAGAATGACCAGCCCCAATATCACCTGCATCTTTCTTATCGTCATTGAAATCCTGGTTTTGCAGCAAGCGGTTTTCGTAACCAATCAAGCGATATGCCTGAACTTTCGCTGGATTAAACTCCACTTGAATTTTCACATCCTTGGCAATGGTAAACAGAGTTCCCCTCAAATCGTTAACTAAAACCTTTTTGGCTTCCAATAGGGTATCGATGTAAGCGTAGTTGCCGTTACCCTTATCAGCCAGTTGCTCCATTTTTCCGTCCTTATAGTTGCCAGTACCAAATCCCAACACCGTCAGGAAAATTCCCTGATCTCGCTTCTGTTCAATTAATCGCGTCAGGTCGGCATCACTGGAAACCCCGACATTAAAATCTCCATCGGTAGCTAGAATTACTCTATTATTACCAGACTTAAGGAAGCTTTGTTTAGCTATCTTGTAGGCCAGTTCAATGCCCTGACCGCCAGCAGTGGAGCCTCCAGCTTCTAAGCGGTCAATCGCCGCCAGAATTGTTGATTTTTGACTACCAGGAGTAGCAGGTAATACTAATCCAGCATTGCCAGCATAAACTACCAAACTTACCCGGTCTTCAGGACGTAGTTTATTTACCAGCAATTTCAGGGACTGTTGCACCAACGGTAATTTGTTGGGGTCATCCATAGAACCGGAGACATCAATCAGAAATACTAAGTTGCTGGGTGGTAAGGTTTCACTCTCTAAGCGTTTACCTTGCAAACCCACCTGTACCAGCTTGTGTTGAGGATTCCAGGGAGCAGCAGCAACTTCAGTGGTGACAGAAAAAGGGCGATTGTCTTTAGGTTGGGGATAATTGTAGTTAAAATAGTTGATTAGTTCTTCAATTCGCACTGCATCCTTGGGTGGTAATTCTCCTTGAGTAATAAAGCGTCGCACGTTGCTGTAAGATGCTGTATCTGCATCAATGGAAAAGGTGGAAAGGGGGTCATTACCGACGCGATGAAAGGGATTATCCTCAATTCGGTTGTAGTTTTCTGTATTAAATCTTCTACCTGTTTGTGGCTCTGGGGCAACCCCTCCCCTAATTCCACCAGCTTGGGTTTTAGGTATGTACGCACGGTTAACAACTTGATTCTGCACAGATGAGCCAGACGAAATACTAAGGGATGGAGCCGTAGGTAAGGGTTGAGTCTTTCGGGTAGACTCGTCTTGAGTACGTTCTCTGGGAGCCTGAGTAGGAGTAGAATCTTGCAATTCATCTATCTGACTTCTTAGGGTTGCTAACTCCGGTGCGAATTCGGACTGCAAGCGTTGCAAAGTTTTCATATCCGCTTCGGTAACTATCTTGGGATCAGTCGCTATTAGCTCATTGCTCCGATTCACACAGGTATTCAAGACTGTGGCAAACTCAGTCCGGGTTATCGCAACTGTACCAAAGTTTTGAACGGAGACGACACAACTATACTTTTGTATAAATGCCTGGAGTGTTTGGTAGTCAGGATGATTAGGTAGAATGGAGGTTGTTGGTGTAGAACTCTTAGGAGTCTGATTGACTGGAACCGCAACCGTACCAGACTGACGTAATGCAATTCCTACTGACGGTATCAATAACAACAGTGCTACAATACTGACTCGCTGCCACATTTTGGACGGAATCGGGTAAGACATGGCTAAATCCTCACACTAAATTTGTGTATTGGCTCAAAACCTCGTGGGATGTGTGGAAGCTTTGTCTCTTTAGACTAGGGTTGCTGACATTTGAAGTTTCCACTTACCTAGAATAGTCTTGAGTAGCCTGGGATTTCATAACCGTTGCAGTTTTGGTAACTGTAGTTGATCGAATCCCTTTGCACACATGGCACTGCCTCAAAATTTACGTGCTGGCAGACGCGATTTTAACAGAATTAGTGGGGCGATGAGCAGGAGCCTGGAGTACATTTATTGTTGATTACTTAAGCAGGCATATCCAAGTGTATTGGGAGGAACTGACCTTTTAGCGATCGCAATCTGTGCCGAAAAATCACCCCATCCATCCATTCAGTCCACTGTGGGGCATCTGCCACCAGTTGAGCAAACTTTTGAGGGTCAACATCCTCAAACTCCAGCATCGCGCCTCGACGCTCACCACTCTTGCCCAAAAAAATAATTGTATTGCCCATCTCTTCTTTTGAGCGATGGCGCTGTTTCGCCCGCCTTAAGAGTGATCGCCAGTCGCAAGCAGAGGCTAAAAATGCTTTTAAAAACCTCAAACTAGGAAAATTGAGGACTTAGGTTTTTATTTGGGTTGCCACAGTGGAGTGATATCAAGGTTTCCAGCAGCAGATACGGCATTTCTAACCTACATCGGTACGGCTTACACCCCTTTGATTTTTGTAAAGTTATCGTAACATTTATTTATATAAAGCAATATTTGCTTACATAAGCAAACTCAAATAAAAGAGTAGGTAATAAAAGTGATGAATCAACCTATTGAATTATCTTTAGAACAAGAATTTAGCCTGAGAACTTTTTCTGATCAAGTGCAGCAGATGTCCCGTGAACAAGCTCAAGAATTTTTGCAGATGCTGTATAAGCAGATGATGATAAGGGAAAAGACTTACCAAGAATTGCTCAAACATGAGTGGGAACTTGATTCCGGTTCAGTCTTGGGCTAAAACAAACCTTGCGAAGTCAACTGTAGAAAGAGCCAACACTGTCCAGTCCAAGGTGCAGGTTTACAGTCTATTGACCAATTGCACTGCGCTTCAATCTGACAGCTAGCATCTAATGTCCAATCCTTTTGGGCCCCACGTTTCCCTGTCTCACGGTTAATGCGAATCAGAAACTTTAACATTTAACCAATTTTGCTGATCTAAACGTTGCCAAGCCTTGCGAATATGTTGAGGCTTAAAAAGAGTACGTTTTCTCTCATTCCACTCATGCACTAAGGATATAGCCTGTTCGCTATCTTGGGCAGGGCTGGCTTCCTTGGTTGCAACCCAATGGACTGTAGCCAGCAATTCCATACCATAGGGTGTTTCAAAACCATATATGAGCTTGCTAACTTGCTCTAACCGCGCCTGGGCATCTGGTGTAGTGGCTAAAAATACTTGTGCTGCAACTCTTGCTGCTGGTAATACATAAATTTCAGCACTGTCAGCTTTGCTAGTTCCATCACCGTAGCCCCGAATGTAGTGTCCTTCAATATGTTTTAAAACATGATTCAGGTTATGAGCGTAGGGGCCATATCTATCTTTTACATAATTAAGCTTCAAGGTTTCCCCCGCTTCTTGCAAGAGATAGCCTAGTTTTTGGATTTCTAGCTTGGTCAATTCATAACCCGGAATACCGTACAGTTCTAAGAGGTGGATGATGATGGCACGTCCACGGGTCATGTTGGGTATTTTAGTCGCAACAGGCATTTTTTCACCAGTTGGTGCGCCTGTCGGTTCAAAAATAATTACCTGCACTTCTGGGAGTTGGGCAAAGGCTGATTCTATCAAGGGTTTCACTTGTATCCAATCTAAACCACCGTTGCCGCATCCTAATGGAGGAATGGCAATTGAGGTGATGCTTAGTTGCTTTACTTGAGTGACTAAAGCCAGCAGTCCACTTTTGATGTCTTCTATTTTTGATTTTCCTTTCCAGTGGCGCTTGGTAGGGAAATTAATGATATACCGGGGATTAAATAGACTTCCTGTGGCTACAGTAAACATTTGTCCTGGTTGTACTTCCTTGGCACGACAGGCTTTTTCGTATTGGCGGAAGTTTTCAGGATAGGCTTGCTTAAATTGCAAGGCGATACCTTTGCCCATTATACCGACACAATTAACGGTATTAACTAGGGCTTCAGCGTTTTCTTCTAATAGGTTGCCTTGCTTAATTTCAATCATCTCTCTTAACTGTCTTAACAGTAATAGAATTGTACATTTTAAGGAAATAAATTTAGTAGTACCAATTAGAGTAAACCTTAATTGGGGTCTGAATATTAAATTTCTGTAATATTTCTCTAACTTTTGTTTGCATTGTCAAGTTGATTACACCAATTTCTTTAATTAGGTTCCAAGGACAAAATTCATATAATAAAAATTCCGCTTGCCGTCTGCATTTACGGTTGGGATTATCTGAGGTATTAAACCAGTATCTTGACTCCATTAATTCCCAATCAATTACATCTTCTAAAGCATTAAGATCATCATAAAAGTCAGCATAAGCCATAATGGCATGTCCGTCTGTAAATGCGAAAGCTATTTGGGAATCTACTATTGTTTCTATTTGAGAAACTAGATGAATAATTGGCTTTTGTCCTCCACTGTAACCATCGACATTACGGTTGTGGATGGCGCAGAGCATGGGAGAGTGTGGAGCAAAATAAAAGGGTACGTAATCATGTAAATATCCGCCTGCGCCACAGGGGACTGGGGTTATGGCTCGTCTATCTTGGATGTTTTCATGAGCGATATCAAGATAGTTTCTTTGTTTTTGTCTCAGCCTACTATTTGCTATTAAACCATTTGATTTGAGGATGGAGGGTAAATTCATCGATATGGGTGATGTGATAAATAGGCGTAGCCATCAATTTATCTTTTATAACTGTGTAGAATGGAATTAAATAATGTCCCGCCTGTAGGAACATTCCACTTTCTGGACAACAAATCAAAGCTAATTAACCAAATGCCATAGTCTGTGAATAGGCGTGAGCTTTGTGAGGGCATGAACTACACACTACACTGCCACCAGTCAACTGCACAACGCCTACGCTTTAGCTATTTTACCGGAGAGCCAATCTTTGTGATTAATAGGTATGAGCTTGATGACAAGATGACCTACACCGCTTCTAGCCAATCGCACACTACAGACCTACACCCATCAGCAAAGTTAACCCAAAGAAGAGCCACTGCCCCTTCAGACCCATTCCAGTAAGGCTCACCATCAGCAACGCCAATTTTGGAGACTAACTGTTGGTAGAAGGAGCCAACGCTATTTTGCGTACAAAGAATGCTTAAGCTATAGGTTTTTCAGGAATTTGGTATTTGAGTTGTGAATCTATATAATGCTTCAACACTATATCGAAATGACATTCATTTCTCCACATACAAGATGGGAGAATAAAGCTAGAGTGGTAAAACTTGCTAGAGTAGATTTTTCATGATTGAAATAGGCGTAAATAGGTAAACCAAAATTTTCAATAATAACGAATTTACTACGTTTAAGTTTTTGCTCTAGCTAGTTTTGCCACGCTAGGAATAAAGAAATTGGGGTGCAGATCGTGAATAACAATAATCGGTGGTTTTCGTGGTTGAGTTGGGGTCTGGTTGCAGGGCAAACGCATCTAAAGTATAAGAATCCTTTAATAGCAAGGGTTTTGGCGTTTTTTAATTTAGCCTATTTTTTCATCAAGATCCTTGCCCAGCAAGGGTTTCAGAAATCCCGTGCGTTCGCCCTGGGTCTGGTTGCGGTATTAGCACTGTTCTTGTGGGTGTGGTGGATATACTTATCTCCTCTCCCCTACACGAATCCCTGGCGGAGCCTCGGACTGCATGGCACGACTTTGCTAGCAAGCATCTTAGTATGGATTAGTAACTATTCCCGTCGTGGAAATGGGCCAGGTCGTTGGTGGTTCTGGGTGTATTCGGTGATTGTTGGCTTTAGCATTCCAGGCGTTATCGAAGATATCCTTCATGTCAATCATGTGATGACTTTATCACCGTTGTGCGAAAATGCCCTTTTGAGCTTTGGATTATTGACGGCGATTGGGTTGGGCTTCATTGCCCAAAGAAGATGATACAGAACCATTCCAAGCCAGCTTTCAGAAATGGCACAAATAGTATAAATAAAAGTAAAAAAGGCTCAAACCTTTCTCACTCTGCTCCTAGCAAGAACTGCCTTATGCCAACAATAATTATTTCCACCGAGCTACTTATAACTAACTTCTATAAATAATGAGGAAAATATAGCCCCACAAAAGGAGAGTGATACTGTGTCTTTAGAAATTCAACCAGAAATAGACAAGGTTTGGTTTAACTTGGGCGTTGAACTTTTAAACAAAAGATGTTTCGATAGGGCTATCGAAGCATTTGAACGAGCCAATGAACTAAAACCTGGCAACTATGAAGTCTGGGTTAATAAGAGTTGGGCGCTGTCAAATTTGGGACGCTTTGATGAGGCTCTGGCTGCCTGCGATCAAGCACTGGTATTTCAATCCAACTTTCATGGTGCTTGGTGTAATAGAGGTATTGCTTTAAGGCTTTTAGGACGTAACTTGGAAGCACTTGAAGCGTTTGAACAAGCCTTAAAACTCATGCCTGGTTTGCATGAAGCTTGGGAAAACCGAGGTATTACGTTATTAACTTTAGAGCGTTTCGAAGAGGCACTTGCTAATTTTGACAATGCTGTTAAATTAAAATCTGATGACTCTGAAGCTTGGTATTTTCGTAGCATTGCTTTGTTAAATTTAGAACGCTATGAAGATGCTCTTACTAGCACTGAACAATCGTTGAAACTTAAAGGTGACTTGAGCGCAGCTTGGCAAAATCAGGGGTGTGCTTTGGATGAATTGGGGCGCTATGATGAAGCAATAGCTTCCTACGATAAAGCGATTGAATTTCAAAAAGATAACTTTGATGCTTGGTATAACCGGGGTAATTTGTTGATAAACTTGGAACGCTTTGAAGAGGCGATCGCTTCCTACGAGCGCGCGATTGAATTTCATCATGATTTTCCCCAAGCTTGGTGTAATCTGGGTATTGCCTTAATGAATTTGGAGCGATTTGAAGAGGCGCTCCCTTGCTTCGAGCGATCCCTTAAATTTCAAAGAGATTTACCTCAAGCCTGGTATAACCGAGCTAATACACTGTTAAGTCTCAAACGCTTTGAAGAGGCTCTCACCAGTTATGATAAATATGACCAAGTTTGTCCAGACGACTCCGACACTTTTTATAGTAAGGCTTGCTGTTATGCTCAGTTGCTTCATATAGAGCAAGCAGTCTTTAACCTGCAACAAGCTATCAATCTGAGTCCTAACCAATACCAAGATGTGGCGAAAACTGACTCATATTTCCATAAGATTCGTTCAAATGAACAATTTCAGGCGTTGATAAAGTCGTTGTCAGATGCGAATTTCAGCAGATTAGGCAATACATCTGCGCTTGAAAAAATGTTCTTGTGGTAGTGATAGCGATCTCACAAGTCAACTCATCCACTCAGTCCACTGTCGCGTATGGACAAGCAGTTGAGCAAATTTGTCAGGGCAAGCGTCTTCAAACTCCAGCATCACGCCGCAACGCTCATCACTCATTATCATACTGAGTAATTCTTTAACAAGGTTTCCCCCGAACTCAAATACAAGGGTGTGTTTCTCAGCAATAGGAGTAGCCAAGAAGTTACGTGATTTGTCACAAAATTGCTCCTTAAACCTAGCCCCTAGTTTTTTTTTGCTGTCACCTCTATCTTAATCCGCATTCTAGGATCTGAAAGTCCTGCAACAATCATTATTGTTGCTGGTCTGACATCTTCTAAATATATACGAATTACTGGTCAGCTTTATTTAAAGTCTTCTGGAATGGGTAAGATGTTTATATCTTGATTATTTTTTCACAAATAGATTGGTCATCGGCTTAACTCCTTTAGTCGTGTCATTAGCAGAGTTTAAGTATTCATAGATGCCAAAAGCATCTTCAGTAGTTCGTAGCAATGAGTAGTGATTATAGGGTGTGTTATCTACAATGCCCCGTGAGGCGTGATTAGTAATCACAATCGTTGCAATGTGACCGCCGCCAAAGTTAGCCTTGCTATTAGGGTCGAAACCACAGCAACCTTGAATTTGAGCTTTGTCATGAGGATTACTATCTTCATCCCAGGTAATAATAATTGCATTATTGCCAGACTCAGCCCACAACTTAGAAGTGGTAATTTGATTCACAACTTTTCCAATCATCGTGTCACCGATTTGAATCAATTTTTGCAATTGGGGACACTCTGCTAAACCGTGCATTTCATGACATTGGTTGAAGATGATGTGGCTGTAGTTGGGAACTTTATTACTTTTCAGGTCGGTAGTAAGTTGGTCAATCCCGACTATTTTACTGGGTAAGTTCGGGTCATCTTGCACGTTTTTGAAGTTCATAAAACCATTATGTTTGACCGCATATAATGCACGATTGAGACTGGGAGCGACAACGGACTTAGAGCCTGGAGAAGGAATATCTTCAAAATACCCTTTCCAAGTCAGCCCCTTTTGTGACAATTGGTCGATTAAACTAAAAGAGGTAATGGTATGGTTGGCATAGTCAACTTGACGAGAGTTGTGGCAAAATTGCTGATTACTATTAGCAAAGCAATAGAAAGCATCATCATCATGAATCCCAAAAGTACTACCGCTTAAAATGGCAACATAGTTAGCTTCGCTGGGATGTACTTCGCCATAGAAGTTACTAGCCAAACCATAGGTTTTTGCCAGTTGATTGATGATGGGTGCATTGGGATTGCCAATAATCTGGTCGTAGGATTTATTTTCTTCAACAATCACAAAGATATGGTCATATTTAGGGATGGCTTTGTCGTCTGGTGTCGGAGTTGAAACTACTGCTGCTGTATTTTCAACTGCTTTCGGTGGGTTAGTAGCTGATTGACTAGATTTTTGTGAGTTGGATAAGCAACTATTGAGTGTGAGGCTCAAGCTGAATAAGCAAATATGATGAAGAGTTGTTTGAAATCTAGAGTGTAATAACATAGATACTGAGTATAAATGTTAAGTATATGTCGAATGATTTGTCGGATCAATAGAAAAAGAATGGCTAACTACCGAAACACCGATTCGCTCTAAGCGCAGGAATTACTAGAAACTGATGTGGTATTTAACACATCAGTTTCTTCATTTGGTGTTTTTTTAGTCCTCGTACTCCCTGCGCTCTTTATCTATTCGGTATTTTTCTATTTGCAAGTCCCTACAGTCCAGTGGTAATGTCTGGGTTTTATCAATCTGAACACCTTGCAGTCGTTGAGGATTTAAACCTAGAACCTGTAATGTAGTTGGAGCAATTTGGGTGGTAGAAACGGTTCGACTGATAGTTTTACCTTGCAGATTGCGGGAAAATCCAGTGCTACCGACAATTAGGGCTACGTGGGTGTCAGCATTAGTAAATCCACCATGCTCTGCACGCTTCTTGGTAGCATTACCAAAAAAATAGCCAGTTTTGAGTGGAACAATAATATCAGGGGTGCGTTCGCTTGTCCTTGGATCTCCCAATCCAGCATTGATGATGCTCTGACCATACAATACCTGACCCTGAGCAGCAGCATCCTCAGTTGAAAACGCCACCCCAGTATTTGGATCAATCGTATTATCAAATGAGTAATTTTTGGACTTCAGCAGGGCTACTGCTTTTCGGACATCAGATGGATTTTTCAAGAAGATCAGCGATGAAGTATCCTGACCTCGCTCAGAAGCAATCTGGATGCCGTTTCTTACTAAGAGAGCGGCAACAGCAGTCAGGTTTCCATCGCCACCAGCAACACCAGTAATACTATCAAATGTACTGCTCAAACCAACAGTTGGATCTTTGACGGGATTTTGCCCGTGCTTGGCGGTCAAAATCACCAAAGTTGAACTGTCTAATCCTTTCTTTTTCAGTTCATCCAAAATCAGACCAATGCTGGCATCAGTGTGAGCTACTGCACTTACGAGGTCAGGACGAGCATTTCCATCTTTGTCAATTCCGCCACCATTAAACTGAGAGGCAGTCTCTTTCTCGCCGACGCTCACAGCTTGGAAATTCAAGCCGAAAATTGCCGGAGTGCCTACTCTTATAGAGCCGGAATCGTTCAATCCATCAATCTCGTTTAATATCTGCTTAACCTTGAGATCGTCATAGGCTGAGGTTGTTGCTACACTTGTGAATTGGTGGGCGCTAAAGCCAGCAGGTGGAGCCTTAAACAGAGCCGGATTACCCTTTGTCCCGTCATTAAAGAAAGTAGACGTGATTTGAGAGTTGGTGTTGGAGTAAGGAGTACCTGTTGATTGATCGACTAAAGCCCCAAGGGTGTTGGGGAGAAGTCCTGGCTTAGTTGGATCAATCGCCACTGCTGCGTTAATTTCTAGTGAAGAGTAATCGCTAATGCTACCGACTAGACCCGTTGCCAAATTAAATTTAGTTGGGTCTTGTGTATTTCCAGCTAGGATGGTGTAAGCTGCGGGATGCTTGTCAGACCAAGCAGTACGGAGTCCTGCCGCGCTAGCTACGTCAAAAATGGTATTTACTTTCAGGTACTGGTTGGGGTAAACAGGGTTGCCATTGCGATCAATAGGCAATTGGGTTTGATCAAATCCCTGACCGCCATCTAAGGTGCCACCCTTACCATTAGTCCAAGATGCATCAACGTTTTCAGCAAATTCTACGACAGTACCCGGTTTAGCGATGCCTGTGGTGATTTGGGCAACAGTAGTGCCTGGGGCATACAAGGCGCGACTGTAGGATTTATCATAAAATACACCTGTCGTACCGGGGTTAGCACCAGTGATATAGTTTAGCTCCCCAGGAAAGGAATCTGATGGTGCAGAAGCGAAAGCATTAGTGTATGTCACACCTTCTCTCTGCAACCGCTTGATATTTTTCAAAGAAGCTTGCAGATTAGCAACTGATAAATCGGAGTTGTGCAATCCATCAATCGAAATAATCAGAACATGACTAAAGTGGGCAGTTGTATTTCCGGGAATGATTGCTTGGACACCAGGAATCAGGGTGTTGCTAACAATCGCCGTCATCAACACCCCAAAAAGCGTTTTCTTCATTGTGTGTAACTAAATTGGAAAAATGGCTTGTAATTTCAAAAATCTGCAAAAATTATGAATTCAAGGGTTACTTCTTTTGGCAATGGCTCTCGCCTAGCATTTATCAAAGACTCCAAGAATCAACCCATTGAGAGCATTGAAGAGACAGAGCGAAATATATTCACAGATATTGATTACAAATATGCGCGGGTAATAAATGCTTGCAGTGGGTTTTACGTGATTTTGCTGATTATTGGTCAGCACAAATTTGATTAAATCAATAACAACGTAAGCAATGCAAGTAGACTGAATCTTGCTTTACCAAGTCTTTATAATTACTTCAGATGTAGCAAAAATAAATTCAGGACTATTTTACCCCGTTTTAACAATCATCCAGATGATCAATAATTGTTAATCCCGCTTTTTATAAGGCTTTCAGAGTTATAGAATTTCAAATTTCGGTAATAATTTTCTGCCTGAGTTTTTAAATTTTCAGTAAAGTTAAGGTTTTGTTAATGTTTAAGTAATGTGATAATGCAGACACCAATGGCGTTGTTGTACGAATCGGAAAGTGAAAAATTTTGGGGGAAATGGCCAATACTTTTCGGATAAACCCAATAATCTCTCTTTTGGTCTGGAGAAAGGTTATTGGGCTTTGGGAAAAGGGAAATTCAAACCCTTTCCCCAAAAATCCGAAAAGTATTGGAATCACTCGCTTCTCTGCGGTAGGGAATATTAGGGCAATTCAAGTCTCCCGAATTGGGTGGAATGTAAATATCCGGTAAGACGGATCGCACTGTTGCACTTGCGGCGATCGCTTCGTTGTAGGCTAGTATTTTTCTTACCCCGCCGAAAATACCAAGGCATCACGGGCTGTGATTGATTCCAAAAGCCCAGTTTCTTACTTTTTTGTAGGGTGACAAATTAAATGGCATTGAGACAAATTCCTGTCATCAAGCTAACGCTTACCTGCTTTATGTTTGCAACAATTTGTGTTGGTATACCCTGTAAGTTTTCTGTGCTGGTTCTAAGCTGAACGCTAGAGAGTTCAGGTTTCACATCCTCTATGACATTAATTTGGTATTACGACAAATAAAAAGTCACTGTACAATTTTTCTCCAAAAACTCACACAAGAGCAAAAAAGTTACTTATTGCCAGGAATCAGTAATTGGGGTTGCATTAGTGGCATTATTCAATCCAGGTAATCCATAGCTTGCTTCAATCGTGCGTAACACATTGTAGTGATTGATATTCTCACTATATTGTCCCGTTATAACGTGAGCGCCATAAAAGATAGTTGCAATCCGATTGCTGGTTGTGCCATTATCTTCATCAAAGGTAACAATCAGCAAGCTGTTGTGAGTTTTAGCCCACTGTGCATAGGCATCCAGATTATTTTTCAGCCAGGTATCACCTTGTTGAATCGTGCCATTGTGCATATCATCTAGTTGGTTAGGAACAACAACGGAGACAGTAGGCAGATTAGCAAAATTCGCAGACGAAGGAAAACTTGTAAACGGTTGATTTAGGGAACTAGCAACATTAGTGAAATCAACCCAAGGGTTGTGTTTACGATAGTAACCATTAGACCCGCCGGAGTTACAACCTATATAACCAACACTGGGCAGACTCTCCGAATAACCTATAAAAGTCTTGCCAATGCCCAATAACTGAGTAGTCAGATTAGCTCCGCTAAATGTTAATGGACAATTATCGTTTGTCACACCTTGTGTAGAGCCACTAAACAAGGCTAAGTAGTTGGGTTGGCTTGGGTGTGTCACACCGTGGGAATTTGTGAAGAGAGCGCCTTGCTTTGCTAGTGAATTGATATATGGAGCGCTACTCGAACCGATAATTTGTGAATACCCGTGGTTTTCTTCAATGACGAGGACGATGTGATCGAAAGTTGGCACTGTGGCTGCTAACGCTGCTTGGCTGCTTATAGCGACGCTCGTTAATACTGCTAATCCATTACTAATTCCGGCAATCAATTGCCAAGGATATCTAATTGTTCTCAACATATATGTATGCTCATTTTCTCAAATTTATCAACAGACAATTAGCCCCTTTTTAAGTAAGAAGCTAATAATTTACGTTACCCATTTTGAATTGTTATTAAGCTCAGTTCTTTCTCGGAAGCAGAGTAACCACTGTAAATTACATTGTTAAATTTAAGATGAAATTAAATTAGCATTAATTCTGAGATTTAATTTATCTAGTTGAAAAAGAAATATTTTCGGTCGAATTCCCTTATTCTAGTTTCTCCTATGCTGTTTTCTCCATTTACTAGGGGGGATACTTGACGAATCTTCCCATACTCCTAAGTGTTTGTTGTCATATTCAGATTCTCAAACTCCAGCATTACGCCGCGACGCTCACCACTCTTGCCCAAAGTATTGCCCATCTCTTCTTTTGAGTGATGGCGCTGTTTCGCCCGCCTTCTTGCGATCGCAAGCAGAGGTTAAAAATGCTTTTCAAAAGCTCAAAGTAAGAAACTTTAGAGCTTAAGTTTTTACTTGGGTTGCCACAGTGGAGTGATATCAAGGTTTTCAGCAGCAGATACGGCATTTCTAACCTACGTCGGTACGGTTTACACACCTTTGGTTTTTGTAAAGTTATCGTAACATTTATTTATATAAAACAATATTTGCTTAACTTAGCAAACTCAAATAAAAGCAATGAATCAACCCATTGAATTATCTTTAGAACAAGAATTTAGCCTTAGAACTTTCTCTGATCAAGTGCAGCAGATGTCCCGTGAACAAGCTCAAGAGTTTTTGCAGATGCTGTATAAGCAGATGATGATAAGGGAAGCGACTTACCAAGAATTGCTCAAACATCAGTGGGAAGTTGGTTCAGGTTCAATCTTGGATTAATACAAACTTGTTCCCGTTACTTTAAGCGACTCAGAAGATAACGAACACAAAATTGTCTTTTTCAATGCCTGCGGCGGGCTACGCCTACGCTTTACACTCAGCAGTATACAATTCCTGACTTGCTGCTTTAACCGACTCGATTACTGCGCTAGTCTCATCATCGTCGGCATCGTCGGCATCAACTTTAAATAAAAATATCGATTACAAACTCTGTACCTTTGCCTGGTGCGGAAGAGCAGGTTAAATGACCTCTATGTTGTTCCACTACAATGGAGTAGCTAATCGATAATCCCAAACCCGTACCACTGCCCACAGGCTTGGTGGTAAAAAAAGGATTAAATATTCTCTTAAGTGTTGATTCACTCATGCCTAGACCATTGTCAGCAATGCGAATCAGCACTTTATCAGTATGAGAAATTTCAGTGCGAATGCGAATTGTCGGGAGGGAAAATGTTTCACTTGTGATTCCCCACTTGCTAGTCCCCATTTCTAAAGCATCAATTGCATTACTCAAGATATTCATAAATACCTGATTGAGGGCACCGACATAGCAGTTAACCAAAGGCAGTTGACCATATTCTTTAATCACTGCGATCGCTGGGCGGTTAGCATTAGCTTGGAGTCGGTGTTGTAAAATTAACAGAGTGCTTTCAATGCCGGAGTGAATGTCTACTGGTTTAATTCCCGCTTCATCTAAGCGGGAGAAGTTACGCAGTGATTCAACAATATGTTTAATACGCTCAGTTCCAGCTCGCATTGAGTCGAATAGTTTAGGTAAATCCTCCATTAAAAACGGTAAATCAATAGACTCTGCTATAGTTTGGATCGCCTCCACTGGAGTAGGATAATGTTCTTGATAAGTTTTGATGAGTTTTAACAGAGACTGCACATAAGTTTCTGTATGAAACAGGTTGCCATAAATGAAGTTTGTGGGATTGTTAATTTCATGAGCAACGCCTGCAACCATTTGCCCCAAAGACGACATTTTTTCTGCTTGAATTAGTTGAGCTTGAGTTTGTTGAAGATGGTCTAGGGCTAGGGTTAGTTCAGAATTTTGGTTCTCTATTTTGAGGATATTACCGTAGGAACGAAGGGAAGAAATCACGACTGTAATCAGCTTTTGCCGTGTCAGTTCTGTTTTGAGCCGATAGTCGTTAATATCGTAGTCCAGAATCACTGAGGCTTCCGGCGCTTCTCCAGGCTGACCTGTACGTAAAATAATTCGTACTTGGTGGTTGTGCAATTCTGCACGAATATACTGAACCACTTGCAATCCAGCATCATCTGTTTCCATAACGACATCGAGCAAAATTAACGCCGTATCGGGATGTGTCTGGATTAAGTACTTTGCTTCTGTAGCAGAGTGGGCATGGAGAAACGTCAGAGGTTTACTTTCAAAAGTGCAATCTTCGAGTGCCAGGATTGTAGCTCGATGGACTAATACATCGTCATCCACAATCAAGATTTTCCAAACTGCTACAGGTGCTGGTGGAGAGTTTGGAACCGCTTGGGAACCCCTATCAACTTCATTGATTGGTTGTCCACCATTGTCATCTGCAAAGATAAACGTATCATCATTGCCTGCAAAGACAAAAAAAGCATCAGTTTCTGAGTTGGAAACCCTTTGATTTTCGCTGGACATACTCGCTCATCCCTAATTCTGGCGTTCATGGAGTAACCTGTGGCTCAAGTGGAAGGGTTACTATAAATAGAGTTCCCTTCCCCACTTCGCTTTGCACATTGATTCTTCCCCGCAATTTTTGGGTGACTAGATTGTAGACAATATGCAATCCTAGTCCTGTTCCACCGCGATGCCTTGCTGTAGTAAAAAAGGGTTCAAAAATGCGGCTGTGATACTCTTCAGGAACACCACAGCCATCATCACGGTACTGAATAATGACTCGATCGGCTTGCCGTAACACATGAAAGTGCATTTCCCCAGCTTCTTCGGGCTGATATGCGTGCATGAGAGAGTTCATCACCAAATTGGTGACAACTTGTGCCAATGCTCCTGGATAAGTGCTGATAGTTACAGTATTATCGCCAGTTATAGTTACTGTATGTAGGGTTTTTCTTAAATTTGGTGCCAAACTAAAAAGCGTTTCTTCCAGATAAAGTTTAACCCTAATAGTGCGTCGCTCCAGGTTGGTTTGATCGACAGCAACCTGTTTGAAACTTTGCACCAATTCTGCGGCACTATTAAGGTTTGTCAAAATAATGTCTCCACATTCTTTAGCAATGTTCAGGTAGTTGGTTAAATCTGCCCGTTTCAGCTGTCCCTGCTCAACTGTTGTGATGAGAGCGGTAGTTTTATCAATCAGGGTTGATACCAGTGTGATGCTAGTACCAACAGGGGTGTTGACTTCATGAGCAACCCCTGCTACCAAGCTACCTAAAGCAGCCATTTTCTTGGATTCTACAAGCTGATCTTGAGTCGTTTTGAGTTCTTCTAGGGCTTGGGAAAGTTGTTGAGTGCGATCGCTAACTTTCTGTTCAAGAGTATTGTAGAGATTAGCATTTTCAATCGAAATGGCAGCTTGGGATGAAAGAAGCTTGACAATTTCCAAGCGATCTGGTGTAAACGCTTCCGTAGCCAGGTTATTTTCCAGATATAAAATTCCCAGCAGTTTACCCTGATGCACGATGGGATTACACAGTAGGCTTTTGGGCTGGTGCTTCGTGATGTAGAAATCAGCCACTAGAACAGCCTCTATTCTGGCATCAGCGATCACAAGGGATTGTAGACTGCGTTTGACAGTGTAAATCAGACTGACAGGAATATCAAAACTTCGATCTATTGGCAGTGCTAGTCCAATGCTGGGTTCAAGTCCAAGTTGAGCGATCGCTTCTACTCGCAAGTCATTCTCCTGCATCAACATCAGTACACATTTACTGGCTCCAGCATTGGTCATAATCGCATTAAGCAAGCCTTGGAGCAATTTGTCTAACTGAATCTCGCTAGAAAGGCTCTGGGAAGCTTTGAGGATGGTGGCAAAATCTAAGGCTTCAGAGATAGAAGTGCTACTGGAGCTAGATGTTTGCGCTGGTTGATGAATCGTGCGGGCAGGTATAGCAAGGGTTTCTAAGGGTTGGAGAGTGAATTGCTTTTGTTGCAGAATAGATTGTAGTAATTGGGGATAACGTGTTTCCAAATGATCAATTTTAGCTTTGGCATCCCAACGAGCGTAGCAGTAGTAGGCTTCTTGGATGTAGGCTTGGGCCACCTTTTCTTTACCCCACTTGAGGTAGAATTTGGCTGCTAATTCATTGCTAAGTGCTTCTTCGTTGAGGTAGCCGTTTTCTTTAGCTACTGCAATGGCGCGATCGTAATACTCCATTGCTTTAAGTGTATCTCCCATCACCCGCGCTATCTCTGCTTCAACTAAATCATACTTGTGCTGGTAATTACTTCTAGCAAGATCAGCCCAGTAGCGCATGAGTTTTTGGTTGGTAGCTACTTGATTTAAGCAATCTTCCTTTTGATTCTTATCGCGCTCAGAATACCATGCAAGTAAGGACAAAGAGTAGTAAAAGTTATGTCCGGCAACAAGTAGTGGGCCAAAGGCTCCATCTACAAACTCAGTGGCTTGCTCTGCATTAATTACAGCCTGTCCATACTTTTCAAAGTTATAAAGCACAATTGTTTTAGCTACATAGGTGGCAAATAGTGATTGATGATTATGAGTTTTATGAAAATGTAGTAGCATTTCCGTCTCATTAAAATCAGTACCAGTCAATTGAAAGTGGTCAGAAGTTTGTCCGAGGAAGTTTAAAGTGAGTTGTCTCCAAATCTGGGCATAATCAAGACAATGCTTTTGTTTGAAGTTTAAAAGTAAATCAATATATTTTGCTTGCCTTTTATCAACAGAATTTAGAGGTTCTCCAATCAGGAATAAATGCGTACACTCAGCCATCATTGAATAGCTAGCGTATTCGATGTCTCCGACCTCTAGACCACACTGCATACCTTCTCGTAACAATTTAAGTGTATTTCGACCATGCTCCTTACAAGCACAGATAAAAACACCAAAGAGCATATAAATTTTGGAACTGAGTTCTTTAGCATGGTATTGCTCTAGTAGCTCTAGAGATATCTGACCTGAGTGATAAGCAGTGTCTACATCTTTAATTACAGCAGACAGAAATAAGCCATAAATACCATAGACATAAGCAGCCAAGGATGAATGTCCCTGCTCAAGACAAAGATGGTGCATTGTCAGCGCTACTGACGGAAACATCTCCGGTTTGACATGGTGAACAGGAGGAGTAATGCTAATCAGCAATCGCAGTGCAGCCAGAGATTCAGGATTGCTCATTTCTGGAATATTAGCTAAACTTGTCAACTCTGGTAGTCGCTTTAAATAATTTTCCTGCTCCACTTTAGGTAATATCAATGGAATTTTTAATTGCTTTAATGCTTTTAAACCTGTTTCAATAGCTTGAACTTGCTGATCTTGAGCGATATAAATTTGAACTTTTAGCTCATAGGTCTTAATTCTGTCCAACAGATGCGTGGTTTGCTGCAATATCAAATCTGCTAGACTGATAGCTTGTTCAAAGTGGGTGTTTAAATATTCTGCTTCTGCGGCTTCCTCATACAGTGCTAGCGTCAAAGCATACTGATTTTGCCATCTGTCTGCTGCTAACAACTCTATTCCTAGTGTTAAATATTGAACCGCAGCAGTGTAGGCAGTAGAAGCTTTGGCTTTCCGTCCAGCGACCAGATTTAATTGAGCTAGTTGATTGCGTTCGGTCTGTTGAGTAAGTAACCCCAAACCCATATTCAATTGACTAACAATTTGAAAAATTCTCTCTTGTTGATCGCTTGGAGAAATATTATTTAATAGTAGCTGCCCCAGCCTTAAGTGAGTAGTCTGTTTCTCATCGTCAGGTATCAGGGAATAAGCAGCTTGTTGGACGCGATCGTGGGAAAACTTATAAGTAACTACTTGTGAGTTTTGCCCTGCAATTGTTTGAGTCTCTTGACCTATATAAAACTTATAAACTTCAGTTTGAGGTAGAATTAAGCCCTCTTGTAAAGCTTTCCATAGGGCTGTTGCAGTTTCAGCTTCTGATGTTGTGGGCAGATTATTTGAGCCTGCGCCTCGTGCGATCACCAAGGTTGCTAAGTCAAATTCATTACCAATGCACGCTGCTAATTTCAAAACATCCTGGGTCGATGTTGGCAACTTCTGCAACTGCAATGCCATGAATTCAACAACATCATCCGTTAGAGCTAACGCTTTCACTTGAGGAATATCACACTGCCAAATTCCCCGATCAAAATCAAACTGAATTAGTCCATCTTCATGCAGTGCTTTGAGAAATTGCGTACTAAAGAATGGATTCCCTTTGGTCTTTTGATACACCAGTTGACTTAGTGGTTGTGCGACTTCTTGCGAACAACTTAGGGTATCGGCAACTAGTTGATTTAAGCTGACTGTACTCAATGGTGCTAGTGTAATAATGTTAATTGTGACTTTGGCTTTAGCAATCTCTTCTAGTGTCAACATCAAAGGATGAGCAGCAGAAACCTCATGATTTCGGTAAGCTCCAATTAATAATAAATATCCCCTCACTGAATCATCTATCAGCAACTGCATTAACTTCAAAGATGCTGAATCTGCCCACTGTAAATCATCCAAGAAAATCACCAGAGGATGTTCTTTGGTAGTGAATACTTGGATAAAATTTTGAAAGAGTAAATTAAAGCGATTCTGTGCCGCAGTTCCAGATAAATTAGGTGATGGTAGTTGTTGACCAATAATTTGTTCTAGTTCTGGAATTACCTCAATAATAACTTGCCCATTATCACCCAGCGCTGCTAATATTTTGGTTTTCCAAGCTGATAATTGAGTATCATTTTCACGTCTCAATTGCCCCATTAAATCTCGAAACATCTGTACAAAGGCAGAAAAAGGAATATTCCGATTAAATTGGTCAAACTTGCCTTTGATGAAATAGCCTCGTTGTTGGGCAATCGGCTTATGAACTTCGTTAATAATCGCTGTTTTCCCAATCCCAGAAAACCCTGCGACTAACATCAGTTCCGTTTGATGATTAGTAACACGGTCAAATGCTGCTAGCAAAGTTTTGACTTCCTCTTCCCGACCATAGAGTTTTTCGGGGATAATGAAGCGATCGCTAACATCCCGTTGCCCAATAGGGAAACTTTCAATTTTGCCCGTTTGCTGGAGTTGATGCAAGCAAGTTTCTAAATCATATTTCAGTCCGAATGCGCTCTGATAGCGGTCTTCGGCATTTTTCGCCATCAATTTGCTGACAATTTCTGAGAGTATCGGTGCAATTTCTGGATTAATTTCATGTACTAGAGGTGGAAGTTTGGCAATATGGCAATGCACTAACTCCATTGGATCGTTTGATTGAAAGGGTAATTGCCCTGTCAGTAACTCATAAAAAGTTACACCCAGAGAATAGAAATCAGTACGGTAGTCTATACCACGATTCATTCGTCCGGTTTGTTCCGGTGACAAATAACCGAGTGTTCCTTCTAACACATTGGGACTTTTCAGGGTTTGGGTTTCTCGTGGTAGCAGAGATGCAATACTAAAGTCAATGAGTTTGATATCACAAGTTTCTGGATTAATCAGAATATTGGCAGGTTTAATATCTTTGTGAATAATCCGATGACGAATGAGAATATCTAATATATTGCACAGGGCGATCGCTAAAAGCAAAAATTCAATGACACTTGGTACAGTTCCCCATTGCTTTAGGGAAATTCCTCCAAAGTCTTCCATTACCAATGCATAGCCATTCTGGTACGTTTCCAAGCTATAGGTTTGAATGATTCCAGGTAAGTTGAGATTTTTAGCTATGGTGTACTGATTGCGAAACGACAAAAGTTCGATGAAACTAGGGTAAGGATTTTTCAGCAGCTTAATGACCACAGGCTGTTGGTCAGTCTCTCGAACTGCTTGATAAACCAAGGTTCTAGAACCGTTGTAGAGTTCTTCGCTGACTTGATAGCCGGGAATGGTAACTACACTGCTAATCATAATTCTTTTGAATTTTTAAGACCTTAGCATTTAGTATTCCCAGATTCGCCCCCATCAGTGAGAGATTAGGGTAATTGCATTTTTTCAAGAGGGCGCAGCCCAAGGAGACAAATCTAGCTTCGAGGCTAGAAATTTCTTAGCTTTGACTACTCCTAAATTTTGATTCTCTTTGGCAGCGAAATATTTAATCGAGTCATCTACTATCCTTTTGTAACAGATAGCGATCGCTATTTGTGCCCGACAAATTATCTCATCCATTCCATCCAATCGGGCGCTCCTTTGCCCCTCTGCGTAATTGCAAGTCCATACTGAGTTATATATTTTATCTGCGTAAGCCGCATCTCGTTCAAGTTACTCTTGGGGACGTACTTCTGCCTTTATAATTGTCCTCTTTTTACTACGATTTCCAACAGATGGATATTATTAGAAAGAGGAATGTTACATTACCTAAAGAATAGGGAATCCTAGATTTAAGTACCAAGCAAATATATTAGTCAGTTAGAGCAGGATGAACTTTCAACAGCAGGGCATTCAATCCGGTAACAATTTTTCTGTCAAGCAAGTGCTAAAAGTTGATAAAGTCAGTAGAAATGGTCAGGAGATTGAAAATCAATTAGCAGAGCCAGATTTGAAACAGTTGCAAGATAAACTTTTATTACTTATAGAACGAAATCCTTTGCCTTTAATTGAGTGGAATACAGCATTTCAAGTAATAGAATGGAATCCGGCTGCTGAACAACTATTTGGATACAGCAAAAGCGAAGTACTTGGTTGTCAGGTATCAGAAATAATTGTGCCAGAAATTGAGAGAGTAGAAGCCATCAAAATAATGGAGTTATTAATTGAAGAGAAAGTGGGAGGTAATAATCTTAGTAAGAACCTGACAAAACATGGAACAGTGATTATTTGTGATTGGTGTCACACTCCGATAACTAACGTGGATGGCAAGGTAATTAGTATTGTTTCAACAGTGCAAGATATTACAAAAGTAAAGTCTTTTGAAAGCGCTCTGCGCGAAAACGAAAAAACCTATCAGCAAATTCTTGATGCAATTACAGATATGGTACTGGTTAAAGGTGCTAAATCTCGAATTATTTGGGCAAATAAGGCATTTCGTGATTATTACGGGATGAGTGAGTCACAGCTTCAAAATATGATTGATGCACCTTTTAGCGAACCAGATCATACCCTGCAATATATCAAAGATGATGCTTACGTATTTGAAAGTGGACAGACCCTAGAAATTCCCCAAGAGCCAGTAAATCGGTACGATGGCGAAGTCCGCCTATTCCATACAATCAAATCTGCGATCCGTAACGAACTGGGTCAAGTGATAATGACTGTTGGTGTATCTCGTGATATTAGTGAGCATAAACAAGCCGAGAAAGAACAGGCGAAGTTGTTGGCAATTCTAGAAGCAGCACCAGACTTTATCAGCACTGCTGACTTAACTGGGCAGGTTCTTTATTTTAATAAAGCAGCTCGCCGAATGTTAGAAATGGGGGAAAAAGAATCGCTTCAGGGGAGAAATTTGTGCCAAAATCATCCGAAATGGGCAAATGAAATTATCCAGAATCAAGGATTACCAGAATCAGTTCGAGTCGGTGATTGGGTCGGGGAAACGGCTCTTTTAAAAGCAGATGGGCGAGAAATTCCCATATCCCAACTAATTGTTGCTCACAAATCACCTGATGGAGAAGTTGAATATTTCTCGACAATCGCAAGGGATATCAACGAACTCAAAGCAAGCGGAAGAAACTTTACGGCAAAAAGCGAAAGATTTAGAGCAAACTCTTCAAGAACTACAAAACACCCAAGCTCATTTGCTCCAAAGCGAAAAAATGTCCTCTATTGGTCAATTGGTTGCGGGAGTGGCTCACGAAATGAATAATCCTTTGGGCTTTATTGCTGCCAGTATCAAACAAGCTAAACCCACCTTTGATGATATTGTTGAACACTTAAAGCTTTATCAAGAAAAGTTCCCCACTCCCGGAGATGAAATTCTCATCCATGCTGAAGAAATTGACTTGGAATATAGCTTATCAGATTTACCAGAAATGATTGATTCGATGACGATAGCCTGTGACAGACTAAAAGATATCAGTACCAGTCTCCGCACTTTCACCCGTTCCGATCAAGACTACAAAATACCTTTCAATATCCACCAAGGCATTGATAGTACCATTCTAATTCTTAAACATCGTCTGAAAGCAAATGAGCAACGTCCGAAGATTGAAGTTATCACAAACTACGGGAAATTACCGGAAGTAGAATGCTTTCCAGGGCAATTAAATCAGGTATTTATGAACATACTAGCGAATGCTATTGATGCCTTGGATGAATCAAATACAGGCCGGAGTTTTAGGGAGATTAAAGCCAATCCTAATCAGATTATGATTACCACCTCATTGAAAAACAAACAGGTTGAGGTGAAGATTGCTGATAATGGTCAAGGGATGAGTGAATCAATTAAACAAAAAGTATTTGACGACTTGTTTACTACCAAAGGTGTTGGTAAAGGAACAGGATTAGGATTAGCGATCGCTCAGTCTATTGTTGTAGAAAAACATGGCGGAACTTTGGATGTGAATTCTACCTTGGGTGTTGGAACAGAATTTGTGATTACCTTACCGATTCTGGCTCAGGCTCAAAGTGAACTTGGTCGAAAGTGTGATTTCAGTTAAGCACAGCCAACCAATCGCACACCACAGACCTACACTCGTCTGCAAACTTAACCCAAATCTGCCACTGCCCCAGATAGCCATTCCAGTAAGGCTCACCATCAGCAACGCCAACAGCCTCACCAAGCTGGGAAACCAGCTGTTGGTAGAACTGTTCAACACTGTCGAGTCCTTGGCGCATTTTCAGCTTCAGCCCCTTCCATCCTTGGACAGTCGGACTTTCTACTGGCGTAAATGTTTGAGTAATATCCTGGGATTGGGTGTCAATGACTGGTGTAGTTGTACTTATATTATTGCTGACTGACACCGAATCACAGTTTAACGCTTCATCCCGATTTAACCATTGTCCAAAAATCGAATCACGCTGATCATCAGGGGCAACAAACTGGTAAACGCACTCCCGATTTTCACGCTTACCCAACCGACCAACATAATCCAACTTCAAGTCAATTTTGGCAAGTAGTTTCTGTGTGATCGCTATCGGTGTGTGTTTTTCAGAAATCGTTACATTCAAGTAATTCTTGATAACGTGCCTGTGTTGAACAGCCAGCGCTTTAAACTCCAGCATCTTCTCATCAGACCCCCGCAACTGAACGTCTGGCGTAAGAAACTGTAACAGATTCAGATTTTCCAGTAACAGTACAGCAGGTAATAGCTGCCCCTTGTTAAAATCCGGTTTCCAAATCGAATTCTCTCCTGCCTCTAACTGCGCTGCTGCCCGTTTAGTATCACGGTTCCTCAGAAACTCTCGCCCCAGCGTCAAATAGTAGTGCATCCGCAGTTGAGGATACCACCCGTCATCATCCTTCTCAACCAAATCAGGGGTTACGTCAATTTCGTAGCGACGGGATAATTCAGCTTTACGCTGCTGATGTCGTTCAGTTTTCGTTTTCGCCCTTGTGTCAAGGAGCTTCTTGAGTTCGGCATCAGAGATGGTTGGAGAATCCGCGATCGCCTGACACTCAGCAGTATACAATTCCTGACTAGCCGCTTTAACCGACTCGATTACTGCGCCAGTCTCATCATCGTCAGCATCGTCAGCATCAATAACGGTGTATCCATCCTCGACCAAACCCGCAAGCACAGACTCTCGATAGCGCCGCATCTCAACGTTAATCACAGAACCACGCTTACCCCAAGTCTGCAAAGATTCGGGCTGGAAGTTCTGGTCAACATAGCTGTAGTCATCATTATCTGCCGCCGATAACAGCGCAATGTTCGCCCTTGTTGCGACGTGCTGACTTCTGAGCAATCCTCCTATTGTTGTGGAACCATTCCCTACAACCGACATCCCCCACTCTCTCACCCAAATGTGGCGGTCAACTGTCTCACGTAATCTTGCCAACATCTGCCGCACAGAGTTAACCGGTTGCACTCCCTGAAAAATTCCCCAAACAGCATCAAAATGTCCTCGAATGTCAATTGATACCCCAGTTTCTAAACTTGGGGAAGCGATAACCAAATCATACTGGGTGAGAATTTCGTTCAAGTGAGCGATACAGCCAAACGCTGGATGTGATGGGTCAGTAACAGATTCACTGTCAATTCTGAGGATTCGCAGATGTGGGAATTTGCGACGAAAGCGTTCCTCCAATGCTTGCGTCCCCCATTTGGACTTGGCTTTCTGAGCAGAGCAGCATAGTAAATGATGCCCCCCTTTGGAAATGGCTTTATCCAACGCCGCGATAAGATTCTTTGGGTTACTGCCAGAGTAGTTGTAACAGTTTCCAGCTACGTGGCGATAATTGTTGACAATTACAAACGGGTTAACTCGATATTCCCCAGCGAGTGATAAAACATACTTCACATCAGTATCTGACACATCCGCACTAGATAGATAAATCTTTCCTTGACTACTGCCCAAAACATTCTGTACCAGTTGTTTCAAGTTTTTGAGAACGGACACGCGACGCTTCTGCACTTCAGTACCAGAGTTGAGCAAATGCCAGAATACTTGGTCACACTCGTCAATAATAATCACATCATTCGCCCAGTCATTAGGGTTGAATCGCGCCTGACTCTCTTGATGCAAAGAGTCTACACAGACCCCGTATCCTAATAATGTGCCTGTTTCATTCGTGCGAACTTCGGTAACATAGTTAACACCAAACCGATTACACAACGCCTCACCCAGTTGAATACGGTGGGTGATGATTAATACCCTACGTCCAAGGTCATGTGCTTTTGCCACCTGAGTTGCCAGCCATTCAGTTTTCCCCGTGCCTTTGGGAGCCTTGAGGATAATCAGCTTTTCACCCTCTGGTACAAGCAGATGGCCGAGGAATCTTTGGTTGAGAGCGATCGCAGGCGGATAAGTCAGCAGAGTAAACAGCTTAATCTCCCACAACTCCAGTGCAACGGCTGTATTGTAGAGTGCGTCAAAAGCTTCCCCCCCTTTGGCAACGATAAAATCATCAACCCCTTTCTCTGCCCCGAATGGTAAATCAATCACTCGCAGCGAACAACCCTCATTTACTAGCAGCCGTCCCATGCGACTGATGGCGGTTCTGACACGTTGTACAGTTTCGGGCTTATTATCTTGGTCAAAGCAAATGTTAACCTGTCTCCCCTGTGTTGCAAAATGTTTCAAGTCGGGAATCAGAAAGGGTTTCCCGATGGCAGTACCGTACTCATCAGTAGGTGTGCGGTATCCAGCGTTAACACCGGGGATAGCGATCGCTGCATAACCCGCAGTCAGTAACGCCCCTGCTTTTTTGACACCTTCCACGATTGTGACTGGTACGTTATGCCTCCAAACCCAGTGCCAGAAACCACCGGGATGCTGCAAGTCTTCTTCAGTAATGGGAATGCCGCTACGATTGGACACTTTTACCCAAATGCGATTCGGAACTAAGAGGAAGAAAGCGCGTGTCTCTTCTCTGAATGGGTGTTCATACTTGATGAACTTGTGGATCTTCTGGCGGTCGCGTCGGGGATGGTCAGGTTTGAAACAGCCCCACATCATACTGACGTAGTTGTTGAGGGGGTCAATTCCACTGCACCACCAGCCGCCTAATTCAATGTGCTGGTATTTCTTCAAATCGCGATCGCGTAATCGTCCATCGTTGCGACGGGAGATTTTGGGACTGTAGAGCAAGTATTCGTAAGGTGTTGTGCCGTAGAGCGAACGCACATTCAGGGCAATGATTTCTTCGTCAACGCCACTATCCAACCATTCTTGTTGATGTTTAGCTTGAGAATCAGATTCAATTATACGCATATTCCCTCTGTTTTTTGACGCATGGAAATGAAGCGGCACTTGAGACTGTGCCGCCGATTTAAGTTTTTGCAATACTTGTGCTGGCTATGAAATCATCAACACGCCAGCTACAGCGTTATCTCCCGCCTCCGGTGTGCGGTCGAAATGTAAGATTAATTCGGGTACTAACCACTTTGTTAGTCTTGGGAACTTGATGCAGATGAGTCGATTGACAGCCAGGGTGCATCACAAGCAAACTCCCGTGTTCCAGCCAGAAGTCCGTTGCCCTGCCATTTCTCGGTTTGATTTGAAATTTGCGACATGAACCCAGGCTTACCGATGCGATTGCAGGGTTAGATCCCATCGATGCTTCATTGTCAGAATGCCACCCGATAGAATCAGTCCCCGTGCGGTATTGATTGCCGATGACGATGCGGAATTTGTAACCAGTTAGCGCAGTGATTCTGTCCCGCAAGTAAGCGAGTTTTTCTGTCCAAGTCAGGGGTTTCAAAAATACGCTGTTGGAGTAGAGATAATCGCAGCCGTAGTCCCCGTAAATGCACTCCAGGCGGGGGACAGGCATTGTTTTACCCATGATCCTGATTTGGTTCTGCTGCCACTCCAGTTTCAAGCAGTGTTGGTAGAGTTCGTTTGCTTGTTCTAGAGTTAAGAAATCAGGATAGTAAGTGACTGGAAGAACAGGAATTGATTCAGTGAATAAATTCAGTTGTTGCATGGTACTTTTCTCCAATTAAAGAAAGTATTCTGAAGACCATTGCTGTTAGTTTTGACCACTAGAGAAAACCTCAATCAACACACTCTCTGGATACAAACCAACTTTTCCAAACCGTGGGTCATGAATGCGTTCTATTTCTATGCCTTGTTTCCGACACAATGCACTTGCCTTTCTACCTTTAGTACCGGCTTCTTTAACCGATATTTCTAAACCTTGAAGATTTGCGAAACCGACAACACTATATTTGTGGCCGCATGGGGTGTTTACTCTGTCTTGCTCAACTTCAACAGCTTTTAGCCGGTGCAAAATTTCGGTCTGTTGCTGCTGCTGTTGGAGTAAATGCTGTTCTTGCTCTGCCAAGTGTTTAGCTAGAGCAGCGAGTAACTGTATTTCTGTCATTCCTGTTTTGTTGTCAGTGACAGGTTTAGTCCAGCCCAATTTATCTTGAATCCATGCCCGAATGCCGATGGTGTTGAATGAACGGCATACCAATCTGGCTTGTTTAGTGCAGTATCTACCAGCTTCGTAAGCGTAGTACTCTAAGATAATTGCGATCGCAATGTCGGGGATACCGTCGGTTCTCCACTGGCTGAGGTCGGCGGCTGAAAATCCTTGTAGCATAAGCTCTTTAGCTAATTTCGAGGGTGCTAGGTCGGCGCTTGATTTCAAAGCTTTTCTGATCGATTCATCATCAACCCCAGCCAGTCTTGCAGTTGCTCTAACACTGGCTTTCGCTTGACCATTAGCGTCAACTTCAATCTCTTGAGAGATTTGTTCGATGATTTCGGCGATTTGAATTGCTGACATAATTTTTCGTTGTGTAATGATTTGTGGTTGTGTGATTAGAAAAACTCAAGTATTTACCCGCACTAAACTTTTTTCACCAAGCAGGGAGAAGCGATTCGATATAGTTGGTGTCTTAATTAACGTTGGTGACATCAATTCAACAAGGTAAAACCAAGAATTATGTACCAGCGCAATCCCTAGAATCAGCCGTTGTTTTGTTCCTTTATCGTGAGAGCAGAGGATCACTCTTTCACCCAGAACAAAAGTAGGTTTTTGCACGTTGAGGGCTTCTAACTCTCCAGTGGCGATAATTTGGTTTTGTGTAGCGTGGAGTATTTCATTACGGCAATCAATTGAATAAATCCAACATTCGTGTTTCCATTGCATACCGCAGCAGTAACCAAATCTCCTTGTAGTTCGTAGGAAAACTCTCTCCAGTAAATTAACTGCAACAGGCGGAATTGTTTGTCCCCAAGGCGGGGAGAGATACCAGCTTGTTTGAAGTGCGTTAATGTGGTCAATCATGCTTGTTTCCCTAATAGGTAATTAATCGCTTCAACATCAAGAGCAGCAATACGTTTTTTAATGGATTGTGGGGGATTCTCAAAAAACTGTTTTAAATCCCATTTCCGAATTTGGTAATGTCTGGCAGAGCGTCTTGTAGCTTTGAGCCATCCTCTTTTGACCCATCTTGTGACAGTTGAGAAATTCAATTGAAGAACCTGAGCAATTTCTTTACAAGAATAGTTATCAAGAGTGGGACGGGCTGAATAACCTAAGTTGTTTAACTTCAGGTAAATTGCAACTGGTGTGCGTTGATATCCTCGCCTTTTTAGGATTGAAGCTATTTGTTTGACTGTATAGACTTCAGCTTTTTCTTCAATAATTGCGAGTTCTTCATCAGTCCATTTGATACTCATCTGATTACTTTCCCTATTGATGCAGATTTAGTAGAAGAATGTTCTGGTACAATCCGAGCGCTGATAGATTCAAAATCTACTTGGAAGATGTTCATATCTGTGGACATTTCCCCAGCGTTGTAGCAGTTTACGATGTGCTGTCTAATTGCGGATTGATTCAGCCCATCAGGGATATCGATATGTGCTTCGCTGGTGATTCTTTCAACAACTGTAACGATGACTTTCATGGTTAATTCCTATCTGATTAATTGAGGATTCAGAAGTCAGAATGATTCTGAATCCTGATTTCTGATTTACACTGCTCCGGCTTTTGCTGTTTGCAACTGTTGCATCCATGCGTTGATTGCTGTTAACTCATCCGCACCACTAGCAACAGCATCAACAACGAGATTTTGATACAAAGATTCGGCATGATTGGGATAGTCGCACTTATCTGCTGCCCAAGCCAAACACATTGTTTTTACTAATTCATTAATCTTGCTAATATGAAGTAGACTTGGGCGGTCAACATCCTGAAATTGCAACCACTCTCTGACTAAATCAAGAGGATAATCAAGCAAAGTGCGAATATTTTTAACTCGCAAGTCTTGAGGATGTACTGCTTGAGGGACTACGCTAAGTTTTGGTGTAGATGAAATGGTTGAGGAATTACCACCTAAAACAGATTGAATGTCACGAATGATTGTTGCCCAATCCAAATCTCTACTCCATTCTCTGTAAATCTTGGTTTTGGTTGCAGCATCGTAAAGATTACAAAAAACTGTGTTTTCGTCGCCAGCAGTAGCAACGATAATCAGTGGTTTGGAGAAATCTTGGATTAATGAGGCAGCTAAAAGGAAGCTTTTAGCAAAATTGGTTTCAATGCCAGTTCTCACTACATAAAGTTCATCAGCACTGACAACAATATCCAGCTTCAAGTTGTCCTTGCCTTTAAACTCTTTAGTCGTTAGGCGGAGTTCAGACAAATATCCAGTTAATGCTCTCTGGGCAACAGGGATTTTCTTCTCCTGGCTGATATTGAACTTGTACCAAACGAAAGATTCTCCATCTACTTCACCCTGATTGACATATAAATAGATGGGTTCGGGAGGGTTGCATAAACCTAGTTTAATTTCAGTAAGCATATTTTGCTGGGGTGTGTGATAATTAGTGGTTTGTAACGTAAACTTTCAGTGCTTTACGATTGCTTGAAGAAAAGCTGATATTCAAGCAATCGCTTTTTTACTAAACAGAAAGTTATCGATTCCGCTCTAACTCCCATTGCAGATAAGTCAAAGCAGTTTGAGCATCAGCAATGTTTAAATCTGGCTGATACCCTGCTGACAAGAGTTGTTTGTAATCTGGGTGCGTAGCAATCTGGGATATCAAATTTTGGGCTTGTTCAACTAAGTAGTGTAGATTTGGGTTAGACATTTCTATACCGAGCCTGGAACATAAATCTTCCGCTTTAACTCCGAAAGTCCCTGGTTCAATCTCGGTTTCTAACTCTTCAAGCAGAGATTGAAAATTAGGGTGTTCATCATTAATTTCAACCTCAAATAAATCTGTACTCTTTGTAACGAGAGTTGCCCAATCGGGTAAAGTCTGTGGAATGGTTTTTGCGTAAAGTTTCATCATTGTGTCCTCTGGTATTAATAACCTAAAAATCCTCGGCAATCTCCAACAAAAAGCCGCGTCCCGTGTTCTGCACTTTCACCAGTTCTTTATCCAGCAAGGTTTGAATAACTGAATCGGAGAATTGGAATTGCAAACGGTGCAATGGAACGCAACCACCACAAAGCTGAATCGAACGCAGCAAATGATTGGCTCTACGGTCAAAGTTTTCGTCAACCGTATTAGGCATTTGTGAAACCTCCGGTGACTATGGCTAACTGTTGTTGCAGAATTACTATTTGCTGTTGATCAATACCTTTGCCAATTTACGAGGGTTCAACGCCTGTAGAAACGTTATGAATCCGTCCCAAAGAAGTAATCTTGGCAAAAATCTGGGTTAATAAAATAGGCTCAGGCATTTCCGGAAGCATTTTTAAGATTTCACGGACATATCGAAAACCACGATAATGAGTCTTCAGGTCAATAATGCCAGAGTCGGGATTAAGGAGACGAAAATCCAAGAGAAGATGATGGGACAAGTTGACCATGAAAAATGCTAAATTAACAGCATTAGTCACAGCAGTTTGGCTTAAGTTCATGAAATCTTCCAGTCCCCAAAACTGCTTGGCATCACGGAAATTAAACTCGATTTGGAAGCGCAATTTGTAGTAATCTATTATTTTTTCGTAGGACAACTTTAGGTCACTAGAAAATAGAATTACATGACTACGAGCATGAGTTTTAAGATTAATTTTAACTAAAATAACTACATTTAGTGCTTGGGCAAATTCCTTGTGAAGGAGAGTGCATTGATAAACATCAGTTTGAATTTCATCCTCTATGCTACTTTTACGCAAATACTTATCAGGTATGTTATGGTAGTCAATCTTATCACCGTATTTACGACGAGAGCGTTTATGGGAGTCAGGATGTTGATATGGGATATACAATGCAGAATCGTGGCGCAACTTAGAAATTATGTGTAAGTTAACAAGACGTGCCATCTGCAAAGCATTATTGTTACCAAAATGCCCATCTAGCACTAAGTAAGTAAGCGGCACAAATCCAGCTAATAATTTGAACAGCGAATTAATCATCTTTTGAATTCGCACTAATTCAGATGTTAAAATCACCTCGGCTTTATTCTTATTCTTACTTCCTTTTGGTCGTCCACGCTTACGTTTTTCTTTAGGCTTTATTTCTGAGGCTAATGTTGAACTACTTTTTTCTACATCGCTCTTAATCACCTGTTCTATTTGAATGGGAAATGAGTGCCTTTGTTCAACACTTACTAATGATAATGTAAAGAAAGACAGTCCTAATATCGGTTTACTTACTAGGCTGGAAAAGAATCTATCCAAACCATAAGTTTTTTTACCTGATTTACTCACTACAACTTCATCTCCTGCAAGCAAATACACCTCATTTGCACGGAATAAATGCTTACGGAAAAATAGCCAAAACAACGTCGCCCAAGGTATTACTGTCTGAAAGAATCTTAATATCGTCCGATAACTACCACCAGTGCCTGCCCAACGCGAGATTCCCAACATCGTGACTCGCCCGCTCATCGTTAACATAGCCAGGATTATTTGGTTAAATTGCCGCATTGTTGTCGCGTTGATCTGCGGTAGCAGGCATTGTAGCAGTGATAAGATATCAGGCATGGGCTGCTTGTAGTGTTTGATTTATCGTTGTGAGAGACAATAAATCTACTACGAAATGCCCTACCTCTTCATACTCTTATTTTGGCAATGGTATTGGTTGATAAAACTCAATTTCTGCGGTAATTTCTGAGAATAATTCCTGTGGGGAAAGCGGCTGAATTTGATTCTCTTGCAAGTACGATATCTCCTCAGAATTCTTGTTAGGCATCAATACGTAACGCCATCCTTCATCAAATTGTTCAGCCAACTCTGTGCCAGAGGGATAGTAGTAAAGTCCTAGAATCGTGCCTTGTTCTGTACGCTGATCCAAAGCAAAGCGAGGGTAGCCCCAGTGTTGAGGGATTGATATCGTGGGTTGCATAGATTTAATTGGGGATTGGTGAATAAATAATTAGGGGAAGGGAATGAAGAAATTTACCTTTCCCCTTTCCCCTTTAACCTTTTCCCAGGCGAAGCCCAAGACTTACGCTGTGACTAACTCCGTTCTCTCCAGCAGCCGTTGCAATTTATTGCCAGTTAGCTGTTCTAACGGCTGATCTAAAAAATATTCCTCAAAAATGGATTTACCATCAGTAGACATGTCCACCATCGACAATGAGCGCACAGCATCAAGCACCGAATTAGAATACTGTTGCTGGACTGAATAACGCCTCTTCACCCACCAGTTCCCGTCAGTGCATCCGACTTGCCCCAGTTTCACGCCGTTGTTGTTGTAAATGCCATCATCGAGAATTTCAAACCCGTAATTCTGGCACTCGTTGAAGATATGCGCCATGATTTGGTTTTCGGTCGAAGAGGAAAGCATGGGGGCAGAGGCGCAGAGGGGCAGAGGAGAAAGTTGTTGTAAGTTTTTCCCCTCTGCACCCCTGCTCCCCTGCACCTCTGCTTCTTCTTGCACAGGTAATGAGCCGTCTTTGTGGTGAGTACAGATGAAGCGATCGCAACGCATTAGAGTGTTGGCACGAAATATTTCTTTACTGTTGACCATTACTACCCAGCGTTGGGTTAAGTGGTTGTCGTCATGGCTGATGCTGGCTACCAGTTTGTCATCAGCGTAATATTCGTGATGGTCAAACGAGATTTCGACTATTGTGAGGAGTTCGGGAGCTACGGCTTGGGCTTGGTCAGCGATGTAGTTGTCGAGTTCAGCTTGGGCTTTGCTTTGTTCGTCGGGGGCAGCAAGGGTGACTTTCTGAATCTTGCTTGTCTGATATTCAGCGATCGCAGTAATCCAAGAATCCTTACAGCGTTTGTCGCTTACTTCGACTGTGCAGGCGATTTCGCTGTAGATTTGCTTGAGTCGGGCAATCGATTTCAGTTGCAGCTGTTGTTGGCTGTAGATTTGGTATGTCATGATAAGTAAACTCCTTGAAATTAGGATTAGAGAAGCGCTCTAGATTGGTAGTCGGGGGCGCTTTCTCTACATCTTTATAGTACACTACTAGTTTACAGTGTGTCAACTAGTAGTTGGTAGTGTATAGTAAAACTAATAGTTAACGCTTTACTCTAAGGAGGTGGTAGTGTGATTAGTGCAAAAATGCGAATAAGACAAGTCAAGGAAGTTGAAATTGAGGGGCTAGGAGAGCGGATTAAGCAAGCTCGATTAGATTCGAGTAAGTCTCTAGAGCAAATATGTGATGAAGTTGGTTTGTCGCGCACTTACTGGTACGACATCGAAAAGGAAACTCTTAAAGGGGCGCTTTCAATTGAAAACCTTCGCAAAATCGAAGAAGTTTTGGGAGTTTCCTTTGGTGTAAACCTGGAGGAAGATTGTGATATTTAATCATGCTACTGCTAATCCACAGGTTTTTTTGATGAGTACTTTGGGAGAGATTATCGCAACTAAATATCACACTTTGAGCAAATGCCATTGAACTAAAAGAGGTGGAAACATGAATAAACCAACCTCTAAGCGTAAAAAGCCCACCCCTGCTTCATCCAGTGATGACACGCCACCAGATAACCTGACCCAAGAAGAAAACCCAGCTACAGCAACAATTACGGTTAGTGCTGTTGAAATTCCTGAATTAACCGAGCAGGAGCAAAGCGATCGCCTACTCCTGGAGAGGAAAGTGGAACGGGCGTTTTTTGAGGCGGGGAAAGCGCTGACGGAATTGAGGGACAGACGGCTTTATCGCTCCACGCATAAAACATTTGAAGATTATTGCCGCGATCGCTTTGGGCATAGTCGTCGGCAATCTTATCTTTTAATGGATGCGGCAGTTGTTTTCGATAATTTGATGAAAAAATGTGATCCAATGGATCACATTTTGCCAACTAACGAACGTCAAGTCAGACCAATGACAAAGCTTGAACCCCACCAACAGCAAGAAGTGTGGGTAAAAGCAGTGGAGCAGTCAGGGGGTAAGGTGCCACCAGCTAGAATCGTTAAAAACGTAGTGCAGCAAATAATGGAACGCACCCAAGTACCCAACACCTACCAGCTAGGAGAAGTGTGCCAAATCCTTACCAAAGACAATCCCGAACTCAGAGGCAAAAGTGGCTGTTGGGCTATTGTCAGCGCAGTGAATGACTTTAGTTGCACGGTGAAAATGTGGGATAGCGAGTACGCCGTTGGGTTGCAACACCTGAAGTCTTTCAACTACCTGCCCGAAGAATGTCAGCAGATGCAATTAATCAGCGATCGCATCAGTCGAGTGTATTCCGATTTACTGGAGGAGACAGTCAAAAGTCTGTTGCAGTCGTTGGGGAAACTGAATCGACCCTATCTTACTGCGGTGGAAGAGAAATTGTTGAGTGTTGTGGAGTTGGAATATGGGAACGAGATAAAGTTTTAAGAATTATGGTCGTTTTTATATAGTAAGTGTGCAACAGGTTCTCGTTAGGCATCATGGTTGAAGTGTAATGCCAGATGCTCCTCATCAAAATATCTACCATCAATAAATAAAGCATCACGCTCTAAACCGAAACGCTCAAAACCCCGTGAGCGATAAAGAGAGGCGGCTGGTAAATTGTTTGTAGTGACCGTGAGAACGATCTGTCGCAGACCATCAAGCCGTCGAGCATGGGATAATGCCTCATCAAGAAGCGCGGCTCCAACACCTCGCCCTCGATTCTCAGGTAAAACATACATACTCCAGAGAGAACCAATGTGAACACGCTTCAAACGGTTCTCGCGTGAGAAGCCAAGCATACCAATAAGTTTGTCTCCATCGCTGAAAGCACCGAAAATGCCGTTAGCAGAATTATCGTGAGGGCGAAGTCTGGCAGCAAAGTCGCTCAAAGAAAAACAGGATTCCTGCTCATAACTCGAACCAAAAGCCGTTGGCGACTCTCTCAATGCGAACAGACGCAGATCACGGTAAACGCCGATATCTTGGGTGTTTAAAAATCTGATTTCCATAGATTTATGCACCATCTTTTAAATTAATCTGGCACTCAATTAATTCAAAGAATTGCGAAATTTCTTTAGTCGAGCGAATATGATAAACATTTTTCATGCTTTGAGTCTGCTCGATAAACTCACGATATTTTGGGGTCAAATATTTGTGACATAACCAAAGCGTGCGGTAGCTAGTAAGCGAACTCCTCAATATTGGACTATTGTCAGGCCAGCCTGATGGCGGTTTAAAGTAACCTGTAATGAATCGTTTAGTTACCAACCATCCATGCACATATAGAGGTAGATCGACAAAAATTAGAGTATCTGCCTCGTTCAGTCTTAGCCAGAGAGTTTCCATGCAGCCAAACCCGTCAATAATCCATCGGTCAGTAGCTAAAATTTGCTGATGGACGCGCTTATAATCTTCATGTGGAACCTCAGTTCCCCCTGATTGATATTTGATCTTGTCCAAGATGTGAAGTGGTAAATCAGTAATTTGGGATAATCTTTTGCTTAGAGTTGATTTACCGCCTCCAGCATTGCCAAACACCGCTACTTTTTTCATTCCCACTCTCCTTTTAGGGCGATCAAGTTCAAGCTGGCACAAGTTTGTTACGAAAGAATAAGAGCTTTACTTGTATTACCTTTATAATACAAGATATATTACAGAAAAAATGTATTACTTTGCCCTGGTATCATGCACTGTCAAAACCTGGGGTGGCTAGTACGCTGTTGGTTTGCAGCATCTCAAATCTTACAATTACCTGCCTGCCGAGTGTGAGCAGATGCAGGTGATTTGCGATCGCCTGGGTCGGGTGTATTCGAGTGGGCTGGAGGAGTCAGTGCAGAGGTTTTTGGAGTCGCTGGGGAAGCTGAATCGGGCTTATTTGACGGATTTGGAAGAGAAAGTGTTGAGTGTTTTGGAGTCGGAAATTACACATAAGGAAGCCTGGGGGTAAGGCAGGGATTTATGTGAGCGATTAAGTCATTGTCAATGAAGTCTGCTGTTCGAGCCGACTTTGTAAATCTACAATCAGGTTTTCTCCACTGCGTCGGGCTTCCCATACACCAGAATACTGCAAACCTATATTCCACTCTCCTTGCATATAATCTTCATTTTCTGAAACCATGCCTGTATATCTAACTGGTACAGGTGAGGTAACTAAATAACGTTTAGTAAAACTGACAGTGCGCCCAATTACCTCGCCATTGACCTGAGCTTCTCCTAAATAGTTGTCATCCAAAATGGAACCACTAAAAGTATTTCCACTCTGAACAAAGGTTGCTTCAAAGCGACTAGGAATGTCATCTTGCCAGTAAGTTCCTAACCAATTACCATTAAGGTCTGCCATATTGTTTCCTAGTAAGGATGTCTATGCGCTCACCCGAATTGAAGTAATTGACGCAGCAGGTAGTTTACTCACTATTGTTAAGCTGAAACCGTCAACCGCCCAATTGTATCGATATTATCGCTGTTGAGTATCGCAGTAAACCCTAGTAAAATACGACAGTAGAAGGGGGAAGATAACGGCAGTATTCATTGGTGAACGATTATTAGGAATGGCAAGGATTACTCACAGGCGTACTATCATTATGAATTTTAGAGTCAGGGCAATCGCTTGGTCGAGTCGTGGAAGTACATTCCCAAGCGGTTACTGAAGCGGATTTAGGAGATGGAGTGGGAAAAAACGGCAGTGAAGGAGATATTGCAGTTATTGGGAGCGAAAAAATGATAATTCTGAAGCTGTCACCCTAACGGCTGTTGAAATCTCTGGGCTAATCAGCCAAAACAGAGCAATCACTTTTTATTAGAGCGAAAAGATATATCCCGCTTGAAAACGTGAAACTCCTGCTGTGGCTGGGTGTAGACGGTTGGGTGCAGGGTGTAGGAAAAAAAATCAGAAAAGCCAAAACTAAGTGCAACCTTAATAAATTCCTTTATTACTAAACCCCACACCCATAGGTCTTATAGTCGATTTAGCTTTAAGGGGCGTGCCATTGGGTTTTATGACAATGTGCTAAGGATGAATAATGCCGAAGTAAATAGCGACGACACTTAAAATAATCACGCTAGTAATCAGGGTGAGGGCAATACGAAACCCCCTGTTAGGCAATTGTTCACGGGTCAGCACGCTATCTGCTTGTACCTGAGTTAATGGCTCAGTTTTTGATTTGGACTGAATAGGGGAAGTAGTATCCTTTGACAAAGGAGCTTTACTCTCGAATTTTGTTGTTTCCGCTTCTGGTGATTGCATAGATTTTTGTTGATTTTTTGGGCTATCTTTACAATTGTTAATAAAATTTTTAATTAATACCTCTTTCTTAAGAAAAGTTTTGCTAGAGAATATACTTCTACTAAAGGATTAGTAAAGCTAAACCTAATTAATGTGATCTGGGCGAAAACAAGAGGTTTAGCAGACGGTGTACAACGAGCCGATGGTAAAGTACCACTTATCGCATTGTTAAATATGGGTGTAACAAATTATGGAACGCACCCAAGTACCCAACACTTACCAGTTAGGCGAAGTATGCCAAGTTTTAGCCAAGGACAACCCCGAACTCAGGGGGAAGGGTGGGTGTTGGTGTGAGGTAAAGGTTATTTGCAGCCGCTCAAGCGAACCGTTAGCAGTAGTTACGATGCACTTCAACAGACTAAGGACAAGCAACTAAATCGAAATTACAATCATTACGAGACAAAGTAATCATGGAATTCAACCCAAACAACAATGTTGTTAAACTCTGTCTTCAAGGTATGGGCATGGAAGAAAAAGGCAAACCAGAAGAAGCAAGTAAACTGTTTCTTCAAGCCTGGAACGAAGCGACACACGACTTTGAAAAATTCATTTCAGCCCATTATGTAGCTCGATATCAGAAAAATATTTCTGACAAATTAAAATGGCTCGAAACGGCTTTGCAGTTTGCATTAAAAATAAATAACAACACTGTTAAGAGTGCAATACCTTCTCTATATTCAAACATTGCCAAATGCTATGAGGACTTAAGCGACCCTGACAAGGCAAGAAAGAATTATGAATTAGCAACTTCGTTTAAGGATAAACCTTCTGACAAAGGCCCCTTTTATCATGGAACGAAAGCAGATTTGCAGGTTGGCGATTTGCTGAGGGCAGGGGGCAGTTCTAATTACAAACTTGAACTCAAAATGAATCACATTTATTTCACAGCGCTTGTCAATGGGGCGGGACTAGCTGCTGCATTAGCAAAAGGCGATAACCGTGAACGTGTTTATATCGTTGAACCAACAGGGGAGTTTGAAAATGACCCGAATGTTACAGACAAAAAATTTCCGGGCAATCCGACACGCTCATATCGCTCCCAAGCACCATTAAAAATCGTTGGCGAAGTCACAGATTGGGTGAGACAAACACCTGAAGAACTCCAAAAATGGCGTGAAAAGTTGGCCAATAACAAAGGAGAAATTATTAATTAATTTCTAAGATTCCCACATCCTGCTCACCGATTGAAATCAACGGCCTTATTTAACGGCTGTCGAAGAGAAATTGTTGACGCTTCTAGAGTCGAAGTATGGAAGAATACCCTGAAAATTTTGGCAATTTGGCATCCAATGTCTTTGGGTTGCAGTTTCAATGGAGTTAGCAACGCAACGGGACAGTCAAAAAGTTGTACGAGGGAAAAGATAAAACTTCCCGCTTCTTGACATCCAGCTATGCCAGTTGTTTAGTTGAGTGCTGTAAAACCCCTCTACATGATTGATTCATACAGCGTTCAACAGAGTTCAGTTCCCACTCTACAACTGGCTAGAAATGAACAAAACTCAATAGAATCTCAGAAGATGTAAATAACTGGCATTTCTCTAAGAGCGATCGCACGGCTGCGGGAAAACGAGGACTTGGAAGATGCCCCAACTGCTATGCTGAAGCATCTGGGGGAACTGAAGCGACCGTATTTGAAGGCTATAGTGAAGAAGCTGTTGAGTGTGATTGAAAAAGAATACGGCATCATAGATGAGATACCACGTAATTTTCAATCAACCAAGGACTAGGAGAAAACAGTAATGCAAAGTATTAAGTTATGTTCTCATGTTGGGGCTGATGGCATTTTGCACCTTGAGATTCCTGTTGGCATAACAGACAAAGAAATGGAAGTCGTAGTGATTTATCAACAAATAGAACCATCAGCACCCCCAAAAACACCCGAAGAATTGGGATGGCCAGCCGGATTTTTTGAGCAGACTTACGGTAGTTGTCAAGACGATCCAATTGTTATTGACTATGAAGGTGATTTTGAGACAAGGGAAGAAATTGTGTGAGGTACTTATTAGATACCAATGTTTGTGCTCGTTATCTCAACGGTAGGTCACTCTTGATTCGAGAACGCTTACAGTCAACAAATGTAAAAGATATTGCTGTGTGTTCGGTCGTCAAAGCAGAACTATTTTATGGTGCAATGAGAAGCAATAATCCCCAAAGAACATTAGCTAGACAGCAAGAGTTTCTTAACTTATTTGTTTCTTTACCATTTGATGATTCTACAGTACTGGTTTACGGTAGAATTCGTGCAGAATTAGCAGCAAACGGTACTCCAATAGGCCCCAATGATTTTCTTTTCAAATAGCTGCGATCGCTTTGACGCATAGCTTAACGCTAGTCACGCACAACACCAGAGAATTCAGTCGCGTCAGTGGATTGGTGATTGAAGATTGGGAGTAAGAGCAATGAAAACCAATGCTGCTCGACTACTGGATAAACTAGGTATTCCCTATCAAATCCTCAGCTATGAAGTAGATCCTGATGATCTGGCTGCTGAGAGTACAGCCCAGAAACTGGGTCTTCCGCCAGAGCAAGTTTTTAAAACTCTAGTAGTCAGAGGTGACACAACAGGTATCTGTTTTGCTGTTGTGCCAGGAAATGCTCAGTTAGATTTAAAAGCTTTGGCGCGGATTTCAGGAAACCGCAAGGTTGAGACAGTTGCTCTTAAGGAAGTCCAGCCACTAACAGGATACATACGTGGGGGTGTAACAGCTTTAGCTAGCAAAAAAGACTATCCAGTTTACCTTGATGAAACAGCAACCCTATTTGAGCAGATCACTGTTTCTGGTGGGATGCGAGGAATGCTGCTTCTGCTATCCCCATCTGACTATTTACGTGCGGTTAATGGCACTTTGGGAGCAATTGTATAAAATTAGTACAGAAATTTTCGTAAGTTAAATTCTAAAAGCATAAGGCGATCGCTACTTGAAGAAAGCTACACCGCAAAGATTCCGTGGGTAGATTGTGACTGCTCGAAAGCAACTAAGGTTAAGGTCAGTTATATGCTTAAATAGTCGAATTAAATGCGATTGATGAGTACTTTTAAGAAAAACTATTTAGTCAATATTACTGTTGTTATGTATGAAACTCTGTAGTTAAAGTGTTAAGTGTATGAAAAAGCAGCAAGCAAAAAATAGTCTAGGTTTTGAATAAGTTACTTAAAAACCGTGTTAAAAATCATTTGGTGCTTGATCGATGTTTGATTTTTTCTGCTGTTGCATATTCATACAACAAACCTTTTTTATTATAGAACCGAGCATGACTAAGAAGAATAGAGGATTTCTGAAACCAGTAGGGTTAGTAGTGGCAGCTTTACTTAGTACAACTCCTTTACCAGGAAATGCCGCTTCTAGTGAACGTTTGAGTAATGCTTTTAGTAAATTAAGTGTAGAGAATGCACAGGTTACTAAAAGTGATAACTTAGATGAACAGCTTGTGATCGCACCATCAGCAGGAATAAACAAAGAACAACTAATAGCAAGACATTACTCACACCGTTCTCATAGCTCTCATCGTTCACACAGCTCCCATTATTCCAGTAGCAGGTAAGTAGCTTGTTATGAGAATTTATGTATAGAAATCATATTTGATTTTTGTAATCTACGTAGGGTGAGTTATGCTTTGCTATAACCCACCCTTGTATTTTATATTTAAAAAAAATTTAATCGGATTGTTATTGAATAATCAGTGTTGCTAGGTTGATAGTTGTTTACTGTTAGACATATACATCCCTGCGTATTGTCTCGTATTTTTTTGCAGAAATCAAATATGGTTCCTATATTCAGCAGACTCACTTACCTGTGTATTTAGTATAAGTAGTAATATTACTGAGGGCAAATGTTGTTTTTCACTACTATGCTATTAGCCTGAATCCCACAAGTAAAAACAAAAAATAATTAGCCAATTATGACTAAGAAAAACCAAGAGTTTTTGGAATCTGTTGGATTAGTATCGGTAATTTTACTTATACAACTTCCTTATTATCTGTAAGTAGAAATTGAGGACAGTTAATAGCAATAACTTACCCACAAATTTTTTCCTAGCTCTCAGTATTATCACTATTCAAATTGTTAGTAAATATGGCATTATCAGATAACAGTTTTATCTTAGAAGGTAATCAGGCAAAACTATTTATCAATTTAGATTTATACAGTCTGAGTGCTATTAAAAAGACAGCTTATAAGTTTGCCTCTCAATGTTCTGTGTTTTTACAAGATAAACAGGAACAAGAATTATGCGTTCTATTCACTTTTGCTGAACCCACAGTTTCTGAGAAAATACAACAGGTCATTGCTGATTTTTCGGATGAACTTATGGATCAAGACTTGCGAGAAATCATTGCTAAAGAAAGCGAGGCAGTACGCAACTTAATACTAGCTCAAGCATTCTCCAAAACTTCATTAATAGCTTAATTAAAATAAAATGGGATTACCCGTTTCGCAACGATTTAAACCTCTAGATTTTTACAACCAGAGCTTAATATCAGGGTATCAACTCTTACCGTTTCGCTTTATCCGGCTTGATGCCAAGCGATACGTACTGACTAATGAAGTAGGGGAATATGTTGTCCTGCCCCAAAACCTATTACAGGACTTTGTACATAAACTACTGGTTCCCAATTCAATAGTCTATAACCAGCTTAAATCAAAACATTTTCTATTAGATGCTGATTCATCGGTTGCTTTAGATTTACTAGCTTTAAAGTACCGGACTAAAAGTATGCAGATTGCTAACTTTACCAGCCTGCATATGTTCGTTGTAACCTTGCGCTGTGATCACTCTTGTCCTTATTGCCAAGTTTCTCGCCAAAGCCATGATAGAACTGCTTATGATATGTCTGCTGCTCATGCCCACAAAGCATTAGAGTTTACGTTCCAAAGTCCAGCGCTAAACATCAAGATAGAGTTTCAGGGTGGTGAGCCGCTACTTAATTTTGATTTGATCAAAGAGATTGTTTTGGCAGCAAAACAAAAAAACTTGACTCACCAAAAGAACCTACAATTTGTTATTGCTACTAACCTCTCACAGATTAATGAAGAAATCTTACAGTTTTGCCTAGAACACGATATATTAATTTCTACTTCTCTTGATGGTTCGGAAGACTTGCATAATGCGAATCGTCCTCGTCCCGGAATGAATAGTTATCAGTTAACCATTGAAGGTATTCAGCGAGTACGGTCAGTTTTAGGTATAGATAAAGTTGGCGCACTTATGACTACTACTAAAGCCAGCTTGCCCAGAGTAACAGAAATTATTGATGAGTACATTCGTCAAGACTTCCACAGTATATTTCTGCGGCCTTTAAGTCCTTATGGTTTTGCAATCAAGACTAAAACATATGAAGCTTACACTACTTTAGAGTGGTTGGAATTTTATAAGAAGGGACTTGATTATATCCTGCAAATCAACAAACAAGGATACCAATTAGTAGAGGATTATACTAGCATCTTTTTAAATAAGATGCTGACACCTTTTGGAACTTCCTACGTTGATTTGCAATCACCATCTGGTATTGGTATTAGTGCCATCATTTTCAATCACGATGGAGAAGTATACGCTTCAGATGAGTCTAGAATGTTAGCAGAGATGGGAGATAAAACATTTAGGCTAGGTAATTTACAGACCGACACTTATGAGCAAATGATGCTCTCAGATGCGCTTCTCGACCCACTAGAGCAATCCCTGTGTGAAAGTAGTCCAATGTGTCAAGATTGCGGTTTCCAAGCTTACTGTGGCAGCGATCCAGTTTATCATCATGCTACCCAAGGAGATTATGTTGGACATAAGGCTTTTAGTGGTTTTTGCAAGAAAAATATGGAGATTTTACGGCATATTATCACTTTACTAGAAGATGATCCAGAAGCCAAGGAAATATTATTTAGTTGGGTAAGCCATTAAGTATGCTAAAACTTTACTCTCGGAAAATTGAATCTATCAGTAAGTGGACATCTGAGCCTTTTATCGCTCGTTTAACCGACAATATTAACCTTCCATTTGCTTTAAGGCATGAGGCTATTTTATTAGTGAAACAGCCCCTCTCTGGTGGACTACCCACAGGTTTCAGGGCTTACTTTTTGATTGATAATACTAAATATGATACTAATCAAGTTAATAATTGTTTTCGCCTAAGTGAAGAACTGCATTATTTGAGTGCTGAAGATGTAGTTCGCTTTGACCCAGAGCAGCATACTTTGAGTGTTATGTACCGCCGTCATTCAACTTCTAACTCTTTGTTAGTAACAGAACGTTGTAACAACTATTGCTTAATGTGTTCTCAGCCTCCTAAAAATATAGATGATGGATACTTAGTCAAAGAGCTATTGACTGCTATTCCTTTAATAAGTAGAGAAAGTAAGGAAATTGGTATTACAGGAGGTGAACCCACCATGCTTGGGGAGGATATGTTAATTTTGATAAGGGCATTAAAAAACTATTTGCCTGAAACTTCTGTGCATATGCTTTCCAATGGTAGAAAGTTTGCCTATGAGCAGCTTGCTTCCCAAATTGCTCAAATCAAGCACTCTGATTTAATGATTGGGATACCCTTATATTCAGACATTTCTAATATTCATGACTATGTTGTTCAGGCAGATGGAGCCTTTGATGAGACAATTCGCGGAATTCTTAATTTAAAACGCTATAAACAAAAAGTAGAAATTCGAGTTGTTATTCACAAACAAACTTATTCTCGTCTGCCGGAATTGGCTAGCTTTATTGCACGTAACCTTCTATTTGTTGATCACGTCGCTTTTATGGGTTTAGAGATGATGGGTTTTACCCGCCCTAACATTGATGACTTATGGATTGACCCAACTGAATATCAGCTACAGTTGGTGGAAGCGGTTGAAATTCTTACACGAAACAAAATGGTTGTTTCAGTTTACAATCACCAGTTATGCTTACTTGATCCACGTCTATATCCTTATAATCGCAAGAGTATTTCTGATTGGAAAAATGAATATATGTCAGAATGCAAGGCTTGCGTTGAAAAAGACCACTGTGGTGGCTTCTTTAGCTCTGCAATGTTTAAATATAGTGAAAATATAACACCTTTCCTTACTAAATAGTAGATAAGCAATGTTAGAAAATAGTTCCAATAATGAATCTGTTAATCTATCAGAAATCGGACTAAAAAACACTAATTTAATAGATGAAGCTTTTGGACAAGGCATTATTACCGTTAATGAATATCGGTTGCTTCTAGGGTTGCCTGCATTTGTTGGAGGAGATGTGACCTTAAAAAAGAAAAGCTTGGTAGAACAGTGGAAATCTTAGGTTTTATAAAACAGGCTTTTTAGCATACGGTAGTAATAATGCCATTTCTTTGTGAGGCTGCGCCAAATTTTCTTTCTTCCTTTGCACCCTTTGCGGTTCGTTCCTTATATAATTTGGCGCATCTTTATACAGAATTGGTATAAGGCGCAAAGAAGTAAGATTACCAAGTTTTAATGATCATGCTGGCAATAATCTCAAGGGAACTCTAAGTTGCTTTGGCTCCACACTCCAGCCTTTGATGTGATCGCTATCCTCTGGGCATTCTCGAAAGCTATTTGATTAGGGCATTCCACTTCACCAAGCCGCGTTTTAGCCAAGCCGCTTTTAAGCAGTTCTTCCTGAAAACTAATCTCAGTATCGCCCTGTCCGTGAGCCATCACTTCAGCAACAGTGTGCCCATCGCTGTCTTTTGCTACTGGAATAATCATCAGTTGGTTATCGGCAGCAGCGACTAGCTTGAGTAGTTTATCTTTTGCTTCATTGCTCAATGCTTGTGCTGGCACTTCACCTTGTTTCAATTCCGGGGCATCAATTCCACAAAGCTCAACTGACATTTGGCTGCCATCGGTTTGGCGGACTGTAATGCTGTCCCCATCTGCCACTTGAATAGCTATCCATTCTTCAGTAAGCGCGATGGATGGCTGGTTAGCTTTTTGGAAAATCGAGATAGCGCTGATGGTAGCTCCAGCGATCGCAGTTAAAATTATGCCAGTTATCCACGATGGCTTCATGTTGCTAGCTCTGTTATTGCAATATAAGAAACCACAATTTTAACCGGGAATATTTCTCCGGGACAGTTGTCACTGTTTGCCGAAAGGAAATGTTAGCTAAAATTTAGCGATTTCAGGCGTGAGCGCTCACTAAAACTTGCTTTTGTTGTTGCGATCGCTTCTAGGGGGTACTTTGTGTCATCGCTCAACTAGGCAATTTTTAGTTGCAGTCTGCTAAAGCTAGATTTTAAACACTAAGTAGACAAAGTAAAAATAAGTTTCTCGGCTCAAAAACTCCATTTGACTGTGAAAACTGCGATAGCGAGTAGTCGGTGTAGGAGACGAATGTGCATCCATTCCTAAATTTCGCGCCATCAATACTGCTCGTTTCATGTGCAATGGATCGCTAACAATAAGAAACTTGTTTAATTGGTGAGCTTTCGCTACTTCCAAAGCATTTGTGAGGTTCTGGTGAGTTGTACGAGATTGAGTTTCAGTGAGAATATCAGCAGCTTTTACCTGTTGCGCGAGTGCATAATTTTTTCCAACTATAGCTTCAGGTGGTTCATTACTCTCGCCAACTCCGCCAGTAAAAATGATTGTTTTAACAGATCCATTTTTATATAAGTTGATGGCGTGGTTAATTCGCTCTCTGAAAACAGGAGATGGTTCTTCTCCCCAAACTGCCGCTCCTAAAACAATTGCTGCATCTGCCTTGATATTATTAGTACTGCTGCCATATAAATAAATACTTGAGGCAGAAGAAGCGATCGCCAGCAACAAGGCAGATATCAAAGCTAGTGTCACCAAAATTAACCATTTTTTGGAAATTTTGTAATTGAGCATGGGGCGTTGTCTTATTTTTCATTCTTAGTTTCAATATCAAGTTAAGTGCTTAAGTTCTATACTGTTATATGCTTCACCATTAGATGCAGTTGTGAATCTGGTTTCTACCGTGCAATCAAAAACTGCCCTAGACGGAAGCTAGAGCAGTTTTTGATAGAAGTAAATTATATAGGAGACTTTTAGTGTTGTCCCCAGTTTATCCATAATAGATACCGTTATATAATACTATTCACCTCAAGTTTCGTGCTTTACGCAAAAAACGAATAATCTTGAAGTTGGCATTACAAAGGTTAGAAATCAGCACAAGCTAGCGTATTACAGACGGCATCCGCTTCTCTACTGTTTACCTCTGATTTTCCTCGATTGGGCTAGGACTTACAGATAGGGAGCGATCGCACTAAGCTCACTGGCTTCAGGCGATCGCAACTGGGATATTTTTATTGTGGAATGCGTTCAGCTCCGAACTTGCGCTGATGCCAGTAAGGATAGATTGGCGCGGTGGCACTAACCTGATTGAGCCGATTTACTTCCAAAGAGTGTTAGCTCCCACTGAGCAGCCCCAAGGTTGTCTCGAAAGTCAAGTGAACATTTTCTCACAATGGATAGTTTCTGTGGAACAGCTTATGATATCTTCTCAAGAATCTGATTACTCATCTGAATTTGGTTTTTTCCGATATTACGTTTGAGTAAAAAAATACCCGCATCATGTGCTTGCTGACCACCAACACTAAAGCAAGCATCCTCGATAATTACTGGTTCAATACCGCGCTCAAAAGAGTCAATTGCTGTCTTCAAAATGCAGCTATCAGTTTCAACTCCACAAAGATATATTTTACTGATTTGATTAATCAAAATAAAACTCGAAAAACAGTCCGTAAATGCAGAGTAATAAGGTTTATCAAAAATATTATGTATATATGGCTGAAGTTCATCAATAATGTTCGTTTCTGGTTCATGTATCAAGCTTGACCAATGAATTAGCTTCACATAATTACTGTCAGCAGTATTGATAAATTTTGTGAATTCAACGAGTTTACCAGCCTCTAAAAAACGCTCAATTAGTTTAATGACAGTAGGAATAATATGTCTGCATTTCTCAGGCATAAAACCATTTTGCATATCTACTACAAGAAGTATTTCGCTCATTTGTGCCAGAATTTATTTAGATTAAGAGTTAAGACATTAAATAAAGCAATATTATAAAAGATGACAGCGACTTTGAGCTTCTTCCTTGGTGGCCCACAGAACGTGATTGCTGGTGATGGGGTAGTGAGTAAGGAAATCTGGGGATGGAGAAAGTAGCGATTGCTAGACGGAGCGTAGTCATCGCCTCCCATCGATTCTTTCTCTTATTGCCGAAAGCCCTGCTGATGTGGGCAATTGGAGTGATGAGTAACGTGTTGTTTATTCAAGTTAATCAGGATAATATACCTCGATTAAGAATAGGAAACTTCAAATGAGAATTTTTGTTCCAGGCCGTCTTTGTTTGTTTGGAGAACACACTGACTGGGCAGGAGAATATCGCAGTGTTAATCCTCTTCTCGAAAAGGGCTACACCTTAATTGTTGGTACTAATCAAGGAATTTATGCCAATGTCTTGCCTAATTCTACTGAATTAATTATTCGTACTTCTCTCAATGATGGCAGGAGTTATGAACCGTTGAGATTACCTATGGAATCTAATACCCTGAAATCCATAGCGGCAAAGGGTGGTTTTTTTAGTTATGCTGCTGGTACAGCATATCAAATTCTGAGTCACTATGATGTTGGCGGACTTGAGGTTGATAATTATCTAACCGACTTACCCATCCAAAAGGGATTATCTTCGAGTGCTGCCTTTTGCGTTCTGATTGCGAGGGCTTTTAATCGTCTGTATGGTTTGAAGATGACAATTCGTTCAGAGATGGAGTTTGCCTACAAAGGAGAAAGAACCACTCCTAGCCTTTGTGGTCGTATGGATCAGGCTTGTGCTTATGGAAATCGCCCAATATTGATGATATTTGATGGTCAAAAAATCGACCTACTTGAATTGAAAGTGAGTCATGATTTGTTTTTTGTGATTGTCGATCTTGGCGGGAGCAAAAACACACAAGAAATACTAAGACGATTGAATCAGTGTTATCCTTTGGCTACTAATTCAATAGAGCAAAATGTCCAAAAATATTTTGGTTCTATTAGCTCTGAAATTACCCAGGCAGCAGTTGAAGCAATACAACTCGGAGATGCCCAACTTCTTGGAGCTTTAATGACAAAAGCCCAAGCGGAATTTGACCGATACGTAGTTCCAGCTTGTCCCGAGCAATTAACTGCAAAAAAGCTACATCTGCTTCTCCATCACGAGCCACTTAAGCCTTATATCTTTGGAGGAAAAGGCGTAGGTTCTCAAGGGGATGGGACTGCACAACTGATAGTTAAAAATCAAGAGAGTCAAAGAAAAGTTATCGAAATTATTAAACGTGATTTTCCTCAAATGCAAGCGTTACAGTTAACTATTTCAAGACTAGCAACTCCAATGATTGACTTTAAGTAAACATCGCTAATTAAATTTTCTTATTCTTCCTGTACTGATTGAGTAAGTATTGGGGATTGCTGATATACATTTCTGTATAACCGCACTGACCACAAATATATGCTGTTAATGTCCCAGTGTGAGTTCCTTTAAATATGAGCGCTTTTGGATTTTCGTAAATTTCTACTTGCAGATCCTTTTTAAACTCTTCTGTGTGGGTGACAATACGAACGTTTGGAATTATATTTTCAGAACCACATTTAACACACGCCAAAAGTTCAACTTCTTGTTGATCTGGATACTCGGCTAGCCCTGTTGATGTGACTAAGACTGGCTGACCTTTAATGCTAGAAGGAGCAATTTCGTCAACTCCCTGGAATGACTTATCCTCGATTCCATCGTTTGAGGTACCACAATTCCAGCAGAAAGAGAAAGTTTCTTCATTCTGCTCATGGCATTTGCAACATTCCCACATCTGTATTACCTCTGCAAAACAGTTGACGTGAGACAAGTTTAAACCAATAACAATTTTACTCACATCAAGCGAAGCAAAAAGGTTAGAAAAATTTTTGATAAGTTGAAAACAGGCAAGCAGTCAGCAGCCAAGGTAATTGACACTTTTATTGAGAAGCTGGGTGCTGTCAAGGAGCAACAACAGCCAGCAACAGTGGAATTAGATGTAACGAGTTAGGATTTTTGTGCTGGCGACTATTAACCAGTCAACTTAATCACACCTTGGCTGAGTAAATGTTCAAGCTGAGAATGATGCTGTGTTTGCTCCCGTAGCAACTTGAGTTGCTCGTAAGTGAGAATGTGTAATCCGGGACGGACAACATAACCTTGAATAGTAATGCTTTGTGGTTACTGGCTATCGGTGCGGTTGTAGGAAATTGAAGGCATATTTACAATTACGTAAGTTAGAACTGATTAGTAGAAGAAAGTTTAACGAACAGAATTCAGGAGTCAGAAGCCAGAATTCAGAATTGAATTCTGTGCGAGTGGCGGATGAATAAACGGCGTTTTTGCTCCCCCACTAAATCGGAGATTTAGTAGTGCAAGAATCGAGTGGTGGGTCTGAATCCCCCACTCATTCATTCTGACTCCTGAATTCTGACTTCTGAATTCTTCTTTAATTCTTCATTCTCTTACAGCTTCACACAAGTTCCTCTTAAAAGGTGACAATAGGATGAATCGATGCCAAAGTATACATAAAATTCCTAATAGAAGCGCCCATATTATACAGGTTCTGTAAAAAAGAGGATCAAAGGATTAGGTTACGATAAATTTATACAACAAGGCTGTTATATTATAGCGTGGCAAAACTAGCTAGAGCAAAAACTTAAACGTAGTAAATTCGTTATTATTGAAAATTTTGATTTACCTATTTACGCCTATTTCAATCATGAAAAATCTACTCTAGCGAGTTTTACCACTCTAGGGAAAAGTTCAATCACTTGATAAGCGTTCACTAATTGCTTTAATCATTCCTGCCTAAATTACTTTTTAAGTATGGCTTGATATTCAGCACTTATTTCAATCATAAAATCAACTTGTGGAATGTACACACCAGCCGCGATCGCTATGTTCAAAATCTGTTCAAAAGTGAGATAATTCGGGAATTAACCCCAGACTTACGCGTTTTAGCCACCCCCATACAAGCAATTCTTGTTGAAAGCTGACACGGAGGTACTTTCATCTCAGCAATGCCAAACGCGCAGAGCGTCTCGTAGAAAAGGCTGGCTGCGCCTACGCATTCTACTTTAAGTATTCCTGTTTCATCCTCTGTACCCACTCATTCACAGTAATATGTTTTCTAGAAAACTCCAGTTTTCAAGCTGGATGAGGTTTAGATAAATTCTCATGCAATTGCAACCGAAACAAGTTAATACAAACAAGCAACGCCTTGAATGCGTGATTTGTCATTATCATCTTGATGCAAATGATAAATCTGCATTTTTTACGTTCCCTTGTAATGTTAGAGCTTTTATAGGCGAAAAGTTTAAGGTTTGGAGATGTCCGCACTGTAAGACGATTCATTGTCTAGATACGGTGGATCTCGACCATTACTATGCAAAATACCCTCTTTCTCAAGCTAAATTAACACAGGGATATCGATCTTTGTGTAGCAATGTATATCGTCAGTTGACTAAACATGGGTTTTCTAAAACTCACTCTTTGCTCGATTATGGTTGTGGTGGCAACGGTCTGTTTGTACAATATTTTCGGGAACGCGGCTTTACCAACTCCTACGGTTATGATCCTTATGCATCAGAGGATAGCTTCGGCAATCCGGCAGTTCTTGGGCATGGGCAATTTGATTACATTTTGCTCCATGAGGTCATCGAACACGTTGAAGACCCTAATGCATTATTAAGCCAATTAAACAGCCTGCTATCTTCTAAGGGTTATATTCTAATCACTACACCTAACGCTGCTAATATCGACCTAAATCGACCCGACTTACCCGATCATTATAACCCTGTGCATGTCCCCTACCACCTTCATATATACACGCATGAAATCCTCGAATTTTTAGGCACTAGTCAGAGATGGGAGCTTGTAGATTTCTACGAGCGCAGATATGGCGATACACGCAGGTTCGGCTTTAATGTTCGAGCTTGGAACGCTTACGTGAGTCTCTTTGATGGCTCATTGGACGTTCTTGTTGAGCCGCTCCAAATAGTGAAAGCATTGACCTCTTATAAATTTCTTTTTTACGCTATTTTCGGCTATTGGCTAAGTCTTCATTGTGGGATGGCTATCATGTTCCGCAAAGGCATTTAATCAAGCGACACCGGACAGCCTGTCGTAGACATCGCTCAAGCAGAGCATAGTCTATCATCTCCCCAATCGATTCCCTCTCTTATTGCCAAAAGCCCTGCTGATGTGGGCTATTGGAGTGATGAGTGGCGTGTTGATGGGAAATCTGGCGCAAAGATCCAGTTTGGGAGCTTTTGTGTTAGAGAAACCATTGCTGAGGGCAAACTTAAAGAATTAATTTTAATGGTAATAAATCACGAGAGAATAGCGTTTAGAGATATGTGCATAATAAATGATAGCTCTACTAAAAAGATAACAGGAAAAGTTAGGCTTCTGTTTGGCAGGATTAACGACTTGATACTAATCTCAGTCCCAGTACACCTGCACAAATTAAGCCAATGCAAATAAAACGCTTTACAGAAGCAGGTTCACCAAATAAAAATACTCCTAAGAAAGCCGTACCCATTGCTCCTATGCCAGTCCAAACGGCGTAAGCAGTACCTACTGGTAATGTGCGTAGTGCTATCGATAGAAAGAAAAAACTCAATATCATACAAACAACTGTGGGAATGCTGAAAGCCAGTTTAGTAAAGCCTTGTGAATATTTCAAACCAATTGCCCATGCAATTTCTAACAACCCTGCAACCAACAAATACACCCACTCCATTATTTATTCTCCTGCACATTGTAGAAATTAAAACTTTTATTTTTTAACGATTTTTCTTGTATTAAATATAAAGAAATATGGCGGCTTTGCCAGATTCAATTAGCTGCATAAATTCCAAAGACACAATTAATTGAGTCCTATAGTATCTCTCTGTTAATGCTAGAAGTTTTATAATGCAGCCAGGATTTAACTAATTGATAGTTAAATCCTGGCTGCATTGTAAATTATGAATCCTCTGCTCGTTGTCGCTCAATAGGTAGAGCTTCTAAATTTGGAAAAGGTAACATAGTTGCTCAAGGCATAGCCTCTATATGCTGCGATTGCTGCCAGAGGAACGAAGTATCGATTGCCTATTGAACGTTCCCTGGCTATTTATAGTACTTGTGTACTAAATAGATGTCCTATCTCTTGTGGCTGAATATGAAGATGGATTTACCTAATCGAAAACAAAACCGTTACACCAATTAGACGGTTTTGGAGCAAAATAGCGATTATATATCGTGCCAAATCGACACAGTAACAGTCGTCGTGCTTTGTTAATTTTCGCGTGTTGCTAGAAAATTATTCCTTTTCCCCTTTCTAGATAAGAGGTAATAATGCTAGATTTCGATTACTTGCAATGATTCAGGGTGATTTATGAACAAAGGTGAACTAGTGGATGCTGTAGCAGCAAAGACCAACATCACAAAAAAGCAAGCTGATGAAGTAATCAGTGCTTTTTTGTCAGTTGTTACCGAGGCTGTAGCGAATGGAGATAAGGTAACGCTGGTAGGGTTTGGGTCATTCGAGCGACGCGAACGCTCAGAACGTGAGGGGCGTAATCCCAAAACCAATGAGCCAATGACTATTCCAGCTACTAAAGTGCCTGCGTTTTCTGCTGGGAAACAGTTTAAAGAAAAAGTAGCGCCATAGATGAATTGCTTTACCACTAGCAATTCAATCACTCCAAAGCTGTAGCGTTCGCTGTTCTCAAGGCAGCGTGGGGCAACGTTAGAGGAAACGTGAGTGTTGAATTGCAGATGTTACACAAGTGCGATGGCGTAACCGCCCGCCGTAGGCGATCGCTGCATTTATTTTGGGCATTCTGAAAAGATAGCGTTTACTAAAGAAAGTAATGTTTAAAGGATTCGGTGGCCCAAAAAAGAAAGCAGTACTTGAGGACAATGAACTGACCACAGGGATTGTTCAGCATCCAGTTACGGGACTTTGGCAGACATGGATATCATTTACAGGTAATGATATTCAATGTATTACCGCCCATGCCAATCGAGATGATGCTGACCAGGTAGCGAAACAGATGGCTTCAGCTTGGAGTGAGGGGAAATACAAAACTGGGCAAGAGATAACAGCTTTTATTAAATCTCTGCCGACTGATGCAGTCATAGACCCATTACCCCAAAATATTGTGATGCAATTAAGTCAGCAGGCATTAAGCGCAAGGAAGTAAGAAAGAGCGAACGCTCTAAATTGAATCATCCATCCAACCACACTCACAATCCCAATGCACCCGTGCTGTGTAGTGTCGGTCAAACTCAACATTGCACCGGGGACATCTACCAGTAAACATCGGATGCCAATCAAGTAACTCCAGTTTTTGCTGTTGTGTCCACCGCTGTTGTGGTTGCACAATTAACTCGCCGTTGTAATAAGTGGCTCCTTCTGGTTCCCATAGTTCTACTGGTTCGGCGTTGGGGTTTTCTCGAAAGTCCAAGCAGATGTCAGCAACTGATCCATTAGGATGGACGGTACAGACAAGGTGAGGATTATGTGAGTATAAGAGACAGCAATCGCACTCTCTTTAGTTTCGGCATAGTACCAGTTTACTTCCTGATCCAAGCGATCGCTTGTTAGTTTGACTGTATGGTTGTTTCGAGCGTCACAAAGAAAAAGGGAATTGTTGGGTCACGAATCAACTACAGGTAATCCTGCCAGGGCCATTGCTACTTCTTCTGCACTATATTCAGTATCAACAAGCCGTCCAGCTTGATAATCGATATAAGCTTGCATATCAAAATGTCCATGACCGCAAAGATTAAACAGGATAGTTTTGCTTCTTCCTTCTTGTTTGCAGAGCAGAGCTTCGTCAATTGTTGCTTTGACAGCATGATTAGCTTCCGGTGCTGGCAAGATTCCTTCAGAAGTCGCAAAAGTTAATCCAGCAGCAAAGCAAGCGAGTTGGTATTCAGCACGTGATTCAACTAATCCCAAATTCACAATATGGCTAACAAGGGGAGCCATACCGTGATAGCGCAAGCCTCCAGCATGAATTCCTTCGGGAACAAAACTACTACCTAAAGTATGCATTTTGGTAAGTGGGGTTAAGTGGGCAGTATCACCAAAATCGTAAGCATATTTTCCACGAGTCAATGATGGACAAGCAGCAGGTTCGACAGCTATTACTTGTATATCTCGTTCTCCTCGCAGTTTAGCACCGAGAAATGGGAAGGCAATTCCGGCAAAGTTGCTACCGCCACCAGTGCAGCCAATAACAATATCAGGATAATCTCCTGCCATTTCTAATTGAGTCAATGCTTCTTGACCAATCACAGTTTGATGTAGCAGTACATGATTGAGAACACTACCTAAAGCATACTTAGTTTGTTCATCAGCAGCAGCTACTTCTACAGCTTCACTAATAGCAATCCCCAAACTGCCATTACTATTGGGATTTTGTGCAAGAATTTTACGTCCGGCTTGGGTTTGAGTACTTGGGCTAGCAACGACCCTCGCGCCGTAGGTTTCCATTAAAGCTCGGCGGTAAGGCTTTTGCTGGTAGCTAACCTTTACCATATAAACTAAGACTTCTAAACCGAATAGCGCACCAGCAAAAGCTAGAGATGATCCCCACTGTCCGGCTCCCGTTTCAGTAGTTAGCTTTTTGACTCCAGCTTGTTTATTGTAGTATGCTTGGGCGACCGCAGTATTGGGTTTGTGGCTTCCAGAGGGGCTAACACCCTCATATTTGTAGTAAATTTTGGCAGGTGTATCTAAAGCTTGTTCTAAACGACGGGCACGATAAAGAGGAGTTGGTCGCCACTGGCAATAAATAGAGCGGACAGCATCTGGTATTTCAATCCATCTTTGTTGGCTAACTTCTTGCTCAATCAGTGCCAATGGAAACAAAGGTAATAATTCATCTGGTGTAATTGGCTTACCAGTACCAGGATTTAAAACTGGTGGTAAGGCTTGTGGCAAGTCAGCTTGGATGTTGTACCAAGCTTTTGGCATTTGGTTTTCAGTCAGAACGTATTTAATCGTGTCCATATCCATATAATTAGGTGATGCCCAACAGTAAAATTGTACATTTACGATTCTCCAAGAAAAAAGTTAACTTTTATTGTTCTTCAAGAGGTTAGTTATGACAAAAGAATATATGGAGTCTTTAGAGGCAATTGTTGATCAATTAACATTAGCCGCAGTTCTAGAAATGTTAGAACGAATCAGTCATAAAAAAGCAGAAAATCTCAGAAATCATTGGAAAGATGAGGCTTCTGCAAAGCTTTGGGATAAAGCTGCCAGACAGATAGAACAGATAAATATTGATATCTAATTAAAATTTTGGTTGTATTGCAAAGCTTTGCAGAAACCTTACAGCCCTTCTCTAGAATTGAGGCACTGTTCGCATTCGGGTATCCTGCGGCAGGCGGTGGCGCAGCTATCGCTGTATTAAATAGAAGCTGTGATTTATGGCAGGTTCAACCGCTTGCGGGCACCAAATCGAAACAAGTTATCTGGCAATATTGCTTTCAATCGAGGCAACCATTGTGCCTCATTACCAACACGATACCGTAATCGTGGCGAACGGCTACGAGCAGCAAAGGCAATGGTCTGTGCAACTTTCTCAGGATCATCGCCCTGTGCAATTGATTGACTAACAGTTGAGCGAATCACATCACGTACATTGTCGTAATCAACATAATTGAAGGTGGGTGGTAACATAGCATGGTTGAAGTTAGTCTTAAAGTAACCAGGCTCAATTAAAGACACTTTAATCTTAAAGGGGTCTAGTTCCACGCTCAGTGCTTCGCTATAACCTTCGAGGGCAAACTTACTTGCACTGTAAAAACCTTGACCGGGTGCGCCAATCAATCCTGCGACTGAACTGATATTGATAATATGTCCACTCCTCTGCTGTCTCATAATTGGTAAAACGGCGTTAGTGAGGCGGACAACCCCCCAAAAGTTGGTTTCAAAGATTTCTTTGGCTTGTTGTAAAGAAGTTTCTTCCAGCATACTGGCATGAATTTGTCCAGCATTATTAATCAGTAAATCAATGCGATTAGTCCGTGTGAGCAACTGTTTAATACATAATTGTACTGAGTCATCAGAGGTAACATCGAGCTTCAACATTTCTACATCACCTGATGCTGGATATGACTTGCGACTGGTACCGAAGACCCAATAACCTACAGCAGCAAGCTTTTTAGCAGTTAATTGCCCAAATCCAGATGATGCTCCTGTAACTAACACGACCTTTTTATAAGTCATCTATTTTCCTTTTTAGAATATAAATACGATTTCATGCAACTTTTTATAGCTAAAGAAAGATTTGATTTTTGTATCAATTTAGCTTTTTTACACTAGCTTTAGTGAAGAACAGCTAAATTCTTCCTAGTGAAACTTTTAAAATAAGCTGCTACGCAGCTTGATTGTATAATATAAGATCAAGTAACTAAGCTATTATCGGCGACGTATGCCAGCAAAAAACCATCTTTCTCAAGAGCAGAAGGAAAGGCTACTGAAAACGCTAAAAGAGCATGAAAATCCTTATGTAAGAGAGAAGATTCTGATTATTTTGTTGATAAATGATGGAAAAACCTATCAAGAAATTAGCAACTTTTTAGATGTTGCATATCCAACAGTAGCTTATTGGGCGGTTCACGGAGACCCAGATAATTTAGAAAGTTTTTTGGATGGTAGAAGAGAAGGTAACTTCCGCAAAGTCACTAAAGAATATGAGGAATTGCTATTAGAAGTAATTGAGAAAGAACCAGTAGAATATGGATATGAATTTGGTCGATGGACAGCGGCAAGACTAGCGACATATCTCGAAGAGATAACAGGAATTAAGTTAAGTGGCTCTCAAGTCAGGAGAATATTAGAGCGAAAAAAGTACGTTTACCTTTGGGCAAAGTATAGCCTAGAGGACAAACAGAATCCTGAAAAACGTAAGGTATTTAAAGAAAACTATCAGAATATTTAAGAATAACTAAAGATACTCCAGAACGTTTACAGGTATGGTTTTGGGACGAAAGTGGATTTAGTTTAAGAGTGATAAGAAGAAAGAACTGGGGTAAGAAAGGTACAAGGAAACAAGTCACAGGACAAAGGAGAAGAGGAAGAGTAAATATCATGGGAGGTCTACGTTATCACGACAAGAAGAGAATAAACTTTGTGATTAAAAAAGGAAATGCAGATGTATTTTATGAACAGATTAAATCTTTGAACGATTTCCTATTACAAGAATGGATAGAGCAAGGAAAACCAATTGAAGAATTTAAAGATGGTTCGGCGAAAATAGTTATTATCCTAGATAATGCTAGCTTCCATAAAAGGAAAGATATTTTAGATAAAATTGAGTCAGAAATGCCAAATATTATTCTAGAATTTTTGCCGCCATATAGTCCAGATTATAATTTAATTGAATTGGTTTGGCATTCAGCAAAAGAATATATAGCTCATAGATTATTTGAATCCGTATCACAGCTAGAAGAATTATTAAATAAATTGCTAAATGAAGGAGGTCTTATTATTAAATGGGAGCGCAAGATTAAAAACAAAGGTAATGCTGTTTATTAAATTTAGCTGCGTAACAGCTTATCATCTTAAACTAAATTAAAAATTCCCAATATTCAGAAAGTGTAAAATATGTTGAGATGTGATTTGTGGCTGTTCAATTTGAGGGGTATGACCGCAATTTTTGAGCAATATTAGTTGAGAGTTAGCAATAGATTGCTGAAATTTATCTGCATCTTCAGATGGCAGCATATCATCAGTTTCTCCCCATAAAATAAGTGTTGGTTTGTCAACTTGGGCAATTCTATTTGCTAAATCACTATAACCACCAGATTTTACATAAGAAATCATGGTATCATTCCAACCAGGCATTTCTTGGTGTAACATGGCGCATTGAATAGCCAAAAGTATTTTGGTATCTAGATTAGGTAAGATACTACATATATTTAATGCCAAGATGTGGCGTTGACGTAGATATTCCACAGCCAAGAAATCAAAAGGAGGAAGCAAGTATTTGGTAAAGACGGGAGAACTAGTGTAACCTAAACTATTAATCAATATTAGTGATTTTACAACTTGAGGGTAAGTAAGAGTAAAATCAATTGCAGTTGCACCTCCCATTGATGCGCCCACTAGTGTTATTGGTCTGTTGATTAAAGTTTTCCAAAAATCGTAAAGGTGAGTTCTGATTGTAGTTGGACTGTAGGTTATTTCTTTTTGCCTTTGTGTAAAGCCAAAACCTAACAAATCTACTGCCCATGTTTCATTTTGAGTAGCAAGTAATGGCAACAGAAGACGGAACTCTAGGATGGAACTGTCGAAACCGTGTAGCAGCAGAATTGGTGTTCCCCCACTACCTTTTTGAATATAGGTTGTGAGGATTTGGTGTTCGCTCAGGGAGGTTGCAAGAGCAATTCTCTCAATACTTTGGGCAAAAGCGATCGCTTTTGGGTCTGTTAATTGATTAACTTGTGATGGGAGAAAATTAGTCAACATTACTTTTCACTCCAAACTAATTTTCCACAACCCATCTAGTGCATTGGATTGGGGAGCAATGCGGTTTTGTCAGATCCAGTAAACAAGGTGCGATCGCTAAATTATTTTCCCCGTAATACAAATAAAATTATACTTAGTAGACCGGATTAACACTTAAAAAGTTAAGATGAGTTTGAGTCACAAGTTGCAAGACTCTCTTTTTTGACCCCAAAAAAGCTAGGATTCCCTTTGAGCAATAATTTTGAGACAGGGATTATCTAACTTAATGGAAAAAAGTATATGTGCAACTCTAGATTTGAGCAAATCATTATCAAACTTTTCTTCCGAGGTGACAAAATGTTTAGAATTGACGAATATCACGGAGTGGAATGGGAAAATTCTTGAAGAAAGAGAAGGAAAAATTAGAGAGATTGCACTTATTTTAGCTGGTCAATGTATTTCTATTTTGTTGTATAACCTTTCACAATCTCAGTCAGCCAATCAAACAGCTATGATTCAAACAAGAGGCTGGTGGGATAGTAAAATGCAAAAGCATGGTTATAGAAAACGGCAAATATTAACAGTTGGGAACGTTTTAGTTACTTTAAATTTACCATATATGGTAAGAAAAAAGTCAACAAACAAGTCCACAAATAAAATAGCGATTCAAGGATTCTGTCCCTTATTAAAGTGGTTGGGAATGTCATCCGGCTTAACCCCATTAGTATGGGCAACAGTTGCCCAATACGGCGCAATCACTAGCTCATTTGAAGCCGCCTGTACAACTTTGACAGGTTGGGGAATTAACCTTAGTTTAAAACGAATTGAACGTTTAACATATAAATTTGGTCAAATTGGGATCAACTTACGTCAATCTAAAATCTTAAATCGCCAATTAGGGAATTTAACCGAAGGTAATATTCTTAAAGGTCAAAGAGTTGTCATTGCCGTAGATGGTGGTCGGAGTCGAATCCGACTTAATAAAAAGGGAAGAAAAAATTCCAAAACCAAGCGACACGGGTTTACTGGCAAATGGGTTGAGCCAAAGTTATTCACAATTTATGTTGTTGATGAGCAAGGTAAAAAAATAAATAGTTCTGAAATTCCTATTACGAATGATGGCACTTATGAAGGATATAAAGCGCTTTTGGAGATTTTAGAAGCGGATTTAGTTGACTTGGGAATTAGTCAAGCAAAACAAGTCTTATTAATTGGGGATGGAGCGGAGTGGATCTGGATACATATTCCCCCACTTTTGGCAAGATTAGGATGCCCAGTTGAAACTTATCAGCTATTCGATTTTTATCATGTTACGGAAAATATAAAAGTATTTGCAGACGCGGCTTTTAATGAAGAAGCACAGTCTAAGGAATGGTTTGTAAAAGTTAGAAAGAGTTTAAAAAAAGGTAAAGCTAAATCCTTAATTAGCCAGATGGATGAGTTAATTGCTATAGCTACTGGAGAGCGGTGTAAGATTATGGTAGTTAAGCGGAATTATATTTTAGATGCTTATCGTAAAGGGCGTTTAAATTACGATAAAGCAATAAATAAAAAACTACCTATTGGCAGTGGTGCAATTGAGAGTTTAATCCGCCAAGTTGTAAATTTAAGAATCAAAGGAAACAGTAAATTCTGGTTGAAAGAAAATGCAGAAATTATGTTACATCTGCGTTGCCAATGGATAGCTAAAAGTTGGGATAATTTTTGTGCTTCCATCTTTAATTCCTTTCTCAAACCAGAAACTGCTTGATAAATTTTATACTTTAGTTCTCCTCTCAACTTATTATTTGGTTGAATTAACACTAAGTATAAAAGCTTAATTGTAGATATTTTTGTTAACAATCGTCAAATGACTTGCTAGTAATCTTTTTGAGATATCTCATCAAGATGAATTCTCGTGGCTATCAGCATCTTATTAGTAAATAAAGTTACTTCTTACTTAGATTTAATTTTTGCGTAGGCGTAGCCCGCCGAAGGCATCGCTTGTTTTTTACCGGATCTGACAAAACCGCATTGCTCCCATTGGATTGTTGCAATTGACTATCATTGCTACCAAGCCAATTATTGTCATACACCAATCCAAGACTGAACGTGCTATTTACAGGATATTGCCCTATTTTTCCAAAACCTTCAATATTGTTTGAGTCAGTAATTACCTGTTGGTTCAACTGTATAGTTGTTTGGTTGCCGTCATCAAAGTAAATTGTGGCCCGCTTGTTGTGAAAGCTGACCTGAACTTTGTAGACCCCACCAGTTGCATAATAGTAAGCTTTGGCAGGCAGCTTTTGACCATCAATATTTTGCCCTTTGAACTCAACTGCCATTGCAGGCGTGCCTAGCAGCAACAAGGCTGGTAGGACTAACCTTAAAACTTTCATTGGTACTAACAATCACTTTCAATAAAACTATTTTCTACTTTAAAACATAAAAATAATTTGTGAGTTAACTAGCGATCGCTTGGCTGAAATTGGGAATCCTAAAAGAAGAAGTTAAGAGTGATTTTTAGTACAAATGGTTTTTAAATTTCGCTTGATTGGTGTTGCGGCTTTGCTTCTAGCTCAAATGTCGTTACCCGTATTTGCCAACAATCTTACCGCTACAGTTGTAAGCGTAGGTGACGGTGACACCATACGGGTGAGAACTGGTAACAAAACTGTAACAGTCCGTCTTGCTTGCATTGATGCACCAGAGATGAAGCAAAACCCTTGGGGTCAGCAATCATCAGCAAGACTTAAACAATTGCTGCCAGTGGGACAAGGAATTACCCTACGTGCTATTGAAACTGACAAATACAAGCGCTTGGTTGCAGAGGTGTTTGTCGAGAATCGCAGTGTCAATGTGAGTATGGTGCAAGAAGGGCAAGCTGTTGTTTATCGCCAGTATCTCAAAGGCTGTCCAGAGTCTAAAGATAGTTTGTTGCAGGGTGAAAACACCGCCAAACAACAACGTTTAGCATTTTGGAGTCAGTCCAATCCTGTAATGCCTTGGGACTTCCGCCACAGAGCTACCCAAAAGACAACTTCACAGGCGATTCAACCGCAGCAACAGAATAACTGTGATCCTGCTTACCCAGATTTTTGCATTCCAAAGAATTCACCAGACTTAAATTGCCGAGATATTAGCCAACGAAGGTTTAAAGTGCTGCCACCAGATCCTCATGGGTTTGATCGAGATGGTGATGGGATTGGGTGCGAACGGTAAAAACGAAAACAATAGTGCAATTCTCAAAATTTAGTAAAAAGTAATTGAGAACAGAAGGGTTGTAGGGCGATCGCACCATTTAAGACTATGCACTTATAGATTCAGAAGTCAGCAAACCAGACAAAGCCAATATTTGTTGTGACCAAGTAGACGCAATATCTGCAATATTTGCAGTTTCGCTTGAGTTATTCCAAATATTGAGCCAGTTTTGTTTCCAGCCTTGCAACAAGCCAAGAAGTTGATCTAATTCAATATTAATTTGGCTTTCTCGCTGGATCAAAGACAAATACAGTAAAATTTCGTCTAACAATACGGGAACTACTTCAAGGCTTGCACTTTTTTGTGACCAAGAGTTAAGACGTGCCAAACTAACGGCCAACTCTCCCAACTGTTGTGCGTGGGATAGGCTTAGAAAACTAGCTTCAATTGTACTCCAGTTGGGCATTATAATCCTCCTAGCAATTGCTGGGTAATCTGGGTGACGCGTTCTCGAATTTCGGGGGATCTAATTACCATACTACGGTTATTTTGGCTGGGGCGGATGTTGATGATTGACTCAAAGACAATTTCCTGAGTCGAAGGAGACCAATCAGCACCTCAAATATCTCGTTGTCTGCTTCCGTCTTTGAGTAACTCTTGTTCACATTCGTAATGGCGAACGCCACCACCTGCAATAACTTTGCGTTCGATGTCTACTGCTATTTTAATAAAAACCTCCCAAGTTTTCAGCATTTCTTCTATCTCTTCACTCGTAGCAGGCTCACAGATGATTAAAATCAATTGAAATTAGTCCTACTTAGCAATCAATAACGTTAACTTATACACTACTTGGTTATGTCAAACAAATGAAGGTAAGCAATTAGTAATTAGTTGCTCTGGTGCTAAAGCGCCAAGTCAAGATTATTGCAGCGAGGGCTAAACCAATAGCCAATCCCCACCAAAGACCAATAGCTCCATAGCCCGACGTGATTCCAAAAGTATAACCAGTGAATAAGCCAACACACCAATAAGCAAAAATTCCAATCAACATCGGGATTCGAGTATCTTTAAGTCCGCGTAATGCTCCCGCCGCAGTCACTTGCACACCGTCAACTATTTGAAAAATCGCTGCCACTCCCAGCAATTTCGCTGCTAGGGCAACCACCTGTGCATTGTTCTGGTCATTAATGTCAATGTAAAGAGAAATAATCGACTTTGGCACTAACCAAAATGCAATAGCTGTTACAGCCATAGATAAAGCTGCAATGGCAATGCCGACATATCCAGCCAGACGAGTGCCAGCTAGGTCATTTTGTCCGGCTAACTGCCCAACACGAATTGTTGTCGCAATAGAAACGCCCAGTGCAATCTGGAATGACATAGAAATAGTTTGTAAAGCAATTTGATGAGCAGCAAGGGCATTTGTTCCTAATTGCCCGATCAAGAAAGTGACGACAGTGAACAGTCCTACTTCTACTGCAATCAGTCCGCCGATGGGCAGCCCAACCTGAAAAATCTCGCCAATAATATGGCGATATTCTAAGGTAAAAGCCTTGTAAAATGAGGGTTGAAAAATACCATACACTGCAAGTTGAGGTTGATTACATATATAAACTGTCAAAGCAATAAACATACTCCAAAGTGAGAATGTGCTTGCCCAACCGATACCAGCTAACCCCATTGCTGGAAAACCTAGCTTGCCAAACATCAGCACATAGTTAGCAGCGATGTTGAGCAAAGTACCCAAAACTACAGTCACCATCACTAATCGCGGTTGCAACAGAGCAGAAAGAAAACTTTTAAGTACCGCAAAGCCTAAAGCAGGAATGAAACCCAGTGCGATCGCTCTTAAATAAGTCTGTGCTAATGCTGCTGTATTAGCATCCTGCCCTAGCAGCAGGAGTAAACTACCCCCATTGCAAAACAATAAAGCAATCGGTATTGCTAGTATCAGAGATATCCCTAGTCCTAGCCGTACAATTGTCCCGACTTTCTCTTGATTTCCAGATCCGTATGCTTGGGCAGCTAAGGGGCTAACAGCAGAAACAATACCAGTAAACAGTAGCAGACAAAAGCCAAAGATACTAGCTCCTAAACCTCCAGATGCAATGGTCTGGCTTCCTAGCCAACCCATCATTACCGTATCCACAAAACCAGTCGCTCCCTGAGCCACTTGTGCCAAGGAGAGAGGTATGGCCAACAAGAGGCATTTCTTTATTTCAGAAAACATCATAACCCAATGGGAAAAACAGAGGGTTTTTGAAAAATGTAAACCTGATGAGTGGAAATGTTGCTTTTTTGAACTAAAGCCTTTGCTGTAACTGCCATGTGCGTAAAGAGTGAAATACGGATTATATAGCAAGCAATCGCCTTGGCTCAATTCATCCTACTAATAGTTGCAATAATTACTTGTAAAGGAAAAGCGAACTGCCTGCACCTGAACGCAAAAAGGGATCGCAAACTAATTCAACGAACATTGACGAACCAAAACTGAAGTGCCGCTATTTAAAGTAGCCAGAGCTAAAACCGGAATAGCCGGAAGTAAACTTCTAACGCTGGAGCCGCCAGGGAGATCCCGATGACCAAACCAAGTCTGAAAACTGGTTGCAAAAACTTCATTCAATCGTTCCAGAATCAAAGCGTAGTTTACCGCCGCAGGCATCGCACTCTGGCATTGCCCTCAATCAGCAATCGTGTACAAGCGTATGCGATTGCTCTGGCACTGCTCAAGGAGCGTAAGACGTTTGGTGTTATTGGCAATCGCTTTTCTGTCGAATACCAGTCTAAGTTCGAGGAAAAGCCTTAGCGGCCTTAAGTCGATCTGTCACTAAAGCAATTGTCCATAAATAATTTTGGGCATTATCAACCAGGACAAAAGCTTTTAGCACCATAAATTTATGGTGTAACACGAGTTTATTTGGTTGAATTATGGTTGACACCAATATATTAAAGCGAGTAGGATTAAATGCCAACAGGTGAGCGCAATAACAAGGTAGATTTACAAATGAAGATTAAAATAGATGTTACTCCGGTAGCATCTTTCCGTTGGAATGAAGAAAACGCGCAGAAATTAAGAGAATTAAGGGAAAAGGCTGGATATAGCCGGAAAGCACTATCAGAGATAGTAGGTATATCTGCTACTTACATTCAGCAATTAGAAGCTCCACACTTGTTTGTTAATCGTCCTAAAAAGCCCAAAGAAGTAACTGTTAGTACTGAAATCCTACAAAAGCTTTGTGTTGCATTAAATGGTGACGTATCTTCTTTAATTTGGGATATAAACTGCACTGTGCAGTAGTTGCGCTGCGTTACTAAATAGTCTTGACAAATTACAGGTGTGCGTTATAAAATACTAAATATAAGGGCGAAGGAGAGTAAATCACCAGCGCCCCCAATACCAAAGACTTACAAACTAAATCAACTAAATCGAGTACTGATACCAAACCAATAAAACTAGTAGCCACCGGGACTAGCAGCCGGAAGCCTTAAACTTGTAATGGCCAAGCCACCGCGAGATGATTCCGATGACCCACCAAGTCTAAAAACTGGTTGTAAAAACTTCAATCTTTTCAAAATTAAGGCGATTATTACTCCTCAGTATGTAATCGCCTTTTCAATTGTTTCGACATGGCTGTACAGAGGGCACGATAAATCCAATATCTTCTCTACAGCTTAGTGCTGTCTAGTGTTTTGACCATCAGTTAATACGCTTTACCCTTGAACACTTTTATAAGGCTTCGCCAATTCTAGATTGAGAGTGTTGTGCTGAAGGCACAACAAACTGACCAATAAAATAGGGCGATCGCCCCGTCGGGAAAACTGTGCGATCGCCCTTTTACCCATTTAAGAGGTATTTGCTAATGATTACACAAGTTTCAGCCCCCACGCCAACAAAAGATCCGTTAACCACGCGCGATCGCCAAATCATTGCAACCATCGTCAATCAGTCGGACTACTCAAAAGAGTGCCAGCCCGAAGATGTAGTGACTATCTGGATCAACAGTGATGATATTGTGTGGGTAAAAATGATCCACGGCTATGCTCGTTACCACAAACAATCATTCAAACGCGCTGTTGCAGAGGTAAAAGCGAGTATTTCTGCTCCAGTAAAGTGCAATCACAAAGAAGAAAAGGAATTAAAACAAGCTTCTGAGAAAATTGGCTTGTTAGGTGATTGTGATTGGCTATCGTTGAGCGTCCAGTACCATTCTGATAAAGTAATCGGTCACGCTGGTTGTTATATCTCTCACAAGGCTCGAATATTAACCCCACCGGCTGAATGGGATTTCACCCTGCCAAAGTGGAATATGCCTGCTGCTATCTGCCCAGACTGCGAAGGACATGGGTGCGGAAACTGCTCCTATCGCGGGACTCGTGCAGAAGACTTGTGCGAACCAGTGGACAACTATCGTTTGATGTATGTGGGTAAGAATAACATCGAGACTGCTCACAACGTATATCTAGATGGTGAATTCTTGGGAATTATCTTCAAGGTCAGAAATGCTGATGAGTTATGGGAAAACGACCCTAAAACTTATTATTGGCGGTGTGGCGATGGAGTGCAGCATTGGAGCGTCAAGGAGGCTGTTGAATCTTTTTCCATAGCTCCGGCGACTAATAAAGTACCACAGGTTAGCTTAGAGTTGGCGGTAGCGTAAAATTAAAGAAATCTGAATAGTGGACAGGACAAATTAGAAAAACTGTCCACTTACTGATTTGAAAACGAGATCCTTTATTTAAATATAAAGATAGAAGCAAATCTGAAATTTTTGCGCGTTCAAACATTCCGTTGGCATCAGTTCAAACTTGAAGAGATAATACGATGTTTCAAGCTTTACCAGAACCAGTTACTTTTGAAGAATTTCTAGAGTGGAAACCAGAAAATGGCAGATATGAACTATACAAAGGAGTAATAGTAGAAATGCAACCAACAGGAGAACATGAGCTAGTTAGAGCATTTTTGATTAGAGAACTCAATTTTGAGATTCGCAGGTTTAATCTAGCTTATACTATTCCTGGTCAAGTATTAGTCAAATCAGTTGATAGGAAATCTGGTTATATTCCAGATGTATTAGTATTGAATCTTCCTAACTTGGTCAATGAACCCCTCTGGAAAAAAGCATCAACAGTTACTCAAGCAGAATCAATTCCATTAGCCGTGGAAGTTGTAAGTACAAATTGGCGTGATGATTATTTCCTTAAATTTGGTGAGTACGAGGAAATTGGGATTCCAGAATATTGGATTGTTGACTATGCTGCTCTTGGTGGAAAGCGGTTTATTGGGAATCCTAAACAACCGACAATATCAGTTTATGCTTTAGTCGAAGGTGAATATCAAGTTACTCAATTTCGAGGAAATGATCGGATTCAATCACCTACTTTAAGAGAGCTAAATTTAACTGCTGAACAAGTTTTTCAAGCTGCTTTAGGACAGTATTGATTTCTGCAAGCCGCACACTCGTGACTTCCAGTCATGAGTTAGGCGATCCATATTTCTATATTTAGATGCTTGTGTATTATGGTAAAATCATTGTAGCGAAATATTAAAAGACAAATGCAGAGAGCGTTTAAAGTTACACTTATCCCTAACCACAACCAACAAGTCTTAATTAACAAGACAATTGGTTGTGCAAGATATGTGTATAACCGCTTTTTGGCACTAAGACAAGAGTTATATGCCACGGAGCAGAAGACTTTAAACTACAATGCTTGTAGCCAGCAGCTAACTCTACTCAAAAAGGAGATTGAGTGGTTAAATGTTGTAGATAAATTTGCTCTGCAAAACTCACTCAAGAATTTAGAGACGGCATACAAAAAGTTTTTTACTGACTTGAAGAAGTCTAAAAATAAAAAAGGTGTCGGTTTCCCCAAGTTCAAAAAGAAGCATGGTTGCAAGCAGTCTTACAAAACGAATCTTACTAACGGTAACATCCAGGTAATAGAGAATCGTTTAAAGCTTCCGAAGTTAGGATGGATAAAGTTTCACAAATCACAAGATATTAGCGGGAAGCTTACAAACGTTACGATAACCCGGACTTCTGAGGGTATTTATATTGCTAGTATTTTGTGTGAAACTGAGATAGAGAAATACCCTCAAGTCACGCAAAATATTGGATTAGATTTAGGTATCAAATCTTATCTGGTTACTAGCGATGGTGAAGTTGTAGAAAATCCTAAATATTATAGAACCCAGAAGAGGAAGTTACGCGCATCTCATAAAAAACTATCTCGCAGTCAGAAAAGTAGTAGCAATCGAGTCAAAGCGAAAAACAAGCTGGCTCGTACATACCAACGCATTACCAATCTCAGAGATGACTTTTTGCACAAGTTGTCAACTCGATTAATTAAAGAAAACAGCATTATCTGTATAGAAGATTTACGAGTTGCCAATATGGTGAAAAACCATAAATTAGCCCTGAGTATTTCAGACGCTAGCTGGTCAAAGTTTGTCGCCATGCTTGAATACAAAGCTCTGTGGCATGACAGAATCGTACAGAAAGTTGGCACCTTTTATCCCTCATCTCAGACTTGTAATGACTGTGGTTTTATCAACCCATTGGTTAAGGATTTAAAGTTGCGCGAATGGTCTTGTCCTAATTGCACTAATTACAACTTGAGGGACAAAAATGCAGCGTTAAATATTTTGAGTGAAGGGTTGAGAATTCTAACAGCGAAAAGCGGGGGTGTTAATACTGCTGGGGTTTCCCCAGCAACCCCCCGACTTTTCAAGACAGCAGCCGTCGGTGCGCCGGATGCTATATACGCCTGTGGAGAACTTGTTAGTCCTGAATTTCTTCAGGCAAAGATCGTTGAAGCAGGAATCACGCGACTTTAAGTCGTGTGAGGTTCAATAAGACTAATACTTTCCAAGTCAACGAAAGCGATTTTGGTATTGGTATAAACTATCCTTTGCAATTTGTCCTTTGAATGACCCAAAAATTTTATAGTCTGTTTGTTGAGCATTATCTTGAAGGCTTGCTTTCACCATTAGGTAGCGTAGAAATTAGTGGCGTAATAACCGGTTCAGAAAGGCGGGGAATTGTTCTGTTTTTTCCGAAAGGGACAATTCAAACCGAAAGACACTCACTTGGATTACTTGCTAAAGTTGCTCAAAGTGATTGTTCAATAGAAGTTTATTATGAGCAAATTGGTGAAACAGAAGTCCGAAGCTGCCTACATAAACTTTTAAATGTCTTTTCAACTTTGAACTGTCGGGCATCGGCAGAAGGAAAAACTTTAGATGATGATGATGATGATTTACCTCGTTTGTGGATTTTAGTACCATCAGCTTCGCCAGATTTACTCAAAGGTTTTGGCGCACAATTAGAGCTAGAAAACTGGTCTACTGGAATATACTTTCTGCCTAATGTTTTTAGAATTGCAATAGTAGCTATTAACCAACTACCAGTTACTTCAGAGACGCTATGGTTGAGGCTTTTGGGACGGGGAAAAGTACAAATTCAAGCAGTAAGTGAACTGGTTGCCCTTCCACCAGAGAATCTTATCCGCCGTAATATTCTTGAAATGGTTTACAGATGGCGTATCAGTGTGATGACGCAAACAGATTTAACCGAAGATGACCAGGAGTTAATTATGAATTTAACAGAAGCTTATCAAGAAGCAAGAGCGCAAGCGGTACAAGAAGGAATAGAGCAAGGAGTACAACTTGAACGCCGTCAGGTTGTAGAAAATTTGTTGAGATTCCGGTTTGGTTCTGTGGATGAAGAACTCTCAAGAGTAGTTAATACTTTGTTGCAGTTATCACCAGATGACTTTGCAAAATTTTTACTGGAATTGTCTAGTTTATCTCGTGAAGAGTTGTTAGCAAGATTTAATTCACACGAATAACCTGTAACTACAAATAATTAGTAATAAAAAGCGCTTTTGTGAAATCAAGAGCGCTGTTTTATTGGCTCTACGCTTCACATATCACAATCAAACGGCTACGCCAATGCAAAAGTGAAAATGCTTTTGGTACAAACAAATGAACCCTCAAGAAACATCGGATTTACTTGCTGCTTTGATGCGCCAGGAAGAATTGCTCAAGCAGTTAGTTGCAACAATCAATAAGCCAAAACTGGGATTGCACTCTGAAGCTGGCAATTGTAAAATCTACTGCAATCGTCAGCACGGAGGATTGTGGTACACACTCAATGGTGAACCGAGTGATGTCCCTCAAACTGCCTTAACTGGATATCTTAAAGAACTACGTTTTGAGAATACAGAACGCCGCAAAAAAGAAACCTGCAAGTTACTGATAACTATGCAAGCAGACAGGACGTATATCTTAGAATCAGGTTACGATACGCATTTCTCAAAGTGCATACTTGCAGCGATCGCAACTTTGACCCCAGAACAATTGGGCGTTGCATAAATGCGGGATGAATCAGTTAATCACGAGTATTTCTCTATACTTTAAGTAGTGAAGTAACAAGCGGATTGAGTATTTAAGCATATCTACAGACTTGGAATAGCATAATGTTTTGCGATGTAAGCGTGCCAGATAATGACGTAAACGTGTATTTTCACCTTCTACTCTGGTCATATATGTTTTACTGACAATATGATCGCCTGGCTCAATAAAACTGGGGTAAACTTTCCATCCATCGGTAACATAAAAATAGCACTGCCAGCAGCAAACAATGTCCCACAAAGGTTTAAATGTTTCAGCACTATGATCTCCTAAAACCCAAGCTAAAATTCCTGGGCGAAAGTGGTTTACTGCTGTCCATAACCAAATTTTGTTTTTTTTGACCCTACGAAAGTTTCTAGTTCATCCAGTTCTCCCACTTCAGGAATCTCCTCGGTTGGTGGTGCGTCTGGCAATTTTTCACCAATTTGTTTTAGCCAATAAATTACAGTTGTGTGGTGAACACCTTTGGAGCGCTCAATAGCTCGGAATCCCTCACCATTAAGGTATGCTTTTAAGCATTCAATTTTTATCTTATCTGAGTATCCTTTTGGTGGACTGTATACATCTATAAATTGACGACCACAACTGACACAAATGTGATTTTGTTTACCTCTTCGTTTACCATTTTTTCTTATCCCCGTAGACTTGCAGTATGGACAATGCACAGTAGTGAATCCTAATTCATCCCTCTATTATGCAACGCCAACAATTGTATTCTCCCATCACACTACAGCCGCAACCAGGAACGACAGATGAAAATGTATTGTTCTGTCGGGTATGGGTAGAGTCGGAATTAGTTATGGCATCCTACAACGAGCAAAGCGACTGGCGAGAAATCAGTAAACAGGCGATTGCTGTTACAAAGGCTGCGGCAGAAATGGTGTTCTAACTTGTTGTAAACAGGGTTTGGGCAACTGTAATTAGAAGTTGCTCAAACTTTGTCTACAGCTAATACGTGCTGTTCAACTATTCACAACTAATCACACATGACTATTACAATTGTTCACCCCAATGTCGAAAATCTGCAATCATTTTCTGACTTGTTTGACCTGGAAAAACTTTTGCAATCTAAAGGAATTCTGCCGTGGCTTTTAGCAAATGGCTGGAACTATGACAATGAATCTTGTTTGATTGCAAACATTATTGATGAATCTACAAGCTTGGATCAAGTTTGGGAATCAGACGAGTTTGATTTTAATGCTCTGTCAGATGAATTAAAAGAAAAACTCAATCAGATTTTTGAGCATTTCTATCTGTAATCGAATGGCACTCTCAATCAATAATTAACGCGAAGGGAAGAAAAATGCAACCAACAATCACACTTCCACGTGGCTACGGAATTCCAAAGTTTAATGTTGGGCAACGTACTCAACAAGGCAAAATTATTGGTATTGAAGTATTACCACATGATAGTTTGCTAGCCGAAAATTGCGGTCATGGCTACCGCTATCTAGTCATGGTTTCTCGGATGAGAGAAGAAATTAAATATCTGGAATCAGATCAGATTACGCCGCTCTCACCGGCAGAAGTAGAAGCTGAGATTTTAGAAGAGGTTGATTACTATTTGACTCAGCTTGTATTACTGCAATCTGAGTTGAAAGCTGACCTCAATATCCAGACTCCATTCGGTCAAGTTAATCCACCTATTTCAACAACTAAACGTACTTCTGGTAGCGGTTCTAGATTGTCTAAACCGAATAAACAAAAAGTTGCCGCTTGACGAAAAAAAGAATCAGGTTATGCGTGAAAAACTCTCTAGTCAGACTGATTAAATCTGACTAGGGAGAAAAATCGATTCCACAACAAATTATGGCACACTTCACTGCTACTAAGATGGAAACAAATTTGATCAAAGTGTATGACGCGACACTGTTAAGCTCATCAAAAGTTTACCAAATTAATGGTACACATTGTCGATACTTAGGCGATGCAGGTACTATCCAACATCCACAGTATCTGTTTCTACCTCTGCCAAATCAAAAGAAAAAAGCCAGCTTTCGGCTAAATCGAAACAAACTTATGACTCGCTGTTATGAAGTCGAAGGCATGACTTATAACAAGCCTGTGGTACAAGATAATTCGCAGCAACTTCAACTATTTTGAGCTATGTCAATACATAAACCACCAGTCATTAAAAGGCATATTCGGCTACAAAAAAGCTCTAAAAAAGTAATCTATAGGGCTACTACGGACATCCACAAATTGAGAAATAGCCACAAAGAAAGCTTCGCTTAATTGAGAGTGAAAAATAATGATTGAGGTCAATAATAATGGTACAAGCAATTGACAACCCTATTGCTACAAATTTCCTAACTGATGCAGTAGTCGAGCGCCACAATTTCTCGCAATTAAATAAAACCCGCATTCGCTTTCGTATTCAACTAAAGAAAAGTACAAAGTCTGCCGCACCCAAATGGGCAGATGTTTTAAAAGCTGAAGTCTCTGAAATTGAATCAGACCTCGTTAAAGTCACAAATTCCGAAGTCGGTTTGCGAGGTATAAAGGTATTTAAAAAGCTTGATGAAGCTGCTGCCCAATTGCGTCAAGAGATTGCTTCGGTTCAAGAGTGGATGTCTGCTGATACTGGTGATTGGGTCTGTCCTATTGATTTGGCTCCACTCGTTTGGAATCAGCTAATCAATATCAGAGATAATATCGCCCCTGGTTTACGCAATCAATTAAAAGCTGATTACGAAGCGGGACTTATTGATTATCAGGAACGGATTGACCAGTTTCTCTCACTTAACACTTGGGAATTAGCGCAGGATAAGCAAGAGTCAGTTAAAGCCAACTTGTTAAGAGCATTCCCGACTCTGACCGATCTCGAAGACTATTTGCAAGTCGTCATTGGTCGCCCGGTGATTATCCCGGCATTGTCCGAACAACTGAACCAGCAACAAGCTGAATGCTTAGACCAAATCACGCGATTCATCCAACAGTATGACCAAAATCTGGAGCAAAGGCTACGGGAATCAGCGATCGCTGGCGGTGAACAACTCGCCGCGCAGCTTCTCTCTGAACTAGCCGATTGGGAGCCAGGACGGAAGCCCGTACAGTTCAAGAAGAAAATGCAACGCCATCTGATGAAGGTTCAGGTGCTACTAGCGAATGCTGACCCGGAGGCTGGCAGTAGCTTGGAGGCGATGATGGCGCACTTGGACTCTATTGTTAATGATCCAGCGATTGAGTCTAAGAATCTGGGTTCAGATACACGCAGTCAATTGCAGCAAAAGATGGAAGAAATTCGGATCAAGTTGTTAGACGAACAGCGCAATCTCCAAGAGCTAGCAACTGGTGAGGTGGGTTTATCGAAAGCTACCGTGATGTCGTTTAAGTTCCGGTAAAAAACAGTCTTGGGCGAGGGTGAATTCGCTCAAGACTGATCCCAATGGATTTAATACGTAGTTTCCAGAATAACCCAAAAAGAATATCGCACCCCTACTATTTCTCAAACCAATTTGAAAGCCTTCCGTAGCCAGGTTATTTCCCAGATATGTAAATTCCAAAGCAGTTTACCCTGATGCACGATGGGATTACACAGTAGGCTTTTGGCTGGTGCTTCGTGATGTAGAAACCAGCCACTAGAACAGCCTCTATTCTGGCATCATCGATCACAAGGGATTGTAGACTGCGTGCTTGACAGTGTAAATCAGACTGACAGGAATATCAAAACTTCGATTCATTGGCAGTGCTAGTCCAATGCTGGGTTCCTAAGTCCAAGTTGAGCGATCGCTTCTACTCGCAAGTCATTCTCCCGCATCAACATCAGTACACATTTACTGGCTCCAGCATTGGTCATAATCGTGCATTAAGCAAGCCTTTGGAGCAATTTGTCTAACTGGAATCTCGCTAGAAAGGCTCTGGGAAGTTTTGAGGATGGTGGCAAAATCTAAGGCTTCAGAGATAGAAGTGCTACTGGAGCTTTTCAGATGTTTGGTGCTGGTTGATGAATCGTGCGGGCAGGTATAGCAAGGGTTTTTAAGGGTTGAGAGTGAATTGCTTTTGCTGCAGAATAGATTGTAGTAATTGGGGATAACGTGTTTCCAAGTCATCAATTTTAGCTTTGGTATCCCAATGAGCGTAGCAGTAGTAGGCTTCTTGGATGTAGGTTTAAGTTTCTACCCTTTTCTTTGCCTGCACTTGAGGTAGAATTTTGGCTGCTAATTCATTGCTAAGTGCTTCTTTGTTGAGGTAGCTGTTTTCTTTAGCTACTGCAATGGCGCGATCTTAATACTCCATTGCTTTCGGAGTGTAGAATTTTGTATCACTATGTCTATCTCTGCTTCGACTAAATCATACTTATGCTGGTAATTACTTTTAGCAAGATCAGCCCAGTATTGCATGAGTTTTTTTTGCTGGTAGCTACTTGATTTAAGCAATCTTCTTTTTACTTCTTATCGCGGTCAGTATACCATGCAAGTAAGTGACAAAGAGTAGTAAAAGCTATGTCCGGCAACAAGTAGTGGGCCAAAGGCTCCATCGCAACCTGTGGCTTGCTCTACTAATTGGCAGCCTGTCCATACTTTTCAAAGTTATAAAGCACAATTGTTTTAGCTACATAGGTGGCAAATATGATTGATGATTATGAGTTTTATGAAAATGTAGTAGCATTTCCGTCTCATTAAAATCAGTACCAGTCAATTGAAAGTGGTCAGAAGTTTGTCCGAGGAAGCGAAAAGGAGTTGTTCAAATCTGGGCATAATCAAGACAATGCTTTTGTTTGAAGTTTAAAAGTAAATCAATATATTTTATTTGCTCCTTTTATCAACAGAATTTAGAGGTTCTCCAATCAGAATAAATGCGTACACTCAGCCATCATTGAATAGCTATGATCTGATGTCTCCGACCTCTAGACCACACCCGCATACCTTCTCGTAACAATTCTAAGTGTATTTCTGACCATGCTCTCCTTACAAGCACACAGATAAAAACACAAAGAGCATATAAATTCTTTTGGAACTGGAGTCCTTTAGCATGGTATTGCTTTAGTAGCTCTAGAGATATCTGACCTGAGTGGGATAAGCAGTGTCTACATCTTTAATTACAGCAGACAGAAATAAGCCATAAAATACCATAGACATAAGCAGCCATGGGATGAATGTCCCTGCTCAAGACAAAGATGGTGCATTGTCAGCGCTACTGACGGAAACATCTCCCGGTTTCGACATGGTGAACAGGGAGTGAGTAATGCTAATCAGCAATCGCAGTGCAGCCAGAGATTCTTATAGGATTGCCATTTCTGGAATATTAGCTAAACTTGTCAACTCTGGTAGTCGCTTTAAATGAATTTTCCCTGCTCCACTTTAGGTAATATCAATGGAATTTTTAATTGCTTTAATGCTTTTAAACCCTGTTTCAATAGCTTGAACTTGCTGATCTTGAGCGATATAAATTTGAACTTTTAGCTCATAGGTCTTAATTCTGGTCCAAACAGATGCGTGGTTTGCTGCAATATCAAATCTGCTAGACTGATAGCTTGTTCAAAAGTGGGTGTTTAAATATTCTGCTTCTGCGGCTTCCTCATACAGTGCTAGCGTCAAAGCATACTGATTTTGCCATCTGCCCTGCTGGTAACAACTCTATTCCTAGTGTTAAATATTGAAACGCAGCAGTGTAGGCAGTAGAAGCTTTGGCTTTCCGTCCAGCGACCAGATTTAATTGAGCTAGTTGATTGCGTTCGGTCTGTTGAGTAAGTAACCCCAAACCCATATTCAATTGACTAACAATTTGGAAAAATTCTCTTGTTGATCGCTTGGAGAAATATTATTTAATAGTAGCTGCCCAGCCTTAAGTGAGTAGTCTGTTTCTCATCGTCAGGTAAGTCAGGAAGAATAAGCAGCTTGTTGGACGCGATCGTGGGAAAAACTTATAAGTAACTACTTGTGAGTTTTGCCCTGCAATTGTTTGAGTCTCTTGACCTATATAAAACTTATAAACTTCAGTTTGAGGTAGAGAATTAAGCCCTCTTGTAAAGCTTCCATAGGGCTGTTGCAGTTTCAGCTTCTGATGTTGTGGGCAGATTATTTGAGCTCTAGCGCCTCTAAGTGATCACCAAGGTTGCTAAGTCAAATTCATTACCAATGCACGCTGCTAATTTCAAAACATCCTGGGTCGATGTTGGCAAACTTCTGCAACTGCAATGCCATGAATTCAACAGCATCATCCGTTAGAGCTAACGCTTTCACTTGAGGAATATCACACTGCCAAATTCCCCTGATCAAAATCAAACTGAATTAGTCCATCTTCATGCAGTGCTTTGAGAAATTGCGTACTAAAGAATGGATTCCCTTTGGTCTTTTGATACACCAGTTGACTTAGTGGTTGTGCGACTTCTTGCGAACAACTTAGGTATCGGCAACTAGTTGATTTAAGCTGACTGTACTAATGGTGCTAGTGTAATAATGTTAATTGTAGACTTTGGCTTTAGCAATCTCTTCTAGTGTCAACATCAAAGGATGAGCAACAGAAACCACATGATTTCGGTAAGCTCCAATTAATAATAAATATCCCCTCACTGAATCATCTATCAGCAACTGCATTAACTTCAAAGATGCTGAATCTGCCCACTGTAAATCATCCAAGAAAATCACCAGAGGATGTTCTTTGGTAGTGAATACTTGGATAAAATTTTGAAAGAGTAAATTAAAGGCGATTCTAAGCCGCAGTTCCAGATAAATTAGGTGATGGTAGTTGTTGACCAATAATTTGTTCTAGTTCTGGAATTACCTCAATAATAACTTGCCCATTATCACCCAGCGCTGCTAATATTTTGGTTTTCCAAGCTGATAATTGAGTATCATTTTCACGGCTCAATTGCCCCATTAAATCTCGAAACATCTGTACAAAGGCAGAAAAAGGAATATTCCGATTAAATTGGTCAAACTTGCCTTTGATGAAATAGCCTCGTTGTTGGGCAATCGGCTTATGAACTTCGTTAATAATCGCTGTTTTCCCAATCCCAGAAAACCCTGCGACTAACATCAGTTCCGTTTGATGATTAGTAACACGGTCAAATGCTGCTAGCAAAGTTTTGACTTCCTCTTCCCGACCATAGAGTTTTTCGGGGATAATGAAGCGATCGCTAACATCCCGTTGCCCAATAGGGAAACTTTCAATTTTGCCCGTTTGCTGGAGTTGATGCAAGCAAGTTTCTAAATCATATTTCAGTCCGAATGCGCTCTGATAGCGGTCTTCGGCATTTTTCGCCATCAATTTGCTGACAATTTCTGAGAGTATCGGTGCAATTTCTGGATTAATTTCATGTACTAGAGGTGGAAGTTTGGCAATATGGCAATGCACTAACTCCATTGGATCGTTTGATTGAAAGGGTAATTGCCCTGTCAGTAACTCATAAAAAGTTACACCCAGAGAATAGAAATCAGTACGGTAGTCTATACCACGATTCATTCGTCCGGTTTGTTCCGGTGACAAATAACCGAGTGTTCCTTCTAACACATTGGGACTTTTCAGGGTTTGGGTTTCTCGTGGTAGCAGAGATGCAATACTAAAGTCAATGAGTTTGATATCACAAGTTTCTGGATTAATCAGAATATTGGCAGGTTTAATATCTTTGTGAATAATCCGATGACGAATGAGAATATCTAATATATTGCACAGGGCGATCGCTAAAAGCAAAAATTCAATGACACTTGGTACAGTTCCCCATTGCTTTAGGGAAATTCCTCCAAAGTCTTCCATTACCAATGCATAGCCATTCTGGTACGTTTCCAAGCTATAGGTTTGAATGATTCCAGGTAAGTTGAGATTTTTAGCTATGGTGTACTGATTGCGAAACGACAAAAGTTCGATGAAACTAGGGTAAGGATTTTTCAGCAGCTTAATGACCACAGGCTGTTGGTCAGTCTCTCGAACTGCTTGATAAACCAAGGTTCTAGAACCGTTGTAGAGTTCTTCGCTGACTTGATAGCCGGGAATGGTAACTACACTGCTAATCATAATTCTTTTGAATTTTTAAGACCTTAGCATTTAGTATTCCCAGATTCGCCCCCATCAGTGAGAGATTAGGGTAATTGCATTTTTTCAAGAGGGCGCAGCCCAAGGAGACAAATCTAGCTTCGAGGCTAGAAATTTCTTAGCTTTGACTACTCCTAAATTTTGATTCTCTTTGGCAGCGAAATATTTAATCGAGTCATCCACTATCCTTTTGTAACAGATAGCGATCGCTATTTGTGCCCGACAAATTATCTCATCCATTCCATCCAATCGGGCGCTCCTTTGCCCCTCTGCGTAATTTCAAGTCCATACTGAGTCTATATTTTATCTGCGTAAGCCGCATCTCGTTCAAGTTACTCTTGGGGACGTACTTCTGCCTTTATAATTGTCCTCTTTTTACTACGATTTCCAACAGATGGATATTATTAGAAAGAGGAATGTTACATTACCTAAAGAATAGGGAATCCTAGATTTAAGTACCAAGCAAATATATTAGTCAGTTAGAGCAGGATGAACTTTCAACAGCAAGGCATTCAATCCGGTAACAATTTTTCTGTAAACCAATTGCTAAAAGTTGATGAAGTTAGTAGAAATGGTCAGGAAATTGAACATCAATTAGCAGAGCCAGATTTGAAACAGTTGCAAGATAAATTTTTATTACTTATAGAACGTAATCCTTTGCCTTTAATTGAGTGGAATACAGCATTTCAAGTAATACAATGGAATCCGGCTGCTGAACAGCTATTTGGATACAGCAAAAGTGAAGTACTGGGTTGTCAAGTACCAGAAATAATTGTGCCAGAGAGTGAGAGAGTAGAGGTCATCAAAATAATGGAGTTATTAATTGAAGAGAAAGTGGGAGGTGATAATCTCAGTAAGAACCTGACAAAACATGGAACAGTGATTATTTGTGATTGGTGTCACACTCCGATAACTAACGTTGATGGCAAGGTAACTAGTATTGTCTCAACAGTACAGGATATTACAAAAGTAAAGTCTTTTGAAAGCGCTCTGCGCGAAAACGAAAAGACCTATCAGCAAATTCTTGATGCAATTACAGATATGGTACTGGTTAAAGGTGCTAAATCTCGGATTATTTGGGCAAATAAGGCATTTCGTGATTATTACGGGATGAGTGAGTCACAGCTTCAAAATATGATTGATGCACCTTTCAGCGAACCAGATCATACCCTGCAATATATCAAAGATGATGCTTACGTATTTGAAAGTGGACAGACCCTAGAAATTCCCCAAGAGCCAGTAAATCGGTACGATGGCGAAGTACGCCTATTCCATACGATCAAATCTGCGATCCGTAACGAACTGGGTCAAGTGATAATGACTGTTGGTGTATCTCGTGATATTAGTGAGCATAAACAAGCCGAGAAAGAACAGGCGAAGTTGTTGGCAATTCTAGAAGCAGCACCAGACTTTATCAGCACTGCTGACTTAACTGGGCAGGTTCTTTATTTTAATAAAGCAGCTCGCCGAATGTTAGAAATGGGGGAAAAAGAATCGCTTCAGGGGAGAAATTTGTGCCAAAATCATCCGAAATGGGCAAATGAAATTATCCAGAATCAAGGATTACCAGAATCAGTTCGAGTCGGTGATTGGGTCGGGGAAACGGCTCTTTTAAAAGCAGATGGGCGAGAAATTCCCATATCCCAACTAATTGTTGCTCACAAATCACCTGATGGAGAAGTTGAATATTTCTCGACAATCGCAAGGGATATCAACGAACTCAAAGCAGCGGAAGAAACTTTACGGCAAAAAGCGAAAGATTTAGAGCAAACTCTTCAAGAACTACAAAACACCCAAGCTCATTTGCTCCAAAGCGAAAAAATGTCCTCTATTGGTCAATTGGTTGCGGGAGTGGCTCACGAAATGAATAATCCTTTGGGCTTTATTGCTGCCAGTATCAAACAAGCTAAACCCACCTTTGATGATATTGTTGAACACTTAAAGCTTTATCAAGAAAAGTTCCCCACTCCCGGAGATGAAATTCTCATCCATGCTGAAGAAATTGACTTGGAATATAGCTTATCAGATTTACCAGAAATGATTGATTCGATGACGATAGCCTGTGACAGACTAAAAGATATCAGTACCAGTCTCCGCACTTTCACCCGTTCCGATCAAGACTACAAAATACCTTTCAATATCCACCAAGGCATTGATAGTACCATTCTAATTCTTAAACATCGTCTGAAAGCAAATGAGCAACGTCCGAAGATTGAAGTTATCACAAACTACGGGAAATTACCGGAAGTAGAATGCTTTCCAGGGCAATTAAATCAGGTATTTATGAACATACTAGCGAATGCTATTGATGCCTTGGATGAATCAAATACAGGCCGGAGTTTTAGGGAGATTAAAGCCAATCCTAATCAGATTATGATTACCACCTCATTGAAAAACAAACAGGTTGAGGTGAAGATTGCTGATAATGGTCAAGGGATGAGTGAATCAATTAAACAAAAAGTATTTGACGACTTGTTTACTACCAAAGGTGTTGGTAAAGGAACAGGATTAGGATTAGCGATCGCTCAATCTATTGTTGTAGAAAAACATGGTGGAACTTTGGATGTGAATTCTACCCCAGGCGTTGTCACAGAATTTGTGATTACCTTACCGATTCTGGCTCAGGCTCAAAGTTAACTTGGTCGAAAGTGTGATTTTAGTTAACCTCCACCAACCAATCGCACACCACAGACCTACACTCGCTCCCAAAGTTAACCCAGACCTGCCACTGACCCAAATACTCATTCCAAAACGGTTCGCCATCAGCCACCCCAATAGCTTCGCCCACTTTAGAGACTAGCTCAGTGTAGAAGCGACCAGCACTGTCCAATCCCTGCTTGATTCGCAGTCTTAGACCCTTCCATCCTTGGACAGCCTCATTTTCTATGGGATGTGGTGTTGTGTCAGTGAGTGGTGTTGTTACTACTATATTATTAGTCCCTGACACCAAATCTAAATTATGTGATTGTTGTGTTGTGTCAGTGAGTGGTATTTTTCTATCTATATTATTAGTGACTGAATTATTAGTGACTGACACCAACTCCCGATTTAACCACTGCCCAAAAATCAAGTCGCGTCCATCATCGGAATAAGCAAACTTATAAACGCTTTCCCTATTTCCCCTCTGACCCAATCGTCCAACATAAGACAACCGTAAATCAATCTTGTCCAACAACTTCTGCGTGATCGCCACAGGTGTAAGTTTGTCCGAGATAGTGACATTCAAGTAATTCTTGATGACATAGCGATTCTCCACAGCCCTTGCCTTAAACTCCTGCATCGCCTCATCAGACCCCCGCAACGGAACGTCTGGCGTGAGAAACTGCAACAGATTGAGATTTTCAAGTAACAACACAGCAGGTAGCAACTGCCCCTTGTTAAAATCAGGTTTCCAAATCGAGTTCTCCCCAGCTTTTAACTGCGCTTTTGCTCTTTTAGCATCACGGTTTGTTAGAAGTTCTCGCCCAAGTGTCAAATAACCGACTATTGTTTTGGTCAACTTACCTTGCTTAAAGTACATAACAGCAGGAATACGCCGAATATATCTGAAGTTGCGTTGGATGTGATATCATCTGCTGAGAAATTTTAAATAGCATACCCCTTCCATGAATCAAGTTCGACTCCCCAAGGTTAGCGTCGCCCTGATTGGTTTGGTAGTAGCAAGTATATTTCATGCTACTCCAGTGCTGGGAGCTATTCTAACTAGACAAGAATTTTCAGGCGATTTTACCTTAGTCGATGCTACTACCCGATTCCTTACGAACTTTTTGCCAGAAGAGAGCGAATATTCGGGATTCGTGGTTTACTCAAAGGACGCGACTTTGAGCGATTGGGAGCTTAATGTCAACAATCTAGACCTGAATTTGCAGCCAGGCTCTAATTCCGACGATTCGCCTTAAATTTGAGGCGTGATTAAAATGGGTTGTAAATACAATACCTTTGCCAAAATAAGAGCCTAGATAAATTTTGGCAAAAGTGGCAAAATCAAGCATACATAAGCGTTTCGATAAAAATGTAGTTTGTCATCTAAAACCCTTATCCTGCTGTCAATACGTTAAAAAACCCTTGTAGGAAACTGATTGTTTTTGCCAAACCTCAAAGAAATGGGAGTTAATTGTTAAAGCATCATCATCTCACCCTTGTAAATTGGCGAAGGTATTGCAAATAAATTCGGTTAATTATAAATGATTAGCTATTGAAACTTATGATTTTTACAAACAAGTTCTCTGAGCTACACAATTCTCAAGCCGACACATTGCAATTAGAAGAAGAGTTGCAATTTAGCAAGTTTTTAATGGAACGTTTAACAGATCCAGTTTTCTGGATAAGTTCAGATGCACGAATTATATATGTCAATCAGGCAGCTTGTAATTTTGTAGGTCATTCCTACGAGGAATTACTTTCTATGACCATATATGATGTAATATTAGACTTTTCACTAGAAGTATGGCCCAACTGCTGGAAAACTATTAGACAACAGGGTTCCTTATATTTTGAATCTATACATCAGACTCAAGAAAACCAGTGGTTAACAGTGGAAATCACTGCTAGCTATATGGAATATGAAAGCAGAGAGTATGGTTGTATCTTGATCCGATATATCAGCAAACGCAAGCATGTTTCATTCGTCTTGTCTAAGGCTAATCAGGTACTAGAATACAGAGTAGAGAAGCTTTTAACCGAAACAAAATACGTCAACCAGCAATTATCTCATGAAAGGGCTGAGTACAAGTGGTTAAAAGCAAAACTGGAGAATTCTCTTTCCTTACTTCAAGCAACTCTAGAATCTATCGATTGCGGTGTTATTGCTATTGGATGTGACGGAGATATTATTAGCTCCAATCGGAAGTTTGCTCAGATGTGGCAGGTTCCAGATTCTATTATTAGTTCATGTAACTATCAGCAATATCTAACTTTTTACATAAGCCAAATTAACAATCCAGAAATATTGTGCAGAAATATCCAACAACTCAATAGCCAAAAAGATTTTGAAAGCTATGATATTCTGGAATTGAAAGATGGCAGGTTTTTCGAGCGATGTAGTAAGCCTCTACAGCTCAGTGAAGAAATTATTGGCATAGTATGGAGTTTTCGAGACATCACTGAACGTCAACAAGCAGAATTAGAAAATCGCCGACTTCTAGAACAAGAAAAACAACTTGCTGAAGGTAGAGCGCAGTTTGTCTCTATGGTTTCTCATGAATTCCGCAGCCCCCTGAATGTAATTTCGTATTCCACTAGTTTATTGAAACGTCATAGTCACCACTGGAGCGATGAGAAAAAACTCCAGTATTTGCAGCGTCTTCAAACAGCAACTGAACAGATTAGTCACTTAATGGATGAAGTTCTTTTGATTGGGAGTGCGGAAGCCGGAAAGCTACAGTGTGAGATGAAACCGCTTGATTTAAACTTATTTTGCCGTGAGATAGTAGCAGAAATAAACCTGCAAACAAATAGCCTAAGTGCAGTTAACTTCGTTAGCAAAGGTGATTGTAAACCAGTGTGGGCAGATAAAAAATTGCTGCAACCAGTTCTAATGAACTTACTTTCAAATGCGATTAAATATTCTCCAATAAATACTAAGGTTGATTTAATATTGTCTTACCAAGATGAAAAAGTTATTTTTCAAGTTAAGGATAAGGGAATTGGTATTTCGCTAGAAGATCAACAACAGTTGTTTAAGCCATTTTATCGAGGTGGAAATGTAGGTGACATACCAGGTAATGGATTAGGGCTGGCAATTGTCAAAAAACTTGTAGACTTGCATCATAGTCAAATTGATGTGGTGAGTGAAGTTGGGAAAGGTACTATTTTTACAGTTACATTACTCTTAAAACAACCACTATAGCAATCTTAAATCATTTGTGAGAGAGTAAAAAGCTGACAAGAGTAATGACTATAGTACGAGACTTCTGCTAAGAAAGCTAAAAAAGCGCTAGTTTCGTTTAAAGAAAAAGCATTGTCATTGAGTTTGGCATTCGTTAATGTAAAAAGACCGATAAACTGGTAAATGATGAAAAAAATCTTAGTAATTGAAGATGAGGCGCAAACGCGAGACATATTAGTAGAAAGCCTGCAAGCAGAAGGTTTTGATACCATTTGTGCAGAAAATGGTCGTGTTGGTGTCAATAAAGCACAAGAGTACTTGCCTGACTTAGTGATTTGTGACATTATAATGCCAGAACTTGATGGTTACGGTGTTCTGACTACGCTGCGCCAGAACTCTTTGACAGCAAAGATTCCGTTAATTTTTTTGACTGCGAAGACTAGCGATGTGGAACGGTACTATGGCATAGATCTAGGAGCAAATGCCTATGTTACTAAACCTTGTACAGTAGAGAGTTTACTAGCAGCGATCGCTAAAGTTTGTAAACTTTGCACCGGGGTCAAATTAATATGATCTATGAAATGATTTTTGTGTATAATTTTTGTGCTTTTGATTGACTAAGAATTCATCAGTTAACATCAGAGCCAACTATGACAAAAGTTTTGGTAATTGAAGATCAGGCCGAAACCAGAGATATCTTTGTAGATAGTCTAGAGACAGAAGGTTTTGAAGCCATCGGTGCAAAAAATGGTCTTGTTGGTGTGCAGAAGGCGCTAGAAAATCTACCAGATTTAGTGCTTTGCGATATTATGATGCCAGAACTAGATGGTTACGGCGTTCTCTCAACTCTGCGCCAAGACCCTACCACAGCTATGATCCCCTTCATTTTTCTGACTGCTAAGGCTACTAAGGCTGAACTTCGCCAAGGTATGGATTTGGGAGCTGATGACTATCTTACCAAACCCTCAACGGTAGAGGAATTATTGGCGGCGATCGTAACTCGATTGCAAAAACAAGCAGCAATGAAAGAGTATTACGCTGCACATTTCCCGCAAACTCTAGTTTCACCTTTGTCTGAAACTACAAAATCGGTAAACTCCCAATCGATATTTCCTTCTGACTCTCATCTGAGTCAAGTCTTCGAGTACATTGAAGCAAATTACCATCAATCAATTAGCTTGCAAGATGTGGCTATTGCTGTTGGTTACTGTCCTGCTTACTTAACTGACTTAGTACGCCGTCATACGGGACAAACAGTGAATCATTGGATTGTCGAACGTCGGATGGTAGCAGCACGTACCTTATTACTTGAAAGTAGTTTGTGCGTGAATCAGATTGCTGAAACAGTAGGTTATCAGCATGAAGGTCATTTTTTCCGCCAGTTTCGCCAATATCATGACACTACTCCCCAAGCTTGGAGAAAAGCACAATTATTAACAATTAAAAATTCAAAATGACGCTCTCTACGAGACGCTACGCCTAGCTTGTCCTCCGCAAGAGTACGCGGACTCGCTAACGCTGCGCCATCTGCTTTTTCGTACAGAAGTCAGAATTCATTCTGACTTCTGAATTGTGTTGAGGTAAAAACTAAAAAAATGTGAGTCCTATACAAAGATTGTGCATTGAAGTAGTTAGTTAGCTTTCCTAAGCTGCTAAAGATGAGGAGCAGTAAAACAATTTTGGCATTAAAGCTTCCTATTTATACGGTTATGTAAAAAATTTAGCTCAACAGGTATTACATTTTAAAATGAAGCATTTTCATCGTTTTTTTTACCCTCCAGCTTGGCCGATCGCTGCTAAGATTTCGGCGGCATTGGTTGCGGCGGCGCTGATACCGATGAGCTTCATTTCCTATTACAATCTGCGACAGAGCTTAGATAGTGTAGAAGCTGGAGAATACCGCAAGTTAGAACTATTAGCTACTAGTGTTGCTAGTCGTCTTGACCAATTAATTATTGATATTCGGCGGATTGTGGTTCAAGTTAGTAGCGATCGCAATGTGGTAAATTTCCTCGCTGCTACCTCCTCTGGAGAACGAGCAGGTTTGCGTAATGATATGCAACAAACGCTACAAAATGTCTTCCGCTCTAATCCAGACTTTGATGCTATTTTTATCATGGATAAAGAGGGACGTGCTGTTGCAGCTACCGATCCCACATTTGTTGGTCAAAATTACGCTTTCCGTGAGTATTTCCGCTCTAGCATTCAGGGTAACTCCTATATATCTAGTATTCTGGTGGGTAAAACGACGAAACGACCAGGAATGTTTCTCTCTCACCCAGTGCGATCGCCCAGTGGTGAAATTGTCGGAGTATTAGTACTTAAAATTAGAGGAGCAGATATTTGGGCAATCGTCAATACATTACAAGTAGGTTCTCAAAGCTACGCATTTCTAATTGACCAACAGGGAGTAATTATTAGTCATACCAATAAATCTCTGCTGTACCATAGCCTCATCCCTCTTTCCCCTGAGATTTTAAAGCAGATTGCCACCGACAGACGTTATGGGCTGGAGCAGATTCAGAGCTTAAACATTGCAGAGTTGAAAGTGATGGTGAAAGCTAAACAAATAGGTCACGCAACCTATCGCTTTCCACCCCAAGATATGCCCCGCATAGTTGGTTTTGCACCTTTAGCAGAACAATCCTGGGTTTTAGGAATCAGCCAACCCAAAGCACAGTTCGCTGTACCTTTGAACCGGCTGATTTGGCTGCACGGCAGCAGTGTGATAGTTGTGGGCGGTATCACAGCGATGATGGCGTTACTGTTAGCAAGAAGAATTTCTCAACCGATTCATGCCCTTACAGAAGCAGCTCAAGCACTAGAACATGATGATTTTGATTCTTATGTATTGGAACTGCATCAGAATTTGGCGAAATCAACTCATAGCCAAGATGATATCGGTCAATTGGTGCGTGTTTTCTTGAAGATGGCTGAAAAAGTCAGAATGCGAGACCAGAAGTTGAAAATGCAAGTCCAAGAACTTCGCATTGAAATTGATGAAACCAAAAGAGCTAACCATGTTGCGGAAATTACGGAAAATGAACACTTTCAGCAGTTACAAATGAAAATTCAAAAGCTGAGAGAACAGACGGTAACTGTTAGCGAAACTGAGACAGAGTACTACCGGAGATTGCAGAGTAAAGTCCAATCTTTGAAAGAGCGATCGCTAAATACTGAGGTATAAATCATGTCATCCGACGACGAACTGATATCACGGGAGGAAGTGCTGGCGGGTTTACCTGCGAGACGAGCGAATACGCTACTGTTTTTGATCGAGAGTCGGACGGCGCAAATAGTGGCGCGATCGCTAGTGGAGTTTTCCTTAACAGAGCAAGCTACCAATGAGCGTGATTTAGCTTTCTTAGAAGCCTTTGCTTTAGGAAATGCGCCACCACTGCACCCCACTATTCAGCACTTGGAACGCTACGCCAGTCAGTGGGCATCCCTAGTACCAGAAAATCCTAAATTGAAAGCTGCGATCGCCCATGCTTTGGGACAAAAATACACTTTCACTGAGAAAGTAGTGCCTCACATCCGCGCCGCTTTGGGTTTGGATGAGAAAACGGTACAGGTGGCTTATTCCCGCTTTTATAGAAAACAAATTTTAACTATTTTTGCATCCCAATTGCCACTGATTGAACAGTGGCGTTGGATGAGTGCAGCGATCGCCCAAAGTCTAGAATCTCTGCCCCCCTTCTGGCTAGCTTCCATACTCACCGTTGCTTTAGGGCTTCCCCAAGCCTTCTTAGCCTTGCCCATTGCTGTGGCTGATGTTGGGCCATTAGTTACCATTGCCTTTTTGCTGATTATTGGTACTATCAACATCTTGACGATGGCTTGTATGGCAGAAGCCGTTGGGCGTAGTGGTGACTTCCGTTATGGGAATTCTTTTATCAAACAATTAGTATCTAATTATTTAGGAAATGCAGGTTCATTTATACTTTCTATTGCAGTCGGTATCCGGGTTTTTCTGATTGCATTAGCTTGTTATATTGGTTTGTCGGTGACGATGGCCAGCTTTACACCCTTGCCAGCAGCATTGTGGGCAGCATTGCTTTTTGGTGCAGGATTGTATTTGCGATCGCGTAAATCTTTGAACTTCACCGTCGCCTTAATGGTATTTTTGGCAGTAATCAACGTGAGTTTGCTGCTGATCCTTTCACTGCTGGCATTGGGTCATGTTCAACTAGAAAATTTATTATATGTAAAATTGCCCTTTCTTGATGGTCATTTCCAACCGGGGATACTACAGAGGATTTTCGGTGTCAGCCTGATGCTTTACTTTGGTCATGTGTATGTCGGGGAATGTGGCAAACTCATACTTCCTCGTGACTCTAGCGCCACCTCCTTGATTTGGGGTAGCGTCGCGGGAACAGCTTTTTTGACTATATTGTTTTGCATTTGGGTGTTAGCAGTCAATGGAGCGATCGCCCCCCAATTGCTAGCAGGACAATCAGGCACCGCTTTAGAACCACTAGCACGAGAAGTAGGTTCCATCGTCACAGTTTTGGGTGCAGTTTTAGTCACCCTACTTTTGGGAATGGCTTGGCTACGTAGTTCCAGTCTCCTAGTAAACTTAGCTAAAGAGTGGTTGCCAGCCCGACCGAAATCTGTATTAAGCTTACCTCGCCAACAAGGAATGTTAATATTACATCCCTCTGGAGAATCCAGCCAGATTCCCCATATTGGTTTAACCTACTTGGGACAATCAGACACTCAATCTAAGTTTCGTGTAGATATTCAGTTAAGCGGCAAAGTTGATTCTGTAGAAATTACCATCGCTGAATATTGGGATATTAAAGAGCTATTTAATCAATTTCCCGACTTACGCAAGTGGGATACCCGCTTGGCTTTAGATGTCAAATCAGCTAACCAGGATAGAGCTTGTCTACAAATCATTTCACCGATGCTTTTAGTTTATGAAGGAGGTTTGAAAGCTGATGCCGGAAATTTTGCTTTTGAGCATCAGAGTCAGACGAAAAAGTTTTGGACAACCTTGCTCAACCAACGTCGCTTCTTCTTATCCATCAGCCCCTTACTGTTAGTCTTCCTGTTGACAGAGTGGCTTTTCTTAGCTGGTGTCCAATCCTTTACCAATATACTCGCCTTCGCCGGCATCCTTGGCAACTCCCTTGTTGGTGGTATTTTCCCAGTTTTATTATTAGTTTCTAGTCGGCGCAAAGGCGAACTTATACCCGGAGTAGTTTTGAAGATTCTCAACCATCCATTGTTCAGCGTGGGTGTATACAGTTTATTCTTAGGCATCTTGCTGATCCACGGCTTATTTATCTGGGAAAATTCCCTGGCGCGGTTCACTGCATTGTCAATTGCTGCGCTATCTTTAGGAGCAACTCTAGTTATGAAAAACTATGGAGCCTTTGCTTCTCGTGTGGTTGTAGAACTACGAGAAGATCAACATCTGGGAGGTAGTTCCGTATTCACAATCACAGCAGGCGGACAACCAAAAATCGCCCAAGTGCTGTTGGGATATGCCGATGGTGAGCAACATCACCAAGCAGCCACAATTGAGATTCCATCACTTTCAGCCCTGCGCTATGCCACCTTTCAGTTACCAAACAAGCAAGAAAAAGAACTCAGAGTGTGGGCGCATACAAGCAACTCCAAAGTTGACTCCAAAAGTTTGCCTGCACTAGTAGAAGTCCAGAGTGGGGACAAGAATATGCAGTTTAACTTGCAGCTATCCAACGGACGAGTTTTGCTGCCTTTGGGGGGCGATCGCTGCTGGTTAAAATTTACCTTCCCCATGCCCAATGCTCAATAAATATTAATTACGAGGTAATCTATGGCACAAATTATCGCAGTTCATTCATTCCGTGGCGGTACTGGTAAATCAAACTTGATTGCCAACATAGCAGCTACTATGGCGCTTCAAGGACAACGTGTAGGCATTATTGATACTGACATCCAATCACCAGGAATTCACGTTATTTTCGGACTCAACGAAAATAAAATAGAACGCGCACTCAATGATTATCTCTGGGGACAATGCGATATTAAAGATGCTGCCTACGACGTGACTGATACTCTCATTGCAGAACAAGGAAATGCAGGTACTATCAAGGGTAAGCTTTACCTAGTACCTTCTAGTATTAAAGCTGGTGAAATCGCCAGAATTCTCCGTGAGGGGTATGATGTAATCCGACTCAACGATGGTTTTCAGCAACTTATTCGCAGCCTGAAACTAGACTATTTATTAATAGATACACATCCAGGGCTGAATGAAGAAACCTTACTTTCCATTGGTATTTCCAATGTTCTAATAATTCTTTTACGTCCAGATAATCAAGACTTCCAAGGTACTGCGGTAACAGTGGATGTAGCCCGGAAGCTCAGAGTGCCAAAAATGTTGTTGGTAATCAATAAAGCGCTACCAAGCCTAGATTTTGCAGACTTGCAACAAAAGGTAGAAAAAATCTACAACGTCCCAGTAGCAGGTATTTTGCCCCTTTCCGAAGAAATGATGCAGCTAGCAAGCCTTGGTATTTTCTCTCTACGTCACTCTGAACATCCCATCAGTAAGACAATTACAGGAATTACCGATCAGATTGCTGGTTTAGTCGTTACTCGTTAGTTATTGAGCATTGGGGAAAGAATTCTTATAACTCCTAACTCCCCATTCCCCACTCCCTACTCCCCCATCGCCTATGATTAAACAATCATTTCGTACCGATATCCTCACCTACTTTGGAGCTACTGCTACAGAGGCGGAGGAATTATTGGTATACAATCAAAACGTTTTCGATCGCAACACATTAACTTATCCTCTCAAGTTCCCTCTTACTCCTGAATTATATGTCGCTGCTTGGGAAGAATACGCCGTTGCAGCCAGAGTTGTAGGAGTATTTGAAGTACTCAAACAACGACTGGTTCAGTTGCGATTCCCCATTAAAGAAGGTATCAGCCAAACTGAGGCGTATCTGTCTGCTACTCGTAGGGGCATTGCTACGGATGGAATGCCTGAAGCGACTGGTTTAGTTTTACAACAACCTGAAAAACTCCAATTAATACTGCATCAAAGCTTGGCTGGCATCATACCAGTATTACTAGCTGGAAACCGAGAGGACTTTCTTTCTTTAGTACAAGCCCTGACAAAGCGAAATGAACCCCAGCCAATCCCTACCTCAATGGGAGCTTGCATAATTAGCGGTTTTAATAACTGGGATCGGATTCGTCAATATCGCCAAAAATGGGAGACGGAAAATTTTGCTAGCTCAGAAATTAGTTGGGCAAAAGAATTTCAACGGTTGATACCACAGAAGCAACTTTATCAGGATAAGTTGATTATTTTGAGTAATGGCGTTTATAGCAACGTTTCAGCCAACGATATAGGACTTGAAGAATCCCAATGGCAGCAGCTATCACTAACAATTCGGCTGGAACATGAATGTACACATTACTTTACACGCCGCTTGTTTAACTCCATGCGAAACAATATCCTTGATGAGCTAATTGCCGACTACAGGGGCATTGTAGCTGCTACAGGTTATTATCGAGCCGACTGGTGTTTGCGATTTCTGGGCTTAGAGTCGTTTCCTGATTACCGAGAGGGAGGTAGACTGCAAAACTATCGGGGTAATCCACTACTTTCTGATGGGGCTTTTAGGATTATACAGGCATTAGTGAAAGCAGCCGCCGAAAATTTGCAGCGCTTTCACGCTGAGTATGCACGGAAATTAACTGATCCTAATATTCAACCCTTGATGTTAATGGCATTGACTTATTTAACATTGGAAGAATTAGCTTCAAAAGAGGCGAACTCGTTTATTCAAGAATATTTAGATAGATTGATGAAAACTTCGTGTGTAGAGACGGAAAATTTTGTGTCTTTAGAAGAATCCAAAATATAAATATAAGGTATGCGAAATCATGAAAAAACGAACCGCCCTCCGGGTTCACCAGTCGCCTACAGAAGGAAACCTTCTTGCAGCGCTAGTTCACCAAGTACGCCAAGTGCGCCAAGGTATAAGAGTTGCAGAGGGTTTTTTCGTAAGTCCTGATAAAATTAAAAGTAGGTATTAGTTATGACAGAAGTTTTGCTCAAAGAATTAACTACCAGTGATATTGATTGGATGATTGCGACAGGTCATCAACGAGAAATAGCTCCTGGCACTATACTTATCCAAGAAGGAAAAGCTACCGATTTTTTACACATTTTGCTTGATGGCATTTTAACAGTTAGCATTTCTCAACCAGATAATAATCCTTTAACTCGTGCTTTTGCAGCGATCGAAGGAGATGAAGTTTTTAGTCGGGAGATTGCCAGATTATCCAGTGGCGAGGTAGTAGGGGAACTTCCATTTGTAGGGAATCGCCTTACAGCTACAACTGTGAAAGCTGTAGAAAAATCTTTAGTAATGTCGATTTCACAACAGAAATTGGCAGCAAAATTGCAACAAGATGTTGGTTTTGCTTCGCGTTTTTATCGTGCGATCGCAATTATCCTCTCTGATAGAATTCAAAGCACCATTAATCAACAGGGACGTAACAATTTAGCACAAAGTCAACCTTTGAGGGATGTACTATTTGTGTTAGGAGGATTACATGATAGTGACATCGATTGGATGACAAATTGTGGTAAAATGCAAAAAATTCTTGCTAATACCGTACTTATCCGTGAAAGTGGGCTTGTGGATGGGCTGTATATTCTTTTAGATGGAGCCATGTCTTTATCTATTGATGAGAATGAGCGTAACCCCTTAGCTCGTGCTTTTGCTGCTATAGAAGGTAGTGAAATTTCTGGTAGAGAAATAGCCAGATTATCCAAAGGCGAAATCATCGGCGAAACACCCTTCATTGATGGGCGGCTGCCTTTAGCAACGGTTAAAGCTATTGAAGATTCAATTGTTTTGTCAATTGAACGACAGCAATTAGCCGCAAAGTTACAGCAAGATATAGGATTTGCATCTCGTTTTTATCAAGTTATTGCAACTTTGCTTTCTCAAAGATTGCAAGGAATGTTGAGTCAGCTTGGTTATGGTAGACGGGTTTATAGTAAAGGTTTACCGTTAGCTAAAGATGTACAATACGAGGATGAATTGAATGATAACGTTTTAGACCGTGTGGCACTAGCTGGAAAAAGATTTGATTGGATGTTGGGGCGGCTAAAAGTAAGTTGAATTACTGAAGGTAAAAAGGTTGGTCGATAAATCTACTAGTTTGTATAAACTCTAGTGAATCCATAGTGGTACAAAGCAAAACGAAAAAAATCATAGTATTATCCAAAGATTGTGCATTGTAGCCTTAGCTAGTTTTTCCTAATGTGTTAGGTATTCATAGGAGAAAATTATATGTCTATTGAAAGTGCAAAAGCTTTTTATCAGAGAGTTACAACAGATGAACATTTCCGCACTGAAGTTGAAAGCTCTCCAATAGAAGAACGTGGTACTTTCTTACAAGCAGCAGGATATTCTTTTACTCAAAGAGAATGGGAAACTGCTAGCGCTGAAATTTTAGAGACGACCTCAATTGATGGGGAACTCAATGAAGCTCAACTGGAGGCGATCGCTGGTGGAAGAGGATCAATTGCTCTGTATGGTTTACCACCCGAGCTTTTTTAACAATGGCTTTTGTCTAGTTAATAGATCCATAAAAGCTTTTGACTTCCCAGCCCAAGACCAAAACGCTAGGCAAAGCAATGTCTAACAAATACCATCGAACCAGTTATGCCGTTTGGGAAATCACTCTGAAATGCAACCTTGCTTGTAGTCACTGTGGTTCGCGGGCGGGACAAGCGCGGGATAGAGAACTTTCTACTGAAGAAGCTCTTAACCTTATTCAGCAGTTAGCCGATGTTGGTATTAAAGAAGTAACTCTCATTGGAGGAGAAGCTTTTTTACGTCCAGACTGGCTTGTGATTGCAAAAGCCATTACCCAGGCTGGTATGCTCTGCGGTATGACTACCGGGGGCTACGGCATCTCGCTGGAGATGGCACAGCGCATGAAAGAAGCCGGAATTGCTAAAGTTTCCGTTTCTACGGATGGAATGGAAGCAACTCACGATCGCCTCCGAGGAAAAAAAGGCTCTTGGAAATCTGGACTAAAAACCATGAGCTACCTTAAGGAAGTCGGCATCCCCTTCGGCTGTAATACCCAAATCAATCGTCTGTCTGCCCCTGAATTCCCTCACATCTACGAGCATATCCGCAATGCAGGTGCGCGAGCATGGCAAATTCAACTGACTGTTCCGATGGGAAATGCCGCAGACAATGCGGATATTCTTCTCCAACCCAGCGAGCTATTAGACCTTTACCCTATGGTGGCTCGTGTCGTTCGACAGGCTCACCTTGAAGGAGTAAAAGTTTTTGCTGGTAACAACATTGGTTACTATGGGCCCTACGAACGGTTGCTGCGGGGACAAGGTGATGAATGGGGATTTTGGCGGGGTTGCGGTGCTGGACTGTCTACTCTAGGGTTGGAGGCGGACGGTACAATTAAAGGTTGTCCTTCACTGCCAACAACTGCTTATGCTGGTGGTAATATCCGCGATCGCTCTTTGCAAGAAGTCATTGAACAAGCTGAAGAATTGCGGTTCAATCTCAATGCTGGTACACCCGAAGGAACAGCTCACTTATGGGGATTCTGCAAGACTTGCAAATTTGCTGAGTTGTGTCGTGGAGGCTGCACTTGGACAGCACACGTATTCTTCAATCGTAGAGGCAATAATCCTTACTGCCATCACCGCGCTCTCGAATTGGCAAAGCACGGAATCAGGGAGCGGGTTTATCCCAAAGTTCCAGCACCGGGGATTCCCTTCGACAACGGCGAGTTTGCCATTATTGAAGAACCGCTTGGCACACCTTGGTCAGAGAATGACCTACTTCACTTTACTGCTGACTCCATCCAATGGCCAGAAACTTGGCAAGACAAACCGGAATTTTCTTATTCTGTAGCAAAATGAATCATTTAAACAAAGAAAGTGATGAAAAGCTTTTTACAGTTCTGCTAGAAAGTTTATCTGAAGAGGTGTTAATTTCTCAGCCCCTCTTACCTCGCTCTGGTTGGCAAGATGAACAAGCTTTTTTGAGAGCGATCATTAGGGCTAAACAAGCTTTGGACATGGCAGAATTGACTGTCATTCTTTGGCAACCGAAAACTTTTTCAACTAATTAGAGAAGCTGAACAATAGCCAAACACTATATAAAAAATAGAATTTTTAGGTGGCATATTTATAGAGAAAGTATCTCAAAAATTGCCACCCTATGTTAATAGAAATTTAAGTTAATAATGCCTACTTACTGTACGGATCTCCTACTTCCTGGAGAATCTTAGATGAGTAACCGTTATCCGTCACCATTTGCGGACAGCGATAACAAGCAGCTTTTCCTTCCTGCTGCCACCAACGGCAACTAGAGCGAATCTGGCAAGCTGGTAAAGTTTCCACAACAGTTGGTAATTGCTGGACTATACGCACAGCTAAACGACAATTCGCACCATCAAAATGCCTACAAGCATCAGCTTGGCAAGACGATGCAATTCGGAAAATTTCTGTAGGCTTAACTGAGTCTGATAAAGCTAGAATTTCCTCTGTAACTGGCTGAGACTCTGTTAGATAAGCGATACTTGGTGCTTCGACAGTACCGCCTACAACACCAAACACAACAGTATTACCTATTTCTGGTTGTCCACTCGGACATAATGGCAACTTAGCCGATTCAACTACTTGTTCTAAGGAATTAGCACTTTCATTATATCTTGTTTGAAACTCCTTGGATTGAGTACTTAAATTAAGAGGCTGGTTAATATTTTCAAATAGGCTTTTCCACCCTCCGGTTTCATAAAGAGAGTGAGACTTTTTCCAAGGACTAATTGTTTGACGTGCTTCAATAGCTCTTTGTTTAGCATGAAAGGTGGCATTTTCTAACTCTTCTGATTCAATGCTCTGAGGCTTTAAGATATATTGGTTGTGACATACAGATATTGATTCTTGCATAGAGTTTAGTTTTGTTTATCTATATTGAAACTAAGGTTTTGGCTGCCAAATTGTAAAGAAATGAGGAGTTCGAGTTATATCGAACTCCCTAAGTTTTTAAGTTAAGGCAAACCTAATTAAATGACTTTCAAAACACAAAAATTTTACAAAGTGTTTACTCAAAATCATTAAGAAAGTGAGTCTAAGACTAAACCAATAGGTTGGCGAATAATACCACCTGCAACCGTCATCAAATCTAATTCACTCAGTTCCTCATTGGCAGCATTAACTGGCACAACCAGATGCTTAACAATTTTCGTGTCTTCATAAACACAAATTTTTAAAGTATTGGATAAGTCTGTACCTGTTACCTTTTGAATTGTGGCTTTGGGATTTTGTAGCAGTTGAGATTTGAAACTTTCATCTTGCCAAGCCTGTTGTATTACTGCTTGAAATCCAGGTGCTGATTCTGCAACATTACCTACCTGAGATTCTGACTTTAACGGTAAAACCAAATTTTTTAATTCTAAAGTATCTTCATGAACTTCAACTGTAATTGAATTAGAAATATGAACACCCATCTCAGTCAATATGGCTTTTGGGTTAGCAATAAAGTTATTTTTGAGTTGTTCATCAGCCCATAAACGCTCTAGAAGAGCTTCATAACTTTTGATTTGATTTGCCATTGTTCTGTTCCCTTCATAATTATGATTATCTTCTGATATTAAAATTCCGAATAGCAATGCACATTTTTTAGATAATACTCACATTTTTTTCGTTTACTGGTTATTTCTATAAAAAGCATAAACCTAATTTGGATGCTAGGAAGATTAATTAACTAGTCTATATACGGTATGCGTTTATTATCGTCATCTAAAAATATGTGAGGATTATCAAAAAATTGTGTATTGTGTTCTAATCTTGTGGATTTTATTATTTAGCTTGATAACCACAAAGAGAGAAAAGTTATGACCAACGCAACAAGTCAGGTACAACAATTTTTCAGCGAAGAAGTTTCAAAATCTCCAGCAGTAAGAGAGCAGCTTAAAACAGCAACAAACTTGGAAAACTTCAGCGAGATAGTTGTTGAAATAGGAGAGGAAAAAGGTTATAGCTTTACGAAAGAAGAAGTCAAAACTGCAATGGCTAATGATTCTTCTCTCGTCGCTGGACAGGCTAGTGATGAGTTAGAAGAATTGGAGTTAGAAAGTGTGTCAGGAGGCGTGAAGAAAATTTCGCTTTGTACTGCATCAGTGGAATTTTGATGAATTACATGTCTATTGATAATTGACACTGTTTCTAGTACTACACAACAAGTTATTTCAATAGTTTTAAATGCTCATAAAATCACGATTAATCGCGTTTACTAAGGAATGATTTATGTTGTGTTGTACTAGATTAAGGGACTTTTTTAGGTGAAAATACATCAACACAAACCTTTTTTTATGTTAATTATATAAACAAGAATGTTCAATAAACCCAAATTTAAATATCATTTTCATGTTGAGGTTGTAGAGCCGGATACAGTGTACCTTCTCAGCGAAAAAGGACATACCGCCCTCATCGGTCGCTTTTATACTCAGTTAGCACCATTGCTAAATGGTAGCTATACAGTTGATGAAATTTTCCAAAAACTACAATCGGAGGCATCAATTTTCGCGGTTTATCATGCTATCATGCGCCTAGAAAGCCAAGGCTACCTTACTGAATCTGAAGATAATTTACCACCTCAAGAGTCAGCCTTTTGGAATTTGCAAGGTATAGATTCTACAAAAGTTATAAATAAACTAATAAATGCAAAAGTTGCTGTTACAAGTTTTGGTAAAGTAAAAAAAAATACGTTTATATCTGCCTTAGAAACCCTGAAGATTAGCGTCAGCGAAAATGGAGATTTTACGGTAGTTTTAACTGATGACTATTTACAAATAGGTCTAGATGAGTTTAATCGTCAAGCCGAAGTAACTAAAAAACCTTGGTTACTAGTGAAACCTGTAGGTGCAGTTATTTGGGTTGGTCCTCTGTTTGTGCCTGGTAAAACTGGGTGTTGGGAATGTTTAGCTAAACGTCTGCGTGGTAACAGAGAAGTGGAAACATCTGTTGGGCAGCAAAAAGGAATGATTTCTACATTTCCTACTTCTCGTGCAATTCTCCCTACTAGCTTGCAAATGGGGGTAAACTGGGCAGCAACAGAAACAGCGAAATGGATAGTTACAGGAGAGCATCAACAATTAGAAGGTAAGGTATTCACCTTTGACATAACATCACTGTCAATAGAGCAACACACTTTAGTAAAGCGTCCTCAATGTGGGGTGTGTGGTGTTTCTTCTCCACAGCAAAAACCTCAACCTCTAATACTTCAGAGCCATAAAAAACAGTTTACAGCCGATGGTGGACATCGCTGCTTATCTCCACAAGAAACTCTCAAAAAATATGAGCATCATATAAGCCCAATTACTGGGCTAGTTAGGGCGTTACCCAAGCTAGAGAGCGATAGTAGTTTGATTAATGTTTACGCTGCTGCTCACCAGTCTGATAGAAAATTTGACAGTTTAAATAGCTTGCGCCAGGGGTTAGGTCATAAGAGTGCTGGTAAAGGTAAAACTGATATACAATCAAAAGCCAGTGGTTTTTGTGAAGCAGTTGAACGCTATTCTGGTATTTTTACCGAAGACAAGTACCGCATCAAAGGGACTTATACTCAACTCAAATCGGAAGCTATTCACCCAAATAGCTGTATGCACTACAGCACTAATCAATATCAAAAACGCGAAACCTGGAACTCACAACATGGGCATTTTGCTTGGGTGGCTGAACCGTTTGATGAAGATAAGGAAATCGAATGGACACCAGTTTGGTCATTGACCACTCAAACATTTAAATATCTACCTACAGCTTTTTGTTATTACGGTTATCCATTAGATAAGGGTCATCGTTTTTGTGTAGGAAATTCTAACGGGAATGCGGCTGGAAATACCTTAGAAGAAGCGATTCTTCAAGGGTTTATGGAGTTAGTAGAAAGGGATTGTGTGGCATTATGGTGGTATAACCGGTTGAGACGGCCTGCATTGGATTTAGACAGCTTTAATGAACCATATCTGCAAGCCTTACGAGATTATTACCAAACAAAAAATTACGAATTTTGGGTACTTGATATCACTAACGACTTAAATATTCCCTCTTTTGCTGCTATTGCTCGCCGTATTGATAAACCAGAAGAGGAAATAATGCTGGGGTACGGTACTCATTTTGACCCAATAATGGCAATTAATCGGGCTGTCACTGAGTTAAATCAGATGTTTGCAATGCTATCTCAGCATGACACCATGAACAATTTTGATGACGTTGATAAAGAATACTGGTTTCAAAATGCTACCTTAGAAAACCAGCTTTATCTTGCCCCAGACACCAACGCTTCACTAAAAATATCTACTGACTACCAGCAGTATTGTTGTGAAGATGACTTAAAGCAAGATGTTCTTAAGTGTGTGGAAATTGCTGCCAAACACGGCATGGAAACCTTAGTTATCAACCAAACTTGCCCAGATATTGGATTAAGTGTAGTCAAGGTGATTGTTCCAGAAATGCGTCACTTTTGGCCCCGTTTTGCCTCTGGAAGACTTTATGATGTTCCCGTTCAAATGGGTTGGCTATCAGCACCACTAAAAGAAGAAGAACTCAACCCAATACCAATGTTTTTCTAAAGTAGCTTTGCTTATGTCACAGCAGTTAGTCTTCAGTTTTAAAAAAGAGATTTACTTCACCGAACAGCCAGAAGTCGAAGCACTTGTTCTTGAGTCATCAGATTATAGATTAACTTTTAACTCAAAAAAATGTGGATTAAAAATGGCATTTCATTGCTTGGCTAATGAAGGTGCAAGCATAGAAAAGCTTAATAGTTGGGTGCAAGGAGATGAGGGAATATTTGCAGTATTAAAGTTTTATAGCTACCTGCAAAGATTCTCCTACCTTGGTTGGCTGTGTCATTCTGTCTATGCAGAAGAACTCCTAATCGCTACTGCTGTACCAATTGCTATAAATAATCAATTTGCTGACACTATAATTTCTGCCAAATCTAGATATATACTTTCTCGATTTGCTTATATCCATCAAGTTGAAGGGCAGATGATCTTAGAGTCGCCTCTATCAAAAATGCAGGTGCATTTATTTAATTGGCAGGGTGTTGCTGTTCTTGCACAGTTAGCTCAACCGTGCAATTACACAGAGTTGGCAACTCAAATACCTAGTATTTCCGTAGACACTGCCGAGCAGTTGCTTAGTTTACTAATGAATGCCCAGATGCTCTCAGAGGTTTCTTCAGACGGGAATATCTTAGAAGAAACTAATTGTGGATTTGCTCAGTGGGAGTTCCATGATTTATTGTTCCATACACGTAGTCGAATAGGGAGACATTCTAATCCTGTGGGGGGGACTTATCGGTTTTTCGGCAAAATTGACCCATTACCTGCTGTCAAACCTCGGATGTCGGATGATGTAATTAAGTTGTATAAACCCGATTTGGAATCACTCAAAAATATAGATTTTTCTTTTACTCAAGTTTTGGAATCAAGAAAGTCTATCCGGGTATATGGAAAAAAACCAATTACCGCTCAACAACTAGGGGAATTTCTCTACCGTACAGCCAGAGTCAAGGAAGTTATCCAAACAAAACGAGGTGAAATAGCTAGTCGTCCTTATCCCAGTGGTGGTGCGCTTTACGAACTAGAACTATATTTAGTAATTAATCAATGCCAGGATATTCCCTCTGGTTTATATCACTATGACCCTTTAGAACATCAACTGTGTCTGCTTTCCGAAAAAACCGAAACAGTAGAAGCCTTAATCAGGGATATCTCACAACCAATGAGACAACAGGATTTACCTCAAGTCTTGATTGTTATTGCGGCTCGCTTCCAACGGGTGGCATGGAAATATGAAAGTATTGCTTATTCCATAATTCTTAAGCATGTTGGCGCACTGTATCAGACAATGTACTTGGTTGCAACGGCAATGGATCTTGCTCCCTGTGGTATTGGTGCGGGCAATTCCGATCAATTTGCCGAGGCATCAGGATGTGACTACTATGCTGAAACATCTGTAGGAGAGTTTGCTTTAGGCAGCAAGCTAAACACTCAGAGTTGCTTAAAGTCTTTCTACGAAAAAAAGAAGGCAGGATGACTTTTTATTTAAGCATTAGTAATTAGAGGGCTGACTTATGGAAATTCACATGATTGGACATGCTTCGATATTTGTTGAAACGCAAGATTGCAAAATTCTAATGGATCCTGTACTTTGGGATACACACAGCGAAGGAATAGAAGATGTATGTCCAAAGCGAGAGGTAAATCATGAAAGACTTCCAGAATTTGATTTGTTAATCATATCTCATCGCCATACAGATCACTTTGACATTCGCTCCCTTGCCTATCTACCAAAAACAGTCGATGTTCTGATTCCTAAAGATAAACTGTTAGAAAACTGTCTTCGTAAATTGGGATATTTGCATATCTATCCTTTAGGAGATTTTAGTGAAGTTAAGATAGGCTCCACTAGTCTGCTGACTACTCGTTCAGAGAACCGCGTGCCTGAATATGGAATGGTATTTGCCGACCCATCAGGCATTTTTTGGAATCAGGTAGACTCGGCTGTTAGCCTAGATACAATTCGTTATGTAAAATCTTTATATTCGCAGGTTGACTTCCTATTGGCAGATTGGCAACCAATGTTAGAAACTAACTACCAATATAATCAAACTTTATCCTTTCCTTATTCTTCATATAACAAGTTCCTTGACAACATCAGTGTAATTCAACCAAAGGCTATTGCCCCTGGTGCCAATGGCTTCAAATTTATCAATGAGTCATCTTGGCTGAACCAAATTGTATTCCCAGTAACGCGAGAACAATTTTGTAAAGATGTAAGGCTGGTTTATCCAGAAATAGGAGAAAACGTATTTGCTCTCGATCCGAGCGACATTTTGATATTCAAAAATGGCGAGTTTAGCCATATTAAAGAAATGTGTCAATTTGTTCATAAAATTGAAGATGAGAGAGAAAGCTTAGATTTCTCACCCGTAAACTTAGACGCTCATCTAATCGATAAAAATCCAGAAAAACATAACGTTTCCGAGATGAAAGAGGCAATTGAAGAAGAAATTTTTTTCAATTTGCCTAAATTTATTATAGAAAATAAAGATCCTTTATTCCTTGAACACTTTCGCTGGAATGTACTTTATCAGCTAGAGATAGTTTTTCCTGATTCCTCTCACAAATGGTTCTTTGATTTTTCGGATAAGAATATTCAAGTTTGCTCCGGGCGTAATCCTTTAGCTAATTTCTCTACTACCATTACAGCTTCAAGTTTTTATGGTCTTTTAAAACGTATTAAAGGATGGGATTATATTTGTATGGGTGGCTATCATCGCCGCTTTAAAAAAATTTATATAGCAACACCTCATGGAATTATTAAGCCTGATACGAAAATAGAAGATCCTCTTGAACTCAGATTTCCTTACAAGGAGATTTTCGAGAGTATTCGGCAAAAAGAAGTAGAAGAATGGGCGCAACCTAATAAAAATGGAGCAATAGTCGATGAGAGCAAAACTATCATGATTGAGATAGGAAATACTCTGCTCAGGTTAGCAAAGTAAACGAATGAATAAAAATTTGTAAAAAGATTAGGTCTACATAATTAAACACGATGTGCTATTTCTCAAACTTAAAATTAGTAGGTGAGTGTATATTTAAAGATTCAGGTAGGGATAGATAATGGTAAACCAAAAAACCAGTATATTCCGTAAAGAATCCTTAGAGCGGCTATCTTCGCCTGAAAGACTAGACCAACTCATGCAGGTAGTCAGCCCCAGAAGTTGGCTACCTCTTGTCGCCTTGGGTTCGGTGGTGGGAGTAGCTGTTATCTGGAGCATTTACGGTCGCATTCCCGTCACTGTCCAAGGTCAGGGGGTACTAATTTACCCCAGCAATGTTGTGCCGTTGCAATCAAAAAGTGCAGGGCAGTTAATGACTTTTAATGTCAAAGTTGGGGATGTCGTCAAAAAAGGGCAGGTGTTAGCGACGATTGACCAAGCTGAACTCCGCAAGCAATTGCAACAGCAACAAGCTAAACTAACGGAGCTAGAGTCACAAGACCAGGCAGTTGGTTCATTGCAAGGGCAAAGATTAGAACAAGAAAAGCGATCGCAGCAACAACAAAGCCAATACCTCCAACAACGTATACTGGAACTGCGAGCTATCACGCCTCTGCTCAAAACCAAAGGTAACACCTCTATTGGACAGCAACGCCAAGGTTTAGAACAGCGCCTCAAGCAAGCCCAAGCTCTAACTCCTGTTTTCCTCCAAAGAATGGAAATCCGCAAACAGCTATTCAAAAAAGAGGGGGCGATTTCTGGTGATGAAGCACTCACGGCTGAACAAGAATATTTGCAAAACCAGGAAAAAATTGTTGATATCCAAAATCAGTTGAAAGAACTGGATGTAAAAGCAACGCAAACAGAAAAAGATTATCGGGAAAACCTCAGTACCATTTCTGACTTACAAGCTCAGTTGAAAGAATTAGACAGCAAACAGGCTTCTGTGGCTCAACAAGACCTGGAAAGTGTCACCACCCGACGAAAAGAGATTCAAGATGTTAAGCGACAAATTGCCCAATTAGAAGTGCAATTAGGCAATGATAGTCAGATTATTAGTCAATATAGCGGGCGCGTTTTAGAAATCACGTTGACACCAGGACAAGTTGTTAGCGCCGGAACTCGCCTCGCAACCATTGAGGCGGAAAATCCCAAAAGCAAGCTGGTTGGCGTTACCTATTTTCCTGTTGCTGATGGTAAGAAAATTCAGCCAGGGATGAAAATACAAATTACTCCCCAAACTGTGAAGCGGGAACGCTTTGGTGGCATTGTGGGTAATGTCACCAGTATCTCACGCTTTCCTATTACCAAAGAAGCAGCCGCTAACGAGGTAGGCAATTCAGAAGTGCTAGAAGGCTTAGTGTCTCAACAACAAGGACTGATACAAGTATTTTCTGACCTTGATTTAGATACCAACACACCAAGCGGCTATAAGTGGTCTTCCTCCACAGGGCCAAACCTGAAAATTTCTTCGGGAACTACTACTGTTGTGCGAGTCAACGTGGAAGAACGCGCTCCTATCACTTTCGTTTTACCTATTTTGAGGTCGGTCAGTGGTATCTATTAAATCTACTTTAGTAACACCTTTTAATCCTTGGCAGTATTTACAAAAATTACTACCACGCCGTAGCATTCGGGTAAAAACACCTACGCTTTTGCAAATGGAAGCTGTGGAATGTGGTGCTGCGGCTTTGGGAATTATTTTAGGTTACTACGATCGCATTGTACCACTGCCACAACTGCGGCGAGATTGCGGAGTTTCCCGCGATGGCAGTAAGGCATCTAATATGCTCAAAGCTGCCAGAAGTTATGGACTTGAAGCTAAAGGGTTTAAGAAACAACTCAAGCAACTGCAAGAACTACGTCCTCCCTATATTGTTTTTTGGGACTTCAACCATTTTCTTGTAGTAGAGGGATTTCGCAAAGAGCGAGTTTATCTCAATGACCCCGCTACGGGGCCGCGTCATGTATCTTTACAGGAATTTGACGAGGGGTATACGGGTGTGGTGCTGGTGATTGAACCAGGGGCGGAGTTTGTTAAAGGTGGTCGTAAACCCAGTATGATTTTATCTCTGTGGTCACGGCTACAGGGGGCTGGAGATGCTTTAGTTTACTCTCTAGTTGCGGGATTTTTCTTAACGGTGATTGGGTTGGTAGTCCCTGTGTTCAGCCAAGTGTTTGTAGATGACATCTTGGTGGAGGGACGGCAATTATGGCTGCGTCCTTTGCTTGTGGGTATGGCGATCGCTGCTATACTCCAAGGATCGCTAACTTTACTACGGTTGCGCTATCTCCGCCGCCTAAAAATCAAACTGGGTGTAGGGATGTCCAGCCGCTTCCTGTGGCATATCCTCCGCTTACCTGTCAGCTTTTATGCTCAACGTTTTGCTGGAGAAATCAGTAACCGAACTACTCTCAATGACCAAGTTGCTGATGTTCTAGCAGGAAAGTTGGCAACTACAATTATTGATACTTTGATGGTAGTTTTTTATGCCTTAGTCATGGTGCAATATGACTGGGTGCTGACCTTAATGGTGGTCAGCTTTGCTGCTGTAAACGTCTTAACCTTGCAGTGGATTTCTCGACAACGGGTAGATGCTAATCAAAAATTGATACAAGAGTATGGTAAAGCGGCTGGGTTATCCATTGCTGCACTTCAAAGTATTGAAACACTCAAAGCATCAGGCTTGGAGTCAGATTTCTTTTCGCGGTGGTCAGGTTATTACATCAAAGCTCTAAATTCTCAGCAGGAATTAGGAGTAACAAACCAGACATTCTCAGTATTACCCACGCTCTTATCCGCCCTTTCTTCGATGTTTTTGTTGGTAGTCGGTGGTTTACGAGTAATGGATGGACATCTCAGCATTGGGATGCTTATCGCTTTTCAAGGTTTAATGTTAGGTTTCCAACAACCTGTTAATAATCTCGTCAACTTTGGTACTACTCTCCAGGAATTGGAGGGGAATTTGATTCGGCTGGATGATGTACTGGATAATCCGATTGGGGAGGGAGTGGGGAGTGGGGAGTGGGGAGTGGGGGAAGCAGAGGAGCAGAGGAGCAGGGGAGCAGGGGGAGTAAATTCTTCCTCATCTCCCTATATTCTTCCCAAACTACAGGGATATGTGGATTTGCAGAATATCACTTTTGGTTATAGCCGGCTGGAAGCGCCATTGATTGAAAACTTTAATCTTTCAATTAAGCCTGGACAGCGAGTAGCTTTGGTAGGTGGAAGCGGTTCTGGGAAATCTACTATTGCAAAACTGGTAAGCGGACTTTATGAATCTTGGGCGGGTGAAGTTTGCTTTGATGGTAAACCGAGAAAGGAGATTTCCCAACAACTACTAACCAACTCTGTTGCAATGGTGGAGCAGGAAATTTTGCTGTTTGGCGGTACGGTTCGGGACAATTTGACCCTCTGGGATACTACTGTACCAGATAAGAACCTGATGCGGGCTTGTCAAGATGCCGCGATCGCTGATGTAATTCTCTCTATGTCTGGAGGATTTGATGCTGAACTCATAGAAGGTGCTGCTAATTTAAGTGGCGGTCAGCGACAACGCTTAGAAATCGCTCGCGCTTTAGTGAATAATCCTTCGATACTCGTCATGGATGAAGCCACCAGCGCCCTAGATGCAGAAACAGAACAAATCATTGACCAAAATCTTCGCCGCCGGGGATGCACCTGCATAATTGTCGCTCATCGATTAAGCACTATCCGCGATTGCGATCGAATTATTGTTCTAGAGCGCGGAAAGGTTGTACAACAAGGCACTCACAAAGAATTGTGGCAAGTTGACGGTGTATATTCGCGGTTAATTCGCACTGAAGGAGAAGCGGTGGAAGCATGAAAAAGGGACTTCCAAGAAATAAATTATCCAAATAAACGAACCACAGAGACACAGAGAACACAGAGAGAGGACAAATAGAGAGAGTTTTTGCGTCAGTTTTGGAACATTTTTTTATTTGGAAATCCCTTCTTCTCTTTGTGTCCTTCTCTGACGAGACGCTGCGCGAATGTGTTCTTTGCGGTTTGTTCAAAAAATTGACTTTGACCAAGCGTATTGAGACTTAATGTTCAAACTTAAAGACTTAATGTTCAAGCCTAAAGACTTGATGCTCAAGCTTAAAGACTTAATGCTCAAGCTTAAAGACTTAATGCTCAAGCTTAAAGACTTAATTGTTTAGGTTCAAAGTTCGGTTAAACCAAGAGACGTGATTTATCGCGTCTCTACCAAGGACTGATTCTTGTAAAAACGGCGATTTATCGCGTCTTTATAATCTTGCCACACTCCCCATTTTAAAATGCTAATAGGTCAAATTTACATAATTAATGGCAATGAACCAATTCTACTGAATGACCCTTCTAAAGTTTGGGTAGTTCAGTCTGGCTCTCTGGCTTTGTTTGCTGTCACACTTAAAGATGGCATTATCGAAGGAACTCGCCGTTATCTATGCACTATTAATCAAAGTGAAGCACTTTTTGGAACTGCTCATCAACAGTGTCAAATTTTAGCAGTTCCAATTGGCGAAACTGAATTACTACAAGTGCATCAAGAATGTTTTCGGGAGTTAGTAGCGAATGCAGATGCAAAAGTGTTTGCTTGGATAGAAACATGGCTGTTGCAACTAGGTGGTGTATTCTCCCAAGTTACCATGCCAAAAATTCAGGTGAAGGCTCAGGAACAAACACAATTTTCTTTAAATAATGCTCAGACTTTCCAGCCAGAAGCAGGCATAACCTGTTGGGTACAACTTCAACAAGGAACTGTCCGCTTTTTGGGGTTTGAGGAACTTACCTTAACGCCAACTACTGCAACTTTTCCCCTGACTGATAAAATGTGGTTGGAAGCCGTGGAGGGAGTTCAACTTACAACTAACACTACCAGCAAATTATCAAATCCAGATACACTGCTGGCTGGGTTATCTCACTTGCATACTCAACTCTTGCAATGCATCAATATTATAGATGAGCAAGAGGCACAAACAGAAATAATGCGGTTGCGCGATCGCCAACGCCTAAATCGCCAAGTCACAATGGAAGCTTTAGGCGAACTAGCATTAACCCTGAATCCTCAAGATGGGGACTTTTTCTTAGAAGGTACTCCTTTGCTGGTGGCGGCTGGTGCGGTGGGTAGAGCAATGGGGATAAAAATTCGTCCCCCGTCTCGTTCGGAAAACCTCAAGCGGCTCAAGGAACCTTTAGAAGCAATTGTTCGGGCTTCCCGGATTCGGATGCGGCAGGTGCTATTGCGAGATAACTGGTGGGAAAAAGATTCTGGGGCTTTAATTGCCTACACCCAAGATAACCGCCCAGTCGCACTACTGCCGATTTCTCCAACTCGTTATCAAATTTTTGACCCGATTGAACGTACCCGTGTCAAAGTAGATGAACAGATAGCTGCAACATTGGCTCCTATTGCTTATATGTTTTATCGCTCTTTGCCCGATAAAGCACTGCAAGCTATTGATATACTGAAGTTTGCACTTCAAGGACATAGCCAAAGTCTACTGGCAATTGTATTTAGTGGTATTGCCGTGACGCTGTTGGGGATGATTACACCTTATGCCACGTCAATTATTATAGACAATGCAATTCCCGATAGCGATCGCGATTTATTACTGCAAATCGGCTTAGGTTTGCTGGTTGCAGCTTTAGGTACAGCTTTATTTCAGTTAGCACAGGGTTTTGCTCTGTTGCGGATGGAATCGGCTGGCGATGCTTCCACCCAAGCGGGGGTATGGGATCGGTTGCTCAACTTGCCAGTGTCTTTTTTCCGACAATACACAACCGGGGATCTACTATCCCGCATCACATCGGTAAGTACAATTCGCCGCAAACTCAGTGGGACAAATCTGATTAATTTGATTACGAGTTTGTTTGCACTGTTTTATTTGGGACAGTTATTTTATTACAACTACAAATTAGCTCTGATTGCCGTTGCCGTTGCAGTAGTTGCGATCGCTTTCACCACCCTCTCTGGTATGCTGCTGTTAACCAAGGTGCGTCCGCTACTGGAAGTCCAGGGTAATATTTTTGGGCAGACAGTACAGCTAATCAATGGCATTTCTAAACTACATATTGCTGGTGCCCAAGAACGCGCCTTCGCTGCTTGGAGTAAAAACTACACTCGGCAAATTAAGCTGGAACTGAGTACACAACGCATAGAAGATGCCGTTGTCCTGTTCAATACAGTCATGCCCATACTGACTTCTGGAGTACTTTTCTGGTTTACGATTAAACTGCTGGAAGCTCCGCAAACTTCAGGAACAGTTGAATTATCTCTTGGCACCTTCCTGGCTTTTAACACAGCTTTTGGTAACTTTACCAGAGGTACTACAAACCTCAGCAATACAATTACAGAAATTTTGCAAGTTATCCCCCAGTGGCAACGCACACAGCCAATTTTGGCAACTATCCCAGAGGTGGATATGTGCAAAGCTGATCCTGGTAGACTCATAGGGAAAATTACTGTAGACCATGTTACCTTTTGCTATCGCAGTGATGGCGCACTAACATTAGATGATGTGAATATCTCTGCGGAACCAGGAGAATTTATTGCTCTAGTAGGTGCTTCTGGTAGTGGGAAATCGACCTTACTGCGATTACTACTGGGATTTGAAACTCCAATTGCAGGTGGTATTTACTACGATGGTCAAGATTTATCTGGGTTAGATGTGGATGCAGTGCGCCGACAATTGGGCGTAGTTTTACAAAATGGTCAGCTAAATTCAGCTTCCATTTTCGAGAATATTGCAGGTGGCGCACAGATGACCTTAGATGAAGCTTGGGAAGCAGCGCGGATGTCTGGATTTGCTGATGATATCACCGCCATGCCCATGCAAATGCATACTGTGGTCAGCGAAGGGGGTAGTAATCTTTCTGGAGGACAACGCCAAAGATTGTTGATTGCTCGTGCTTTGGCATTAAAACCCCGGATTTTATTTTTTGATGAAGCTACCAGTGCCCTTGATAATAAAACTCAGGCAATTGTGAGTGAAAGCTTAGATAAATTACAAGTTACCAGAATTGCGATCGCTCATCGACTTAGTACCATCCGTAATGCTCACCGGATCTATGTACTCCAAGCAGGTAGAGTTGTCCAACAGGGAACTTTTCATGAGCTAGCTGCTGTTGAAGGTCTATTTGCCCAGTTAATGGCTCGGCAAATGGGCTAGTTACTTGAGATATTGAGATTTATGAAAGCTGCGGATACATGAGAACTCTTGCATAAATATTTTGTGGTATAATTAAGGGTTATTTTTATTTTCAATTTAGGGACATTAAAATAGTAAGAGATTATGATTTTCTTCTAACAAGTATTATCTGGCGATAAGCCTACGGCATGGCTTTGCTTACCGCTAGTCAAGAAGATGGCAGTAAACATCACTTCAGTTATTGATTAATACTGAAGTTATTGGATTAATTCGATTTTTTTATCCAATTTATATCCGATTTATATGGCTAATTCGTGATTATAAATTCCCGCAATTAAATTCGATCTTAACCCAAAACGTCGATGACGATTTCGATATCTATCAGACAAAATTTTAAATATCTTTAAACGACGATTTACGTGTTCAACAACAATTCTTAATCGATTGAGTTCCCGATTGTATTTTTTCTGTTCTTTCGTCAACTTTTTTCCTTTCGGTTTTTTAATTGGTGTTTCACTTAATTGATGAATTTTAGCAATTCCTTGATAGCCTTTATCCGCTATTACCTTAACTAATTCTCCAAATTTTATTCCACTATTTTTAAATAAGCGAAAATCATGGATTTTTCCCTTATCATGCCCCAAACAGATGATTTGGCTGCTTTTTTGGTAGATTACTACCTGCGTTTTTAAAGTATGTTCTCCCTGTTTTCCGCTAAAAATCCTTTTTGACCTTTCTGAGGTTTTTCAATTGGACTCTCGGTAACATCCATTACGACTAAACCTTCCTCAGATGATATTTTCCATAATTGTTTTTTCCCTGGTAGACTAAACTTTCTGGACTTAATTAAAATATTTTCGATTTTAAAAACTATTCGGCAAACCGCAGATTCTGAAAGCTCAAAATCTAATCCAATATGATAGTAAGTGCGGTACTCTCTCCAATATTGGATGACCATTAAAACTTGGTCTTCAATAATTAATTTAGGACGGCGACCAGGCTTCTTCTTCTTTTGAGCATCAGCTTTAACTACATCAACCATTAATTCAAAGGTTTTACGGCTCACTCCAGTCATTCGCTTAAATTTTTTTGCAGTAAGCTGCTTGGCTTTCTCTATTTTCACTGCTCCTCAAAGTCCTAATCACAAATTGCCAAACCCCTAATTATACCACAAAACACTTTTGCAAGAGTTCTAAGCTTTTACTGTAGACGAGGCACAGCATTTATTTATGATGGCAGGCGGACACCAGATGTTACAGCAAATGAACTGGATTAAGTCTATTGCTAATCTTACTGGTACAGTACATATTTTATTTGGAACTTATGAACTGCTTAACTGTCCTACCTTGAATGGGCAAATAGGGCGGCGTAGCGAAGATATTCACCTGTTACCTTACCAAGCTGATAACCCAGAAGATATTGCTGAATTTATCAGAGTAATTAGAACTTTTCAACGCCACATTCCGCTTGTACAAGAACCAAAATTAGAACAACACTATGAGTATCTTTTTTCTGGCTCAGTTGGTTGTGTGGGGCTATTGAAGAATTGGTTAACTCGTTCTTTGAGAGTTGCCTATTCTGAAGAAGCTCGGACTCTTAATAGCAAACATCTTAAATTAGGTGCTTTTTCTGCATCTCGTATCAACAAAATTAAGGAAGAAGCACAACAGGGATTTAAACGCTTTCAAGAAGAATCCAGTTTTTTTGAGCGGCAATATTCAACAGAACATGGAATAAAAATGCCAGCCAAAAATTCCCTACTCAAAAAAGGTCGTGTTGGACAAAGAAAACCTAAAAGAGATGATGTAGGGGTAAATTCAGATGATGACTAACATGGCGGTTAACGATGAATTGTGGCTCAAAGAACCAGAATTTACTCCCAGTCCTAGCCGTTTGTTTCATCTGGAACCGATTGGACTTGGTACTTGTTATGTTGAAAGTCTGACTAGCTATGTTGCTCGTCTAGCCGCAGCTCATAGCGTATTGCCTGGAACTTTATTGGCTAGAGAGATAAAACCAATAGTTGGGCATAACCATACTACTAATCCCTTGAATTCTAAAAGTATCGTAAGTTTGTATGGACAAGCTTCTGTAAAAGCTTTAAACGGAACACAAATTGGAGCTAAACAACTGGTTTTTGCTCTAGAAATATTGACAAAACGTACTGACTTACAGTTTTTGACAATGCTACCTTGGGCAAAAGTCTTCCCAGTTTTGGGATTGCTCAAGCATTCTCATGCTTGGTGTCCTTATTGCTATCAAGACTGGTTAAATAATCAACAAGTCATTTATTCACCTCTGCTGTGGGCTTTGAAACCAGCTAAAATTTGTCCCATCCATTATCGATTTTTAGAATCAAAATGTCCTCACTGTGACCTTGAATTTTTACACCTGTGGCATAACTCACGACCTGGATTTTGTCCCAAATGTGGTGGTTGGTTGGGGATGAACTATGAAGTATCTTTGCCAGATAAGAGATTGTTCGAGGAGATACCCAATTTACAGCCAGAGATTTGGATAGTTAAGACTTTAGGAGATTTAATTGCTCAAGCTCCTGAATTTCCTTGTCCACCTCCAAGAGAGACTATTAAAACAATCCTAGAAGCTTACGTCTATCAATATACTCAAGGTAATGTTTCCGCTTTTGGTCGTTGGCTTGGGTTATCGAGATATGAAATTCTACATTGGTATTCAGGTGTAGCCATCCCAAATTTAGATAAACTTTTGAAAATCTGCTACGCCTTATCAACTAATCTTGTCGATTTTCTTCAACTTAAAATACTACCTCTTACTCTTAACCAGCTAGTTTCTCTACCTGCTCCTAAACAGAAAAAATTATCATCACAGTCTGCTTTAGTTACTTCAAATAGTAGTCCTAAGTGCGAACGAGTTATTCAGGCGATGCAACTAGCTCAAGAAGAAGAACCACCTCCTTCTTTAACTCAATTAGCTGTTCGTTTAGGATTCAAAACTCCTAGTAGTTTAACTGCTTGCTCAAAATCTTTATCAGCATCTTTGGCTACTAGATATAGTGAATATCAACAGCAGCTAAGATTTTTGCACATCAGAAACATACTTGAATTAGCTTTGTTTAGCGACGAGTATCCACCACCTTCTCTAAGAAAAATAGCTAAGAGAACTGGTATTGGTTTGGCTACTTTCTACCACTATTGCCCTATTGTGTGCCATGCTATTTCTTTACGCTATAAAGATTACCGCAAATTCGTCCATAAACTAGCTATTGAGCAAGGCTGTCGAGAAGTGCGCCAACTCGCTCCAGTACTTCATGCACAAGGCATTACCCCTACTGCTAAAAATCTCAGAAAATTTATGCCTCATCCCTCTTCGCTGTGGCAGGCTGAGGTAATTGATGTTTTGAGGCAGATAAGACTGGATCTTTCACAGTAAATCTTATTTATTCTCCTTTCTCTAAGGTTTTACTACTGCGGCCACTTTATGCTTTAAAAACGGCCACATTATCCTTTAAGTGACAGGTTGCAGGCTGAAATACTTATAACTTCGTTAAGAGAAGAATAAAGCCATTGTCCATTTGGAAGAAGAAAATGGACATAATAACAAAAATAGAACAAGAAAGTGGACACAAATGCAATAAACTGAAAAGGAGAATTAAACTCCAATCAATGCTTACATTTGAAGAGTTTGAGCAATGGTGTAGTCAACTCAAACTGACTCAGAATACCCGTAGTCTTATAGCTCAGATTCGCTTATCTCCACCATCTCGGAGGGTACAAGGGAATTATGGCAATGTTTGTGGGAATTATTGCAGTCAAAAGATGGGTCATACCATTCAGTTTGAATCCCATCGGGGAGAACTAGCACATATTATTGACAAATTAGAGCATAACCGACAAGTTTTAGAATATTACGACCAACCGCCACCAATAGAATTAAATTACATTTCAAAAAGTAATCGCCAAGTTCGTACAAGCCATACTCCAGATTTTTTTGTAATCGAAGTCAACTGGGTAGGATGGGAAGAATTTAAACCAATTAGTGAATTAATCAAAAAGCACAACAACAACCAAACCGCTACGTCCAAAATGAAGCAGGAAATTGGCTTTGTCCACCTGGAGAAGAATATGCTCAAAAATACGGACTTAACTATCGGCTGAGGACAGATATCGAACAAAATGTAATTCGGGTTGAGAAATTATCAATGGTTGGAGCCATATTTTCAAGACGAAGAGTTAGAAAAAAATCAGAGTAATAATCAAAGAATAGTATCTATAGTCAAAGGGAATCCGGGAATAACTTATAGTGAATTGCTATTAGCCATAACTGGAATTAGCCCTGACAAAATCAATAGTTTAATTGCCCAAGAAAAGTTGTTTATCAATTTTAATACTGCCCCATTAGCCGAACCAGACCTTGTTCATATTTTCCCCACATTAGAACAAGCCGAATTTTATGAGAAAGAAGAATTATCAGGTCTAACGAAAGATACCTCAAGTCAGGGCAACAAAGAAGTTCAACAACTACTGCTCAAAGCACGTTCTGAAGATTTAGAAACCGCTAATGCTCGATATGAGGCCATAAAGCCATACTTAGAAGAAAATTCTCCACCTATTACCAAAGCCAGTCGCAGTATTCGTCGTTGGCGTCAACAATATCAGCAAGCACAAAAGCTATATGGAGAAAATCATGGTTATGTAGGCTTACTCCCTAAACATTTAGATAAAGGGCATCATCAAAAACTAGAACCAGCACTCTTAGATTTTATGGCAGAATTCATTAAAAAACATTACTTTACTGCCAAAAATAGACGAGTGAGTGGAGTTTATCGAGAATTTCAATTAGCCTGTAGTCAACAAGAACCTGTTTTTAAACCCCCCTCAGAAAAAACATTTCGTGAACAGATTAAAAGACAAAAAAATTACCAACTCACTCTAGCCCGCCAAGGCTCAAAAATAGCTAAACAAACTAAACCATTTCACTCAAACAGTGAAATACCCAAAGACGGAGAGTTACCCTGGGAAAATGCTCATATTGACCACACTTGCTTAGATATTAACCTAGTGAGTTCCTTAATTTCTCTAGCAACTTGCAATATTAGTAGTGCTATTGACAGCGAAAAAAAATGAGCTTAGGTCGCTGTTGGGCAACTTTTCTAGTAGATGGTTATAGTAAACGAATTTTAGCAGTGTATATTTCCTTTGAGCCACCTAGTTACCGTAGTTGTTTAATGGTAATTCGGATTTGTGTCAAAAGATTTAGCCGATTACCTCAAACCATAATTACCGATAATGGAAAAGAGTTCCATAGCGTTTATTTTAAACAACTGTTGGCTTATTACAAATGCAATCATAAATACCGCCCATCAGGAGAACCTCGTTATGGAAGCCCTGTGGAAAGAGTGTTTGGCACAACTAACACGTTATGGTTGCATGAATTACAAGGAAATACTCAAATTCTCAAAAACACCAGACAAATAACCAAGTCTGTTAACCCCATCCATCAAGCCGTCTGGACAATTGGTGAGCTTTATCAATCATTAGAAACATGGGCTTATTCGATTTATGATAACCGACTCAATTCAAGTTTGGGACTTTCCCCATTTCAAGCTTATGAAACTGGTATCCAATTAGGAGGTTCAAGAGAAAGTCGTCGTTTGGAATATGACCAAACCTTTTTAATTTTAACCTTACCTTCCCCCCATAGTGGCGATACCCGAATCGTACAGCCCGGAAGAGGAGTGAAGGTAAATCATATTTATTACTGGTGTCATGCTTTCCGTAATCCAGAGGTGGAGAAAACAGCAGTTTCGCTCAAAATTGACCCGTTCAATGTTAGTGTTGCCTATTGCTATGTTAAGGGGCTTTGGCATGAATGTACGTCGAATCATTATCCCTATCTCCAAGGACGCACGGAAAAAGAACTACAAGTTATTAGTACTGACTTACGCCAACGCAAAAACATAAAGGTCAGGCGATAGTTTTATCTAATACTGAATTGATGGAGCATTTACAAGGGGCTTATCAAGTCGAGGAAAAACTGCTTAAACAACGCTTACAAGCATTAGAAAATAAAACGGTACTTAATTTAATTGAAGGGAAAGAACTTTCTCCAAACAGTCCTCAATTGACTCACTTTGATGAAATAGAAAATAATTCATCAGTCTTGATAAATAACGCTAATAATGAAGAAACTCTTGAATCTTACGGAGAATTTTAACGGATGGAACAACAGCGATTACCTCAAGAATTATTAAAGGCTCCTATATCTGAAAGGGTGACATTTTTTGTGAATTATACAATGGCTCATCCTCATCTAATTCAGACTTTTAATCAGGTGATGCAATCAGTTTATCAAGCACCAGGGATTTCCTTAATTTTCGTAGTAGGAGCAACTGGAGTAGGGAAAACTACCCTACTGCGACGTTTAGAGCAAAAACTAACCGAGAAAGCCTTACCTGAATTAAAGCACAATCAGGGTAAAGTCCCTGTAATTGGTTTAGAAGCTAAAGCTCCAGAATTTAGTCAGTTTGATTGGAAAGATTTTTATATTCGTCTATTAAAAGTACTAAACGAACCTTTAATCGAAAAAAGATTAATTATGGGCAATCTTGCTCCTCGTGGCGGAGTGCAGTGGAATCGGCTTTGATTCATCGTTCTCCGGATGCTTTTTATATTGATGAAGCACATCATCTTGCTATGTTACCTAGTGGTCGGAAATTAAAAGATCAACCCGAAACTCTCAAATCTCTAGCCAATCTAACTCAAGTGAAAATTATTCCCACTGGAACTTATGACTTATTACCTTTAATTGATTTAGGAGATCAGTTATGCCGACGTAGTAAAACCATTCATTTTCAACGGTATCATGCTGATAATTCGCAAGAAGCTAAAGCTTTTAAAAGTGTGGTGCAAACTTTTAGTCAATATCTTCCTTTACCTCAACAGCCAGATTTATTATCTAATTGGGAATTTCTTTATGAGAGGAGTTTAGGTTGTGTAGGTATTCTTAAAGATTGGCTTTGTGTAACACTTAATGATGTTTTAGAGAGTGATGGAAACGCTCAGACTATTACTTTATCTGACTTGCAACGTCATGCTTTAGAGGTACGTCAATGTTTGGTAATGCTGAAATCTATTACTATAGGTGAACAACAACTACAAGAGTCATCAGAGGATTTACTCAAACTACAAAAAGACTTGAAATTAATTCCCTCATCTCATGGTACTGCTCAGGAGAAACACAATCAAAGCAAGAAAGAGAAAAAAACTACTCATTCGCCGATTGCACAAACTTCTCCTCGCCGTTATCAGGGCAAACGCATCTAAAGTATAAGAATCCTTTAATAGCAAGGGTTTTGGCGTTTTTTAATTTAGCCTATTTTTTCATCAAGATCCTTGCCCAGCAAGGGTTTCAGAAATCCCGTGCGTTCGCCCTGTCGCCGTTATCCCTTAAAAAAGCAGGAATCAGAAAAGGAGGATAAAGAAACAGATTTTTTTCATTCCTTTTGATTTAGGAAATTTTACAATTCAAAACCTACCTAAAATCAGTCATCTTTATCCTCTACAACCAATAGGTTTAGGAACTCCTAATACTGAGAGTTTAAGTAGCTATTTACAAAGATTAGCACAACAGCATTGCCTTCGCTCTTGGCAACTTTATACTTATGAACTTGTTCCTTTGATTCAACATCAGGAATATTTATTGCATAAAGATACTAAAAAACTTCTCTTAAACAGATATTTTTAACTAACAAAAAAAACTGCATCTAATTTATCAGTTATAAATGGACTTCAATCTATTACTCCAGTCATTGTGACAGCTATAGAGCAATTAACATCACGTCAAGATTTATATTCTTTAACTTTAATGAGTTGGCTGAAAGTTTTTGATTCAGCAGAGTTGCTTTTGAAACCTTCTTGTGCTTGGTGTCCTTATTGTTATCAAGCCTGGCGAGAGCAAGGGCAAGTTATTTATATTCCTTTGCTCTGGTTAATTGAATATGTTAAATTCTGCCCTCAACATCAGATTTCTCTAGAGAATACCTGTCCTTCTTGCAATCAAAAAATGCTAAATTTTTGTCAACCAGGTTATTGTTCTCATTGTGGAGAATGGTTAGGTCAAACAAAGTATCCCTTGAAGTTGACTACTTATTTTCGCTCGATGGGATGTTTGTCAACCTATCAACGTAACATCTCTTACTTACAAGAGTTAATTGCGATTACACCTTATTTGTCAAAACAACCTCAGATTAAAGATGTCTATTCGTACCTTCATGAACGTTGCGTGCATCTTGATGAACAAGGGTTAAAAGACCTCTCTTTTTCATTCTGGATGAGTTCCCACTTAATCGCTAAACCTCAAAGCTCTGACACTGCTTATAAACCACGTATTTCTTTGCATTTTCTTTCTGAAGTTTTTCGTTGTTTTAATATAACTCCTCGTCAACTTTTCCTTTAATTCTCCCGGTTCGCCCATTTTAAATTGAGTTAGAAAAAAGCTGGACGATTTAATGGGGGTTATAGCCCATAATACAAATGTACTCTCCTCCCGACTTTGCGCGTAGTTTACCGCCGTAGGCATCGCATAAAAATAGAGTTTTTAGAGCAGGGTGGTAGTTCAAGGTAAATTTATAGTAATGGCTAAAACCATTACTACACCTAGATTTTCTGGTTTTCGGCAATTTCTCGAACTCCAAAAAAAATGAGCGAACCGGGAGTTAATTTTTCTAGATGTTATCTTTTTCATGTTTTTGGAAGGTAAAGTTGGACATCTAGTTTTGGAAGGTAAAGTTGGACAACCTGTCCAAAATCTTCTTCAAGTCACATGTGAGCTTGGCTGAAGTTGGCGCACACCGGGGAGGCGTGGAGGTAATCGGGGCGGCGGGGAAAACCAATAAATCCTGACTGTACTACTTCTTGAACTGTTAGTTGGATTATTCTACAGCCATACTCGCTAAAGTTGTAGTGATGGCTTTTGGCGATCGCCCTGCTCAAGTCTGGTTTATTTGGGTCATGTTCCACTGCAATGACTGGGCGAATACCAGCCTGTAACATCCCCGCTTCAATCCCACCGCCACCAGCGAATAGTACTACGGCGATCGGTGCATCATCTGGGAGTACTGGTTTTAATTTTGTGTTCTCAAAATTTTTGCAGACATCTAATTTTGGTGATAGGTTTTTGGTTTTCGCTTTTTTGATGAAGGCGATGATGTCTTCTCTTGTTGCCCCCTGTTGTTGCATTAGACGGATCATTGTCACAGCGCCAGGGGAATTGAACCTATACTTCGCCCTTTCCATATTCCATCAACTCGTTCTTCCCAGTTGTATCCCCATCGCCACTGAATCGGGTTGTTTAGGTCACGCTCACCTATAACTCGTGGGTAAAAAACTATTGAACCATCAAGTAGCTTTTTCTTTTCGAGATACGGATAGAGGCATCCTTGACCATGAATTTGTGAGCTTTTAAGGTCGTCCTCTAAGAATTTTTCGGGTGTTGCAGATAACTCAGCTATTACTGATTTTGCTTTCGGAGGTAGGGTATTGCTTGGGGCTGTTTTAATCATGCAGCCACCTCCATCACCAAATCATCTGGCACTTCAAAAATTCCTAACCGCCCAATGTAGGGAATTGGTGTAATCTCTCGCGGATTCTCCAGCTTCCAGTGGTATTGCCCAGCCATTCCCCAGCCAGATGCAACTTGTGAAAACTTGCAATCAACTATTGTGACAATGCCAATAACTTGGCCGCGACGTAGAGAGATTAACTCTGGGATTACTACCCCCATCCCTTGGCAAAATTCTCTCGCTAGCTGGTACTCTTTCTTGGTACAGGTTTTGGCGGCGTGGATCAGAATGTCGCCGCGATAATGAATGGGCCAGCCTCGGTTTTCAATATTTTTAAGAGCATAAATAATTGCCCATGCCCAAGGCTGACGAACAGATAGCGCTTTCATGAGTTTTAATAGTTGGATTTAGCTAAGTTTTTAAACTGTCCAAATCTTTCGTCAAACAAGAGATTAACAGTCGTCTCACTACTAAACCGACTTTTCAAAACTGAAACTTCAAAAATGCCTTTTTGGGTGGTCTGTTTATCGTAGTAATCTTCTCGATACAAACCCAACATCACAGCAGCTTCTTGTTCAAATCCTCCAGATTCTCGAAAATCAGCTTTGGTTGGACGCTTTTCGGAACGGGAATCAACTTCTCTTTTTAACTGCGCTAAACCCAAGACCGCGCAATTGAATTGTTTAGCGATCGCCCTGAGTTGTTTCAAGATGGAGTCGATTTCTTGTACACGATTTTCCCCACGTTCACGGCGCATTGGTTCAATCAACTGCACATAGTCCACAATCACCAAACTGACTGAACCGCAACGAGCTTGTATATCTTGCAAATCACCTTTGATTTGTGATGTGGTGATTACAGGGTTGTCATTCAACCAAAATGGTAGTGCCATCGCATCAGCACAAGCTTGAGCCAAAGGATTCCAGTGAGATTCCCGGAGTGCATTGCGTTTAAAAAGCAGATCAGCAGGAACATGGGGCGCTGCCAACCTTGCGAGAGTCTTTTTGACCATTTGTGAGGCAGACATCTCTAAAGCGAAATAAGCGGTGTTAACCCACTAGCAGCAGCCCGAATACCAATATCTAATGCCCAGGTGGACTTGCCGATGCCGCCGCGACCTCCAACAACGGTCAAAGAACCGAAGGGCATCCCGCCAATTACCGAATCCAAATCATAGAATCCGGTGGGGACATTCACCTCAATTGCATCTTCACCGTTATTGGCCAATTCAATCTCGGCATAAACGTCAGGGATGATGTCAGCCATTAGCTTCATCTGACAAGGCATAGTTAATTGGCGCAACTCTAAAAGCTTTTGTTGTCCCATTTCGATGACTGAAGTGGCAGTAGTTTCAGTCAAAGGAGCATCCATCGCGTAGCGTGCCATTTGTAAAGCCGTTTGGATTACCGCTCTCAATTGTGCTTTTTCTCGAATTAATTCTGCTAAGGCATCGATGTTAACTGCTGACACGCAAGAGTTGAGCAAGGACGCAAGTTTATTTCTCCCGCCAACATTATGCAACAGTCCATGAGATTCCAGCCAACTGGTGACAAACAATAAATCCGTTGGTTGCTGAGACTGGTGCAATCGCACTGCGGCTCGGTAGATGTCCTTATGCGAACCAACGTAAAAATCCTCTGGTTGCAAAATCTTAATTACACGAGCGATCGCTTCGGGGTCAAACAAAATGCCACCGAGTACTACTTCTTCAGCTTCAATCGCCTGGGGTGGTAAGTGGTTAGGCATTGAAACTACGTTATCTGGGGCAAAATCTGGTGAAAACATTTTTGTTCTCCTGCTATGCTACTTTTGTAAATCTCCGCGCCTGTCTGATTTCGGGTAGTACTGCCCTCAACTCATTAGGGGCAGCATGAGCCGTTTGTATGGCTTTTTGTTGGGCAAGACGTTGAGTTTCGGCACTATAGGCTTGGCTTAAACGCTGATTCAAATTCGTCCATCCCCCTTTGGTTTTCTCCCAGGTGTTCATGACTGCAACAGCATGAGTAATTTCCTGTTGTGCCGAGAGTTTGGACTTAGTGGCTAATTCTTTTGCCAGGAAATCCACGACTATGGGGTTGAAGTTCTGGTACAAGTTATTTAGCTTTCGCTCTCCACTGCGCCAAGGTAAAACCCAGCGATTCCACTTGATTGAGTCTCTGACAAGCAGGGGCACACAATCATCGCTCATAGCAGTCGGGTCTGTTAGCCACGCATCAATCAGTTCTTTCACATTCTTCGCTGTCTTGTAGGGACAGGTTAGTTGCGGCTTATTCGATTGTTCGGATTTCTCGAACGACCCCCCCGCAATAGTTGATCCTCTTGAGGGGTTATCGGTTTGTTGCGAAGACTCGGAATTTTTTGACAACGAAGTGGGTAATTCTGGGGTTGGTTCTTCGAGTTCAATTTCTTTCGTTGTTAAATCAAGTTCTTCTTTTTCACACACACATTCTTGGGTGGGGGGCGCGGGGGGCGTTGCCAGGGGCGCGTCCTTGAGTGGATAGACTTCAATTGGATAATCTTTAATTGGATAATCTTTGGGTGTCCCCCCAACACTACCGGGGTGTTCCCCCAACACTACCGGGGGTGTTCCCCCAGCACTACCGGGGTGTCCCCCCAGCACTCCCCCTAGTGTCCCCCCAACACCACCTAAATCTTTCTTTCCTCTAATTAAGGAAGACGGTTTTAATGGATTAAGGAACCAGTCTTCCATGTCCGTAAGACTGTAATGATTTGATGTTTGTAGCCCGTTATTCTCTCTGCTGGTTTTTGTGATCAAATTCCAACAGATAAGTTCATTTACTGCTGCGATCGCTTTTCGCCGTAAAGTGTCAGTTGGTGAATTTGGAAAAGACCCCCGAAAGCAGAACTCACCAATGGATTTGTAGGAAGGGAAAGCATTGTTATCACAACCGGCTCGACGGCACAAGTGACAGTAAACACGATATGCCTCCATTGTTAATGGCAAATCGTCAAGCTTACTATCCATATAAATATGGCGTTTTCTTCTGTTATCGCTAAAGCTGTCGGTAGTCATCTTTTAAACCCTCCAGCAATGTTTATTTTTTTTGTTAAACTCATCGTTAGAACCCTACAAAAAATTTTTTCTTCCCCCGCCTGTGAAAAACAGTGTGGGGGATTTGCTTTTACTCTCGTACCAGAACAGGAAATTCTCTAACTTGGAGATGAAGGGGAAACTCAACAATTTCTCCCCCTTTTTTGTCACGGGTTTTGAATGGCTGTCCCCCAAATATTGCATTCGCCCCCAACTGCTTCACAAACACAGGCGTTTTAGCTGCGTGACACTGTTGGACAATTGATTCGAGCCATTCGACGTGGCATGGTCTGGAATTGGGGCCAGACTCACCACCAATAATGACTAACTGAACATCATTCAAATAGTGAGTGATATCGCCCAAATCTTCTAGTAATGGTTCAACTGACCAAAACCGAATTAAAGCCGGAATCTGAACAAGGAATTGACTACGTTCTTCAAGAGTGCGACGGTTTTCTATAGAAGTTCCAACCCAAATATTAGAAGGTAATTCCTCTAGCCCATGACAAGAAAGCCATTCATCCATAGATGACAGCATAATTTCTGGGCGTTTGGTGAGAATCTGAAATATTTGATTGGGAGCAACGAACATTCCGTCCAGCATTTTATGTTGCCAAAAGCGCGGAACCCATTCACCAAAAACATCAGTCATTGAAGAAACGAAATGCTTCTTAGATTTCCTTTGGAATCCCCATTTCCGAATAGTTTCTGTATCTAACACTAGCTCTGGTGGTTGCCCAGAGTAGGGTTGTTTATTCCCACCAAAGAAAGAATTTTGATTCAGCTTTTCGCTATAGCAATTTTTACACCCCTCTGAGATTTTTTGACACCACCAACCGCCTTCTTTGGCACGGATGATATTATCTGTTAAGTCTGTCCATTCTATGTTTGTTGGCATAAATACCTCTGAAATTTGAAATTAGACAATACATTTGAAAATGGCTAAGAAAACACCTCTTACTGAATACGATTCTCCTTGGAAGCAGATACTACAGTTGTATTTCCAAGATTTCATGTTGTTCTTTTTTCCCCAAGCGCATAGTGAAATTGATTGGAGTAGAGGTTTTGAGTTTCTTGATCAGGAGCTACAGCAAGTAGTCCGTGATGCGGAATTAGGAAAGCGACTGATTGATAAATTGGTGAAAATTTACCGCATTGGGGGTGAAGAATCTTGGCTATTGATTCATGTCGAAGTCCAAAGCCAAGAAGACAGCGATTTCCCGAAACGTATGTTTGTTTATAACTATCGAATTTTTGACCGTTACAATCGCTCTGTTGCATCATGCGCGGTACTGGGAGATGAAAACTTCAATTGGCGACCAAATCAATTTGGTTATGAATTGTTTGGCTGTACGGTTGATTTTCAGTTTCCTGTGATCAAGCTGCTAGACTATCAACAAAGGTTGCCGGAGCTTGAAGAGAGCCATAATCCGTTTGCTACAGTGGTAATGGCTCACTTGGCGGCAATGCAAACCCGCAGTAATAGGTCGCAAAGGAAACAATCAAAACTGAATTTAGTGCGTCGGTTGTATGAGCAAGGGTTTGAACGCGAGGCTGTTGTTAACCTTTTGGCTTTTATTGACTGGATGTTGACGCTACCATTAGATTTAGAGCGAGAATTTCAACGGGAAGTAGAACAATTAGAGGCAGAACAACGTATGCAGTACGTGACATCATTTGAGCGAATTGCCCGAATGGAAGAATTGGTAGAAGCAATAAAATTAGGCTTGGAACTCAAGTTTGGCCCTGAAGCATTAAACCTAGTGCCAGAAATTTCATCGTTGGAAGACGTTGAACTATTAAGAGCAGTGAGAAATGGGATAAAAACAGCAACTACAGTCGATGAATTGCGTCAAATATACCAGTCCTCTACAACTGACAATCTGCCAGAAAATTAGCATTGAAGAATTTAATATTTAGTTTTCTAGGTTCAGTACACTTTAAGTGCTTAAATTAGCTCTAATTAAGCACTTAACGAAGTATCTCCATCACGTTCCTCAACAGGCTGATCAAACTTCAGAGCCTCATCACCCCAACAATCCCAGCCAACTCTAGACGAACGTGCGAACATCTCCAGCTTGGTCATATCAGGACACAGCTTTTCTACAAGTTCAAAAAACTGTTCGGGCTTACGTGAATGCTCACGACGGGGTGAGTGTAAAATGCTTGACTGGTTTGTGAGTGTCCGTCCAGCAAAAGCTTTCACATTCCCACGAACACCCAAAGCGCAATGTTCAGTCGAATTCCGCAACCAATGACCGACACCTAGATGTGTTTTAGTGTTATCCTTGGTAACTTTTTCCCAAGTCAAAATAGTCTTGAGTTCAAATCCCCATGTTTGCAAGCATTGAGCCGCTTCGACCATGTGATTATTTGTGTACCAAAGCCAAAGAACTGACCCCGTGCAATCGCTTAAGTCTGGAACAGGCAATGACAGTATTTCTTCTATGTGCATTGGCTTGTAGTTAATGCGGTTTCGGTGAGTTTTATCCTGATTTCTCAGCCGATAGAACCAGGGAGGGTCAATCACGATGCACTGGTATTGACCTTCTAATGTTGTTAGTCTCATGTTTAACTCCTGTTATTTTCAAACTTGTTCTGGAAATTCAATGTGGCTTAAAGTCTGAAGTTCAACAGCTAATCCGCTTAAGAAATTTTGGAGTTCGACTGTTGCCAATTCTTTGGATATCTCTTTTTCTGATGTGTAAATAAGTTGTTTGTGATGCCCAAAGTAAACTTCGGTACGAGTTAAGTTTTGCTCTGTATCAGTTAACAGAGCCAAAGCAAACCTTCCAAGTTTGCAAAAGTAATACTGACGGTTTGCACAAGTATCTCCTTGATGCCAAGTAATATTGATTTTTGAACCAATGTGAGCGCTAATAGATTCAAAATCTACTTGGTAAATATTCAAATATGCTTGCATTTCTCCACTGTTGTAGTAGCCAACAATGTGTTGCCTGATCCCATCAACTGATAGGCTATCAGGGATATTAATATGGGCAACAGATGCAACTTTTTCAACTACTGTGACTACGACTTCCATATCTCCTGCTTCAAACCCCAAATTCAAAAACTTTAAAACCAAGTAATTACTTTTTTTGTGCTGTCTGTTTCTGAAGAGTCTTCCTCCACCTCCTCATCTGAACATTCATCTTCGATGGATTCAAATTCTTGAATAGCAAACAAAGCCATAGCCACACACGCTCTTTCTGCTGGATGTGTAGCTGATTGCATTCGATATGATTCGGGAACTACATAGCCTTGAATTGCGTAGAACTTCTTAGCTAATTTTTCAATCAGTACATCTTTTTGAAAGTATCCAAGTTCCATATCCTTTCCCCTCAAGATAGAATTTGCCTTTGTTGTAAAAGTCTTGATTTTTGATGATTCGGCGATCGCTGTGCTTGACCGATGACCAATGACCAATGACCAATGACCGATGACCGATGACCGATGACCATCAAGCAGTAACTACAGCTTTCTTTGAGAAAGCACCTGCTTGCCTTAGCGCTGCACCAGGACTGGGATGAGCGAAAAATTCTTCTACAGCTTTGGTTAAGCCTGCCGCAACAGCCGGCTCGTGACAAGCGTAGACATAGATGGGCTGCTGCACACCGTTAACCAGCCGTGTCTCTTGGCGATCGCCTAACTGTGGGTAAAACGTGCGAACCCATGTACCCAAGTGTCCGCGATAGTGAGCGCCGCTCAGGGGGACTTTCTTGCCAAGTTCGCTCTCTGCAAAATTTACAACCCCAAGCCAGCGTTCTTCTGGAGGGGTTAACAATTTTCTGTTGTGTTCTGCCAGAAGATTCCCGGCATAGTCTTTAAATTGCTGTTCCATGTATGGGTTGAGTTTGCCACCTGTGAGTTCGGCTAAAGTTCTCATCGCCTCGACCAAAGTTTGTAAGCGCTGCTCAACCGGTGGGAGAGCAGGAACAGGTACAGGAGTTTGAGGAGTGATGCTGGGAACTGCTGCAACCAAGTCTAAAATCATGGTTCTAACTTGCGCTGCTACTTGAGATTGCTGCAAGATCATTGCGATCCTTAATGCACCCAAAGCCGAAAAAACTCTAATTTGGGAAGTTCTAGATGGTAGACAGAGTGTCTGTCGAGCATCACGTAAGTCAATGCCTGTAAGGGTTTTAGTTTCTTGGGTTTGGAATTCAGATTGATTTACTCTTGTTAGCTCTTTGACTGCGGACTCTGTAACTGAAAAATATTCCGCTATTTGTGCAGTAGTTGCCCAGCCGCTACCGTTCCATACAGCGAACACTATTGCCTTTGCTTTGCTGAGAACTTCTTGGGCACGAGAATCATCTAGGTTAGAAAGTGCAGAAGTTCTCAATGATGGAGACTCGACTAAAACATTTTGATTTAAAGGTAAACTCATGTTGCTTGACTCCTAAGTAAGTTTCAAAACTTTAGAGATTCACGCGCATCAAACTTTTTTCACCAACTAATGAGAAACGATTCGATATAGTCGGTGTCTTAATTAAAGTTGGCGACATTAATTCAACAAGGTAAAACCAAGAATTATTCACCAGCCCAATCCCCAAAATCAGCCGTTGTTTTGTTCCCTTATCGTGAGAACAGAGCATCACTCTTTCGCCCAAAACGAAAGCAGGTTTTTGCACAGTGATGACTTCTAATTCTCCAGTACCGATGATTTCGTTTTGTGTGGCGTGGAGTATTTCATTACGGCAATCAATTGAATAAATCCAACACTCATGCTTCCATTGCATACCGCAACAGTAGCCAAATGTTCTTGTGGTTCTTAGGTAAACTCTCTCCAGTAAATTCACCTCAACGGGTGGAATTGTTCCACGCCAAGGTGGGGAAAGATACCAACTTGTTTTGAGTGCATTAATATGGTCAATCATGCTTTTCTCCTCTGGGATTAATAACCTAACAATCCTCAGCAATCTCCAACAAAAAACCGCGTCCCGTATTCTGTACTTGCACCAGTTCTCTATCCAGTAGTGTTTGAATTACTGAATCGGAGAATTGGAATTGCAGACGATGCAGAGGAACACAACCGCCGCAAAGCCGAATCGAACGCAGTAAATGATTTGCTCTACGGTCAAAGTCGTTGTTTGCTTCCTTAGCCATTGTTTGCACCTCTGGTTAATACGGTTAACTGTCGGTTGAGAATGCTTATTTGCTGTTGATAAAAGTCAATCTCTGCGGTTATTTGGTGGAATAATTCTTCTGGTGTAAGCGGTTGGATTTGATTCTCTTGCAAGTACGATATTTCGTCAGAGTTTTTATTAGGCATCAGCGCATAACGCCAGCCATCATCAAATTGTTCAGCCAACTCTGTACCCAAAGGATAGTAATAAAGTCCCAGGATGATGCCCTGTTGTGTACGCTGTTCCAAGTTAAAGCGAGGGTAGGGCCAGTGTTGAGGGATCGAGATTGTCGGTTTCATAGATGAATAGGTGAATGAAGGGAAAATGAGAGAAGAATTCAGGAGTCAGAATTCAGAAGTCAGAATTTCGGGAAGAGGTGGGAAAAAGAGGAGAAAGGAAGGCAGATTTTATTAACTTCTCCACCCTACTCTTTGTTTCTTTACTGACTCCTGACTCCTGGATTCTGACTTCTTAATTACGCTGTGACTAACTCCGTTCTCTCCAGCAGGCGTTGCAATTTATCGCCAGTTAGCTGTTCTAACGGCTGATCTAAAAAATATTCATCAAAAATGGATTTACTATCAGTAGATACGTCCACCATCGACAGCGATCGCACAGCATCAAGCACCGAGTTAGAATACTGCTGCTGGACTGAATAACGTCTCTTCACCCACCAGTTCCCGTTAGTGCATCCGACTTGCCCCAGTTTCACGCCGTTGTTGTTGTAAATGCCATCATCGAGAATTTCAAACCCATAATTCTGGCACTCGTTGAAGATATGCGCCATGATTTGGTTTTCAGTAGAAGAGGAAAGCATGGGGGCAGAGGTGCAGAGGGGCAGAGGAGAAAGTTGTTGTAGGTTTTTCCCCTCTGCGCCCCTGCTCCCCTGCACCTCTGCTTCTTCTTGCACAGGCAATGAGCCGTCTTTGTAGTGAGTGCAGATGAAGCGATCGCAACGCATTAGAGTGTTGGCACGAAATACTTCTTTACTGTTGACCATGACTACCCAGCGTTGCGTTAAGTGGTTGTCGTCATGGCTAAGGAGTCAGGAAAAAATAAGTTGAACAATTAGTTGATTGTTCTTGGTTTGATCTGATAGTTCCACTCACCATGAAAAGCGTGCCGTTCAATTGCAATTGCATTCAAATCTTCAGGGCTAACTTCAATACCAGTAGGATAAAGGTTTTCATCTAGCATGGCCTGAATTTCTAAGCCGTTATTTGTGGTGGTATGAGTGATGAGATTAATCACTACTTGTAGGCTAGTTAAAGGTTTGCCCCGCCAGTTGGTCGTAATGTGACAGAACATCCGATGTTCAATTTTGTTCCACTTGCTGGTACCAGGAGGAAAATGACTTACGTGAATGGTTAAACCAGTTTCATCAGCCAAATCTTGCAATCGCAATTTCCACAGTTTAGTACGATAGCCATTAGAGCCACCACAGTCGGCGGTGAGAAGTAGATGTTTACTATCTGGGTACAAAGGTTGACCCATCTTAAACCACCAGTGACGGATAGATTCAACGGCAAATTCAGATGTATCGTGGTCAATGCCAACACTCACCCAACCTTTATTCAACGTGAGGTCGTAAATCCCATAAGGAATCGCTTTTCCTAATTTTGGGTCAACGAAATCATGTATTCGTACTTCCACTGGTTGTTCAGATGGTTGCCATTCTTGTCCAGGATTTTTAAACTCACCAATGAGTTCCTTCTTTTTTGTATCCACTGAAATCGCTTATTGACCTAGGTTTTGGAATTGTTCAACCTGTTGATTTATGTACAAAAATTGAGCATCCCTGTCTTGATGTGACGAGCCAGCAAGGGTTTTGCGATTCGATTGTAAACTATACCCTAACCAATTTAACAAGGTATGCACTGTCCGTGAACTAACTTTGTGCCCCATTCGTTGCAATTCACTTGCCAATTTCGCTCCACTTTTGCTCGTCCAACGTAAAGGTGACTCTGGATCTCCTAATGTTGTTGGTTCTACTAAAGATTGCAAGTCTTTTACTAGGGTTAAGTCAATCTCTTCTATTAGTTTTCTTCCCCCACCAGGGCAGCGAATTTGCTCTCGATTGGCTGATTGATTTTGATTGTCTAGTTCCTTTAGCCCTACATAAATTGTCGTGCGCGATAGCCCAGTGGCAAGAGATACTTGGCTCACGCCGCCTCTTCCCAGGATTTGAGCTTCTATTGCTGCCCAAATGCGACGGGTTTTCTCATTCAGATATGGAGAAAAATATTCATACTTTGTTTTGATTGCTTCAACTATTTCTGCTTTTGACATGGGTTGCTATGCCTGCCCGTTCCCATGCTTTGATCATAGGCCTATCTTCAAAAAACGTTCAACTTATTTTTTCTTAAATCCTAATGATGGCTATGAGTTGATTACCAGCGTAATATTCGTGATGGTCAAACGAGATTTCGACTATTGTGAGGAGTTCAGGAGCTATGGCTTGGGCTTGGTCGGCGATGTAGTTGTTGAGTTCGGCTTGGGCTGTTGCTTGGTTGTCAACCTTTTGAAGCTTAGTGGATTGGTGGGCGATGATTGCGTTTACCCAAGTCTCAGCCGCTCTTTTGTCGCCAGTGGGTGTAACGCCGAGTTCGGCAGCGATTCTTTTGAGGCGCGGGACGGTGTAACGGCAAAGGGCTTGCTGTGTGTATTTCGGATATGTCATGATATAGATTCCTGTAAAGGTTCAAAAGGCGATTGCTTCCAAAGTTTCCTAGGCTGTGGGCATCGCCTTTTGTTATGTCTCCATATTCGCATTTTTAAGTAATAGTGTCAATATGCGTATTCGCATTTTTAGGGTATAGTATCTATTATGAGAATATGGAGGTATGGCAGTGCAAAATCGAATCAAAAAATTTATCGAAGAGAAAGGCATCAGCCGATATAAGTTCTGGCAAGACACTAAGCTTGGCAGAGATACTGCTTATCGCCTATGCAATGACCCCAACTACATACCTACAGGCAGTGTATTAGATAAAATCTGCACTACTTATAGAGTTCAGCCGGGAGAATTTCTCCTTTGGCTTCCTGACGACGAACCATCCTTTGAAGCGATGGCGGACAGCCCAATATTTGAAACTGAGGAAGTGCGGGACATTAATAAACACTCTCGCAACCAATCAACAGATCAGGTTGGTAGAGTCGTGTTGCCATTTGAAAGGAAGTCAGCATGAGCGTGTTATCTCAAAAGCCTTTACAGCTTTTGATGATTAATTCTGTCACGGTCAATTTTTGTGTTTATCCCCATGTATTCTTCACGAAGTGATGTTTGGTATGGGCACAGCCTTGGGGAACTACCTACCACGGTTAGGGACTTGCGTAAAAATAAAGTACCAGTAAACCGAGTTTCGACTGCGCTCAACTCTCGATGGCTGAGGGTTGAGCGCAGTCGAAACCCGTCTAGTTGGGATACTATTAACCCGCAGATCCCTAAGACACTTTAGTGCTTGAATATTTGAGGACTAAAGTCCTCACTACAAACGTATTTACCACTCATAACTAATGCGATAGACCCTAGGTTTTTAAGACTTGTGTATACACTCTAGTCTTCTAAAAACGTAACCGTTCACAGGATCTAAAACGCTACAGTCAAAAATAAGTTACTGAGGTGGTAGATTAAGAGGCATGGATGAAAACTGCCTCGCTTACGGAATTGAGATTTCCGAGTCAGATTGGGAAAAAACTCCAGCCAGGGTCAAAGAACTGGTGGAGAAAATGGGGCAGCACATAAAAGAATCAGAAAAAAGACTTGCAGATTTAGAAATTAAGCAGCAGGAACTTTTAGAAAAAATCAATCGAACATCAAAAAACTCCAGCGTTCCCCCATCGTCAGATCCACTCAATGCCGAGAAAGCAAGAGAAAAAAATAAAAGTGGTAAAAAGCGAGGGGGACAACCAGGACACAAGGGTCATAGTCGCTTTTTGTACGATGTGTCCGAATGTTCAAGTGTTTTAGAACACCACCCAAAGACCTGTAGCTGTTGCGGAGAAATATTATTGGGAGAAGATGCCGACCCTTACCGCCACCAGATCGTAGAAATTCCCCCGATTAATCCCATCATCGTAGAACATCGCCTACATCAACTGGTATGCCAGCAGTGTGGAACTTTAACTCGTGCAAAATTACCACAAGAGGTACATCCAAGTGGTTATGGTGTCAGAGTAGTAGCTCTTGTAACCGTGTTGAGCGGACTGTATCGCCACAGTCAAAGAATGGTACAGAGTGCAATGCAAGATATATTTGGCATTTCCATGTCTTTGGGTACAGTCAACAACTTTAGACTTGAAGCCTCTTTAGCAGTCGAAAGTGCAGTTGAAGAAGCAAAAATCTACGTCCAGAACTCCCTAATAGTTGGGGCGGATGAAACGAGTTTTGCTCAGGGGAACGTTGATGGATGCAATGAGAAAAAAAGTCTTGCTTGGCTCTGGGTAGCGGTTACACCATTAGTGACTTATTTTCAGATTACACTTTCACGTTGCTCGGATGCAGCACGTAATCTCCTGGGTGAGAATTTTAGCGGTATTTTAAATTCAGATCGATATGCAGCGTACAACTGGGTTGGTTTAGAGCAACGCCAATTGTGCTGGGCGCACTTGAAACGAGAATTTATCAAAATATCCGAGCGTCCCGGAGCTTCCCGCGAAATCGGAAATGCTCTGCTCAAGCAACAAGAAAAATTATTTGAACTGTGGCATCGAGTCAGAGATGGAACTTTAAAGCATTGCGAGTTTCAACTTTTAGTGTCGGAAATTCGCCACTCATTCAAATCCTCTTTACAAGAGGCTGCCGATTGTGAGATTGGTTCGTTAGAAAAGACTCCACTGGCTAAAACCGTTCGCACTTGCCGCCAAATACTGAAATTTGAGCCTGCTTTATGGTTATTTGTGACGGTTGATGGAGTTGAACCAACCAATAATGCTGCTGAAAGGGCAATTCGTCCTGCCGTAATCTGGAGACGTACCAGTTTTGGTTCTCAAACCCAGGCTGGTAGTCATTTTGTGCAAAGGATGTTGACTGTTGTGACTACTCTCAAGTCTCAGCGTCGAAATGTCTTGGAATTTTTGACTCAAGCCATTAGTGCTAAACGCCAGGGTCAACCAACTCCTTCTTTACTTCCACAAGTTCCTGCTGCTGGTGCTGTCAAAAATGCTGCTTAACATCCACGAATTTATACAGTTTTATTTCCCAATTTGAATCAGTCTACTGTCTGCTTCTTTTGACCTCCAACTCTTTGATGTCAATGGGTTTTACTTTCTTGTAATTTGCGATCACCCTGTGGTCGATTACCTAAAAACTGGGGGATAACTCTACAAAAATTGTCTGTACACCTAAGTTGACAAGGAGAGATATGGTATTTTGGGCTGGAGGTTAGGTATATATTGGACTAAGGGGCTTGCAAGAAAATAAAATACCAGTCATTCTAGAAGAATAGGAGGCGCGGATCTGCCCGCGTTTGCTCTGAATTTTTAGAATTGGAATCACAGGGTTCATGCTTACCGACACCATAAAATCTACCTTCAAAGATGCAGCCAAGAAACTAACTGGCAGCTGTAAAAGAGACTTCATGGCAAAAGTTACTGAAGATTACTTCGATAGTTCAGCACGCATTGCAGAAACAGTTTTAGGATGGAATCGCTCCTGTGTACAACTTGGCTTGCATGAACGGCGGACAGGGATAGTCTGTGTGGATAACTATCATGCAAGGGGACGACATAATAGTGTTGAGATTCTGCCCAATTTAGAAGCAGATATTTGTTCTTTGGTAGATGCTCAAGCCCAAGCTCCAAAATTTCAATCGACCTTTCTATATGCTCGTATCAGTGCCAGAGCGGTACGAGAAGCATTAATCAGTGAAATAGGTTATGACCACAGTCAATTGCCGTCTCGTCAAACTCTGGGGAAGATTCTTAATAGCTTGGGGTATCGCCTAAAAAAACACAAAAAACAAAGCCCTTGAAAAAGATTCCGCAAACAGATGCCATTTTCGACAATGTGTTTCAGGAAAATCAGGCATCGGATGAGAATCCCAAATCGTTGCGAGTCTCTATCGATACTAAAGCCAAGGTGAAGATTGGCAATCTTTCCAGAGGTGGTAAAGCTCGGACACTGGAAGCAAAAGCTGCGGATGACCACGATACACAGTGGGAGGCAGTCTTAGTTCCTTTTGGCATTCTCAACACACACAGTGAAAAGCTTACGATTTACTTAGGTCAGTCGGCTGAAACCAGTGATTTTATTGTCGATTGTTTAACTGCTTGGTGGTATGAGAATCAACACGATTACCAAGATTATGATGAATGGGTGATTGACCTTGATGGTGGTGCAGCAACTCGCAGTAACCGCACACAGTTTATCAAACGTATGGTTGAACTGTCTCAAGCAATTAATTTAAGAATCCGACTGATTTACTATCCTCCGTACCATAGCAAGTACAATCCCATAGAGAGGTGTTGGGCAGCCCTAGAGAACTATTGGAATGGCGCAATTCTGGATTCGATTGAAGTTGCCATCAAGTGGGCTTCCAATATGACTTGGAAAGGGATTGCACCCATTGTTCACCGTGTTGAAGCAACCTATGAAAAAGGAATCAAGGTTCTCTCACAAGAGTTAGAACACTACCAAACCTTCTGGCAACCTTCCGAAACTCTACCTAAATGGGATATCACAATTTTCCCCGTTTAATTGGTATCTTATTTTCTTGCAAATCCCTTAGAATCATCTGCCATTGGTTCAAAGCAAATACCATTGAGCCAAAAGAGATGGAATAATGGCTAAACCACCTTCTAATCGCAAAAAAGCCACCTCTGCTTCATCCAGTGATGACACGCCACCAGATAACCAAGACCTTGAAGAAAACCCAGCTACAGCAACAATTACGGTTACGGCTGTTGAAGTAACAGAGTTGACCCAGGAAGAGCAAAGCGATCGCCTGCACTTGGAGAGGAAAGTGGAGCGGGCGTTTTTTGAAGCAGGGAAGGCGCTGGCGCAATTACGCGATCGCAGGCTGTACCGTTCGACGCACAAAACATTTGAGGAATATTGCCGGGAGAGATTTGGCCATAGCCGTCGCCAGTCCTATCTTTTAATGGATGCGGCTGTTGTTTTTGATAACTTGGTTGAAATTTGTGATCAATTTGATCACAAATTGCCGACAGCAGAGGGGCAAGTTCGACCAATGACCAAACTTGAACTCCAGGAACAGCACGAGGCGTGGCTAAAAGCAGTAGAACTTGCTGGTGGGAAAGTGCCTACTGGTAGAATCGTCAAAGATGTTGTGCAGCGCATCATGGAAAGGACAAAAGTACCCAATACCTACCAAATTGGCGAAGTGTGCCAAATCCTTGCCAAGGATAATCCCGAACTTAAGGGCAAGGGTGGCTGCTGGGGGATTGTCAGCCAAGTAAATGAGTTCAGTTGCACTGTCAAAACCTGGAATGGTAAGTACACCGTCGGTTTGCAGCACCTGAAATCTTACAACTACCTGCCTGCCGAGTGTCAGCAGATGCAGGTGATTTGCGATCGCATCAGTCGGGTGTATTCAAGTGTGCTGGAGGAGACAGTCAAAAGTCTGTTGCAGTCTTTGGGGAAGGTAAATCGGCCTTATCTTACTGCTGTGGAAGAGAAATTATTGACGCTTCTGGAGTCGGAGTATGGGGGAATATCCTGAACAATTTCGGCAATTTGGCATCCAATGTCTTTGGGTTGCAGTTTCAATGGAGTTAGCAACACAATGGGACAGCGAAGAAGTTGTACGAGGGATAGGGCAAAACTTTCTGCTTCTGGTTTCCCATACTACGCCAGTTGTCAAATGAGTGCTGTAGAATGGCTCTACATAATTGATACAGCGCTCAACAGAGTTCAGTTAATGCTCTACAACTGGCTAGAAATGAACAAAACCAAATAGGATTTCAGAAGATGTAGATAGCTGGCATTGGTCTAAAAGCGATTGCTTGCTTACAAACACATTAGTTGAGTATACTCGGGCACGCTAGAGGAATCAATGCAGAACTTTTTAGAGCCGATGGGTAAGCTAAATCGACCTTATTTAAACGCTTTGGCAGAAAAAGTGTTGAATGTTTTAAAGTCAGAAATTAAAGTTTAGTTATCAATCTCTTATTTCATCAAACTTATTCTCGATGGGAGCAAACAGCAAGTAATTATTCTCAGAATAAGAATTGCTGTATAGTTTGAGTTATGCCAGATTATACCCTCAAGAGTTGCTCTATGATTGCTCTACCTGGTATTGCTATCCAAAATAAGATATACGAAAGTTCTAATTCTTTAGTTTATCGGGGCATCAGAGACGACGGAGTAGGGATCGTCCTGAAAATGCTAAAGCTTGATTATCCCTCACCTCAAGAACTGACTCGCTACAGACAGGAATATAAAATTATCCGTTCCCTCACAGTGGAAGGAGTAGTGAAGGCATACAGCCAGCAAGACTATCAACGCACTCTGGTAATTCTATTAGAAGATTTTGGGGCAGAGTCCTTAGAGCAATGGATGCACAAGCGTCCAGATATATTCTGCCCCATGCCTTTATCCACATTTCTCGGTGTTGCGATCGCCCTGACAGATATTCTAGGCAGAATCCATGCAGCCAATATCATTCATAAAGATATCAACCCTGGAAACATAGTCCTCAATCTCGATACTGGCGTTGTCAAAATTATTGACTTTGGAATTGCTACTGAATTTAACCGCACGAATCCAACTTTCAAAAGTCCTCATGTTTTAGAAGGGACACTGGCATACCTATCTCCAGAGCAAACTGGGCGGATGAATCGTTTACTCGATTACCGCACCGATTTTTACTCCCTTGGTGTGACATTTTATGAACTGCTAACTGGATATCTGCCGTTTCCCACCACAGATATCCTGGAACTAGTTCATTGTCATATAGCTAAACAGCCTGTTCCGCCTGATGAAATAAATACAACGATTCCCAAACCAGTTTCAGATATCATTCTCAAACTGATGGCGAAAAATGCTGAAAATCGCTATCAGAGTGCTTGGGGAATCAAAGCGGATTTAGAAATTTGTGCTGAACAATTAGCACAAATCGGTCAAATCTCTAGCATTCAACTGGCGCTTAAAGACGCTTCGGGTCAGTTTCAAATTCCCCAAAAACTGTATGGACGGGACAAGGAAGTTGCAATGTTACTGGCGGCGTTTGATCGCATAGCGTATCCGTTGGCGCAGCCTCCCGCAGGGAAGGACAATCGCGTAGCGTGTCCAGAGTCAAATCGCGTTGCTTCTTTACAAAACAATTCAGAAACAACTTCACAAAGCGAACAAAGAGGCAAACCAAAATTCCAAGTCGAAATGATGTTGGTATCTGGCTATGCTGGCATTGGTAAATCTGCGTTAGTGCAGGAAATCTATAAACCAATTACCCAAAAGCGCGGCTATTTTATCTCTGGTAAATTTGATCAATTCCAGCGCAATATTCCTTACAGTGCGATCGCAGATGCCCTGCAAAAATTGGTACAGCAATTGCTCAGTGAACCAGACGAGCATCTGCAACAGTGGCGATCGCGTCTGCTTGCAGTTTTAGGAAACAACGGACAAATCATTATTGATGTGATCCCCGAAGTTGAGTTAATTATTGGCAAACAGCCACCTGCACCGGAAGTTGGCGCAACTGAAGCTCAAAATCGCTTCAATCGGATTTTTCAATCGTTTGTGCGGGTGTTTTGTTCCAAGTCACATCCCCTAGTTATTTTTCTAGATGATTTGCAGTGGATAGACTCAGGAACGCTGAAGTTAATTGAGTTGATGCTGCTAGATGAGCAAATCCAATCCCTATTTTTAATTGGAGCATATCGAAATAATGAAGTAAATTCAACGCATCCACTGGTATTAATGCAAGAAAAACTGCGAAAAAAAGGAGTAGTTTTTCAAGAAATTATACTGACACCCTTAACGATCTTGCCGTTGAATCAGTTGATTGCCGAGACACTACATCACAATACTGACACCGTTCTTTCCTTAGCTCAGTTGGTGTTGCGTAAAACCGAGGGTAATCCTTTCTTTGTCAATGAATTTTTGAGGACGCTGTATAGCGAAAATCTGTTGACCTTTGACCCCTTTAGTAAGGGGGAACAGAAGGAGGTAGGAGGCTGGCAGTGGAACATTGCTCAGATTCAAGCTCAAAATATCACTGATAATGTTGTGGAGTTGATGCTTCACAAGTTGAAGAAACTGCCAGAGAATACACAGCAAATTCTTCGGTTAGCTGCTTGCATTGGCGCTGAATTTAATTTAAATACGTTAGTGATCGTGTGTGAGAAATCGCCCAAAATGGTTTTTCAGGATTTACTACCAGTGGTACAAGGAGGATTCATTCAACCCCTGTCTGAATTAGATGAGGACTTGTTAGTTCAAGAGTATAAGTTCTTGCATGACCGAGTACAGCAAGCCGCCTATGCTTTGATTCCTGAGGATCGAAAGCAAGTAACGCACTACTCTATTGGACGACTAATGCTTGGCAAGCTCTCTGAGGTCGAACAAAGTGAGATGCTTTTTGATATTGTCAACCACATCAACTTTGGTCAATCCCTTCTGACACAGAAAGATGAAAAAGAGAAAATAGCACGACTCAACTTGGCTGCCGCTCAAAAAGCCATATCCTCTACAGCCTATGAAGCCGCGATTCGGTATCTTGAGACTGGCATTGGCTTGCTCAAGGCAGAGGCTTGGATAAGTCAGTACGACTTGATATTCAACCTGTATCGTACTCTCTGTGCAGCACAATTGAGTAATGCTAGCTATGAGCAATTAAGCGCCACAACCAAGGTTGCTTTAGAGCACATTTCTTCTGCCGTTGATCGCGCAGATATTCGTGTTTTTCAAATCACTCAATATACCCTACAAGGCGAATGTGAGGAAGCAGTTCAAACAGGTCTTATCGGATTGCATGAGCTTGGGATTGAGATTAAGGGCAAAAATTTGACAGAACTAGTCCGTGAAGAGTTTGCAGCTGTTGCCAAAAGCTTAGAAAATCGCTCAATTTCCTCACTTTTAACTTTACCAACGGTGAGCGATCCGGTCATTCAAGCAATGATTAAATTGATCGTTGTAGATATATCAGCCTACATTACGGCTAATATTGAACTTTACTGCTTTATCAGTTTAAGAGTAGTTCGTCTTTCCATTGAACATGGAAATATTGCTGAGTCTATTAAGGCTTATGCAAACTATGGTCTTCTTTTAAGCTTGATGGAAGGGCAATACCAACAAGGCTATGATTTTGCAGATTTAGCTGTGCAGCTTAGCTACAAGCTAAACAGTAAATCTCAGCAGTGTAAGGCTGAGATGTTGTTTGGAGGCTTTATTCAAGTTTGGTCAAAACCTATAGCAGGAGCGGCCGAGATCAATTATAAAGGTTTTCTGGCAAGCATAGAGTCGGGAAATGTTCAATTTGCAGCCTATAACGTGGTCGGTAACATTTTTAATCGCTTATTTCAAGGCGAAAATTTAACAACCGTTGCAGAAGACAACGAAAAATATCAGTTGGTGGCGGAGCAGATTCAGGACGAGCTTTCCAAGGTGGCACTGGCTGGAGCTAAATTTTTTATCGCAAAACTTGCTTTAGGGCAAGCAGCACAGGAACACGATCGATTGCTCAGGGAGACAGAAAAAATAGTTCATCAGGGTGAAACCTCACAAATACGGTTTTCAATTTGTCTTTATTACATCCTCAGAATGCATCTTTCCTGTTTAACAGCAGATTTTGAGCAAGGCTGCCATTATTTCGTTGAAGCGGGAAAGATCCTAAATTCTATCGTAGGATTTACAACCTATAGTAGTTATTTATATTATGGTTCTCTGATTCTACTCAACCTGTATTCCGGTCTATCTCAAGCAGAACAAAATAATGCTTTGGAACAGATTCGATCACATCAGGAGCGCTTGAAAGCATGGTCTGATAGCTGTCCAGAAAACTTTTTACACAAGTTTCATCTCGTTGAGGCAGAGAAAGCGCGAGTCTTGGGTCAATTTTTTGAAGCAGAAAACTTATATGAACAAGCCATTCAAGGAGCCAAGGACAACGAGTATCTTCAAGAAGAAGCATTAGCCTATGAATTAGCCGCCAAACATTACTTAGCTCGTGGTAGAGAAAAGTTTGCCCAAACTTACATGAAGGAAGCGAACTATTGCTATGAACGATGGGGAGCAATGGCAAAGGTTAAAGATTTAGAAACTCGTTATCCTCAACTATGTCCTAAGTCCTCCAACGTAGTTTCTACACCAGTTCGCACCACGACCGGAACCATCTCAAGTGCCTCACATACTGCTCTCGATTTAGCGACAGTGATGAAAGCAGTTCAAGCAATTTCGAGTGAAATTGAATTGGAGCGGTTGCTCAGTTCTCTAATGCAGATTCTAATTGAAAATGCTGGGGCACAAACTGGATGCCTGCTTTTGGAAAACTTAGGAGAATGGACGATCGAAGCGGCTTGTAAACTCAATGAAACTGCGAAAGTCTATGCAGCGCAAGTACTGCGGTCAACTCCAATTGCAAATCACTTACCCGAATCCATTATTCAATATGTGGTTCGGACTCATGAATCTGTCATCCTCAATGATGCAACTCGCGAAGGTAATTTTATTAATGAGCCATACATTCAGCATAACCAAACGAGATCGCTTCTTTGTTTACCGTTGCTAAATCAAAGTAAACTCGTCGGCGTATTGTATCTAGAAAACCAACTAGCAACTGGGGCATTTACAGCAGAGCGATCGCAAGTCTTAAATCTGCTATCCACTCAGGCAGCGATCGCAATTGAGAATGCCAAGCTCTACTCAAAGCTCCGCGCTAATGAAAGCCAGATGGCTCAATTTTTAGAAGCGGTTCCGGTGGGAATTGGAATAGTGGATGCGACTGGTCGCCCTTACTACGCCAATCAACGGGGCATCCAGCTAATGGGCACAGGGATTGATCCTGCCGTGCCACCAGAGCAAATCGCAGAGGTTTATCAATTCTATCAGGCGGGAACGGATCAAATCTATCCTACTGAGAAACTGCCAGTTATCCGGGCATTGAGTGGCGAACGCACCACTATTGACGATTTAGAAATTCGCCGAAATAACACCACCATTCCCATTGAGGTATGGGGAACTCCAGTTTTTGACGAACAGGGCAATGTGGCTTATGCGATCGCAGCCTTTGAAGATATAACGGAACGTAAAAAAGCAGAAAATCTTTTAGCGAATTACAACCGCACCTTAGAACAACAGGTAGCCCAACGAACAGCCGCGTTACAGCAAAGCGAAGCAGAACTGCGCGGTCGAGAACAAGAATTACGGCTGATCACCGACGCTCTACCGGCTCTGATCAGCTATGTGGATGCCAATCGATGCTATCAATTTATCAACCGTACCCATGAGGTTTGGTTTAGCCGTAACCGTGATGAGATTCTGGGCAAATCTGTTTATGAACTTTTAGGTGAGACGGTTTATCAACGGTTTGAGCCGTCTATTAATCAGGTGTTTGCAGGGCAAACTGTAACCCTGGAAGCAGAAATTCCTTCTTCCCTTGGTAGACACTGCATCAGTGCGACCTTGATCCCTGATTTCGATGACAATGCTCAAGTGAGAGGCTTCTACAGCCTCATGACAGATATTAGCGAACGCAAACAAGCAGAAGAAGTGTTGCGTCAGTCCGAGGCTCAATTTCGGGAACAGGCAATCCTCTCCGATTTTCGCGCCGATGTGGATAGTGCCTTGGCTCAAAGTGCTAGTTTGCCCTTGATACTTCATCGCTGTGCCCAAGCCGTTGTTAAGCACTTTAATGCGGCATTTGCTCGGATTTGGACGCTAAATAAAGACAATAATGTTTTGGAGTTACAAGCCAGTGTGGGGATGTATACCCGTCTTGACGGTGAATACAGTCGAATTCCTGTAGGTAGCCTCAAGGTTGGACGAATTGCTCAGGAACGCTGTCCTCTGTTGACTAACAATGTGTTTGATGAATCATCCATTGATAAAGAATGGGCAAAACGAGAAGGCATGGTGGCATTTGCGGGCTATCCAATACTGCTGGATGAGCAACTTGTTGGAGTTATAGCGATGTTTACTCGACATCCCATTCCGTCGTCCAACTTTGAGGCGTTGGAGTTTTCAGCCCGTGAGATTGCATTAGGAATTAGACGCAAACAGGCAGAAGAAGCGTTGCAAGCCTCCGAAGCAGAACTTCGGGCGCTCTTTTGTGCAATGCCCGATCCGCTCTTGGTAGTAAATGCAGAAGGGCGGATTTTGAGAGCAAGCCTGATCGAGTCAGAGAAATTATCTAACCCGATTGACGAACAGGTGGGTCGAACATTTTCCGAAATTTTTGAGCGATCGCAAGCCGATACATTTCTTGGCTGTATTCGGCAAGCATTAAGCACTCAGCAGCCCCTAACGGTTGAGTATAGCTCGATCGTGGGAGGGTGGAAAACCTGGTTTGCAACTCGCATCTCGCCCATTTCAGAACATTCTGTCATTTGGCTAACAAGAGATATCACCGATCGCAAACGAGCCGAAGAAGCCTCCATTCTAGAAGAGCGCAATCAGATGGCACGGGAAATTCACGACACTTTAGCCCAAGCGTTTACAGGTATTATCATTCATGCTCGCTCTGCCTCCAATAAGGTAACGGCAGACCCAGAAAAAGCGCAAACTCTCCTCACTCAGATCCTCGACTTAGCCCGTTCTGGGCTTGCGGAGGCACGTCGTTCAGTAGAGGCACTACACCGCCCATACCTTTTAGAGAGCAGTAACTTACAGGATGCCTTAAGCCGTCTTGCTGCTGAATTAAACTCCTCGATCATAACCCAAATCGTCTACGAAGTCATGGGTACACCCTATCCCCTATCCTCCGATCTGGAAAATAATCTGTTTCGGATTGGGCAGGAAGCTTTGACAAATGCAATCAAACATGCTGAAGCACGTGAGATCCACATTGAACTGATCTATGAACCGACCCAATGCAGCTTGCGAATTAAAGACGATGGGCAGGGATTTAATGTAAAAAACCAGGCGATGCGGAATGGCTTTGGTCTACTGGGGATGGCAGAACGGGCTGAACGCATTAGAGCTGAATTAAAGATTCAAAGTGACTTAGAGCAAGGGACAGAAATCGTGGTATCCATTAATCGGGGATTAAGTCAGTATGAATCAGCCTAGTAGCATTCGCGTTCTGGTTGTGGACGATCATCCTGTTGTCCGCCAGGGTTTGATCGGAATGTTAGAGGAGGCTCCAGATATTGTCATTGTTGGTCAGGGGCGAAATGGGCATGAGGCGATCGCAGTTTTTCAGCAACAGCAACCTGATGTGACTTTGATGGATTTACGGATGCCCGATATGGGAGGTGTTCAGGCGATTACGGTTATTTGCAATGAGTTTCCCAATGCCCGAATTATTGTGCTGACCACGTATGACACCGATGAAGAGATTTATCGAGGATTGCGAGCCGGGGCAAAGGGGTATTTACTCAAGGACTCTGAGCCAGAGGAACTATTGACAGCAATTCGGACAGTGACCAGGGGACAACAGTATATTCCCCTCAACGTGGCTGCCAAGCTAGTCCAACGGATGACTGCTCCAGAACTGAGCGATCGTGAGTTAGAAGTTCTCCAGTTAGTCGGACAGGGCATGAGCAACCAAGAAATTAGCACTGCTCTCAATATTAGTGAAAGTACAGTGAAGACTCATATCAACCGAATTTTAAGCAAGCTAGATGTCAAAGATCGCACCCAGGCAGCCATTATTGCATTAAAACGCGGAATTGCTAGCTTGTAAAAGCAAAGATGGTACTTCTGCCTGGGTTAATTATCATATTTTAGTCTCTGAGGCAATCGAACCTGAGTTTGATTCATTCTACTCCCTCAAATTGACTCATCCTCAATCATTTTGTTGATTAAAATACAGACCCTGAATTGACGACAAGCCTAAGCAAGTCTCATACATTAAACTCATACAAACGATTATAGGCTTGAAGGGAAGAAATTTCAGAGTGCAGACGATAAATCTCTTTTCCTCAAATATTTAGAATGAGGTTTACAATGAGCGATGTTATTCCTGACGACACACCTGGCGACCCTTGCGGTAACTGCGAAGCAGAGCGCAATCAATTAGTTGTACTTCCTTCTGAGCAAGACCATCGACAAGGATCATTGAATGCTCGCGTTGTGCTTGTTGAGTATGGGGATTATCAGTGTCCCCAATGTAGTGAACTTTATACCTCAATTCAGGCAATTCAACGCCAGCTTGAGGCGACCTTATTCGGGAGAGATTCTCTATGCTTTGTATTCCGACATTTTCCTCAACCTCAAATCCATCCTCAAGCTCAAAAGGCAGCAGCAGCGACTGAAGCAGCAGCAACACAAGGGCAGTTTTGGCAGATGCACGAGATGCTATTGAAGCATCAGCAAGAGCTAGAAGATGGGTATTTAGCAGAATACGCTGACAATTTAGGGCTTGATGTAACTCAGTTTATTCGAGACATTGCCCAAAAAGTGCATGTCGATCGCATCAATCAAGACATTGCCAGCGGAATCGATAGTGGGGTAGTTAGCACTCCAGCTTTATTTATCAATGGTGTGCGTTATAGAGACGCTTTAGAGCTTGAGCCACTACTTGTTGCGATCGTTGGAGCTTCTCATGGCTAGTATTTTCTGTCAATAAATGGACTAACGTGCGCGAACTGCCGTAAATGAGGAATCTGATTGATGAGCAGTCTTCTCAAGCAAGTTGTAGCTCAAGTTTCCAGAACGGTGCCATTGCAGACGGTTTTGATTGTGCCGTTTGTGCTGCAAACTTTGGTGACAGTCGGCTTAGTGGGGTATTTTTCCTTCCAAAATAGACAGGAAGCCATCAACGATCTCGCCAGTCAACTGCGGCGCGAACTGACGAACCGGATCGAAGGCAAACTACAAACCTATACCGAGATACCCCATAACATCAATCGGCTCAATGCCAGCACCTTCGCTCAGGGAAAAATTGACCCTAGCGCACTCAAAGGTGAGTTTCCACTCTGGCAGCAAATTCAGATTTATCCAATGGTGAGTGATATCTACTGTGGCGATCGCAAAGGTTCTCTTCTAGGGGTGCGACGTAGCCCTGCCGATGGCTCAATTGAACTGCGGTCGAGTAATGTTGCTACAGATCATAAACTCTACGGCTACAGCCTCGATCGCAATGGTCAGCGAGACCAGTTAATCAGTCAAGGTAACAAAGCCTTCGATGCGCGGGTTCGTCCCTGGTATAAGGCAGCAGTGACGGTAGGCGAACCAAGCTGGAGTGGAATCTATGCCGACTTTGCTAGCCAGTTGCCAACGATCACCGCCAGTACGCCTGTCTATAGCACTGCTGATCGATCGCTGTTGGGAGTCTGTGCCACCGATGTATTTCTGCCTAATGAGATGAGCCGTTTTTTGGCTAGCCTGCAAATTGGCAAGACAGGCATCGCCTTTATTCTAGAGCGATCGGGGCAACTGGTTGCCACCTCCACCGGAGAGGCGATTATAAGTAGTGGGGCAGCAGCAAATCGATTGTCCGCAGTTGAGAGCCGTAACCCTACCGTGCGAGCTACTGCTGACTATTTGCGCGAGCATTTCAGCGATTTGTGGCAGATCCAGACTGCGGAACAGCTTGATTTTAAGTTCGATGGCAGGCGGCAGTTGATTCAGGTGATGCCATTCAAAGATACTCGTGGGCTAGACTGGCTGATTGTCACGGTGTTGCCTGAATCCGATTTCATGGCAAAGATTAATCAAAGCATCTACACGACGATTCTGCTTTGTATCGCGGCTTTGCTGCTTGGCATTGCGATCTGCATTTTGATTGCCCGATGGATCGCTAAACCGATTGTCAGCGTCAGTCAATCGGCAAAAGCGCTAGCAGACGGTGCATGGAATCAGACGGTAGAAATTGAGCGGTCGGGCGATTTGGGCGAACTGGCTCGATCTTTCAACCAGATGGCACAGCAGCTTCAAATCGCATTTGCCAAAATGCAGTCTTTAAACCAGACCCTCGCCCAAAGTGAAACCCGCCTTCAGAAAATTTTAGAGTCGGTTCCGGTAGGAATTGTGGTTATGGACGCAACAGGTCGCCCTTATTACGCGAATCAGAAGGCAATCCAACTCTTGGGCAAGGGCGTGCTGCCGTCTGTCACCCCAGAGCAAATTGCCGAGGTCTATCAACTCTATGTGGCAGGAACCGATCGCCCCTACCCAACCGAACAACTGATGATTAGGCGAGCGCTAAACGGCGAACAGGGCAGTGTGGATGATATCGAAATTCACCAGGGGAATCGCATCATTCCGATCGAAAGTTGGGGAACTCCAATTTTTGATGAGTCTGGCAACATTCTGTATGCGATCGCAGCCTTTCAAGACATCACCGAACGTAAACAAGCAGAGAAGCTTTTAGCAGAATACAATCGCACCCTAGAGCAACAAGTTGCAGAACGAACGACAGCATTGCAGGCAAACGAAGCAGAGCTACGCGGTGTCTACGACGAGCTTCGCTTACAGGAGCAGGAATTACGGCTGATTACCGACGCTCTACCCGTTCTGATTAGCTACGTCGATGCCAATCGCTGCTTTCAATTTATCAACCGTACCTATGAGGTTTGGTTCAACCGTAGCCGTGAGGAAATTTTGGGCAACCCTGTTCGCCAACTGCTCGGTGAGGCGGTTTATGAACGAGTTGAGCCGTATATTAATCAGGTGTTTGCAGGGCAAACTGTCCCTCTAGAAGCAGAAATCCCTTTTCGGGATGATAAGCGGTGCATCAGCGCCACCTTTATTCCTGATTTCGATGACAATGCTCAGGTAAGAGGTTTCTACAGTCTCATAACAGACATTAGCGATCGCAAACGAGCTGAACACACTTCTATCTTAGAAGAGCGTAACCGGATGGCGCGAGAAATTCATGATACACTAGCTCAATCTTTCACAGGTATTCTGCTTCAAGTTGGAGCAGTAACACAAGTGCTGGCGGATGACCCGGAAGCAACCCAAGTACATCTGGAAATGATTGAGGAACTAGCACGCGCTGGGCTGGCAGGGACACGGCGATCCGTATCAGCACTCCGTCCGCGGCTACTAGAAGAAGGTAATTTAGAGAGTGCCTTGCATCGTATTGTGGCTCAAATGCGAGCAACGACCGACACGGCTCTGATTTGCGAAACTCAGGGTATAGCCTATTCCTTATCAACCGAAGTGGAGAATAACTTACTCAGAATTGGGCAGGAAGCATTAACCAATGCGATTAAATACGCAAGTGCTGGCGAAATTCGGGTTGAGTTAGTGTACAACGAAACACAGTGTATCTTACGGGTTAAAGACGATGGCAGGGGCTTTGGAGTAGGTAGCACTCCTTTGAGCGGTGGGTTTGGCTTATTAGGAATGAGCGAACGGGCAGAGCGCATTGGTGCACAACTAACGATTCAAAGCCAACCGGGTCAAGGAACAGAAATTATTGTCACTATCAATCGAGTGTGAGAATTACAATGAGCCAATCCACTACGATTCGAGTGCTGATTGTTGACGACCATGCCATAGTCAGAAAGGGTCTAGCAACCATCATTAACCGCGATCCAGAAATGACAGTGATCGCTCAAGCAGAAGATGGACAGCAGGCAATCGCTCTCTTTCGTGAATACCAACCTGATATCACACTAATGGATTTACGAATGCCCAAAATGGGAGGTGTTGAAGCCATTATGGCGATTTGTGCTGAATTTAAGCAGGCTCGGATCGCGCTACTCACAACCTACGATGGTGATGAAGATATCTATCGCGGTTTACAGGCGGGCGCTCAAGGCTATCTGCTTAAGGATTCTAAACTTGGCGAGCTTTTGAATGCGATTCGCGCCATTCATAATGGTCAGAAATACATTCCGCCAGAAGTGGGCGCAAAATTATTGCAGCGAATGACCAATCCAGAACTGAGTGAACGAGAGTTGGAAGTGCTGCGTTTGATGGCACAAGGAATGGGTAATCAAGAAATTGGGACTGCTTTGAGTATTGGTGAAAGTACCGTCAAATCACATGTAAATCGGATTTTGAGCAAACTGGGCGTGAGCGATCGCACACAAGCCGTGATTACTGCTGTTAAGCGTGGGATTGTAAGTTTGTAAGTGGGGAAAAAGGGGCAGGGGGCAAGGGGAATGTTCCTTCTCAAGAGCCGTGGAATTGCAGGTTGAACATGGGTACAAAGCTCCGTTTCAGTTTTCCCCCTTGCTCCCTGCTCCCTGCTCCCCTGCCTCTTATGACCTTTTCCCCAATAGAATTGGCTTTAGACTCAAACTTTAGTTGGAGACAACCTTCCACTACGAGATGAACAGGTTCATCCATCACTAGATTGTATAAAAATGTCAACTCAGAGTGGACGACAAGAGAGGGTCAATTGTCTATATTGAATCCATAGCAATGTTAGCGCAGTTGGGTTGTAAGGCTTAAGTTTGCTTAATACAAACCGAAACATGACTTACAACCGTGATAATCGTTCTTTATTCGTTCTGCCTTCAACCCAAGATCATATTCAAGGTGTACTGAATGCTGCTGTAGTATTCGTCATGTATGGAGATTATGAATGTTTTCAAAGTGCCAACGTCTATCGATTGATTAAAGTTGCCGGGCAGCAATTGAAGATTTCGTTTGGAGAAAACAATTTAGGTTTTATCTTCCGTCATTTTCCTCAAGTACAGATTCATCCACATGCTCAACGGGCAGCGGAAGCCGCAGAAGCAGCAGCGGCTCAAGGGCAGTTTTGGCAAATGCATGAGATGCTGTTTATCCATCAACAGGAATTGGGAAATGGCTATCTAGTGGAGTATGCCAATCGTTTAGGACTTGATATTTCTCAATTTTTGCAGGATTTATCCAAGGGAGCGTATGTCAATCTTATCAATGCGGATATTGAAGGTGGACTGCGAAGTGGAGTGGAGGCTGCACCCGCTTTGTTTATTAATGGAATTCGCTATCTCGATCGCTGGACTGTTGAGCAGATAATGGCAGCCATTGTTGCTGCAAATGATTAAGGTTTTTGATGCCTATCCCAACAAGTATTTCAGCGGGGAGTATTTCATAACTTCTATACGGACGACAAGAACCAGAGATTTAAGCAATTTAGCAAGAATACAGAGGCGATCGCCATGATGGTTTTTACATGGAAAAAAGTTCAAAAATTGTTGCTGTGGTTATTTGCATTAAGTGTTGTCGTTAGAATATCAATGCATCCAACACCCGCCACCTCCAAGGAATTACCTCAAGCGTCCAGCTCTAAACCTGCGATCGTTCTCGTTCATGGGGCTTATGCTGACGGTACATCATGGCAACACGTTATTCCATTGTTAGAGCAGGATGGCTACAGAGTGACTGCTGTGCAGATTCCGCTCACCTCACTTGCTGATGATGTGGCAACAACGAAGCGGGTGATTAATAATCAAAAAGGTTCCGTTGTAGTAGTTGGACATTCCTATGGTGGAAATGTGATTACGGGTGCGGCGGCTGGCAATCCACAGGTGAAAGCTCTGGTTTATGTTAATGCTTTTGCCCCAGATGTCGGTGAAAAGACGAGTGATTTGAATAAAAGGTACGCAGCACCTCCGATTAGTACGGCGATTGTATCTGATGCTGCAAACTTTCTCTATGTCGATCGCGGGAAGTTTCACGAATTTTTTGCCCAAGACGTATCGAAGGCTGAGGCGCGAGTAATGGCAGCAACCCAAAAGCCGATCGCCAGCGCAGCCTTTGAGCAATCAGTAAATGAAATCGCCTGGAAAACGATTCCTTCCTGGTTTATCGTGACTCAAAGCGATCGCGCCATCAACCCTGAACTTCAACGATTTATGGCTAAACGGATTAATGCTAAGACAACCGAAGTTAACTCCAGTCATGTTCCTTTTATCTCTCATCCAAAAGAGGTTGCCAAAGTGATTGAAGCAGCAAGTACTGCTGTGAAGTAATCCCAATCCTAAGAGAAGCAGTTTCTCAGTACATACAAACAGAACAGACCTAATTATTGACTCTAGGAGATCCGATCATGTCGACTCAAAATACAGGTATCACTGAAGTCGATCGCAGTCAACCCTTACTGCATCAACATGGATATGAAATTCAACAGTATGGTACTCTTCGTGATTTGCCAATTGTTCTCAACCCCAGTGCCCGCAGCGAAAGCTGTGTTTTAGTCAATCAAATTTTGGCAGATACGATTATTCTCTATCACCTTTACAAAAAACATCACTGGTTGATGCGCGGACATACATTTTATCAACTGCATCTGTTGCTCGACAAACACGCCAGTGAACAAATTGAGTTAATTGATGCACTGGGTGAACGGGTACAAACACTGGGAGGTGTGGCGATCGCTGACCCACGTCATGTAGCAGAAGTTACTAAGATTAAGCGTCCGCCCAATGGCGTTGAGGAAGTACCCGTGATGTTGTCGCGGTTACTGGAAGCCCACGAGTTAATCATTGGGGAATTGAGAGTAGCGATCGATAAAACAGCAGCAAATCAAGATAGTGGCACTAATGATTTGTTAGTGAGCCAAGTCCTGCGAACCAATGAGACGCAAGTTTGGTTTCTGGCAGAACATTTGGTGGATACACCATTGGTACGCAGTTAAATTCAGCGATCGCTCTTTAAATCAGTTCATTCTTGACTCCATTTATCCATTGTAGATAACAGAGGAAGAGAACTTCATGACTAATTATGACTACATTGTAATTGGTGCAGGTTCGGCAGGATGCGTTATCGCCAACCGTCTTACAGAAGACAGCGACGCAACTGTGTTACTACTTGAAGCGGGTAATCCCGATACGAAACCAGAAATTCACATCCCCGCGCAATGTCTCAGTCTACTAGGTTCTGAGGTGGACTGGGCATATTTCTCCCAATCAGAACCCTACCTGAATAACCGCAAAATCTTTTGTCCCCGTGGCAAAGTCCTGGGCGGCAGCAGTTCGATTAATATCATGATTTATCTGCGGGGTAATTCTCACGATTATGACCACTGGCAGTCATTGGGCAATCCCGGTTGGTCGTACCTTGATGTTTTGCCCTACTTCAAGAAATCAGAACACTTCTCACGAGGCGCGTCTGAATTTCACGGGGTCGATGGAGAGTTGAGCGTCACCGATCTGATTGCGCCTGCTGTGGTATCCCAACGTTTTGTAGACGCAGCAGTGGAACTAGGATATGACCACAATCCCGATCCCAATGGAATGCAGCAGTCAGGAGCAGGACTCTATCAGTTGACGATCAAGGATGGTAAGCGCCACAGCACCGCCGCTGCCTTCCTGTTACCCATTTTCCAGCGTCCCAATTTGACTGTAACCACAGGAGCGTTGGTAACTCGCTTGTTGTTTGAGGGTACCCGCACTATTGGGGTAGAATACCTGCACGAGGACATGTTGCACCAGGTTAGGGTAAACTCCGAAGTGATTTTAAGCGCTGGCACGTTCGATTCGCCGAAGCTGCTGATGCTTTCCGGTATTGGTGATGCAGAACACCTGCAAGCGATGGGAATTCCGGTAGTGGCTGATTTGCCGGGTGTCGGTCAAAACCTCCAAGACCACCCTGTCGTGTCCGTGGCACACGAGGCAACTCAGGATTTACACACGGCAAGCAGCAGTAGTGTCGCTGAAGCTGGCTTGTTTTTGCATACTCTGGGTAATCTGGATGCCGCGCCAGATTTACAGTTTCTCTTCGGCCCGGTTGTGTTGGCACCGCCTGGTTATGCCCACTCTGGTTTAGGATTTACAAGTTTCGTCTGTTTAACTCATCCTCAAAACATTGGTAGTGTCAGTTTGCGTTCCCCTGACCCCAAAGACACACCGATGATTCAAATGAACTTTCTCCAAAGTGAAACTGATGTGCAAAAGTTAGTTGTCGGGATTAAATTACTCCGTAACTTGTTCGGTGCAAGTGCTTTGGATGAGTTTCGCGGTAAGGAAATCGCTCCGGGTGCTGACAAGCAGAGTGATGCAGCGCTAGAAGCTTACATTCGGGACACTTGCAGCACTGTGTGGCATCCGGTTGGCACTTGCAAAATGGGCATTGACCCAATGGCAGTAGTCTATCCTGAGTTGCGGGTACATGGGGTTGAGGGATTGCGAGTTGTTGATGCCTCCATCATGCCAACAATCACCACGGGAAATACGAACGCACCCACCATCATGATTGGTGAGAAGGCAGCAGATTTAATTAAAGCAGGTCGCACAGTACGAACGGTTTTCAGCAAATCTAACTTCCAAAATCCGGCGTATTCATCTATTTAGAAACGGGCGATCATCTTTGATCAATCTCAGATTATCATACCTGTTGAGCGTTTATCGGTCGATGTTAGGCAAACAGAACACTCGACCTCTGTAAAGGAATACACAATGGCACTGATTACAACACCATTCGGACGACATTCCACCGCCGCCGAGGTTGTAGAAGGAATTGATCTTTCCGGCAAGCAGGCGATCGTTACGGGAGCCGCATCGGGCATCGGCGTAGAAACGGCGCGGGCGCTGGCTCAAACTGGAGCGATCGTCACACTAGCTGTGCGTAATACCGATGCTGGAGCGCAAGTCGCGGCTGACATTATGGCTACTACTGGGAACCGGAATATTCATGTTGCTCCGCTTGATTTAAGCGATCGCAACTCAATTGCCAAGTTCATTGCTGCCTGGCGTGAGCCGCTGCACATCCTCGTTAATAATGCAGGGGTAATGGCATTGCCCGAACAGCGCACACCCGAAGACTGGGAGATGCAATTTGCCACTAACTATCTCGGACACTTTGCCCTAGCGCTCGGACTACACGACGCTCTCGCAGCAGAGGGTGCCGCCCGTATCGTGTTGGTTAGTTCTAGCGGGCACCTGATGTCGCCCATTGTGTTCGATGATATTCACTTCATGTTTCGTCCTTATGATCCGTGGTTGGCGTATGGACAGTCCAAGACCGCAAGTATCCTCTTTGCTGTGGGTGCTACTGCGCGCTGGTTCAAGGATGGCATTACCGCTAATGCCCTGATGCCCGGGGCGATCGCAACCAACCTCCAGCGTCATACGGGCGGTCTTAGAACCCCACCTGAGCGGCAGAAGACAATAGCGCAGGGTGCGGCAACTTCCGTTCTGTTGGCAACCTCTTTGCTACTAAAGGGCGTTGGCGGACGCTATTTCGAGGACTGCAATGAAGCCACTCTCGTCACCAAGGGAAACGGCTATATGAGCGGAGTTGCCCCCTACGCCCTGAACCCAGACAATGCCGATCGGCTCTGGAATGAATCGTTGCGCCTGCTCGCTTGACCTGGCAGTAACAGTGAGCTTCACGCTGTTGATAAACGAATTGCCGGTCGTAAGCCTGCCAGCCTTTGGTCCATCACTTAAAAGGAAAACTCAAAACTATGAATTCACAAACAGCTCAAACCACCACTACTGCTGACGAGTCGGCAATCCGTGCTTTCCATCGCCAAATGATTGATGCTTGGAATCGAGGTAGCGGCGAAGGCTTCGCTGCCCCGTTCAGCGAAACTGCCGATTTCATCACGTTCGAGGGTACACATCTCAAGGGTCGAAAAGAAATCGCTGCATTTCATCAACAAGCGTTCGACACAGTTGTCAAAGGAACACGCCTGGAGGGTGAGGTGGATTTTGTCCGCTTCGTGAACTCGCAACTCGCGCTCATGCTAGTAGTTATCAGGGTAATACTGCCCGGACAAACCGAAACTTCACCGTCACGAGATTCGCTGCCGCTATACGTCGTAACGAAAGGCGACGAAGGTTGGCAGATCGAAGGGTTACTCAACACCCGGAAGTTAGCGCTAGAACGTCAATTCTTCTTAGACGACTTTGACTCACTGAGCGCAGAGGCTCAACGTCAAGTGACCGACCTCGTTTCAAGTCTCAAGCAGCCTCATCAAGCAGATCAATCAAAGGAGATGTAAGGAATGGCACGCTTGTTAAGATACAAAAGGCGATCGCCCTTGCTCCCCAATATCGGCTGACTATTCTTCCTCCTGACTCCGCTCTCTATTAACAACTTACCGCTTTAAACCCAACAATCAGAGGATTCGCATAATGGGAAAACTAGAAGGAAAAATCGCCCTTGTCACGGGTGGCAATAGTGGTATCGGTCTTGCTACAGCCAAACAGTTTGTTGCCGAAGGTGCCTATGTCTACATCACGGGTCGTCGCCAAGTCGAACTGGATGCTGCTGTAGAAGCCATTGGTAAAAATGTTACGGCTGTGCAGAGCGATGTTTCTAATCTGGCAGACCTCGATCGTCTGTTTGCCACCATTAAGCAAGAACAAGGACACCTTGATATCATCTTCGCTAATGCTGGCGGTGGACAAATTGCCCCGCTTGGAGCAATCACTGAGGAACACTTTGACAAAACATTCAACGTAAATGTCAAAGGTTTACTGTTCACCGTACAAAAGGCGCTGCCACTGTTACCAGAGGGCGCTTCTATTATCCTGAATGCTTCGATTACTTCTATAAAAGGTACGCCAGCATTCAGTGTTTACAGCGCCACCAAAGCCGCCGTCAGATCATTTGCTCGGAATTGGATACTCGACCTCAGAGAACGCAAGATCCGAGTGAATGCCATTAGCCCTGGTGTGGTTCCGACTCCTGGTTACGATCATTTGGGACTGAATGACCAGCAGTTGCAAGAATTCGTGGACAGCCAAGCTGCCACTATTCCATTAGGGCGAGTCGGCACACCCGATGAGATTGCCAAAGCGGTTGTTTTTCTGGCTTCAGATGACAGCAGCTTTGTGAACGGCATCGAGTTGTTTGTTGATGGCGGTATGGCACAGATTTGAAGTCCAAAAGGAGTTGTCGTAAAATGCCATCATGTTACTTTTATCACTTACAAAAAGTAATCCCATGACGACATATCGCACAGTTTCGATCGATGGTTTAGACATCTTCTACCGTGAAGCTGGTTCTCGTGATAATCCGACGATTCTGCTATTGCACGGCTTTCCAACTTCCTCTCACATGTTCCGCAATCTCATACCTGCCCTCGCTGATAAATTCCATCTCGTTGCTCCTGACTACCCTGGCTATGGCAACAGTTCGATGCCAACTGTAAATGAATTTGATTACACGTTTGATCGCTTGGCTGAGATTGTGGAAAAATTCATTGCTGCGATCGCTCTCAAAAAGTACAGCCTTTATGTGATGGATTATGGCGCACCCATTGGCTATCGGATTGCCGCTAAATATCCAGAGCGCGTGCAATCTCTGATTGTTCAAAATGGCAATGCTTACGAAGAAGGTCTACGCGAATTCTGGGAACCAATTAAGGCATACTGGCAAGAGCGATCGCCTGAGAATGCTGAAAAGCTCAAATATCTTGTCACCCTGGAAGCGACGAAGTGGCAATATACCAACGGTGTTCGCAATCTAGAAGCAATCAGCCCCGATACCTGGACTATCGATCAACATTTCCTCGATCGCCCAGGAAACGATGAGATTCAGCTGGCGCTGCTGTATAGCTATGCACCAATCCACCATTATATCCGCAATGGCAGGAGTATTTTCGCAAATATCAGCCACCAACCCTGATTGTTTGGGGTAAGAATGACTACATCTTCCCCCCAGAAGGCGCTCATCCCTATAAGCGCGACTTAAAAGACGTTGAGTTGCATTTACTCGATACCGGACATTTTGCCCTGGAAGAGGATGGGGATTCGATCGCAAACTACATCGCTCAATTTCTCACGTCACGACTGCAACCCATCCTTGTCTAACTAAACGGCGAAACTGAGCCGTCCATGCAAAACTGCGCTCTACTACCCAACGACGTGGTAGCAACACGAACCCTTTTCTAGCTTCTGGCAGTTGTTCATAACACGCTCTAGCGAATCCAAACCCACGAACAAAAACCTACTAAGCTGTTACGCAAATAAGATTGCACATCAACTGGTGAGGTTGTTCTTTGTCAATTGTCCTTAGTAAACACTAATGACTAATGACTGATGACTAATCACGGTCTACACGGAAAATAGTGCAATATGTAGGCGCGTTAGCTTAACAGCTTAATTGTCTGCTATTCCGATTTTTCCATCTATCGCAACGAGATATGAGGAGATCAACATGACAACGAGCAATTCCGATTTTACTGCCCGAGAAACACTACGCCTGCTCGGTCCCGATCCCGATAACTGGGTGCCCGATCGCCCTGGCATCGATCACAATGTCACTATAATAGGTGGCAGCGGCAGCGGTAGCACCTTTGTATTTGCGCTACGACGTGCTGGGATCGGTCGCGTGACGGAGATCGATGCAGCCGATGACGAGGCTCATGCAGGCGTGTGGTTGACGCGAGCGCGGATGAGAACGCTCCGCACACCGAAACATCTGCCTGGTCCAGAACTAGGCATCCCAGAATTGTCCTTTCAAGCCTGGTACGAAGCGCGGCACGGTGCGGCAGCCTACGCAGAGATCGATCGCATTGAGCGAGTGGCTTGGGCTGAGTACCTCAGTTGGTATCGGCATTTCCTGGGTATCCAGGTTCGTTACCAGACGAAGTTGGTGCGGATTGAACCAGTCGCAGGTTTCTTCCGCCTACACCTTGAGGTAAACGGTGTCCCGCTCTTAGAGACTACGCGCAAAATTATCTTCGCCAATGGCGTGGCTGGCACGGGTGGTTCGTACATACCTCCAATACTGGCTGACTTACCCCGCACGTTGTACGCACATACCGCCGATGCCATCGATTTTGAAGCACTGCGCGGTAAGACTGTGGCGGTGCTGGGTGCGGCGGCTTCAGCTTTCGATGCAGCAGCAGTGGCGCTGGAATCGGGAGCTAAGGCAGTACATCTATTTGTACGGCGATCGGCGATCGCATCTCTCTCAGTCCTGCGGGTACGGGATTACCCTGGTGCTTACGACAACTATCCCCAACTACCCGATGCAGCCCGCTGGTTCCAGGCTTGGCACTTTCGTCAAGCAGGCACCGCGCCACCCCCGAACTCGATTAAGCGAGCGATCGCTTTCCCGAACTTTCACATCCATCTATCTGCACCTTGGAAATCGGCACGGAAACTGGGCGATCGCATTGCCATCGAGGTGAACGATGATGTTTTCGAGTTTGATTTTGCGATCGCTGGCACTGGTTACTTCGTTGATCCAACCAAGCGTCCCGAACTAGCCGACTTTTCCCAGCATATTGCCCTCTGGCGCGATCGCTACCAGCCAACAGAAGGTCTGCGCGACGACGGTTTGGGGGCACATCCTTACCTCGGTAGCGCCCACGAATACCAAGAAAAAGTACCTGGCACTGCCCCTTACCTGAAAGACATTCACGTATTTAATCCTGCTGGTTTGGTCAGCTTCGGATTGCCAGTTGGTGACATCCATAGCATCCGCCGCGACGTACCTGCAATAGTATCGCGCATCAGTCACGACTTGTTCTTTGAGGACTGGGCGCATCATGAGGCACGGATCACAGGCGATATTGCCCCCGATTTTGAGGACTCGCTCTATGCTGCTGCGGTGTGGAAACAACCGATCGAGGCAGCGACCCGCTAAGTGGATAATCTTTTCACCAGTAACAAATAATTCCGGCTTGGAAACGATGTCAGTAGAAAGCGATCGCCATTTCACGATTGCTGCCGATCGAGCATCACTGTTAAATCAATTCACTTAACAGTGTCATTTCAACAAATTGTTTACTAATTATCAAAGGAGAATGTCATGGTTGCTCAAGTAAATTCACAAGCAAAGATTTTGGAAGTTGCAGACGATCCACGTCTTTCTAAAGGAGTGAAGGCATTTTTGAAAGTGCTGAACTCAGGAGGTGTGCCTCTAGAGACATTACCTCCACTCGAAGCGCGTCAAGTTCTCGTAGATGCACAGGCTTCCGTTCCAGTAGACCTTTCAGGCATTGAAGAGTCGGAGAAGACAATTACTGCTGACGGTTATTCGATTACGCTCAACATCGTGCGACCGGAAGGAGTCAAAGGCACATTGCCTGTTTTCATCTTTATTCATGGTGGTGGTTGGGTGTTGGGTGATTATCCAACACACAAGCGCATGGTTCGCGATCTGGTTGTGCTTTCAGGGTTTGCAGGGGTCTTTGTCAACTACACGCGCACGCCAGATGCTCAATATCCCCAGGCGATTAATGAGATTTATGCTGCAACCAAATGGGTTGCCGAGCATGGTGAGGAAATTGGGGTGGATGGCAAGAATTTGGCAGTCGTTGGCAACAGTGTCGGCGGAAATATGACAGCAGTCACTGCTTTGAAGGCGAAAGAAAACGGAGGGCCACACATCAAGCTACATATCATGATGTGGCCGATCGTCGATGCCGATTTTGAAACGAATTCTTATCACCAATTCGGCGACAAACGGTACCTAACCGCACCCACGATGAAGTGGATGTATGACCTGTACATCCCTGACCCAGAAAAGCGCAAAGACATCTACGCATCTCCCTTACAAGCGACGGTTGAGCAACTCAAAGGCTTGCCTCCAGCATTAATTGCGGTTGCAGAGAGCGATATTTTGCATGACGAAGGCACAGCCTACGGACGCAAGCTCGATGAAGCTGGGGTAAAGGTGACAACGGTGCAGTACAACGGCATGATTCATGACTTTGGACTGCTCAATGGTTTAGCCGAACTGCCAGAAGTCCGCTCTCTGTTTGTTCAAGCTGCTGCTGAATTGAAGAAACGTCTGCAATAGCCCTCTTCTGTCACTCTCCGGGAAGGCGATCGCTAGAAGCCTTATGAGGTAATCAATACAAGCTATACTATTAGAAAAAAATAGGTCTTGTATTTGTTATTAGAAAATAATCGCGCGATCGCAGGCTATACAAAAGCTCTAGAATTCAGAAATGGCAAAAGTTTTCGGAGGGTGACAGAAGAGGGATAGGATGCGATCGATGTTTTTGGGGAAATGAAAAGACGCTCCTCCATCGCTTTGCTGCTTACCGAGTTAGCGTAGGGGAAAATGGTAAAGCAGAATGGCACTAAGTTAAGCTGAAGGGTTGGCAGCGTAAGGATTGCAGAGGTGCAGGGGTGCAGAGGGGAATTTTTAAATATCCGAACGCAATACCTTAAACTTCTTCTTTCTCCCCTGCTCCTCTGCTCCTCTGCACCCCTGCTGCCTCAATGATTTTCCCTTTTCTTAGTGCCATTCTACTCTCAGGTAATTATCTGTTATGAACAGCCACACACCGAGCGCTAGGGACATTATCGGATCATCACCGTTGATTGCGATTGAAAACGAAGCACCACCCAAGCTGATTGTCGATCCACCGCTTCCCGAACCACTGGCACAGGGACGTGTCTTCATCCTGTACCGGACTGAGAATTTGCGTGTGTTGCCAGTGTTCGGCAAAAGTGCCCTCGAAGTATCGCCGCGCATCGGTCATATCCACATCACCGTTGACGACGCGCCGTGGCACTTTGTCGATGCCAGTGGGGAAACGATCATCCTGGTCGGATTGGAACCTGGCGCGCACAAGGTACTGATCGAACTAGCTGACCCCACGCACAAAGTAATCACTAGCGAAACTGTAGAGTTCACACTGCCAGATATTAAGAAATCATCATGAAAAAACTAGAAGGAAAAATCGCAGTTGTAACGGGAGCATCTAAAGGAATTGGTGCTTCAATTGCCAAACATCTGGCAGCCGAAGGTGCAGCAGTGGTCGTCAATTATGCCTCTAGTAAAGAAGCAGCCGATCGCGTGGTTGATGAAATTACTAGTGCAGGTGGCAAGGCGATCGCAGTACAGGCAGATGTTACCAAAAAAGCAGAGGTCGAAGGTCTTTTTGTCAAGACAGAGCAGACATTTGGCAGACTTGACATCTTGGTGAATAATGCCGGAATTTATGAATATCTGCCGCTCGAAGACATCACAGAAGAGCATTTCCATAAACAGTTCGATCTCAATGTACTGGGATTAATCCTTACCTCCCAACAAGCAGCAAAGTACTTTGGCTCGGCAGGCGGTAGTATTATCAACATTAGTTCCATCGCCAGCACCGCCACACCTGCGACTGGCTCGGTATATAATGCCACCAAAGCAGCTGTCGATGCTGTAACAAAGTCACTCGCCAAAGAATTGGGTTCACGCCAGATCCGTGTTAACTCGATTAATCCTGGCATGGTAGAAACAGAGGGACTGCAAGCATTGGGAGTTCTCGAAAGCGATTTTCGCAAACAGGTTGAAGCGCAAACGCCGCTTGGTCGCATCGGGCAAGTGCAGGACATCGCACCTGCTGCTGTCTTCTTCGCGTCCTCCGATTCAGGTTGGATCACTGGGGAAACGCTGCACATCGCAGGTGGTATTCATTGATACTATGACCAACGCCGAAAGTCCTCGACTACCCCTGCCGCCTTTTGATCGTGAATCCGCTATCCAAAAAGTCAGAATCGCAGAAGATGCTTGGAACACACGTAACCCTGAACTAGTATCACTTGCTTACACGTCGGATAGCATTTGGCGCAACCGCTCAGAATTTCTATCTGGTCGTGAGGCGATCGCACAATTCTTGACACGTAAGTGGCTTAAAGAATTGGACTACCGTCTGATCAAAGAGCTTTGGGCTTTTCAAGACAACCGCATTGCTGTCCGATTTGCTTACGAATGGCATGATAATTCCGGCAACTGGTTTCGCTCTTACGGCAATGAGAATTGGGAGTTTGACGAACATGGATTAATGCGATGGCGTATTGCCAGCATCAACGACCTGCCAATTCACCAAAGCGATCGCAAATACCACTGGATACTAGGTCGTCGTCCTGACGATCACCCAGGATTGTCAGACCTCAATCTTTGAAAAGCCCACCAGACCATATCACCCAGTTTTTATCCTACAAGAACTCCACTGCTATGAATGCAAACAACGGCATCATTAGCCAGCTCAGTCAATATTCAGTGCCTGTAACCATTGATCGATTAGAAGCCGTCCTTCAAGTAAAAGGCATCACCATTTTTGCCCGCATCGATCAACAGGCTGAAGCCGAAAAAGTTGGACTAAGCTTGTGTCCTACACAGTTGTTGCTGTTTGGCAACCCGAAAGCCGGAACTTCCCTCATGGTGGCAGAACCAACGATCGCCTTGGATTTACCCCTGAAAGTACTGGCATGGGAAGCGACTGACGGCAAGGTGTGGGTGAGTTACAACGATCCTAATTACTTAAAACAGCGATTTTCTCTCTCCGATGAGTTGGTGAAAAATATCGCTATCATTGCACCTTTAATCTATCAAGCACTTAGTTCCGCCGATCGCCAATAAGTTGCAGAATTAGCACGCGATCGCACCTTGGCGTTTTTGAAACAGCATTTAGGCAGTGGTGTCAAAGTCTAAAATGGGGTGACTACTGCCAGATAATTCGACTACCGCGATCGCCCTGACAACCAAAATATTCTGATTCTGAATCATTGGGAAAACGCTGCATATCGCGGGTGGTTTTTAAGAAAGAGAACGGTGAAAATCAACAAGCAACGAGAAAAACCATGAACATCAACAAGAATGACACCGCAGTAGTTGTCATCGATCCGCAAAACGATGTCTTGAGCGAAAAAGGGGTTTCCTGGGATTTGGTGGGTGAGAGTGTTAAGGATAACAACACCATCGAAAACATTGAGCGAATCTTCAAAGCCGCGAAGCAGAATGGATTTGAAGTTTTTATCTCCCCTCACTATTACTACCCCACCGACTATAGTTGGAAATTTGCCGGAAACCTAGAGCAAATGATGCTTGAGGTTAAGGAGTTCGATCGCCGTGGTGCATTGAGCCTCGATGGATTCCTGGGATCGGGTGCTGACTGGCTCGATCGCTATAAGCCTTTCATTGAGGATGGCAAGACGATTGTGGCCAGTCCGCACAAAGTCTATGGGCCGCAAACTAACGACCTCGTTTTGCAACTGCGTAAACGCAACATCAGCAAAGTCATTATACTTGGAATGTTGGCAAATCTTTGTGTTGAAGCTCACCTACGCGAATTGCTTGAGCAGGGATTTGAGGTTCTTGTTGTCAAAGATGCAACAGCAGCCCCTCGGCATCCGCAACTGGGCGATGGCTACAAGGCAGCACTGATCAACTTTGGCTATATTGCCAATGCAGTCCTTTCTACAGATGAAGTTGTAGCAGCAATCAAGTAATGTCAAACTTATTAATTTTACAAAACTTATGAAAATATCTGCCTTACTCCTGGCCCTGCCAATCAGTATCTTAGCTAATTTTTCCTTAAGAGCTTCTGCTGATTCTACTGCTGGCCTCATCCTGAGTACGAAATGCCAGGGTGGCTACAACATCAATATTTGGCAGAATTATAATTCCGGTGAACTACTCTATCGCGCAACCAATCCCAACGGTAATTTAAGTTTGGGCAAAGGAACTAGCCAAGCGACAGAAGGTGTTCGAGTGTATAAGTTTCGGAGTGGAATTTATAAATATTGGGTGTGGGATGGCACGTTAGATAACCCGCAGTCTGGAACTTTAGAGGTGTATAAAAACAACCGTATCTTAATGAAGCAAGCTTGTACGAAAAGTTGAATCCTAAGCGCGGGTGTTATGCACTTTTTTGAAACCCAGTTAAGGGAAGCATCTTGATTTACGCTCCCGAAATGCGCGATCGCTAAAACCCTCTTAGTCAGCCAGTTTTTTCTGAAATTCATAACACCTTATAGAAATCGTATTCACCTTGTCAAACTCAAAGGATATGGAAGTGGACACTCAACACTATGACGATATTATTATCGGCGGCGGCAAAGCGGGTAAAACACTAGCACCAGCGCTGGTTGCTGACGGACGTAAAACCGCTCTGGTTGAACGCAGCTTAAATATGATTGGTGGCGGGTGCATTAATATTGCCTGCATTCCTACTAAAACTATGGTGGCGAGTGCCAATGTAGCAAACACAGTGCGAAACAGTGCCGCTTATGGGGTTAAAACCAACACACCCAGCGTTAATTTAGCAGAGGTGATCCAACGAAAACGATCGGTTGTGCAAGGGATGCGTGAAATGAACTTGCACAATTTAGAAACGGCTCTCGATAGCAACTTGATCATTGGCGAAGCAAGGTTTGTTGCTCCCAAAACGATCGCAGTAACGACGACTGAGGGGAACAATCGCTTACTTACCGCCGAACGCTTATTTATTAATACAGGCACACGACCGTTAATTCCATCTGTACCCGGACTTACTGAAGTTGAGTTTTTAACAAGTGAGTCGATTATGGAGCTAGAATATTTGCCTGAACACCTGATTGTTCTCGGTAGTGGCTATATTGGTTTAGAGTTTGCTCAGATGTTTCGGCGCTTTGGCTCTCGCGTTACTATCATTGGGCAAAGTGAGCAAATCCTGTCACAGGAAGATCCAGATATAGCGATCGCAGTTCAAAGACTTTTAGAACAAGATGGTATTGAATTCTTATTAAAAGCGAAGGTGTTGAGGGTTGATCGCACTGGTAATGAAACCATCCTGCAAATCCAAGTTGGCGATCGTGAAATCACCATCCAGGGTTCGCATTTGCTCGTCGCCGTTGGTCGTGCGCCCAATACCGAGGGCTTAAATTTACCTGCTGCTGGTGTGGCAACTGATACACGCGGATTTATTCAAGTCAACGATCGCTTAGAGACAAATGTACCCGGAATTTGGGCGTTAGGCGATATTAATGGCGGGCCGCAATACACTCATATATCGCTCGATGATTATCGCATTATCAAAGCTAATTTAATTGATGGGTGTAACCGTAGTACACGGGATCGATTGGTTCCATCCTGTCTGTTCATCGATCCAGAACTGGCTCATGTGGGTTTGACTGAAACTGAAGCACAGCAACAAGGATATACAATCCGCGTGGCGAAGGTAGATGCGTCAGCCGTTCCTAGAGCAAGAACGCTCGGTCAAACCGATGGACTGCTAAAGGCGATCGTAGATACAGATACAGGTCGTATTTTAGGGTGTTCCCTGTTGTGTCATGAAGCAGGTGAAGTGATTTCAACAGTGCAGATGGTGATGCAAGCTCAGATGCCCTACACCGTTCTGCGCGATGGTATTTTGACTCATCCCACGATGACCGAAGGGTTAAATATATTGTTTTCCAAGTTGTAAAAAGACAGCAATTGCAGACCCAAGGACTTACCAAATAAACGACATTTCACTCTTGAAGATCAAGTAGATATAGCATGATTAGTAAAACATCTAAAGTCGGTATTATTGGTGCAGGGAATGTAGGTGCAGACGTTGCAAATGCTTTAGTTTTACTCGGTAGATGTGTAAGGGTTGTCCTTTTTGACCGAACCTTATCAAAAGCTGAAGGACAAGTATGGGACATTGAAGACAGCATTCCCCTACTTAAAGAGATGGAAATCATACCATCAAATCAGTATGAAGATTTAGCTGATTCAGATATCATTATTGTGACTGCTGGGGTGCAGCCGAAACTTGGACAGACGCGATTAGATACATTGAGCGACAATGCAGAGATTATAAGTTCAACAATCAAAGAATTGGATCGAGTTGCACCGAATTCAATCGTACTTATCATTAGCAATCCAGTGGATGTACTCACGCGGATTGCGATCGCTACTTCCACCAGAGCAGAAAACCTAATTTTCGGTTCGGGAACCGTTCTTGATACTGCTAGACTGAGATATCAACTTGGAAAGCGACTGAATGTTGCAAAACAAGACGTTCATGCTTATGTGATTGGAGAGCATGGAGACAGTGAATTTGTCGTTTGGTCTAGTGCATTTATTGGGGGAATTCTGTTAACTAAATTTCCCATACCACAAGGAGCAACGCTAGAACAAATTCAGCAAGAGTACATACAGTTAACTCGTAAACGAGGCTATAACATTTTTGAACGCAAAGGAAATACAAGCTATGGTATATCAACAGTAGTTTGTCAGTTAGTTGATACCATCCTGCGAGATGAAAAGCAAATATTTCCATTAGTTGTTGCAGCCATAATTTCTACTCCCAATATGTTCTGGAAAAATGAATGATCGTTAGCTTAGTAATTTGCCCCGCAGCAAGAGCCGCACTGTTCCTAGAGCAATACTGCCGATCGCAATATTTGCGCCAATGAATAGCAGTAGTGCCAATTCTTGCATCACTCCAGTCATGCCGCGTTCAACAAGGCGCAAAGATGCCAGCGACAGGGCAGCAATGCCGAGGGTGAATGCCCAGTAGGAAGCTGTAAAGGGTTGTTGAAATAACCACGGTAGCAACCGTAGTAGAATCAGCGCTTGCAACAGTCCATAACCGAAGAGGAACTGAGCAAAGGCATCGGGCTGACCACTGGTGATACTCAAATAAGCAACACAGCCAACGACAGGGGGGGCAAGTTGAATGCCCAGCGTTGGACGTAGTGGTTTAGGCAACGCTTCTAACAAGTAGAGGCGCTGCATAATCATCGACTCCAGTGCTAGCCACGAAAACAGCCCTCCTCCAAAAAAGAACGGTCCCCATTCTCGATAACCGAGGGTACTAGCAACGATCGCACTGACAAAACTACCCGCGACTGTAGAGAGGTAGAGAATGGGTGTAATTATTTCTGGCTTACGTCCTCCCATCCATAGCTGACCGGAACGATACACGCCAAAGCTTAACTGACCAATTGCACCGACAACAAATAATGTGATGGCGATCGCACGAGAGTAGGGTGCGATCGCTAGCGCTACAAACATCGTAGACACAGGCACTAAGCCGATAAAGCAACACAAAACAGGATGCTCAAATTCAGCTAAGGCATCTGCTCTTGCCCACAGCCATTTACCCACATAAAGCAGCAACAACACGAGCCAGATTGCAATTGTCAGCAGCATAATTACTTCGCCAATCCAGGTAGGCAAGTGCCAAAGTTTAGCAGCTACTCGCCAGCAACTACCTAATCCTGCCAAACCCAGAATCATGCCAAAAAAGGAAGCAGGAATGATGACATGATAATCTTTCAATAAAGTAGGCTTTGGACGTGATTTTCTCATGATCTAGCTTTCCTGGCAGCAGTAGAGAGATGCAAGCGATGAAAAAAGTCAGGCATATTGGGGTGGGAAAGATTGCTTCAAGGTGAGGAGTCGGTTTGTAATAGAGACAACAAACCCAATTTTTAGGCTGTTTTGATCGATTTCGATTGTAAACTCATCAAAACAGCCTTGATAGACAAATTAGGTCAGTGCAGGAGTGCGAATGGGTGCAGACTGTTCACTGTAAATATCCATGATTGTGTTGAGCAATCGCAGTGCATCTGGCTTGGAACGCTGGAAAGAATTGCGTCCGATAATCGAACCAAATCCATGTCCAGCATGAATAGCACGAACTTCATTGAGGAAAGCATCATCACTGTCGATCGGCCCACCCGAAAAAATGACAATCCGCCGTCCGTTAAAGGCACATTGCACCACATGATGCACTCGTTGAGATAATGTTGCGATCGGAATTTGCTCTTGCTCATACACCTTGCGGGCTGCATCCTGTTCGATGTGTTCGTTTGGTAGCTTCACCTTGATGATGTGAGCGCCCAATTGAGCTGCAATCTGAGCCGCATAGCCAATCACATCGATCGCTGTCTCACCCACTTTACTTAAACCCGATCCTCGCGCATAAGACCAAATCATCACGACCAATCCATGCCGCTTTGCTATCTCGGCACAGGCTCGAATCTGCTGATACATCTCAAACCGATGGGCTGAACCTGGATAGATAGTGAAGCCGATGCCCACGCATCCTAACCTCAGCGCATCCTCCACGCTGCCAGTGAGTGCTTGTGTTGGGTCTGACTCAGCTAGTAACACATCGTGATCATTGGCTTTCAGAATTAGGGGAATTTCACCTGCAAATTCTCGCGCTCCCGCTTCCAAAAATCCTAACGGTGCGGCATAGGCATTGCATCCTGCTGCGATCGCTAACTCAAAATGATAGCGAGGATCATAGGCTGGTGGGTTGGGCGCAAAACTGCTAGCGGGCCCATGCTCAAAGCCTTGATCCACAGGCAGCATGACGACTTTGCCAGTTCCAGCTAGTTTGCCATGATTTAGCAACCGGGCTAAATTAGTCAGCGTTCCGGGATTGTCGCTGCCATACCAACTGAGAATTTCTTTTACTCGATGAGTCATTATGTTTCTCCTAAAATTATCAATAAAGGCAGGAGTTAGGGGGCAGGAGGCAGGAGGAAAACTGACCGCTAACTCCTGCTAGTACCGTCAGGACAAGGTGAAACACCGCACCAAATTTTTAATTTGATGGCTCTTATTCAGGAGGGGTCTGAATCCCCTTCTGAATAAAGACCTCCTGCCTTCTGCCTCCTGCCTCCTTCAACTTTGCCTATTGTTCTACGTGTCCGCCAAACTGGAAACGCATGGCAGACAACAGCTTATCTGCAAAATCATTTTCGCCGCGTGAGCTAAACCGTTGATACAGGGCTGCGCTGAGTACAGGGACAGGAGTACCTTCGTCAATGGCGGCTGCGATCGTCCAGCGTCCTTCGCCTGAATCAGACACGCGCCCCCCAAAGCCTGATAGGTCTGGTTGTTCTAGGAGGGCGATCGCAGTTAGATCCAGTAGCCAGGAGGCAATTACACTGCCCCGTCGCCAAACTTCGGCAATATCGGGCAGATTCAAGTCATACTGATAGTGTTCAGGATTGCGGAGGGGGGTCGTTTCAGCATTAGCCACACGGTTCTGCTTACCCACATTGGCGTGATGCAAGATATTCAATCCTTATGCGTAGGCTGCCATCAAGCCATATTCGATGCCATTATGCACCATCTTGACAAAATGCCCTGCCCCATTCGATCCGCAGTGCAGATAGCCTTCTTCAGCCGTACCGCCCACCTTTTCCCGTCCAACAGTACGCGGAATATCACCCCGTCCGGGAGCTAATGATTTAAAAATGGGATCGAGATACTGAACCACCGTCTGAGATCCACCAATCATCATGCAATAACCACGCTCCAAACCCCACACTCCGCCACTGGTTCCCACATCTAGGTAGTGAATGCCCTTTTGCATCAGATCATTTGCCCGTCGAATATCGTCAATGTAGTAAGAGTTGCCACCATCAATTAAGATATCGCCGGAATCCAGTTTTGCAGCCAGTTCCTTCACCATCTGCTCGGTCGGTTCTCCGGCTGGCACCATCAACCAAATCGCACGAGGTTTATCGAGCTTCTGAACAAAATCATCCAAGCTGTAAGTGCCGATCGCCCCTTCTGATACAAGCTGTTTCACTTTGTCAGGTGTGCGATTGAACACCACACATTCATGGTTGTTTTGCAGCAATCGCCGAACAATGTTCGCACCCATACGTCCCAGACCAATCACTCCCATCTGCATAATTTTTCTCCAATGTAATTCTCGTTTGCATAGAGTCGGTTCTGATTAGAGATAAGATTCTGGTTCATCGTTCCTGCTCAAGTACATCACCTGTGCAAAAGGGAAGCGATGGGCTTAAGCCTCGCCAGAGGCGATCGCAACTCTGTTCGATGTATTGTTTTATCGATTATCGATTGATTTCTCAAATGTATATAACTGTGAGTGACCCGTTCTAGTGGGGGCTGAGATAACAAATCGACTCACCCCTTGCTCCCACTTTGCGGTTGCATCAACGGTGTAAGGACTAGCGGTGCCAAACTGGTTAAGGCTGCTGGGTGGAGGGGTGAAAATCAGATGAAACTTACTTCCGCGATGGTAACCGCTAATTTGAGCAAAGTTCTCACCATCATTAGACTTCAAACTTCCGTACAGTTTGCCGGCAGGATCAATAAATACGAGTATCTGCCCCTGAGAACCGACAGTACGGAAGGTTCCCGTCCAACTGCCTCGGTAGGAAAGTACATAGTCTTGAGAGGGATTTGGTTGAGCTTGGCTGACTATAAGCGCGAAGAGAGGCTGCGAGTGTAGCAGTCCAATCATGCCAATCGTTAAAATTCCACCAATCAATCGTTTTGTTGTTCCTATCTTCATCAGTGGTTCTCTTTAAATAGATGATTGATCAACTGCCAATCTGTCAGATCCCTCGTAACCATAGGGTTCTGAGGTGATGGTGGGAATCTCTTCAAAGTTTTCGCTTGGCGGCGGTGAGGAGATTGTCCACTCTAATCCAGTGGCATACACAGATGGATGAGTGATCGCTCTCGTTGTTCAACCGAAGAGAGAGGCTATTTTGCGATTGTTTCTGGCTTCATCTTGGGTCTGTGATAGCGATGGAAAGTTTCTTCCTTCAGCCATTCTGTGGTTGCCTTAAAGTCATGCAGTGGGGTGGGCAGCATTTCCAAATACACTGCACTGCGAATTAGATCGCCAGGTTTGCCAGTTATCTGCACTTTGTCAAACAACCTTGCTACCCCATTTCCTAAACCCAATTTCATTAGCGTACCTCGAAGACTCACATGGGCTGGGCTAGGAGATGCTCCTTTAGCAAGGGCAATCAAATTGTGAGCAATGCTCGCACCTTGCTGATATGCTACCTGGGCTAGAGTCGGCAAGGATTGTGGCTGCACGGAAGCGCAATCGCCTGCGGCAAACACTTCTGGAAAATCCAGCAGTTGCAGAGTTAAAGTGACAAGCGGTAGCCCATGTTTATCCAGGTGATCTGCGGGAATTTGGGACTTGAGATTTTGGATGAGTGGGTTCACGGCAGTCCCGGCTGTCCAGATGGTGGTTTGAGTCAACAGCATTTTTATCTCACTGCTGTTGGCAGGTTGATACTCCAGGTGGTCTTGAGCAACCGCTTTCACCCCTACGCCTAATATCAACTCAACAGGTACTGTTCGAGTTCTGAAAGCGTGGAGAGCCTCTTCCTGCAAACCTGCGTTGACATCGCCTGCGAGAATCGTTTTGCCATGATTGATTAAGACAATGCGAATCTGACGAATATCGCCGCCGAGTTGGGCGTACCAGTTGGGTAATAAATCTGCCAGGGTTGCCGCCATTTCTACCCCTGTCGGGCCTGCTCCAACGACAGCAAACGTGAGGAGCGATCGCCGTTGCGTTTCGTCATCCGTTTGGCTAGCACGTTGCAAACATTCTCGTAACTGGCTCTCCAGAGCGATCGCATTCTCTTGTGTCCGAAATGCGAATGCGTTTTTTTGTGCGCCCTCTGTTCTTAAATAACCCTGAATACTGCCAACAGCTAAGACCAGATGACCATAGATATAATCTGAGCCAGAAGCTAACTTAAGACGTTTTTCTTGCAGGTTGATCGCAACTACTTTGTCCTGTACAAAGTTGATATCACTGCCTTGCAGCAACTCTTTATAAGTCGGACAAACGACATCTTCTGACAATTCACTTGTCAATAGTTCATACAACATTGGCTTGAAGACAAACCGTTCTTGTGGATCAATCAAAATGATCGACCGCAAGTCTTGCTGATGACGCAGATGCAACGCTGTAAAAAGACCTATGAAGCCTGCTCCGACAATCACTGTAGGGCGAGAAGAATTCATTTTAGTAAGTGGTGGATAAACAGCAGCAAGCAATCATGCACAAGTAGCATTGGAATCAAAATGTACGCTAACGACTGATTCCTGTGATTAAAGATAAAGCTCTGGAACGATCAGAGTTTTAGAGACGGCATAATTAAGAGATTAGGTCAGAAATAAAATATGACATTACAAGGTGTGGCTGCTGTTAATTTAAACAACAACTTCTTGAGCAACTTTAGGATTTACCCTAGTTAGAATCTGTTGCGCTCGATCAATTTCCTCATCTGTGCCTGAGACAATCACCATGAACTTACCAGCTTTGATTTCTGTCTCGTACTTCAGGGCTTGCTCTTTGGGAATTCCCAATCCTACAAGGGCACCTACCAACCCCCCTGCCACAGCAGCTCCACCCCCTACAACCAGACCTTCGAGCCAACCTGCCAGCACTCCGGCAACGTGTCCAGCTACAATCACAGGCCCGACTCCTGGAATAAACAGCAAACCAACCCCTGTGAGAATGCCAAATAGTCCACCAAAAAAGCTGCCCCAGTAACCTGCTTCTCCGGCTCCAGCTTTAGCCGTATCTTTCCAGGTGAGAAAGCCACGGATATGTTCAGTAGTTTGATAGTCTTTACCGATGATCGAAATCTTTTGCATATCGAAGCCCGCTTTTTGCAGTTCTAATAGGGCGGTTTCTGCTTCAACATGGGATGGAAAAACTTTCACAGTTTCGTGTTTGCACAACATAGATTTGACTCCTTATGAGTAAGAATTAAACAGCATTATCTTTTAAGTGGACAAGACCTGATCGCACGCAGCGTCCGGATTGCTACCTGAGTGCGTTGGCGTAGCCTCTCGTAGAGAAGCCTTGCCTTCGGCATCGCTCGCACAGAATTTCTTCAAAATATTGCGAACATGGGTTTTCGCCGTACCTGTACTGATGTACAAATTTTGGGCAATTCCATCATCATTGCTGTACCCGTCAACAATCAGTTGCAATATCTTTAACTCTCGCTCAGTCAACGTTTCAATAGTAAGGATTTAGCTTTATTCCGGTTCTATGGCTCGAATTGCAATTGTTTCAGCATGGTTGCTGCCATCAGCTTGAACAGGATTTGCGTGTTGAAGCAATCTAGAGACCTCTTGGGCGACAGCAGTGAGTGCATGATTAATAGGAGAATTTCCAAAAAAGTTACTCTGAGTTGGAACTTTGGAATACTCAAAGTCATCTCCAACTAGTAATGGCATACGTGTCATAAAATTATCCTCAACGAAATATTGATTGAGATTACTGACTCAATTCGTAGATGATCTAAGCTGTTTGAAATACTGAGAAATTATTCTGTTACCAGAAGACCATGAATAAGAATCAATAACACAATTGATCTGACGATGACGTAAAGCCGATCGTGCTGTTGCCAAAACGCGAACATTGACGCGAGCAATGTACACTTTTTTAGATATATCAGACAGGAATTGGGAAATATCAGGTCACGGTCAAGGCTCACTGATACTGTATGTTCAGCATCGGCGTTGAGCATACAACCCTCTTCTTACTCTCTTTGTGTCAAGTAAACTGAAATATTGCAACTAAATTGCTCTCAATATTTGCCTGAATTAAATATATGCAATTAACTCTAACTTGTCGTCCACTCAAAGTTGAAACTTTTGTACAATACAATGATTGATGAATCAGTCCATATATCAATGTAAGGTTAGCTTCAACTAAGGTTGGAATCTAAATTCATACTAAAGTTCAATACCTTAGACAATTTACAAGGGTTCAACGCCTGTGGAAAAGGGATGGATACATCCGTGCATACAGCACTTCCGACAGCTATACAGCGCTTCCCGCTATTATGCAATACAGTTTTTATCCTTGCCCCCTCCTAGCATAGCTTTCAGTTTTGAGGATGTACCTCATAGCTGCCGGAAGTGCTGTAAAGTACATCCTCAAATCTGAAAGCTTTGATAAAAGAGAGCAAGGAGAAAACTTATTTGGCATGAGTATTGCGATGCCGATAGTACAATCGCTACTCTGTCATGCTCAAGCTGGTGGTTTTGGCACAGAGTAAGGATTCAGGTCTAATATTTAGGAAGCAGAGATGGGCGAGACAGATAATTATTAGAATTAGCCAGCAGTGCTTGTGCAAAAAAGTCAATCACAGACCTACCTTGACGACGACAGGTTTGCACCACTGTTAACAGATGGGCAGTGTGTCTAAACCTGTCCATTGAACGGGAGCCACCACTTACTTTACGTTTCGTCACAGCCAAACGAAGGGAACGTTCAGCCTGATTGTTATCAGGAGGAATTTCAGGGTAGTCAAGGAAATACCACCATTGAATTGCTTTATCACGCAAAGAGCGTAAAAGGTTGCCGGCCGTAGCTCCTGCCTTGTCAAGCCACTGATGGAGTGAGGAATACAATTTAGATTTGAATTGATTGACCCAATCGTTGTAACTGGTGGAGTCAAGAGTCTCAAACCATCGAGCATAATTCCTAAAAGCTTCATCAATTAAATCAACAAAAGCTTCGCCAATAGCTTGGTTGTGAAGACCTGGAAGTTGAATTAGTTTTTTGAAGTGTCGGCGTAGATGAGCCAAACATTTCTGCTGGGCAAAAGCTGGATAGCCATTGTAAACGCTAAAATCATCGCTGCTGAGTACCTCTGCATACTCAGTCCCTAAAATTGTTTCTAATTCGGCTCGTGAACGAGTGTCAGCCGCAGTAAACAGACAGAAATCAGAATTGGCAACTACCCACAACCATTCTTTGACTCCTTTAACTGACCAAGGTGTTTCATCCACATGAACATTCGGTTGTGTCTGTTTTACCCAACTACTTAACTCAATAATGCTCGGTTTAATTGCTTGAGTTATTCGTTCATTGGTTGCTACTATTGTTCCTAACCCAATTTCAACTTGCCCTAATTCCCACAACATTTCTTGCTGTTTTTCATAGGGCATATGTGCATAATTATTGACCCATCCTAAAAAGGACTGTAATCTAACTCCTAAATCCTGCCCTGGAACAATATCTGGCGACCATGAGGCTGTTTGTATATTTCCACAGCATTCACACATACAGGTATGGCGTTGATACTCCACTATTTCAATGGGACGTTCCACTAATTGCGCTACAGACTGTTTTTCTACCTTCACTGCCACTGTTGCAAATGCTTTTTGACCACAAAAGACACAATCAGTCGGTCGTAAGATTTCATAACGATCTACTCTGCCAAAGCCCTTACGGGTTTTTCCAGTATGTCCTGGTTGCCCACCTGGTTTTCTTTTGGGGTGGTTCGGTTCTTCTTCCAAGGGTGCTTTTTTGTTTTCACTCTTTTTGAGGATGTCCCCAGATGGTGGTTTCGATGAGGTAGAACTATCCAAATCTCGGCTGACTTTTAAACGTTCTACTTCAAGGTGTAGTTCTAAGATTGTTTTCTGTAACTCACGTATTGCCTTGCCCTGCTCAATAATTATCTCTACCAGTTCTTCTTTTGATAACTGGTTCAAGCTTTCTCGGTCTAAATCTTGAGGCAGGTTTTGGTTCATATTTGTGATACTCCCCCTCAAGTGTCCCTCTTGTCAATACTCTGCCACCTGAATCCTTACCTCAAAAATGGTGAAATCTGTGCCCCTTGGCTGGAGCAAGGAGAAAAAGTTCTTAACTTTCGCTCTCCTTTTCTTAACTCTAATGGCTTGTGTGTTTCTACTAATAAACACATTAAAGACCGTGTTGCTCCAGATGGTGAACCCTTAGAAGGCATAATTGTAGTCAATGACGAAGACCATAAGCGCATACAGCAAAGAATTACAGATTTAGAAGCGCGAGGGGTTGATGTTGATTTTATCGACCCAGCAGAAACCGAATCAGAACGCCAAGCACGAGACTACGATGGTGATTGCATTGGTGTGGCAAGAGCTAGCTTATACCCCAATTTAACAGCAGAGGCAGAGCGAAGAAATCTTCCCCAAAACGCCTATTCGCCCACGCTTAAGCTCAAAAAACAATCATTTTATGATCCCACCGATGGAAGCCAGCCCCCATTTGAAAAAATCGCTATCCACATGAGTGATAGCATCAGCGTGGGCATAATCAACAATCAAGTGACGGCACTGGAGGCATTAGAATCAGAAATTGAGGTACTAAACACTTATGGGACTTTAGAACAAAAATCAGAATATTTAGAGCAAGTATCTAGCCATTATCAAAGTTTATTTGAACAGGAATATGACCAGAAGCCCAAACCAATTAGAGCAGAGTACAAACCCTTCATGCAATCTGTTGTAGCTCTAGCAGAGAATCCTAACAGAACTCCAGAGATTATTCAGCAGGCGATGGATGTTAACCGCTTAATGTACCGAGAAATGATTGGTGAGGGATGTTATCAAAACCAAATAGCGGTTGATTTATTCAAAAGTGCTAAAAAACCGGAGATGGATAAAATCCGGGAAAACAGCCGCTACTTGTATCGTGATGTTAATTATATTAAAGATAAGAAATCTTCGTCAGTTTATTTAAACACGGGGATAACACCAAAGGGCTACTCACCAGTAGAATTATTGATTAGCCAAACTAATAAATATTTCCAAGAATCACAGTTAGAATCGCGTCCCATAGTCCAGTTTAAAGACTTATTCAAAGGAGTAGAATTTACACCACAGCAGAAATTTGCAGCGATCGCCGCCAAATACGAATTTGATCTGAAGTTCAATGCTGCGGTTCGTGCCTCAAGACGGCGAGAAACAGAGTCTGGCCCTAGCGCAATTATTCAAACGAATTCAGGAACGCAACTCGAAATTACCAACCTCACCCGCTACGGGCATCCCCTAATCTGGAAAGCCCAGACACTTAATATTCGCTTAGATGAGATTAAATTCACAAACAGTGAACGCCCCCATAAATTATTAGCAGTTGCACAGATAGATGACGAGGTTGGGTCAGATGGAAAACCCGCTTACCGCAACCTGGGGACAGTTAGCCAACAATCTGTGACTGACCACAACCTCAAGGCGGGGATGACCATGCAGGGAGCTAAACTCCTAGAACTAAAACCAGAACTTACTAGAAGCCAAACTAAATTACTTTTCGATAAGGCACAAGAGGCGGCTCTCGCATTTTACGCTTCTATCCCAGAGTCAGAAAAACTTGCTCTATCCGCCGCCGCTTGGAACATCTGTGCATCCCGCCAGGATGAACTTGAAGTTGCAAGAAAAGAAAACGCAAACCCCCAAGCGATCGCTAAAAAAGTCTCTAATTTTGCCTTTGCTGCTTTCCCCAATGAAATTATCTCCCGCCTGGAGCAACTGCAATTTACTGAACCGAAGTTAGTCACACTGAATAATGAAGCGAATCAATTTTTGGGTCGAGATTGGAATCCCACCGAAAAACACGCGATAGAAATTAGGGCTAGCCACCACCCACCGGGACACGAACGCCACGTTTCCAGACTGTTGTTTGTACAGGATGCTGACGGCGAATATAAGGAATTTGCCATGCTTGAAACCAGAACCGCACAGCTTCCCATTGGAACGAAAGCGCTCTCTTGTATGGTTGGGGTAGAACCTGCCACAGCATCAGCAACTATTGGACTACCAGGAAACGAGCCGGTTGAAATTACTATCCGTGAACTCAAGAACTTCTCTTATGCAGGACTTGTTTTTAACGACCAAGCAGTAAATTTAGAATTTGGCACTGTGCCGGTGACTGACAAAACAGTAAAAATAAAAATTGATGCTTTGACTCTGGGAGAGTTAGACAGTGATTCTATCCAACAGTTAAAACAAATTGATTACCTGAAAAATGGTAATCCTCTAAAGTTAAAACTTACTTATATCTCCGAAACTGGAGATCAAGCTTTTGTTCTGGGTGAATCTCCCAATGGGAATCTTCTCAAAATTAATAAAATTAACTTTTATGATTTTTCTGGTCAGACATTCAATGATCAAGATTACCGAAAACTGACTATCGAAACCTCAGCTTCTAAAACTAGAGATGCTGTATTTTTGAATGGTGAACCCTTGGGAGTATTGCACTTCAAAAAAGACAAAGACGCGCTCAGACAACTTGGATTACTCAAAACCGGAAAACTTACACTCGCGCCTGCAATCATTGAAAGTAATTTTTCTGTTATTTGCGCTCAAATTGACCCTAATACCGTTGAATATCCCCAGAAGTGGACGAAGGAATTTCAGGCTTTTGGGACTCAATCGGTTAATTCTGAACAACAAGAGATGATTGAGAGTAGTGCGAAAATTCTCCATCAGATTAAAGAGCGTCCTACTTTCTTATTTTCGACAGAATCAAACAAAAAGCTTGGAGTCATGGGCTTGGCTGTTGACAACCAGAAAGCTGAGACTGTGACTAAATGGTTAACTGCTCAAAATGTTGAATGTCAGCAAGTACCAACGGAAGATGTTATCAGGGAAACTAAAAAAGGTCTAGCGGTATTTAACTTGGTTGATAGCTCTATCCCTGCTAAAACTTTGTCGAGCATGACCAAGAAATTCGGGGCTGTGATTGAATCAAATAGTGACTATCAACAAAGAGTTAATTCCCTCGCCACACGACCACGGTTTTTGAAACCTCCATCTCAATCAGCATTGTCCCCACCTCAACAAAGCGCTCAATTCCACCCAAACCAAGAGGTTCAAAATATTGCCCCTCCTGTCATCAAAGGCAAGCCGATTCCGATGAACTACCCATTAATGATGCATGGTGACACTAATCCTTTACCCGTGGATACTTGCATTGATGCGATGAGAGGATATGGTCGAACTCACACCACAAGAGCTTATCAACCATACAAACAGTATGGATTTAAACAGGGTGATATAGCTCTAGCTACAGGCATTGGTAAACAAGTCGCCTTTCGAGTCGGTAAACAGTATCAAATCACACCTGATATGATTGCTGACCCTGTTTATCAACAGCAGTGGGCTGACATGGAAAAGCACTCACCCAAAGCATTACCAGAATTGTTCACAGGCAAAGGGCAGGTCTGGGGACTACATCTAGAGCCGTTGGGGGATTATGTGGACGGGAAAATAGTCCCGTTTCCTGAACCACAAAACAGAGCATCACCTAATCAAACAGTCCAAACTCAATCAGTTACTATTGATGACTTGAGAAATTGGTATAATGCCGCAGATAAGTTAGGGAAGTCGGAAAATTACAAAAAGCACATTGTGGAAGTGGCTAATGGGTTTAAAGCTGGTGAGCAATTATCAGCCGAAGCGTTGACAGTAATGAATCAAGATACATTTGAGCTTGAAAGAATCAGTCGGCTGACTCAAATTGCTCAAAGGATTGGCATGGTCTGGGGTAAGTCTAATGAAAATGGCACTCAAGTTCAAGGAAAAAATTATGACTTGGCTTTCAATACCCAGCATAGAGATTTAACTATTTCGCAGAAAAATGGGGAGGTAATTTTAAACTTGCAATCTGGTCAGGTACAGACTAATAAACTAACTCCACAGATATTACAAACTTTTGAAGATGTTAATACTCAAATTGATAAAATATTAGCTAAATCTCAAACGCAACAAGTAGACTTACAAAGATAGATTTGAAGAATTCAGCAGCAAGTCGCCAAGTCGCTTTGCTCCAATTCGTAATTACTAATGGGCTGCGCCCCGCTACGCTCTAAGCAAAGCTATGCCGCAGGCTTTACGTAATCCGTAATTAATAACCCCATGAATAAATTCAGGAGCTTGGAATATGGAGCTTAGGAAAATTCAACTTTCATCGCTACATAAGCATTTGCAAAGCGTTTGTATAGGAGAATTGCTCCGAAATTTGCTCCCAGACAGATGCTTCCTAGTCCCAATAAAATGTATGTGGGAGCCATGACAACTCCAATCATGAACCAAGCAAATACGTGCAGTATGATTAATAAAGCAAAGGTACTGGCAATTGCAGCACTTCGCCAAATCTCAATAGCTGGACGACACAATAATGTCAAACCTATTGTTAACGAGGTAGCAATTAGGTTGGCTGGGATTAGAAAAGCACAAATACCAATGCAGTAAGTGCTTGAGAATACCGTCAAGGTGTTAAAGTCTAACATGAATTCTCCTAGATTAAATTGCCAAATTTTAGATGAATATTTGTCCTGATATCCTCAAGGCTAGTCAGACTTTAAAAGATTTGTAGGTTAGCCGAAACTATGGCATTACTCAGATATTAGTGAAGACATACTAAAAATTTGAACCACCAACTTCTTGGTGGTTCTGAGTTATACTTCGTATTAGCTACTAGTTAAGCACTTAAACAGGAAATATTGTCCGGGTAATCAGTGCGCTGGCGAACCCAGAAACACTAAGACCTAGCAAAATACTAGTAAACAAAAGACTTATTCGAGGGTTAGAATCTAGTTTTTTGTCTTCTCTACCACCTGTAAAGAATAAAGACCAAGCTTGGGAAGCATTGATAGTCTTAAAGCTATTAAAATCAGGTCTGAAAACAACAGAACCAAATAGCTCAGGAGATTTGAAGTCGAAATCATTGTTCATGTAAATAAGTATAACAAATATCTTGTCAAATAGCTAGCTTTATGATAGACGGTTACAGATAAAGGCAAGGTAGATATGTCGAGGGTAGCGATCGCCGACGTTGAGTGGTGATTTTTCAGAGGGAGCTTCCACCCCTTTTTGTCCTTAAAACTTGCCCATAAATAACCCTTTTAGGGAATGTTTTCATTTGAATGGTCAAGTTGAGGTCGAGGCTGAAACAACGGTAAATTAAGGTTTTTGATAATAAACTTTACCAAACTTTACGACGTGTCCGATTTTGCACATAGACCTCTTGGCGGATACCCTACTATGCCAAATATGCTAAATACAAAGGTAAAACAACTGCCAATGCTCGATTATGTCAGTGCAGGAATCGCGTTTTACATTACAATGCTTCCCGTACAAGAGTGGATACTGGAGTTCCGCCTTGGTTATCTCGGTCGCTACTGGAGCCTGATAAGTGTTGCTGGCTTATTCATTGGCTTTTTGCTCTGTCTGCTGATATTTGTGCCATTGATCATTAACATGGCATTAGATCCGTTCAGATATCCAGATCATTTGGTCATGAGCGGGATCGCTGCGGTGATTTTTGGTGCAATACTTTGGCTGGGACAGTGGCTGATCCTGCGGCAGACTGAGATGACACCGAGAATTTTTGCGCTGATCAATACAAGTCTGTTAAAATTCGCTTTTGCCCTTACTGGGGTTTTTCCTATAAAGAGTCTGTTAATTCTGTTGTGGTTTGAATAAGATTTTGGGTGCGATTAGTTGCCAGGGTAATCGCACTCATTTTCTTGTTCACCCATCTGTACAACTGACATTAATTTTCTTGAGAAAGAAGAGCTTGTAACTGCTGAACTTGTTCAAGACTTAAACCCGTGACTTGTGAGATTTCTTGCACAATCATTCCTCTTTTGAGTAAATTTAATGCAATCTCTTCTCTTGTTTTTTGAGCGCCTTCCTGTTGCCAACTTGTAACAATCTCCATAATTTCCTCCTGTTCATCTAATCCCATTGTACTGATTGCCGCTTGGAAGACCTGTTTCTCAGTATCGTCGAGCCGCAAATAAGTATCAACGAACCCAGAAATTAGTTGCATCCTTGCTGGGTCTAATTTTAAGGTCGCCAGCAAGCGCAAACATTCCGCCTTTACCTGCGGACGTTCTAGCTTGGAAATATTCATTTTCGACATTAATGCTGCCGCCACCGGATTGGGCTGGGTGAGAAAATCCCGCCAACTTAAACGATTCAATTGGATAGCAGCAAACTGAAACTCCAGCACTTTTAAGTCGCCAAAGGTGACACTATAATTTTGAGGTTCGGCGCGTTTGGGTTCATCAAAAGAAAAAATCACCACTGGGTAGATAGGGAGATCATATTTTTCATGCAAACGGGCAAAATACTTAAACATGCGCTTTGCAAACGCTGTTTCAGTGTAAGACTGGTTTTCTACGTGAATTAGAAAACAAGTGTCTTGTTGTTTATAACGCACCTGCGCCAGTAAATCAATTTCCTTCTTTTCGCCAGAAGTGACATCATTAAATACCTCCTGCGGTAAAAACTGGATAGAATTACGATCTATTTGGCTGGCTACTTGAGGCAGAAACAAATCAAGTAAATCAATAAAAAACGTAGATAGTAATTCTTTGAAAAGGCGGTCGTGGTCAATCATAATATTTATCTTTAACTTTCATAACACTCATTCTATTTTCAGGCTAAGATTTTTACTAAAGCTCAGTATTGCATATACCAAATATCTCTACAATCCACTAGAATAAAGAGATGATAATCTGATTTATGTATATTAAGTATTAAAACAGACTTCATGAGATATAAGGTATGAAATTATCAGACTTATCAGCAGAAAGCCTAGAAAAAATTAAGGCAGTTAGATGGGATAGGATTATTGAAAAACATGAAGGGCCAGAGGATTGGGAATCAGTTCTCAGATATGAACAGCCAGAATTTTTGTCAGTTCAAGGATGTCCGATATTATTACCTGTAGATAAATCACATCATCCTAATATCACCATAATCCGGTGTATCTGGAGTATGGATAACAACTCTGTAACTGTTTTTCTGTCTGATACTACCTATGAAGATGATCCTTTTTTCTCTGGATTTATGGCGGTATGCGATCGCTTGAAGGGAGAGGAATTTTTTTTAGCAGTTTTATACCATGAATGGTTTATTATTGAAAGAGCAGGAGTTTTTGAATAATCCTGTTACGTTAGGATTTTCAAATATTATTCAATAATAATTATTTTACTATCTAATTAACTCTGACAACATTTGCTCAAGAATATCTTCCATAATTGACTCGTCCGTGGAGCGTAAAGAAACTGGGCCATCAAGAAATTCTTGAATAGTGATTTTCTTTTCTTTAAAGCCTTTAACAAAATCTCGAATATCAGAAATAACGCTAATTTGATTGTCAATTGTTTCTACCATATCAGTCATAGCGTCAATACCTTTCTGTGCGCTTTTTCTTGATCTGTTTGAGTAGTGATTGATGTTGTTTTTCTAGAAACTCTAAGCGGATATGTAATTGAGACAGAGCTAGCGGAGTTACTTTAATTGATTGCGATGGAACTGTAGTTTTTCGAGGCATGAAACACGTCTGTAAGTTTAAAGTTTAAAATAGAACTGTCGCATTACTTAGGGAATGCGAAAAAAGACACCTCAAGGACTGCCATAATTGCTAGGCGTATTCTGGTTTAATCGCGGATTTTAAAAGTCATTATCCGTAAAGGGAACTATGGATGGTAAAAACTTTTGAAAAGAAGGGTAAAATTGTAATCTTGCTTCATAGTCATCTGTTTGTGATATTTCTAGCTCGATTGTTTGCTGATTTTTTTCATCAAAAAGCAATTGGATTTGATAATTTGTCCAGAATTGCTCACCTAGTTCATCTTCTAAATCGAAAAGCCGTTCTTCATCACCCCATATATTTGACCAAAGTCCGATCCTATTAGCGCGAAAATGATTTTGACCATTAGCATCTCCAATTACAAAATATGCTTCGACATTTAAATCAAATCCCAAGTCATCGACCTCTACCTCTGCTATTTGACAGTTAACCACTATCAAGGTATCGGGGTTAACGTTTACTACCTGCTCTTGGCGCTTTAATAATTCTTGTAATACAAAATCAGGTAATAGCTGAGAACTTCCTTCAAGGGCTTGTTTTTGAGTTTCTGGAGAGTAACGAGTTTTTAGTTCTTGGGTGATTAAAGTTAAAATATCTTCACTAGCTAAATTGACAACTATCTTTTTATCTGTGGGATTAAGGAAACTTCCAACATTCAGATTAATGTGTTTTTTAATTGGCATAATTCTCTAAAATCCTTTTGAACAGTTTATACTCATCTACAAATAAAGCGAAGGCAAGGAAAAATATTACCTCAGCTTCAGTTCTTCGTTTTGATCAAGACGTACTTCCGAGTAATTGCAGGAGTGAAAATCATAATTATAAATGACTGTGATTTGATAGCCTATTATGTTCATGCGCTAATATTTAAAAATGCCACAGTGCTTGACCAATTAACGGATTGGTTGAGTAAGTAACGAACAAATAAATTTTTAATAATATTTATTTCCTCACTTGTCAAATTAGCAGCTAGACGATCTGCATAACTTGGTCGATTAGGATTAGCAGTAAATAAACGCTTGATAAAATTATCAGAGATGTGCATAGGTGTCAAATACTGCTGAAGAACTACTTGTACGCAGTGCCCATTTGAGGCAAAAGCGTGACGCAAATCATCAGCGTCCCAGTTAAGCATGGGGTCAGAGACATCTGTATAAATAGCTTCTTCCGCTAAAACTAATCGCTTATACAATTGGGCATCTAAATTTTGGCTGGGCAGTAAGCGGTAAAACCTTTGGGTATGACGAGGTACTGTCTCAGCTAAAATAAGCTTGACTGAGTGCGGGAGCAATTGAGTTAAAATTTGAGCAGCAAGTCCCTTATCCGATTCTGAGGCTAGTACATTGCGCCCGATAATAGAGTCAAACTGTACATTTGGTGCAAGAGATGCCAGCATAGCAGGTATCTGTGCAACAGATGCAGTAAAAACTATTGGTCGCATTGTTTCAGGAAGTGCCGCAGCAAGTTCATTTAAAGCATTGGCATCAGAGCGATTGCGAACACAGGCATAAACCCCACCTTCAGGAACTTGCCGGATTGCTTCCCAAGTAAGTAAACCAGTGGCGGCATTTAGATCCAATACTAAGTGATGACGTTGTAATTGAGCGAAAGCGAAAATGCGTTCGCGCACAGATGCTAATTGTGTACTTACCTGAGAAAGTGTACGTTGCAACCAGCGCTCATCTGCTCGGTCAACAGTTCCATAAGTCATGACTTCCATTGGTGCAACACCAATACCTTCTACTATTGCGGCAAGTTGAGCTTCTCGACGACGCGCCACTTGTGTTGCGATTTGGTGTTCATAACCTTGGATTGATGGTTGATAAAACAATTGACCTTGCAAGCTCTTGGGTAAATACTGCTGTTCTACCCAATGATCTCGGTAAGCGTGAGGATAGAGATAACCCGCCCCATGTCCAAAACCTTTTTTATCCCGATTGGCATCTTTAAGATGAGTGGGGACTTCTGCAACATTTTCAATTTCTACTGCGGCTAAAGCATCGAAAAAGCCCATAATGCTATTGGATTTTGGTGCAGTCGCTAAATAAAGTACTGCCTGCGCCAAATGATAACGTCCTTCCGGCATTCCCACGCGATCAAAGGCTTCGGCACAGGCATTTATAACGACAACTGCTTGTGGGTCAGCCAATCCGACATCTTCGCTTGCAAGAATTAACATCCGACGGAAGATGAAGCGTGGGTCTTCACCAGCATAAACCATTTTGGCTAGCCAGTAGAGTGCTGCATCTGGGTCAGAACCTCGTAAGCTCTTAATAAAAGCACTGATGGTATCAAAATGGGCATCCCCTTCTTTGTCATATAAAACAGCACGTTGTTGAATTGATTCTTCTGCCACTGCTAGGGGAATATGAATAACACCTGTAGTATCGGGGGGTGTAGTCTCTACAGCTAGTTGCAAAGCATTCAATAATGAACGAGCATCACCATTAGCAACATTAACTAGATGAGCTAAAGCATCTGTGTCAATTTGCACTGTTAACTTGCCATAACCGCGTTCCGAATCGAAGAGTGTTTGCTCAATAATTTTGTATAAATCTTTGTCAGTTAATTGCTGAAGTTGAAAAATCCGCGAACGGCTTACGAGTGCCTTATTGACTTCAAAAAAAGGATTTTCGGTGGTAGCACCAATAAGAATGATTGTACCATTCTCTACCCAAGGCAATAGAGCATCTTGCTGAGACTTGTTAAAACGATGGACTTCATCGACAAAAAGAATAGTTCGTTGATTATGAAACTTGCGCTCTTCTTGGGCTTTTTCAATTGCCGCTCGAATTTCTTTAACTCCTGAGAGTACAGCATTGATAGCGATGAATTGAGCGCGGGTGGTGTTGGCAATAACCCGCGCTAAAGTAGTCTTGCCAGTCCCTGGTGGCCCAGAAAAGATTAAGGAAGACAGTTGATCCAAACTAATAGCACGCCGCAGTAGCCTTCCTTGCCCGATAATATGCTCTTGACCAATAAATTCATCAAGTGTCCGTGGACGCATCCGAGCCGCTAGGGGTGCTGATTCTTCAGTTATTTTTGCAAGATGCTGGTCAAATAAATCCATTATAAAATACGTCGAGAGGAAGTGGAGTTTTTCAAGGCATAAAATATGTGCGTATGCTTTTTCAAGGTAAAAAATTATAACGGCAATTAACATCTAAAAAGAAATTACTTTACGATGTCGTTATCAGCGCTTAAATCAGAACTGATGATTTTTGGTTTTGACTCGCTGATACAGTTCTTCCATTGTTTCAATAAAGGAAGCATCATTGTGCCAGAAATCAGGAAAATCCCCTTGTTTCTTAATCAAAATGGCACAGATACTACTGGGAGTCGCCACTTCAATAGTTTGTGGTAATCGCTTTGTACCTAACCAAAATTCTCTGGCATTTGGCATTTGGTTAAGAGATTGCTTTTCTAGCTTAGTGTACAGCGAATTAGAAAGCTCTAAAGGAATTTCCTTAGTATTCAATTCCTCAGATAGAGCTTTTCCCAAAGGAGAATCAGCTAGTTTGGCTTGAAGTTCTGCTTTCGATAATCCGCGTAATTCAAATAACAACCAGGGATTATTATCTAATTGAGAAGCCACTAAATAGTAAACTCCAGCAATGTGCTTACAGGGATTAGCATAATCTGGGCAAGAGCATTTAGTTTTGAAATCCTTACTACTATGGGGCAATAAATGTAGTCCCAAATGAGAGAAAGTATCTTCAATATTTTCTGGGACTTCATTTAGCAGCAATCGAGAAATGATACTGGCTTTAGAAGAAAGCTTTTGGATAGCTTCATTCCAATGGGTTTTAGCAATAGGTGTAATCTGAATCTCTATATTATAAGTTGGTTCTTTGTAGACTCCAAAATAGGGATTAACTGAGCCTCTGACTTTGGCAGTAATTTTATTTAAGTCAATCTCAAAGCTTTTGACTTTACCACCGCTAGCATAAGACCGTCCTCTTTTGAGTCGGTTATCATCTGTAAAAGCTTCTAGTGCTTGAATAAAGCGATCGCCCCACCAAGTTCGACTAAATTTAGCCATAATATCTACTCCAAAATTGCACTCTTATTCAATGAAATCAACCGCTTAAAGGCTTCATTATCTAATTCGGTGAGCCAAGATTCATCGTTACCAACAACAGCATTAGAGAGTTTTTTCTTATCCTCAATCATTTGGTCAATTCTTTCTTCTAAAGTCCCAATAGCAACAAATTTATGCACAAAGACATTCTTTTTTTGACCAATACGGAAAGCACGGTCAGTTGCTTGGTCTTCAACTGCTGGGTTCCACCAACGGTCAAAGTGAAAGACATGGTTGGCTTTCGTGAGGGTGATACCTACGCCCCCTGCTTTCAAGGAAAGGATAAAAACCGATGGTTCTGTATTTGGGTCTTGAAATTCGGTAATCATTTGTTCTCGACGTGGGCGACTAGTGCCACCATGCAAATAGTAAGTATTGCAATGCAGACTATGTTTGAGATGTTTTTCAATCTTTTCACCCACTTCCGTAAATTGACTAAAAATAAGTAAACTTTCTCCTTCATCAACTGCCTCCTCAACCATCTCTGCTAACCGACTGAGTTTGTGCGAACGCAGTGGTGAAAAATCGCTACCATCTTGCAGAAATTGGGCTGGATGATTACAAATCTGCTTCAATTTCATCAATGTCGAAAGAATCAATCCTTTGCGTTGAATTCCCTCTGCTGATTGCAATTGTTTTTCTACATCTAGTACCACCACTTCATAAAGCGATGCTTGCTCTTTGGTCAGGTTGGTGTAGAGTTTTTGTTCAACTTTATCTGGCAAGTCATTAATAATAGATTGGTCAGTTTTTAACCTTCGCAGAATTAGAGGTTCTACCAGTTTTTTCAAGGTGGCAGATTTCACACGGTCATTGTCTTTTTGAATCGGAATCTCGAAGATTTTCCGAAACTGGGCTTCTTTACCCAAGTAACCAGGATTGAGAAAGTTAAAAATTGACCACAAATCCAGTAAGCGGTTTTCTACAGGAGTTCCTGTCAATGCCAGCCGATGTTTAGCTCTTAATTTTAAAATAGCTTTAGTTTGGGCAGCTTTCGGATTTTTAATATTTTGTGCCTCATCCAGTACTAAACGTTGCCACTCGATGCTGCTCAATAACTTTTCATCTTTGCGGACTAGAGTAAAGGAGCTAATTATCACATCGTTTTGTTGACAAGCAGCTTTGAAATCAGCTAGATTTTGCAGCCTAGTGCTACCATGATGCACCATAGTTTTTAAATGAGGTGCAAATTTGGCAATTTCCTTCTGCCAGTTGCCGACAACAGAAGTTGGAGCAATTAATAGTGTAGGCAGGGCAGATAAAGAAGTAATCTTTTCACCTACTTTCAGAGCTTCATGTAACTCCTTCTCTTGCACTAATCGGGCAATCACCTGCACGGATTTACCTAAACCCATATCGTCTGCCAAACAGCCATTTAATCCCAAGTTTTCTAGATATTGTAGCCAGGAAACACCACGCTTTTGATATTCTCGGAGCGTGCCTTGCAGATTATCAAGAGCAGAAATTGGCTCTAGGCGACTTTTATCTTGTAGCTTTGCTATCATCTCTGACAAAGCTTCGTCATGTTCAATTTCCCATTCTGACCCCAATTCCGCACTGCGTTGTAGAAACTCCAGTAAGGTCATCTGGGGTTGTTCGTTACCGTGGGACTGCCAAAATTCGAGTAACTGCTGCATTTTATCCCGGTCTAATTCCATCCATTGACCGCGAAAATGCACTAGGGGAGTTTTAGCATTAATCAGTTGTTCCCATTCAATAGGTGTGACAGTTTGCTCCCCAATTGCCAACTCATACTGATACTCCACCAGTGAGTCTAAGCCAAAATAGCTTTTTGTTTCCCCTTTCGTTGCAGCAAGTTTGCTACCCGATGCTTTGAGGCGAATTTTGGCGCGACGACGACCTGCTGGAGTATACCAAGCAGGTACAATTACTTTGAATCCTGAGTCTTCCAGTACCCAAGCACTTTCAGTAAGGAAGTCAAATGCTTCATCTAAGGTAAGTTGCATTGCTGTTGGCTTATCTGTCTCTAACCCAAGCCAGAGTTTGGGATACATCCTGGCTGCATACCCCAGATTCAGCAGTAAATTTGTTTCAAAATCTTTACCAAAATCTTTATGTACGCCAGTTTTGCTAAATTGATTCATTGTCCAGTAGTCTGCTAACGCTAACTTCAAGGATGGATCTTGTTTACTGGCTACTAGAAATTGAATTTGCCAATTGTCTATTTGTTCATTATCAGGAGAATGTAACTGGAAGCACAGATGAAAAGGTGAATCAGCTTGAGTACGAGTAATTTTGGTTTTCCATACCAACCATTGCTGATATTCCTCAAGGGCAGTATTTGTTGTGAGTGGGTTATGCTGACGAGGATAAAAGCAAGATTCAATTAGAGAATCAGCAATTTGTTTGTCAAAAGCGGCTGTAGATGGGGTGTGAGTTACTAAATCATGAAGTACATATTCGGAAAAGTGACGCAATAGTGTTTCTTGATCAAAAAACTCAATAGGATAGCTAACTGTTGCTTTCCCTGCCACACATATTAGTGGCATATAGTCAATATATTTAAGAATATTTGCTTCATATTGTTCGGAAATAATTTCCCAGGTGGCATAAATTTCAAATGCTGCTTTAGCAGTCTTTTTTTTGCCTTTTTTGTGGGGATTTTCCGTTGATAAATGTCGATACTTCAGTGCGGGAATAAATTGGTCTTTGAGGATTACTTGTTTAAAACTTTGAGTGTAATGATACCAAAATAATAAATCTGAACCAATTTGAAACTTCTCGGCATTATATATTGCTAAAAAATGGATATCTTTAAGTAGTTTAATAATATTAAGTGCGGTTCCGTTTTTGGTAGACACTACTGTTTCATAACAATCTACCTGCCAATATTGGAATTCTTCATAGCTATCAGTCAACTCAATTTCTAAATACTTGGTTAATTCTGGTGAAGGTAGGGGCTGATTATTGGTCGTTGGTAAGGCAAAGTATTTAGGAGATATGCGTTGGGAAAATTTATTATTGTCTTCTTTAATTCCCAATTCTTGTACTAAAAAGGCGATTAATTCGGATTTAACCAAATGTCCAGGATGAATTTGTTGACTATTGGTGTGACTTTTTTGGGATAATTGAGTTTCTACCCACAAGTAAAAAGACCCTGACTGAATAAAGTCAGTTTCCTCGTTTGGTATCCAGGTGCCATGAAGTATTCTCATAGTTATAATGCCTCTGGATGGTTTAGAAATTCACGCGCCTTAGAATTACTTTAGCAAACAGAGGTGCTAGAATTATCTTCTTTATGCAAAAGAAAGCGATGTGTTCTTGTGCGATCGCTTGATTTACGCACTATAGAGGCAGCAGTCCCATACTTCCCTTACAACTCAAAATCAAGAATGAAGGTTTGGTCATCCAAATTTTCTTGCTTTTCAATAATAGATGGCTCTTCAGTCGGCGGCTGAAGTCTGTTATTGTCAGTAGTAATCGGCGTAAAAGCTACTTGTTGTGTGGCTAATCCAGCCTTGATGAAAACAAAATAGCAATCAATAATAAAGTAAAGCGTCTCCAGGTAACTTTTACCTAGTTGTTGGGACTCTGCAAATATGCGTTTTTGATAGTTTTCTTTAAGGCGAATTTTTATCGGAGCTAAGTCTTGTTTATCTGTCATTGTGATCACTTAAGAGATGTAGTCGGCGAATTCTTGCTGCTGATGGCTTTTGCCATTTCTAAAAGTCCAAAGACATTAGCTTCCACCGGGTTGTCCAGTATTTTGAACCCGTTTTTCTCTAAAAGCTTTTTAAATCCAAGTAAGAGGCAACCTCCACCAATCGCCCAGATTTCATCCCCTTGGTGTTTAGCATCCAATGTGAGATTCACCACTTTCTTCAAGTATTTTTCATACCAATCTTTCAAACAAGTACTGTAAACATCTTTGATATCAATGTCCCGGCTGTACCGAGTATGCCCCATTTCCAGACAAAATCGGATCTTGGAGGCATCCCCAATTTTCCCGCCATTTAGATGTTTCATCTTTTGGGAAATATCATTGATGAGAACTTCTACGCCTGTGGGGTAGGCGGTGTGAACTTCTCGTTTCCCTTGGTTGTAACGAGAATATAGAGTCGTGCCATTGCCAAAATCTAAAATAGTTAATTTTTTCGGTAGTTGATGCCCAAACAATGCACCCATCCCTTCTAGTACGACTTTCAGGACTTCTACTTTTACTTCTGATTGTTTGCCAGCAAGTATTGGCTGATATTCCCCGTTTAGTACTTTTTGCAATTCGTCAGCCAGAGCAACATCATGTAAGCTGACGACTAATTTTAAATGCCAAGCCTTACGGTGTGGAAGATGTGCCAATGCACCGAATAAAGTCAATAATGCGTTGTTGACTTTGTTTTCATTGTTATCAGTGTTTCGGTCAAAATAATTTCCTGTACGGAAAGCTGATTCTCCAACTGTGTAAGCACTACCGTTAAAAACTACCCTCCCTGGTACGTCTTCCATCTCGGCATTGGTTATATAGCTGGGCACACGAACAACTTCAAAGCCATCGACTAAAAGTTTTAGGCTTCCATAACCGTTGTCAAAGCCAGCAGGAAAAATTTTTTGCAAGGTGTGAATGTTAGACATAAAGAGAAAGGTAATAGACTTTGATTTGTGAAAGTTATCTGTGATTTGTGAAGTGGGAACAGAGCAGAGAAGAGATGAATAAAATAACTACTCTTTTTTTCTTCAGCGTCAAAAAATTATCATAACCTCTTGGGGGCTAAGTGGGGGAAAATCTCACAAAGTCAAATGTACCCCATATAGCCCCCATATAGCCCCCTTATGGGAGTCAAATTTTGCTCAAGCCTGTAAACTGCTTTGGGGTACACATAGCCCCCATATAGCCCCCATGATTTTTTTTGAAATCTTTTCTATCAACGCAGCAAAAATTAATTTAGATCATTGTTGACAGCTTGATTTATACTTTAGTGTCAATCTTTTGTTAGCAATTCATTTCCTTGCAAGATGTTTAGCTAAAGCTCTGATCCACTTGGAATTTACCTACGAGAAATCGGTTGCTTCGAGAGGCTATTGCTTCTTGAGATTTTCTACGCAAAAGAAGTAAGGTCTATGCTGGCTCTTGAGCAGCAAAACAATCTTTTTGTGCAACGGCTAAAGCCTTCTCCGAATGGGTCTGAACTCTCTAGCGAAGTAAATAAAACAGAAGCAGAATTAACCCAAATCTTTGAACAAGACCAATCGGCAAAACATTTAATGATTACTGCTAACCTCCGAATAATGGTTGCAGTCGCTAAAAAGTATCGTTGGAGTAATCTAGAATTTTTGGATCTGATTCAAGAGGGAGCAATAGGTTTACTTTCATGTGGTAGAGAAGTTTGATCCGAATCGCGGTTATGAATTTTCTACCTATGCAAAAGGCGTGGATTCGGCAAGCAATTACCAGAGCAGTTACAGAACAATTCCACACTGTTCGCCTCCCCCATGACTAAGTAATTCGTAATTCGTAATTAATGGACGGAGTAACTCAATTCATTGATGGAGATAAAAAACATAATTCCTTTTTTCAGAGCAGGCGACTTTCCTACGGAATGCTGCGTGAACAGTCTTGGGATGAAAGGGAGTCGGGAGTGGGGAAACTAAGCGGCCCACAAGGAGCGGGGTTTAAACCAATACTGCGATACAAGGATTTTATCGCTTAAGGTCGGGCGAGGCTTTAAACCTTTTTCCGGACTAATATATTTCCTAGTCCCAATTCCCTACTCCCCGCCCCGAAGGGGTTGTAAAAATTACGAATTATTTTGACGTATTACCTAAAAAAGTTCTCGAATGCCTAAACGCATTTCGTCTGTTAGTTTCTTTGGAGTTAGGAATTGGAGAGGGACAAGAAAACCAATTGCAAGAGATATTACCCGACGAAAGAATCTCCGCACAAGAGTATGTTGTTCTAGAATGCCTCCGGTAAGATTCACAGGATTTATTAGCTACCTTGAAACCAAATCAACGCCAAGTCTTAATGTTACAGTTTGGGTTGTCGGGCGAAAACAAGTTGACTGCAAAACAGGTTGCACAAAGACTTAATCTCAGTCATTCCAAGGTACGCTCTGCTTATGGGCAGGGTATCAAAGCTTTACGACGTGAGCAAGACAAAATCAAAGATTATTTGGCTAGTTAAAAACTTTTTATGTCCAAGGAGAAGGAATTGCTGTTTTTGAAAGCACTTCTCCCGCACTTAGTCAAATTATAAGTATCAGATATAGCCCTTTCAAAGTGGTGAAATTTAGAATGAGAATTAGTTATTTCAACCTTCAAAAAGCCCAAAATCTGAGCGGAAGATTGAAGAGGGAACACTGAAATAACGTATCTTCGTTGGCCACCCTGAAGGGATAGTATCAGATATTGTCTACTGTGGTATAGCAGTTATTGAACTAAAGCTCTTAACTGACAAGCTTTTCAGTTTTCATGCATATACCTTTTCCGATAAACAAAAAGAAATCAAACTTATTTAATTTTCAGTACTCTCCTCTTGTTCTTCTAAAATAATTTTTATTTGATTGAGCAATTTCTCCAAAGCTTTCTTTTTCTTCGGATTATCCCAAACTTTAGATGAAGCCAGTTGTTTACTTAATTCTTTATATTGATATTTAAGTAATGGGGGATTCTCATTACCTTCCTCTTTAATCTGAATATTCCGTACTAATTGTTGAATTTCAACTAGTGATAAATTATTATCTATTGCTTGACTAAGTAATTGTTTCCGATCTTCGTCAATTTTGAGTTTTGCAATCGCTCTGGCTTTTGTATATTCAATTTGACCTTGAGATAAAGCTTGCTGAATTTCATCAGGCAGGTTTAATAGAGGCAAGCGATTTGTTCGGAATGATTCAGGGGACAGTTTGCCAAACGCCAGAAATACACCCTCAACTATTGCAACCTCATCTGAGCGGATAACGTTATCCGCCTTTTTTCGATTAGCTTTCTCCATACGATTGAGCAGGCTTACGACCTCATCCTGCGACATCTTCAACCGTAAAACAAGTAATTCTAAAATCCCGATAGTTTCTTCGTATGCATTTAAATCTTCACGCTGTAAGTTTTCAATTAATCTAACTTGTTTTACGGTAGCATCATCCATTTCCTTGATGACAACAGGTACTTCTTCTAAATCAGCCATTCCTGCTGCGATAAGGCGGCGTTCCCCTGCAATAAGTTCATAGTCCCCATTTCCTAAAGGACGCACTAGCAAGGGTTCAAGTATTCCTACCACTTTTATGGACTGCGTGAGTTCCTGTAACTTCTTACGCTCAAAATAGCGTCGCGGTTGGGTTGGGTCTAACCTAATTCGCTCTGGTTTGATGCTAGTAGCTTGATTTTTAGGTGTAGTTAGTTCAGAATCACCATCGCTAAATATTAAATCAAGAGGATTAGCGTGTTTAAGCTTTGCACTATATGCTACGTCTTTTTTAGTCACTTTTACACTTTTAGTTTTTCTAAATCTTTAACAATCTTATTCATAACTTTAAGTGCTGCATGATTTTTATCATACACAGCCAATGGAATCCGACGTTCCGAAGCATCGGCAAATGCAATTGATTTTGGGATAGCAGGATATATTGTTGCTATTTGCGAAAGCTGATCTTGTATAGCGTTAACAGTACGAGTTTCCTGTGCTGTACGGCTATCAAGCATTGTAGGGATAAATCCAGCAATTTCTAAGTTTTTATTGAGTTTTTTACGAACTCGCCCAACAGTATCAAGTAAAAGGTCAGTGCCAAGAAAAGATTTAAATTGGCATTGAATAGGCACAACTAGATGTGTCGCCGCAGTTAAGCTGAGGATACTGAGAATGCCCAAAGAAGGCGGGCAGTCAATTAAGATAAAGTCGTATTCATCTTTAATAGGTGCTAGAGCTTCTTTGAGACGATATTCTCTTGCATCAGCAGTAGGTAAGAGAAGTTCAGCTGCACTAAGGGTAATATTTGTGGGAGCCAACTTCATCCCATGAATACTTTCTGGATAGATAAATAGCGGTTCTTCATCAATAATGGCATTATAGAGTGTTTTTTTTAGACTTTCTGGGTCTACTCCCATAAAATTCGTTAGGCTTGCCTGTGGGTCCATATCTACAAGTAGGACATGGTTTTGATTAGAAGCTAAATGATAACCCAGGTTTTGGGTAAGAGTAGTCTTAGCAACGCCTCCTGATTGGTTAAATAACGCAATGACAATAGTTTTGCTCACGAGTGTAAATTGTAATTTTAAATATTTACCCTTAATACGGCAAATTGTAGCTCTGGTTCAGGGAGAACACAACTATTGAGTTATGCCAAGATTGTGTCTTACCAATCAAATCAGCGACCAAAGGTATGATCTGGTTGTAGAAAAAATTTTTGACAGCAGAAACAGAATTCAGGAGTTATTTTTCTTCGTTAGGATACCAACCTGCCGGAATGACTTCAAAATTGCAAACATCTTTGAAGACGTATATGCGTCCGATCATTTCTGATGGGGAAAGCAAATTTTTGTCGCCTTCCTTCCAATCTTTTTTATCAACTGTTCCCATGACTACATAGTTATTACCTACAATTTGAGGATTTGTTTGGACAAAAGTAGCAGCCATCAATGGTTCAATTTCCTGTTTTTTAGCAATAATTAAGTCGCAGCTTGGGCAATATTTACACTGTTTATTTAGTAAAAATAGCTGTTTAGGTTCAATGTGGATTACCAAAGGGAACTTACGTAACTTAGTTTTAGTATCGCATTTGGGGCATTTAGTGAACGCACAATCACTATAAGGATTGAGAAAAAATCGATGCCGCTTTTTAATTGTTTTATCTGGCTTTTTATTAACACTATTTTTAACCATGCTACGATGAAAGCTTGATTAACTACATTTGGTTTTGTAATATAAGGTTAACTATAACAAGCGTGAAGAATTAACACTTACTCCTAACTAAAAATAGTGAGGTAGGTTGAGCTATTGCTAGACATTAGATGGTTGGTAGCTAAAGTTACCAACAGAGCAGAAGGAGCGATAGATGTCTTCTGAACATAGCCGGATACAGATGCTTGAATCACATCATCGTGCAATTTGGTTGCGGTAAGGTATTCTCAGCTTACCGCAAATTCACACTAACTATTCCACATTCCAACCATCAAACAGATTAGGCTGATCTATTCCGTACTGCCTCTGCACCAGCCGCCTCAGTTCTGCCACCGAGTTAGCCGACTTCATCAGAACCAGGACTGATATCACGTGGGGAGATAACCTTTCCTTTGTTTCTTTCGACAGCATTTGATGTATTTTGTGCTTTCTCCTCCCGTTAGGCAAAATTGGATTAACGATATCGAGCTTGGCTTTTTCTTCTGGAGTCATCCAGTTATAGATAAACTCCCAATAGTATTTGCCATTTTGTATATGCTTTTTATGCAGCTTGCTTATCCGTGCTAGATTCTCCTCAAACTCAGTTTCAAAAAGTTTTGTCCAAGGACGCGGGGTATCAAGGATGCGGCAATCATCGATGCGTCGCTGTTCGACTGTACGTCGTTCACCCCAGACTTGATCGAATCTGCTAGTAAGTGAGTCTTCAGATAAGGCATCAATTAACCTTCGAGCTTGTGCATTTCCTTTTGTGTCAAAGTAACGCCAAATTATTCTGGCATCTCTTAGTGACCAGGTTATAGCACGTGTTACTGTCGTTTTAACCGTATATTCCGCAGAAAGTGTAACCTGATTTAACCCATGCTCTATAAGGGTTTTGTAGACACGGGGTAGGCTAAACTGTAACCTGGTCAACCAGTTTTTATTTATACCTATTGTCTCAAGTATGTGATTTTGAGACATCCGGTATTCTTTCGTCTCAACAATCCTAATGGCATCAAACCGATAGTTGCCGATGTACAACTCAACGGCTTGGGCGGCTGCAAAGTCTTTCTTAGCCATGATTGCTTTCTCCACAAAAATTTCATCAATTTCTCGCGGAGCGCTTGCCAAGGTGATTATTAATTTTTTGAAAGTAAAAAAGACCCAGATTAAATGTCTAGGTCTTTGAGGTTGGAAATTATCCCAAGATTTCAATCACAGCCGCTAGAATAGCTGGGGCTTTGTCTGAAACCGGAATGAATACGCGCTTTTGCCAGTTGATGATCTCGGTGAAGCAACCCACAGCTAACAGTCGCTCTGCCAGCGAGATAGCATTAACCAGTTCTATGCGAGCTTCATTAGCAATGAAAGACCGCCGCAAGGTTACGCCACCCGGCAACTGCTGTGTATATCTCTCGTTGAGTACCAGCTTCACAAGTTCTTCTGGAGAAAGCAGCTGGTTCCTGAGTCCGAGTTGTTCGCGCACGGTTTGAATGTCGTGAGCATTCACCACCCGACCGAGAATCTTTTGTCCATCGCTGGTTTGCAACCGGAATACTCGACTATTGTGCTGTGGCAGTATTTTCCAGATGGGTAGGAGAATACCAGTTACTAAATGCAGGTAATCGGTTGTGAACTTAGGCAGTGCATCTACCTCTTTCGACCAAGCAGCAATGAACGCATCGACACAAACCGCTTTCCAAGTGGAAGATTCTAAATCTTTAACTGGTATACGTGTTTCTTTTTGGGGACGGACGAGTAACACTCTTGGTACAACACCACCATCAGCGTCGAATAGACTGTGAGTTGGAATTGACACACCCGCATGACCAGATTTAGTATTAACAATCAGTCTCCCCTGATACTGAGTAGCAAACTCAAGCATCTCAATAGCTGTTCTGATGTTGTTCTTCTGAACGCGCTCAATCTTCAAGTAGTTGGTCACGCTACCAGTTTGAGTATGAGTATAAACTGATTCACAGCTTTCGATATTAAATCGTTCTGCTCGAAGTGTTTCCACACCCATCTCGTAAACACCAGCCGCGATCGCTGCTTCAATCTGCTGGCTCAAGAGTAATTCAAACCTCTCGAAAATCAAGTTTTGCATATCAATTCGTAGAGCCAGTAGTCGGTTGAGGAATTGACGCAATGGGGGCAAGTCGATTTTCATCCCGCCTTCATGAGAGGTTAAGCTAAGTCCAGTCATTTGCTCGAACTTTCCTAAAGGCACTTCATAAAATCGACCTTGGAAGATTTGCTTAAATAACTCATACAAAGCGTGTTCTGCATACTGAGATTCAAGATTATCCTTAGCCTCAAATATCCCATTGCTACCCGTCTGCCGTTGACCGCGAGTAAGAGCGCCCAAGCTATCCAGCCTTCGGGCAATGGTTGAGATAAAGCGGCGTTCACCGATGACGTTAGTGGTAACAGGTCTGAACACGGGTGCTGATGCTTGGTTTGTGCGATGCGATCGCCCCAACCCCTGGATTGCGTTGTCTGCTCTCCAGCCGGCTTCTAAAAGATAGTGCGATCGCCGTCTCCTATTCACAGCGTTGAGGTCAGCGTGATAGCTGCGACCCGTGCCGCCTGCATCAGAGAAGATGAGAATTTGTTTTTCGTCCGCCATGAATGCAGCAGTTTCAGCAATATTCGCCCCACTACCCCGTGAATCAACGAACAAACGCCCTGAATCATCTTTCAAAACTCGCTTGCTGCGACCTGTAACTTCAGCCACTTGCTTATTACCGAAGTGCCACAGCAATTGTTCTAATGCACCAGGGATTGGATCAAGGCTTGCTAACTTATCGACTAACGCATCCCTCAAGGCTACAGCTTCTTGGGAGATAACTGGAGAGCCATCAGCTTCAAAGACTGGCTCGGATCTTTCTTCTCCATCAACGCCAGAATGAATGGAATGTAGATGAACAGGGAAAGCACTCATCAAGTAGTCCATCACATATTCTCGTGGGGTCAAGTCAAGATTGAGATCCTTCCATTCGGAAGCCGGAACTTCATCAAGTCGTCGTTTCAAAAGTTCTTCATTAGTCGAAACTATTTGAATGACAACTGCAAGACCTTGGACTAAATCCTGCTCAATCGCTTTGATCAGGGTAGGGCATTTCATCCCGGTCAGCAGATGATTGAAGAACCTCTGTTTATGGCTCTCAAACTGTGACTTGGCAGACATCTTAGCAGCACGATTGTACGTTTTTGCGCCAGTTATATTGCAAGCTTCTAACGCTTTCTCTAAATTATTATGAATAACCTGAAAAGCATCGGAATAGCTGTTATGGCTCCGTTCCTGCCTCGGCGTTAACTCAATTTCGAGAGTCTGGTACTCAACTCCCTCGAATGAAAGACTCCGCGCCAAATACAGACCGAGTGCTTTCAAATCTCTAGCCACAATCTCCATCGCGGCGATACCACCGCCCTCAATGGATTCCACAAAATCCTCACGGGAGGTGAAAGGGAAATCTCCAGTCTGCCAAAGCCCCAGGCGATTGGCGTATGAGAGATTTGAGACTTTAGTTGCACCAGTTGCAGAAACATAGATAACCCGTGCTGATGGCAGTGCGTTTTGCAACCGCAGCCCAACAATACCTTGCTGGGATGCTGCAACCATGCCCAGTTTACCCTCTTGAGCCATTGCATTGCCCATACTGTGGCACTCGTCATAGGCGATCGCTCCCTCAAAGTCCTTGCCTGCCCATTCAACAATTTGCTTGAGCCGACTTTTACCGTTCTTTTGAGAACGTAGAGTTGAGTACGTGCAGAACAGAATGCCTTGGGTGAAGGGTATTGGATCGCCAAGCTTAATGTTGCTCAGGTCGATGATGTCGCGCTCAGTACCACCCAGCGCACACCAATCTCTACGTGCGTCCTCAATAAGAGCAGAACTTTTGGATACCCAAATTGCTTTTCTTCGTTCCTGACACCAGTTGTCGAGGATGATTCCTGCACATTGTCTACCCTTACCAGCACCCGTCCCATCGCCTAAGAACCAGCCACGACGAAATTTTACGGCATTTTCTTCGCCAGTTGCCGCTACAGTCACATTATCCCACGAATCATCTACCAAATATGAACCAGACAGAAATTCACAGTGCGTTTGACCTGCGTAAATGACGCTCTCAAGCTGTGCCTCTGACAACAAGACTTGTGTGATAATGTTGCTAGGAAGATGCGGTTTATAAGTTGGTGCTGGTGGTAACACAAGTGCTAGGGCTGCACTTTCGCAAAGCAGTGAGGGATGAGGTAAAGCGTCCTTTATTCGGATTCGCTGTGGGCGATAGGTTTCGTATAGGGTATCTTTCAATCCCTCACTAGCCGTCCACTCGATAACCTCATATTCCAGCACTACTACGTCGTCTGGAAGAGAGAAAACTGTTTCTGGTTGTGCAACTATAATACGTTTTGGCAATTGAACAACTTTTGCCTTCGCCGCAGCAGCTTTGATATCTGAGCGTTCCCACGAAGACCTCTGTGGCAACTGCTCAATTAATGCCAGTATTTCAGGCAGATCCAAAGTTTCAGTAATACAAGGGATTTCGCTGGAGTCAGCCGGAACTTTGTCGATCACTGTAATCCGAGTGTCGATAGTTGTCCCATGTTTTGAGTAAACCTTGCCGTTAACCCCGACTGACATTAAAACTCGTGCTTCTGAGTGCCACCTAACAAAAGTCTCTCGCCAAGTAGGATTATTGGGAGAGAACCAATTGGCTGTGATTGTTACCAGTCGTCCACCTTCAGCCAGTCTTTGCAATGCCGAGTTGATATGCCTTTTTGTTGCGTCGGGATTGCGACTGCTGATTTTCGGGGATGACGAAAACGGTGGATTCATCAGCACAACTGAGGGCTGAGTCTTGCCAAGCAGATAGTCGTTAATCTGTTCCGCGTTTACTGAGAATAATGGTGTGCCAGGGAATAATCGCCGCAGAATCTTCTCCCTATCAGGTGCAAGCTCGTTGAGCATCAGACTTGCACTGTGCAGTTTAGCCATTTGTGCTAACAAACCAGTCCCGGCTGATGGCTCCAGCACCAAATCAGTAGCTTGTATAAATCCTGCTTTGGCTACCAGATAAGCAAGCGGCAGAGGGGTGGAGAATTGCTGAAGCTGTACCGACTCTTCACTACGGCGAGTATGCGTCGGGCAGAGGGCTGTTAATTCTTCTAATTGTTGCACAACCACTTGAGGTTGTTGTGATAAAATCTTAATTCCCAGATGACGCAGATATAATATTTGTGCTACTTCCACAGCTTCGTAAGCGTCTTTCCACTGCCACGCACCGGACGCAGCAGTGCCTAGAAAATAGCGATTCATCTGGGCTTGGATTGTCCTGTTGGAGATAGTCCGTTGCTCAATCAGTGATTTGGTGAGTTCTTGAGCAACATTGAGGATTGATTGCCCATAATCCAGAACTGTTTCTAGGTCAAATAGAGTTCCTTGTGTGGCTATAAGGCTGACCATATTTATTATCAGAAAACTGGGTTTAAAACCCCGTCTTTGAAAGACGGCTTTATGTATTTTTTGGTAACATAAGATTGTGGTTAATTGGTCGAGCCATGATTGTTTACGAGTTTAAAGTTAAGGGAAAACAAAAGCAGTATTGCGCTATCGATGAAGCAATTCGTACCAGCCAATTCATCCAAAACAAGTGCTTACGCTACTGGATGGATAATAAAAATATTGGTAGGTATGACCTGAATAAATATTGTGCGGTACTAGCTGTTGAGTTTCCCTTTGCCTCAGAACTCAATTCAATGGCGAGACAATCTGCTGCGGAACGTTCTTGGAGTGCAATAGCTCGGTTTTACGACAACTGTAAGCGCAAGGTTAAAGGTAAGAAGGGGTTTCCCACGTTTAAGAAAAACTGCCGTTCGGTTGAGTATAAATCAACAGGATGGAAGCTTTCAGAAACGAGAAAAGCCATAACTTTCTCTGACAAGAAAGGTATTGGAACTCTGAAATTAAAAGGAACTTACGACCTTAACTATTACGACATCAAGCAAATTAAACGCGTTCGTCTAGTACGTCGTGCCGATGGGTATTACGCCCAATTTGCAATTGACATTGAGATCAAAGTAGAAAGCCAACCTACCTTACAAATAGTAGGGATTGACTTGGGATTAAAATACTTTATTGCTGATAATAAAGGCAATGTAGAATCATCTCCCCAGTTCTACCGTAAATCAGAAAAGCAGTTAAACCGTGCAAATCGTCAAAAATCTCAAAAGTTCAGCCCAGAAAGAAGAAAAGCCAAGCTTCCACAATCTAACAATTACCACAAAGCTAGAAATCGATATGCCCGTAAGCATTTAAAAGTAAGTAGGCAACGAAAAGAGTATTGCAAAAAACTAGCATACTCCGTCATCCAATCTCACGATTTGGTAGCCTATGAAGATTTGAATGTCAAAGGGCTGGTACGGAATCGACATCTAGCTAAATCTATCAGTGACGCTGGTTGGTACACTTTCCGACAGTGGTTAGAATATTTTGCTCATAAATATGGGAAAGTGACTGTTGCAGTACCTCCCCATAATACAAGTCAAAACTGTTCTAACTGTGGTGAGAAAGTGAAAAAATCCCTATCTAACAGAACTCATGTTTGTCCTCATTGCGGATATACCGAAGATAGAGACATCAATGCAGCTATCAACATTTTGAGATTAGGACTCAGTACGGTAGGGCATACCGGAACTTACGCTACAGGAGATTTGCCCTCTTGGGCAATTGGCGCAAGCCTGTTGTCTAACGGTGAGTCTATGAATGTAGAATCTCCGTACCTTTAGGTCGGAGAGTGTCAAATGAATACATCACTTTCGCTTTGGCGTAGCCGTTTGACCCGGATTTCTCACGCCTTGCTCAAAGCCTGTGCAAGTGCCGGTTCACTAGTGGGAGCAGAGGAGAGTTCAATGTGCCTTGTTCTTTACACTTTGCCCCTCTGTCCCTTCCCTCAAGCTTGGAGAAATGCGGGTTTGAGCTAAGGACGGGTTAACTATAATTTTTTTGGTACTTTCCAGTTATCTTGCGTGGCTTGGTGGACTGGCGCTTAGTACTAGTTGAGGCGGATTTCTTAGACGTGGACGATTTTGCTTTAGTCCGCTTGGGTTTGATCGGTTGTACTTTGGCAGGTGGGAGTAGTCGGAGTCTGGGGAAAGGGATTATAACTGCTGGCGTGAGAACAGAATGGTGAGGGGATTGTGGTTCTAGAGTCCAGGGGTCGGAAATCTTCTCAAATGCGATCGCCCTTGGAGTAGGTTGTGATGCTGTTGCGGAAACTGTGGGCTGTTCAATAACTGGTGGTTGCCATCCGAATGGAGGTAAGGGTACAACCCACAAACTATCCATGAAATCGAAAACCATCAGCGCAACAAAGCTGATAACGACTGCTTGGATCGTGAGGGTGAGAGTAGCTTGGATATCCATAATTAACTCCAAATGTTTGTGATTTTTCAATGTAGTGAGGCGTTGCAGTTGGGTTTGGTCGTTGCAACTCTCACTCTGGCTTTGGCGTAGCCATGAAAATTCCCATTCACAAAACGGGTGATTATGTTTACCCAGAGCATTGAAATCTTCTTAGCAAAAGCTAAGATCCAAAAAGTTACTAATTGCAATAAGCAATGGCAAGCAAAACAATCGATGTCCGAGAGTACACTGTCAAAGCGCACAAGCGGGAAATTCACACCCGTGTTTTTAACTTCGTATGTAAGCAGTGCGAACAACCCACGCAACGAGAAACGTTTGGTGTCCGACCGCTCTACTGTGAAATATGTCGTCCGCCACAAGCACCTAAGAAATCATTAGTCCCTATAGGCAAGAGGAAACCCAGAGCTATGACTTACAAGAGTGGGAAGGATATAGCTGGGTAATTTGTTGTCTCAGGGTTTTGAGCAATCGCCTTTTGGCTATGCATTACTAAAAAGAGTAAGAGGGAATGGCACGCTTGTTAATCGCAAAGCCCTGATATAACAAGATTTTGAGTGTGGGAAGTGTGGGGAGAGGGGAAAGGGCGGGAAGTGTGGGGAGGGTGGGGAGAAAGAGGAGAATTTGAATAACTGCACATCAATGAACGCTGCATTGCCTCCCACACCCCCACACCTGCCAGCAAGGAGGTTTCAGCTTTTCAAGCGTGCCATTCGAGTAAGAGGCTAGAAAGTAGATATAGTTACATCTGTGACAGGTTAAGATAAAATTATCAATCAGTTAAAATACTCAAAATCCCCTTGATAAGAATGATAATCGTGTATGGGTAGAGGGGCCCGGATTTCTCACAAAGAGATAAAAAAGGGGTCAAAAACTGCGAAAATGTATATATATAGCAAGTATTTCAGCAGTTGTAAAGCATGACCCCAGCTTCAACAGATCGTATAGCGAAACAGTTCAAATTTGAACAGCCAAAATCACATGTAGTTGTAGTTAATTTCCAGGGTGGACAAGTAACATCCGATGCCGGGTTAACCTTAATTGCTGAAACAGACAGAAAACTGCAAATCACATCAAAATTTGCACAGTGTTTCCAAGATTACCGTCAGCCAAATCGAATTGACCATTCAATAGAGAGCTTAATTAAACAACGGATATACGGGCTGGTCATGGGGTACGAAGACTTGAATGACCATGAAGAATTACGTCATGACCCAATGTTTGCTCTAGCATTAGGGAAAAGAATAAAAGTAGAGGAGCAGTCGGTAATCTTAGCAGGAAAGAGTACATTAAATCGACTGGAACATTGTCCTGAAGATGTGGAACAAGGAGCAGACAGCCGTTACCATAAAATCGGACATTCTCCAGAGCAAATTGAAGGCTTATTTGTCAAATTATTTCTAGAATCTTACTCGAAAGAGCCACAACAAATTATTTTAGACTTGGACGTAACTGATGACCTCGTACACGGCAATCAGGAGCAAGTTTTCTTCAATACTTATTACGGAGGATACTGCTATGCCCCACTTTATATTTTTTGTGGAAAACATTTATTGGCAGCTAAATTAAGACCCTCAAATGTAGATCCAGCATTTGGGGCATTATCAGAAATACAGAGAGTAATTAAACAAATACGTCAAAAATGGCAGAATGTTGAAATTCTAGTACGAGGAGATAGTGCATATTCACGAGAAAATATAATGGACTGGTGTGAGTCTCAAACAAGAGTCGATTATGTATTTGGGTTAGCACAAAATAGTCGTTTAATTCAAATGGCTATGAAGACTAAAGATAGAGCCAGGATTGAATTTGAACAGAAATTATCAACAGTAGTTTCATTTTTAGAAACCGTATTTAAACCAGATGAACAGCTTCCAGGGCTTGCTTCTGACTTAATTGATAACTCAATTTGGTATAAGTCATTAGACTATCAGACTCGTGAATCTTGGAGTCGCAGTCGTCGTGTTGTTTGTAAGGTTGAATATGGAGCAAAGGCAGCCAAAATTCGTTTTGTTGTAACTTCTCTGGCTACGAATAAAGTACCTCCTAGTCAACTATATAAACAAAAATATTGTCAGCGAGGGGAGATGGAAAATCGTTTTAAAGAACAACAGTTAGAACTTTTTAGTGATAGAACAAGCACCCATACATTTGCGGGAAATCAATTACGTTTATGGTTCTCTTCTATAGCTTACGTTTTGATGAATGCTTTGCGTCAAAGATGTTTAGCTAAAACCGAATTACAAAATGCTACTGTTGGGACTATTCGTACCAAATTATTGAAGTTAGGAGCTTTGATTACTGTAAGTACACGCCGCATTTTAATTGCGATTACTAATTATTGCCCATACAAACATATCTTTGCTACTGCTCATAGACGCTTAAAAATGCTTCCTAATACCGCTTAATTTGAAGTTAAATTGCCTTTTACTTATTTCTAATTAATGATATTTTGGGCTTGGATTGATTCAAGTGTTGTTTTAAAATGCTTAATTTTATGAACAGAGCATTTTGATTTTATTACCAGTAAAAATATAGTAACTATTTTAGCTTTATAACTGCGGTTTTATACTTAATTTATCTCCGCGACTAAATTTTGCATTGATGATGTATCAAAAAAATGCCCCATATCAGGTTATGTAAATTGATTTTTACTGCTTGTGAGAAATCCGGGAGGGGGAGGAGCAATGCACCTTCTCCCGCTATATAGCAGTTGAAAATCTAGTCTAAACCCCAGTGGAGACAGGCTGTTAGTTCGGTATCGCTAACTTAAAAATTTTGTTGACGAACCCAATATTCTAGATAATATCAATCAATTACTATTACTTATTGACAAGAGCTAAATAGCTTTAACCTCTCACTGATGGGTCAAGCCTAAATGCAAAATCAGAACTTATCTTCACAGTGGCTCTCTCGTGCTGAAGGTAGCGCGATGGGAAAAGCCCTACGGGATCGAGTGCCGCGATCTAGCCATGAAGAGTGGAAACCTGCCCCCAATCGTCCTGACTGTGTTGCGCTGCTGGAGGAATCCAACCAAGGAAGATTGCTGGAATTAGGGGCTTGCAAGAAAATAAAATACCAGTCATTCTAGAAGAATAGGAGGCGCGGATCTGCCCGCGTTTGCTCTGAATTTCTAGAATTGGAATCACAGGGTTCATGCTTACCGACACCATAAAATCTACCTTCAAAGATGCAGCCAAGAAACTAACTGGCAGCTGTAAAAGAGACTTCATGGCAAAAGTTACTGAAGATTACTTCGATAGTTCAGCACGCATTGCAGAAACAGTTTTAGGATGGAATCGCTCCTGTGTACAACTTGGCTTGCATGAACGGCGGACAGGGATAGTCTGTGTGGATAACTATCATGCAAGGGGACGACATAATAGTGTTGAGATTCTGCCCAATTTAGAAGCAGATATTTGTTCTTTGGTAGATGCTCAAGCCCAAGCAGATCCAAAATTTCAATCGACCTTTCTATATGCTCGTATCAGTGCCAGAGCGGTACGAGAAGCATTAATCAGTGAAATAGGTTATGACCACAGTCAATTGCCGTCTCGTCAAACTCTGGGGAAGATTCTTAATAGCTTGGGGTATCGCCTAAAAAAACACAAAAAACAAAGCCCTTGAAAAAGATTCCGCAAACAGATGCCATTTTCGACAATGTGTTTCAGGAAAATCAGGCATCGGATGAGAATCCCAAATCGTTGCGAGTCTCTATCGATACTAAAGCCAAGGTGAAGATTGGCAATCTTTCCAGAGGTGGTAAAGCTCGGACACTGGAAGCAAAAGCTGCGGATGACCACGATACACAGTGGGAGGCAGTCTTAGTTCCTTTTGGCATTCTCAACACACACAGTGAAAAGCTTACGATTTACTTAGGTCAGTCGGCTGAAACCAGTGATTTTATTGTCGATTGTTTAACTGCTTGGTGGTATGAGAATCAACACGATTACCAAGATTATGATGAATGGGTGATTGACCTTGATGGTGGTGCAGCAACTCGCAGTAACCGCACACAGTTTATCAAACGTATGGTTGAACTGTCTCAAGCAATTAATTTAAGAATCCGACTGATTTACTATCCTCCGTACCATAGCAAGTACAATCCCATAGAGAGGTGTTGGGCAGCCCTAGAGAACTATTGGAATGGCGCAATTCTGGATTCGATTGAAGTTGCCATCAAGTGGTCTTCCAATATGACTTGGAAAGGGATTGCACCCATTGTTCACCGTGTTGAAGCAACCTATGAAAAAGGAATCAAGGTTCTCTCACAAGAGTTAGAACACTACCAAACCTTCTGGCAACCTTCCGAAACTCTACCTAAATGGGATATCACAATTTTCCCCGTTTAATTGGTATCTTATTTTCTTGCAAATCCCTTAGTGCCGATTCGCTATGGACGAATGCTGAAATCTCCTTTTGCATTTCTGAGGGGGGCAGCGAATATCATGGCAGCCGATCTGAGCGAAACTCCCAAGACTGGAATCAAAGTACAGACTTGTGGAGACAGCCATTTGTCCAACTTTGGTGGATACGGTACACCAGAGAGAAATCTCGTCTTTGATGTCAATGACTTCGACGAAACCCTTTGGGCCCCTTGGGAATGGGATGTTAAGCGTTTAGCTGCAAGTATTGTGGTGGCAGGTAGATACCTCAAACTAAGAGACAAAATCAGTCGGGCAGCAGCGATGGCATCTGTGCAGTCCTACCGAGAACATATAAATGAGTACGCCCAAATGACTGCTCTGGAGGTATGGTATGCCCATATTGGGGTGGAATCGCTACTCACCTTTACTACTCACACTAAAGAACTAAATATTGTCAAAAGTGAAGTGAAAAAAGCAAGGGCATTCAAGCCTGTCTTGGATCTGCACAAATTAACTGAAACGGTGAAAGGACAGCGCCGTTTTATTGACAATCCTCCTTTATTATTCCATCCGTCACCTGGAGATCGCCTTGCATCAGAGATGTTATCTGTTTTTCAGAAATATCGGAAAACACTACGTGAGGATTCCCGTATTTTACTAGACCAATATCAGATTGTTGATGTAGCAATGAAGGTGGTAGGGGTTGGTAGTATCGGCACCCGTTGTGGTGTTGCGCTTTTGGTGACAGGAGATAACGATCCTTTATTCCTACAAATTAAGGAAGCTCGTGCTTCAGTTCTAGAACCCTATGCTGGGAAAAGCACTTACGAGAACCACGCCCAAAGGATTGTAGCGGGGCAGCATTTGATGCAAGAAGCCAGCGATATCTTCCTGGGCTGGACAAAAGGCGATAGTGGTCATGACTTCTACCTGCGGCAACTCAGAGATATGAAAACTTCCGTCGAGATTGAAGGAATGTCGGAGACGGATTTGAGGGGCTACTCCCATTTATGTGGTTGGGCGCTGGCGCACAGTCATGCTCGTTCGGGGAATCGATTTGCTATTAGTGGTTATCTCGGTCAAAGTGACACCTTTGAGCGGGCGATCGCTAATTTTGCAGTAGCTTACGCCGATCAGACCGAGGATGATTACAAAGCACTAGCTGATGCAGTTGCAGCAGGGCAGATCAAGGCAATCGAAGAATAATTTTGGACAAGGATTTGAATCCGAAATAATGAAGAAATTGAACGCAAATACAGCCCAGTATCCAACTAAAAAGCGATTTCGCCTGTTTCAGGGAATTTTACCAATGACCGGAGCCACCATTGGGAATGATATCGTTGCGGGTATTGTGCTAGCAGCACTGGGCATTCCTGAAGTCATGGGATACACAAAGATTGCCGGAACGCCCATTGCCACAGGTCTTTATACACTTATTCTTCCAGCCTTGGCGTTTGCGCTCTTTGGATCTTCTCGCCATTTAGTGGTCGCAGCCGACTCTGCAACAGCTGCAATCCTGGCGGCTGGGCTATCAGGCTTGGCAGCGTTGGGGAGTTCCCAATATTTAGCGGATTCAGGATTAGTCGCCATTTTAGTAGCTGGACTTTTACTGTTAGCACGCCTGTTTAGACTGGGTTTCTTAGCGGATTTTCTGTCGCGTACCGTGTTGGTAGGTTTCTTGACTGGGGTAGGAATTCAAGTAGCGATCGGTCAATTAGGTGGATTGTTGGATTTAAAAGGCGGGGGGAATAATCCAATCCAGCAAATCATTAATACCTTTGAAGGTCTGCCCCATGCTAACCCATTAGCGATCGCTATTTCTCTAGCGGTCTTGATTACCATTAAACTATGCGACAGATTGCTTCCAAAATTTCCAGGTGCGTTGCTGGCTGTAATAGTAGCAATTCTTGCCAGTTGGCTGTTTAACTTTGCCAGTCATGGTGTTATGGTAGTTGGATCTATCCCTAGCGGACTGCCATCCTTTGGATTGCCAACTGTTGCTCTGAATGAAATTGGGCAATTATTTGGCATTGCCCTATCGTGCTGTATCGTCATTATTGCCCAAAGTGCAGCGACCTCACGCGCTTAAGCCTTCCGATACAACGAGGATTTTAAAGAAAATATTGACCTTGAGGGTCTAGCTCTGGCGAATCTGGCGGCGGGGGTGAGTGGAACCTTTGTGGTGAATGGTAGCCCGACCAAAACTGAAATTGTTGACACAGCAGGAGGACAAAGCCAAGTAGCTCAACTGACTACAGTAGCAGTGGTGTTAATAGTCATCCTCTTCTTCACTCAACCAATTAGCTATTTGCCGAATGCGGTTTTAGCAGCAATTGTATTTTTGATTGGATTAAAATTGATTGACATTCAGGGGATGCGGGCAATATTTTCGACCCATCGTGAGGAGTTTTATCTTGCGCTCGTTACTACTGCTACAGTTGTTTTTATCGGTGTTAAAGAGGGCATTGTTTTAGCAATTATTTTGTCGCTGATTTTGCATGTGCGTCATAGTTACCGACCGCATTCAGCCATCATTATTCCCGATGCTCAGAGATTATGGCAGCCGATTCCTGTGCGTATCGGCAGTGTATCAGCATCTGGTCTGATCGTTTATCGGTTTAGTAGAGACTTGTTTTATGCTAACGCCAGCTTCTTTTCAGAGGAGGTGCAAAATCTCGTGAAAAATGCGGAATCACCCGTGCGGTGGTTTATTCTGGAGTCCAGAGCAATTACTGAAATCGACTACTCTGCATCGCAAACGATTCGGGATGTCGTCAAGGAATTATCCCTTCAGAACGTAACTTTTGTCGTGTCCGGTCTGTCGCCGGAGGTAAAAGTCCAGTTCGAGCGGGACGGGCTGACAGATTTAATCGGAGCTAATCGGTTTTTTAACCACTTAGAAGAGGCATTGGTGGCTTTCCACGAAGTTGGTAACGAACAATCAACTTAAAGGAATTACAAGTCACTGTGCGGTCGCTTATGAGCGACTAATGGTCAGACTACTAGGTAAAATTAAGCTAATAGTTGGTAATCAAGATAAAAAAACATCAAAAATGCTTGAGAAAGAGCTTAATTTTTGAAGTCGTATGGATAGAACTGAGCAATCTCCCAAGGCAGTTTTATGATGGACGAACTGCACCTCTACGAAACCGACCTGAGAAAAACTAACTAGGGCGGCTCGGCTATATAATAACTTGATTAAAGCTCTAATTTTGCTTGAATTACTACCAAGATAAGAAGTAATTATACAATTTGAATAAAGAAGCAAGGTTACTTTATTTTTTATTTACGATGAATTTTTGGTTTTTATCTTGAATTTGTAAGAGTTCAGGGATGGTGACAAAGCGATAGCCCTGATTGCGAAAATTGGCAATAATTTCTGGTAAAGCCTGTACAGTCCTAGAACGATTACCACCACCATCATGCATCAATACAATTCCACCAGGTTTTGCCTCTCCGAATGCATTGCTGATTAATTTGGAAACAGCAGGACGGGAATAGTCTACAGAGTCAGATGACCACAAAATAATAGCGTATTTACTATTTCTAGCGTAGTCAACTACGCCATTATGCATCACTCCTCCGGGTAGGGGAAACGCACCTTATTTACTAATAAAAACTAAGAGAGAGTTCAAAATGACATAGATAATTGTAAAAATTGATGGAATGATAAATAGAACAAATGAAGTATTTCTGATAACCATGAATTAGCTTATCTGAGGCTGAATGATTATTTATTGATACTAAAACAACTCAATATTTGAATTTCTAAAAGTATGTTTATCTAGAGAAAAAGTGAGATTTTCCCTAAAGGTTTAAATTCAATTTCTGATATATTAGTTTATGCTAATGCTAAAACTCTTTCTAAATAATTGTTATCCAACCCAGCGAGAAACTGTTTATTTTTTATTCCCCGTTTGACACGTTTCTCTTTACCTAAAAGATTGACTGCAATATGTCTGAGAAGTGCAAAATTTTGTGGAGCATTATCTTTCCTAATCCGACAGTCATCTTCCTTCAAGGCGACATCCAATATCCAATGTAATGAATTCTCAATTCCCCAATGACTGCGAATAGAATTACCAAACTGTTTAGCATTTGACTCAAGGCTACTGATAAAATAATGGGTTGCAACCGTTGTTTCACCATTTAAGGAACGAACGGATTCTACCATTCCAACACTATTAAAGTTTGACCAAACTGAATCTGGATTAAGCCGAGACTGAATTTGAGATAACATCACATACTGGCGAATTTCACGACGACCATGCCCTATTTCATCTGTTTTATATGTGCTATGTTCAATCCCCTCAAAACCTGTACTTATCCCTAAATGGAAGAGTTTTTCAACCTCATCATGAAGATTTCCTTGATTCTTTTTTAACGTAATTACATAATCTGCATTTGACTGCGTAATTAACTTCACAATTTCTTTTTGGCAACCCATTGCATCGATTGTCACAATACATCCAGATAAATCTAATACTTTTAACAACTCTGGAATTGCTGTAATTTCATTCGATTTTTCATCTACCTTCACTTGTCCTAGCACTAGTCTATTTGTGGTTGCCCATGCACTCACTATTTGGATCGCGCTTTGCTCATTACTTTCATCATAAGAACCACGTAATGTTTTACCATCAATTGCAATTACTTCTCCTGAAGTTATCTGATGTATTGATTTCATCCAATCTACAAAACATGACTGAAATTGTTGAGGATTTATTTGTGCGAATACTCGTGCAAAAGTATCGTGTGAAGGAATGCCATTCGGAAGTTCTAAAAATGTTTTTAACCACTCATACTTCGCACAACCATAAGTTTCGATTCCCACCCATCCATCTGCCCCACAAATCACCGCGCATACGGCAATGGTCATGATATCGATTAACTTGTGTCGTTTAGTACGATCTATGCGTGGATCTTCTATTACACTAAAGTGGTCAGCAATCGTAATTTTGGGTTTAAGCTTCATTCAACTGTAATCTGGTTCTTCTTGTTTAAGGCACTATCGAATTTACTACAAAAACGAACCCGTATTGCTTGGCAGCCGACGGCTGCCACGAACTTACCTCCCTACAACGATTATCATTCTTATTGTATTTTCTACCTAATTCTCTGAAAGCCCTGTGTGGTGTAGTGTTGGGGAATTCAACCTTGATTATCGACCTTTAATATTTAGATGCGTTTGCCCTACCCCCTAAATGGATAATATCTTCAAAGGGAGTGAGCATTTTCACAACACTAATCTGCTCGGTTTCTAATGCTACTTTACCTAATTTATCTTTAACTTTCTTAGAAGAATTTGGCATAACTTTACCAATCACTGAAATTTCACTAGAACTTAGAATTTAGAACTTATTTTTCTGACGACTTCCGACTTCTGTTTCTGTTGTATTGATTGAAATCTCATATATCCCCTACTAATCCGAGGTACGCTGACGAACTTACCGAAAAAGTCTTTATTTGTAGAAATTGTCCACCATGTTGCCCATCCCCAAGCAATACTTAAGCTAGTACCTAACCAACTTGTTTTCAGTAGATAATTAAAGATAAATACATTTACTACTGCTATTAATGTCCAGGGAAATATTTGGTCGGCAGGGAATGGCCCTAGTCTTGGTCTTTCTCCTAAAATCCGATTTACTGTCCGAAAATCATGTTTTTTTGACATAATTATTGATTTAATCAAGAGTTATCAAAGAAAGGCAGAGGGCAGGAGGCAGGAGGCAGAAGGAATTTATTCCTTCTCTGATTGTCCGAGCTGTCTGCACGATTAGAATGAGCAAGGGTTTAAGACCCGTACAAAACTAGAGTTTTTGGTGGCTCCAAATCAAGAGGGGTCTCTCTTACAAAGTTGCTCCTCTTGGGGAGACCCCAAGACCGCACTTTGCGCTGAATCTCCAACTGAGGCAAACCTTCCTTCTGCCCTCTGCCTCCTGCCTCCTGCCTCCTGCCTTCGTTATCAGCTATTAATCCAAATGCGTATTTATCAATAACGGATAACTCATAAAGTTTTTTTACTGAACAATCAAAGCAGTAATTAAATCTCCAACAAAAACTGCCATAACTATGATTAATGGAGTTCTTGCTAGTGTCTGCCAGTCTTCATCATTTCGGGCAGATTGAATAATCCGAACTAAACTGATCCCAACATATAATAGGAATAAAGCTCTCAATACATTGAAAAAAAGCGCGATAACTGCTGCTGTTTGTCCATTGCCGGCATTACCAAAAGTGGTGGTCATCCAAGTTTGAGCATTATTGAAGAACTGAGCATTAGCTGGAGCCGCCGCAAAATCAATTAGGCAAATTACTGCTAACAGCGCAAACAACACAGCATAGAGATTAACTCCATACTTTCGTTGTACTTTATCGAAGTTAGTAAATAATGCTTGTGACTGTTTCGGCAAGGCAATGACGATGGCAGACGCAATCATAAATCCACCCATCAATATATTGTGGATGGACATCTCTGCTATCATCAACACACCAGTCACACCCATGAGTGTAAGTGTGCTTTTTGTCGCCCTCTCATTCTTTGGAGAAGGTGAGAGGGTTGCTGTTGCCGAAGCGGAAAAACTTTCTAGATATTCGTAGTCAGTACGCATCTGCTTTCGTTCTCCTGAACGATCTCTTGAGGGATAGGCACATTCTTGAATAAGTCAACCCCAAAATCCACAAACTCTGGTACTGAAAAAAACAGAACTGTAGTACTGTATAAACATTTCTAACAGCAATAATCTACGTAGATAAAAATCTCTTTCTTGTATTATCAGTCTTTGTGCTTGATATACTCACATCCTTAATCATTAATTAGTATAAATCTTTGTGCAACATCTTCAGTAAGTGCCAAATATGGGGGATTGACTATTGACTATTTTTATGATGTAAAACGTCAAAATTAGCTTTAATAAAGTTTGGGGGTTTAAGTTAAGAGCCTAATTAAAATCCCCGTTACAAAACTGTACTTCCGACTTGCGACTTCCGACTTCCGACTTGTTTAAGTATCCCTGCTCTCCATAAATTGAACAAAGTCGCAAGTCGCTTTTTCGCAAGTGAAGAACTTTCAAACGGTTCAGTTTAAGTCCCCGGCTTCTATCAAGCCGCAAGTTTTGTGGCTCTTTCTAAATCCCCGTTACAAAACTTACTTGCGACAGCGAAAGAGTCACTTGCGACTTGAGTTTAACTTTACCTTCGATACCTCACCATGTTTTGCATCATAACTAAAAACTGTTAAAACTTGATTGCATGTATAGAACAAATATGTATAATACTTGCAGCTTGTACTTCACTTCAGCATTCGTTAGAAGTAGATATTTGGTCAAGCAAGGAAATTGGAAATTAATTTTCATAATCATTTGTTGGAGTATTTATGAATAAAAGAAAAATATTTGCAGCACTTGTTTCAATAGGTGTAGGACTATACTTAGGAGCTTGCCAGTCTGAAACAGACTTGGTTGCTCAGGCAGAGAATGACTTAAAACCGGCTTATGCGGCGGCAACTGATGAGCAAAGCCAAAAAGATAAGGAAGTACAGGAGCAAATAAGGCAATATGTAGAAGAGACACCTAACTTATATAGAATAACTTGGAAGGTATGCGGAGATTATAGAAGTCGTCTTCGGGATGGAGTAAGATGTAGCGAAACTAAAATTCCCAAAACTAAAGGATATGTTGATCCCGTTTACGTCTGGGCAGCTAATGGGGTGCAGTTTGCTAATAAGCAACACTTTGTTAATAGCTATTGGGCTACAGGATTGTTTGTCAAGTCTAAAGGATGCTTGAACTCAGGTAAGCCAGGACAAGAGCAATTTTATAATGTAAAAAATTTCACCAGAGATAAAACGAATGCTGTTCCTACCGCAGCAAACGTGAAGATTGAAGCTCTGTCAAAGCAGGAAAAACAAACAGTAGTAGAACTTGCCTTCAAGGACGCAGAAGTAGAAAATTATGCGCTGAAAAATTTTGGTGTGTCAGCAACCACAGGATTAATACCCACTGGGAAAACTTGCTTAACATTAGACGAATGGAAGAAGACGCAATCGTAAACATCAGGCACAGTCGCTTCCTTGGATCGCAGTTCAGTCGCGGCAACTTCCTCCATCTCCACCACAACCAACCAACGCAAGTATTGTCTTATTCTTTCTTAGATAAAGAAAACAATTTAACTTGTTGACCCCTTGTCCCCTGCAAGCGGTAAGTTAACTTTAACCCCTACCTATTGGTCTAACAACCCCAACAGCCAAATCGGTTTGGGGTCAGAGGGAACAGTGAAACCCAAAATTTTTGATGTGAGCAGCGCAGTCAGCACAATTCGCAATTCGCAATTAATGCCCACGAATAAATCCGGGGGCTTGAACCCTGTATTGTTTAAAATTTATCTATCCATAAATGAATTTAGGGGCTTGTACCATCAAGGAATAATTGGTCAACAGCGATCGCCGACATATTTAATAGATGTTGGTCGTCAGCAGTGATTTCCTTACCAGCGACGAGTCGAGAGAGAATAATGGCACATCAAGTTGGGATAATCTCTTTTAGTCGTAAATATTTTTACCCCTGACCAAGATGCCAGCGCCTTTAAAAGTTGACCTGTCACCAATAGAAGATCAAGCCCTACTAGCACTCACTCAAGCAAAAGGTATACCACCAAGAACTCAAAGTCGTGCCACTGTACTACGCTTATCAGCCGCTGGATGGACAGTGCTAAAGATCGCACAATACTTAAAATGGCATCCACAGACTGTACGCGACACAATTCATCGCTGGTACTGGGGCAAACTCGATAGTTTGTGGGATTGTTCGCGTCCGGGTCGCCCTCGCCGATGGCATAACCCAAATATGAAGTCTCTGCTTCAATTCAAAATATCTTTATTTAGCTATCAACTTATTTTTATTTTATTTTCTTACATCTCTTACATTTATTTAATGCTATTTCTCCACAGTCATGGCGTTTCTACTACTTATGCAGTCAAAATTTACAGGCAGTACAAAGATGAAGCACTCGCTACTCTCACCAGCAATCCCTACCAGTTAGCTGCTGACATCTACGGTATTGGTTTTCTGAGAACTGATAAAATTGCCTTTAATTTAGGAGTTGCGCCTGATAGTCAGTTCCGTTACCGTGCTGGTTTAATTCATGTTTTGAACGAAGCTGCTGCCGATGGGCATTGCTATTTACCCCAGCCAAAACTCATTGAGAATGTTATCAAACTGCTGACTACAGCAGATCACACACCCGAAGAAGATGCCCTCGCTGATCTTATCAAAGACATGGCACTCAAGGATGACTTAATCCGTGAGAAAAGCTCAGACCAAACGCTGCTATGTTATCTACCAACGTACTTTCACACCGAACAGAACCTTGCTCAATTAATACAATCTAGATTTTGCCAACCAGTTGCACAAGATATGCCTCGTGTTCGCGCCTGGATTGAGCGCTTCACCAAGAGTCATAAAATCAAACTTTCACCACAGCAACGGCTAGCGGTAGAAATGGCTGCATATTCAAGGGTAATGATTCTTACTGGTGGCCCCGGTTGCGGTAAAACTTTCACCACCCACACCATAGTCTCTCTGTGGAAAGCAATGGGCAAATCTATCGCCTTAGCTGCGCCAACTGGACGCGCTGCTCAACGTCTGAGTGAAATCACACAACTCGAATCCAAGACCATACACTGCTTGTTGGAATTTGACCCAGAGACAATGGGCTTCTTACGCGATAATCAAAACCCTTTACCCCATACCGCAATTGTCGCGCTAGAAGCTAGTATGCTTGATTTGTTTCTGGCATCTTCTTTGCTAAAGGCGATACAATACGGTTCCCAACTACTGCTAGTGGGTGACATTGACCAGTTACCCTCTGTGGGCCCGGGTCAATTCCTTGCTGACTTGATTAATTCTGGTCACGTTCCGGTGGTGCGGTTGACCAAGGTATTTAAGCAAGCCCAACAGAGCGCAATTATCACCGCTGCTCACCAAATTAACCGAAGCCAGTTTCCCACTATTGAACCGATTTCCGATAATCCCGTGTCTGAGTGTCTGTGGCACGGCGGCGGTCATCACCCCAAACATGGTCTTAAAGCAATATCCGAAATCATTACAGACTTGATTCCCCGCCTGGGTTACAATCTAGCTACTGATGTGCAAGTACTTTGCCCCACCTCGCGCGGTTTGCTTGGGACTCGTAACCTCAATACCGTATTGCAGCAGTTGATTAATCCGCCCAGTCCCGACAAAGTAGAGATTACCAGGGGCGGGAATTTATTACGAGAAGGCGATCGGATCATTCAACTGACTAATGATTATAATCACGATATTTTTAATGGCGACTTCGGAATTATCAAGGCCATTGATCCTGAAGAGATGGAAGTTACTGTGCAGTATGGTAAGCATACTGTCGTTAGAACCAGAGCAGACTTAAATCAAATTGCCCTCGCCTGGAGCTTCACCATTCATCAAAGCCAGGTTTCAGAATATCCAGTAGTAATTCTGCCAATTTATACGCAGCCTTATATGATGTTGTCTCGTAAACAGTTGTACACAGCATTAACTTGTGCCAAGCAGTTAGCGATTGTCGTTGGTTCCAAGAAAGCGATATCCAAGGCTTTGCGTTCTAGTGACGGCCAACTGCGATATACGCGATTACAGCAGCGGTTGGAAAGCGCTTTTTTGCACCCGACGATTGCAATTTAGAAATGTTCAACTTAACAATTTCACCCGGCTTGCGGTTGTTGCTCTCAATCAAGAGTGAGAAATCTGGTAGCTAGCTGTGCTTTCGCCCACAATTCCACTCGGTTTGTACCTTTTCCTGCTGCCTCGTAATCGACGGCGGGGCATTTCATTACTGGTAAGTGCCTTGGCAATTCTTGAGAAACTACTTCTCTAGCTCCCGTTTGCGGTTCTATAAAAAAAGTGTCTTAAACACAAAGCAAAGCAATCAAACCACTCTCAAAAAATAAACTAAAAATGACTCTATAGTTTTATGGCGTGATAGCGCTTAAAAAGCAGTACCCTGCGGCGTAAATAAACTTTGGAGGACGCTCTTTGACCTCTTATATCATTTATTAACTATAAAGTCATTTTTAGTTTATTTTTTTCACCTCTTTTTAGGCTTTTCAAAATAAATACCCTGCTGAACAATTGCATAACAGTATTGTGTTTGTCACGCTCCTCAGTATTAGAGGTGTACTATACGCAAAAATCGAGAAATTTTCATTCGCTTGAGGGTGAGTTGAAACGCCCATTTTAAAGGACAATAAAAATCAGACACTATAAAACCAGACGAAACTACTCTTGTGTCTGATTTTTAAGGGAGTAATAAAAATGACGCTCTCTCTTGTCCATATAACAGCCCATAGAAAGGCTCTTGCTTCCTTGCCAGTAGCGCAGGCGGAGGCGAAGTTGATTGCGCTGTGGTTGGAGGGAAAAGCAGAGTCATCTATCATCTCGTACCGACGCTACATTAGACGATTTCTGGAATTTTTGGACAAACCTCTCAAAAAAGTGACTTATGAAGACTTGGTAGAATACGCCAGTTGTTTTGGGGGCAATGCTCTTAGTACAAAGCGGATATATATTGCCGCAGCTAAAAGCTTAATTAGTTTCGCTCATAAAATTGGATATCTCCCTTTTAATGTGGGTATGGCGCTAAAACTCGGTGAACTGCCGGATGTAATCAACGAACGCTATCTCGATGAAGCTGATATTAAATTGTTGGTAAGAGCTGCTTCTAAGCATTTAACTGATGCTAAAACTCCTAAGCGCCAGTACACAGCCCTACGTAATTTGTTAATTATCAAACTCCTGTATCAGGCAGGGTTACGGGCAAGTGAAATCTGTGATCTGACTTGGGGAGATTTGACACCCCGTGGTGAGAGTGGTCAAGTTTACGTGCGAAAAGCCAAGGGCAGCAAAAATCGGACAATTCTCATCAAGCCAAAGCTTTGGGCGGAATTAATGGAGTTCAAAGCTTCGGCTCACTCCAATCAAGCAGTGTTTCCAAGTCAAAAAGGGGGACATTTAGACCGTCAAAACTTGCACCCGATTGTCAAAGCAATTGCACTTGAAGCTGGATTAAGCGAACTAGTTTCTGCTCACTGGTTACGTCATGCTCACGGTTCTCACGCCATTGAGCGCGGGACTAATCCTGTATTGGTGAAAGAAACTTTGGGTCATGCCAATTTAGCCATCACCGATCGCTATCTCAAAGCTAGACCTAATGACAGTAGCGCTTTAAACTTGATGGATCTTTGACCATTTAATGAAATTGTTTTGACATTTTGCATGACTTGTGAGAATGCAGCCCAAATTGGAACCAGTGGCATCAATTGCTACCGGAAACGAAACAAAAAACAGCTTTCAAATGCCAAAGGGATTTTTCTCTAACCAGCCCCCTCCATCGGCAACACCTCTTCACTTAGCAAGCTGTAAAATTCAGGAACTTGAGCTTCCACAAGTCGCAGTTCATTTGCCGCGATCGCCTCAAGTTCCAGTACTGTCTCCCAGCGCAAATCCCCAGTCCATCGTTTAAGAATGCCTTTGATTGCGTCCACTCCACGAGAAATACCAGAGCGAAGTATTTCTACACAGTGGAGTAGCGTAATGCGATCTGTTGGGGGTGACTCAAATTCGGTAGTATCCTCCCCTTGGCAATGGGAGTTCCCTATAGCATCAAGGGGGGGTGTGGATACGTCCTGCTGATTGGGGTTTACACTATACGCAGCAGGGGTTTTGGAGGCATAATAGGTTCGATTTTCTTTTTGATTACGCTTCGTTTCACGATGAGCAATTACCTCTTGAGCAAATTCTAATTCCTCTTTAGATAAAGAGAAAAGTTTCACCTGTTGACCGCGCTTGCCCTGCTTGCGGAAAGTCAGCTTTAGCCCCAGCTGTTCTACTAAAGTGGCCAGCAACCAAATAGGTTTACAGTCTAGGGGAATAGTAAACCCAAGAATTGCTTTGACGTGAGCAGCACAATGTATAGCGATCTCCGTCATCTTGAGTAAGGTGGGGTCATCGGCAGTAACTTCATCACCCTTCATTAAAGAAGCGAGAATTTGATGCAGCCCCAGGTTAAATCTAGCCAGCCACCGTGCGGAATAATTGCCCCAGTCGATGCACAAAGGTAGATTGTCGCGCTCGGTGCGGTCTTTTTGGGTGACAATTGTTGGTGGTGTAGGATAAGTTTGCCCAGTTTTGGGGTCAGTAAACGATTCTTCGGGCTTTGCTAAAATGGCCTCAAGTCCAGCAATTGCTCTAATTAAGCGACCACCTTTATCCATTTCTACGAGTGATTCGGTTACTTCGATGCCGTAAGAATCAGAAATGCGGAACTTTTCACATTCAAAAATTTCATTAGGGTCAAGGTAATCTTTGCTCTGACGGGCGCGGTACTCACTCAAAGTAATATTCTTAGCCTTGGCAACAGCCGAGTTGTGGGCACTATCCAAAGCTTGTGCTGCTGCTTTTAGACTTTCAAGAGATTGAGGATCTGAATCACTGCCCACATATATAAATGTATTGCCCATTTCTGTGAGAAGCGATCGCAAGTCATCACGCAGATTATTGAGAGAATAGTGGCGGTTAGCCATAATTTGGCAGTAAGCCTCAAGCGCCCAATCTTTCTCTGCGCCCCGCTTGCCTGTTTGACGGTCAATCCGCAACAGAAAAGCGGTCATTTCATTGGTTTGGAGCAAGCGCTCTTTAATCTTGGTAGCATTGGTATCCTTGTAACCAAAGGGAGGACGCGGGGCCACCCAAATATGAAACGGGACTTTTGGACGATAACGGTACAGTTGTTGAGCGCACTCAGTAGCGGTTTGGGAAACGCCGTGAAACACGCCAAACACTAAGTCAAAATGATACTCAGAAATATCGACACCAGTACCGAGACTGGGAGAGGTGAACAAGGCATCAAAGTTTTTGACGGCGTTGGTGATATCTTTGATGAAAGCGACATTTTCATCACTGCCAGAATTGTCAGAGTGAACCGACCAGATACGCCATTTTTTTTGTGTATGTGATTTTTCGGAGTTAGATTCTTCGTACTTGATAGTAAAGGATTTGTCGAGTTTTTTGATGAAACGCTTACTGTCACTTGCAACCATGACTTTCTCACCAAGCATCAGGGCTGCCGAGATTTGGGCGACTATGGCGCTTGAATTATCCCCCTCGTACCAATAAATTGTGCGTGAACCGTTTCGCCACTCGTTTTTAATGATGTACGGGACTTCACCTTTTGGTCGCATTGCAAGAAAGAAGTTTACCGTTAAATCGTCCATGTGTGCATCAGCGATGACGACCAGTGGCGCATTGTATACTATATATTCCAGTACCTCCAAAATGGCGGCGCGATGTTGTTTGCAAGTATTACTGTGCAGCAGGTGGGTAAGGTATTGGCAGGCTTCATCTATAAATATGCAACCGTAGGTGAGAGACTGGGTATTCAGCTTATGCAAGCTGTCAATAGTAATACTAAGGGCTGGGGCCTGGGCTAAACCTGTGTAACCCAAGTCTGAATACATCGCCGTCCGCAAACGTTCGGCAAGATTTTTCAACAAGTTAACCCGATGTCCATTGTTGAGAAATCTGGCATCAGGATTTTGGTCACGCCACCAGCGCATAAGTTCAGTTTTCCCTGTACCCATGTCGCTCCAGAGTACGACCAGTCCTGATTTGGGGAAATTGAAGGTAGGGGATTTCTTCGATTTGTCTGAATCAACTCCGCCAGAATCCGTAGACTCCTTCTTTCTCCAATGTCCTTTTATAGATGGCGTGAAAAGTTGTTCCTTTTCAAGCTCATAAAGCTCAGGCACTGTCAAGCATTTTTCTTCAAGGTCAGGAATGCACAAAGCCTCAGAGAGATACTTGACATTAACAGTGACATCTGGTTTGTATTTGCTAAGTCCCCATTTCTTAGCCCGATACGAGCGCTGGTAATCTTTGAGTGATTTGGCATCATCGATGATTGCGGTCAGTAGAGCGTTAGCATCTTCGCCCCGCGCCACAACAAAATCATCAACACCTTTCTCTGGGCCTGGTAACAGCGCAACTTCACAAAAGCAACCAGCTGATTCGATTGCTTTTGCAGTGCGAACAGTAGCTTGAAAAACTGACCAACGGGTATTAGCTCTTGTTTCGTAGTCGAATAAAATAATGAACTTGCGTCCCGCCTGAGCCATTGGTACTAAGTCAGGATGCAATCGTTCATCAAAATCTTGTTTGCCTACGCGCCCGTTCCAAATTCCAGGGAGTGCGATCGCTACAAACCCCAGACTCAGCAAGCAAGCGGCTTTCTTCTCCCCTTCGCATAAGATAACTGGAATCTCTGGATGCTGTTTCACCCACTCCCAAAATATTAGTGGATTGAGTTGATCCAGTAAGCGCAATGCTAAAAGTGAATGATAGCGCTTAATTAAATAACGTTTTGCTATTTTGTCCCAGATGGGGTTAGCGACATCAAAGTAGGTAACGCGGTTGGGGGTTTTGGGGGGCGACTCGTATTTGACGGGTTTCCCTTTTTGCCAATCAATACGAGGGAAGTTCGGCTTAATCCGCCCCCACTCCATTGGTTGCCAGTTTTTGAATGGGTCAAGTGACTGAATCCACGTCCCACCTAGTAATAGGTGCTGATACATTTTTATGTATCCATCTGTTACCCGACCCGCATTCTTACGTGGGATTTTATCAGATATGAACAGGAAATCATAAACTGATTCTCCCTCAACGTGAAAGAAGTTGCGCTTAATCAACGCCGGATGAATGGCGCTACCAGCTAACAACTCATGGTATTCCGCTGCCGTGAGATTGTTTGGATATTCAGTTGTTGCTGCATTCATCGGTTCTCTCCAAGGAATTTTTTGGAGAGAACTCTTTCAAGCTGCGAAACCCTTACTCTAGCCTGGATATTCCGAAAATTTCCCTTCGTCACAGCACAAAATTGCCATACGAAAGTTGCACTCGACCCCATGCGCTCTAACACTGCGCTCTTGGGGCGTTCTCTGTTTTTCACGATATTTTCCCTGATAACTCGGTTTACAAGCTTCAGAGGGGGTTGCATCAGTTATCAGTCAACAGTTATCAAAGACTTTGACTGATAACTGGTAGCTGTTATTCGCGCTACTACTGCTTTTTGCTATAAAATTCGCAATTTTTCTTCATCAGACTTAACTTTATAAAAACTTATGAATTTCGACAGCCAAAAGTTACCGCAAGGAATGGACTTTCCAAGCGGCAGACCCTATAATGGATCTGGTAGCGCGGATTATACTCTCGGACAAATTTAGTAGTCGTCTTGGTCGCCAAACTTCAACGACAATTTATTTTGTTCCTTCGAGATCAGCCCCGCTCTTTTAAACGATGAATTTTACAAACAGACAAAGCGCCTACTCCTTAGTGGCGCTTTGTGCTTTAGGTTTTTTGATGGTTTCATATTTTCCTCCATATTTTTCTCCAATTAGCTTGATCTTACAGAAGTTCTAGTCACTTGGTATCGACGCTATCTTCTTTTTTTTGTTTTGAGTTTTCAATATCTCCGTAGTCCATAAGTGTTTTTGGAGTATCTAAGGACTTGTGATAACCTTAGATAATGTTTAATAGAAAAAGACTTTTGCTCAGACGGTACTTACCGCAGATTTTGCCTCTACTATTACCTTCCAAAATTTGCACCTGATCGTCTGCCTCCTTGATTTGTTGTACTTAAAGGCCAAATGTAGCTTTAGAGACAGTTTTAGAGAGCGTGTTATTATTTATGCAATGTAACACTCTAAACTTATATCCTGTAAAAGTAACGATAGCAAGTAGCTTTTTATTAAAAATTGTAAAAAAGCTATATAAAAGTTTTAGGTGGAATTTGAATAGGTATTATGGTAATGCTAGTAACGTAGTATTGTAGGTAAGTATGTCTTCAAATAAAAATTTAGACCTAGAAGCAGTACTAGAGATTTTGGAAGAGCGTGTGCTTCAGCACACCGGAAGATATTTGTTGCCCTCTGAAATGGTTTTAATCAAAGGGTCTTGGGATGGTAAAGACTATAAGGAAATAGCAAACGATTCGGGATACAATGTGCATTATTTGCAGACTGGTGTAGGTACTCCGTTATGGACAATGCTTACACAAGTTGTTGGAGAAGGAGTGCAAGTAAAAAAATTAACTTTAAGAAATATTTTGCTTAAACTAGCAAAAAAAGAATATTTGAAAAAGCTAGAAGCGTCATACCAAAATGTTGATCGTTTAATAGGCACAGCTAGGTTATATGGGGAAATTCCAAAAATAACATCCTTTTATGGACGACAAGATGAAATAAGATTTTTAAAAAGGGAAGTCAATATTTTTAAAAAAAGGTGTATAGCATTAATTGGAATTGCTGGAATTGGAAAAAGTATACTAGTGTCAAAGTTAATTGAAGAAATACTATTAGAAGATTCAAGCAATTATGAGTATGTTATTTGGAAAACAATAAAGCGTTCTTCAACGATTGATAATTTAGTTACTGATCTAATTAATACTTTTAATATAGAACAAGCAGAATATATAACTCTTCAGACCAAGCTATCTCTATTGTTAAATCATTTGCAATTACATCGTTGCCTATTAGTTTTAGATGGTTTTGAAGCCATAGCACCAATAAATATTTTTGAAAAAAGATTAGAATACGAAGATTTTTTTCTTGAAATCACACAAGAAAAACATCAGAGTTGTGTAATTGTAACAAGTCAAGTGCCTTTAAAAGAAATTGCTTATGGGAATTTAAACTCATCTATTGTCTCTATTCAAATAGAAGGTTTAGAAGAAGATGCAGCAATCCAGTTAATGCGTGAAAAGGGTATAGCTGGAGAAAAATGTAAAGAGTTGATTGAAACATATCGTGGAAATCCGTCAGAACTAGAGGCTGTTTCTGACCGAATAAATCGCATTTTTGGGGGGAACCTAGAAAAATTTTTCGATTATAGGACTACTGTAATTGGGCCACGAGTTGAGGCAATGTTAAATCTTCAATTTGGACAAAATGGGCTTTTAACTGATCTTCAAAAGCAAGTAATGGTTTACTTAGCTGAGGAAATGGCAAAAAGTTCTGCTTTAATCCCTTTCTCAAAGCTTATTAATGATTTAAAAGAACGATTAAAATTAGAAGTAATGTCAATTTCAAAGGTAATATCAGCTTTAGAAGGTTTAGAGCAACGCTCGTTAATTGAAGCCAGTAAAAAATCAAGTAAGCATGAACTAAGCTATGGTATGGAACCAGTTATTAAAAAATATATTTTAGTAGATCCATACGGTTTAGTATATAAATCATCAGATAAGAAAGAATTAACCAGTTATGTACAGGGGCAAAACTCTCTGTGAGCTACTGTATAAATCCCTTGTGTAGTAGGCGGCATAATCCTGAAGATACTGAAAATTGTTTAGCTTGTGGTAATCCTTTACTAATAGATGGGCGCATTCGTTTACTGCGCCCATTGCGTTCTTTGGATGAAGATCGATCTACCTATACAGATGTTTTTGAGGTTGAAGACGTTGAGCCGTCATGGGGGACAAAATCTAGAATCAGAGTATTGAAAGTACTTAGGTGGAGTGATCCTAAATTAGTTCGTCTGGTTCAGAGAGAATCACTTATATTACAGACGTTATACCATCCAGGAGTTCCTAAGTGTGGTGTGGATGACTATTTCACTTTTGTACTGAAGGATGGTCGTTTAGTATTGCACTGTTTAGTAATGGAAAAAATTGAAGGAGAAAATTTACAACAGTGGTTAATATCTTATGGAAGAATTTCTCAAAAACTAGCACTAGATTGGTTAGCACAACTAGTTGATATTCTTGAATCTGTACACCGGTCTGGCTTTTTTCATAGAGATATTAAACCAGAGAATATTATTTATCAACCTGGTGGTCAACTGGCACTTGTTGATTTTGGAGCAGCCAGACAGATTACCACAACATATTTAGCAAAAGTTGGCGCTAGTGGAGTAAATAAAAGAACACGCTTCAGTAGTGGATATGAAGTAACAGTTGTTAGAACGATTCGATTTTCTCCACTTGAACAACTTAACGGTCAAGCATTGCCTCAATCAGACTTTTATGCTTTGGGGCGAACTTTTGTGAATTTGTTAACAGGGATATCACTATTGGAATTACCAATAGATCAAAATACAGGAAGATTAATCTGGAGAGATAAAGCACCACATATTGATAAGCCTCTTGCTGATTTACTTGATGACATGATGGCTCCTTTCCCAGGACAACGCCCACAGACAACTCAAGTAATATTGGAACGTTTGCAGCATTTACCATTTAAATTAAAACTTAATCGTTTTTTGGTATCCAATATATTTAAATGCTTTTTGGTAAGCTCATTAATAGTAAGCATTAATAGTAGTTATACTCAAATTAATCTTGCTGTATCTGCTTACTATTTTAATCAAGCTGGACATTATATGAATGAGCCTGAAATAGCTAAGAAATATTATAAATTAGCATTAATTTATAATTCAAAAGATGATGAAATATATAATAATTTGGCAGTAGCTTGCCAGGTAACTCAGGACTTAAACTGTGCGATTGAAAACTACCAAAAAGCTTTCAAACTCAAGCCTAACGCTTGGGAACTACACTATAATCTTGGCAATTTTTATGATGAACAAGGTCAATATGACCAAGCAGAGCAGCAATACAAGTTATCGATTAAGCACGGGAAGAATCAATCGATGAATGCTGTCAACAATTTATCACGGCTCAAAAATATACAAAAAAAATACTCTGAGGCAGCACAACTAGCACTTGAAGGATTGAAAGGCACTTCAGATCCAGTATGGCAAGCAGCCTTGTACAAAAATTTAGGCTGGGCAAGATTCAAACAACAGCGTTATGCAGAGGCCAAAGATTACTTGCAAAAATCGGTAGATTTAGATTCTCGAAGAGTAGATGCTCACTGCTTGCTAGCAAAAACACAAGAAGCCTTAGGTGACTTGGATAATGCTAGAACACATTGGGAAGTTTGCTTAATATCAAATAATTCTGGTCTACCAGAAATCTCAGATTGGAAACAACAAATTCTACAGCGCATTTTTCCAACGAATTGACTAAGGTGCGTCAATTTGGATAAGCTATCAAATATATAACAAATTACTAAATAATAGGAATGCTGATTGTAGCAAAGTCAACAGCCAAAATAAAAAAAGTTTCAAAGTCTCAATTCGTAGCCATTGCATTAATACTGTTGTTTTCAAGCTTTAGCAGTGCAGGGGGACAAGCTCAATCAGCAAGTAGAAGCGATTCACATGAGCGAGACTGTGAAGTTGTAGCAAAAGTTATTAGTGGCGATATCAATTGGACACCCCAGAGTAAGCTTTGTAAAGATGACAAAATTCATCCAGTTCGTGGGCGTAAGGTTGAGATTTTTTGTTATTCACATGGAAAGCTTTTATACCTCACAGATAGTACTGTAAGTGAACATTGTTTACCGCTTTCCCAGCGCCGATTTGAGAATTGTACTTTGAAAAATGGGTATACCTGTGTGACACCCAAAGGCCCAGGGTCAGATGAAAATATACCTACATTAATCACTCCCTACGGTGTCGTCATTTTAAATACCAATCCAATACTATCTTGGTCTGCCACTCCTTCAGCTACTAGCTATATGGTGCAAATCGAAGGCAAAGGAGTTAACTGGTCAGTTGAAGTTAAGGCAACTCAACTGCCATACCCGAAAGATCAGCCAGCTATGGAGCCGGGGAATGTTTACAATGTAAACGTCATTGCTAATCGTGGAGATGAGCCTATTGCTGCTAGTGCCTCTATTCTTTTGATAGTCCCTATTGATAAGGCACAAGAGATAGCGACGACAATCAATCGTCTTCAAAGTCTCAATCAGTTCCAAGATGAATTAGCTATTGATGTAGATAGTGTATACGAAGCAGAGAACTTGTTGAACGAATCGATTCTGGTGTTAAAGGCAAGAGCCAAAGCAGGTAGTAAAAATCCCACTATCTATCGATTATTAGGCGATCGCTACCTAGAGGCATACTTGCCATCTGCGGCTATATCTGCATATGCAACTGCAACCAAATTAGCTCGAAAAGAGAATAATGCCGATGAATTAGTCAAAGCAGAAGCAGGAGCGAAAATTGCAGATCAGAGCCAGAAAAGACGAGAAAGAGCAAGGGGCGGTTAGATTTAACCAGTGCTGACTCGTTGCAGACGACACCATAAGTTGTTGCACAGTCCTTTGTTGGTGAGACGATAACTGGTCTATAAATCAATACGGTTCAGTTAAGGCTAAAACTCTGTTACCAAAGTCGTTTTTTTAACGAACCGCCAAGGCGCAGAGAACGCAGAGAGAAGAAAGAGATGCTTAACTGAACTGTATTGGTCTATAAATGGAAGCAGTAGACAACTTATCCTTCCACTGACATGCTTTTTAACTCAGTTGCCAACAAGAATAAAGCCAGCCCAGTAATAGGGATGGAAATATTTTTCACTAGACAACAAACTCAGTTTTGCAAGTCTTAGTGCTTCTGGTAAAACAAGTCCATTTTTCAATCCTTTGTAGAACTCCTCCATCAATAGAGCAGTAGAATCAGCATCAACTAGCCACAAACTAGCTAATGTACTGCGTGTTCCGGCTTGTACAGCTATTCCAGCAATTCCAAGGGCAGAGCGTTTATCACCCTTTGCAGTTTGACAAGCACTTAAAACAAGTAAATTAATTGTGTCGCCTTCATTTTTGAGCAAAAATTTCAAGTCTTTGACATTTAAAGGTTTGTCCCAAGTCAAGACAAAGGTTTGTTCAGGGTCAGAACTGAATTGAGCGTGAGTACTCAAATGAACTAAAGAAAATGAATTTTTTTCAATTTTTTGTTGAAAGCTGCGACTATTAAAATCACTATCAATTAAAGTTAAAACAGAAGTAGTATTTTTTTTGATATTTTCGATTTCTGCTTTTACTTCTGGCAAAGCTAGTAAATTTTTAGGAACTGAGGGGTCGTTAAGACTAGGACTAGGTTGAGAAATCCCGCCAATTAAAATATTAGAATTTTGGAATTTAGCTGAATGATTGTGCAATTGTTGAAAGCTTGAAGCTGTGACAATGCTATATGAATCAGTCAAATATTTTTTTCCATCATATAACATATCGATAGGTAAATTCTGGAAATAGCTATCTAGAACAAATCCTAAACTTCCTGAACTAGGAAGATACTGCTTAATCGGAGAAAACAAGAGGTTATAAAGAGTTTTAGAATAGATAAAATAGTTAACATCTTCAGTTCTAACAAACTGCTTTTTTTGAACAATTTTAAGTAAATTATCAATGGGGTCAGCTATTTGGTTAAAGTCTACTGTATGGCGATAAAATTTTTGGGGTGTTCTAACAACTACTTCTACTTTCTCTCTCAACTTAATTAAATAAATAATTGGAAATAATTCTTTTAGAGTTTGTTCATTCCTTAAAGAAGATAAATTCAATCTACCACATTGTAAAAAATTCTCTATTTCAGCGAGTCTTAGCTTCTCTTGAATTTCAACTGCTCGTTTTGACTTTACCTCATCTTGGGAAAATAATAACTCCATATATTCATGGTAAATAGGTTCAACTTTATCCTTGAAATTAAATTGAATTTCCGGGTTTCCCCCTAGAAGATTACCTCGAACTTGTTCAAGACTGTTAATAGCAGATTCATATACTTGATTGGCTTTATCAACTTTTCCTAAGACTCGATATAAATGTCCTAATTGCCATTGCCACTCATAAGCAATATCCCAAGCTTGTACTGATTGAGCTAGTCCCATAGCTTTTTCAAAATATTGTGTTGCTTCAAGTGTTTTACCTAAAGAGTTGTAGATGGTAGCAATCGTTCCTAATGCATAAGATTCGGCTCGGTTATTATTCAGCTTTTGGGCTAAAGTGTTAGCTTTATTCGCTAATAGTAATGAAATTGATAACGGATTATCTTTTCTAGAGAAAACAAGTTGCTTTAACTGGATATCTTGGTCAATTTGCACTAAAGTCTGAGCGATATTAAGTTGAGCATAGATAGATTCGATTGCAGGGAATGATTCAAATCTTTCTGGGCTACTTAATAAGCTATTAACTAATGTTTGAAGGTATTCATTTTTAGTTGGATTTTCTAAAATTACTATGCTCTTCCACTTTTCTATCTCTAAGATTAAACTTAACTGGTTGATTTTTGCTTGCAGGGGAAGTACATTTTGTTTTCTGCCTGCTAACTCTTGATAAAATTTCAGAGCATTTTGAGCTTTTGACTTAAGTTTTTTAAGTGATTTCTGTTTAGTAAATACATCATCAGTTAGCTGATATTTCCCTTTAGCTTGGATGTAAAGGGCACGTTCTGTATTACCTAAACTCAATAAAATTTGATTATAAATATCTGATTGTTTTGAATCTAGAGTTTCAGCCATTGCCATAGCATTGAATAATATAATCGAAGATGCTTCTGGATTACCAATCAGCCGCAGCACATCACCTAGATTACGGAGTCCAATAATTCTGACTCTTGAAAAAGGCTGTTTTTCCAAAGCAAACTTTAACGCCTCTAGATAGGCTTGTTGAGAAATTTCCCGTAATTCAATCGGGCTAGAGCAAATCCAATCCTCTAGCTCTAGAATCTTGCTTAGAGTTTGACAAGCACTAAGATATGAACCACTTGCTTGTAGTGCTAAACTTTGATTAATTAAGCTACCAGCAATGCCATCAGAATCTTTTAATTTGTAGTAAATATTGTAAGCTGCTTTCCATGTTTGTAGTGCGGCTTGAGGCTGTCCTTTATTTAACTCCTCAAATCCTTGTTGATTGAGAAGTTGTGCTTGAGACTGTTCTAAATTTGCAGAAGTTTGGGATTTGGCTTGGACTTGACATAAAACTATCACTACCGTTAAAGATAGTCCCAAGATTAGATATTTTAAAGCAGTCGGTAATTGATAGAAAAATAAAATCCGTTTTCTTGCCATGTTTCTAAATTTGAGTTAGTGTCAGCAGGGATCAAAGGAACGCCCCAATCAAGACGAGCATTAAGGCGATCTTCTAACTGGTACTGTATACCAAGCCCTATAGATGCCAGTGTTCCTGAAAATACTGTTATTCCAGTATCTTTACCAGTAGTATTATTCCAGGAAGTTCCTACATCAAAAAAGGGAATGACCTGTAATTGTTCAGTGTCTGTTCTCCAAGCGGGAATACGTGCTTCAATTGATAGTAAAGCTCCGTTATCAGACAAAAATGTATCCTGTCTGTAACCCCTGACCGAATTTATACCACCATTAGCAAATTGTTCTAATGGCACAAGAGGGCGAGAAGCTAGCTGAATATCTGCTCTGACAACCAAGGATGTACCATTCGCTGCTAAACGCTGTAGCCATGAAGCTTGTCCTCGCCAAGAGAAGAAGCGACTGTCAGGAGCGGAATCGTTAACTGTGGCATCAATTGCACCAACTCCCAAATTGAACTGGGAGCGTGCCAATAATGCTCCTTGTCTTGTGCGTTGTGTCCATTCTTGAAAAAATCTGAGAGCGAAAATTCGCGTTCGCCCTTTAGAATCTGCGCCAGCACTTAAAGGAAAAGGAGTGTTGAGTAATGATGACTCGCTCTCTAGTCGGGAAGCTGTCAATCCTAAAGCAAATTCTTGAGTTGAATTAGGGCTGGCTTGTCGTAGTATTGGCTGACGCAAAGTCACTTCGTAAGCACGAGCATCAGAAAGAATATCTAGTCTGCTAAAAGGACGCTCAATAACATTGGCAGAAGAATTTGCATAAAAAAACTGCACAGTCCCGTTTTGGGAATTGAGAGGAATAGAATAATCAGCTGTTAGAGTATTACTGCCCTCAGTGTTTCTATACCCCAGACTCAACCGATCTCCTAGTCCCAAGAGGTTAGCATTGCTTAACTCAACTCGTCTCTGAAAACTGCCAATGGCAGGTGAGCGAGAGTTATCTAAGAAAGCTTCAATTCTAAAGGGTTGACGTGCTTGGACTGTAACGTTTAAAACAGAAGTACTTAATTGAGAGCCTTTATCTATAACTGTAGAAATTTTCTCAACCAAAGGATCTGTTTGCAATAATTGCAAAGCTGTGAGCAAATGTTTGCTATTAAATACTTCAGTAGTGTTTGTCCGTAAGCGTTCACGAATATAATTTTGTAATCGTGCGCTACCCATAACATTGATTTTCTCTAACTTGCCTTCAACAATTTGTATAGTGACTACTCCTCCAATGGCTGTAATCGCTTGATTCTCTTTAACAGGAAAGAAGGCTCCAGAAGTTAGATATCCTTGTTCAGTGTACAGCCTCGTGACTGCTGTACGAGCTTCGAGCAATTCTGAAAATGCAATTTCTCTGCCTGTGTAAGAAGCAACTACTGATTCTAGTTGTTGAGTTGATAAGACAGTATTGCCTTTGAATATGAACCTTTCAACTTTAATTTTTTCTCGGTTTATTTTGGGAATTTCAGGCATAGGCACTGAAGCAGGAGGTATTTGCAGTTCTTCTCTTCTTTCTATTGGAGAAGGAACTTGTGGTCTCTGAGGAATTGTTGGTATTTGCTGTGTAAAGAGTCTTGTAGGTGCTGTTTTTGCTAAAAGCGGGTTAGTTGTTGATATCGGAATTACTAGAAAAAAAGTTGCTCCGAACACATTTAAGTATCGATATTTGGACGACATAGCATTTTCTTAACATAGAAGCAACTTTTTAAACTTTTTCATTATCTAATAGAAGCAGCTAAGTAGATGAACAAAAATATTTACAGCCCTCGCGTTTGCCCTGATAGAAATCGCAAGGACTGGGATTGCTACCCTTCGAGAATGCTTCGCCTACATTAGGCTTCGCTGCATTCGCAATGAAATTATGTCATTAATTATGTTTAGCTACATAAAGCTGCTGTTTTATTTCAATGCTCTCTGTATCCTTCTATTTATATTTCTGAGAATTGTGACAAGGTGAGTCTGATAAAGAACCATAAGAAATCACTTCTTTTGGTTTAGTTGTAAAACTTACTGTACCATTTCCATTGTCTTTCCATCCTTGTGCTTCTACATATTCTTGATCTACTTCGATCTGTATTGGCTGTTGTGATTGTTTAGTGGAAATAGGTTGTCGCTCATCTCTCCAGGGCAAACGCATCTAAAGTATAAGAATCCTTTAATAGCAAGGGTTTTGGCGTTTTTTAATTTAGCCTATTTTTTCATCAAGATCCTTGCCCAGCAAGGGTTTCAGAAATCCCGTGCGTTCGCCCTGCTCATCTCTCCAGCCATAAGTGCTGTTGAGGGGATCGCTTGGGCTTTGTGGAATACCTCCAGATCCTCTGTCCACAAACTCATTAGGTGCTTTACCCGATTGCGTAGCGCAAATCTGAGCAACTGTAGGAATATTAATTGCTGGTGGAACGAACGCTGCTTTAATGAAATCAAATTGTAAAGTATTTATTTGAACTATACCGTCAATTCCTCTGTCTGAAGTAGCTGTAATTTTACTATCAGAAGAAGGGAAGATTCCTTGAGTATTGATAGTGACATTACCACCCCGCCCCTCAAAGGCATTCGCTGTAATCTTGCTATTCTCTAAGAGAAGCAATAGTTCCGTATTAATATTAATGTTTCCACCGTTCCCTTTGGTTTCTTGCTGTCCAGCAGTTGTAGAGATATTGCTATTGCGTAATAGAACATTGTTCGCATTGAAGATAATGTCACCTCCCTCACCTACGGCAGTGGTCGCGGTAACGCCGCCGTTGTTTATGATGTTAATGTCTTTAGCTTTAATTTCAAGGATTCCTGCATTGCCTGAGCCATTATTTCTAACACTAACTTGAGCATTGTTATCAATATTAACTTGTTCAGCATTAATAATTAATTTGCCTGCGTCTCCAGTAGGAGTAGGAGGCACTCTATTAAATCTAATCCTCAAACTATTATCTAAAATAGCTCCTGATGAATCTATAAAACTAGGAAGTTTTGAATTTGAATCTACTCCTGAAATATCTACTGAACCAGAAGCGTTAATATTAATATTCCCAGCACTTCCAAACGATACGGTACTTGTAGATATACCCGCACCATCTCTGATCATTAGCTTTGAAGTATTAATTTCTAAATTCCCAGCATTACCACTACCAAAAGTAGCAGCATTAATTGTACTAGGTCCGACAATAGACGACCTACCTATAATGTTTATGGTATTATTCGCATTTATTAAAACATTACCTCCTTTCCCACTATTAAAAGTTGTAGCTCCTAAACTGCTTCCATTCTTGAGTGTAATATTTTGTGTACTTAATTTTAAATTCCCAGCATTACCAAAAGAACTAGAAGCTGTAGTAATATTACCCCCATCTTCTAATATCAAATTCTTGATTGCTCCAGTAATATTTCCACTATCTCCATAATTAAGATAACTGAAACTATTAATAGCACCATATCCAAATTGATTAACATCAGATGGAGTAGAGCCAGTAATTTTTAAATAATCGTTAGCATTTACTATTATTTCACCACCTGGAGCATTACTAAAAGTAGTAGTAGCTATTTGCGCTCCCCCAATAGTTATTTTATTTGAATTGAGTTCAATATTTTCTCCAGGCGTGTTTCCAAAGTTGCTAGTATAGATACCGCTAATACCAAATTCTGATGCATCTTTAACTTCCAAAACTTCAGAGTTAACACTAATTTCTCCATTTTGCTTAAATCCTTGATTTTGGCTCATAATTAGCGCACCATTTAATACTTTTACATCGCTTCCCCGAATATTAATAGTATTTCCTTTACCTTCTGTGCTATTAACATAAATTAAAGCATTTTTTAAAAAACTTATATCTCTAAAACTCATGTTTTTTTCATAGGTTAAGAATAACCTGTTATCTTCTGACTGAATATTAACTTCTCCTTGCTGTATACTTGCTAAATCAATTCTTCCATTTTTGGCACTAAGGACTCCTCCATCCAATAATATCTTTCCTCCTATTAAAGCTAAAGTATTTCCAGGCTTTACTTGTAAACCCGTAGAAATTACACTTGCATCTATAGGGGATCTCAAGATAGAGTTCTGAATGGGAAAACCATTACCTTGCACATTAATTTCTCCGAGGGTATCATAAAACTGTAAGCCAACAGGTACATTTAATGTTAGCAAAGGAGGATATTGAGGTTCTGTAGCACTAAATCCTGTACTATCAATAAATTTAATACTATTTGCTGTAGTTGCTAAAAAAGAACCGCCAATGTCTAATCGAGCATTTGCTCCAAAAGTGATTCCACTTGGATTCATCAAATATAAGTTAGCTGTTCCATTGGCTTTTATCAGTCCATCAATATTAGAAATTAATCCACCAGTAACTCTAGTAATAATATTTTGAATATTTAAAGTGTTATTAAATATAACTGTGTTTCCGGTTGGTATAGAAAAGTATTGAAAACTATGAAAAAGGTTGTTTCCCACCTGAGTGCCCTCTTCAATAATTCGATTATTTCCTTCTATTTTGATATCAGTGTTATTAGGTAAACTAATATCTGGAGTAATTTGAGCCTCAGAAGGAAAGATGCTTGCAAAAGAAAGAAAAACTGTAATTAGAAACGTATTGATGATAGTCTTCATAAAGTTTTCGTCTTTTTAAATAAGGAAGCAAATTTTAGTTGATAGATAAAAATAGCGGCTCTCCTAGACTAGTTATAGAAAATTAATACTTGATACCAGGTTAAGTCCTTATATAGTAAGGAATTTAAGAATCAGAAAGCATATTTTTATTAAATCCTTGATTCTGTTTTAGCGAAACCTAGTTACATCAGGTGTTTTTACCGTTTTTTAGTATTAACTTATCAAATTAAGTCTGGGAGAGCCAAAATAGCTTTTAGATACCTATTAGGAAAATTCTTAAAACGATTCAGGAATAAACTTTGAAGAACTTCTGCTTAGAGATTCAATTAGCTTAATAATGACTGCTAAGTAGGTACAAATAAACCTAAGTATGTAACAAAATGGAAAAAATTTTGTGATTACTTTACTTCGATTCTGCAATGACATAGTTATAAGTTTTCTCGCCTACCTACTTATTTTATTTAAAGATGTTATGCTGCTTCTATCGTGTCGGTGTCTTTAAGGACATAATCAATTACTTTAAATACTGCCTTAACTTTACGGGTGCGCCATTCATCAACTAATTTTTGCACTTGACTCGCAGGCATTCGCCGCATCATTGCTTCATAAAGGTAGGCAGCATGACCTGTTTCATCTTTAGCTATGCTTAACATCCCCAACTTTAAGTTATGAGTGGCACGCTCATCATCAGGCAATACATTCGCCATTCGCATATAGTCTTTACCAGCATCCAACTCCATAATATAAGTACTCGCCATAAAGATATCCCAGTCAATCACGGCAGGGCTAAGTTGTTCTTTGCTATAACCCTCATAGTAGGCGGCAAAGAGAGGACTACGCCCCTGTTTTGATTGACCTTTAGGTGCAATTTTCGGCTCTGAATCTATGAAATTTTTATCTATTTGCTTTAACGCATGAGCAAAAATTTGGCTATGCTTAGTTTCATCCAATGCATGTTTTTTTAAGTTTTCTGCTAGCCATGTATCGCCTTCATTAGCTGCACGCTCACTAAGTGCAGACAGAAATCCAACGGAACCAGCCTCTGATAAATGTAAACCATTAAGTACAATAGGGCGAGTTTTAGAGTCACGGATTTGAGAAGCAGTATAGTAAGCAACAGCTCCTGAACTTGCTAGATGCATGAGATAAGTCAGAAAATTCATAAGGTATTTATGCTAAGTTTGGTAAGCTACATTTTTTATGGTAGTACTCGAAATACATTTTAAAAGCCTTTTAGAACAACTTTTCTCATGCTATTGGTAATAGCAAAAATTATCTCAATCTTGAACTTGGGCATCTGTTGCATCTTCTAGTAAGTTATCTAGATTAATTTAACTCAGTTTTTATACTATGTTGCTAGTTACTGATAATTACAGTTTTTTACATTAAACCTTTCTTTTAGGATTGCTAATTTAAGACTATTTTTACAAGTTAAAATCATGATTTTAATCTTGAACTTAAGCTAGCAACATTTATATGCTTGATATTAGATGGTTAAAAGCCAAGAAAACTTTTGAGATTGCGATCGCGCTCCAAGAGTTCAATAAATACTATGCAGATCCAAAGGGAGTAGCTGGCAGCAAGGTAGAAGACCGCGCTTGCCTCTTTGTCTCAATGAGATTTTGGCTACTATCAAGTCCCTTGGCTACACAAAAATTCTCCTTTACTACTATAGAAGGATAAAAGCCAGGGTAATTTTGTGCTTTGGATTCATTTTAGCCTGGCACTTTAGCGTGTAAATTGATACTCAAATATTATTATTCATCATCTTCATCCTCATAATCGTAATCATCATCACCATGTTCTTCGTACCACTTTTTCTCTTCAGCTAAGGCCATTTCTCTCTCAATCATTTTTCTTTCTAGGGCTTCCCTTTCAAGCTTTTCCGTCTCAAGCTTTTTTCTTGAAAGTATTTCTCTTTCTATTCTTTGTCTATCTCTGGTTTCTCTTGCTATCCTGTCTCTCTCAAGTTGAATTAAGCGCCGCTCTACTCGCTCACAGTATAAATCCAAACCTTTACCAGTGGCTGCTCCGTTAATCGCACCACCAGCTAAAAATATTATTACAGTTTTCCAGCCTTGAATGAGATTACCGCTCCACTCCAAACTACCCTCATTGAGCCACACCAGTAGGAAGTAAACGAGAATTCCAATAACAGTATTGATCAGTGCAAAGACTCTTGGTGTCATCTCGGATTGACGGAGTATCAGCCATTGCGCTAGGGTGAGAATCACACTAAAGATTACCGCAGCAATTCCTGAGAGAATCACATTACCTGGGAAAGTGAATGGATTTATTGTCAAGTTAATGATTAGTGACACAATAACCAGAGCCGAGAGGAAAAAGCTCAGAAGTAAGCTAGCACTAATCGCAATAAACCAGTAACGACCGAGATAACCCAGGCGAAATTCTAACAACGACTCTTGTACTCCAAACAAAGTCATCCAAAATGCAATACCCGCCGTTAAATAATCAAGCAT
>NZ_CP040287.1:0-38587 GCF_013393925.1 Nostoc sp. C057 | reverse complement strand
AGTCACTTAAACATGAATCTTAGGCACTAAAGCTTAGTATAAAAAATATTTGAGCATTTTGCCTTCTACGTCCTGGTTTTGGTATGTCAGGTTACTCAACATTTGTCAGCGTCTCCAGTTGTGCAAGTAGTTTTTCTATCTGTTTGCGCTTCTTCGGGTCTGACCAAATACGGGACTTTCTTAGTTTAGTAGTCGCAGTAGTAAAACGTTCTTTGTAATTGTTCGACTCGGTATTTTCGGTAGAGGCGGCGGCTTTCTTCTCACTAATGCGCTGCCTGATTTCGCTTAAAGACCAGTTTTGAGCAATAGCTTGTTCTAAAAAGTCAACGCGCTCATCTAATTTCTGAATTTGGCCGATGGCTTTGGCTTTGGTGTACTCAAGTGAGCCTTCCCTTAGCGCATCAAGGATATCTTCTGGGAGGTTTAACAAGGGCAGGCGGTTCTTAACGAAAGATTCCCAGGTCATTAAGCCTAAGCCTTCAAACACTCCTTCAACGATTTTGAGGTCTTGGTTTACAGCAGGCTCCTGGTTAAGGTCGGAATCATCCGTTTCGGTTTCGCCCATAACGTTATGGGTAGATAAGCCAATATCGCCTTCCTCGTCGCTGATAGCGTTATTGGTAGAATCACTTTCAACTCCGCCCATAACGTTATGGGTAGGTTCATCACCTTCGCTATCGTGTGCGCCCATAACGTTATGGGTAACTGTAGATGCTTTGTTCTGTAGGCGTTGTAGACGATACAGGAATGGGGGGATATCCTCAACACTTCGACCTAGTTTGAGAGACAGCAGTTGCAGGATACCTTCAGTTTCTTCAACTGGATTCAGGTCTTCTCGAAGTAAGTTTTCTATAAGTGCAAATTGAAAAGCTGCGTTGTCGTCTAATTCTCTGATGACGACGGGGACAACTTTCAGCCCAATTTCTTTAGCAGCACGATAGCGTCGCTCTCCTGCTACTAATTCGTGTTTTTCTCCATCAAGGGGGCGGACTAAAACGGGTTGGAGAATGCCATGCTGTTTGATGGATTCAGTTAACTGCTTTAATGCTTCAGAATCAAAGTAACGGCGCGGTTGATTCGGCGGCAGAACAATCTGGTCTAACGGCATGGATTGAGGAGAACCAGCATTCGCTACGCCTGTGGTGTCCCAAGGTACTTCAATTTTGCTTTTAAGGGGTTGGCTGGCTTTAGTAGTACGTCTCATTTTAAGGATTCTAAACTAACGGCTATTTTTTTCAAGATGGCGACAGATGGATGCTTGGGATCGTAAACTGCAAGGGGCATTCGTTCTTCTGAAGCATCAACAAAAGCAGTGGAGCGAGGAATGGGCGCAAAGACTGTTCCGGCGCTGGCTAGTTGTTCGGTGATGGCTGCTAGGGTACGAGTGTCCTGGGAGTTCCGGGCATCGTATTTTGTCGGCACAAATCCGGCTATTTGCAATTTGCGGTTTGGTTTATTGCGTACTGTAGCGACCGTTTTTAGTAATTCGCCTGTTCCCTCAAAGGCTTTGAAATGGGTTTCCAGAGGCACGAGAACATGAGTGGCAGCTACAAGGGAGATGTAACTTAGTAGCCCTAAGCTGGGAGGGCAATCTATGAGGATGAAATCGTAATTCTCTTGGATTGGTTCGATGGCTTCTTTCAGGCGGAAATCGCGCATGGAAGCACTTACCAATTGCATTTCTGCCGTACTCAGAGAGATGTTAGCAGGTGCTAAATCCATGCCGTGAATCCCCTCATGAATTGGCAGAGGTTGTTCATCCACAATGGCATTGTTGACAGTTTGCTCTATGTCTCTTGGAACCAAGCCCATAAAAATGGTTAAGCTGGCTTGGGGGTCTATGTCGATGAGCAGAACGCGATGACCCAATTGCGCTATTTGGTAGCCCAGGTTTTGGGTAAGGGTGGTTTTGGCAACACCTCCCGCCTGATTAAAAACTGCGATGATTCGGCTCATAAGTGAGTTGGTTTACCTGCACCGTTACAATTAAAGATAACTGGTGATGGGTAAATTGGTGTTGTTTATCAAAAATTATGATCGCATTAAATCCCAGGGTCTAGCTGTTTATGCTATTGGGATGAACAATAGTAATTCCTTCAACTTCTACAAAGTCTTTTGGGTTTAAAGTCAGAATATGGCTGATGTTATGGGCAAGCAGTACTGCTTGTATGCGTAAATCGTGGGTGCGTTTACCTGAAATCTTATAAGTTGTAGCGAGGCTAAACCAAAGGCGAAATATATCTGGTGTTTCTTCTAGCCACTCAAACTGATTTATTAGCATTTGCAGCGTTCCTTCAGTTTCTTCTGGTGTCCATCCAAATCCATTTACAGCTACAGGACGGGTAGCTACAACCCAAAATTCAATTAAAACTTGAGATGTAATGAAACATCGATGGTTATTAGATATTAGATACCTTATTGTGCGATCGACAAGATTGTAATCGGGTGAAGCTATATCCCTGGAGCGTAACAGGATATTGGTATCTAATAAATAATGGGTCATACTTCATCAGAGTAGATATTTTCTCGACGCAGAGCTTCATCGTCAAGGTTGGCATAGCTTTTTGGTGCTGTATCTATCCACTCCTGCCAAAGTAATAATCTGTCTGATGATGTTTGAGGTTTACTAGTTAGTAAGGTTAAATGCTTGTTACTAAGCTTTTCTTGAAAGAGTTTTTGCTCTTCGGGGGAGAGGTTTAGTACCACTTCTACGAGGGAATTAACAAGTTGTACATTCATGGCTGTGTATCCGATTCACTCTTCTTCAGTCGGGAGCGATGAGCTTTCGCCCTGCCCTTATGCTGCTCTACTATAATACTGACTATTGCTCCTGCCATACAGTAAACGACATAGCTAATTTCTGCGATCGCTTGTGTAATTACGGTATGGTCATCAAAACTACCCTCACACGAGTAGATATTGATGAATCGTTTGAATCTGTCTATTCAGAGTTTCCAGGTAAGCTCGAACCACAATCTGAATTGACTCCTGTTGACTATGCTCCAAGGTTTCAACAACTTGCTGCATCTGTCCATTCGTGATACTTACACCATTGATTAGATTTTGTAGAGAAGCTACTAGAAGTTGTAGCGCATTCTCAAACTGCTTGACCGTATTGAGAGCGTGAGAAGCATCAGCAATCTGCCGTGAGGTATCTCTCAAATCGTTCCCCAGATCAATTATTTCCTGTTCTAATAATTTCTTCTTAGTTGACAGGTTCACAATTTCGGTAATAATCCAGGCTAACGGAAACCAGGCGATAGCCGCCAATTTCTTGGCGGTATTTTCAAGCTCTTCTTGCTTGTACGTGGACTGCATCTGGAGACTGCTCATCTTTGCCGTTAACTGGTTTTCCAAAACAGCCATCGCGCGGGAATCTCCTGCGATCGTCTCTCGGTATTGAGATAGGCTGTAAAACACTGCCTGGTTGATTTTCATTACATCAGACAACGTGGATGATAATATTGTCAAAATTGGCAGCATTTGCAGCTGCGCCTCTGAATTGCCGCCCTTCCAGGCATCAAGCAGAGTATTGAGAATTCTCTCTTGAGAAGCATAATTCTGACAAAAATGTCCAATATTTTGGACATTTTTCTCTAATTGGGGAGCAAGTTTCTGGGAAAATTCCTGTGCATGTTGCTTCAGATCGTTAGCTTCAAGAGGCAGCCCCGACTCGTTGACGATCGACTGTGCCAATGTAGCCACTGAATTAATTAAATTACTCGGCATGAATATTTCCTCTGAATGAAGATTGAACATAAGAAAAACCAGGCTCACTTATCTTTACTGATGAACCTGGTTTGTTAAATCTCTGTAGTCTCAAATTAAACTGAGTTGCACTTAGGCGGCTTTCGATTTCAGTTGTTCAATCACTTGGCTGTTGAGCGGACTGAGATTGCCTTTACTATCCTTGAGAACCGTTGTCTTTACACCCACCATCTGGGCTTGAATGATTTTGACGCTATCTTGAACCGTCGTCCATTGCTTATTTGCCGTGTTCAGATAAGCCTGAACCCCAATTGGTAACTCGCTATAGGTGTGGGCATTGTCGAGAGAGCTAATCACGTTCCCCATGTTATTACCAAGAAAATCCCAAGCGTTCTTCATATTGTTAACCTGTTGGGAAGCTGCCGATGCTGAAGTACTCAGACTCCCCATCGTCGATTTGAAGTTTTTCAGGAATATCAAGTTAGCATTGAGTTGCGCCTGCTGCTGCAGCAAACCGCTTTTTGCGTCAATGGACTTGCTAAGAATAATCGCGGAAGCAGTCATCCCCCCTATGCCAACGAGTACCAGTGCCACACCTGCTACGACAACTGGAGTACTAGTTCCAGCAGTAACAAAGTTAGCAACTGTGCCCACAGCCACCAATAATCCTCCGCCAACGATCACAAGACCACTAATTGCGATTCCAGCTATAGCAGCGGCGATGGTCGTGTCAAGGTCGTTAATTGAACTATTCAGCGAAGCCAGCGCCCCCTGATCACCGCCAATGATAATATCCGCTTTCTGTGATGCCGTATTGAAGTTGCTGACATCGCTGTTAATATCGGTGAGAAAATTGCCTAGATCGGTTGAAACAACAATTACGCTTTTCTTTTTCTCCTCGATCGCATTTCGTAACTGCTCCAATAGCGCCAGTGCATCACCTTTTGCAGATTGATCGCCGCCCTTCCAGTCACTCAATCGGTCGTTGATCAAAGCGTAAAAACTGGTAAACTGTTGGGAGTACCCCCCTACATCAGTAACCACCCTGATAATCTGGGGCTGGATGTTTTTTAGGTAGTTGTCACTGTGCGCCCTAGCAGTTTTTAGATATTCTTTGATGGGCGGCAGTTTATTGATTACAGATGCTGGTATTTCAATATCCGGCTGTTGCAATATCTGATTGCAGTAATTCTGAACAACTAAACCCGCAGAAGCAGAGCTGCTTAAGGCAGTCCCTAAGTCCTGTACCGATATGTTATCTTGTCTGGCTGCAAAACTAACGAGACGCAATGTACTCATGTATGCTCCAAAATGAATGCTAGATAGTTGAATTGTGGCAATTTGAATTGGAATTAGGCGGGTGTCTTTGCAAACTCCAGCACGTTATCGACTTTTTGGGGTTTCAGATCCACCAGTCGCGACAGCATCTGATTGGCTTCCTGGGCGATAGCATTCCATTCAGTGCCAGCTCTTTCCAAACTGATTTCAATGTAGGGAATCTCAGACAGGCTGGAGGCACGAATAATATCTTGTTTGAAGTTCGCGATGTCAGTTAGCAAGGATGACCATCCAGCACGCAGCTTGTTGTTGGCATCGACCATGTCACTGGTGGTCAAGGCAAGTGTCTCAATCTGCCCGCTCAAACTGCTAACCAGGGCAATCGCTGTGTTGAGCTTAACAGTCTGTTCGTAAAGGTTGCGTAGTTTCTCGTTACTCTTTGCCAGATTCCCTGCCATTGTGGTTAGCGAGATCGACCCTGCGACAACGACCGATATCCCGCCGATGATCACCGATGCACCTGTGACACCTGCTGGCAGTGTCGCAAGTACACCTACTCCGATGACGATACCACCCGTCACAACAACAAGCGATGAAATGACGACACCAGCAATTTGTCCCTGAATATCCTGTTGGGTATTTTTGATTTCCGCCTGGAGTTTAGCAAGTTCTCCCGAATCAGTATTTACCTGATTATTTGCTTCCACAGCATCCGCCTGAAAATTGGTGTTATCCGCTTGAATTTGAGTGGTAAAATTAGTCAGGTCATTCACCAGTTGGCGAGCCGTCGCTTCTCGTCTCTGGGCTTCTCGCTCCAGTTGAGTCAGTAGAAAAATCACCTGCTGATGGGCATCTTTACTCTCCGTAATTTTGGGAAGCAATTCAATAATCGCTTGCTGGAAAGATTGGAACATTCCAGCATAGCCAGTGATATCTGTCAAGGCCGTAATAATCGCAGGCGATAGCGAATTCATAAAATAATCGGCGTGCCGCCCAGAGTTGCTCTGGTGCTGATTCAGATTTATAAGAATCTTGTTGTCATCGCCCAAATCCAGACTTAATTGTGGTTGTTGAGCTACCAGTATGGAGTAAGTTTGCATGAGAACTAGAGCACCCACCGTATTGTGAATATCATTCTTAAAATCCGTGGGCACCAGTGGATTATACGCTGGTTTCGCTAGACCAATGATGTTTGCTACAGACATCTAAAATAATCTCCTACATTTTTGTTTCTGTACTTAATCCCAGAAAAACTGAGTTTGTCTTTCATACTTTTATGAGGCCCACCATCCACTTGATGCAGCAACGGGAAAGATAATCTCGATATTCCTGCCATTGCTGCCAAAAAACAGTGCAACCACGCAGTTCGGAGATTGTAACTATTTGATTGCCCACCATAACTCATGAAAATAGATGAACTAGGGGTCAAATGAGCAATCGATACTGTTGGCGAAAGTGTTACAAACGCACAAACAAAAGTATTACAAATAAAAGCTGCAACCACAGATTGAAGGTTTGAGCTTACGTAATACTTGGCAAGACAAAATGTATTACATGTGCAAACAGTATCTGCAATCGTACAGAAAGTTACACTAAGAGCTTGTCATGTAACAACCTTGCCTCTTTTGAGCTAGAAATGCTTTCTCAATAAGCTTTCTAGATAATAAATTGTAAAAGTTGTTTCTTGACAGGCTCTAAGGCTGAAAGCCTTGCCAGATAAACACTGTGTCATTAATGTTTTTGCCTCTCAATCCGCAGGTATCCAGCGCTATTCTCAAAGTACTAACTAACCTAAACATTATTTGGCACAGCTTTTTTATACGGTATGGCAAGGGTTGGAAGCCCGTAATTTTCCGAGGCTTCAATTGATACAGTTTTCGACTTGGTGGCTAGGACATTGAAAGTAGGTCATTAAGTCTTTAGTGTAACTTTCTACACGGCTGCTTATTTCGCACCTACAGCTTAAATGAAGCTATTTGCCAACTACAACAGTATTATTACTGAATTTATGTAATTATGCTTATGTGTAAATTTGGATCGTGGTTCTAACTGTATGATCTCAGATGTCATATTCTGAGTGATCGCGGTCACGAGTTCGGTCTACGGGAGCGTGGCTCACAAGCTAAAACCACGATCCTGCTGTTTCTGCTTTTGTTGCTCCTCCAAAAGATGAGCTTCTAATTCCTGACTCCAATCAGGATTATGGGTTTTGAGCCTTTTACCCTGTGGCAATAATTCTAATACTGCACTAGCTGTTTTATTCCCTGGCTCATCATTATTGAATGCTACGACAACCCTATTGAAACTTTTGAGAAATTCCATAGGTAGGTTATTCGGGTCATCAGCTACTATCAACATGGTTCTAGTTGGTGGTAGCCCTTTGCAGCTTGAGATCAGGTAAGTGGCTGCTGACATCGCATCAATCGGTGTAGAACACAAAAAGACGTTTTCTACCTTGTCCGTTGGTTGCCCTCCCAATCTCAGATAAAACCAACCATTTTGTGTAGAGGTGTTTTGGTCGTACTCCACAGTGCGATGATTTTCTCTAGGCTTTGACCAAACTAATGCACCAGTTTTTTCACCATCTAAATCACGTTTGATAAACAAAATATTTCGTTGCTCATCCATGTAAAGCAACTGATTATTATGTAATCCTTGCACAATATAATCTGGTATATAGCGTTTCTCGCTTAAGTACTTGTGTAATACTTGCCAAACAACTTTATCCTCCGGTGGTGGAGTGAACTGAGGCTGTTGCTGTTTGCGTTCAATCTCTTGAAGAAACTTTTCTAACTGCTCAATTGGGAGTGGTTTAGCAGGTTTGAGCAGCAATTCATGAATAGGTTCATCATCACGTTCTGGCTGGTAGTCAACGCCAAGATGTTTTTGCAAACCAGGGAAAGTGTAAGCTGCACCTAACTGTGTACCACTAAAAGCTTGCCCATCTTTCTCATAAGAAATGCCTTTAGATTTACCATTCCTAGTCCATCCTGTTCTTACACTAATGCCAGCTTGCTGCAACCGCATGATCAGCGTTGGCATTTGGGGATTATCAACTCCGGCTCTATCAATCGTCTGCTGAACTGACTCTTTGATGATGCGTTGTGGAGGAGAGTCACGTTGTCCCTGTGAAAATTCTTCTTGCTCTCGCCTTATGCGTCTAATTTGTCCGGTGCTGGGTGTGCGATTCAGTTTCTCTCTACTGCCTTGCACTTGCACCAAATTATAGTCAATTTCAATTTGTCGCAGGACTTTCTCGGAACGTACATAATCCCAGGAATCATGCACTACTAGCCCTGTATCCATCCTGATGCGGCTGGCTGCAATATGGATGTGGTCGTCGTCGGTGTTATGGTGGCGAAAGATGACAAACTGATTGGCATCAAAACCCATTTCAAACATGTAGCGGTCGCCAATCTCGCTCCACTTCTCATCATCCAATTTATCACCCTTAGCTGCTGACAATGAGACATGGTAAACAACTCGGTCTGCATCAGAATTTAGTTGTCGAGATAGCTTAAACTCTCGCGCCAATTCTCGCGCATTTCTCCCGCTCATGTTGCCGCCGATTAGTTGGGCATCTTCGCGGGATTCCAAATAATCTAACAGCTTGCGAAAACCTCTGCCCTTAGTCTGCTTCCCAATCATCGGATTCCTCTTCCGAATCTTCGGATTCAATATCATCCGAGGCAATGTCTCGTCTGCACTGATGCAGCAGTTCTAAAAGTTCTCTTAGTAGTTCTGGATCAGCAGGTAAAGTTCGCCCAATTTTTAGCGCTGTGTTAGTTGCCTTTACAAGCTGGTTTAGGTTGTTTCCGATTTGTCCTAATTCCCAATATGTTTGCAAGCTAATTTTACTCAGTCGTTTGGGTAATGGACGCATCAACGCATTGCGCCTCATCAGTTCACTCGCTGACATCCCCGCATCAAGTGATTTTATTCGCAGCAAATCCAGTTCGATATCGCTCAATCTCACTGGAAAAATATGCTTTTGGACTAGAGCTTTTGACTGCTTGCGATTCGCCATAAATCGAGGATCTGAAGGACATTGCGAGGGGGGTTTTTCAAGGGGGGTTTTCCCACTTGAACCAGTCTGCCGTTCGAGCGCAGCGAGACAAAGCGTAAGCTTTGAGGCATGGCTGGCTTTTAGCCAAAAAATGGGCTAAAAGAGGTGTCAAATGCTACGTATGTACGGAGGACACAGCAGGGGGCTGAAGGCGGGAGTAATTTCGGCGTAGCCGTGCTGCTGACTATCCTACAATCTACAGAGGAGGATAGCAACGGCGTAGCCGGAATTTGATAAAATCAAGCAGTCGGTAAATTCTGGTTCGGCGTAGCCACAATAGAAGAAATAAAAACGGCGTAGCCACTATATGAAAATTCTAGGTTCAGCGTAGCTGGCACACAAAATAATAGTTCGGCGTAGCCGTAATACGAAAAGATAATTCAGCGTAGCTGTAACAGCCAGATTTTTTAGCATTAGCTTGAATAAGAAGACCAGCGAAGCTGCCACACTAAAAAATATAAGGTGTAGCTGTAGTACAAAAAGGTAATTCGGCGTAGCCGCAATAGTCGATTTTTTTAGCATTTTGAAAATAAATTGGTGCAAATTATTTCAAATAGCCGATAATTATCAGTTAATCAGGATTTACGAGATAACCATGAGTGAGCATCAGAATTCAGAAGTAATTACGAAAGGTAAGATTGATAAGGCCATCAATCTGCTGAAATCACAGAAACCAAAAGAGCGAGAGGATGTATCGGACAGAGACGCAGTTCGTAAGATGAGGAGATATATTGAAAAACTGACCTCTGATAAGTATGGCTACAGTTATGATGAAGTTTCAGAGATGCTGAAGGATCTGGGCATCAATTTGAGCGGTAGCAGAATCAAATATTTAATAGGTGAGTTGAAGAAAAGCAGCCGTCGCCAGAAAAAGACATCTTCAAGCGACGATAATAATCGGTCATCAAATCCGGCTACTGAAACTCAGCCCATAGTGGTAAATACTGCATCAGATCAAGCTAGTAGTGAGCCAGAGGAATCACCTGTAAAGAGTACGAAAGGCAAGAGCAAAAATCAACAGCCTTTCTCGCAGGAGTAATCAGATAAATCAGAGTCACAAAGCCAACTTTACAAAGACGAAAATTTATAAATACCCAAAAAATGACAGCACCGAGGTTTTAGGCTTTAAACTTTCATAGCAATTCTAAAACTTTAAGACTTTATTTTTAACTAGTTTTTGCTTTTTGCGATTGAGTGAACTTGCACCTATCACGCCTAATACTAACAAACTAACTACAGAAGTGTATTCAGGTATAGGTTTGACAACGCTCTCCACACTTACTTTTTGATCCAAAGTATCATCTGTGTTGAAGACATAATCAAGTGAATTTTTGTCGTTGAGTGCAGTTCCTCGTAAGAACAGCGCACTCCAACGGGCAATAGTTTCAATTGCCACATCTTGGTTTATGGTTGGTCTAACAGTTTCACGTATGAGATTGTCTTCATTGGTAATGCCATAGTGGTTAGCACCAGGGATGGTGATAAAAGCCTTGGGAGGGTCTTGAATGCCTGCGTATGTTTCTTGAGCATTAGCGGGATTTGCCACACCATCTCGATTACCCTGTACTAGAGCAATGGGTATGCCATCATTGTCAATAATCGGAAGCCCTCCACTACTTTGGCCAATCCTGAAGTTAGTGCCATAAAATACACCAGCTTTCAATTCTTTGGGTCGAGTAAAATTCCCAGTGCATAAGGTAGGAAAACATTGACCTTGAATCGCCGCTATTCCTACTGAACCACCAAATGAGTGTCCTAGTAAGACTAAGGTACTAGGGTCAAGTGAATTAGCAATAGGTGATGAAGGTGTAGACTTCTCAGTCTGTATGTAAGTTAGAACATCATTTACTTGCTGTTGTTCAGCAATTAATCCTGTAACCGCACCCGTTGGACTGATTGCTGTTCTCAAGTGGTTAGGCACTACGACGACAAAGCCATAACGTGCTACTGTGTTAGCAAATGTTGAGTAATCTGATTTGTCAACCAGCGCCCCCTGCAATAACAACGCAATCGGCAATGAATTCTGCTGATTCTGTGTACTAGATAAAACTGGATAGTAAATATCAGTGCTATCTACACCACCGTCAGTTCTAGGAATGTTCGTAGAGTAACTGACTGCACTCTCAAAAAGAGGAGCAGGGTTGAATGTAGCACCCACAGCACTTCGCTCTACTCCCAGAGTGATCATCAATGCTCCTACTATAGCCACCGATGATTGCTTCTTTGAGGAGAAAAAATTCATGGCTTTATACCTCTTGTGTTACTCATTCTGAACTTTTACCGCCCAGACGCTAAGTACTCTAGTCGCTGCATTCAATGTAGAGCAGCCAAATTTTTATTACTACCGCTATTAGGACTATCTAATAGCAGGAGTAATAATTTTTTCGCATTGCAAAAGCCCCCCGCAGCGCTGGGTAAATCAAGCGTTCTTAAGGGAGACACAGCAGCGCTCAATAAAAGAATAGTGATGTGTACTGGAGATAAGGGAGTCCCAGAAAAACAAAGGCGGAGGAATCGGCAAAGCATGGCTTCACTGCCATGACGGTACTGCACCTAATCAAGATGCAGAAGGCTTGAAGCCAATTTTTATCTCAGCATCCCAAGGTCACTTTACTTGTTACGTTGTGACTCCTTACGCAAATTAATTAGCTTTAATTAACTTTTCCTACGCCTGTTTAAATACTGTCTCCTCATGAAGGCTCCATATCCTAACATTACAAATGTACTCAGAGCAGTTGAGGGTTCAGGAACAGGAAGAGGAACAAGTGGAGTTCTCTCCACTAAAATGCTTCTTACTGCAAAACGGCTCTCTAAATTTAGATCATTTGTCTGATCGCCAAAAGCAATTATACCGTTTGTTTTAAAATTGCTACGCTGCAAAGCAAAGACATTATCAACAAACAGCTTGGCAAGACCAGTATTATCTATAGTCAAACGATATGTATGAAAATCATTTGTAGTATCTATAACGAATGATTGAGTATCATCACCCCAACCAATACTATCTTCATCAAAATAAATCATTTGCTCTCTATCTAAAAGGCTACCGCTAAATCCTCCATCACCATAGCTAGGTAAAAAAGCAACGCTTGCATCGTAAGTATTATGTTTTTCAGTAACTTCAAGAACCTTTAATGTTAGTTCAATAGAATTAATTGAGTAGCGACTTGTTTCATCTATTCCTAGATTACGGGAAAATAAAGTGAATTGGCCAGAGAGGGAATTAGGTGGAGCTTTACCAATTGTATTTATTGTTAAAGCATCACCATCAGTTGTAACGTCTGGTGGTAAATTGAAATCTGTTCCAGCATCCCATCCTTGAGTACTTGGTAGTGAACCTCCATTAAAGACTAAATCAGCAGCTTTTACTTGTTGCATACCAGAAATAAAAATCAAACAAAATATTAGGGATTTTGGTAAGTGATTGAAAATCCTTACTAACCAAAATTTTGAGACTTTTATCATGTAAATTTCCTATGTAATAAGCTAAAAACAATGTTACTGTTTTGCAAATTTAAGTTGATATATTATGCTCAAGTAAAAATCTTGTTAAGATTTCTTGTTTGAGAACATCATAAATATCAAAAAATACAATACATGATGTTGAGTATTTAGTACACTCAGCAAAAGGAAGACTTTTAAAAACTAGACTAAAGAAATGGCAAAACACTATCCAAAATAGAAACTGTAGTTTTTGGTATAACCGCAGTATTCGTGGTTTCTGGGTTTGTGTGACCATATTTAGGATCAAATTGTCCTGTTCTCGCTCCTGCTCGCCTGCTCAAGAGCCATCTTCGCCATACTCAAAATTTCAAGATTCACCAGATACTTATTTTTTAGAGCTTTCGCAATCAAGTGTTAAGGTATGCTGAACGGGACGCTCACTCAATGATTAAGTACAGGATCATGAAGCAGAGCATCTTTTACTACTGATAGGTCAGTAGAAATGAAAACCGATAAATTTTATCAGATCAGTGTCAGGTTACAGTCGGCTTGTACAGGGGCAAAGTCTGAGTAAACTTCAGTGGGCAGACAACGCAAAATAATCATTAGCAAGTCAGCCAAAACTATCGGCGTGCAGAAGTTAAAAACTCGCCGCAGTGCAGTATTAGTAAAGATTGTGGCAACTTCAGCGACGTGTTCTAAGGCATCTTCTGGTGATGATTCTGATTCAGTGATCAACAGGGGAAAGTATGTACGGGCTAACCACTTTTCATCGTCGTCTAAGTCAGCCAAATTTTTATTACTACCGCTATTAAGACTATCTAATAGCAGGAGTAATAATTTTTTAAAGTGCTGCCAGCCCCCCCAGCGTTGGGTAAATCGGCTCACCCATCCTTGGGTAGTGTCTATGATTTTGGCGATCGCCTTTTGTCCAATTTTCTGGTGTGACTGCCAAAGGTGGGTGAAAGCGTTGACTATAGCGTGGCCTGTTTGCTCACTGGCGTTACCCGCTTCGGGACAGAGTTGGAAAGCATCAACGCTTTCTAATTTTACTCCTGGCAATTCACGATCGAGGAAACCCAAATCATAGTCAGCGCAGAAGTAGAATGTTAGCTCCACATTGGAGCGACGATGAGCGCGTAATCGCCCAATCTCTTGGATGATTTCTGCACGGATCAGGTCTGTGAGATACTTTTGGAAAGCGCTGTTTTTATCTTCCAGGTTGACTGGTTCACCAGTCATCACCTGATATTGTGCTGCTAAAACACCGATGTTTTGGTAGGGAATGCCGAAACTTGCGATCGCATCACACTCACTAAACCTGTTAACACCACGCCCATCGACAAAGTGACCGTATTCTGTGCGGCTAAGGGCTTGGGTTGCAATCTGTTTCCAATCGATAATGCCAAGGTTGGGGCAGAGTTTTTTCAAGGTTTCTTTGAGGGCATTAACACGAGCGCTAAGTGGAAGAGAGCGATTTTTGGGCAGTTTACCCAGCCCAGTGACGTTGACCACTTTTAAATTGTCGTAGTCTGGGCGTTGTTGCTCGATGACTAACACAGGCTCATCGATGCCCAATTTGAATTTCAACTGGTGAGATTTGAAAGTGGCATCAAGATAAATATTAAATTGGGCAGAATTAGCCAATTCAGTGTGCTTGGGGTTTCGGCGGTAAATGCTGAGTACACCCCATTGAGATTGGAAACTACCATCACCCTTCCAAGCTTCGAGAAAGTCAGGCAACCAGTAATTAGGCAAGTCAAGAAACTCCCTGCCTGCCGTTCGTGCGCTGTCTTTAACTACCTTTTTGGCAGCATAACGAGCGGCAGAGCTTTTTTTGAGTTGTTTATCTTGGGTAATATCAATTGAGTCCAAGTCCTCTAAGAAAGTTAAATCAGGTTCTGAGGCTTGCCGAATGGCTTCGATATCTAAGCCAGTGGGGAAAGGGGGCAGCAGCGCACGGATGCTGGCATCATCAAAGCCGTAGCGGTCAGTGGGTTTAAGTTGTTGAGTTAACAGTTGGTGTAAAACCAAGAGTGCAGGTTGCAGCTGTGATAGAAGATTTGGTTCTAACAGTAGCAGCTTGCCCACAGTGGTTTCAAAATCGCCTCGGTTCACATCAACCGAACGCACGGGCTTGATGAGTGTGCCAGCTTCTTCCCATAACCGCCCAACAGTGAAAGTCTGTTCAGCAGCATTAGTTAAGGTGACTGGTGTAGAGTCTGGGTGCGCTCTGAGTTCAGAATAATTTTGAATTGCACTGCGCTTTTGAAAGCGGAAGCCAAAACCGTCACCACTGGCAAAACGGCACTGATTTTTAAGGGAACAACCGCCACAGATGGGGCTGATGCCGCTCTCTTCAAAATCAAGGCTGCTAAAATTCTTGTTGCGGAAGGCGTTAAATAAGTAAGTTCTGTGACAATTGCCGTCAGTGTCGGCAGTCTCACCCGCTTTAGTCCACAGTTTAAAATCCTCACCTAGAGGAGTTTTGCGGGTGGGATCTAGTTTAAAGCCGTTGTGCCGCACTGGCAGGTCAACAAAATTCGTCTCAATGGGCAGTGTAGATGGGTTTCTGTGGTTGGCATCCTGGTAAATCAATTTATCAACGCCAAATAAATTTGCTGTCAGTTGACCAGCGTTGTAAGACTTGCCCAGTCCGGGATGGGAATTATCTAAAATTTGCGTCCAGCCCTTGGATACGGCCTCTACCCAAGCGGTGATATGTTCCTCCGGTTGGCAGGAGATAGAGATATTGCCTGTAACTTCAGTTATGTACGGGATATTGCCGGGCTTGTAAATAATTACATTGGGCGAAGGCGTGTCAATTTCGGGTAAGGGCTTGGGTGTTGGTGGCGCTTTAAATCCTTTAAATATCGAACTAAATGGAGCGATCGCTTGCCTTAATAAATTTTGGAAGCTGCTTAAGTCCTCTCTAACTCGCCCAAGCTCCCACTGTTCACGGTTAATTACTCCTTGGTTGCGTTCGTTATATTCATACTGCCGTTTAGGAAACCGAAAGCCATACTGTTTGGCAATGTGAAACAGTGTTCCGATTGAGATTCCCCCACGTCTAAAACTGCGAATCTTAGCGTGGATGTTCCAAGTTGAACCCTTGATGCTGGGCGACCACTTCTCAGCGATGATTTCCGCATCCGTTGGCCCGTAGTGATTGACCAAAGCCATCAACACCTGACGGCATTCGTCATAGTTACCGCTTCCTGGGGTACGTGGTGGGATGAATGAAAGAGCGTTTTGGATTAGCTGGTCAATGTCCCAGCCTTCAGTGAAGGAAATCTCACGCCACTCTTTACGCCGTGACTCAATTTCTTGAATTCTTAGCTGATACTCAATACGTTCCTGTTGCGCGATCGCGATCGCTTCCTGAATCCATTCTGCTGGTAAAGTGGCTTCAGGGTTGACTAGCGGGAATTCTGCCTCTGTGCTGCCGTAGAAAACACGGGAAGCGTCTTTACAAGCTGGATCATGCGGTAACTGCTGCATGAGAAAGCGTGTACAAGCTTCTACAGTATCAGCACCCTGAACATATTCGGGGAGAAGAAAAACCAAACGAAATTTATGCCATTCTGGTTTATGACTGGCAGTGGTGTAAATTAAAGCACAGTGTTTTTTAATGAAGGGATGGGCTAGGGCTTCTTCTATGGTTAATTGGTGATCGTAAACTTTGATAGAATTGCCGTTAGCGTCCTTGATTGGTTTGCCGTCCTCATCACGGGCGACATCGGAATTATCAATGTCGAGGAGCAACCATTGAGAACCTATGACATTAGCCTTACTGCGCCATTTACCACCCAATAACCCAGCACAGATAGCGTGACCTGCTTTAATGTGTTGCTGCACATCTTCTAGAGTGCCTTCTACATCAATGAAGTTACCGGCCAGCTTCTTAAAATCCCAGTCTTTGTTTGTACCAGTGGCGTTAAACGCAAACTTGATCTCAATCAACTCAAGTTTTGTCTTTACAGAAGAATTTGCCCCTTGAGCATCTGCTGATTGCGGCGATACTGAGTTATGAGATTGTTGTAATGGTGACATGAGAGCTATTCCTCCTGAAGTGTGTTGGAGGAATTGGAGCTATCCCGAAAGTAATCTTTTAGTACAAACGTTCAAAAATGTAAAAACAGAAAAATCCTAAACTGCTCTTTCTGTCTAGATTGCTGGTGTTACAATGGCTTAACACCTTGAAAGGTTTGATAAGATTACTATTAGGGATATTAATTAGGCTGTCACACCCGATAACCCCAATTCCACGTGAATAAAAATCAGAAAACCTCGGTATCCCAACGGGACACGGGGTTTTCACCTTTTAGCCTATTTGTACTTGGCTAACCAAGCTTTGACAAACTCAGTTACTTCCTCCTCTTGAATAACAAACGCAGTCCCTTTTCTCCTGAAAGCCAGAATTTTCATACTTCCCACCTCTGAATAAAGATGTTCATTGTGAGTATTAGCCGCCTTGGTAGGAGGCCATAAGACTAAAACTTTTGCTGTGGGAGTCTTTTGAGCTTCACGGGAAGACATCAAAAACTTATCTCTGTTCTTGTTGAGCCACTTCTCGTAATCTGCCAACTCCACAAGTGGGCAGGGTTGCCACAGTTTTAGTCCATTCTTGTCTTTGCGTTTAACCTGTAAAACCTCTCTAGCTTCGTTGTAGACAATTTCTCTATCTCCTTTTGAACGGATGGAGATAAACAGGTGAGTTATTCGCGGAAATCTCACAAACAAGTCGATAGGGTTGTTGTTTTCTACCGGAAGTGTTGGGAAAACTTGCACTCCTTCGTTTTCAAACTCATGGAAAATTGAGGTTCCTAATTTTTCTAATCGTGCCAGTTTTTGAGTTACTACCAATGGCTTGTAAGCCAATCCAAAAATTAACCAACCTAACGGATGCACGACACCACCCGTACCCAGCGCAAGACCACCAGCCGCTAGAGCAACGGTGGATTGATAGTCTATCGCCTCCCTAATTTTTTCAAACGCTGCTTGGTTGTGCAGTGGGAGTTGCAAATCGCTTGGTAGGTCTTTCACTGTTAACATTTGCGACATCAAAAAATAATGATGTGAAATAGTACTAGCTGCTCGATTTTGCCTTACGGGGCTAACGTGCCTATGAGTTTACGCAAGAGTAGTTCACGCTACATCTTTCACTGTAAAACCTTTGCTACACCACTGAACTAGCAGCCATCTATCAGATTCTTTATCTAAAGCTGGCTTAAGGCGGAAAGCAAAAAAATCTTCCCAAGCCTCTACCCCGTGTTGTGTAACGAATTGTTTTTCAACTTCTTTAAAACGTTCCCAGTTACGATCCGCGATCGCGGTCAGCATTGGGATTAATTCGCTTACTGGTATCTGAGTAGTTGTTTCACTCATCTGGGTATCCCTCAAAAATACAAATTATTGGTAAAGGTTCTATCTTGGTATCAACAACTTTAACTAATCGTATTCCCCTTTTTCTGCTTATCCGTTTGCAGTGTTGCTCTGAAGCAGCAGGCAGCCAATATCTAGTCTCAGCTAGTGGGTCAAATTTTCCCTCAACACGCTCTATACCGTCGTTTGGCTGATTTTCTTCGGTCAAATTACCTCCTGATTTTGTTCTGCGCGATCGCGTTAGTTATTTGTCCTTTTCCTCCTTTTTCTTATCTATTGCTTGCTCAAGCAGCATTGTTATGAGGTTGTTAACGGTTCGATGCTCATCCTCAGCCCATTCCTTAAGAAACTCGTGCTTATCTGGGTCAAGGTAAACCATGACTCGCGGCTTTTTACTAGGCATCTTTACAGGTACATATAAGTACTATCGCTTGTCAGCAATTGTCACCTTAATAAGAAAATTTGGGAAGGGAGTTGCACTTGTTAGTACCTGCTGCTAATATATTAGTGTCAAGGTTATCGATGCGTCAATAACTTAAGGCAGACGCAAGTAATACCCAAGCGCAAAACGCTAAGGCGATTTCCTTTCGAGGGTTGCAAGGGTTGCAAGCACTGTTTTGAGAGCATTCAACTATTCACAGCAATATCTGCATTGCGTCCGTTCATTTTCAACGGTCGCGGTAATTGTGCGTGTCTGCATCACGAGAGAGGATTCATGCATATCAATTTACGCAACTTAGAAGCAATCAACGAACTACCTTTTGAGAGAGTAATGCTTAATCAAAATCAATTACGAAGGTTAGAAGCAATAGATCGCTGGCTCAGAGAAATTCGAGATTCGGAGGAATTCAGGCAACTGGAATATTCCCCAGACGTGATGCTAGGCGACGCAATCCAAGCAGTAGGCGAACTATTGGACGAACACGAACCCTATGATTACAAGCCCTTGAATTTTACTGATTCTGAGTGGCATTCATATCTAGAACAAAAGCCAGTAATGCACATTCGCCGCGTGAAAACTTGGCGTGAAAAGATTAACTCATTCATACTTAATGGAGCGTCATCAGTAGCAATTGTGAGCTTGGTAACTACTAGTTTTATGGTAGTTGGTTCTATCTTTTGTCACGGCTTTGACCGGATTGAAGAAGGCAGAGGTGAGGAATATCAACCCACATGGATTTACAACGCCAAAATTTTTGAAGGAAGCGCGATCGCATCTATCGCCGTCTTCCTGGGTGCAAGCTTGACGGGCGCGTGTGTCGCGGGAGACAAGAATGATGATTGATAAAGAGCTTGTAGGATGCGTCACGCTATTGAGCCAGAGCAAAACTTACTGGATTAATGGAACGCTGTACAGATATTTAACAAGCAGTGACAGTATCAACCACACACAATATTATTTCCGTCCTTTACCGCGTCAGTCTAAGAGTGCTGACTTAAAGCTCAATCGTGACAAGGTGCTAAGGCGCTGCTACGAAGTGCCGAGCTTATATAAACAGCACACAGCAGAGATAAATCACAACTCAATACAGTTGAGTTTGTTCTAACCATTGGTAACATCTATTACCGCGCGTCGCGGACAAAGGCTTTGGTACAAGCGCGTCAACTAGTCCAAAAGGGGCGTATTCGCGGGGGTAAACGAGAAAGTGTCAGTATGTCTTGAAAACTGACAAAGCTTGTTATTACGTGGTTATAGCCTCCCAAAAGTAAGTTCTTCATGATTTGTCAGATTTATTTTCCAAGGTTATTGATAGTCGTCAGCTAACTGCTGATATCAAATAACTGGATTCAGCTAATTACATACATCAAATACCTTGGACTTATCTGGAATGGCAGTTAATTTTATACACACTTAAGCATTAACCAGGAGAAAATGTGGCGACGAAAGAGTATATAGCTAAGTATCGCCAGTTGAAACAGATTTACGAGCGTGAGTTAAACAAACAGATTGCTGATATTACTTGGTATCGAGTGGTAGCAACCTTAAAGCAACACTTCAGTTTTGAAGTACAGGCAGTTGATGCTCAAAAGATAGTTGAAGGTTTCGCTGGACTAAAACGGCGCTACGGCAGTTTTACGGGTCGTGGTGAGGGGTTTACGGAACGCTGGCAGGCATTTAGACATTTCTATGAAATAGACGCTCAATATCAGGGGGGAGAGTTCTTAAAGCTTCTTGCAGACTATCTAAAAATCAATCTTGACGATGTACCACGCAGCACTCGTTACTACTGGTTTGAGAAAGCCGGACTATCTTTCAGCGCTGAAAATATTTACCACTGCAAGGATTTAGCCCTTGTTGCGTTTATTGCTGCTAAATGGGCAATTAACAAGCGTTCACAACCGATGAAATCCGCAACCATCTCAGTTTTAACACTAGCCCTATAAGGAGCAATCATCATGTCTGACAAGTTTACTAACAATGTCCGCGCTCGTTTGTACAAACAGGGTTATCAAGGATTCACTAAGGACGATTACACCTCAGCAGCGATCGCTGTCGAGTGCGATGACCTTGACAATCCCACCAAAGAGCAATTGAGCCAAGCCGTTGATTATCTCAAAGTCAAATCGACAAGCCAATTATCTGTAGTTGATGAACTCGTTGAAGAAACGTTTTTAGTAGGGTCAGAAGATGCACAAGCTGACCCAGAACTTGATAACAGTCAGCTTACAATCGCCTCACCAGAGATTAACAGCATCACTGTAACAAGCTCAGATAAGCGTCAAATTGTAACAGCCCAATCATCGGCACTGGGGTTTGAATTAACCGAACAAGAAACATTAAGTATCGCTTCCGAGGTTGACGACACCTTTACCGACTACAGCCAATTCATCAGTACTGTAACGGCTGCAATCAAGAACTACGTTGATCAGAAATTTGATGTCATTGAGCAATCATTTGAGACTAACGCCCAAGACTTGCGAGAACACGTAAGCAACAGAGCTTCTAGATTGAACCAAAAAGTTAACAACTTCTCAGGAGACATCAAAGCGGATATGGGAGTCATCCGCCAAAACATTAAAAGCACCCAATTCTCAATCCTTGCAAGGCTCAAAGCGGCTCAATAGCAATGACTTGACGCTGCTTGAGTGCTTGGGTATTCGGTGGGTGAGAATGAGCTACTTCTCAAGGATTGCTGTTAGTTTATGTGCGCTCGGTGCTGTGATTTTACCCTTGTATAGCTGGGTATATCTGCCAATGCTAGAGCAATCAAGCTATCAGCAATATCTCAAACGAAAGTCAAATATTGAGCAATATGTAAGGCGAATGGAGTATCACTGCAACAAAACATTTACCCCATCAAAGGAGTATCGCTGTGAAAAGTTCAATGAAGCTAAAAAATCTGGTAACTTCCAAATCACGCCACCTAGAACGCCAATTAAAAACTAAATTCAATGCCTCTACCAACTTAGTAGTCAGAGCGCTAACAGGCGATAAATCAGCCCTGAAGCTGATAGGGCAAATGGGTAATGACGGGGCGAAGATTAGTGAATTCGCCCCACAAGTTAGAGAGCAGATGTTAGCTGCTATCAAGGGGACTGAGGACTTAAATATAGTCCTGAGCGACATCTACAAACAAGCAGGTGTTAGCGGCGAGAAGATTGAAAGAGCAGTACAGTCAGCAATTTTAGCTGATACTCATCTAGCTAACATCCTAGAAGAGATGAAGCTTGATTTCGCTTCATCCAAGGAGAAAGAAGCGCTACGCCATCAACAAGCAACAGACCATCTATTGCTCAAGGCATGGGTGGACAAACACATGATGCAAGTTGATGGTGAATATAAGATGTTACAGGCGGAATTGCAGACAGATATTAGACAACAAACAATTGACCTGCAACATGATAGAGAACTGGGCAAGTATTACTTAGAAATGGGTGATAACGCTCGTGATGACTTTAAACCTAAAAAGCAATATGCAGAGCGCTCAATTGTACAAAAAATCAAGGATGCTCTGCTAGGTTTCTGATAGTTTAAGCCCGACAGCCACAGATGAAAGTGACTGTCGGGCAAGTAAATATCCTGACAGTTATATGACATACGACATTGAAGAGTCACAAGACGAAGTAGTAAGCGAAATCGCCCCAGATACGCCGTTACCAAAAGACTTGATAGAACATTTGGAGTCGCGCAAGCAGCACCGTAAAGATGTTATCAATACAACTGAAAAATTGACGAGATTCTTTGTCGGCTGGTCGCTAAATTCTACGGGATTCTTTATAGCTAAATATCTCTTAATAACTGGCGGTAGCGTTAACTTGTGGTTGGCAATTTCACTCTCGTTTTCTATATGCAGCGTTGGCTCTCTGGCTGGGCTAACGGGCTTGAGAGTTAATTACAACAGTGATGGATTAGAGGTAGATAATATGCAAAATCTTTTAAAAACTGCTGGGGGCTTGGTATTTGCAGGTATCACAACTTGGTTAGCAGTCAAAGACCATCAATATTTTGAGAATTTGACTAAAGAAACAGTCACGCAGATTAGCCAAGATATCCAAACCATTGAAAAACAGAACCCGCAATCAGACCCTTGGGTAAGTATTGCAGTCGCGTTGGCTTTATTCATTGGCTCTATTGCAATTATTTTTAAGGGGCGGGAATGAAACAAGGTGTTTTCGAGTTAGCGCTGGCTGGTGTGTGTGGTGTAGCCGCAATCATCGGGCTGGCAACATCGCAAACACGCCAGCCCTACGATTTAACACAGATTCAGTTCTGCCCAAGGTCAGCAAACGGCGTACACAGCCAAATAGCTTTGGATAAGCGTTTTTGCAACCAGCCGCGTTTTGTCCTGACTGAAGAATGGCAACGCTACGGATTGTATGGCAGCATCATTCCCTACAAGGGTGATGCTATTCAATGGGTGCGTGATTTGCCCACAGACAACCCTAATCAGTTGCAAGGATATGGGATTGCAGTTATTGGGCTATGGGGTGTCGTAGGTTGTTTGCTCGTGCGTTCGCAACGCCTCAAGCGCACAGATTACGAATTGGGCGAACTCGAAAAGACTAGCGACTATGCAACTTGGCAGCACAATTTGCACAAACGTGAAGTTAAGCAACATTCGACCCAGCTTTATACTGAACGCTTAAAAGATGGATTAACTGACCTAGACGTTCATTCTCGTAAAGAATTGGGGCTAACCGATGAGGAAAATGAACGCGCTAAGGCTCGAATTCAGCTAGAGGACTTTATGAAAGCCCGTGCTGTTAATCATTCTGTGATGGATAAAACCATTGCTGAGAACCTTCGAGACAGGGCGAAAGCGGAGCAAGAACGCGGCAAGATTGAGGGTAAAACCAAGGGAGCGATCGCAGACAGTGACAATCAGCAATCTGTTGATCAGCAACGAGCAAACCAACTGATAGAAGCGCTCAAAGCTCATGAGGATGGCTGGTTGTGGAAGATTATCGACAATCAAAAACCCGTTTGGGTGCTAGGAGAAGCGGGAAGCGGTAAATCAACTCTAGCAGCGTCAATTATCATGCTTAGAGAATATTTTTTTGATATGCCCTTGTATCAGCTTATAGACGCTCACGCCGGGGAGAATCTCAGAAATGCATGGAGATACTTAAGCCCTCAGTTGATAGCGCAAACAGAATCAGAGATAGGACAAGCTTTTGATGATGCCCGTTCACGTTGGCTAGACAGAATTAACAATCAACCTGATAAGCAACCGCAACAGTTACTAGTTGATGAATTCACTAACTATTCTGAGTCAGACATCACCAAGGAGCCTGCCAAAAAGTTTGTTAAAGCATCTCTTAGCGACCCTAGAAAAGCTGAAGAAAGATTAGTCTGTATCGCCCATTTCTTCACTAATACTGCTGTTGGTGGAAGTGATGGAACTGCTAAAGGTAGAAGCAGAGGCACTATTCAAATTGACCGCAAAACCGCCGATGGTAAGACACCTCTTCAAGTTGCAACAATCAACGGTTTAAATAATTCTCTTGGTGATGCAGAAGTAGATAAAAAGGTGACAATTCCAGCTTGGTTGACTCCCGAAAGCATTCACAAGCATTTCAACGGCCAGCCAATTGATTTTGATGATTAATTGCTAGAGAATCATGGACTTAGCTGTTAATAACTGGGCTAGAGCGGGTGGCGGCAGCGTTCTCTGACGGGAAACCAAGCAAGACGCGAAAATCTTTATTATAATTTCCTTTATCCCAATTTTTGGCTTTCTTAACTTGCTCTGAAGTTAGGTTTTTGGCATCTTCTAGGTTAGCACTATTGAGATTGGCATCTTCTAGGTTGGCACCTTGTAGGTCGGCACTACTGAGCTTGGCACTACTGAGCTTGGCACCTTCTAGGTTGGCACCTTCTAGGTTGGCATTACTCAGGTTGGCACCTTCTAGGTTGGCATTACTCAGGTTGGCATTACTCAGGTTGGCACTACTGAGGTCGGCAGTATTGAGGGAGGCACGTTCTAGGTTGGCATTACTCAGGTTAGCAATTACGAGGTTGGCAGTATTGAGGGAGGCACCTTCTAGGTTGGCACCTTGTAGGTCGGCACCTTCTAGGTTGGCACGGGTGAAGTTGGCACCTTGTAGGTCGGCACCTTCTAGGTTGGCACGGGTGAAGTTGGCAGTATTGAGGTCGGCACCTTCTAGGCTGGCACTACTGAGGTTGGCACCTTCTAGGCTGGCACTACTGAGGTTGGCACTATTGAGCTTGGCATTACTCAGGTCGGTATTATTCAGGTCGGCATTACTCAGGTCGGCATTACTTAAATCCAGATGTCTTATAAGTTCTGCGTCAAATAAAAATCGAATAAGACTTCCCTTTCGTTGTGCATCATTATCCAATCTTCGTAGCACTGACAATGTTTTAAAACGTGCTATGTCAAGCATCGTATCTAGCTTTGTATCTAGCTTCTGTTGTCTCGAATCTGTTTTTTCATTAATTAATATTTTTAGTTCTTTATCAATCAGCAATTCTGACATTCGATCTATATAAGCTTCTAGGGCTTGCTCACGTAAATTTCTGTCTGCTATTTCTTTTTCACTCTGAGCTTGTTTTTCAGCTTGCTCTTTCTCCTCTTGAGCGCGTTTATCAGAACGCCTTTGTTCCGTTCGCTCAAAATAAAATAGTGCAAACGGAATGGCAATTGTCCCCGAAAGTCCCAACCAATCCCACAATGTCTTAGCCGATTGGAAGTTTTCAGTTTCCTTTTTGGTTATCTTAAGAACTTCTTGAGTTTTAGGATTAATTTCTTGTTCTGTGGTTACTGATTTATTTGAATCTTTTCCAATACCAGTCCACTCCCCAATGCTGTTAGAATAATACAGTGTTGAAATAATTCCAAACATAAAAGCCAAGACAGCAGCAATTCCTATCAATAGCTTTAGTCTCATTAAATACTCCTACCACATTCGGTATCAATTTTTATAACCTTCGTTTTCGGTAATTTAATATGCTTCAAGTGCAAGCATATTAAATACACAAAAATAATGTAAGAGATTTTGACTATTACTTTTGATTTGAGTAGGCATTGATCTGCTATTGAAATTCAACGCCTTCTAAAACAACTTGAGGTAACGAATTCGGTGACAACTGAGGCTGATCAAATTGATTTCATCAATGATGAAACTACTCCTAGCTTCAAGCGTCGTGTAGTTGGCGCGTTACAGGCGAGTGGCTTAGGTATCCATCTGAAGTCCTTTTGACTCGCTGCCAAATTACCAAAGAGTAGATATTTATTGGGTTGTTATCACTGAAAAATTTGAAAACTAAATTAGACCAAAATCAAGAACTGGGAGTAGAGCAGGTGGCGCAAGCGGAGTGTCGGGGGCGGGGGTGCAAGTCTTGGCCACTCCACAAGCGGATTTATACCCGTCCCCGATACCACCTGCTCTAAGCGAAGCGGCTCCCAGTTCGGTGGGGAAAGCGGAAGATCGGGAAATATTGTCAACCAGAACTGTCGCTACAGTTGATATCACACATTGATAGCAACGATTGATCAACCAGGGGTATAGAAGGAGTATAGACAGTTGAGACAGCCCCAACATGAACGAATACTATTGGTGCAGATCATACCTGCAAGTGGTCATCGCGTTATAAGCATAAGCAAGTTTAATCAGCCAACGTGAGAATGCGGGTTGTAGCGGTCGTGCTTGAGGGCTGATTGATAAGTCTGGGTTAATCGCCTGAATTGGTGAACGAAAGATTAGGCTTTTCGGTCAGTTACATTGTGTTATTACACAAAGACCATGTAGGATTGTCGAGGGGAGATTGCCGATTGCAGATTGGGGGAGAAATGGACAAGGAGCAGTTTAAGGAGAGAACCCAATACGAGTGCTTTACGGGTGATTAATTTAGTTGAAGCCTTACCAAAAGACCAAACAACCTCACAAGTCATAGGCAAACAATTACTCCGCTCAGGAACGTCAGTAGGAGCCAATTATCGGGCAGCTTGTCGTGCCAAATCAACGGCTGAACTGATCACCAAGCTCAATATTACATTAGAGGAAGCTGATGAATCACTTTACTGGATGGAACTGATTGTCAAAGCGAAATTAGTGGACTCTAACAAACTTCAGAGCTTGATGCAGGAAGCTAACGAAATTGTATCAATGCTGGTGTCCTCTCTCAAAACCTTGCGGTCAAAACCCAAAGATTCTCGAATTTATAACCCCAATTAATCAATCTCTTGCTTCAATCTTCCTTCTACAATCTCCAAAAACAATCTAAAATCTGCAATCTGCAATCTTCAATGAAATGAAAATCAACCGGTTCGGCAGGGCAGAAATCCTTACACCCGACCAAATCAATGTCCTATTTACTGAGGGCTTTGTCAACCCACGCGATCGCGCTCTATTTGGCGTGTGTCTTTATGCTGCCTGCCGGATCAATGAAGCTTGCACTTTAGCCGTGAAAGATGTGTTTGGCAGCAACGGTGTCAGAGGGGTGTTGGTGCTACGGAGTGTCAACACCAAAGGCAAGCGGGACACCAGGGAAATTCAAGTGCATCCCAAGCTCAGGCAGTATTTAGAAGAGTACAACCCTAACCGCCGCAAAGAGTTCTTGTTCCCTGGTCGGCATGGACTCTTACATATCCATAAGGTAAGTGCTGATAAAATCCTTAGAGATACCTGTGTGCGGCTGGGGATTGAGGGTGTTAGTACCCACAGCTTCAGGAGGACGGCGTTAACCCGGATGAGCGATGCTGGAATACCGTTGCGCCACATTCAGGAGATATCGGGGCATCGGACTTTGGCAGCTTTGGAGCGTTATCTAGGGGTAACTGAGAAGCAGAAGCAGAACGCGATCTCTGCCTTGGACTTTTGAATATTTCTATACCAAATTCTATATGGGAGGAATTAGCGAAGGTGTAAAAGTGAGTAATATCACTAAAACTAGAACCCCAATTAGGCAACTAAAGTATAGATCAATTGGTTGTGTAGAAAAAACTAACGATGGTCTTTAGCCTAGAAATGACGGGTTGGCAGACCAGATACTGTATTTTTATCTGTACCATTTGCAACAGTATGAACCAAGCAGAAAAAATCCAACAGATTGTGAGTAAGTATGGTAAAACATACGTGGTATTAAGCTTTGGGTCAGCTGATGGGGGTGCGATGTTTGGGCAGTGGTTGCGAGAGGAAATTATGAAGCAAAAAGGCTATACGCAGCCTAACAATGTCTACCTGGATACTTTTGGGCTAGATAATGTTCCGGGAACTAGGCATGAAATGAAGCTAATACGTCCTACAGCTGGAGGTCTTGCTTCTCTCAACGAAGCCTGGGACGAATACTACAGATACGCAGTATCAACAGCACACACTATGATATTTGTGGCAACAGCTGCCTGGTATAGCTCATCCTACTGTAGACGCGAACTGGAGGATCACTTCTTTGAGGAAAACCAGAACCGTTCCCAAAACGGAGAACACCCACTTTACGGAGTAGTCCTGATATTTCCCGATAGCAAGAAGTATTGTAAATATTATGATTTTGAGCGCATGGGAGTGACAGTTATCCCAACCACAAAAAGCTACGTGGTGGCAGATGAAAAAAAGAGGTTGACACTTACTGGCCACTATCGCGATTTCTGGATTGTAGATCAGGAAACTCTCCAAAAAGTGGTACAAGCTATTAGCTAGAGTGGCAACCGATTATCATGGATAAAAGTGCTAATCATTCCCATTTCTATTAAATAAGATAATGAATTCTGGTTCTGCTCCTCCAAAAGTCTTTATTAGCTATAGTCATGATTCAGAAGAACATAAAAAGCGTGTGCTAGAACTTGCTGACCATCTGATAAAGGGGGGAGTTGATTGCAATATTGACCAATACGAAGTTTCTCCATCTGAGGGTTGGCCTCGGTGGATGATGAATCAACTCGATTGGGCTGAATTTGTCCTTGTCATCTGTACTGAGGTGTATAATCGTCGCTTTCGAGGTCACGAAGAAGCGGGGAAAGGTCGAGGAGTGACTTGGGAAGGAGGAATTATTAGTCAAGAACTCTATGATACCCACAGCAAGTCTAATAAATTTATTCCGATTGTTTTTTGCGCTCAAGATAGAGAGCATATCCCAATTGTGATTCGTGGTTATACCTCATATCTTCTAGAACAAGAGTATTTTTTATTATACCGCTACATCACAAATCAACCACAAAATACTAAACCTGCACTGGGTCACATCATTCCGTTACCACCATTACCACGCCGCGATCGCCAGCAATATTTTCTAGACGAAACCCACTACACAAATTTACGCGCAGAATTTCTTGATGCTTCTAAAGGATTGCTAAATTGGCAGAGAACACTAGGTAATGACCAACATATTGATCGTCTTGAGTTAGACCAGCTTCTAAATCGCATAGAATCAGAAGAATCTTCCACAACAATTGTTCTTGGTATTCCTGGTTCTGGAAAATCTGCATTGTTAGCAACGCTAGGACATCGTGTAGTTGATAAAGGTTACGTGCTACTGGCAATCAAAGCTGATTATCTGAGCAATACAATTAATAACCTTGAAGATTTGCAAAATGATGACCAGGTTCATTTGAGCATGAATCCACGAGATGCAATCAAAGCTGTTGCCAATAAAGAACGAATTGTACTGCTGATAGACCAACTCGATGCAGTTGCGGAATTGCTAGATAAACTACCGGGAAGATTAAATGTTTTACTCAACCTGATTCAATCCATTGCTGGAACAAAGGGAATCCATATTATTGCTACTTGCCGTGAATTTGAATTCCATCACGGTAGCCAATTTGCTCGGCTTAAAGGTTTTGAACCTTTATTTCTTAGCTTGCCAACATGGGGGCAAGTTTCTCCTTTATTAGAAAAAGAGGGGCATATACCCAATAGTATGGGGGAACCGTTACAAGAGTTATTGCAAAACCCTTTACATTTGAAGCTATTTTTTGAAGTTGCTAAACCTGGAGAAGTTTTTGATTCCTCCCAGAAGTTGCTAGATAAGTTGTGGGAAAATCGAATTCTCAATCAACCAAAACCAGAAAAATACATTGACTTTTTAGAACGATTGGCACAACGTATGAAGGATGAGGAGGTATTGTGGTTGCCTACTTCGGTAGCCGATCACTCCGTAGAAGTCAGTCGATATCTTGAGCAAGCAGGTATTTTGATGCTTAATCGAGATAATTCAACTCTTGGTTTTTGCCATCAAACTTACTACGACTACACATTGGCTCGTACTTTTGCCCGTGGTTCTTCTGCATCTTTGGTCGATTTAGTGCTGGAACGTCAGGATGGTTTGTTTGTTAGACCTATTCTCTTAAGAAGTCTCAATTATGTACGCGGAACATCTCCCCAACAATATCAACAGCAACTGCGAATACTGTTGAAGAATGCTGATGTGAATAATCACTTCTTAAAAAATCAAGTTGCCAAGTTAGCTCTCAAAAGCTTAAGTCATTTGTCTGGCAAAATTCGACTTCGGGTGTTGAATTTTTGGCAATTGCTGCAACTTATTTATGTGCGAACCCATATTTATACGCTACTGATTGAATTTGTAGGGTCACAAAATAAACCTGAACTTATCGAGGCTGAACTTCTCATCCCCCTTCTCAATTCAAAGACAGAAGGACCAAAAGTTTTAGATGCGATGATTGGTAGCCCTGGTTGGTTCACTCGTCTCTGCCATAGTCCTGAGTTTTGGCAGTGGTTAGAAAAGCAGCCTAATGAAGCTGCTTATTGTTTTTCTATCTTATTCACAGCGACTCAGTTTGCAGTAGATGATGTCTGGAATCTCCTGGAAAGGTACTGGCTGAATGAGGCAAGATATGATGTTCTGAGTATCAGGATTATGCTGAACATTCAGCAGTGGAATTCTGAGAAAGTCTGGCACGCTGAACAAATAATTCGGCGTTCCAATATAGATTGGTATAGTGTTTCTGTAATTGCAGAAAGAGTTTTAGAAAACTTACCAGACCTTGCATCAAGAATTATACGCGCTCATTTGGATTATAAATTAGAACAAGCTATTGCTGAAAGTAATAAACCAATTCCCGAATTACCACCTGATGCAGATGAGGCAGAAAGATATGTTCATGCCTATAGACATAATACCAAAACTTTCTTCAGAAATTTACTTGAAAATAGAAGTAATTTTTATAAACTAGAAATTTTTGCTATAAGAAATCCAAAAGCTTTTTTAATATATGTTTGGTCTTGGTTTACTGATATATTAAGCCGGATTGTAGATCAAGAAAATTATCAAAAAAATAGATACTATGAAGACAACCTAATTAGTTTAGATTTTGATAGAGGGGAAATTATACAAGTATTTTTATTGGCTATTGTCCAAATAGCTAAACAAGATAAACAGAGTTTTATAGATTTTTTTGGTAAAAATATTAGCTCGGATTTCCTGCTGATTCACCGCTTAATTGCTCACGGATTAGTAGAGATAGCATCTGAGGAACCGCAGGTAGTATTGAATTACTTACTTGGAGATGCTAGACGTTTTACTTTAGGAGATTCTAACAATGTCTATAAGGAAACAAAGTTACTCATAGAATCAGTTTGTCCCTATCTCCAACCTCAAGATATAGGGGGTATAGAACAAGCAATTCGTAAATTTATCTACTACTCTGTAGACAGGGAACTTTCGCCTGAAATAAAGTTAAATTTCTTGCAGTATAACCGTCAACATCAACTTAGGCTTTTATTCACTATACCTGAACAATATCTAAGTTCAGATGCAACGCGATGGCGCAACGAATTAATACGTGCTTTCCCCTGGATTGTTAATGGAAAAGAAGAGAGTTATCCTACAATTGCACACATTGTAGGTTCACCGATGACAGTAGAGGAAATGAAACGTGCATCTGACAAAAATTTGCTGAACTTATTTAATGAACTAGCAGACATAACAGATACAGATTATATGATGCGTCAACGGAATTTGTCTCGTGCTGGGGGTGCATCATCACAGGCTTATGATTTTAGTAAACTAGTTAAAGATGATCCAGATCGTTTTATTCGTATTCTTCCACAACTTGAGCCACAGCGTCATGAAATGTATGCTGGTTATGCGTTGAGAGAAATAGCAGAAACTGATTTTCCAGTAACTAATTTGATTCAGCTTGTAGAAAGCCTTGAACAACGTGGATTTGTTTCTGAAGAATATCGATCAGATGCAGCATCTGCTTTAGAAAAAATTGCAGAGCGTAATCTAGGGCTTCCACAATCAATTCTCTCTTTGCTAGAGAATTGGTTATCAACACATACAAAGCCAGATTTATCCCAATATCGTGACGAAGAAAAAAAAGGTTCACACGATCTAAAAACACCAGTTCTTTTTGGCTTAGGTGGCTCACATTTTCTACCTGATGGTAGAGGTGCAATTGTAAGAGCGCTCACTGATGGTTATTTAAAGCAAAATCCCCCAGATTTAGAAAACTGGGCAAAGTTTATTAAGTCTCAGCTAGAAGTAGAACAACATCCAGCAGTTTGGGTAGATATTTTAACCGCTATGCCCGCTTTATTAAATGGCGATCGTACTCAAGCAACTGAACTGTTTGATAAAGTGATTCGCAATTGTCCTCAGATATTCTACTACCGATTTACGCTTTTCTGTATTTCACGCAATGTTGGATGGTTTGAACCACAAGAAATAGTTCAAGGTTGGCTAGAAATGCTTTTAGCAGAGGACTCAAGCTTTTGTCATCAAGTTTATGGAGAATTATTGCTAATTCACTATTTCCAATATCAGGATGAATGGTCAGTGGCAAGAATTCACCATCATCTTACAAGTCAGGATAATGAAGCTATTCTTTGTGGTTTAGCTCATGCAGCAAGCTATTTGTGGGGTCAAAATAGATGTAGGGTGATTGCCGCAGAAATTCTCTACTGCCTTGCCCACTCTACAATAGAAGTTATTCAAAGTGCTGTGGCTAATGTTTTTAGTCGTAGTCAAGAGCATTTTGAGTTAGATTCTGGAATGCGGCAACTAATTCAAGCAGTGTGTAATAATAAGCCAGTACTTTTAAAAGCGGCTTCAGATATCATTGAAATCATTGAAGATAGAAATTTAGTTGATACAGAACCTCAAGTAGTATCAGAAATTTGCCAGAGTATACTGAGCAAGGTGGGAACAGAAATCAGAAATCCAGCAATAGCATTAGCTTTGGTAGCTGAAATTCTCACGACAATTGTTATTAAGTTACATCGTCAAGATAATTACCGTGAAATTGGTCTAAAACTTTTTGAACAACTACTTGCTTTAAATTTGAGAGAAACTCTATCTGCTCTGGAAGTTCTTGATCGCAGACCGAACCGGCCAAGCTTATATGTAGCTCCTACAAGAGGTACCCTGCAATGACGTTAACTTTTGGTCAGACTATGACTATGGTTCACAATTTTGTCATGGAATGGGTAAAATCACAAAACCTAACTTTTTACTGCAAGATAAAAATTAACTTTTCCTAGAGAATTAGGTATCTTGCAATGATTACAGTGAATATCAATGTTAGATAAAACGGATAAATAGAAAAAGATAAACTAGACGTAAACAATAAATTGACAACATTCATACCTTTAGGCGGCTTTAAAGCAAAGAGCTTATCAATTGTAATTTCACCAAAAGAATGCATCTCTTTTACAAAATCATTATAAATTTGACGAAAACTCCGTTCTTGACCCAGATAGTAAGAATCTAGTAGAAAGAAAAGTACTATTGGTATCAACGATATCCAAGCGTAATTAGGTTTATTTTTATCTGCAATCACCACGAGAATTGCTGACACCAAGGAAATACACCAAGTTTTGCAGTTAGCACTATTAGATGCCATCCGCGCAATAACCCCCTGCAAAATATTCAGATAACTTTGCACAGCATCGGACTCAAACGTTACTTTAGTTGGTTGTGACTGTGGACTAGAGTTACTCACTGACTTTTTCAACTACTGCTATATGTTCTTGGCTAAATTTATTGTAACTGCAACTGTTTACGCATTCACAATCATAACGAATATTGCAAAAATTTTCGGTCTACTGACATTGATTCTTTATATGTGCTAATACTATAAAGTTTGAGGATAAAGTGTATTAAACTTTATTTAGTTTCTTAGGCAAGAACAATTTATGGCACGTCGTGCATTCTTCAGCTTTCATTACCAAAGAGATATTTGGCGTGTTAATCAAGTCCGTAATAGTTGGGTTGTTCAACCTGGAAAACAACAAGCAGTGTGGTACGATGCCTCACTATGGGAAGAAGCAAAAACCAAAGGTGAGACTGCCCTTAAAAATTTAATTAATGATGGACTGACAAATACTTCTGTTACTGTCGTATTAATAGGAGCAGAGACATCTAAGAGAAGATGGGTTAACTATGAAATTGAACAGAGCTTTGTTCGTCAAAAGGGGCTTCTTGGCATATACATTCATGGATTGAAAAATGTGTTAGGTCAAACTGACATCAGAGGTGAAAACCCTTTCAATACCATCTATGTTGAAACTAATAATCAAAAAACTTATTTTTCTGAGTTATACCCAACTTACGACTGGGTTTTAAATGAGGGTTATAAAAATATTGGCTTATGGATAGAGGAAGCTGCTAAGAAAGCAGGAAGATAGGGCTAGATATAGCGTCGCTGACACCAGGGGCAAGATAGTACAAATTCGCCTAAAATGGGATTGCGTAGTATGACAGTAACATGACTCAATCCCTGATTATTTCGTAAAAACCTTGTGCCAGCTTCGTCTAATGAGAGGCAAACAAGGCTTGAATGATTTCTAAAGAAGCAATAGTTAAAAAGCTTATGTAGTGATACTTTCAGCCTATCTTGCCCCGGATGTCAGCTATGCTATATCTACGCCTTCCTGTCCAAAACAAATTTTAGTGCCTTCATAAGAGATAGAACCATTAAACATAGAGGACTGACGAAACGTTGAAAGTTCTCGTTAGAATACTGCACGCGAAATAAAAAACCAAATGCGTTATTAAAATGGAATATTAAGACAATTATTTGGAAATTTATTACAGAATGGCCTAGCGCTAACACAGCTGTCATGAGAGGACAAAGATACCGTCTGGCACACCGTCCTTGCCTTTGTGTTCCAACGGACATGATATGACCCGCTAGTTCTTTTGTCACCCTATCATCTCACAAGTTATAAGACGAGAGAAGAGTAGCCCAGTCAATTCTAGAACTGAACTGCTAGCAGCACCCTGAATGGCGAATATCGAATAATCAAATTCTTTTAGCTGGATAATAGCCGGGAGATGTCCTTCTGGTGCTAAGGTATTAAAAGTCACATTTGAGTATGCTATCCAATATTTACTCAACCATCCCTTCCTCCATCCGACACGATTGCCAAACTCTCCGTAGTAACGATCAACACTTTCCCAAATACGTTTTTGTACACTAAAGCCAAAGCGGCTTTTACTGTATTTTACCCAAAGTTGGTCAATAGTGAGTAAGTCTGTGCAGGGAAAGTGTGTAATAGATTCATAAGTTAGCCAGTCTTCTCTACCAGCTGCTTTAAGCATGACAGTAAGAGTTTCTTTATCTGCTTCTTCCCACCGTTCTGCTTGAAGCAATTTACGTAGTCGAGTATAGTCCACACTTTTTTTATAACTGAGGTCATCACTTGGCGCTGGGAAGGTCGTGATTATAGGATAGTCTATCCCCTTTTCAGAAGCAACATCTTCCAAATTGACAGAATCTAACTGGCGTTGGCTTGAAATTTCTTGTTTTAATTTTTCAGCAATGAGGTTTGCAATTGAATTAGCATTAGACCATTCTATGTATCCAATAGTAGGTAGAATTCCAGGTATCTCTGTATTGTCCAGACGTATAGGAAGAATGTATTCTTTATTTTCCTCAAAAGCACGGGCTTGGGCCGCCTCACGTTCATGGTTTGTCCACAACTTTTTACGATAATGTTGTGAAAGAAACATAACGCAGAAACGAGCTTTCCTTTGGTACACATCAGAAAGGTGAGTATATAGGTTCTTGCCCCAAAGTGTTGCTTCTTCGTATTTGTCATAAAAGACTTTAATACTACGGGCTTTTAGAACTTGTGCTAATTCTTCAGAGCATTTACGGTCTTCCCCTGCAAAGGAAAGTGCAACGTCATAATAGTAATCCTGATTTGACATATTGTTCATTACTTATTACTAATATTTATTACTGTTTCTACGGCTTTCTCTGCTTCGCTACTTCCGCAATAATATTAAGTGACACAGTGAAGTTATATAAACTCTACTGCAATTTCTATCCTATTAATAAACTTTTTTCACCTTCACCACGTAAACTGGAAACTAAAACCGAGTCGGTTGACCAAACCTCAACGTATCTTCTAGGAACGAAAGCCAGTGTCAACTTCTGACCCTCCATGCCGCATTCAAGGCTTACGAAGAGTGTGAATTTCTCCATGTTGCCGAATGTGTTCAACTAACCGCTTAGTTTCACCACCAGCTAATTCTAGTTCTCTGAGATTACCCACCAAAACAAACAATTCCTTTGCCCTACTAACGGCTGTATTCAGTAAATTAGGTTTGCGGTTGAGGAACCAAAAACTATGCTCTTGGTGGCACTGGTAAGCAGAGAAGATGATGGCTGCTTTCTCTCCGCCCTGAAAGGTGTGAACTGTGCCAATATCATCCCAAGAAAAGTTTCGCCAACGGTTAGATAGTCGATACTTGAGCGCGTTCGCTTGCTGCGAAAACGGCGACATCACCCCAATTGTTTTTGAGTTGTCATCCGAGTTAGTAGAATACCCATGTTTTAGCAAGGACGCAATTATAGTTTCTACAGCATCAATTTCTTCTGGATTGGTATTATGGGTGTGGCTTCCTTCAACGTGGTAAGCCAGCAGATGCTTGACCGTTGCAGTCTGCTGACCACCTGAAAGGATTTGTAGACCACCGGGATAGTTGGGGCTGCAAAACTGAATAATAGACGGGGTGCAACGGTAATGATTAGAGAGGATAATGCCGTTGCCTAAGTCGGATTCTGTGCCATTAGCACCAGCAGCACGATGATAAGCCGTAGCTGTGTATTTGGCAGTGGGGGCATAGCGATAGTAGTCTTCATTCCCCATGCCCATATCCAAAAAAGCAGTTTTCAGATATTGTTTGATAGTATCGTCGCAAAGGTTTACGATTGGCTCGATTTGTTGGGGGTCGCCAGCAACTACTGCCTGTTGCGATCGCACCAGCAAGGGAAATAATTGATGTATAAGAGTTGTACCTGCCTCATCCACCAGTGCCAGCTTGATGATATTGGGCTGAAGAATTGGCAACATATTACGCATTGATTGAAGGGTGGAGGTAATAACAGGGAAAATCAAGCTCAAGTCACGGTAGATAGCATCACTATCACTTTCCAGTTTGAGCAATGCCTCTCCGTCTCCCGTCAAGACGCTGCCATAAGTTGACAATGCCCTCATAACGCTCTCCTTGCGTCGGAGAGTTTCTTGCAACAGAAAAGCCCAGGCACGTTGAAACAGTTCTACCTGTAATTGGTGATAGTCACGGTAAAAACGATTGTATAAATCCCCTTGTGGGTAACTATCGATTTGTTTATGAATTTGTTGATGTCTGAAAAGTTTTAGCTCTAGTTCATTATTAAAAGCTGTTAGTTGGGTTTGAACTGAAGTTACTTTCCGGTTAATATTCTGCCATTGCTGTGAAAAATCTAGTTTTTGGGTAACAGAAGCCTGGGCTGCGGTTAAACTAGGGTGATCAAGGGGGGTCTGAAAAGGATGAGAGGAAGCCAAGGTGTTTAACACAGCAGCGTTGATTCGCAAAGCCAACCGGCGGAAAATTCGTTGATCGGTAGTAGCATTAAGCCAGTTCAAGGCGCGTTTGGTGATGGAGTCAGACTCTTTTGGTAGCTCTCGTTCTGCCTGGGATAAAGCTTCTTGTATCTGCTGGTAAGCATCAATGGGAAAATTTTCGTAAGGAGCCAAACTTGATAGTTGTTCAGTTAGGGCTTGTAACTTGGAATCAGTAGCAGCAATCTCGTTATTGAGTAATTGGATTTCTAAATCCAGTTGCGATCGCTGTTCGGCATCAGTGACTTTTTGAGCAGTATTCAAGCGGTCTTGCTCTATGAGTTGCTGAATTTGACTTTCTGCTTGCAGTAGTTCGAGTTTAGCTTGCTCCCAAGACTCATGATTAAATTCAGTCTGACGCAGCCAATCAGTGTTTGATTGCAGTTTGGGTAGAGTTTCCTTACGGATATTAGTTTGGTTGCCGCCTGGAAGATAAAACTGTTGAGCAGGAGAATTTCTAGTCAGTCGTTGTTGGAATTTTTTAACTGTGCTGTTATTAGCGCCGACAAAGAATATTAAATTATTTGCATCATCTTCACCGCAAACAAGCCGTAACGCCCGATTCACTACTTGCTGTGCTATGAGGTGCAGAAACACTTCTGTTTTTCCAGTACCGGGTGGCCCACAAACAGCAGTTAGTAAGTTCTCTTGGGCGTGTTTCAGGACAGACGCTTGAAATTCATCAGGTGCATGAGAGGGAAAAGCTCCCCAGAATATCACCTCATCTCTGGGTGATTGTGGCTGACCCCAGAGGTACTGCATTGCTGGGTGCGTTTCAGTTAGCCATTCCGCCTTAGAGTCCGGTTGTTGAAGTTCCTTGAATATTTCTTGCAGATCAAGTTTCAGAAGGGCATTGTAGGGCGTAAAGTCGCAGCGAAGCAAATAAGGTTGTCGAGAGGTTTTGTACTTGACTTCGGGTAAATCTACCAGTTCAAGAAAGTCTCGAAGCGTTGGGAATCTTCCTTTAAATGTATCTTCTAAAAATTTTCCAATTCCTGACGCAACAATCAGTGATTCGGTTTGCTCCTCCTCTAGCCCGTACAGCCGCATCAAATTAACAACCACTGGCTGAAACTCGTACTCGGTCAAGTCCCAGCCAGTTTTGCGGTAATTACCTTTGAATATGGGTGAAATATCAATTGTAAACAGAGGCAGATATTTCAGCTTTTGGTCTTTGCCCTTGCCGTTGATTATATAAATTTGTGGGAAAGCAACAGCCATCTGAACATCATTTTTGTTCCCTCTTTTGGCTGCTTGCTGCTGTTGCTGGAATTGCATAAATACTTCGCTATCTAACAGTAACTTGTTACCAACAAGCTGCACTCCCTTATCTACTACTTTTGAATAAATATCTGAAGAACGCTCGACCTCGGCTTGAGTCAGTTCTTCTAACCTGATGTAGCCTAGCCAAGCTTGTACTATCTGGATAAGTTTTTCTGACTCTAGCAT
>NZ_CP040286.1:0-56592 GCF_013393925.1 Nostoc sp. C057 | reverse complement strand
ACTTATTTACCACAAAGATAGCTGCCCCGGTGAAACATTTGATTTCCCACCTCTATGGTATAAAAGGTGACAAGCACTACAAAGAGCTATAAGGTTGCTTCTGTGGTTATTTGCTGGGTTTCTGTCCCAATGATGAACCTGTAGGGTGTACACCCTGCGTTTTGAGCGTGTTAAATGTGATGTTTTTTCACCAGGGGCTATGCAGTGTAACCCGCACTTTTGACAACGCCACTGGGCTTGTTGCTTAACGGCCGTGGCAATTTCTGACCAATTATCTGGGTATAGAGAATAGGTGAACGTCATCAGTCTAATTAAACTAAAGCTTTGAGAATTGTAATGCTTCTAGGGCTGGGCAACGGAAAGAAAAAATATTACTCCTGCTATTAGATAGTCTTAATAGCGGTAGTAATAAAAATTTTGCTGACTTAGACGACGATGAAAAGTGGTTAGCACGTACATACTTCCCGATGTTGATTGCTGAATCAGAATCATCACCAGTACCAAACTGCTAATTTATTCAGTCAGATTCAAAGTCGATCAGAACAGCATCGGCCTGAAACATTTCGTCTCTAGCTTTTAAACCAATATCTCGACGGATACTGTCTAGAATTTCTAGACCTGTGCGTTGGCTGTTGGGGTAGGGAGTCCAGATGGCGTTGACTGTAATTTCAGTACCGACTAAGAATGTGTTGACTGCGCCGATAAAATACTCACCATCGTCATAATCTAAGCGAACAAGGTAAACACGAGTTTTGCCAGCGTAGTGAGCATTTTTAATGTCAAAGGCGGTTTGATAATCGGGATGTGATTCAGTCAAGTAGGTGATTTTAGGTTTGTTGGGATGATTAAATTCTTCGGATTTACCCCAATTGGGATCTGACTTTTTAAATCCTTCGGATTTACCCCAATTGGGGTCTGACTTTTTAAATCCTCCCGATTTACCCCAATTGGGGTCTGACTTTTTACGCCTTCTAGCTTCTCCCATATTGATTCCTATTATGTGGCTAACTTGACCCGTTCAAAGACTAAAACTAGGATGCCATTGTTTCTATGTTGTTGCTGGCTGGGCTACGGAAAGAAAAAATATTACTCCTGCTATGTAGATAGTCTTAATAGCGGTAGTAATAAAAATTTGGCTGACTTAGACGAGGATGAAAAGTGGCTAGCGCATACCTTCACTTATTTGCTTTTTTGTATACGATAATTACTCTATCTAAGTAAAGTTCATCCGTTACTACTGAGATGGTTCGTATAAGCTGTGAGCCTTGAACTTCAATGCTATCAGCTATTTTCGTGTCCCCATCATCGTATCTAAGCTTTTTTTTATTAACTTCATCGCTAGGTACAGCCCACGATACCAGATCATCAACCAATAAGAAGGCTTTAGAGTCATAGAAACTTAGATGACCGTTAAACGGTATAACTTCAGACTCCAATACCCCTTCTCTGTCATACCAATAAACTTTTGGTTCGCCTGTTCTTTCTTCAAAAAATTTCCCATCTGATGAGATAGTTAGAGTTAGCCCTTCGGTTGCTTCTACCTGAGCAATTAAATTATTGCTGTTACCATTCAACCAATTTTCGACACCATTCGGATCTGGTTCATCACCGATAAATTTTATGTCGCTGTTTAGAGAAATGCTTCCCGTTAACAGCCATGTTCCAATTAATAATTCTATATTCATAGGATTTTTCTAATTATAGGTTTGATTCAGCCTCTTGCTGCTGCGGTGCTGGCTGTTTACTTTGTCTCTTGCCCTTTGCACTATTTACTGTTGATTTATCCGATTCACTACTAGCTTGATCTGATGCAGTATTTACAACTGTTGGCTGAGTTTCAGTAGCCGGATTTGATGACGGATTATTATCGTCGCTTGTAGATGTTTTTTTCTGGCGACGGCTGCTTTTCTTCAACTCGCCCAATAAATATTTGATTCTGCTGCCACTCAAATTGATGCCCAGACCCTTCAACATCTCTGAAACTTCATCGTAAGTATACCCATACTTAGAGGATGTTAGCTTCTCGATATATCGCCTCATTTTTCTAATAGCTTCTCTATCCGATACAGACTCTCGCTCTTTCGGCTTCTGTTCCTTAAGTGCTTTGATAGCTTCATCAATCTTCTCTTTCGTAATCACTTCTGAATTCTGATGCTCACTCATGGTTACTCATGAATACCGATTAACTAATAATTATCGGCTATTTAAAATAATTTGCACCAAGAGAGTTTTCAAAATCCTACAAAAATCGGCTATTGCGGCTACGCCGAATTACCTCTTCGCATCACGGCTACGCCTTATACTTTTTAGTGTGGCAGCTTCGCTGGTCTTCTTATTCAAGCTAATGCTAAAAAATCTGGCTATTACAGCTACGCTGAATCTAGACTTTTACTTAAAACAGCTACGCTGAATTATCTTTTCGTATTGTGGCTACGCCAGACTATTATATTGTGTGCCAGCTTCGCTAAATCAGAGAATTTTTATATAGCAGCTACACCGTTTTTATCTCCTCTATAGTGGCTACGCCGAACCAGAATTTACCGACTACTTGATTTGATTCAAATTCCGGCTACGCCGTTGCTATCCCCCCTTGTAAGTTGTAGGATAATTAGCAGCACGGCTACGCCTTTATACTCCTGCCTTCAGCCCCCTGCTGTTCCCTCCGTATATACGTAGCACACGACACCTTAGCCACCCCCGTATTTGGGCTAGAAGCCAGCCATGCCTCAAAGCTTACGCTTTGTCTCGCTGCGCTCGAACGGCAGACTGGTTCAAGTGGGGAAACCCCCCTTAAAAAACCCCCCTCGCAATGTCCCTGATATTCTCCACTTATGGTGAACCGCAAGCAGTCTAAAGCTCTAGTCCGAAAGCATATTTTTCCAGTGAGATTAAGTGATATTGAACTAGACTTGCTGCGAATAAAATCACTTGATGCGGGGATGTCAGCAAGTGAACTGATGAGACGTAATGCGTTGATGCGTCCATTACCAAAACGGTTGAGTAAAATTAGTCTACAAACATATTGGGAATTAGGGCAAATCGGCAACAATCTAAACCAGCTTGTTAAAGCCACAAACATAGCTATATTAATGGGGCGAACTCCACCAGCAAAACCAGAACTGTTACGAGAACTTTTAGAACTGTTGCATCAGTGCAGACGAGACATTGCCTCAGATGATGTTGAATCTGACGACTGGGAGGATGAAGAGGAAGAGGATGATTGGGAAGCAGACTAAAGGCAGAGGTTTTCGCAAGCTGTTGGATTATTTAGAATCCCGCGAAGATGCTAAACTAATCGGCGGCAATATGAGCGGGAGAAATGCCCGTGAATTGGCACGGGAATTTAAGCTGTCGAGACAACTAAATTCTGATGCAGAACGTGTTGTTTACCATGTCTCATTGTCAGCAGCTAAGGGTGATAAATTAGATGATGAGAAGTGGAGCGAAATTGGCGATCGCTACATGAAGGAAATGGGCTTTGATGCCAATCAGTTTGTCATCTTCCGCCACCACAACACCGATGACGACCACATCCACATTGCAGCCAGCCGGATCAGGATGGATACTGGGCTGTTAGTCCATGATTCTTGGGATTATGTTCGCTCTGAAAAAGTTCTGCGGCAGATTGAGCAGGACTATGATTTAGTGCAAGTCCAGGGCAGCAGAGAGAAACTGAATCGCACACCCAGCACCGGACAAATTAGACGCATAAGGCGAGAACAAGAAGAATTTTCACAGGGACAACGTGATTCTCCTCCACAACGCACCATCAAAGAGTCAGTTCAGCAGACGATTGATAGAGCCAGAGTTGATAATCCCCAAATGCCAATGCTGATTATGCGGTTGCAGCAAGCTGGCATTAGTGTAAAAACAGGATGGACTAGGAATGGTAAGTCTAAAGGCATTTCTTATGAGAAAGATGGGCAAGCTTTTAGTGGCACACAACTAGGTGCAGCTTACACTTTCCCTGGCCTGCAAAAACATCGTGGCGTTGACTACCAACCAGAACGTGATGATGAACCTATTCATGAATTATTGCTCAAACCTGTTAAACCACTCCCAGTTGAGCAGTTAGAAAAGTTTCTTCAAGAGATTGAACGCAAACAGCAACAGCCCCAGTTCACTCCACCACCAGAGGATACAGTTGTTTGGCAAGTGTTGCACAAGTACTTAAGCGAGAAACGCTATATACCAGATTATATTTCGCAAGGATTACATAATAATCAGTTGCTTTACATGGATGAGCAACGAAATATTTTATTTATCAAGCGTGATTTAGATGGTGAAAAAACTGGCGCATTAGTTTGGTCAAAGCCTAGAGAAAATCATCGCACTGTAGAGTACGACCAAAGCACCTCTACACCTTATGGTTGGTTTTATCTGAGATTGGGAGGGCAACCAACGGACAAGGTGGAAAACGTCTTTCTGTGTTCTTCACCGATTGATGCGATGTCAGCCGCCACCTACCTTCTTTCAAGTTGCAAGGGGCTACCAGCAACTAGAACCATGTTGATAGTAGCTGATGACCCGAATAACCTACCTATGGAATTTCTCAAGACTTTCAATAGGGTTGTCGTAGCATTCAATAATGATGAACAAGGGAATAAAGCCGCTAGTGCAGTATTAAAATTGTTGCCACAGGGGAAAAGACTCAAAACCCATAATCCTGATTGGAGTCAGGAATTAGAAGCTCATTTGAGGGAGGAGCAACAAAAGCAGCGACAGCAGGATCGTGGTTTTAGTCTGTGAGCTACGCCAAGTAGACCGAACTCGTGACCGCTACGCTCTCGGAGTCGGTGGCTCTTACGGGCATGAAGATTACTGATTGGGCCGACTAGATCCTGCAAGCCCGCAAGAGCCACTCCGCTACGCCGACTCCGAGCCACGAGTTCTTAAATCTGGGAAATGAGACACTGTAAAGTTAAAGCATAGATGAAAATTAATGGCTAAAAAATAATAATTAGGCGTTTACTTATGGACTGAGGCGTAAGTAAGAAACGTGAGTTCGACGATTAGAAAACGGCAGGAGGTAGTGCAGGCAAATCTTTTGGGTAAATATCAATCGACGGTTTTTTGGGCAAGTAGGTGTAAGCAGCTAAACCAGCCATCAAATTGACCAAAAAGTTAAACACACGTTGCGTTGCCGAGAGTGTTCTATTTGACACATATTTTTGAGATGCTCATTGACAGACTCAATTACCGCCCGTTTGCGTAAAAGAATTTTATCAATCAGTTTTACCAAACGGTTCTTACAAAGTTCTGATCGCCGTCAGCCAACGCTCAGACTTTGCGCTTTTTCATCTTCTTTTTAGATTTAACCTGAGTTCGCAAATTCTCCACGACCTTTCTTACTTTCCCATCTGCGGCTTATATCCCTGACAACCTCTAGAAACTCATTTAAGACATTAGATTTGTCATCACGCCGCCAAAGCGCAACAATCCCGATTTTCAGGTTCTTCCCTTCAATTGGTCTGTACACAACTCCCTGACGCTGAATATTTTGGGCATTTTTTAGCAGCAAAGACACCCCAACTCCACCCGCAACTAAGCTCAATACGGTCAGCATCCAAGTTGCTTGTTGGACAACTTTTAGTTCATGACCAAAAACCTGTTCACAAAAATTAATAATTTGCTGATAGAAGTGGACTACCTTTGGTGAAGGTAAAACAAAAGGTTCATTCGCTAATGCCTTGAGTGGAATTTGGGATTTAGCTACTAGTGGATGTGACTCAGGTAAAGCAATCACTAGTGACTCTGACAAAATGGTTATGGACTCTAAATCTGGGTGATTATCATTGGGCAAAAAATCAAAACCAATATCAATTCGGTAATCAAGCAACTGCTGTATTTGCTCATTCGGTGCTAACTCACATAAAACTAGCTCGACATCAGGACGATGGGAGCGAAAAGCTTGCAGTACATTTGGCAGAACACTGTTAGTAATTGAACTATTAAGTGCGATCGTCAACTTTCCTACCTCGCCGAGACTAGCTCTGTATGCTCGTCTCTTCGCCCGTTCAACCTGCCTAATAATCTCAGAAGCATCTTCAAAGAAAACTTTTCCCCCAGGCGTTAACTGGAGTGGTCGTCTCTCTCGGTCAAACAGTTCAAATCCTAAGTCCTTTTCTAAGCGGCGAATATGCTTGCTCAGATATGGCTGATCAATATCTAAGAGGTCAGCAGATCGACTGAAGTTGAGTTCTTCAGCCAGAACAGTAAAGTATTTTAGCTTCTCTAACTCCATACCTATTAAGCACTATGCCAATTTAATCTAACTTTATGCCAATACAAGCTTGTAAAAGCATAGTATTACTTTTATCATGCTTTTACAAGTATTGAGCGAGTAACTATACATGAACCAAAGCAACCAAGAAATCCACCGGGCCGTAATTATTGGTGGAATCCACGGGAATGAACTAACAGGAGTATATATAACTAAACTCTTTGAGCAATTTCCTCACCTAATTCAGCGATCTAGCTTTGAAACACTAACATTGTTGGGCAATCCGAAAGCCTTTGCAGAAGGCAGGCGTTACATCGACGATGACTTAAACCGCAAATTCCACAAAAAAGACCTGCAAAATCTGGAACTCAGGAGCAATGAAGATAGGCAGGCAAGACTGATTATCGAAATCCTCAAACCGAAAAATAAATCGCAGACAAGTATCTTTGTGGATTTGCACAGCACGACTGCAAACATGGGATTGACTCTGATTATTATTAAGCTTCATCCTTTCTTGTTGCAATTAGCAGCATATCTGAGTTCAATAAATCCTTTGGTGAAGGTTCTTTATATTCAATCTCATGAAGAAGATTCTTTCTTTATTTCGCAATGTGAATTGGGTTTTGCTGTTGAAGTTGGTTCAGTACCTCAAGGTGTGTTGAGTGCAGATTTGTTTCAGAAAACGGAGAAACTGATTTATGAAATTTTGGATTATGTAGAGGCGTTTAACCAAGGTTCAATTTCACTAAAAAACGACACGCTCACGCTCTATCAACATGTAGGGACTATTGATTATCCCAGAAATGAGCATGGAGAGATTCAAGCGATGATTCACCCAAATCTACAGTTTAAAGATTATGAACCTCTCAATCCTGGTCAGCCGATGTTTTTAACTTTTGAGGGCAAAACTATTGCTTATGAAGGTAAATCAATAGTTTACCCAGTCTTCATCAATGAAGCAGCTTATTACGAGAAAGGTGTTGCCGTATGTTTGACCGAAAAACAACAAATTAGTGTGTAGGTAAAAAGTAATAGGCAGTGCAATTTGAATCTTGATCTCATCTTACCCTAGATAAATTACGGGAATCATTTATTATGAAAAAAACAACCATAGCTCTGACGTTTGTGCTATCTGCAACATTGGGAACTAATAACTTTGTTTCTGCTAGTGGACAAAAGTTTAAGTAAATATCTTGAACATCTTACACCCCAGAACAACACTAGTTGACAGCATATACAGACAAGGGAAATCATGCCTTCGAATTTTGCCCAATGGAACGTTGGAGATATCATTCTGGATTTGTACAAAGTTACCGACATCCTTGGAGAGGGGGGGTTTGGCAAGGTTTATAAGGTGCGACACCAAGGTTGGAATATTGACCTAGCTGTAAAAATTCCCAAGCCAGAAATCGTGGAAGCGGCGGGGGGTGTGGAAAACTTTGAACGCGAGGCTGAAACTTGGGTAAATTTGGGCTTACATCCCCACACTGTAAGCTGTTACTACGTGCGACGTATTGATCGTAGTCCTGTAGTATTCGCTGAATATGTGGCGGGGGGAAGCTTACACGATTGGATTAAGAATCGCACATTGTATGGAGGGGGAGCAACAGCATCTTTACCGTGCATTCTGGATATTGCAATTCAGTTTGCTTGGGGACTGCACTATGCCCACGAACAGGGGTTGATTCACCAAGACGTGAAGCCGCACAATGTGATGATGACTGCTGAAGGTGTGGTAAAAGTTACAGATTTTGGTTTAGCCAACGCACCAAATATATCAACTGTACTCAGTCTTCCAAATTTTAATGGAATATCTGGCAAGCAAAAAACCTTAATAGTGAATGGTGGTGGTGCAATGACACCAGCCTATTGTTCGCCAGAGCAGGCAACCAGGAAAACCTTGACGCGACGCACCGATTTATGGAGTTGGGCTATATCCGTCTTGGAAATGTTCCAAGGGGAAATAACCTGGTCGCATGGCACTGTAGCTGCTGAAGCATTGGAGTATTACCTGGAGACGGGAACAGATGATCCCCAGTTGCCTCATATACCAGTGCCACTGGCGCAATTACTGCGGCGCTGTTTTCGGGAAAATCCTGATGAGCGCCCCCACGATATGCTGGAAGTAGCGAATGAATTGCAAGAAATATACCAACAGGTGACGGGGGAAGCTCACCCGCGACAACCACATAAAACGGGCAAAGATATAGCAGATAGTCTCAATAACAGAGCAGTGTCATTGCTGGACTTGGGAAAAAAATCTGAAGCATTACAGTTATGGGAACAGGCACTTAAAATACAACCGCATCATCCTGAATCTACATATAACCGGGGTTTGGTTTTGTGGCGAGAAGCCAAGATAAACGATGATGTTCTCGTCAGAGATATGGAACAGGTGCGCCAGTCCCATGCTTTTAATTGGGTAGCTTACTATCTCTTAGCTTTGGTACATTTAGAGCGTGATGATTGCTCAACGGCAATTAAAACCCTGGAGAGCATTCAAGAGGAAGCTGCACAACAACAGGAAGTAAAAGCAGTACTGGCATTTGCTCAAGAGCGTTTACCTAACTCATGGCGGCGAAATACCATACACCATTTCAGATTAATGTATCCTCACTTCTACGAGGACTATCAACCGGAAGAACTTGCACTATTGCGTGAAAACCGTGTCTTAAAAGTATTGGATGTCACTACACATCGGTGTTTGTGTACTTTAGAAGGACACACAGATAGGGTACACACAGCATATCTAAGTGACGATGGACAATTCGTTGTATCCAGGGGTCATGACCTTAACATTAAGCTTTGGGAAGTAGCTACGGGGCGCTGCCTACATACATTAAAAGACGAATCTGGGGTATTAGGGTTAATGCAGGGGCAAGGTGTTATACATGCCACTATCCCCTTGACAGGACGCGATAGTGACAGCATGAATTACAACAAAAGTTCTTATCTAGCACCAATGATTCTATCGCAGGTTCTGGCAACAGAAACAGTGCTTTCTATCAATTTAATTTACGAGCAAGAAATACAACAAGCACGAATAGCTTTTAATAAAGGTGACTATGTAGCAACAGCCCAACATATTCGCTTGGCGCGATCGCAACCAGGATACTTTCGTAGCGAAGAAGCTATGAACCTATGGACAAGTCTCTATGTCCGTTTACCCCGTAAGGCATTCTCAGGCGCTTGGGAAAGTATAACTTTTAAAAGCCCTGAAAAGGTAGAAAGAGTTTGTCTGAGTGCTGACAATCGATTTGCTTTGTTTAGAACTAGCCACGGAACTCTAGAACTTAGGGAGGTGGCAACAGGTAATTGCTTGCGTACCTTTGGTGGAAACGCAAATTATTTAGGTGCAGTGTGTCTGAGTGCAGATAACCAATTAGCTCTTTCCTATGGGGATGAAATGCTGAAGCTGTGGGACGTGGCAACAGGTAATTGCTTGCGTACCTTTGAAGGAAATATAGAATTGGTAAATACCATTTGTTTGAGTGCAGATAATCGATTTGCCTTATCTGGGAGCGTTAACCATACGCTGCAATTGTGGAATGTGCAAACGGGTCGCTGTTTGCGTATTTTTGAGGGACACACAAAATCTGTGACTTTAGTCTGTTTAAGTGCAGATAACAGATTTGCCTTGTCTGGAAGTCATGACGAGACGCTAAAACTGTGGGATGTGCAAACGGGTCGCTGTCTGCGTACTTTTGAACACCCAGACGAGAAACGCATACAAATTGAGGAGAGAAACGCTAAACTTGCTGACTTAGAATTTGGTGATTACATTACGTGGGACTCTGGCTTGCGGGGTTTGAATTCAGGGTATTTAAGTATCGACAACCGATTTGCTCTGTCTGGGAGTGGTGAAACTATAAAGTTATGGAATGTGCAAACGGGTCATTGTCTGCGTACCTTTGAAGGGCACACAGATAGCGTAATTTCAGTAAGTCTAAGTGCAGACAACCGATTTGCCTTATCTGGAAGTGCTGATCATACGCTGAAGCTCTGGGATGTGCGAACGGGTCGCTGTCTGCATACTTTTGAAGGGCACACAGACTGGGTGAACTCAGTCTTTTTGAGTACAGATGGTCGATTTGCTTTATCTGCAAGCCGTGACAAAACGTTGAAGCTGTGGATTTTAGACTGGGAACTAGAAGACCAACCGCCTGCTGACTGGGACGAGGGGGCGCAACCTTATCTAGAAAATTTCCTGACTTTATGCACGCCCTACGCCGCTACTTTACCAGAAAACCGCGACCCCTCAGATGAAGAAATAACTCTAGCACTTACTCGCAGTGGTACTGCGTCTTATACCGAAAAAGACTTCCAAAATCTGCTTTACACTCTTGGCTGCGCGGGTTACGGCTGGCTGCGACCTAAAGGAGTACATTACAAAATTAGGCAAATAAGAGATGTTGAGAAATTAGAAGATAGGGCAATTGAGCATTATACCCTTGCTATTCAGCATAATCCCTATGACATTGAAGCTTTTTACAACCGAGCATCTTATCACTTTAATCTGGGAAACTATTGGCAAGTTGTTGAAGACTGTAGTCGTATTATATATCTCGACCCCCAAGAATCTAGAGGTTATTTGAATCGAGCTATAGCTCATTACCATTTAGGAAATTATCAGCAAGTAATTGAAGACCTTAACTGTGCCATTCAACTTAATCCTAATGATGGTGAAGCTTACTTTAAACGAGGTCACGCTTATTGTCTGGTAGGTAACTATCAGTATGGAATTCAAGACTTTAACTATGCGCTACAACTTAATCCTAATAATGCTGAAGCCTATTTTAGACGAGGTGACGCTTATTGCCTGCTAGGTAAGTATCAGCAAGGTATTCAAGACTTTAACTATGCAATACAACTTAATTCTAATAACGCCGAAGCCTATTTTAGAAGAGGTAGTGCTCGCTTGGAACTTGGTGATTACAAAGGGGGAAAAGCCGACATTCAGAATGCAGCAAAAATATATCTGGCAAAAAGCGAGATAGCCAATTACCAACAAGTAAAGGATTATTTAAACAAATTTAGTTCGGCAATAGGAGAAGTTTAAAAATAAATATAGGAAGCAATAATTGAAATGTTTGCCAAAGTCATACTCACAATCACCGAAGGTACTCTCAAAGGTCAAGAATTTATCTTCGACTCACGCACTACCTGTATCATAGGTCGCTCCCCCGACTGTAACCCCAAATTACCCGATGACGAAGCACATCGCACCATCTCCCGCTACCACTGCTTGCTAGATATTAACCCTCCTGACATCCGTGTGCGCGACTTCGGTAGTAGAAACGGTACTTTCGTCAACGGCACAAAAATTGGACAACGCCAACCAGAACAAACTCCAGAAGAAGGTGCAAAATTAACCTTTCCAGAATATGATTTGAAACCCAACGATGAAATTCAATTGGGTGACACTGTATTTCAAGTCAGCATTGAGGAAGTCAGCGAATTTAAAGTAAATAAACCTGGATTAAATATTTCTTCTGTAGGTAAAATAGAACTTTCCGAGAATGTGCAACAATTGGTGCAGCAAGCAAATGCTGGTAAATCGGATCTACTGTCAATTCAAGGCTACAGCATACTAAGAGAGCTTGGGGAAGGCGGATTTGGTGCTGTTTACCTGGCTCGTCACAACGAAACTAAAGAGGAGGTGGCACTTAAAATAATGTTACCTGCTGTTGCTAGTAACCCTGAGATTACAGAAAGGTTTTTACGAGAGATTGATAACACCCAAGCTTTAAACCATCCCAATATTATTAAGCTGTTAAACTCTGGTTATTATAATGGCATTTTTTTCTTCACTTTGGAATATTGTGACGGCGGCACCGTTTTTGATTTGATGCAACGAAGAGGTGGCAGATTATCTATTGATGAAGCTATATCAATTATTATGCAAGTTTTAGACGGATTGGAATATGCTCACCAAGCCGATATTCCCTATGTAAAACTTGCTGACGGAAATTTTGGTAGAGGAAGAGGTTTGGTACATCGTGACCTGAAGCCTAGTAACATTTTCATCACCAACATTAATGGCGATCGCACCGCTAAAATTGCTGATTACGGTTTAGCAAAAGCATTTGACCAAGCAGGTTTAAGCGGTCAAACTAGGAGCGGAACTAAAGCTGGGACACCTGTTTTTATGCCTCGGCAGCAAGTGATTAATTTTAAGTATGCCAAGCCGGAGGTAGATATTTGGGCTACAGTTGCTTGCTTATACTTTATGCTGACTGGTGCTTTTCCCCGCAATTTTGTTGGCGACCCATTTTTAGCAGTCCTGCAAACTAACGCTGTGCCTATTCGTGAACGCGATGCTTCAATTCCAAAACAATTGGCAGAATTAATTGATCAAGCTCTGGTAGATAAACCTGAAATCTATTTTAAAGATGCTGCAAGCTTTAAGCAGGCTTTATCTGGTGTGTTGTAATGAGTGCGATTCGTATTAAAAAGCTTGCTTAGTTACAGTGATTAAAATTATCGCATCTCGCCAAATTCCTTAATATATTCCACCAACTCTCTCGTATTCCCTCCTTCAGAAATTCGCCCCAAGTTCCCCACCAGAATAAACAGTTCTCGCGCTCTGCTAACAGCAACATTGAGTAAATTAGGCCGACGATTAATAAACCAGAGACTATCAGTTGCAGAACATTGGCGAGTCGATAAAATTATTACTGATTTCTGACCCCCTTGAAATGTGTGAACTGTGCCAATGCTCTGCTTTGAAAAATCTGTCCAGCGAGATTTTAAGCGTTGAGTCAGTGCATCTACTTGACGGCGATAAGGTGAAATCACGCCAATTTCGTTAAGAGAATCAGTAGGATTTAAGCAATAACCCGCCGCTAACAACTCCTCAATCAACGCTTCTACCGCATCAACTTCTGCCCAATTTACGTTGTTTTCTAGTTTCCCTTCTACATTGCAAGCAATCAAGTTAGTACCTAACCGAGAAGTTTTTGGTTCAGTTTTGATGATCATGCCGTAATTGCACAAGCGATCGCAAAAATTAGCAATCATCGGAACGCAACGGTAATGATATTTAAGGATAATCCCCTGACCAATATCTTGGATTTGCCCTGATGCCCCAGCCGCTCGGTGATAAGCTGTAGAAGCAGTGGGGCTGTAGCGGTCATAATCTACATCTGTAAGTCCCTGTTCCAGAAAAGATTTGCTGCGATATTCCTCTTTCTTCTGGTCGCTCAAATTAACAACCGGCTCCAATTGCAACGGATCGCCTACAATCAAAGCCCGATTACACCGCACTAAAACAGGGAAAACTTGATGTGGTGGAATCTGACCCGCTTCATCTACAATTACTTGGTCAATACAGCCACTATCGGGATAGGGTAACAAATTGCGGATAGAGTGCAAAGTGCAAAGAAACACTGGAAATAACAGACTGATATCCCGATAAATGTTTTTCCAATTTAGACTTAACTGACGGTAAGCATCCCATTCGCCATTCAATAATGCAATGTAAGTCCTAAAGGAAGCTATCACCTCATCTTTCCGTCGCAGAGCTTCTTGTTGCTGAAATTGCCAAGACCACTCAAATAACTCTACTTGCAGCGAGTGCAATTCAGTGTAGAAGCGACTGTATAAATCTTTGGTGGGATAAGTAGCGAGTCGGTTTTCGATTTGAGAACGGCGAGTAATCAGGTTAGTCAGTTGTTGCTGTAATAAATCTAGCTGTTTTGGTGTGCTGTCAATACCATTCTGTTGTTGCTGCCAGTTCAATGCTTCTGCAATAAGCTGGTCAACGCTCTGCTGGGCGGCGATGAGAGATTCAGTTGTTAGTGGGATTTGAAATTGAAATGGGGTGGCCAGCGTCGCCAACACAGGCATCTCTATCTGTTTGTGCAAGCGTTTGAGAACATGACGATGGCTGGTTTTGGTTATCGACTGCCAGAATCGTTTAATCGTCTGCAAAATCTGGGCAAACCAGAAGTCATTTTTACTCTTATTCTGCCTGTAATCTTCAGACGGCAAAGAACGTATAGCACTGCTAAGATATTGTCCTATCTGCTGGTAAGCTTCTAGTGGAAACTTATTGTAGTCGCGGTCAAATTCTAATGGTGACGAAGATTTAAATGCAGAGGTTTTTATTGCCTCGTCAAGCAATTGTATATCTCGGCATAGCGACTCTAATAATTGTTCATCAGCACTTTTCTGTTGGAGATCATGCTCGTCTTGCTGTCTATGATCTTGTATTTGCTGAACCCCAGCTAACAATTTTTGCCTAGCTGACTCCCATTCATCGTAATTAAATGTTTCTTTGGCTAACCAATCGAGTGCAGCTTGCAAGCTAGGTAACACTTGGCTCTCAACTAAATCCTTTGAGCCTCCTGATAGATAGAAATGGTCAGAGGTCAAGTTGTTGGCTAAGATTTTCTCAACGTTATTTACAGCAAATTTGTTAGTGCTTGTTACCACAGTTAGGTTACTTCTATCTTCACCCGTTGTTGCTAATTGCACGGCTCGACGTACCACTTGCTGCGCTATCTTATGTAACAACAGTGTGGTCTTGCCATTTCCCGGTGGCCCAATCACAGCAGTAATAGGATTTAACTGCGAATGTTTAAGAGCAAGTGCTTGATAGTCATCGGGCTGTGATTTTGGAAAAGCACCCAAAAAAAGTACTTCATGTTGAGGTGCTTTTGGTTGTCCAAATAAATATTCGTAAGCCGGATGTCCTGGTCTTGACCACTGAAAGTAATTCTGGTCGCTAATTTTCTGAAAATCTTTTTTTAGGTTGTAATTAAAAGCAGCGTAGTCAAAATCCAATAGATAAGGGAGAAGTTTTGACCGCACGGGGAACGGCGGTATTTCAATCAGCCCCATAAAATCTTGTAGCGTTTTAAAGGGACGATTGAAAGTAGTTTCGAGAAAAACTTTCAAACCCTCCCTTGTCACCAGTGACTCAGCCGCTTCTTCCTCTAGCCCGTACCATTGCATCAAATTGGGAATAACAGGCTGAAACTCGTACTCAGTTAAATCCCATCCGCTACTGCGATAATTGCCCTCGAATATTGTCGAAACGTTGATTGTGAACAACGGGCGAAATTGACGGCGATTCGATTCAACTACATATTGCTGCGGGAAAGCTACAGCAATTGATGGTAATTTTGTTTGCTCAAAGTTCTTTGCACTTTTAAACGGTTGCTTTAGTTTTTTAAATAAAGACTCGTCTATTAATAATTTATCGCCTACCAGATTTACGAGAGAGTCCCAGATGTTGGGTTGTTCTGAATCGTCAGCTTCTACTTTGGCATTACTCAAATTTTCAACATGGATATAATCTAACCAAGCTTTGAGTAATGCTCGAATCTGTGAATCTTGCGCCATCTCTGTTTCTCCCCTCGCACCCAATCATGAACCAAAGGTAAAAAGACTCTAAAAGTAGAGATTACCTGACAATTTACCCCAAGTCACTCATCCCCTAGTAAGGCTTCGAGCTTGTTCAAAAGGTTTACTAGCTGCTTTTGCTTTCTAGGCTCTTTCCATAACTGACGCTTTTTAATGCGCTGGGTGATATTTTGAAGGCGGTCTGGTATTTGGTTAGATGCTTTCGAGTCGGGCGTAAGTTCATCATCCGTCCAAGCGGTGATTTTTTCTTTGATTTGGCTTAAAGACCAATCGTTAGCGATCGCTTCGGACAAAAGTTTTTTTCGGATTTCATTATTTTTTACCCGCGCCAAGACTTGTGCTTTGGTGTATTCCAGTTGACCGGAACGCAGTGCTATTAAAATTTCTTCGGGCAGATTGAGCAAAGGTAAGCGTGTGGTGATGAACGATAGCCAATTCATGAGTCCCAGGCTCTCAAACACCTGTTGTACCGTGTTTGATTGTTCTTCATCTAGGTTAGGAGAAACGTTTTTACTAGATTCAGTTTCATCGGCTAACTGGTCAGAAATGTTGTCCTCAGTTTGTGGATTATCTGAGTTAGGAAAAACGTTTTTACTAGATTCATTTAATGAGGATTTTGACGGCTGTTCCCCCTTACTGTGAGCGTTTTTCATTCGATACAGCAAGGATTTGACGGCTTCTACATCGCAATGCAGCCGGATTTCCAACAGGTGCAATATCCCTTCAGTTTCTTCAACAGGGTTAAGGTCTTCTCGTTGCAGGTTTTCAATCAAAGCCAACTGAAACGCTTGGTCATCTGATAGCTCACGCACAACCACAGGCGCGACTTCAAGTAAGGCTTCCTGCCCTGCCCTATAGCGTCGTTCTCCTGCTACTAATTCGTATTTCCCTCCACCAATTGGACGCACCAACAAAGGTTGGAGAATGCCATGCTGTTTAACTGACGAGACTAATTCTTTTAATGCTTGTGGGTCGAAGTATCGTCGGGGCTGGTGTTGGGGCAGAACTATATCTGAAAGTTTGATAGTAGTTTCAGTAGCGGCTGGCAACTCGCCATCTGGTGAGGATAACCAAGGTGCAGGTGGTGGAGTTGTAATTTGACCCCCAAAGGGTTTGTCAGTTTGTTTGCGTCGGTTCATAAAGCCTCCAAAGCCTTGGCGATTTCTTCAAGAATAGCGATTACAGGATGTTTCGGGTCAAATACTGCTAGGGGCGCACGTTCTTCTGACGCATCGACAAAAGCGGTAGCTCTGGGGATAGGTGGGAAAATCCGACCCCAAGCGGAAAGTTGTTCTTGGATGGCTGCTAATGCGCGTTTATCGGCTGAATTCTGTTGAGCATACCGAGTGGGAACAAACCCGGCTATAGTGATTTTACGGTTAGCTTTATTTTTTACGTGGGTGATAGTTTGTAAAAGTTCGTCGGTTCCCTCAAAGGCTTTGAGATGGGTTTCAACGGGGACGAGTACGTGTGTGGCCGCGACTAAGGCGATATAGGAAAGCAATCCTAAGCTGGGGGGACAATCTATAAGAATGAAGTCGTATTCATTTAGAACAGATTCAACGGCTTCCTTAAGGCGCAACTCGCGCATCGCAGCACTGACTAACTGCATTTCTGCTCCACTTAGGACTCGGCTTGCTGGAACCAAGTCCATACCGTGAATGCCCTCATGAATCGGTAAGGGCTGCTCGTCGATAATGGCATCAGCAACGGTTTTTTGTAACTGAGATGGCACTAGCCCCATGAATTTAGTCAAGGACGCTTGGGGGTCTAGGTCAATGAGGAGAACACGATGTTTTCGTCGCGCTAGGTGGTATCCCAAATTTTGGGTTAGTGTCGATTTGGCGACACCACCCGCTTGGTTAAACAGGGCAATAATGCGGCATTGATTGTCAGAAGTTGACACTGGCTTTCGTTCCTAGAAGATACGTTGACATTTGGTCAACCGGCTCGGTTTTAGTTTCCAGTTTATTGAAGTGTATCAGAAGAAGAGAAGTTCTAGCTAAGACGGTAATTTCAGCAGTAGACTTTATAGAATCAAGCAACATTAAGTCATTCCTATGACAACCAAACAAGCCATTTTTGAAGCGATTGAACAACTGCCAGAGCAGCACCAAGAAGACGTGTTGCGGTATGTTCAACAGCTTGCACGTACTCATAAATCACCAACCACAAACTCACCTACTGGCAGTAGCGACCCCCTGGCAAACTTCATTGGTGCAGTATCTCATGGCTCCTTGGCTGCCAACTTAGACTCGGAACTCTATGGCGACTAAGTGTTGAACTGGTCAAATGTACGTGCGCGGTGTGGTAAAAAGTAGCTATTAAGGGTGCATCATGGAGACAAACTATACATTTAAATTCAATTCTTCCACTGCCTTAGAAGCCCTGAAAGTTGGTAAATACGACCCGATCAACTTCTACGAGGCGCGTTTAAACCTGTTCAACCTCTCCGTAATGGCAGACTACGATCAGCTAATTTGCCTGCCCACACTAACTGCTATTGACAAATACTGGTATCAGATTGAAACAGCCCGAAAAGTACTTAGACAACTGGGTGGACGCGCATTACTAGCCGATGAAGTCGGATTGGGCAAAACCATTGAAGCGGGACTAATCATAGCCGAATACTTAGCAAGGGGTATGGTACAGTCCATGCTGGTGCTAACTCCCGCATCCCTAGTTTCCCAGTGGCAATCAGAGTTAAGTGACAAATTTAATATTGCTACTATCACCACAGATAACCGTGACCCGCAACAACCGATAGACGAATTTTGGACGAATAATCCGCGAATTATCGCTTCATTAAACACGGCTAAGTCTGCTAAACATTATCCTCACGTCACCAGTCGCACTTGGGACTTGGTTGTTGTCGATGAAGCCCACCACCTGAAAAATCGCACTACCCTCAACTGGAAACTGGTCAACGCCCTCAATAAGCGGTTTATTCTCATGCTCACTGCTACGCCAGTGCAGAACTCCCTTATTGAACTGTTTAATCTGCTGACCCTTCTCAAACCGGGACTGCTACAAACAGAAGCTGCTTTTAAAAAAGAATATGTCGATTCCAGGAATGGACGAGTCCCTAAAAATCCCGAAAAGTTACGCTCCCTGATGCGGGAAGTCATGGTGCGAAATACCCGCGCCCTAGTAGATGTCAAACTGCCCAAACGCTTCGCCACCACAATTACCGTTACACCGTCGGCAGGCGAGGAGAAACTTTACCAGGACTTGAGCGAGTATCTACGTTCCTCAGAGGACAAGCTAGACAGACTCTCCCGCACCAATTTGCTAATGCGTGCTGGTTCATCCCCTGGTGCTTTGGCTGACTCCCTCAAGCAACTGACCAAACGCCTACCCGATGAAGAACTGAAGTCTTTAGCAAGACGAGCAGCCCAGGTGAAGCAGGTCGAGAAAGCAAAAGTATTGGTAGAGATGCTCTCAAAATCTTCCCAGAAAACCTTGGTCTTCACAACCCATAAAGCAACTAGCACTTATTTGGCTCAAACTCTGGAAGCTGCAAATATCCCCTTTGCAGAATTTACTGGTGGGATGTCCCTTAAACAGAAAGATGAGGCTATAGCCGCATTTCGAGATACTGTTTCTGTACTGCTGGCATCGGAAACAGGCGGAGAGGGACGTAACATCCAGTTTGCGAACGCGATCGTTAATTATGACCTGCCCTGGAACCCAATGAAAATAGAACAGCGCATTGGTCGTATCCACCGCATTGGACAAACCCAGGATGTTTTTATTTTTAACTTTTGTCTAAAAGGCAGTATCGAAGAGTATATTCTGCGGATCTTGCATGACAAAATTAATATGTTTGAACTAGTGGTCGGAGAGATTGAAACAATTTTAGGGAACGTGGATGATGAATTTGACTTTAGTGAAATTGTTATGGATATCTGGCTCAAGCATCAGGTCAAGCCGGAATTAGATACAGCCTTCGAGCAATTGGCAGATAATTTGTTGAAAGCCAAAAACCAGTATCAGCAAATTCAAGAACTGGATGAACAGATTTTTGGCGAAGATTTTGAAGCCTGAGAGATTGATTTGAATAAATATGTTATCAGACCCAATTATTACTACCTTAGAAAAAATTGTTTCTCTGCATGATGGAATAGCAGAACCTGCTGGTGAACACATTTTAAATGTTTTGTTGACGGAAAATATAGCATCGTTGCTTTCGCTCCCAGAAGAAGTTACTTTTACAACTATTGCTGATGTACCCCAAAGTGTTTTTGTCACCTATCATTCAGAAGTCTTAAATAAGCTATCTGAACTATTAGCTGTTAAAGGACTTATTAGTGCGTTGGGTGTTAAAATCGATGGACATCTGAAAAACACAGGCTTCGAGAAAATTTTATTGGAGAGACTCGCACCTCAAAATGGCTTAATTCGTTTTTTAGATGCTAAACCAGAAATTACTCGTTACATCTTGTGTAATGTCGCTTACACAGCCAATGCTTCAGAAAAAAGGATTGGTTTAGTTTCGTTCATTATCAATGAAATAACCGGAGTAACACCAGTAGAAATTGGGGATGCTTTGTTTTGGGAGTCTGACCTAATGACTGTGGAGCATCAAGAGACACCATTGGCGATGCCAATTGAAGAATTGTTGAGCTTAATTGAACATCAAAGTGCAATATTGATTGGAAAATCTCTAGATAATTGGCAGGCTAAATTAACAAGAGCAAGAGCTAGAGATGAAGAAAGACTCAAGGATTATTACAACACGATTAGCGACTCGATTCGCAACAAGATTGAGTTAAAAAAATTGATTGGTGATGAACAAGACAAAGAATTAGCACGAATTGAAGCCACTAATAGAGAGTTAGAGAGAAAATTGTTAGATATCCAAGAGCGTTATGCAATGAGTGTAGAAGCTTCGTTGCACAGTGCAATGATTATCCATCTACCTACGGTACATATTCAGTGTGAGTTGCAAAGAAAGAAAGCGAAACGGATTGTTACAGCAGTTTGGAATCCGTTCACTAAAATTCTTGAGCCGCTTCGCTGTGAATTATCAGGAGAGCCTGTTTACAATTTCTATTTAGATGATCAATCAGCCAAAATTATCTCACCGACAGTTTGGAAGAAGTAATTGGTGACATTTCCGCTACAAGGTGTTGACCTCTGCAAGAATCAACCAGGGGTTGAAACTTTGTCGCTTTTAAGCTACAGTTTATAATCTATGGCTGATATCGTTCGTCAAAAAACACTGCTAGTCTATGCTACAGAAGACGGCAAGGAGCCGTACACCGAATGGCTCTTAAGCTTGAAGGACTATGTGATCCGTTCCAGGATAATCCGACGGATAGAGCGACTCAAGCAGGGCAATTACGGGGATTGCAAGTCAGTTGGCTCAGGCGTGCAAGAAATGAGGTTTTTCTTTGGCAGTGGCTACCGCGTTTACTTTGGAGAATCCGCGAACGATCTAGTAATTCTTCTATGTGGTGGCGACAAGGACAGCCAGGACAGGGACATAGAAAAGGCTAAAGGATATTGGCAGGCTTATCAGGAGGAACAGGATGAGCAAGAAACTGAGAAACCATGACGAGGTTGTGTTCGAGCAAATGCTGAACCCGGAAATGGCAAAGGCTTACCTGGACGTTGCCCTTGAAGAGTACGAGCAGGATGGCGATATTGCGTTTTTTCTGGAAGCGCTGCGGAACGTGGTGGAAGCACGGGAGGGGATGACGCACCTTGCGGAAAAAACGGGTTTGAACCGCCAGAATCTTTACCGAGTCTTGTCGCCAGAAGGCAACCCAGAACTGCGAACCATCAGCCTTATTCTGCATCATCTCGGCTATCGCCTGAGTGTGCAACCAATTCAAAGCTGAAAATTTAAAACGGCTCAGACCATCGCTTAACTAGAAGCGCATCTAATTTTTAGTTCTCAAATAGCTCTTGCTCAAAAATCCAAAGCAGAGATAGCGTTCTGCTTCTGCTTCTCAGTGACACCCAGATAACGCTCCAAAGCTGCCAAAGTCCGATGCCCCGATATCTCCTGTATGTGGCGCAACGGTATCCCGGCATCGCTCATCCTGGTTAACGCCGTCCTCCGAAAACTGTGGGTCTACATATAGTCCTGCTACCCGTACACAGTCTAGCCGAATAGTAAGTGAACCTGTTCTAACAACAGTTCATTCTCTTCCCCAAGTTGCGCCACTTGCGCCAATAGTTGCTCTCTTTACTCTTCTAGTCGTGTATTACTTAGTTGATGATACTGATTTTTTCTGAACCATTGCTCCAGTCAGGTAAAAATACTCCATCTGTAAAAAATCTGGATTTCTGCAACTTCGGTTTGTAGATTCAATGTATTACGATAAAAATGAGATGCCTACTACTAATGGATATTTATCAGATTAAGTATTTTTTGGCAATCGCAGAGATGGGTGGATTTACCAAAGCCGCAGAACATCTATTCGTCTCTCAGCCTTCTTTATCAGCAGGTATTAAAAAACTAGAGCAAGAACTGGGTGTTACCTTGTTCGAGCGTGGGGGAAGACGTGCCATTCTAACACCTGCGGGTAAGCATTTTCTAGAAAAAGCAAAAACTATTTTGAATGAATATCAGTCGGCAATGTATGAACTCAAGGGCTTCCATACTAAGAAAACCTTGAAATTGGGCGCTCTGCGGACAATTCGGATTGCTGAGTTATCTGGGCTGATTGGTAGTTTTCGGGCAAAGTATCCTGATATGTCCATCGAATTGTGCGATGGCAATATTGAAGAACTGAGAAAATGGTTAGAGCAAGGCGAAATTGATTTGGCTGTTACGGTATTGGGCAGTTGTGTAGATTCTAAAACCTCTCTAGCTCTGTTTCAACAGCGTCGCCTGCTAGCAGTAGCCAAGACACATCCTCTGGCTCAAAGAGAAACTGTCAGTTTGGCGGAACTGGATGGACTTCCATATATCGAGCGGATCAATTGTGAAATGTGGGGAGAGTCGCAGAATTTGTTTCAATCCCAAGGCATTGCTCTGCATACTATATACAGAGCGGATCATGAAGAGTGGGTTATATCTTTAGTTGCAGCAGGTTTAGGAGTGGCAATTATGCCAGAGTGGCAAGGCATACCAGATATTACATACATCCCTATTACTAACTTAAATCTCGTTCGCACAGTTGGGCTGATTTGGAGAATGCGACAGGAATCAGACGTTGTTCGTGTATTCCGCACCTTTGCAACTAGTCACTATTGGCAGAAAGGGGTTGTGATCAAAACTAGTGGCTTTTCTGAAAGAGTAATAGTAGGGCTGAAATGAGCAACCGAAGCTGATCACACCCATACAGGATAAGGGCTTTCAGAGCATCTTGTAGGGAATTACACGGTTATTGACAGGATGCCCAATTTGCTTCACCAATATTTCGGGTATCTACTTTCGCGGGTAAAATTATTATAGAGAAGCGCAACCAAGATTAAAACTACTGCCCCAAAAAGAGTGGGAAACAGCAGAAAACTCCATACTGGTTTTGTAAGGTAAATAATAACTGGATTGGAGCCTGCTGGTGGGTGAGTTGTTCGGGTAAGCATCATCACAGAAATGGCAGTACCAACAGCTATACCAACTGACCACCAGGTTGCGCCAAAAAGCGTCAGACATATCAAACCAATCAAGGAACTCAAAAAATGACCTCCAAGAATGTTTCGCGGTTGTGAAAAGGGCGCGTCTGGAAACCCAAAAATCAAAACACAGGACGCTCCAAAAGAGCCTAGTACAAGTGCTACAGAAAATGTATTGGAGAGAAGTGCAACTGCACTGATTGCCACAAATCCTCCTAACCAAGCAAGTATTATTGCTCTAGCCGAATGCTTAGGAGGCAGTTTAGTATTATCTCCTTTTAGCTTCTCAAAGAAATTTATCCAAGACGCTGCTTTTCTGTTGCTACCAATATCGCTATTTGATTGCCTTACCATACACTTTTACCTCAAATTATTAGCTACTTTGTACAGACTGGTCTGTCTAACACAGTCAAAAAAAAATGGTTAATTAATTAATTAACTGCCTAACTGCTTCTCGTGCAGCTTCAATAGATCCTGTTGACTGATAAATTTGACTCTTAGTAATTGCTCCTTCAAACAGAAGATAGATTAAATCGGCAAGCATTGCTGTGTTCTTTTTCTTGGGTGAAATATTCAATCTGTCAACAAGTTGCCTAATATAATCTTGCAAAGCATTTTTGTGGTCTACAACTAAGAGCCGAATTTTACTGTCGGGTGAAGGAAATTCAGAGGCGATGTTTAAGAAAGCACAGCCTCTAAAGTTGCTATTAGGCAACCATCGTTCTAGAAAAGTAAACAGACTCAACAAACGTTCTTGGTCATTTTCATTCTGTTCAACCTCTTGCTGCAACCAAGAAAACCAATCTTCATGACGCTTGTGCAAGTATGCTATACACAACTCTTCTTTGGAGGAAAAATGGTGATAGAAACTTGCTTTGGCTACCCCTGCTTCGGCAATCACTTGATTGATACCAGTAACATGGTAGCCTTGCTCGTAAAACAGCCTCGATGCTGTTTGTAATATTTTTGTACTGGAGTCACCAGATAAATTTTGTGAGGTCATAAGATTAAGAATACTTTAGACAGACTTGTCTGTCTAGTCATGATCTGAATATTTTTAAATTTTCAGTTCGCAGCGCCCAAGCGTCTCCTTTACTAACAAATCCTTGCGAACCTTGCCCGTCGCCGTCTTGGGCAAGTCGGTGAAGAAAAATACTTGGGGCTGCTTGTAAGAAGCAAGTTGAGACTTACAAAAATGCTGCAAATCTTCTTTGGTGAGGGCTTGGGAATCCACTGCTTCGACGAAAGCAACCAACAGGGTGCGGTTTTTTCCTAGCTCTTCGGGTGAGATACCGATGACCGCAGCCTCTTTGACCTGTTCGTGCCGACATAGTACATTTTCAATCTCGATGGAAGAAATATTCTCCCAACCATAGTCTGTTTCTACGTAAATTAAATCCTTCAGGCGGTCTCGAATCTCCAGATAGCCATCTGGATGGATAATTGCCACGTCGCCGGTATGGAACCATCCATCTCGAAAGGCTTTTTCGGTAGCTTCTGGATTTTTGTAGTAACCTGGCGCTACTGTATTACCCGCCACAATCACTTCCCCCAAAGTAGAACCGTCCCAAGGAACATCTTGCTTTGAGACATCCACCACTCGCAATCCCGTTCCAGCATGTATAGTTGCCACTCCTTGACGGGCGCGCTTGAGGGCACGGTTTGAAGGCGGCAATGCCTGCCAGTCTTCTTGCTCCTCACAGACGGTGTAGGGGCCGAAGGTTTCATTTAACCCATATTGGTGGATAAGCTTGACCCCCATCTCATCTAATTGCTGGATCAAGGTGGGAGCAGGAGCAGCTCCCCCTGTGGTAATCGTCAGCCCCCGAAATGCTTCTTTGTCGCCAGGGGCTGATGCGAGCGATCGCACAAGGCGAGGCGCACCAGATAGGTGGGTAATTTGATACTGGGAGACTGCCTGACACACCGCAGAGCTATCTCGGATTTGATGACTTGGCAGAATAACTTGAGTGGCTCCTACGGCAACATTTACCCACATGTGCCCCCACCCATTAACATGAAACATGGGGAGCAGCCACAGATATTTAGAGGCTCGGTTGAGTCCAATCATCAGCGCCTGCCCCAGTGCATTAAGGTAAGCACCTCGGTGATTGCAAATTACCCCTTTTGGACGACCAGTAGTACCGCTCGTAAAGTTGATAGCGAGGGTATCAAGTTCGCTGATAACAGTTTGATCCAGCCTAAAATACCCATTTTCACCTGCTAGACAAGTTTCGTAGTCGAGAAATCCAGAATAGATTGGGTTGGCTGCACCATCGATAACGATAATTTGTTGCAAGTGGGATAAGGCAATCTGAGGGTTAAGGATAATTTTCTCGCTGAAGAAAGCATCCACAATCAAGACTTTAGCCTCGCAATAGTCCAGCAGGGATACGATATCTTGCGCCGCCAGCCAAGGATTAAGCATGACGATCGCGGCACCGATAGCTGGAATGCTGAAATGGGCTTCGATTGTCTGTCGGTTGTTCTCTGTTAGGAGAGCAACCCGATCTCCATACCCCACATGGAGTCGCTTCAGCACTTGTGCCAGACAGCGAGATCGGTGCAATAGCTCGGCGTAAGTCATTATTCCATCAGGGTAGACGATCGCGCTTCGGTTAGGAAATGCCTGACCACTGCGCTCTAAGAAAGTGGTTGGACTCAAGGGTACATAGGAATGCATAGGTTCTCTTTTAATACGAACTGATATAGCCAAACAAGGTAAAAGTAAAAAGTTAAAAGGCAAAAGAAAGAAAAATGGTTTCAAGCCAAATGTCATGAAGAAAAGGTGACATTTATTTATCGGCGAATGGTACGAAGAAAAGGTGAAACCTCGCCTTTCTCCCAATACGGTTCGGTTAAGCTAGTGGGATGTTATGGTATGTAGAGACATTGCAACGCAACGTCTCTACATACTCCTCTGCCTCTTCATTGACCACAAAATCAGATTTATCCTCAAACAGGATTAATATCTTCGTTACCTGAAGCAAACTCGTTCCACAAATCAGGCCGCTGCTTGACCTTGATATAACGCGTAGCCAAAATGGTGCAGCCATTGATGGAAGCCATTGTATGAAAGGTGCCTGGTGAACGAAGTATTAATGATCCGGGCAAGAACGTAACACCATTCTCTATATAATCCCCGGTTAACACCACGACCATTTCATACCCTATATGTTCATGCAAGGCAATAAATGCGCCTGGCTCATATTTAAGAATTGCGGCATCAGGGCCTTGCGGGTCTTGGTCTACCAGACTAAAGATTGTGTGAATCCCAACACCTTTTCTCACCTCTGGTTGATAAGGTACGAACTCAAGATCATCTGGCAAGAAAACATTTTCCATACCCTGGAACTTAATTACCCTGTCGTTAATGGAATTGTATGGGAATGGCTCGAACTTTACTTGTCCATTGCTCATCAATTGGCCATTTCTGGGAATTGGATCGTCACCTTTGTTTTTGCCGTTGTATCCCGCTAGAAGTCTTTTTGACATTTGATCTTTGTTTGACATTTGCTTCTCAATATTTACGTTGATTGAATCTTTCTTTGTTCTTGGCTAAGACCGTTGTAACCCCAGCTTTTTCCATCTATTTCTTGGATCGAAATATAGTTGGGGTGGGGCGCACTGCCAAGAGCCTCTGTAACGAGTCTCCAGGCTTGTGCTATCCACTCAGCTTTTTCTGAGTCGGTATTTGTTCCTTTTGTGACAATAATGCTCAATTCAAAAATTGCTTCATCATCACTTTTAACAGCACCGCCTACATACCATTGCGCTTGCTGATCGACGGCTTCAAAACGAACAACAATTACTTGTTTATTTTTCCTGAGAATTTTCTCGGTTATCAAAGATAAACTTTCAGCAAGGCTGCTTCTGATCTTTTCAGAAGATATCTTATTAGCCCTTAGTGTTATGAGCGGCATAGCTTGTATTCCTTCTCGTTTAGTTGGTAATGCTACCAATGCTTAAACCGTAACGGCAAAGACATACACTTCGGCTTTGATTGTTTCAAACACCACGTCAAGTGTTCAAGCGACGAATAGTATGCTTGTAAAGCACTAACCCAGGTATTTGGGGTGTATGGAATTAAGAAGAAGTAAGCCCTGTTTCACAGTCAGAAGTTCAATGTCTCTCTACACCCGACAAATAGTCCCCGATACCCTGCCCTGACTAGGTTTCACCTTTTGTTCGGGACATTCGTTCAAGCGGCGGAGAGTCCTTTGTTGGCTTGGTTGCGGCCTTCTAAAATGCCCTTGAGAATGCCGTCATAAACTCCGGCTCTGGCTTCGAGCATCCGCATCGCACTAGAGAACACCTTTTGCAAGTCTTCAGAAGTGTGTATGTAGGGTTTTCCCGCAGCAAACCACCCCTCCCCGTGGTCTTCATCAAGTTCGCAGTGAACGACAAAGAATTTCACCATATCTTCACTCAAACCGCGACGGCGCAGATGTCCCAAAACTCGGCGCTGTTGGAGGGGAATTGCCAATTCTAAAGCTCCCATCCCGCCAATGCCGTAATGAAGTCCATCGGCAAACCAGCAGAGGTTAATCTTAGTATTGAGCAGGTGACAAGTCTCTGGGTTAACATCCTCTTCCCGCGCTCCGCCGAAGTAATCCATTAGGGGTTCAAATAAATTGGGGTGAGCCTGGGCAAAATTCCCTTGACCGAACTCGTCATGGAGATTGTGATAGAGTTCTTCGCGCATCTCAAAGGGCACAATCAGGCTAAAGGCGGCAACGTGCAGGTGAAAACGTTGCATATTGACTCGGTAATTGGCAAGGAAATAGCGAACTTCTTCATGGCTCAAATCATCGCGATCAAACAGGTCAAATAGTGGATGGTGGTTGACTCGATGCTGGCTAATTCGCTCTTTTAGCCACGGCATGAAAACTTCAAAGCGATCGAGTTCACGAGGGAGTTGTTCCTGGGGTAAGTATTGCTGCTCAACTTGCTCAATCAGGTGGCGAAGTTCCCATTCTCTGAGGAAGCGGGGAGTTGCTAACCCAAACCCCTCTCGCATCAAGCGCAAGTTCATGTCAAATAAAAGGAACTGAATTTTTCGCCAAGCAAGACCTCCTTTATTTTGAAAACCTTCATGTGCCAAATTTTCGACTTGCTCGATGGGGTATACATACTGCTTAAAATATTGCTTAAGCACTTCCCAGGAATTGGTCTGTACTAAGTCTGATTTGACTGATAATCTTTCAGAGTAATTCAATTTCAACATTCTCTTTCTTCCTTGGTAAAATCTATGTTAATTCCTATTTTTTAGGAACTATGGTTATCAAACTGTTAGTGAGCCGACATCAAAACTAAAACAGAAATAGGGGCTGAAAAGGCTGAATTTTTCCTTGCCGATAACGGTGTTACGTATCAACAATTAGCAAATTATTAAAGCTTTAATTTCCGAATGTGCAGACATCTCGGCTCAATGCCAATATCGGATTAAATAGCAATTTCATTTTTGTAAGCTTTTCGTAGCAAGCTCTTCAGACGTTATGTGGTGGCTAATGTCAGGCTCGCTACTTTCTCCACATGTTTAGGCACAAGAGCATTTCAAAGTTTCACTAGGGTTTTATAAGAGTTGAACTAAATCTTATAAAACCCTTTTGTGTCAACCTTTCCTAGTCTTTTATCTTGTATTCAGATGACTCTTAGGCTTTCTCAATCGTAATGCGTGCTATTTTATAGCCTGTAGCCGTAAAATCAGCATTAACAAATCTAGAATCACTCAGAATCGGCCCATTTGGTATAAAGCCTGGGTGTTGAAGAACCACGCCCTCTTCTTCAGGAATGCCAGTGTTAGGAACCATCTGACCGAAGAAAGCAGTATTTGTGGGATTTTCATCGTTGACTTCAGTACCAGCATCGTTTACCTCAGCGCCAGTAACTACAAAGCTAGTAGGGATAAAATTACCATCATCATCAAAGATTTTGTGTTGATGTGGGTTCTCATTAGCAATGAAAGCATCATTACTAGGGATGATCATTGTAGCGTAGCTAAAATACTGGCTAGTGGAAATGCTGCTCTTATCGAATGTCAACGTCACTGAGGCAGTTTGACCAGGGGCAATTGGAGCAATTGGACGAGCGGGGCCACCAAATATTGTCCCTTGGACAACACCAGATCCACTCTCAGAAAAGAACTCAGCAAAGGGTTCAGTTAAGCCATCCTCTACTAAAGACTCCAAACTGGGGTTCAATAGGGATTTGCCTCTTTCGTAAATCTTAAATGTGCCATTGTGTAAGCCAACCCAAAGGGGAGTCAGGAACGTGCCCTTGTCTGGTGCTAGGTTTTCAACACTAACTTTCAACGTCACAGATACCGCAGATGATGTTGGCGTTAGGAAGTTTTCAGACACGAAATCTGCCAATTTTGTGCCAGAGACATAAGCTGCATCTGCATCCCATTGATAATGGACACCGAGATAAACACGACTGCGGCCATTTTCCAAAGCTGCTGAGGAGAAGCTATTGAATGTGCGCGTGATCCTAATGCCATTATTACCCCTGGCAGCTGGATCTTCTGATGTTGCTGTGAAGGTAACATTGTCCGTGCCAAAGAAGTTGCGTAGGATTCCGGCATGGATTGCTCCGAAAGTTGCGTGACCAGAAATATACGCTGGGAACGGAGGCGAAAAACGAGTGCCATCAGCATTGGGCGACAGAGGTTTCCAGGTGGGGTCGGCGATCGTTGCAGGGTTTCCGTCCGTATTTGCCAATTGAATTGCACTTTCCGGTCTCCACAAGTCCAAATCGGTGTTGTACTTCGCATCCCAAGCCAAGATTCCTGCATCCCCTAAACCTAAACCCACAAGGGCAAACAGTCGTGCATTCTCGGAAAAGCTCAGACCCTTCAATTTAGAGACAATCTGGGTTATGGCATACAGCTGTCCGGGTGGCTTATAGGTTCCATCAAGATCGTTTGCCCAGAAAAGAGCAATATCGGTTTGTTCTTGGGTGCGCTCAGTGGAGTTAGCAGAACCAAGGCGTTTTACTTCATTGACTTGAGCAGCATATTCGACACTGGCGAGCAGAGCCTGCTTGGTCTTGAAGCCGGCTGGTCGAGTCGGACGGAAGCGCTCTATTTCTGTCTTTGAGAAAGGTTTCACTTTGCCCCAATTCGGAGTAACTGGAGCGCCAGAACCAGTTGAACGCCAATCACCGGGCTGATTTCCAGGAGTATAAGGGGTGTTGTCGTTATACCCGTCTGCTTGGCGATTTTGAATGATTGCTTGAGCTGCTGCTATGCCAAGTTCTTTACCATCTCCGATGCTCTGTAGCGATACACCACTTGCTTCAAGTTCTTCAATGGCTTTTTTGCGTTCTGCATCGAAGAAGCTATTGTTTTTATCCTTGGACTTGGGAAAATTAGCATTAGGATAAACAATGTCGCTGGTTAAGACAGTATATGCAGCGTAAACTGCTGCCGCTTCTTTGGAAGCTCCTGGATTTGCCGGAATGATTTCTAAATATGGTTTGTGTGTCTTCTCAATGGAATTGACTGCATCATATATTGCAGCATGTAACATGGCACCTGTACGGGCGATCGGCCCAGGTGCGCCACCGTTTAAACGGATTGCTTGTAAATATACATTGTTCCAATTGATAACTTGATCTGACATAAAACTCCTTTGTATTTTGTTTGTTTTTGCCCTATTGTCGGTAAAGTTCAGTTCAACTAAACCCCGTCTATTTTGAAACCTAGAGTTTTTTAAGAAAGTATATTATTCTGTCGTGGCTTTAGTTTTGAGCTTTAGCCTCATTACAAAAAACTACGGTTTTCACAGTAGACGCGGTTTAAATTGAAAGTTTGAACCTTATCTACTTAGGTGGTTAGAATCACAGTCGCGGCTAAATCGGGTGTATCTCACTTTTGTGGATATATACTGATCTACAAACTGAGATTGATGCTTTTCGTATTCTTTCTCAAATATTTTTGCGAAGCTGAGATGCTCTCGACTAAATCTGCCTCTATAAATAAGTTAGAAAGTCGATTATTTTCCTTTTTAATTTACAGTGGCGGGCTTCGTCCGTTTAACTGCAAAGTCCATTTGCCAAGACTGGATGTAAGATTTGAGGTTAAATATTGTTGGCTATATTTCATCATTGTATTTTCTCCAGATATCTGTATTCGGTCTTTGAAAGCGTATTCTTTAATTTTTGAGTTTGAGAAGTTGTGTCACTCTTTACAGTCCATAGTTTGATGGTTTGATCACCACTACCACTAGCTAGAGTCTGCCCATCTGGACTGAAAGCAACAGACCACACAGGGTTGGTGTGCCCCACAAAGTTACCTATGAGTTGACCAGTAGCTAAATGCCACAGCTTGATTGTTCTGTCATTACTACCACTGGCTAAAGTTTGACCGTTCGGACTGAAGGCAACAGACCACACGGCTCCAGAATGCCCCGCCAGTGTCTGTAACACTTTGCGATCGCTCAGATGCCACAGTTTGATTGTTTTATCGACACTACCACTAGCCAAGGTCTGTCCATCTGGACTGAAAGCAACAGACCACACGGCTTGAGAATGCCCCATTATGGTGTGCAGGAGCGTAGGACTGCGAGTATCTAACTGCCAAATCCTTATGGAGCCATCTGTACTACCACTGGCTAAGGTCTGATTATCGGGACTAAAAGCAATAGACCTCACCCAGTCTGCATCCTGGAGCGTAAAGAGTTCTTTGCCTGTGTCCAGATTCCAGAGCTTAATGGTCTTGTCGGCACTGCCGCTGGCAAGGAACTTGCCGTTGGCACTTATAGCAACAGCCTCTACATCGTCCTTATGTCCATCAAGAGTACTTATTAAAGTACTTGTTTTCAGATTCCACAGCTTAATCCGGTTATCCCAACTACCACTAGCAAGGATACGGCCATCAATACTGATGGCGAGGGATGTCACTGCATCAGTATGACCTTTGAGGGTATGGAGTAATTTGCCAGTATGCAGATTCCAAATTTTAATCGTCCCATCATAGCTGCCATTGACTAGAGTCTTGCCATCTGGACTAATGGCGATCGCATAAATCCAGGCTGAATGGTCTTTGAGAGTGCGATCGGGTTGAATAATTGGGAGAGATAAAGATTTAACAGCAGGTGTAAACATCTTGAATGGCGACTGTAATCTAGACAAGCTGATCCCCACAGCGGCTGTAGTACTAATTACCAAGGCTGTTGTAAGTTTCCTATAAATTGGTTCTGACAGCATTAATAGTCTTTCCAATTACACAATATATTTGACAAATAGTGACATTATTTAGTGATTTTAGTTGGCAACTTTGCTGGAGTTAGCTTCGGTTCAGATATTTGTTGCTTACCCTGGTGTTCAATCCTAAGTCTGATCACAAATAAAGCAATAATTCCCATGATAATTACAATACTAATAGGAGTTAAATACGTCCAATGACCAGACATTTTGTCCCAGATATGCCAAGTCAAAACAAACATAGCTAAGTAAGTTAGCTTATGTAATTGTTTCCAGTTCTTCTTCAGCTTTTTTACACTCCAATTGTTAGAAGTTACAGCGAGAAGTGTAAAAATCATCAAAGTGGTTATTCCTTGGATATAAATCTCAAATGTCTTTAGGTCAAAAAAATCAAAGTTTCTCTTCTGGATCATCAGTAATCCGTGACCTAAAGCTAAACAGAAAGAGATAATACCGATACTGCGGCGATGTTTCAGCAGCAATTTAGGAATACCAGTCTCTTTGGTTTGGGGAAAAACAATTCTCAGAATTGTGGGGAGTAATGTTATAGAATAGCTAACTAATGCTATCAATCCGAGAACATTAGCTAAAGATGGTTCATCTATTGTGACCATGATTAATTTCTGTTGATTGTCTAAAGATAATTGACGCTTGAGGTGTATTTAGTAAATTACTAGCGTATTCTCATTAAATAGGTCTTTTTGATATGATATGACCTATTTTTATGACAACAATTGTTTTAAATTTCACAATGTTATTTTTTAACTTTCTTCTGTCAGCACTTTCGCCACTTTCGGGCACTTATTAATCTATCGCTCACTAATTTAGTTTTTATGCATTTTTTTTAAACTTACTTCAAAAATTGACAATTTTGAAGTAAGTTTAATTGTTACCTTCAGTCCCTTAATAAGGGTCAGCCAAATAAACTTAGTTTATGCATTATTTCGATTTTCATAATAAAACTTAATAAAGTTGAATTTGCTGAAAGACCCTAATAAGGGCATAATTCAGAGAAAAGCGCTCAACGTTTAGAATTACTGTTACTAACAATCACCAACCAGGTTGGTTCGTCCTAACCAAATAGATCCTAGAGCGGTAAAACTTGCTAGAGGTAGGTTGGAAGCATAGTATACTCATTTGATATTTTCTAAGACGCATACGTAATTAAGCCTTTAGTCTCACCTCTCCAGTTAGTTTTGCCGTTCTAGAATAGATCCTTGGACTGGTTCCTTGAAAATACCTGTTGACCAAGGACGCTTATTTGGGTCGGATGCACCTTCAACGCCAAAATATTTTGGTAAGCTGACTTGAATAGAAAGCAGGGTAGGGGCGTTCATGCTTATGACTGTAGTGGCGAGTACAAGCTGTTAATTCAGGCTACCTTCGCGTCACCGAGTACTACCTTAGGGAAATCTACTTCGGTTTCGGCTATATGGTTGAAGTAGTTGGTGAAGATATTCAGGATGACATTGGCAATAATCTCGACAATTTCAGCATCGACATAACCCGCTTGGTGTAAACGGTTGAGATAGTCTGTAGTTACTTTACCCTGGTTAACTACAATTGCGCGGGCAAATTTCAAGGCCACATCAACCTTTGGATCGTCGGAAAATGACAGGCGACCAGAGTTCAGATCCTGCTCGCTCAACCCTACCATCTTCCCGATAGTAGTGTGTGCTGATAAACAATATTCGCAGCTATTAATTTCGGCAACTGCCAAGGCTATTTGCTCGCGTAACTGAGGACTGAGAACACCTCCAGCCAAGGCGTTGCTAAAGCTCAAATAACCTTCCAGCATAGCGGGCGAGTTTGCCATTGTCCGCATCATGTTCGGTACCATACCCAATTGTGCTTGGACTTGAGCTAACAACTCCCTGACTTTGCCAGTTGCTTGCGTTGGATCTAGGGCTATTAGTTTAACCATATTTCTGTTGTGGGATTAAGGATTGACTATATTTCCTATAATTGCCCCAATGACTATATAAAGCCAGACGGTTTTTTGCATCAAATCCATAGATAGTGTCTATAACTTGCTTTCTTATCAGCAAGGAATCGCTAATTAAAATGGCCTAAACCAATTCTGATTCGCAATGAGACAACAAATACTAACTGTGCCGTCATACAGGGTCATGAAGACTTGCGCTTGCCTACCCGTTGAGCCAGCTTGCTGCTAAGTTCCGCCTGATTCTGTTTGCGGATGAAAAATGCTCAACCTACTAAAAGATATTCTCTTTAGAAGTCATAAGCTTAATAATTCCAAGTTCCGAAAAATCAAAATTTAAAATGGCTGAGACCATCGCTTAACTAAAACCTCCCCAGAACTCCTATCAGGGCTAACGTGCAGATATTTACTCGTGGTATCCAAACTTGTATGCCCAAGAGTCGCCTGTACCAAATGCACCGGAACACCTTCATCTAATGCATGGGTAGCATGACTGTGCCTAAACCAGTGCGCTGAAACATTCATAGCATTCTCTAATTCTGCTGCTGCCGCCGCCCTTTTCACCACTCGGTCAATATGAGAAGGGGCCAGAGGTCTACCCGTAGCACTGGCAAACACAGGCGCATCCTTCAACGCTTCAGAGCGCAGTGCCATTAACTCCACCCATAGCGACTGGGGGACATGGACTCGGCGAGTCCGCCCACCCTTGCCGTAAACATTAATCTGCCCACCGCCAGAGCGAGAAGCAATCGCATCCTTCCACCGCAAACCGCACAACTCAGACACCCGAATCCCAGTTAAATACAAAGTTTTTAAAATTAACCGATTGCGCTTGTCAGTTGTCGCTGCAATCATCGCATCCACATCCGACGGTGTAAGAATACGCTCCACCAAGGTATCTTTCGGCTTGGGCAACTTGAACTGCTTGGGGATCGGACTGCGAGAAATCGGCGGTTTCTCCAAACTGGTTACATAGGAAAAAAACGCCTTGAGAATGTTGAGATGCTTAACCTTGGTCGTGTCTGCCTCTTGCAGGAAATCTAACCAATCCCGGACGTGACGGATCTGAATGTCAGCGATCGCATCGACACAGGTAAAAGTTAAGAACTTGCGAATGGTATTGTGATACGAAGCCCTTGTTTTACCATGATGTACGTCCAACCATTCTTCCACCAACTCAGTCAGCGTTCTCATTTCAGCAACAGGCATGTTATGAGTAGAAACCTACTATTACACTCCATTCTCCCAGAAAAGCTGATTCTTTCGTGAACGACTTCACACACTTTACCCTAGCTTATCAATCGCTCCGCTTGCGATCCTGATTCTCTCGTTGATTGATAAGTTTTACTTAAGTCGCTTCATCAGGTGGAGGAATGCACCATGAAAGCTGGATGCAATACCAGATTTAGGAGAAATTGATATCAATGATGATATCAACGCGGATCTTGATCCGCCCCGCAAGCAGATTTTCACCCCAGGTCAACCATCAACGGCAGTCTGCACCAGCGTCTACACTATGTCTAGACTGAAAACTGGACATTAAACTTACCTCAGAGGTTGCGTGCATCAGTAGGTTATGCGCTGCAATTGAGAGTTTTTGTAGTAATGGAACAATTTTCGTCGATAAGCTTATAACGCTTGCTCAGTTTGGGTTTCCCAAACAACTAAGTTAAAGCAGTTATCAAAGCGATTACCTATTATCAGAAGTAATTTCGTCTCATAAAACTAGTCTAAAAAGCGTATTATTAAAAGCAATACGGAGAAAATGCTTCTAATAAGGAGAGTTACCAGAAAGTTCACTAAGTATAATTTTCATTTTTGTAGTCAACATCCGTAATCAATGTAATTTTTATTTCAAGTTAGTAATTTAATTTCACAGGAGTTAGGCTGGAATGCCCGGAAGTGGAAGGTTAGCAGACGTCGATAGAAACCTAGAGTTATGGTACGAAAATCTGGGAAGTATGGAACAAGACCTTGCTAGAACCTATGACTCGCGTGCAAAGATTGCTATCAAGCAGCAAATCCGAGATGAGATTCTTCCGCAGATTCGTAAGTATGAAGCCGAGTATTGGCAGCTTCTGGCGCAAGTTGCCCCTTCGTGTGCAGTAGAAGAAGTCGATGCGCGTAATGCCATCGTTCAAGTTGTACAGGAGGTGGAACTGATTGAAAACAAGCCCAGTGTCCGCTATCCTGATGAGTTCATGCAACTGTTACTAGAAATTCGAGACAAACTCAATGAACCAGGGGTACCTGCGGCAGCTAAGGCAAAGTTAGCTCTGCCTCTTTTACCGGGAATTTTATCTTATGAGGTGGAGCTAGATACAGAAAACGCATTAAGACAGGCATTTCAGCCTCTAAGAGGACTCTTTAAGAAAGCGCTAAAAAAAAAGTAATTAACCCCTATCCATTACCAGAACTAGCGCCAATTTCATCTTGGAGTCGGCGTAAAGTGATTCAAAGTGTTGGATTTATAGGAGTTGGTTTTGGGTTAGTGATTTTAATAAATCGTCTTACGCAGTTCCTTAATTTAATTAATTTACATAGGCGTCTGATAACAAAATTGGACTTACAGAAGTTTCAATTTGAAGTAGTGAAAGTAGATACACAAGGTAATATTACTAATCGCCAAAAGCGTCAAGTAAAATACTTCGTAGAAGATATGGGAAACGGTGTTAGTTTAGAAATGGTACAGATACCTGCTGGAACTTTCACTATGGGTTCACCTCGCAGTATAGTGCAGAATGAACCCAATGACGTAAAGGAAGAACCCCAACATCAAGTAACAATTCCTGAGTTTTTCATGAGTAAATATGAAGTAACTCAGTCACAATATCAAGCAATAATGGGCAACAATCCTTCTGTTTTTAGAGGTGAGAATCGACCTGTAGAAAATGTTACTTGGAATGATGCTGTCGAGTTTTGCAAGCGCCTTTCACGGAAAACAGGTAAAAACTACTATCGTTTACCCAGTGAAGCTGAATGGGAATATGCTTGTCGTGCAGAAACTACTACACCTTTCTATTTTGGTGAAACTGTTACTCCTGATTTAGCTAATTGTTACGGAGAAATATTTCAAACAGTCCCAGTTGGCAGATTTCCACCCAACGCTTTTGGTTTATATGATATGCACGGCAATGTTTGGGAGTGGTGCCAAGATTACCTGCATTACGATTACCAAGGTTCACCGACTAATGGAAGTGCTTGGTTAACAGGTGAAAACAGTTTACGCCGAATATTACGTGGAGGCTTCTGGGAAATTGCTCCTGGAAACTGCCGTAGTGGTCTCCGTAACCAAAGCCCATTAATACTAAAGAAAGAAAGCTTTGGTATTCGGGTAGTCTATAGCTTGAGCTGAGAGTTCTTTTCCTTCTACTCTTTTGCATTGTCTTAGTCAAGAAAAAGGACGCGGTGGCAAGGGAGAAACAACAATGACACAAGAACCAGTTTTTGAAGAAAGCAGTGGTAACGTATTCGCTGACCTCGGTTTGTCGGATGCGGATGAACTTTTTACACGGGGCAAGATAGGGATTCAGGTACTCCGCCTTTTGAAACAACGCAACCTGAAACAGCGTGAAATCAGCGAACTTCTTGGCATTCCGCAGCCGGAAGTATCTCATCTAATGAAAGGAGAGTTTCAACGGTTCAGCGAGGGCAAACTCCTCATTTTCCTCAAGCGACTTGATACAGAAATCACCTTACATCTTCGCCCTCGTCACGCGCAGGGCGAATCTACTGAAACTGTGATATCGCTATAGGACAGGATGGAAAGCAGCTTGCAGGTAACTCTATTTGGGTGGCCGCCGAGATACCTACTCTGTGCGATCATCTTGTCCTGTGTGGGTTTGAGAATTTACTACCTCTGTTGTGACTTCCTCTACCGATAAATCAACTGCTTTTGCCACTTCGGAGATGCTGTAGCCCATGCTCAAAAGGCGTGCTGCTGCTTTTAATTTGGTTTGACGTTCCAAGTCTTGGTAGATTCGTGTTTCTTCAATGTTCAGTCCCAACATGGCTTCCACCTCTTCACGGCAAAACTTACGAAAACTTGTAAACGGCGATAGTGGTAATAATATCTATTATTTCGTTTTTCGCCAGTGTTCCTGTTTCTTCTAATTGTACCCGCTCAATTAATAGACGAGCTTGCTCGGCCATCGCTTTCTCTGAGGCGATTGTCAACTGCATTAAATTGATGCCTATTGGCTGCTGATTAGGAGTGCCTAACTCATCCAGATAAATTCGCTGCACTTGGTCGCTGTTTAAAAACATTCGATGAATTCTTGTATTACTTGGTTCCAAACTGCGATTTGGGAAAATTACCACACAATACCAGTCATCGTATTGAGACTGATTCCGGTTCAAATACATCATCGACTCAGTAAAGAAGCGATGATAAAGAGCTTCGTCTTTCTGAAATTGAACTTCTGCAAAAAAGATAACTCTGGGTGTTGCACCCTCTGGAGGTAAAAAGACCCCATCAATGCGAAAGGAGGTTTCTTTCACCTCAACTGATTCAAATCGATAATTCTGCGCTTGCTGGGGACGGTCATCAACAAGTTCAAAAATTAACGCAGGAAATCGCTTAAATATTTGGTAATAAATAGAGTCGCGTTTCACTAAAACAACGGTAATTTTGCTGCTTATTCACTATTAATTCTATCGTTAATTTTTATCGTAAGTTAAATTCTTTACGTATATGCACTATTTGCTATCAGAATATAGAAGTTTATTATGAAATAATACTTATTTACATATTTATCCCCAATAAAATTTATTTTTTAATAAATTCTATTGGGGATAATGAGTTATTTTACAATTACTTAGTGTATAGATATGTGGCAAATTATAAGTGGAGCATTTGCTGTAGTAGGTGCAGTAGTTGGCATTGTAACAGAATATCAGAAGTGGACTGAGGAGAAAAAGCGTCAAGAACAACTCGCAGAAAAAGCAAAAAAACTTCCCCCTCATGCTCAAAAAACCTCTAATTCAACTACCAGTTTGCAAACGCAATCCACAATTTTAGAATTAACGCGGCACTGTAAAGAACTCACAGTGGAACAAATATCTGACACATTATTAATATCAAAGTCAACTATTCAAAAATGCTTATACGAACTTATGAAACAAGGGGTAATTGCTAGGCGAAGACGCGAATATGATAATACGTATTACTACTACTTAAACAAATAAGTATTAATACAAATTCACTATTAGTCTTCCTTTTAATTGAATGAGTAAGTTCTCAATCACTCATATCGGGCAAAGGACAGCAGTTTGACCCCAACTACACACTGAAACGGCAAACCGTTTGACTTTTGACTACGGTATCTTCGCTACAGTTAACTATCCACTAATTGGGAGATTAGTTAATTTATTAGCACGTAAGTTTTTTGCTAAGGATGCTGGGTCAAGACCATAATCTTGATAAGCTTTCATAGCAGTTTCTCTCCATTCCAAGTTAGCCTCACCAGGAAAAGTACGTTTTAGATCACGTACTACTGTGATTGCCTTTTCTGCCCAATCTTGAAATTCCTGCTGATTCCAATAACACACATCTTGTGTATGAGGTGCTGCACCACTAGTAATATTTTTACAAGGTGTAACCACAACAGGTAAGATTTCTGATTCTTTGCGAAGCGACGAAATATTTTGTTTAATCCAGTTAGGATGCGAAGCTGCTTGTCTAACTTTAGTTGCCCCTAGTGAATTTCCATGATTATTAGTTGAATGATCTTCAAATACAATACAAAAGTCATCATCAGCAATCCACCAGGGATCTGGATCAGCATCTCCGTTTGAATTTCCAGCTTGATAACCCAATAAACGCCCTAATCTTTCATGCCCATTTTCAAATGCTTTGGAGTCTTCTTGCGTGTCCTTCACTCTCCAGAGATTCTCAAGAATTAATTTTACCTCTGCTTCAAACTTTTTATCATTGAAATTGCCATATAGTGACAATTGCGATTCTAGTCCTTCAATAACAAAAGTCAACCTCAATTTATCAACTTGATTTTCGTTATTTTCTTCTAAATTTAACCTAGAGAGTTGATAGAGCCAACTAACTCCTTCAGTAGTAGAAGCAGCACGCTTAAAGAAATCACGGGCTACTCTTTCCATAGAAGCTATACCACGTTGCGCCGCTATCCAGGCTGCACTTCCAGCAAGGTAGCACCAAAAAGCTCTATATCCTTTAACATCATCTCCACTAAGCGAACTTAATACAGAACGACATTCTTCAACTGCCTTTTCAAAATTACCGCTCCAAAGTGCATTTTGATATTTAACTTCATGAGCAACAGATACCTGTAATTTTTCGATACCTGGCAGTTGAGATTGTTTTAAGCCATCTCTCAAATCTATAATATCTTTCTCTGCTTCATTCCATTCTTCTTTATGTTTGAGAAAAATTTGCAAATTCTCGATAAAATCTGATGGTTGAACATTTTTAGATTGCTCAATTCCATACTCTATCTCAGCTTGAATTTCTGGATGTAAAAATTTTCTTTTATTCTTATCTAGTAAAAAATCATTCAATTCCGATCCTAGAGCTACTACTGCGGCATAGTCGTTATCTGATCTTGTACAACGACCTACTGCCTGAACAATTCTAGTTAACACACGGTCATTAAATAGAATACTTGCTGGCATTCGTGTCACCAAGAACTTTTCTTGAAGATTTACTGCTTTTTGCAGTCCTTTTACTATTAAGAGACGACATTCATCACCTCCTAAATCAATGCCATCATACCGATTTGCAACTATAGCTACTGCTTTTTCTTCAGATATAAAAGGCTGCTTTGATTTCTCAATTTCACTAGCATTAAATATTTTATAATTAGTTGCTGTAGATATCTGTTGTGCAAGTTCAATTTCAGTAGAATTATTTGGGAGAAGTATGAGAGTTTTTGGTGTTTCTTTGATCATATCTATAGCAAGATTGAGAGCAGCTTCTTCATTAAGAGACCTTTCTGGAAAAAAGAAAAAGCGACGACCAATGCCCTGTTGATCCCATCCATCTGGAACTGGTAAACGAGTTATTTTTTCTGTACCTGCGAGCCTTTCTAGTTCTCCTCCTTCTCCTAATGTAGCAGACATATATATGCGTTGTTTAGGATTAGAAAATGGTTGATGAGTACGAGTAGGAGGTAAGACAGGACGAATTAATATAGAGTTATAGCTGCTATATATATGGCACGAAAATAAGTGATCCCTGAGAACAGACCAAGAATACTGTAACTCCGTTATATCCTTGATATGTGTATCAATTATTGTAGTTATTTCTTCAAGTCTTTCATACAGGAATGGAGTAGGTATTTTTTCGACCCATTGAATATCTCCCAAATCAGGAGAGGTAGACATCAACCTGGAGTAGTGTGCATCTAGCACAATACCACGCATAGCCGAAACTAAAGCTTTAAAAAGAGTGCTATGTTTGTGTCGCTCAATTGAAAGAGACCAATATTTTGCTATGTAATTTTCAGCAGCATGGGCATCATCAAGAATTATTATATCGGCGTTATTGAAGAAAGGATTTGTGTTAAATAAGCCACTATAAGTAGTGATAGCAATAGTTTCAGCATTTGTATACTCAGCCTTGATAGTAGGTGAATATTCAGCCCGTTTACCTGTAAAAGCATTTGCTTTTATCCCAAAAATAGTTAATGACTGCCCTACTACCTGATTCACAAGCTGAACAGTCGGACAAAGATACACTACTTTTTCATTAAAACGGGAACGCCGCCATTCTCCAATCAAAAGCCCCACGACTGTCTTACCGCTACCTGTTGGAAGTTGTAAGGCTACATCTGGTAAATTGAGATTTTCTGGCTGGCAGTATTTTCTAAGTATGTCAGCTTGGTGAGAAAGCAACCCTTTTGATTGTTTATTTTTAATATCTCGAAAAAGTGCTTCAGGGGTTTCAGCAGAAATGTGAGAATGACTAACTTTTTTGAGTGCCATGTTTTTGAGATGCTGAGTATCTGGTTATAATTTATTTTCGGATTCACCAAGAATAATTTCCTGTCTTTCCATATTATTACTAATCTTTTTAGCAAACTAATGTATCGTCATTTCTGTGAATCCGCTAGTTCTAACCTTATCCTCATACAACTTCCATAATTGTAGGCAAAATGTATGATTCAACAGGATAGTTGGTGATGAACAGTTCCTTGCCTTTGTCTGCCTTCTGCTGTTTGTAGTTGTTCATCCCGTATTGCAACTCCCATTCATAAATGTAGGCAAAGGCAAAGTTACGCCGCACTTGTTCACAGTTATCGTAAGTGATCAACCATTTGTGTGAACACTCCGACATCAGTTTGGCAAAGCGAGAATGGTCAAAACAGGTATGCAAATCACCTTTCTTACCATAAAGCTTAGATTTAGTCTTGCTGAGATAAGGTGGATCTAGAAAGATAAATACATCTTCTCCCGGTTCGGTAAGTAGGGTGCTGTAGTCGAAGTTACTCACACGGGTATTAACAAAGCAACCATTCAAAGCCGCTAGTCGCTCAATCGAAGAGTCTGTAAACCGACCTTTGAAGGAAGCACTACTATAACCGCCACTCTCAATAGTTCCTGAAAAGCTGATCCGGTTAAGAACAAAGAACCGCACACCCCGCTCTAGTGGACTCATGGTACTCGTATCTGCGACGGCGAGAGATTTAAACAAGGCGCGTCCATCTGTGTAAGAGCGTTTTACTTTCCAGACCTCCTCAACTAGCTCTCTTTGATTGGTTTTGACTTGATGCCAGAAGTAGTAGAGTTCTTGGTTGAAATCATTGACCCAGCAAGGCATACTGGGGTACTTCTGTAAAACATGAAAAAATACAGAACCTCCACCAACGAAAGGTTCACGGAATTCCTTAAATGTAGGAGGTAGATAGCGTGCAATCTGAGGAATTGCCTTTTGCTTACCGCCAGGATAGCGTAATGGACTTTTAAACATAAGGAATTATCGTAGCAGTAAGCGGATTTTTTAGTGCTGTAGTATCAAATTTTAAACCAGGAGATTTTTTCAGTTGCCCTGATGCGTTATGTAAGCGCATAGAAATTTCCCATCCGTTGTCAAAACTCAAAAAAACATACTGTTTGCTGACCGTTGCGATAACGTTAGTAGGCATCTGGATTGCAGCAAAATGTTGAATACTCAGGGTTTGCGTGTGAGTATTAACAATAATTTTGTAGTAATTTACATCACCAACAAGGTATTCAAATAAGTTGGTGCTACAAGCGTCAGCATGATTATTGATAAATTGGCTAACCAAATTACAGACTGGAGTATATAAATGCTGTTCCTTCAAACCAGGCGGTAGTTGTCTAAAGAGCGTCGCCTGCCCAACATGTTGCCTGAACTGCTGTGTAATTGCTAGGTATTCTTGTTTAAACTGCTGTATCTGTGCGCTATTTTTAGAGTAACCGCAGTGAACTGGAGTTGTCCCAGGACGTTGAGATCTGAGTGCGGCATGGTTATGTTTGAGTGACAGATTAACTGACTGTGCAGGTAAAATTAAACAAATGTCAGTAACATTTTTATTATTCTGATCTGGTAATCGATCTATCATGATTGATGGTTGCTCGGACAACTGAAATTGAGGATTCAACCACAGTAGCAGCAGCGCATTAGCCGCTAGTCTCAATTCATTTAGGAGTAATGATTTTAATTTTGTTAACTTGCTGACATCTCTAAGTTGAGCATTGTTAGCTCTAACTGTTAGGCTGACCCCTGGATGAGTTGTAATTATTACTTCCGTTATCAGGTACTCTAATACACGACCATGCACATTTGAAAGGTGTGTCATATTTGTGGAACATTATGTTTTTCCACAGAGTAACCGATGATCTGTCAAAGTAATGTGATTTGAAAGCATCGTAAAATTATGCAAAAGCAGACGCAGAAATTATGTAAGTTTTATTACTTGCTCTGCTGGGCTTCTGCGTGATACAGCCTGTTTATGGTTGCAGAACGCCCTCATGTTTGCAGGTATGCTCCTCAGCAAGCGCATAAATTTACGCATCAAAATCAATTGGCTGACCGTTAAAATGCTTGTGAATGCTTTCGGGAGTCAACCAACCAGGAATTGTCACCTTTTTATCTACTTCTGCATCCCCTTCGGAATTGTTTAAACCGTTAACTGTCGCAACTTTTAAAGGTGTCTTGCCATCGGCGGTTTTGCGGTCAATTTGAATAGTTCCTCTACTTCTACCTTTAGCAGTTCCATCACTGCCACCAACGGCGGTATTAGTGAAGAAATGGGCAATACAGACTAATCTTTCTTCAGCTTTTCTAGGGTCACTAAGAGATGCTTTAACAAACTTTTTAGCAGGTTCCTTGGTGATATCAGACTCAGAATAATTAGTGAATTCATCAACTAGTAACTGTTGCGGTTGCTTGTTGGGTTGATTATTAATTCTGTCTAACCAGCGTGAACGGGCATCATCAAAAGCAAGTCCAATCTCTTCTTCTGTTTGCGCTATCAACTGAGGGCTTAAGTATCTCCATGCGTTTCTGAGATTTTCCCCGGAGTGCGCGTCTATCAGCTGATACAAAGGCATATCAAACAGATATTCTCTGAGCATGACAATTGAAGCTGCTAGGGTTGATTTACCGCTTCCCGCTTCTCCTAGCACCCAAACGGGCTTTTGATTGTCGATAATCTTCCACAGCCAACCATCCTCATGATTCTTGAGCGCTTCGATTAAATCACTGATGAGGCGCTGGTCAGTCAAAGGATGATTGTCATTTGCGATCGCGCTCTTGGTTTTACCCTCAATCTTGCTGCGTTCCTGGTCAGCTTTCGCCCTGTCTCGCAAATTCTCAGCAATGGTTTTATCCATCACTGAATGATTAACAGCACGGGCTTTCATAAAGTCCTCTAACTGAATTCGAGCCTTAGCGCGTTCATTTTCCTCATCGGTTAGCCCCAATTCTTTACGAGAATGAACGTCTAGGTCAGTTAATCCATCTTTCAAGCGTTCAGTGTAAAGCTGGGTCGAATGCTGCTTAATTTCACGTTTGTACTTATTATGCTGCCAAGTTGCATAGTCGCCAGTCTTTTCGAGTTCGCCCAGTTCATAATCCGTGCGCTTGAGGCGTTGCGAACGAACGAGCAAACAACCCACGACACCCCATAGCCCAATAACTGCAATCCCATATCCTAGCAACTGATTAGGGTTATCTGTGGGCAAATCACGCACCCATTGAATTGCATCGCCCTTGTACGGAATGATGCTGCCATACAATCCGTAGCGTTGCCATTCTTCAGTCAGGACAAAACGCGGCTGGTTGCAAAAACGCTTATCCAAAGCTATTTGGCTGTGTACGCCGTTTGCTGACCTTGGGCAGAACTGAATCTGTGTTAAATCGTAAGGCTGGCGTGTTTGCGATGTTGCTAGCCCGATGATTGCGGCTACACCACATACACCAGCCAGCGCTAACTCGAAAACACCCTGTTTCATTCCCGCCCCTTAAAAATAATTGCAATGGAACCAATAAATAAAGCCAACGCGACTGCAATACTTACCCAAGGGTCTGATTGCGGGTTCTGTTTTTCAATGGTTTGGATATCTTGGCTAATCTGGGTGACTGTTTCTTTAGTCAAATTCTCAAAATATTGATGGTCTTTGACTGCTAACCAAGTTGTGATACCTGCAAACACCAAGCCCCCAGCAGTTTTTATAAGATTTTGCATATTATCTACCTCTAATCCATCACTGTTGTAATTAACTCTCAAGCCCGTTAGCCCAGCGAGAGAGCCAACGCTGCATATAGAAAATGAGAGCGAAATTGCCAGCCAGAGATTAACGCTACCGCCAGTTATTAAGAGATATTTAGCTATAAAGAATCCCGTAGAGTTTAGCGACCAACCGACAAAGAATCTGGTCAGTTTTTCAGTTGTATTGATAACGTCTTTGCGGTGCTGCTTGCGTGACTCTAAATGTTCTATTAAGTCTTTTGGTAACGGGGTATCTGGGGCAATTTCGCTTACTACTTCCTCTTGTGACTCTTCAATATCGTATGTCATATCTGTATTAGGTATTTCTCGAACCCGTCAGCGCTCGGCTAAAGTTAATGACGGGTTTAGTTATTAGAAACCTATTAGGGCATCCTTGATTTTTTGTACAATCGAGCGCCCAGCATATTGCTTTTTAGGTTTAAAGTCATCACGAGCGTTATCACCCATTTCTAAGTAATACTTGCCCAGTTCTCTATCATGTTGTAGGTCAATTGTTTGTTGTCTAATGTCGGTTTGCAATTCTGTCTGCAACATCTTATATTCGCCATCAACTTGCATCATGTGTTTATCCACCCACGCCTTGAGCAATAGATGGTCTGTTGATTGTTGATGGCGTAGCGCTTCTTTCTCCTTGGATGAAGTGAAATCAAGCTTCATCTCTTCTAGGATGTTAGCTAGATGAGTATCAGCTAAAATTGCTGACTGTACTGCTCTTTCAATCTTTTCGCCGCTAACACCTGCTTGTTTGTAGATGTCGCTAAGGACTATGTTTAAGTCCTCAGTCCCCTTGATAGCAGCTAACATCTGCTCTCTAACCTGTGGGGCGAATTCACTAATCTTTGCCCCGTCATTACCCATTTGGCCTATCAGCTTTAGGGCTGATTTATCACCTGTTAGCGCTCTAACTACTAAGTTAGTAGATGCGTTAAATTTAGTTTTTAATTGGCGCTCTAGGTGGCGTGATTTGGAAGTTACCAGATTCTTTAGCTTGATTGAACTTTTCACAGCGATATTCCTTTGATGGGGTAAATATTTGGTTGCAGTGATACTCCATTCGCCTTACATATTGCTCAATATTTGACTTTCGTTTGAGATATTGCTGATAGCTTGATTGCTCTAGCATTGGCAGATATACCCAGCTATACAAGGGTAAAATCACAGCACCGAGCGCACCCAAACTAACAGCAATTCTTGAGAAGTAGCTCATTCTCACCCACCGAATACCCAAGCACTCAAGCAGCGTCAAGTTATCGCTATTGAGCCGCCTTGAGCCTTGCGAGGATTGAGAATTGGGTGCTTTTAATGTTTTGGCGGATGACTCCCATATCCGCTTTGATGTCTCCTGAGAAGTTGTTAACCTTTTGGTTCAATCTAGAAGCTCTGTTGGTTACGTGTTCTCGCAAGTCTTGGGCGTTAGTCTCAAATGATTGCTCAATGACATCAAATTTCTGATCAACGTAGTTCTTGATTGCAGCCGTTACAGTACTGATGAATTGGCTGTAGTCGGTAAAAGTGTCGTCAACATTAAGAGCGATACTTAATGTTTCTTGTTCGGTTAACTCAAACCCCAGCGCCGATGATTGGGCTGTTACAAAGGAACGCTTATCTTCACTAGTTACAGTGATGCTGTTAATCTCTTGGGAAGCGACCGTAAGCTGACTGTTATCAAGTTCAGCGTCAGGTTGTGCATCTTCTGCCCCTACTAGAAACGTTTCTTCAACGGGTTCATCAATTACAGATAATTGGCTTGTCGATTTGACTTTGAGATAATCAACGGCTTGACTCAATTGGTCTTTGGTGGGATTGTCAAGGTCATCGCACTCGACAGCGATCGCAGCCAAAGTGTAATCATCTTTAGTGAATCCTTGATAACCCTGTTTGTACAAACGAGCGCGGACATTGTTAGTAAACTTGTCAGACATGGTGATTGCTCCTTATAGGGCTAGTGTTAAAACTTCGGTGGTTGCAGATTTCACACTTGGGGGTCGTCTGTTGATTGCCCATTTAGCAGCAACAAACGCAACAAGGGCTAAATCTTTGCTGTGATGCCCCTCCTTAGCGCTCAAAGAAAGGCCAGCGCGTTCAAACCAGTAATAACGAGTACTGCGCGGTACGTCAGAAAGATTGATTTTGAGATAGTCTGCAAGAATTTCTAAAAACTGTCTGCCTGAGTAGTGAGCATCTAACTCATAGAAATGTCTAAATGCTTGCCAGCGTTCCGTAAACCCCTCACCACGACCCGTAAAACTGCCGTAGCGCCGTTTTAATCCAGCGAAACCTTCAACTATCTTTTGAGCATCAACTGCCTGTACTTCAAAACTGAAGTGTTGCTTTAAGGTTGCTACCACTCGATACCAAGTGATATCAGCAATCTGTTTGTTTAACTCGCGCTCGTAAATCTGTTTCAACTGGCGATACTTAGCTATATACTCTTTCGTCGCCACATTTTCTCCTGGTTAATGCTTAAGTGTGTATAAAATTAACTGCCATTCCAGACAAGTACAAGGTATTTGATGTATGTAATTAGCTGAATCCAGTTATTTGATATGAGCAGTTAGCTGACGACTATCAATAACCTTGGAAAATAAATCTGACAAATCACGAAGAACTTACTTTTCCGAGGCTATAACCACGTAATAACAAGGTTTGTCAGCTTTTAAGACTTACTGACACTTTCTCGTTTACCCCCGCGAATACGCCCCTTTTGGACTAGTTGACGCGCTTGTACCAAAGCCTTTGTCCGCGACGCGCGGTAATAGATGTTACCAAGGGTTAGAACAAACTCAACTGTATTGAGTTGTTAGTTATCTCTGCTGTGTGCTGTTTATATAAGCTCGGCACTTCGTAGCAGCGTCTTAGCACCTTGTCACGATTGAGCTTTAAGTCAGCGCTCTTAGACTGACGCGGTAAAGGACGGAAATAATATTGTGTGTGTCTGATACTGTCATTGCTATAGAGATAGCGATAGAGAGCGCCATCAATGCTGTAGGTTTTGGACTTGCTTAGGAGGGTTACGCATCCTACAAGCTGTTTATCGATCATCATTCTTGTCTCCCGCAACACACGCGCCTGTCAAGCTTGCACCCAAGAAAACCGCAATTGATGCGATCGCGCTTCCTTCAAAAATTTTGGCGTTGTAAATCCATGTGGGTTGATATTCCTCACCTCTGCCTTCTTCAATCCGGTCAAAGCCGTGACAAAAGATAGAACCAACTACCATAAAACTAGTAGTTACCAAGCTCACAATTGCTACTGATGACGCTCCATTAAGTATGAATGAGTAAATCTTTTCACGCCAAGTTTTCACACGGAGAATATGCATTACTGGCTTTTGTTCTAGATATGAATGCCACTCTGAATTAGTAAAATTCAAGGGATTGGAATCATAGGGAACGTGAAAATCAAGTAGTTCGCCTACTGCTTGGATTGCGTCGCCTAGCATCACATCTGGGGAGTATTCCAGTTGGCTGAATTCCTCAGAATCTCGAATTTCTCTGAGCCAGCGATCTATTGCTTCTAACCTTCGTAATTGATTTTGATTAAGCATTGTTCTCTCAAAAGGTAGTTCGTTGATTGCTTCTATCGGTGGTGGGTAGCTTACAATCTGCTAATTGGTTCATCAAAAGTGAAATCTTCTGCTGGTAAAGATATTTGCGTAACTACTGTGGGCACTGATTTTGCCAAAGAATCGCGTTCATCTATATCAAAGGCTGGTAAAACTTCCCAAGTAGCTTCTAAATGCCTGCCGTACCTGGAAAACATCACATTAATTAGCTCTGTTAAACTTGCTAATTTGGTAGTTTTCAAAAGATGTTCGCCCTTTTCCAGCGCCGCACCCCTAATCACAACTCGCGCTTGAGCCATATTTTTGAGTCCTTAAGTAAGACATTTGCAGACATAACTGTGAGCATGGTTGCAATCAGATGCCCATGCCAAAAAATAAGATTGGACGCAATTGGGTTTTTTTTGGTCTTCTAAAAAATTTGCAGACTTTCTGCGTCCTATAAGTTACTATATCACTATATCGCAATGTCGCAACATCGATACAAAAGAGATTCAAAGAGGAGGCATGGAATAATGGAGCAGGAGTTGCTACATCAGCACATTGCTACTGTGACAGATAAGAAAAAAGATCCTAACTACGGCTTGGTAAGAGGGTTGGTACCACAAGACCTACTCAAAAAATTCAAAATTTATTGTGTAGAAAATGGTGTCGATAACAGTCAGGGGCTGGAGAACCTATTGCGCCAGTATTTCGAGTGGAAAGACCAGGAAGGCAAGGAGGATAAATGAACACTGACATCAACCCACTTTTAGTGCCATCCCTGCTATTACTAAAGCGATCGCCTCAGCCCAACTGTCCCCCTATTTCTTTTAGAAGGGAAATAGGGGACTGCAAAATAATGACTTTTAGGCATTCAGTCAACGCTGAACAACCTTGTATTTACAAAACCTATCAAACCAAGCTTTCAAGCGGAGGCAGCAAATCTGGCTCAAACAACGGCTTGAAATAGCTGACACACATAATTAACAGAAAAAACTTTTCCTTGCTGGCATTAAATGGCGGTTAACTGATACACCAATCAAAAAATCCGCCTGCTATTGCCCATGCAGTCCTAGCCGATAAATTTCATTCGATTAGAGTTATCTTATGGCAGCGAATGATTTAAATCCTCAACTTCCATTAATAGTAAATCTCAACTTGATTAATCAAGAAGGCCAGGAAAACATTGACCTCAGTAAATTAATCATAGAAATTGATTCAACTCTATTTCCTAACCAGGAACAATTTCTAAAAGCTTTACGCAGTCATTTGTTACAGTCTTTCAAAGAAGTTCCTGTAACAACTTCCATCAATCTGAGAAAGATAGAAAACAATTTTTTTGAAAATGCCGAAGATGAATTATATCCTCCGGCTACCAAATCTCAAACGGAGAAAAGTAAAAATAGTAGTCAGGAAAACAGAAGTTATTTTGAAACTCCAGCTAATTCTATCCCCAATCCTTCAATCACAGTTAGACAATCAAAATTATTTAAGTCCCAAGACTTTGAAGCTATTCCAACAGCAGCACTTATGTTTTCCAGTATTGACTCTCAAATCAAAAAAGAATTGTGGAAGCAAAATGAAGATGGCATAGCCTACTTACAACATAGAGCTAAGGGCGATTCCCAAAACTTCATTGAGCATTATATTGCCAACCCCGGTGATATTTCCATGCTCCCTTGGGATGAAGCACTACAAATCATTGATAAATTTGGGTTTAACAGCGCAAAACTGCACTTAATCTTTGCTGCCTATGCAATGAAACAGGAAAGACCGTGGGAAAGCTTATTTATTCTCAATGCCAGCGACTTGATAAAAGATATGGGTTGGGATCAGCGAACAGATTTACCCAAACATAAAAAACTCTCAGAAATAGCCAAAACTGCGTTTGCATTAGATTGTTTGTTAGTTAAAGCAGTATGGATAGAAGGTAGGAACAAAAAAGGTGGAATAAATGCTAGTACCCCTGTAGGCCGAATGTGGAACATTACAGTTGTGCCTTATGGTCAGATAAATTTGCAAGGAAAAATAGAAGAGCCTAATGAAGTTCAGTTAATTATTCAACCTGGTGCTTGGACTCAACATTTTTTGAACAGAGCCGGAGCAAAATCAAGGGACGCTTTATATCAGTTTGGCTACTTAGCCCAACAAGTTTTGAAAATTGATCCCTACCATGATGAACTCGCACTCAGGCTGGCTATATATCTAACATTAGATAGTCGAATTCGCCTTGATGGAAATTACAAACTACAGGAGCTATTAGAAATTGCATTCGCCAAGCCGATTATAGATAAAGCTCGATTAGATCGCCGCCGAGCCTATGACTTAAAACAGCACTGGGATAGTGCCATAAAGCTACTACTAAAACTGGGCTGGCAGATTGCATTTGACCCCGAAACTTACCCCGAAGAGCTAAGACCAGACTCCAAGCATAAGAAACCTAAAGGCTACCTTGATAAGCTGTTGGATGCAAAACTCACCATCAAACCCCCAACCCCTATCCCGGAACTTATAGCATCCAAGTCCAAACTCACGGTTGAACGATCGCAATTGAAAGTTAAATCCAAAGTCGAACAGTTACAGCCCAAAGCCAAGCCCACACAGGAACAACAGATCAGCTTGACTAGCAGTCAAGTTAAAGAAGCACGTATTGCTAAAGGCTGGTCGCAAGCGAAACTGGCTGGTTTTCTCGGCGTATCTCAAAACCTTATTTCCCTGATTGAACGGGGTGAGCGCACCTTCAATCTACAGCTAGCCACCCAGATCCAAACGCTTCTAGATATACAAGACTAAGTATTATTACTCTAAATTTCCCAACTACGAGTTGATGATCGGCTGTGGTTGGCTGGTTTTCTGTTGCAGTCTTGTTTTAAAAAAAATAATTCAAAAAATTGGCTTTAAAGCCCTGCCCTGTAAGGCTTTGGTTCTTAAAACAAAGGCTCTAGAATCCCCGGACAAAAACTCTAGAATCCCCGGACAAAAACTCTAGAATCCCCGGACAATCCATTTTTGAAATCCTTGCTGCATAAGGGTTGTAGCCCCTTAAAACAGCCCTGATTAATTAGATTAATTAGATCAGTTTTGCCTAGTGGTTTTGCCCAATCTGGCATTATTTCTTGATGTCCAAAAATGTCAAAAACTTTTTTGGCTACTGAAAACCTTAAGCTGCCCTCAAACCTTACTTCCCACAATAAGCACCCTGGCGTGTACCAACAGAGGAGGTAATGGCTGATAAGCGGCGGTTTCCTAGAAGGAGTGACTAATAAATGACAAACCCCGTAGTTGAGAGCAGAAGAACGGCACTATCAGGGAAAAAATCTATTTACGATAGCGCGTTTTTACCCCCAGTCATACCTAGTAATAAAATCAAGTTTGCGTTTAATGCCACAGGCAGAAACAAAGACTGGGACTTTAAAAAGCTGGCCGGTAACTTCATTGATGTAGAGGGCACTCTAGCCGATGTCCAGGAACATATTAAAGCAGGTCACGCTATCTGTGCTGGGTTATTGGGTGGTAAATGGCGCAGTAAGGCCAATATTATTGGTTCTCACTGGCTACTAATTGACATCGATAATTCCGATGTCGCCCGTGATGCTTATGACAAGCCGATTAAAGACGAAAACGGGAATTATATCAAAGTTTACGATCACCAATTAACCATAGAAGAAGCCCTAGCCCATCCCTTCATTAAAAAACACTGTGCTTTAATTTACACCACAGCCAGTCATAAACCAGAGTGGCACAAATTCCGGTTGGTTTTCCTTCTGCCCGAATATGTCCAAGGCGCTGATACTGTAGAAGCTTGTACACGCTTCCTCATGCAGCAGTTGCCCCATGACCCAGCTTGTAAAGACGCAAGCCGTGTTTTCTACGGCAGCACAGAGGCAGAATTCCCGCTAGTCAACCCTGAAGCCACTTTACCAGCAGAATGGATTCAGGAAGCTGTAGCGATCGCGCAACAGGAACGTATTGAGTATCAGCTACGAATCCAGGAAATTGAGTCACGGCGTAAAGAATGGCGTGAGATTTCCCTCACTGAAGGCTGGGACATTGACCAGCTAATCCAGAACGCGCTTTCATTCATCCCACCACGTACCCCAGGAAGCGGTAACTACGACGAATGCCGTCAGGTGTTGATGGCACTGGTTAACCATTATGGGGCAACGGATGCGGAAATTATAGCAGAACAGTGGTCGCCCAGTATCAAGGGTTCAACTTGGAACATCCACGCTAAGATTCGCAGTTTTCGCCGTGGGGGAATTACGATCGGCACACTGTTTCACATTGCAAAACAGTATGGCTTTCGGTTTCCACAACGGCAGTATGAACCCAACCTCGGCAACAAAGGAGTAATTAGCCGTGAAGAGTGGGAGCTTGGGCGAGTTAGAGAGGACTTGAGCAGCTTCCAAAATTTATTAAAGCAAGCGTTGTTTACCGCCGTAGGCATCGCTCCATTTAGTTCGATATTTAAAGGATTTAAAGCCCCACCACAACCATTGCCCTTACCCGAAATTGACACGCCTTCGCCCAATGTAATTATTTACAAGCCCGGCAATATCCCGTACATAACTGAAGTTACAGGCAATATCTCTATCTCCTGCCAGCCAGAAGAACATATTACCGCTTGGGTGGAAGCTGTTTCTAAAGGCTGGACGCAAATCTTAGATAATTCCCACCCAGGACTAGGTAAGTCTTACAACGCAGGGCAACTGACAGCGGCCTTATTTGGCGTTGATAAACTAATTTACCAGGATGCCAACCACAGAAACCCATCCACACTACCCATTGAGACGAATTTTGTTGACCTGCCAGTGCGACACAACGGCTTTAAACTTGACCCCACCCGCAAAACTCCTACAGGTGAGGATTTTAAACTGTGGACTAAAGCGGGTGAGACTGCTGACACTGATGGCAATTGTCACAGAACTTACTTATTTAACGCCTTCCGCAACAAGAATTTTAGCAGCCTTGATTTTGAAGAGAGCGGTATTAGTCCCATCTGTGGCGGTTGTTCCCTTAAAAATCAGTGCCGTTTCGCTAGTGGTGATGGTTTTGGCTTCCGCTTTCAAAAACGCAGTGCAATTCAAAATTATTCCGAACTCAGAGCGCACCCAGACTCTACCCCTGTCACCTTAACTAATGCTGCTGACCAAACTTTCACCGTTGGGCGTTTATGGGAAGAAGCTGGCACACTCATCAAGCCCGTGCGTTCGGTTGATGTGAACCGAGGCGATTTTGAAACTACTGTCGGCAAGCTGCTACTGTTAGAACCAAATCTTCTATCACAGCTGCAACCTGCACTAAAAGTTTTACACCAACTGCTTACTCAGCAAATTAAACCTACTGACCGCTACGGCTTTGATGATGCCAGCATCCGTGCGCTGCTGCCCCCTTTCCCCACAGGCTTAGATATCGAAGCGATTCGCCAAACCTCAGAACCTGATTTAACTTTCTTAGAAGACTTGGACTCAATTGATATTACCCAAGATAAACAACTCAAAAAAAGTTCTGCCGCTCGTTATGCTGCCAAAAAGGTAGTTAAAGACAGCGCACGAACGGCAGGCAGGGAGTTTCTTGACTTGCCTAATTACTGGTTGCCTGACTTTCTGGAAGCTTGGAAAGGTGATGGTAGTTTTCAGTCTCAATGGGGTGTACTCAGCATTTACCGCCGAAATCCCAAGCATACTGAATTGGCCAATTCTGCCAAATTTAATATTTACCTTGATGCCACTTTCAAATCTCAACAGTTGAAATTGAAACTGGGGATCAATGATCCTGTGTTAATCATTGAGCAACAACGCCCAGACTACGACAATTTAAAAGTCGTCAACGTTACTGGGCTGGGTAAATTGCCTAAAAATCGCTCCCTCCCACTTAGCGCTCGTGTTAATGCCCTCAAAGAAACCTTGAAAAAACTCTGCCCCAACCTTGGCATTATCGATTGGAAACAGATTGCATCCCAAACCGAGGGCCGCACAGAATACGGTCACTTTGTCGATGGGCGTGGTGTTAATCGGTTTAGTGACGTTGCAGCGATCGCAAGTTTTGGCATTCCTTACCAAAACATCGGTGTTTTAGCCGCACAATATCAGGTGATGACTGGTGAACCAGTCAACCTGGAAGATAAAAACAGCGCTTTCCAAAAGTATCTCACAGACCTGATCCGTGCAGAAATCATCCAAGAGATTGGGCGATTACGCGCTCATCGTCGCCCCAATGTGGAGCTAACATTCTACTTCTGCGCTGACTATGATCTCAGTTTCCTCGATCGTGAATTACCAGGAGTCAAATTAGAAAGCGTTGATGCCTGCTCTCTATGCACCGAAGCGGGTAGCCGAGATCAGCAGACCGGACACGCCATCGTCAAAGCGTTCACCCAGCTTTGGCAGTCACACCAGAAAATTGGACAAAAGGCGATCGCCAAAATCATAGACACTACCCAAGGATGGGTAAGCCGATTTACCCAACGCTGGGGGGGCTGGCAGCACTTTAAAAAATTATTACTCTTGCTATTAGATAGTCTTAATAGCGGTAGTAATAAAAATTTGGCTGACTTAGACGAGGATGAAAAGTGGTTAGCCCGTACATACTTCCCGATGTTGATTGCTGAATCGGAGTCATCACCAGATCACCTGTTAGAGGGGGTGGCGGAAGTTGCCGAAGTTTTTAGTACTAGGGCGATGCGGCGAGTTTTGAATTTCTGCACGCCCCAAGTTAGGGCTGACTTGCTGATGACTTTCTTTCGTTGTTTGCCCACTGAAGTTTACTCAATTTCAGTTTCTGAAATCTCTGCATCACTCGCAGAACCTGCGCTATCACCTTGAACAGTCATAAGAACTGATTCCAGACGATAACCTGCTTCCCGGATGTAATATCCAGCTGCACCCACGTCTTCAAATACGCTGTCAAATTGGGGATGAGTTGACGGAAAAATCTTTCTCAGGCGTTCGCTGATTCCTGAAAGTTCTTGCTGAATTGCGATTAGTTCTTGAGTATCATCGTCCAT
>NZ_CP040285.1:0-58281 GCF_013393925.1 Nostoc sp. C057 | reverse complement strand
AGCTAAATTCCTTGACAGATGCTTATTGGTAAAATGATCCTCTTAGCTTAAAAGCTAGATTACTTTTAAGGCAAGTTGTCGAAATAGCAAAAATTCCTTTTTCGTATGTTAGATAACACTTTATTAAACATACTGACTTTTTGTCAATAGGTTAACACCGCATTTTTGTCAGTTTTACAAAATACTTTTTTTGTCAGTTTGACGCATTACGTCAAACTGACAAAACTAGATTATATGTATTTTTGACTTATTGCCAAGTAAAATAAATGGTGCTAACCTGCAAGGTAGTATTGTAGGTTAGCAAGTTTATGACAGAGACGACTTCATTTGGGAAATACATTGACACCATTGTGCAACTCAAGCATCAACAGTTAGAGTTTGCAAAAGGATTGACAGATTACATATCCACAGACCTAGCAAGTCAGTCGAGTTTATCAGCACGGCAAATACACAGGATGCGTGCTTATCAATATGAAGAATTTCCAGAAGGTGAGGCAGTTACAAAATTAATAAAAGCACTGCCAGAACTAGATACTTTGAGACCTAAAGATATTTGCAATCGATTGTTGATGCCTTGGCAAATTATTCATAGAGACCAAGACCAACTTGCTAAACACTCTACTGAAAAGGGATATAAAAACCAAATAACCATAGTAGCAGGCTGGGAACCTCCATTAGGATTATTGAGTCAAGAAGTTGCTATTTCTATTGCTAATAATATCGTTAGAAATTTCAAATATGAATTTATATTTCCTTCGCTTCAATCTCATCCTTCACTTGAAGAAAATCAGGTGGAAGCTCTAATTAATAAATGGTTGCGTTCTCTTGGCAGAATTGTTGAAATTGAGTGGTACTCTCAACAAGCTGAAAAATTTAAATTGGATAATAAAAACTCTTTGTATGACCCCCAGAATCTAGATTGTGATGAAAATTCAGATTATGATTTAGATACAGAATTGGCACAATTAAAAGAAAAGCTAGCTGAAAACATAGAATTTGCGATAACTCCTGTCAAAACAAATTTTTGGCTTTTGATGCCATCTCCCTATGTTGTACTTTACAATCTCAATCTTACAGAAAATGATCCTACATTAAAATTTGGAGATTTCTTAGTAGAGGGTATAGTTATGCGAAGCTTAGAAAATCAAATTGCATCAATAAATTCAAAAGGATGGTTGTATCTTTCTAATGAACAATATAATATGATTGCTCAGGAATACAAAAATATTCAACATAAATGCCAGAGAATTTCTCTAAAAAAATTGGACTAGTAAGACGATAAATTAATATATGATAGCGATGATTGTGCAAAAAAAAATATTACATTATAGGGATATTTATCCTATAAAATGGCTTATTAAAAAACAAATTAATTTGCTATTTATTTTTCTTATTACTATTTTAGTTATTGCCTGTAACCCTGTACAAAATCCACTTACAGAAACCCCAGGTAGCACTCCCAGCGTGCGCGTCGGCTATTTACCTCTGCTCTCTGCTTATCCACTCTACACAGCAGTTGAGGAAGGTTATTTCAAAGCGCAGGGACTAGATGTTCAGTTGCGAATGATTAAGTCTGGGCCAGAAGGCAATGAAGCTTTAGCTGCTAACAATATAGATGTAGCTTTTAGCATACTGCCTTCTTTAGTCGTGGCTCGCAGTAAAGGAGTCCCAGATGATTTAGTTAGCATATTTGGAGCAAGTATAGATAGTGCAGAAATCAAAGAACACAGAATTATTGTCCCTATAAATTCAAAATTTTCAAAGATAAAAGATTTACGCGGAAAAAAAATAGCTGTAGTTGGTTATCCAGGGCGTACTTCTGATGTCTTAGAGCTTCTAGACTACCTTGAGCGCAATGGACTGAACGAGAAGGATGTGCAATTAATTGGGATGCCTCATGCAGACCAAGTGACAGCCTTGCAATCTGGAACAGTTGATGCGGCAGCTTCTGCGGAGCCTTACATTACTCTTGGTCTTTTGCAAACTCAAGTTAAAACATTAAAAGATCAAGATGGATTTTACTATCGAAATGAACAAACGCAAGTAACTACATATTTAGCACGTAAAAGTTGGGTAAAAGCGAATTCTAATGTCTCTAAAAAATTCATCGCTGCTTTAACAAAAGGATTGGAAAAATCGAAAGATCAGGAATGGCTTATGACTAAAGGTCTACCTTCTTTTAATAAAAAAAATAACTCTAACATTAATTTCGTAAAACTCACTCTTGAGCAATCTAAAAAACTTCATCTACCAACAGTGCTTCCTTCTCCAACAGAAGCAGGTTTAGAGTACGTAGCCAATCAACTTGTACGTTACGGCTCCCTCAAAAAAGCTCCGCAAGAATTTAGTTCCATGATTTATAAGTCAACCACAACGTCTGAATCTAAATAGTCATCATGTACTGCATACATCACAGTGTATAAAAATCGTATTTTCAAGTTAGTAAGGTAATGATTATGCAAACCAAACAAATGATTCAGCAAAAACGCAAAATTATAGTAAGCTGCGAAAATTTGAAATTCGGCTACTCCAGCAAGCAGCCCATTTTAAATGGAATATCGCTGAACCTATATCAAGGAGAATCCACAGTTCTGTTTGGAAAATCTGGTAGCGGAAAAACCACGCTACTAAGATGTATTTCTGGCTATTCCAAGCTCGACTCAGGCAAACTTATTGTTAATAACTTGCTGGAAACAGAAGATTTGCGTGTTTTACCTTCAGCTAACGAGAATAGTCAGTATGCCCACAAAATTGCTCAATTTTGGAAACAAATGCAGACTCAAAAGCGTACAAAGTGGTCTTGGTGGGACTATCTCTTTCGAGGAACACGCTCCTTGAATGGGTATATGGTGTTTGCTGATGGTTCCAACGCTTTACCTCAGCTAACAGTTGAAGAAAATTTATACCTTGTTTTAGCAACTATTTGCTACGATCCAGAATTGAGACGAAAAACAACTAAATTGTTACTCAAGCTAACTGGTTTAACAGAAGTGTCTCAACATAAGCCATCTGCACTTTCATCGGGGCAATTGCGTCGTCTCTGTTTAGCCCAAGGTTTAGGCATCAACCCTGGCTTACTGATTTTGGATGAACCAACAAATGGGTTGGACTTTTCTACAAAGGGTTCATTTCTAGCTTTTCTTGAATTTTTAAGACAAACAGTTGGTATTACTGTTTTATCAGTGACTCACGATCTAGAAGCTGCTCTGTTTTTGGCTGATAGATTACTTTTGTTTCGAGATGGTCAAATTGTCAAAGAAATATTTGTGGATAAGCCACATCCTCGGAAGCTTCAAGATATTGATACCCAAGAATACACAAGTTTGAGACGAATATTGACTGATTTTTTACAATGAGAGTACTATTTTATAGCACAATTAAGTCTTTTAATTGGAAAGCAACTTTTGCCTTTTTACTCATTTTACTAGTTTGGCAATTAATAGCTTACTCTCATTTTTTCCTACTTTCTTATGTGTGGAAATTATTCGCTTGGCAGCCCCCAATTCCAAACTGGCGCTTTCTTTCTTCTCCTTTAAATGTAATACTTTCAATACCGTTCGAGTTAACAAGAGGCAGTCTAATCACTGACTCTATCAAAACTTATATCCATACCTCTAGTGCTTTTGTAATTTCTTTTTGCCTGTCTCTAATTATTTGTATATTACTTTGCATATCCACAAATCTCCGCCAAGGATTTGAGCCAATTATTAAAGCAATGAGCGGCATTCCTCCTGTAACTTTATTGCCGATTTTTTCTTTAGCTTTAGGTTTAGAATCTGGCAGTATCATTGCTCTAGGAGTTTTTGGTGCTACTCTGTCTACTTCTTTAATTCTCTTAAAAGTACTTCTAAGTTTGAATATAGATTTATCAAAAATGCTAGAAAATTTAGGTTACTCATCTCTAGGTGTTTGGCTATGGAAATTTAGTAATATTTCGGAAAGTGTATACTTGGCAGCTAGGGAAGGTTTGCGCTGGTCACTAATTTTAGTAGTAGTTGCAGAAATGCAAATCGGTGATGTCTCCCACGGAATTGGTTATTACATTAATAGTGCAAGACTCAATCAAAACTACGAGTCAGTATATTTGGGAATTATGGCTTGTGGTGGAGTATCTTTACTTCTGCAAACTTCCTTAAGCGTACTATCTGTGTTAACGCATTATTTTCTTAAAAAACTTCTCCTGAGAGGAGAATCTAAACGCAGTATATATCAACGCAGCATATATCAATAAATATGAGGTTAATTAATAATGATCCTAAATCTAGAAGATAAATTCATGGTTACAAGTTCTAAAGTTGGTTTTTGTGATACTCATGTGATTGCTAACTCAATCTCTGTAGAACTGGCAAATTTTTTCAGAGACTCTGGGTTTTCGGAGCAGAATATCATAGGTGGCGATTCTTGTGTGAGAATGCAACACCTTTGGTCTAAAAAATTTTCAACTGTGCAAGAGGCAGATATCTGCTTTAAAAAGTCTCAGTTTTATATCAAACAAGATAAAAGTTTTGTTGGATACATTGAAGAGGAAGTAATTGCGGTCGATGAGCCAATCTCAAATTTACCTTTGGATGAAGCTATTTGGGATAAACTTCTCCCTAAACTAAGTCCAAGCCCCTGCTCAGAAGGAATTGTTAAGGCGTGCGATATTCACTTAGCCCTTCATCAAGTCAATTCCAAGGTAGATAAAAAGTTCCTCGAATCTGGATTTTACTATTTAGATTTGTATAAACCGAATTTAGGTAATGTCCGGATATACACCATGCAAACACAAAACCGAAAAGTAGGGAGACAAATTTTGCAGGACTTAAAGAAAACACTTGCTCAAGGTGGTGGAGTGGAAGGATTCCTGAAATTTGAAGTAACAAGGAAGCTCTATAATCAAGGCTTTTCTTTACCCCCTCTAATATACGGTAATGGACTTTAGACTAAATGCTATGAAGAAATTTTCGTGACACTAATATCACGCACACTAATATCACGCACACTAATATCACGGATATTTAGTACTTGTTTAGTACTGAAATAGTGTAATATTAGAGCCATTTAAATACTACTTGAGTACCATGATTGTCGTTATCGGCGGCATCAAAGGCGGGGCTGGCAAGAGTACTGTAGCCGCCAACCTAGCGGCTCGGCGCGTAGCAGACGGTTACGATGTGTTGCTCGTGGATGGCGACGAGCAAGAGACAACCACCCTTTGGGCTTCAACCCGCAGCGAACATTATCCTGAAGGTAGCCAAAAACTGACCTGTGTACAGCTTCGCGGCAGAGCAGCCAGAGATGAAGTTTTAAAATTAGCTCCCCGTTATCAAGATGTAATTATTGACGTAGGTGGGCGCGATACAACCACTCAAAGGGCGGCGTTAACCGTTGCTCATCTTGTTCTGTTACCTATTCCACCGCGAGGGCCTGATATTTGGACATTGGAAAAAGTAGCAGCACTTTTAGAAGAAGTGCGAACTGTCAACCCAGACCTCAAAGCCTGGGCGTTCCTTAATCGTGCCGACGCATCCGGGCGGGATAACGAGGATGCAATGCAAATCATTCAGGAGACTCCAGGAATTGATTTGATTTCACCAAGGCTTGGAGATAGAAAATCTTTTCCCAATGCCCATACACAAGGCTTGGCTGTAACTGAACTTAAGCCACGCGATCCAAAGGCGGTTCAGGAGTTAGAGATACTATATCAGTACTGTTTTAGTACTAATATAGTATTAAATCAGGATAATAAAGGTACAAAATGACAATCAAGAAGCCAAGCCAGCCCAATGGTCAGCAGCCAAACCAAGTAGATATTGAGCGTGTGATTAATGCTGGCAGTCCGCCAACTCAAGCTGATGAAAAAGACGATACCTCCAAAGAAGTACGGTTTCAGATGGCGATACCAGACCAGTTGTGTAAGCTCATTGATAATGCACGCTCTTTGACTAAGACCAGCCGCCGGGCATGGCTGCTGACTGCTGCTATTGAAAAACTGGAACGGGAAGGACGGCTGTAGTTAGCAGGGCTTTTGCTCTCAGCTTACTCTGATAAATTGTCCAACAACTTGTTGTAAAAATTCCTGGTTAACCTAACATAAGCGAGGAAGTTCGAGGCAAGAATTGTTGAAAATGTGGCGATGTTGCTAGAACTTGGGTAAGAGTATTAATTATCTACAGGTAGAAAATATGTACATCCAAATTAAACCAGAACTAGAGCAATTTATTCAAGCACAGCTTGCAACTGGTAGATTCACTAGTGCAGATGATGTCATAAATGAAGCCTTTAAGCTGCTACAAGAAAGAGAACAGCGAATTGAAGAATTACGGCAAAAAATTGCTGTAGGAACTGAACAAATTGCAGCAGGGCAAGTAACTGATGGCGAAGTTGTATTTGCCAAATTCCAAGAAAAAATTCGTCTAATTGCTGAGGAGTCCTCTGAATGAGTAATTATTCACTTTCAGATGCAGCAATTCGAGATTTAGATGAAATTTGTGAATATATTGCTCGGAGTAATCCAAAAGCAGCCTCTAAGCTTTTTGATGACATTCGTCAGAAGTGTAAATTAGTAGCTAGTTTCCCCAATATGGGAAAAAGTTATGGAAGGCTTGTACAAAATCTGCGCGGTTTTGTTGTAGATGATTACATTATATTTTACTATCCAAGAGAATCCGGGATTAGTGTTACTCGTGTTGCCAGTGGTTATCGAGATTTAGAATCTTTGTTTACCGATGAATAATCAAAATTTACCAATTGAATATTGACTGAGTTTTATTTAAATAAAGTTAGGTAAAACTATATTTTTTCTCTGAAACTAATCGCACCATTTAGGAGTACAACACCTTTTAAGTACTTTTTTAGTACCAAAAAAGTACCAAAAAAGCATATAAAAGGTACAAAAATAGAATATCCGAGTCAAGATTACATAGTATTTATAATGTCCATCAAAAAGAAATCTAAAATAACAACGAATCCTCAAAGAAAAAAAACTGGGATTTCGCAAAACAAGATAAAAGTAAATTTTGCAGAATTATCAGAAGCATCAAAACGCTCGTGGGGAATTCCCAACTATTACGAATCTTATATGTATAAGTGTATTGGTTGTGGGGAGTATTCCGAGTTTACTGCAAGTCTTCAACAGCAATGGTATGAAGAGAAGAAAAAATATTTTTGGATGCGACCGAATAAATGCTTTGTATGTTATGCAGAGTCTCTAAAGCTAAAGCCTGAGATCGCAACTTTTTCGGAGTTATTAAGAACATCATTGACTATACCTGAGTTAACAGCGATGTTAGCTCAATTCGAACGATTTCGAATTATTAGTAACAATAAAATTGACTGGTCGCTTTATAATCGCATCCAAAAAATACTACAAAGCAAGGTTAAATCATCTGTCATATAAAAGATCATAAAAAATTAGTGAAGGCGATCGCTGACAGAGGGCGGGTACGTCATCGCGTTTTGTGGTGCTGCTTCCTCCCTCACAGGGATGTCGCCAAACTATCAAATCCCGACATAAAGCGCGATCGCCCTTTATCAAGGCAATTTCTAGAGAACTGAAAGGGGCGATCACTACACTTAATCTTCATCCTTTAGTTCGGGGAAAATCTTGTCGAGCCTGTCGTTAGCGTCTTTGGCAAGTTGAATGCATTGCACACTTGCAGCCATTCCACCAGCAGCGGTAACGGTTCCTTCTGAAACTTTGCCTGATAGCAGAAGTCCACCTCCTACAAGGCTAATACAGGCAGACAGTGCAGTTGCAATTAGAGCGAGGTTGAAACTGTAACGTGATTGGCGCAAGCGTTCTTGGGCGATGCTCATTTCTACTGAGTTGGAGCCGAGAAATTGAGGTGTGGGTTGCATATTGGTTTCAAGTAACTGGATTTGTTACTTCTAGCATCACGCCAAATTCCTCAACTCCTGACTGCATAAAGGTTTGTCTAAAATTATCTTATGATTACTTTATGCTTGGCTTGTGATTGTGCAAATAATGTAATTTATAAACCGTTAGATGCTGGGCATGAGTAAGAAGCGATTAACTGTCAAAGTGACTCCTCAAGGTTTAGAACGAGCTGATAAAGCTTTGAAGAGACTGCATGGAACACAATTAAACCTTTCAAATAATCTGCAAGGTTTAGTTGGTCGCAGTACTATCCAAAAATTTTTTAAAGGCGAGGAAATTCAAGTTGATAAGTTTCAAGAAATTTGCAAAGCGCTGACACTTGAGTCAGATTGGGAAGCAGTTGCAGGTTTAGAGGATTCACCTGACTCAGTTGATTTATTACATGGTAAGCCACCAGAGCCAGTTAGAGTAGAGCAAGAGAGTAGCGTTGACATTGATTCCCTTGTACAAGAGCTACGTGAAAAGATAAAACCCAACGTCCAAGAACGCTGCGGCACGATGCGCGTGCTGGATATGACACAGCCTATTGGGTTAGGTGACATTTACACTGATGTCAATATTTTAGATAAAATTACTGGGCGTACACGGCTAGATATTTCTGAACTGCTGCAAAACTTTAATAGTACAGAGTCAGGTGAATTTGAGCGCTTTGGACTGGGCAGAGTTAAAGAAGAGCGTGTTCCCGGATTAGAGGTGGTAAAACGTTACTCTAAGCTGATGGTTTTAGGTAAACCAGGCGCGGGAAAAACTACTTTTTTGAAGTATTTAGCTATCCAATGTATTAATGGAGGGTTTCAAGCAAATCAAATTCCCATTTTTATTACTCTCAAACAATTTGCTGAAACTCAAAATCAGCAAGACTTGCATGAAACTATTATTCAATATTTAGGTAATAATGCGATAACAGATACTCAAAAAAATCAACTGGTAAAATCAGGTAGGTTTCTAATTTTGCTAGATGGCTTAGATGAGGTTAGGGAAGAAGACAGTAGCCGAGTTATAAATCAGGTTAAGGAATTTTCCGAGCGTTATTGCACTAATCAATTTGTCATGACTTGCCGGATTGCAGCACGTGAATTCACCTTTGAACAATTCACTGAAGTTGAAGTAGCTGATTTTGAAGAGTTGCAGATAAAAACATTTGTAAATAAGTGGTTTCAGCAAAAAGAATCAGGCGTACCTGAAAGATTTATGCAACAGTTGGAATCAAATAATCCAATTAAGGAACTAGCTACTAATCCCCTACTGCTGACATTACTATGTTTGGAATTTCAAGATTCAGGTGACTTTCCATCTGACCGCGCAGAGTTATATAACAGGGCAATTCATACTCTATTAAGAAAATGGGATTCCACGCGCTGGATTGTGCGAGATGAGGTATACAAAAATGAGGTCTACAAAAAGTTGTCAGTCAAGCATAAAGAAGATTTACTAAGCGAAGTTGCTTGGACTACGTTTAATAATAATGATTACTTCTTTAAGCAGAGAGATGTTGAGCGTTACATTGCCGATTACATTCGCAATATACCTGAAGCTAAAAACAACCCAGACGCATTGCTCTTAGATAGTGAAGCAGTGCTGAAGTCAATAGAGGCGCAACATGGACTACTGGTGGAGCGGGCTAGGGGTATTTACTCCTTTTCTCATCTGACATTTCAGGAGTATTTTACTGCTAGAGAGATTGTTTATAGTTCTAACCAAGAAAAGACTTTAAATTTAGTCAGCCACATTACTGAAAAACGTTGGCAAGAAGTTTTTTTACTAACAATTGGGATGTTGAAAAGTGCAGATGATTTGTTGCAGTTAATGAAACAGCAGATTGATACGCATCTAGCAGACGATGAAAAACTACAGCAATTCATGACTTGGATTAATGAAAAATTTTGTTCTGTAGAAACCCGCTATAAACCTGCTACTGTTCGGGCCTTCTACCTCGACCTCTCCCTCGACTTCTCCCTCTCCCGCTCCCGCTCTCTCTCCCGAACCCTCTCCCGTTCCCGCTCCCTCTCCCTCTCCCGCTCTATCTCCCTCTCCCTCTCCCGTTCCCGAACCCGCTCCCTCGATTTCTCCCTCTCCCTCGATTTCTCTCTCTCCCGAACCCTCGACCTCAACTTCGACTTCGACCTCGACTTCGACTTCGACTTCGACCTCTCCTTCTCCCTCGACCTCTTCCTTTCCCTATCCCTATCCCTATCCCTATCTCGAACCCTCGACCCCTCCTTCTCCCTCTCCCTCTCCCTCTCCCTCTCCCGAACCCTCGACCTCGACCTCGACCATGACATGGAATTAAAGCGATCGCTACAACAACTCAAAGACCAACTGCCCGATCCAATGGAAGATAGGAAAGTATTCAAGCATTGGTGGACGGAAAATGGTCAAGCTTGGGCTGAAAAACTCAGAACCGTGATGATTAAGCATCGCAATATTGGGCATGACTGGCAGTTTAGCGATACTCAGAAGGAACTATTGAAGCAGTACTACGATACAAACAAGCTACTAGTTGATTGTCTCAATAGCGATTGTTATGTAAGCCGTGAAGTGCGGCAAAAGATTGAGGATACATTGCTATTGCCATTAAGTTGAAACATAACAATAACACGAAACTGCGATCGCACTTCATGCGGGCGCTCCGTGCCATTGCATCTCTATAGGAGATAACTTGTTAACAGCTTTTAGTTCTCTTAGAAAACAGGCGATCGCTAATCTTTTGCTAGTGGCTTAAGCACCCCCTCTTGTGTGATGTCGTTTAAACTGCATTTCTCAACTTTTACAAATCGCCCCAATCAAAATTCAGGAAGCGTCGAGCATTCAGCTTGGTATATTTTTCAGTGTGTTTGATATCGCGGTGTCCCAGGAAGTCTTGGATTTCCCTGGTGTTGTAACCCTGATTCACCAGATAAGAACTCTTGCATAAATATTTTGTGGTATAATTAAGGGTTATTTTTATTTTCAATTTAGGGACATTAAAATAGTAAGAGATTATGATTTTCTTCTAACAAGTATTATCTGGCGATAAGCCTACGGCATGGCTTTGCTTACCGCTAGTCAAGAAGATGGCAGTAAACATCACTTCAGTTATTGATTAATACTGAAGTTATTGGATTAATTCGATTTTTTTATCCAATTTATATCCGATTTATATGGCTAATTCGTGATTATAAATTCCCGCAATTAAATTCGATCTTAACCCAAAACGTCGATGACGATTTCGATATCTATCAGACAAAATTTTAAATATCTTTAAACGACGATTTACGTGTTCAACAACAATTCTTAATCGATTGAGTTCCCGATTGTATTTTTTCTGTTCTTTCGTCAACTTTTTTCCTTTCGGTTTTTTAATTGGTGTTTCACTTAATTGATGAATTTTAGCAATTCCTTGATAGCCTTTATCCGCTATTACCTTAACTAATTCTCCAAATTTTATTCCACTATTTTTAAATAAGCGAAAATCATGGATTTTTCCCTTATCATGCCCCAAACAGATGATTTGGCTGCTTTTTTGGTAGATTACTACCTGCGTTTTTAAAGTATGTTCTCCCTGTTTTCCGCTAAAAAATCCTTTTTGACCTTTCTGAGGTTTTTCAATTGGACTCTCGGTAACATCCATTACGACTAAACCTTCCTCAGATGATATTTTCCATAATTGTTTTTTCCCTGGTAGACTAAACTTTCTGGACTTAATTAAAATATTTTCGATTTTAAAAACTATTCGGCAAACCGCAGATTCTGAAAGCTCAAAATCTAATCCAATATGATAGTAAGTGCGGTACTCTCTCCAATATTGGATGACCATTAAAACTTGGTCTTCAATAATTAATTTAGGACGGCGACCAGGCTTCTTCTTCTTTTGAGCATCAGCTTTAACTACATCAACCATTAATTCAAAGGTTTTACGGCTCACTCCAGTCATTCGCTTAAATTTTTTTGCAGTAAGCTGCTTGGCTTTCTCTATTTTCACTGCTCCTCAAAGTCCTAATCACAAATTGCCAAACCCCTAATTATACCACAAAACACTTTTGCAAGAGTTCTATAGTAACCGCAAGCATGGCGCATCATGTGGCAGTGTACCTTGATATCAAGCCCAGCCTGTGCCGCCAGCCGCCCAAGCAGCTTTCGCACTGCATCAGTTGACATCACCTCACCACGCTCAGAAACGAAAATATATTTGCTATCAGGCAGCATCTCTCTGAGTTTTTTGAGCAATTCCAGTTCATCATCTCTCAAGGGATGCACCCCAGAGTCACTGCCCTTTTCCCTGGTGATAAAAATTTGACGTTCGGCCCACATCAGGGCATCCCACCTTAAACCGCACTTAGCCCCTACAGCTTCCCCTACCCTCAGCCCGTGGCGAAACATAAGCAACATCAGTGTATAATCACGGTGAGCATAACGAGCTTTGCGATCGAGTGCGGCATTTAGTAGAGATCGCACTTCACTTGGTGTAAGGTATTCTCTAGACCTGTAATGCTTGTTAGGTAAACGGATTGGGGGTGGCGGCCTCATTTACTCTTGCTGGTAGTGTCCGGTTTAGGCGATGTATTATGGACAGTCTACTACGCCACGATCCCTATTCCGACGTTGAGAGACGCGCCACTCAAGAGTTATTGCGAACTGTTATCAATTGCTAAATACGTCCATCTTGGCGCAATGCCAAATAGTCAGTCTGCGATGCCTGCGGCGGGCGTAGTCATCGCGGTTGTCGGTCAAATAATCAAGAAAATTCCTTGTGTAAAACGAGGATCAAAAGCATCTAGCCCTTTATAAAGCATCTAAGATGCTTTTTTAATTAGGAGGATGTCGGAAAAGTGGAGTTTGACGACATTACAGTAAAATCACCATATTAATCACATACAAGCTAAATTTGATATCTCTAATCATGAGATATCAACGTTATTTACTGTGATTTATGGTTGTATGGCGCGAGAAGTTTACTAATTGGGTCAAGTCTTTGTCTAGTGGGCAGAAAACACTAATTTATATCGTTGTTGCATTTGTGGCGATCGCTATTCTTTCTCAATTCGAGTGGAGTGGTTTTGGAAAAGACGAAAATAAATCAGAGACTACAAAAGTATTAATAAATCCAAAAACAGGTAAAAAAATCGAATTCACCGAAATAACGACAAGCCATCAATCCGCCAAAACTTTGTGGGATTGGTTAGGTTTGGCAGGTACAATCGCTATTCCTTTTGCAGTGCTTAACTTTGAGAGTAGAGAACAGAGACGTTCTGAAAAACGCTCTTTAGAATTGGAAGAACAAAATAAAAATGAGAAAGAACTAGCTGAAGCAAATGCTAAACGTAAGGAAGAACTAGCTGAGGTAAATGCTAGACGTGAGAAAGAACTAGCTGAAGCAAATGCTAAACGTGAGAAAGAACTAGCTGATAATAATTTACGTGAACAAGCTCTTGAAGCTTATATTGATAGAATGTCAGAACTACTGATTGATAAAAACCTAAAAATATTAATAAGCAAAAAATTAGTACTAGGCAAAAAAGATAATGAGTATCATGTAAGAGATGCCGCGCTTGATATCGCGCGTGCTAGAACATTATCAATTCTACGAAGGCTGGATCAAGACGTAGAAAGAAAGGGGAGCGTTATTCGATTTCTGGTTGATACTGAACTTGTAAGTAATTTAGATTTAAGTTACACAGACCTGAGCAATACCAACCTCAATAATACCAACCTCAGTCATGCCAATCTTAGTTACGCTAACCTCAGTTATGCCAACCTCAGTGATGCCATACTGTGCAAAACTATCCTTACAGAAGCGTGCCTAGAAAAAGCTCAACTTAACTATGCACATCTTGACGAAGCTAACCTTAGTAAAGCCAAATTAAACGAAGCCTTTCTTATATCTGTAGAACTCCCGAAAGCTAACCTAAGTCAGACCTACCTCTGCAAAGCCGACCTCAGTCATGCCAATCTCAGTTACGCCAACCTCAGTTATGCCGACCTTCGTGAAGCCAACCTTTACGAAACCAAATTCAGCGAAACCAACCTCAGTTATGCCAACCTTCAGGAAGTAGACCTCAGTAACGCGGAAGATATCACTGTTGAGCAAGTTAAAAAAGCAAGAAATTGGGAGCTAGCAATATACAACGATGAATTTCGCGCCGAGCTTGGTTTACCACCAAATGAATGAATTATTGATAGTAGACTCTTACCAGTGAGATGCGATCGCTATAAATCTTAGACCAGGTTATAGAAATTTAGACAATATCGGAGTAAAAGCCTAACACACAAAGGGTTTAGGTATTTTGTGACTTGTTTACTGGGTTGCGATCGCAAGGTCGATTAGACCCGGTAATACCCGAAAGACGATCTCTTGTCAAAACCACATTCTAACGATATGAAATCTTTTCGGGACAATAATATTTGATGGAATTGTTTAAAATATTGTTAGTTATAAAATGAGGGACATGACCAAGAAAAGTAAGCTGATCATCATTATTTAAACTCTTGTAATCTAAATCCTGGGGATTAAATTTAAATTTACCTTTCATATCGTCAAAAATCTTCGTATATACATAAGGATGTTTTGAATCTTTAGCAATAGGTCTCATAGTTATGGGATTATATTTATCGTCTTCTGGGGTCAAATTATCTAATACTTTACAGCTTAATTTTCCAGCATTAATAAGGTCTTCATCTTCAATAAGTTGTAACTGCGACTTTAGATCAATTTTTAATAAAGCTTGACTAAAACCTGCATTTTGGTAATCACCAACAATATTTTCTCGCAGATTTTTTACATAATCGGCATCTTTGTTATTAGGGTTAGAGGTGATTGTATTATTTGAAGCGCTCGAATTAGCAGTACAAGAAACTAGTAATATTAGCAGTAATAAAGAAAGAGGCTTTAAAGGCTTCATACAAGTTATTAAGTAGACATTACTAGATATGATTCCCAAAAATACAATATTAATCAAACAAAAAGTAAAATTGTAGGAGTTCAACACAAGGAAAATGACTGACGCACCCTTCCCCAACCGACTCGACCGCGCAGAACAAATAATTTTAGGATTAGCTGAAAGACAAGCTGAGACACAAACACAAGTTAATGAACTCAGACAAGGTTTGAGCGAACTAAGCCAAGAAATGAGAGAGCTTACCAGTAATGTTGACCGGGTACTAGGTCGTAGTGCGATTTTGGATGATGTGTTACTTGAGTTACGTGATAGCCATGAACAACATCAGCGTAATTTTGAAGAACATCAGCGCACCACAAACGCGGCGCTGCAAAGCCTTGAATCTATTTTGGTGCAGTTGATTAGAAACAATTCTTGAGATGCGATCGTAGTAAACCCTTGGTGAAGTAGAAGTAAGGCTAATTAACTTATGAGAACGCTAGTTCTGATAAGTAATCCACCGATCGCACCTTTCTTAGGCTGCACAGCGTTTCTTTTTACCCTCTACAGGATTTTTAACTCGGTTTTCAGTACGTTGTCTGTGGTTTCAACCTTGTTATATCTACGCTTAAAAATAAGAAACGATTGCGCGTATTTACTGATTAATATGAAGATTTTACCAAGTTAATATTTAACTACATAGCAATTCTATTTGACTTACGAACACCCCGTTCGCTGTGAGAGTCAGATTTCCACAGCCTTGAGTATATTGAGTGAAATATTTACTGATTATGCTGTTTATCTTATTTTTCGGTTTGACATTATTTATCTTATTAATAATTGGGTATAATGTATTAGATATCAGAAAAGATCCTTATTTTATCCGTGTAAGAAAAGAATTTTACAATCTTGAAATTGAATATATACTTGATGTTTGGAACATGACAGCAAAAAAAATGTCTAGTAATAATATTTCTACTAGTGATAGTGGAAGATTCTCCAATTTAATTATTAATATAATTAAATTAGCCGAAAAGTTTAATTTAGAGGAAGTTATATCTTATGCTATTTGTCTAGAAGAAAAATGTATTGAAGTACAACCTTATAAAGAATGGTCGTTAGAAACATTAGAAACAATTATTATTCAATCTATTGAAAATAAAAAGCTTCATCTGATACAATTTAAAAAATCTATTGACACTTATATTTTCAGAATAGAAAGTATATTTGACAAATATTGGTTTGACGTTACACAAGAAGCAACAGAAACATCTTATTTTTATTCAAAAGGTTTTCCTGATTTTAATGTGATAAACAGAGGTTTTGAGGAAAAGGCTTATATCAAGAAAATTTGGGCAGTTTATCCTAAACTACAAGCACGTAATAACTATTATGTTATTTTAACTAACCAAGGAAAATGTTATAGGACAAGTTGGATTAATTGTGGTCGTTACCAATGGAAAAAAGGCTGTTGTTGTTTTGATTTTATATCAATACCAGGTGAGATAATTATATATGAAGATAGTATCAAATATGACCCATTCAATTTAATAGAAGTAATTATTAGATCAGTTAAAAAAATACAAGATGCGAATTATTCTATATTAGACTTTCCAGAATTTGTTAGTGAATGGGAAACTGAAGTTTGGTATAAACCATACGGAGTGTCTTGGTTTCATCAATATTGCTTTGATAACAGGCTTATAGATATTAATGAATCGCCACTAGATTTTAAAACATTATCAAGATTGAGTAAACTTATTAATCCTGATATATTTATTGAATCAGTTCCCTTAAGTTACAGCAAAAAAATTCCAATAATAAATGAAATGTTAGGTATGTATGATCCAGATGAATATAATCATTAAATTTCGCTAATTGTAGATGACTTCTGTTCGCTATGGGAAATGGAAGTTTTTCCGATTCAATCGGCTGAAACGTTTACTCTGTCTATATTGTGGGTGACGGAAACTTTTACTCAGCTAAAAACTCTAAACCTGATACAACCTAGCGAATTTGTACTCAGATAACCCCATGATTCCCCACTGCGATCGCAGTGGGGAATCATGGGGTTATCTGATTTGTGGCGAGGGCGGGGTTAGTCGTCAACTTCAGAATTATTCATCAACTCGCGTAGTCGGGGTATGTTTTCAGGCTTGACGGTAAGCTGTGCGGGATTGGGTCAAATACAAACCTGATAGTCGTGATGGTTTTCTGTATTCAGGGTGATTGGGTATTGGGGAATGGAGAATGGGGCGATCACACTTCCTACGATCGCTGTAATTAGTAACAGTGAAAGGTACAAAACCGCCCTTGTGAGGCGGTTTAGGCGTTTTTAGATAAAAAAGTTACTTTTAGTTCTAAAGTTTTACGATCCCTGTCATTTTCTTGATTTAATAAATCTGATATTTCTTGTAGTAGTTTTTCTGGACTTATATTTGTTCTGGAAGAAACTGTTCCGTCAATCGAAGTTATATCTACTTTTATTGGTGTAGCCATGTTTATTTTATATTTTAAATTGTTTTTAAGCATATTGTCTTTTAGGCTTTAATCTAATAGCAAAATTACTGAAATGATAGAGAGGTTCTGTTTCATCTGTACACTGACTCATATTCCCGTTGGCATCGTGTTTTTCAGCCATTTCATTGTCGTGGGTAGGAGTGAGAGGGTAACTCTCACCTTCCCTTTACGCTGTGCCATCGCACCAGACTACAATGCAAAAATTAATAATTAATATTATTAATTTTATTTTTTTGTAATTTCATTAAGTTTTCTAAGCAATTCATTTTTCTGATCTTCACTTAATACTTTAATAGTATGTTCTACACGAATTGTACCTAACGCATAAACACTGAACGGATTACCTTCTTGAATTGGATATAACCAAGACAGAAAAATTAATTGATTAGGATAGGTATCCCAGTATTCTTTAGCTTCAGAGTAAGCATTTCTTGGTAATGTACGAGATGTTTTAATTTCAGTTTTGGTCATGTATTCATCTCTATATAAAGAACCATCTTTGTTGAAACAAAGTATTACACCTCCCCAATTATGTTGGTTGTAATACTTTTTAAGAAACATATCTTTGTTTTCTTCAATATATGTACTAGCGATATTTGCAATTAATGCCATTTTTACTCACCTTAGTATTTTGACAGATTATTTGGTTTATTTTCCAGCCTTAATTCAGATGTGAAGACACATCTTTAGAACCCGTTAGTTTTAGTCTTCCCATTTTTATAAGAAAATCTCGTCTTATTTCATTAACCCGTTTTAAGAATTCTTACTTGACCAGCCATCTGTCTCCTATCACAGCACTATCAGTAGACTTGGGTATACGGCAGGGCATAGAGTTTGAATACCACACAAATATTGTTATCTCGACATCGGGACGAAAGCTGAACAGACAAAGACTTGAGGCATTTAACAACTTGCCCCCCAGTGCGATTGCACAGACTCGAACAGTTAAGAGTTAACTCATTTAACGCAAATGATGCAGAAATTTGATCCAATCACTCCTGAATATTTCTATGGAGCATACTTTACCTTTAAAGCCTCGATAGTCAATTGTTGCGCTACAAAAATATGTTTCCATTAGTTGAACGCTCTTAATGATTCCGACTTGCCACTTGCGAACACTGTCGTTGAAAAACTCAATTTTATCCCCAACTTTCAATTCCGGGCGAGATAATTCGCTTTCTCGTGTATTTATCAATTCACCATCTTGTCGAGGAGAAAACCCAGTCACAGCAGGGCTGTCCTGGCTGTCCACCCCGTTTTCGGCAAGATTTCCTTGTTGGACAGGCTCAAACCCAGTCACAGTAGGGCTGTCCAGGTTGGACACAAAGTCATTGGGGACTGAAGGGTTATCAGTTAAATTGACAATTTGATTAACTCCACAATCAAAATTTTCTTCATCTTTTTTTTGCAATGCTAATTCTTGGGGGAGGACAATTGGACAGGGTGGACAGCCAAGCTGTGTAAGGGTTTCAGCCTGTCCAGGGTCAAATGTTGGGGCATTTAGTGGGTGGACAGGGTGGACAGCCAAGCTGTGTAAGGGTTCTGGCGTTTTGGTAGGGTGAAAAAACTCCTCGAATTCTTCTATTCCCCCTTCAAGGCATTTATCTTTAAAGCAATACCAAAATTCCGCCCTGGAAAGTGATGAATCCGGTGGCCCCTCCGGTACTTTCATCTCAAATACCCCAGCCAGTGGTTCAATGAATGCAAAGTGGGACTGAATTCTTTCACGCTTTCCGTTGACCGTGGGTGTCCAGCTACGTTCCTTGAAGTTGTGGGGCAAGACTGTTTTTAAATGGCTAATAAATTTGGACATCCCCAAAGGTGCATAACCATGTTCCCGGCAGTAAAGTACATACCAACTGTGTAAACGACTTTGTGGGATAAATGTTTCGGTCGTTGAGGGGCGTAAGCACAAGTCCACAAAGGATTTGGTAGAGTCCCCGTACAAAGATGCCTCTAGCGCCAGATTCTTTGCACGATCCGAACTTGGAGGCGATAACAAAATGCGATCGCGTTCTGCTCGTGGCATTGCTAAAGCCCAAGAAATTATGTCGGACTTCACCTCTTGTAGCTTCAACCACAAGTCTGGGTCAGGGCTTATATCTCGGTTTTTTACTGGGATTGGGTAAGCTCGACGCATCCAGCCGTCGCCAGCATTTTCGATCTGTAGATGACTTACAGAGGCAACCCAAAACCGAATGTACCACTGGATTGAATAAGCGACTGGATTGAATAAAGCGCGTCCGCTCATTGGCCCATTGTCAACTAATTCGTAAAAAGCTCGGACTCCTTCGGCATAACCTCCTACGTCAGGGAATCCAAATATCCGCTTTCCACTTAAATATTGATGCCGTCCTTCAGGTGTAGAAATATCCGCAAAGTGTGAAGCGCTACTAGAGCCGGATTCGCCAAATAAACTACTCCAAAACCGTCCTAGCGTCCCCTTGCCCCCACCGGATAAGCCAATTAAGTGGGGAAACCGACCATAAGGGGCAGTTGGGTCTAAAAACATACTCGTGAACGCCCGAATCACTTCAACCAATTCTGACCCAAAGCTCTCATTTAGAAATTTGAGAAAAACTTCTGGGCATGGTTTGTTGGCCTCGTAATCGTGGGGAATGATATTAGTGAGGTAAAAATCTTTGCGATGAGGCATTTGTTCACCAGTTCGCAAATCAACAACACAATTGTTAAACCCTAATAAATGAGTATTGGTTGGCAGTGGTTCTGCTGGTTCTAAGCGACTGCGGCAATATTTAAAGGCAGATTCCTTGTGTGCGTTAGTTTCGTAAGGCTTGGTTATTCTCCAACCAAATGTCTTTGTATAAGAGAGCTTGTAAGCGGATTCTCCAGCGTCAGCGAGGAGCTTGTAAGCTTTATTATCATCTTGGTGTTGCCATTGCTTATTCTCTTGTGACCACTTGTAAAAGGATGAATTCAGTACCATCCATTCAGTTTGAGGAAAGATTTTTCGGTAAGCCCAGCCATCAAAAGTACCCGCCGTCACGCAGTTAGAGTAGGGTAAATTCATGGCAGTGCATACAGGCAAGTAAAATGCCTCCGGGTCTGCTGGGTCAATATCTATACTGAAATTAGATAAATCCGTAACTTCTTTTTCAATACTTTCAGATTCTACCTGTTGCGATCGCTGCGCTACGGCCGCGTGAATCTCCTGCTCTAACCGACGGATAAATTCTGATGGTTCCATTTGCCCCAAAATTTCTTTGATGTCACTTGATTTATATGGTAAATCGGGGCAGATGTCGTGAGGGTTAATTCCAATAAATCCAATCCCAACCTCGTCAGCACAGTCCTGGCAGGTTTGGAGTTTTTTCAAACCAGTGTCATCGGGGTCATGCAGAAAAACGATTAATCCTATGCCTGCTTCAATTGCGCGTTGATATTCAGGCGTGATAGTCTTTTTATCCCATCCACTGCCCTGAAACGTAATTCCAGCAAGACCATGTGAGCGACCAACTTCTACGCATCCCTCGCCTTCATGCTGAAGTAGTGCCGGAGTTCCATTTACTGATTTAGCTGCGGCGATCGCTTCATCAATGCGGTATGCTCCCCAAGGCAAATCGCCTTTTTTCATTTGGGGTGTGCCATCCGAAAGCCTATGCCATTGCCGAAAGGTCTTGCTGTAACCTTTCTCTTTATTCGCATCTGGCCACTGGTAGCGAACTATCCATTGCGATTCTGAGTAAGGATAAATTGTTTCGGTGGCACTGCCCTCAACATCTTTTGGTGGTCTACTCGTTAATTTTTTCGGTTGGGGTATATCTGTTACAATATCCGTCAACATCACCAAACCTAATTCACCATCTGGAATTGGTGCTGGTTTGGGCAAGATTCTCTTGGGTTTGGCAGCATTTTGGTTTAGAGATGGAGTGTAATTAGCCCCTGCTCTTTCTGCCACCACTTCAGCCCAAGGTTTGATCGCCTCTCTGATGTCCTTACACTCACAATTATTGAAGCATCTGTACTTCCCGGTTTCTGGGACAATAGATAAGTCATTCCCGCCACAAACTGGACAAATAAACTTATTTTTAGCTTTGGACGGTTCTAGCTGGTCTTGAAAATTTCGGATGTCGAAGGAGGCGAACGCCTGTTGATTGGGGAATTGTGCAACCATTACGCGATACCTCCTTGAACATTATTTAATTTTTGACAATTGCTTAATACATAAGTTGGCGATTGTTTCGGTTGAGCCAGTGCATAGCTAGGCTGATGAAAGCGATCGCGATCGCAGACTGTAAATTCTTCTATTGAGTAGCACCAGTCTGGTTGACCGCAGTGGGGGCAAGGGTTCGCAATAGTTGCGAATAGCAGCTTGTTGCTAGTATCGGTATGAAATAGCTGTTTTTGTGACACTTTACAAATCCTCCAGTATGTGTAGTGGAGGAATTGGAGCTATCCCGAAAGTAATCTTCTACAACTTCCAGAAATTTAATCTGGTAAAATTCCTGAGTTGCCGTTTTTTGTGTAGTCAGTGTTACAATTGCTTAACACTCCAAAAGGTTTGATAAGATTACTATTAGGGATATTAATTAGGCGTGACACCCAATCCCCCAATTCCAATGGAATCAATTTTGAAAACTCCGTTGTCCACACTGGACGAAGGAGTTTTCAAGTTTTAGCCTATTTGTATTGGGCTAACCAAGCCCTAACAAACTCGATTACTTCCCCCTCTTGAATCACAAACATAGTACCTTTTCTCCTAAGAGCCAGAATTCTCATACTTCCCACGGACGAATATAAATGTTCATTGAGATTTGAAGCCGCTCTAGTAGGAGGCCATAGGGCTAAAACTTTTGCTGTTGGCGTTTTTGTGGCTTCACGAGAAGACATTGCGAACAAGTCTCTGTTTTTGTTAAGCCACTTTTCGTAATCAGCCAACTCAAGTAGTGGACAAGGTTTCCAGGTTGTCAAACCATTCTTATCCTTCTTTCTGAGTTGTAAAGCTTCCCTGGCTTCGTTGTAGACTACCTCCCTATCTCCTATCGAACGAATGGAGATAAACAGGTGAGTTGTTCGTGGAAATCTAATAAACAAGTCAATAGGGTTTTTCTCTCCTCCCGGAAATGGAAAGATTTCTATCCCCTGGCTTTTAAACTCTTGTAAAAGTAGGTCGGTTAATTTTTCCAACCGTGCAAGTTTTTGAATGATCACCAACGGTTTGTAAGCCAATGCAAAAGCAGCCCAGGCAGCCGGATTAATGAAGCTGCCAGATACCAGCGCAGTACCACCAACTGCTAGAGCAACAGTGGAGTAGTAATTTTTCGTCTCCCTAATCCACTTTAATGCTGCTTCGTTATGCAGGGGGAGTTGAAAATCGGTATGTGGGTCTTTCACAGCTAACATGGCGAACTCAAAATTAATAATGTGAAATTAGCACGAACTTTACTGATACTAATACTTGACACTGTATTTTTGAATCAATAGCAATTTATTAGACTCTTTATCCAGTGTTAGTAGGACACGGAAGTTAAAAACCTCATGCTTCTGGTTTTTCCTGCTTCTGAGATTCTGATTTTTTAGCACGTCTAGCCGCGATCGCTTCACCAAGCAGAATAGCTGCCATCTGGCTTTTAGTCCTCATCTCTCCATTAGCAATTTGCTCTAGCGCCTCCCAAGTTTCATCTGGAATAATTGCATTTAACTTTTTGCTCATTAAGTCAGAACTCGTTTGCTCACCTGACATCATGATATGCTCTCTTGTCCGATCACATACGATCTTATCATCTAAAATCACATCATGATGTGATATGATGTGATTGTTAGCCAAAAACAGCCACCCAACAAAGGCAACAGAAGCCAGAAAGTGATGCTATGGCTAACCCCTAACTGGATGTGTGGATTTAAGGCGATTCAGCCTCTAAATTCTCCAAAGCCAGAAAAATCAAGACTTTACCAATCATCTGAACCATGACAGCTATATATTCCAATGCCAAAAACTGGCTAGTTCAAGCAGACTTGTTAGCCAAATCAGGGCTAACTGACCTGATCGCCGGAAAAGACTCAGGTGCAGGGTATGGCAAGGCAATCATCGGTGATTTTTCCATCATGATGCCAGCCGCATACTCACTTGTTCGCAACCGCAACATCATGCACCACGAAACCATCTCAAAAGATGGGGCATGGGTGCGTTATGTACAAGGTTCACGCCTAGACTTAAAAGACGTTCAATTCTTTTGGGGCAGTGCAGCGATCGCACAAGCAGATCACACCTTACTGCACGAGGACAAAGCCAAAAAAGCAGAACTGGCATTAGAAAGCATCCTTGCAGACTTAGCAGTTCTGAATATTCCCGATGGGTTCAAGCTTTCGATTAGTTTGAGCAACCATAACCCCGAACGCTGGGGCCAAGAGATTAAACGCAGGGTTGAAGGGACTCACACCTTTGAGCATTTGCACCCTGTAACTCGTTCCTTTGTCAGCAAGACAGTTGAGATTGTAGTCACAGGCATTTACCCCGAAGGATTCGGCAGCATTGCCCATTGCTTATTCGGTGAAGCATCCCTGGTACTAGACCCCTCAGAATTAGCGATCGCACTCGATATCGGTTCATCAACTTGGTTGATTACCGTGTTTAACGGCAGTGGTGCAGTGATTGACAGACACCTGATTGAGGGTGGAGCCGGTGAACTGCACAGCATGATTGCAGAGGCACTAGACAAGCGAAACGACCGAGTGAGTCTGCTGTCCAAAGATGTGAAGCACTCGCCTAGTTTGGTGAACCAGGGAATTGTAGAAGGGACTTTCACATACGGCGGCAACCACCTCACAGGTAAAAAGTTTGAAACAGAGTACAGCCAATGCCTTGATCAGTGGTGGAGTACCAGAATTGAGAAATTCGCCAACTTTGTGACTGCTGGTAATTATCTAGATCGTGCTAAATATCTTGTCGCCTGGGGTGGGGGTGTTTCGCTGCCAGTGGTGGATCAAAACTTAGCCGGTTTAGGCTTTGTGGTCTTGAATAATCCCCAGTTCATCAATGCCTTGGGGTTGAAACTATTAACTCAAATATCTTTGGGAGCCTAATCAATGAATTACGAATCTCGGCGTATAACCATCTCCTACCTAGCAGTAATTGAATTGTGCAAGATGTTTGATTTACCCCAGGATGCACCGACACAAGCATTATCAGCAGGTGTAGAGAAGCTGATTTTTCAACACGGTAATGTACAACCATCGCCCAAAGTTGAAACAGCGCAATCTACACAGCCTAATAAATCAGCACTTAGCGCAATGGTCACTAATTTCAAAGGGGCAGCATGAGCAGAACCACATTAAGAAACACGGTTTTAGGCATTGGAGCAACAGCAGCAGCGATCGCTTTTGGCTATTTCGGAGTGCAGTACTTCGGCAGAAACAATATGTTTACCATCGCCGCAGCTGTCGGGGGTGGAGGGGCTATCAGCTATGTACTTCAAAAGCCGAACCAGCCACAATCCCCAAGTAATCAGCCAGAACCCCAACCCACACCGATGAAAACCCAAAGAAAAGGGAGAAAGTCATGAGCGACCAAGACACCCAAAAGACCCAACCAAGCCTAACAACAACCGAAATCATGACCATCATCCTGGGTTGCGAACAGACTCTTAGGTTCGTGCAAGCATCTCCAAATTACAAACAAATTGAAGCGTCCGAACGGTTCAGTACATCGAATGACCTAAAAATGGGCGATGCAGTTCAAGCCTTGATGGAGATTCACGAAGCGATTCTAAATATCGAGTTTTATTCGCAAGTTGAGGGACAAACTTATGCTTTCAATGACAGCCTTACAGCGTAACCACCTGTACCAATTCCGTGGTCAACAACTGCGCTACAGCCACCACTCTAATTGTCGAGTCAATACGCCTTTCGTTTTCAATGACTCTAAGGGCAAGCGCAAGGAACTAAGTCAAAACCAAGTGCAGTTGGAGGTTTTTGAACTTGTTGAGTTTTGTGAGAACTGATGATGAAGCGATTGCCCCGACCGACCAAAGTAAGTGCAATCGCCTCACCCGAAAGTGCATCAAGTACACATCGTTACAAGGATCTTAACAGCATGGCACTCGATTACAAAAATCCCAACGATTGGGGACGCTGTTCTTTCACTGATAATGCTTTGAAACTCCAGCAATTTAAGGCTCTTAACCCAACAGCTACGAAGCGCGAAATAAATAGTTTTCTTTGCAGCCAAAACTTACCCCTCACAGGAACGGAATTCTTAGCAACTCATTCAACCATCGATGACCATCCTTATGCAGCAGCATTTGGTCAATTCTTGGGTAATGGTATTGACCCTGATATTGCAAATATTCTGGCATTTGGTGAGAAGAGATTTGATTTAATCTCTGATGATTTTGACGACCCCGTAAGGCAACTGGCAACGAGAATTTATAGCCGATTTGAAGAGATGGGTTACTGGGATAAATTGCCCCAAGAGTCGAGCGATATCGACTACGACAACATACCTTATTAGGAGTGTCAGCAATGGATTTTGCAATACGTAATCCGGTAGTTGGTCATAGTTCCCATATTGATGAAAAAGCACAAGCATGGGGAGGGTTTGAGTCTGATCTTCTGGGCTATCTTTCGGATATAAATAAGCTTGAACAGTTTGCGGATTACGCGAATAATGCCCAAGAATTATCTGACCGATTAGAACCATTTTTGGACAACGCCAAGGTGGTCTTTGAGGCAATGGAGAAGCTGACTAAAGGCCAAGTTACTTGGACAGAACTTCGTAAACAATATGGCTCTCACGTTGCTACTGCCATCGCTAAGATTCGCAAGTTAAATTCAGAATTTGATTCAGAGATGGGCAAGATAGATGCCCAAGATAGAGCCGACTTGTTGCGAATTGACCAAAAACGGAAGCACGCACTGACCGAAGTTGCCGCCCAATTACACCACGATTTACAAGCAGAATTGTGGAGACATGAAAATAAAATCAGCAGCATAGAAAATAAGCAAACTGTGCAAGCCGAAAGGCAAGCAATCACAACAGGACTGAGAGAGAAACGACAACAACTTTTAGCCCGTGCGAGGTTTGGCTCAAGGGCATTAGAGCCTAATATTGCCCCCCAAGAAGTGATACCAGTTACTAGCCAAACTTCTGCACCAGCGTCTAGTGTTTCTGCAACCGGAACAGTTCGCGGTTGGGGTGCAATGTTAGGTAACTTGTGGCAGAAACTAGGCGACAGATAATCAATTAATTAGGTAAGGCTGATGCTAGTAAGGAAACGAAATGAAGATCCTCATAGCGTCAGCCCTTTTTTGCATGAAGGGCTGGCACAAACACCACAACAACAACATCAGCATCAACAACCAGAACAGCCACAACCATTACCAGAAAATAATAGAGGTCGGACATTTAGACGTGCTGGTAACGCTTGTGAGATTGTCGCTGGCAGTTGTCTAAATTCGGCAGTAATTTTTACTTTCCATCTCTTACAAGTTCACCCAGTTGGAATGTTCTTAGCTGTTGGGACTGCACACTTGTACTTTACTGCCACTGCAACAGGTGAAGGATTTAACAATTTTGTCACTAATCTAATGACTGGATGCAGTGCGTCATTAGCTCTATTGTGTGCGCTCAATGAACCCATTAGTGAGTGGAATGAATCGAGAACTTCTACTATTACTGCTAATACTTCAATTGAGTCGGTTTATAAGCCAAAAACTGCTGAATCTTCAAGTTGGATGGATGGTGCAGGAGTAGGCATATTTCTAGCGATATTAATGTTTTTTCTATTTGGTGGTAGGAGAGGTAAATGAATTATTTAACCGACAAACATAAACAGTTATCCGAGTCACAACAATCGGGTTTAATGAAGTGGTTCGGACAGTTACCGATGGATAAAAAAGCTGTTGCAATTGGGCTGAGTTTAACAGTAGGGATTGGATCAGCTGCGATGGCGTGGCAGGGAACTAGCAGCGATCGGATCTACTTCTGCATTAAAACCCCAAAGAAAACATTGGTGTGCCGGGATAAAGATAACCGACCGTTTCGCATGACCCCTTTTTATTGGTCACAATGGCAGTTAGAAGGAATGCCGCGCCAAATAGTGAGAGATCCAGCAATGGGGGTAAATGGGCTGGTGAAAGCGACTAACCCATACAAACCGTTTTGGGGTTTTGGGGGATTCCTGGGGTTTGCTCTTGCTGGGTGGATGCTTCGCCATTGCCAAGATGAGGAGAAGCAGAGAGCAGTTTTTGAAGACATCGCCCAAAAACGGGACGCAGCAAAGGCAGAGATGGCCGCACGTTCCGAGCTACTAGAGAGTTGCCGAGACGTTGCGATCGCAGAAGTCCAACTACAAGCCGATTTAGATTTGATAGCCAATGATCGCACTGTGGATATCCAAAAAGCTGAGATTTACGCCCACACTGAAATTGAAGTTACCCAAATGGAGGCAACTGATGCCATTTTTGAGGCGCAAACGGCGGGGATGACCGAGCAACAGAAAGCAGAGTATATTAAGCAGTTGCGAGAGATGAAAACGCCCTATCTACAAGGTAGCCAGACTTTACAGGGGACGATTGACCCCAACGACAAGGTTACTGGAGATGAACAGGGCGCAATCGCACCGGGAGCAACCCCAACAGGTGATTACCTTCACCCATCAGAAGGTCTTGCCCTAAATACTTTGCAAGCCCTAGCCAGAGCAGATAGTTCCACTGCTTTGGTTGCTGCACCAGGGAGTGGTAAATCTGTCACCCTCAATTATTTGATTGAGAAAATCCTTGCAGATTGTCCAAGTGCCGATATTTGGGTGATTAGTGCTAAGAATGATAGTTTCTGCGGTTTACGAGAGAAAGAAAGAGTAATTGTCTTCGACGGGGAAAACCCAGACCTAGCGAAAGAGGTAATTGATAACTTTTACACCTCGTACAAACAGCGTAAGCAACTACTAGAATCAAAGCGCGAATCCTTACCACCATTGATTCTAATTCTGGATGACTGGTTAGTGATTGCTGATCAATTAAGTAAGCATTACTCTGACTGGAATTATGGGAGTAAATTGCTTGATGTTCTGCTGATTGGTCGAGAGTTTAATACTAAGTTTATTGCCTCCCTACAGTCTTTTAATTTGGCGGCATTGGGCATTGAAAAGATGGATGCTCAAACGAGAATGTGTCTCAATTTATTGTTGTTAGGTAACAGGTATATCAAGAATGGAAGGGAACAAGAATCTTATGGGGTGCTGGAACTGATTTTAAATAGAGGTGACATTATTCCAGGTAAGCAAGAACGGGAGCAAATTAAATCTAAATATCTGTCAGTCAAAGCAGTCTCTTATCAAAACTTACGTCCAGTTATGATTGCTTCTGTTGGTGGTTTTGTTGTGGCATTAATGCCACAATTATCTAATCAAGTCAAGCCGATTGCTTCGGAGCAGGAATATCTAGATAGAGTATTTGACCTGGAATTTAATTTAACTGCTGCTCACCAGATACATCCCAAACCATTATCTGAGGTGGCTAACAAGATTTATGAATACTTCCAAAATGTGAAGAATAAAACACCAAAAACATTACGCGATTTGAAGAAAGCAGACAGGTTATCTGGTTATTCAGAGTCAGAATTAAGTGATGGTTTAGCTGAATTAGTAGAGAGGGAGAAGATAAATTGTGACGGCAATGATAACTACTCCCTGCCTAATTGGTAAACGTCCTGCCGTGATGCCGTGGTAACACTAACAAATGTAAAACCGGCTTTTCTGAGTGTCCACGGCATACGGCAGCAATCACGGCAATCCATGCCATGTATAGGTCGTAGCCTACGGCAGCTTCACGGCAAGACGGACAGTCACGGCACAGACACCAATAATAAATTCCCCAATCAAGAACTATCTATTATTAGAGGATTATCAACATCATGCTGAAAATAGTAATTGTTGAACCAGAAACATTCACGCTCTTAGGTATCAAAGGCGCTATTTCACAATCTCCAGATATAGAAGTAACTGGTGATGCCACCTGTGGAAAGCTAGGGTTTAAATTAATTGAACAGATGAATCCTGATGTTGTGTTAGTTGATTTACTATTACCCGACATGAGTGGTTTAGAACTGACTAGCTCAATCAAAAGGAAAACTAATAGTAAAGTGGTGATTTTTACTAATCAGACTCATTCAGATTTTATTAACTCGGCTTTCCGTCATGGGGCTGATTCTTATATGCTCAAGAGTGCTGATATAGAATTGATTGAACTAGCCATCAAGAGAGCTTACTTTGATGAATGTCTACTTGACCCAAAGCTGGCTAAAAAACTGTTAGAAAGCCTTTATCAAAACAGATATATCGACCCTAGGTTTGCTGAAAAAAACTTGCTTGACTCTCCCACTGAGCGACAAATACAAGTCCTGCGTTTACTGGCTCAGGGTTTAGTTTTTGAACAGATTGCCAGAGAAATGTTTCTCTCTGTTAGTACAGTCAAACATTATGCCAGCGATTTGTACAGTAAATGGCACGTCAAGAACCGTTATGAGGCGATAAAAAGAGGGGCGATGCTTGGTTATATAGACTATAACTTGATTATGAATGAATGATGTATTGGTGAGGAGAGCGAAAGGATTAAGTCGGGGATTGAAGCATAAAAACTGGCGTTAAGAAAAAAGAATCGCTTTAAAACTTTGTAATTACGAAATTGTTTATGGTATATCTGTATCCAAAAAGAAATTTGTATACAGCGCCCAGCCATGCCCCAAGACTTCTCCGGTCATAATCTCAGAGGCCGTTCCTTTAAAGGTCAAAATCTTGAGGGTGCAAACTTTAGTAGTGCAGATATCCGAAGCGCAGATTTTACTGGTGCTAATTTGAGGAACGCAAACTTTAGCCATGCTACTGCTGGGCTGCAAAGGCGTTGGGCTATTTTTTTGGTCTGTGTTTCGTGGTTGCTGTCTGGAATTTCTGGATTTTTATCAGCCTGTGCTGGAGCCTTAATAGCTTTAATATTTAACAGTTCAAATCTACAGAATCAGGTTGTTGGACAAACTATATTAATAGTAGTAATCATTCTTTTTATAGTTATTCTTTGCCAAGGATTTAACTCAGCCATCGCCATTGCTTTTACTTTTGCTGGAGCTATTGCCGGAGTTATCTTTATCATCTTTGCCGGAGCCACCACCACCATCACCGACACCTCTCCTCACGGTTTCGGCTTCCCGTTCCTCATCCCCATCCCCGGACTCAGAACCGGAGCCGAAGGTTTCGCCTCCATCGGAACTATTGCCGGAGCCGGAGGTTTCGCTTTTATTGGAGCCATCGCCTTTACCAACGCTATCGCCTTCGGCAACGCCTTCGCTTTCGCCGTAGCCTTCGCTATTGCCGGAATCAAAGCCTTCACTTTAGCTATTGCCATTGTGATCACCGTCGCCTTAGCTATCGCTTCGTCTATCGCCTTCGTCTTCGCTAGCCTTTTCGCCAATGGTAGCGTCGAAGCCTTCGCTATCACTTTCACCTTCGCGATTGCTTTCACCTTCACCGCAGCCTTACTTAGTGCTTACATCGTTTGGAGAGCAATCAAGGGAGATGAAAAATACTCTTTAATTCAGAACATCGCTTTTAATTTTGCTGCGAGTGGTGGTACAAGCTTCCGTAGAGCCAACCTAACAGATGCTAACTTTACAGCAGCCACACTTAAAAGTACAGATTTTAGAAAAGCTAATTTAACTCGCACCTGTTTCCATGAAACTAAAAAACTTGACCGTGTTCGTCCAGGTACAACTTACTTGCAAAACGCACAAATTCGTCAGGTGTTAGTTACAGGACAGGGACAAGACAAGAATTTTGACCGTGAAGATTTGCGGAGAATAAATTTTCAAGAAGCCAATTTAGTAGATGCCAGTTTTATTGGCACTTCTTTAAGCGGGGCTAACTTACGGGATGCTGATTTATCTAGGGCAAAGTTAGTACAAACTCAACTGGATGGCACAGACTTTACAGGTGCGACTCTCACCGGGACATACATCCAGGACTGGGGTATTAGCACTGACACCAAATTTGATGGAGTGAGATGTGAATACGTTTATATGCGACTGCCTACAAAAGAAAATCCCGATCCCTTTCGCAAACCTGATAATAACAAAGAAGTATTTGCAGATGGGGAGTTTGGAGATTTTATCAAACCAATTTTCGATACCCTTGACCTCTACCACAACCAAGGTGTTGACCCAAGAGCGATCGCAATTTCATTTAAACAGTTGGCAGAGAATCACCCAGAGGCGGATTTACGAATTGTCGGCATGGAAGTACGAGGTGAAGACAAGTTTTTACTTCGTGCCAAAACAGCGATCGCGGCTGATAAGTCCCAACTAAGTACAGAATATTTTGACACTTATAACGAGATAAAAAGCTTGCCAGAGCGAGAAATTAAATTACTACTAGAAGAAAAAGATAGTAGAATTCGTAGTTTAGAAATTTTTGTAAACCAGGCACTACAACGCCCTAGTTATTACTCAAATGTAGAACAGGTAGGTACTATGACTAACAATCCCGGCGGATTTTCAGTTGGTGGTTCTGTAGGCGGCAACGTCAATAATGTGCAAGGGGACGGCAACCGCGCAGTGCAAGGAGATAATAATCAGGCTGTCCTTGGTGATGGTAATCAAGTAACTCAACAAAATCAAGTGGGGGCAGATACCGGAGAATCGCTCACTAAAGAGGATGTTGTCAAGTTACTCGCTCAACTGGAAGCTTTAATTCAAGGCGCAGAACTCCCAGCCAACACTAAAGAAGAAGTAATTGAAGACTTGAGTGCTGCTAAGAAAGCAACGGATAAAGAAGAACCAAATAAGCAACGAGCATTAGAGCGTTTGGGAACGGTGGCAGAAACACTTGAAAAAACGAGCAAGGGCATAGAAGGTGGTCAGAAAATCTGGACAATAGCCAAGCCGATTATTGTGAAAATTGCAACTTGGTTAGGTGTTGCTGCTGGTTCTCACCTGTTGGGATTGTAGAACTGAATTATGAGTCAGCAGCTACCAGAAAACTCTGATTCGCAACAGCCTGATGCAAATTCAACACAACAGGCTGATAGTTCTACACCCCAAAATGTAGTTCAAGGTAATCAAAACCGAGTAGTTCAAGGTAATGAAAACCAATCTGTTTTAGGTGACAGCAACACAGTAATTCAGGGTAATAACAACTTGATGCTTACCATCAAGGAGTTAATTCTTGGTCAGCAGACAACACCAGTAGGCAACCCTGCCCGACCAAAGAACGAACGGATACTATTAGCCGCAGTCAAGGAAGAAGTTACAGCACGATTAAGGCAATCTCTCCACAATGCCGTGCTGATTAATTTGGGTAAAGAGTCACAACCCCAGCAGGTAAAAAGACCTTGGGATGCAGAGATAAAAATTGGTATAAAACCTCCTGAACCTCTCCCAGACACGACAACAATTTTAGAAGTTTTTGATTCCCCAGAAATTGCAGGTAAGCTTTTAATTTTAGGTGCGCCGGGGTCAGGAAAGACGACTACACAATTAGAACTGGCTCAAGCTTTAGTTGGTCGTGCGGAAGAACAGCCTGATTATCCCGTTCCAGTTTTATTCAACTTGTCCACTTGGAAAGATGACCGCCAATCTATAACTGATTGGTTAGTGGCAGAACTTAAATCTAAGTATGGTGTCTCAAAAAAGCTTGGTCAAGAGTGGGTAAACAATCACCAATTACTACCATTGCTTGATGGTTTGGATGAACTTGAACCACAGCGTCAAGAACTTTGTGTCCAAAAAATTAATCAGTTTTTAGCAGGTGAAACTAGACCACTTTATCTAGTTGTTTGTAGTCGGATTGAGGAATATAGTAACTACTCAACTCAATTACAACTTAACGGTGCTATCTACTTACAGCCTTTAACCAGCAATCAAATTTGTGATTATCTAACCTCTATAAATTCTATAGAACTGTGGTCAACCATCAGTAGCGACTTAGACTTACTAGAGTTAATGAAAACTCCATTACTACTCAGCATTACTGTTCTAGTATCTCAAGAAATATCTGTTGAAGAGTGGCAGCATTTGAACTCTACAGCAGACCAAATTCAGTATTTGCTAGATGCCTATATAGGACGGATGTTGACACGGAATATCAACAGTAGAACATATTTTAAAAACAAATCTCCTAATGCTAAACAAACTCGGATGTGGCTAATTTGGTTAGCACAGCAATTACAAAAAGAATTGCAAAATGAATTTATACTTGAAAAAATACAGCCTAGTAGTTTATTATCTTTAGGACAAATTAGAACATTTCGTCTACAGTTACTAATAAGTATTTCAGCAACATTATGGCTATTTTTTTACTTAATTGGTGCTAAATCCTCGGGATTATTTTATGGTTTAATACTAGCATTATTTTTTGCTAATAAAGAAAAAATTCAAATTATTGAAACTTTAACTATTAATAAATGGATAGAAGTAAAAAAGCAAATTTTAAAAGGATTCAAAGCGGGCTTATTAATTAGGAAAAATTTTTTAATTTTGATTCTATGGTTTTTATCCTCTTTTTTGACTTTATTAAGTATGCCTTTAATTCCAAACATACAGTTTAAGTTTACAGAAAGTTTTTTAAATTTCAACTCAATCTTAATAAATATATTGTCTTTTGTAACTTTTGTGATGGTAAACTTTCTAATAATTATTAACCTTTCAGCAGAATTAAAAATGTTGGAAGCAGTAGAAATACTGTTCGGTTTACCAGTTAAAAGAAAAACCCAAATATTTATAAATATTTGTAAGAAATTTATACAGTTTCTTTTTAAACCTTTTCAGAGGATGATAGAAGTATTTGATAGAATTCCTCAAGGTTTGCATGAATTAGTGGTGTTAGGTTTAGCAATTTTGTTTTTATGGATATTTGTATATCTTAAGGGAATTTCCCCTAAATTTATTCTGCTTAGTATTAATTTAGATGTGATTTATACTGATAATTTTGGAAGTGTTATTTTTTTTATTTTTTATTTAGGCATTTTGGGATCTTCTTCTTTAATTGGTTACTTTGTATTTTGTTCATGGACAGGAGTTTTCTGGGGGGGAATACTTGGGTTGATTAGTTGGTTAACTGGTTCTGAAATAGAGGTAAAAACTAGAGCTAATGAAGGAATTTGGAAAACATTAATAAATGCTATTATTTTGGGAATTATCATAGGATTAATTTGGGTTGCATTTAATATATCTGTAGACTTATTTTTAAACTTTATATATAAATTTGTGTATAAAAGTCCTTACTTATACCATCTACCTAACTTCCACCATATAATTAATGACCTAATTATTGGGTTTATTTTTGGTTGGTTTTTTGGTGGTGGCGGAGCTTGTATTCAACACTTCATCCTACGCCTCATCCTCTACCGCAACGGCTATATTCCTTGGAACTACGCCCGTTTCCTTGACTACTGCACCGAGCGATTATTCCTCCAGCGTGTCGGCGGACGCTACCGCTTCATCCACAAACTGCTGCAAGACCACTTCGCCCAAATGGAATTCAAACGGGATTAGGAAAATACAACCAACTTACGCAGGGGGAGTCATAGTCAATTCCTTGTGGAAACAAAGCGATCGCCCTCCTTCTGCCAAAAATGATATCAAAACTGATAGCAACGATTCACCAAACGGGGTATAGAAGGGAGTACAGACAATGAAGGCAAGTCGCAACAGGAGCAAAACCCCAACACTGTGACCAAGAGTGCTGGATAATGGTAGTCGGTATTGGAAAGAGCCATTCTCGATACCGTAGCCGGGGGGAGTTATGAGCCAAGATACGGAATCCGTCGAGTTAGTTGTAGTCCAAAAATTGGAAAATGCCCTCAGTGCCAAAATTGAGGCATACTTTGCTGGCTCCATTGACTCTGACCCCGATGTTTTGGAAGAATTGCTGAAATCCAAGAACAGCGAGGGAACCCGTAAAGCTTACCGCAAAGATATCACCGATTTTTTTACGCGCATGACGGGAGTGCGTCCTAACAGAGATTCTATCTTGGAGTTTTTGCATCTATCAGGTCACAAAGCCACGCTGGTAGTGACTAAGTACAGAGCCATACTCAATGAAGCTGGACTAGCACCTAACACGATAAACCGCCGACTAGCTGCAATTAAATCTCTAGTTGCTTTTGGCCGAAAGCTGGGTGTATGCAACTATGCTGTGGATGTTGACAGCATCCCAGTGCAGTCATACCGCGACACTAGCGGTTGTACAGGCGAGGAATTTTTGACAGTCATTAAGGGGTGCGATCGCTCTACGTTAGCGGGGAAGCGGGACTATGCTTTGTTGCTCCTACTGTGGGGCAATGCTTTGAGGAGAAATGAGATTAGCACCTTAGATGTAAGACATTTTGACCCATCTAGAGGGACGCTATCAATTTTTGGGAAGGGCAAGCAAGTACGAGTGACAATTAACCTGCCAAAAGTCACTGTGATAGCGATTACTGACTGGCTGATTGCCCGTGGTGGGGATATGTCTTCATCGCGTCCGTTGTTTACCTCGGTGGACTTCCAAAATTATGGTAACAGGTTAACTGGGGATGGCATTTATAAAATAGTCAAGCGCTTGTTTAAACGGGCTGGTGTTGAAAAACACATGAGTCCGCACCGTTGCCGCCACAGTGCTATCACTGCTGTACTTGAAAAGACTGATGGCAATGTGCGGAAAGCCCAGAAACTTAGTAGACACGCTAAATTAAACACGCTTCAGATTTACGATGACAACCGCAATCGTGATCAACTGGAGATGTCTGAATTATTGATGGATGGGTTGGATTGAATGGGTTGCTAGACTATTGGTGAAGCGGGCGGCAGCAGCAGAATTGGAGAATGCCATGAATGTTTCAGCGCACTGGTTTAGGCACAGTAGAGCAAGCGTTTGAGCAAATTGAGTTAGAGGAATAAGTTACTCAATTACTTAACTCAATTACTTGGGAAAAGGTTTCGGACTATGCTGATATTCCAGGCTTTCCATTGAGTTTTGTGGTGTTCGCCCCATCTTCGCCTTCATCATCGGATCTATTCAAGTAAATCTTATGAACTCAGGTGAAGAGGAAGGTTATAAAGAAAGCAGGAAATAAAGCAAGAAAGCAATTTGAACAAGGAGCGACATACAAAAGAAATGTTGATTCTGCGCGATTACCAACAAGATTTAGTTTCAAAAACTTTTACTGCTTGGTCTTGTGGAATTAGAAAAGTATTATTGCAACTGAGTACGGGTGGCGGCAAGACTATTATCTTTGCTGCAATCACATCTGAATTTATAGCCCAAGGTGAAGGTGTGTTGGTAGTAGCGCACAGGGAAGAATTAATTCTCCAGGCGAGCGAGAAACTGACCGCAGCCACAAGAGTAGAACCAGGAATCATAAAAGCAGGATACAAGCCAACTGATTCCTTAATTCAAGTAGCCAGTATCCAAACTCTTTTTCGTCGCCAAACTTACCCAATAGCGAAGCTTGTCATTATCGACGAAGCTCACCATTCTTCAGCTAACAGTTACCGCAAATTGTTGGATGCTTATCCAGATGCACTCATTTTGGGATTGACAGCTACACCAAGACGTGAGGATGGTTACGGACTGCGAGATATTTTCGACCACCTGATTTGCTCAATTAAGACCAAAGAATTAATGGCCCTTGGATATTTGACAGATTATAAGCTAATCGCTGGCTTTAAATATTCCAAACACAAAGTCCCTAAAAAACGCGACTTCACCAGAAAAGAATTAGAAGAAGTTGCTTCTGATTACAAACCGTCTGAGGTGTTAAAGCAATGGAAAAAATTTTGTACTGGTCAAAAGACAATTATTTTTGCGGTCAACGTGAAGCACTCTCAAGATATCGCAGCAATATTTCGTGCAGATGGCATCACCTGTGAGCATCTTGATGGAGATACACCACACTCTGAGCGCAAATCAATTTTAGATAGATTTCGTAATGGTCAGACGCAGGTGATTAGCAATTGTGCAATTCTGACTGAGGGATTTGATTGTCCTGACTCACTTGCAGCGGTGATTGCTCGTCCCACCAGTAGTGTTACTCTCTGGTTGCAAATGATTGGCAGAATATTACGCCCTGCACCGCTTAAGGAATATGCAACTGTCCTAGACATGACTGATAACTGGTTTCGGCTTGGTCGTCCCTGTGACAACAGGGAATGGAGCCTTGAGCCGATATCCTGCGACCCGGATAGCTTTGGGGCGAGATGCTGTCCGCACTGTCACCATGTTTTCAAACCAATGCCAGCCCTAATTCGTACTAAAGAATACTTTAATTCCACCTTCTTAGAGTTTGTGACTCAATATGAGGCGGATTGTCCCAACTGCGGCGAATCTTTTAAGTGGATATTGTCAGAGGATTCTGGAATAGAAAATAGTGGAGTACCAGTGATTGTTTCTAGCAACGAGATTGAATTTAAAGAAGTTCCTGCTGAAGTCCGTCCTGTTTTGCTGCTCCCAATTATTGAAGCCAAAAAGCGCAAGTTTAGAAGCCAAGAAAAAAAGCTATTATTCTATAATGACACAATCAAAAACTGGTTTTTAAATTGCCAAGAACTAACTCTCTCGGAGCTAATTTACGCTATTCAACTACTTGAATGTTCAGAATGGGCATTTGAGTACAGCATAAAATGTTTAGTCTCCCGTGTTCGCAACGCTATTGAATGGGAAAATGTAACCCGAATTATGTCTCGTCGTCCAGACAATGTGAAGAAAGTTATTTGGAGTAATTTGTCTGGTTTAGAAAAAGACAGACTCAACCAAATGAAAGCACAGTATGAAAACGAAATGAAGGAATGGTTGACCGAAGAAAATCTGGTAGCAATAGCGGGTGATCTGGAAATCTGTGAAGACATTGAGATGATTTCTGATTTATGGGAAATCTATAAAAAGCCAGCGATTAAAGCCGCGATTGATCTGGTAAGTAATGATAGGCGCGGACAAATTACGCAGTGGATTACTCAGTTAGATACAGTTACTTATTCCTAACCTAACCGAGAGGAAAGAAAATTAGAGTCGGAAATTGGAGTCATTAAACCCTACATTCCGCAGGTTGCTCAACAAAGTAGATAATATTTCTCACATCTACACCGACAAAGCTCACTGTCACATGATGCGTCATGCCTGCGGGTACTATTTAATGAATCAGGGTTACAACACTAGGGAAATCCAAGACTTTCTCGGACACCGCTTCCCTCAAACACACTGAAAAATATACCTTGCTGAATGCTCAACGTTTTATGAATTTTGATTGGGGGGATTTATGAATCATGAAGAAGACAATTCCGCTTGGGGGCAAAAGGGAGCTACTCTGAGCGAGAAAACAGCCCAAAAAGAATTTAACCTTGATCTAGCAGAAATTCTTGAGGCTATCAAATCAGGAAAATTGCAATATCGGCACAATACTTTATATGGAAATCCCTGCTTCAAACTCTTAAGGAATGAGGTAGAAGATTTTATCATTGAAAAATATGGGTCGGATTATTTAAAAACTCAAAAGTGCAAAGCTGAATTATCAAAAATCAATACAGAAATCCGAAGTTTGAACCGAAAAATCTCGGAATTAGAAAAAAGAAAAGAAGAACTTTTAGCAACCATTAATTCTTGACTGTGGACAGAGCGCTAGCTGCGCTCGCCGTAGGCATCGCGCAGATCCGCCAAATCTGCATCATCAAAAGTAATATTCTCCTGCTGCATCCTTTCTCTAAATTGTAAAGTCATATCCCAAAAGCCCTCAGACCTTGTTTGTTCTTCCTCTTTTTCTGCTACATCCTCAAGGATAGATGTGATTTCTTCTTCCAAAGTCCGTTGATGACTCTGAGCCAGACGTTTTAGTTTTTCTATAACAATAGGATTAAGCTGTTTCAAGATAACTTGAGTCATATTCATCTCCTTAAAAATAAGTTTGGCATTTTTATTAATTCATACCGCAACTTCCCAGTCTTCATACTGCAACCCTTCCACACGGCTAAACTCTCCCACATTATGAGTTACCAACACCAAATTATTAGCAAGAGCAATTGAAGCAATTTGTAAATCATAAACTCCAATTGGTGTTCCTTTTTTATTCAATTCAGAACGAATATAACCACAAATATCTGCCGATTGACCATCGAAAGGTAAGCTAACAAATTCATCAAAAAATATCTTTAATGTTGCCAAGTTTTTGTCTCTATTAGAACTTTTGTAAGCTCCGTAATAAAGCTCAAATTTTACAATATCACACAGAAAAACATCATCTGGTGGCAGTGAATTTAAGCGATAAAAAACTGGATTATTACTGGAATTAAGATACCGAATACAGGCATTAGTATCTAACAAATAACTCATAATAGCGGCTCTCGTTCCTGTGCTTCTGGCTGAGGCTCTCTAACTAACAATTCCCCCTGCCAACCACCACAAGTCTGCTCAAAAAAACCAGGCGACCAGTCCCTACTTTTAGATGTAATTATCGGTGTATTTTCCGTTACATCCTCAAGGATTGATGTGATTTCTTCTTCCAAAGTCCGCTGATGACTCTGAGCCAGACGTTTTAGTTTTTCTATAACAATGGGATTAAGCTGTTTCAAAATAACTTGAGTCATATTCATCTCCTTAAAAATCAACTAACTCATCACTAACGATAAATCCCACCTTTAACAATTGCTGTTTAATCTCCTCATCTAACAATTGCCCCTCTCGCATCTGCTCACCTAATGCCATTGTAAGCTCACTCATTTTCTCCTCAAAGCTCACCCCATCCTCCACTTCATCAGGAATACCTACATATCGCCCTGGTGTCAACACAAAATTATCGTTTTCGTTCATTACCAGTCAATCACAAACTTTTGGAAATGAACTAAAAACAAGGGTTTCAGCCCTTCCTCGTGAACAAGGAGTATTTACAAGTGCTAAAAGAGCGATCGCTGTCATCACTTAAGAGTCCCATCGTTATTTCGTGATTTAGCGAAAGGACGAAATAACGATTAACCGTGATTATCTGTCCAGTATTTAAAAATCCGTTGCAATAGCTCGACTTGGGTACAACCGTAAGTAGCAGCCGCAATCTTAAAATCCTTTTTAAACTCGGCAGGTACTTTAAAATTTAAGTTGGAAATTTCCCCTGGATCGGGCTTCTCCAAGTTATCTTTTGTTTCCTTAATGCTAGGGGGTTCACCTTTGCTTGGTTTGCGAGGTGGTGGAGGTGGTTTAGTTGACATAATTAGGACTCTTGCTTACTCAACAGATCAATAATTCCTTGGGCTACTTGTTCTGCCCGTTGCTTTAAGGTTGGAAACGTGACCTCAGAAACAGCACGACCGTTATCACTTGCCTGACGGTAAGCAGTCTTTTCTGGAATTGAACCAGCCACTGTGACATATCCAGCTTTATGAATATATGATCGGGCATCCTCAATTTCATTCTCCCGATCGCCGACTCGACATAAAACAAAAATAATTTTATCTGTAGGAATTTTGGCGTTTACCAATTCATGCGCCAACAGTACAGACGGTTTGAGATCATCTAGTGATAAACCAGTGGGTAAGACAAGTAAATCACTTGCACGGGCAATTTCTAGAGTGCCTTGCATAGAATGCGGTGGCCCATCCATAACCATGAGGTCATAAACCGAGGCGTGTTTCAGAGCTTGAGCTACAGTGCGGAATGGTTCAACAGCAATCTCCGGCTGAATACCATTTACTTCGCGGCGTTGTTTCCAATCCGTACTCGTACCTTGAGAAATATCTAGGTCGGCAATTTTTACATCCCAGCCAGCAGCAGCATATTCACGGGCAATAAGCCGAGCAAGGGTGCTTTTACCTACCCCTCCTTTTTGAGAAATGACACCCACCAATACGGTCATCAAATTTCGTCCTTTCGCCCTATAGCGAATTAGTTATATCGTGTTTTCGTCATAATGCAAAGACGATTTCGCTAAAACAAGAAAAACATATTTGACGAAATCAAGATTTCGTTTTTTCGTTACATGAATTGTGTATCCCACAATCGAGTAATAGCAATACTTTTAAGAGGATATAAGTGGATGCTAAAAAACCTAGTCACTATGACAGGGTTCTTGATAATGCAAAATCAAGTTTTTCTAGTCCATATTGCTGATTTTTTGTTATGTCTTGGCTTATACTTGGTTGCCAATTTATTCACGGCTTGCTCAGTAGTTGGGGGAGGATTAGTGAAAAGATAGAAGCAACACCCCAATAATATGTGACTTTTTTAACAAATTTAATATAATAGTGTACTTAACAATGATGTTGCTGTTTAAATGAATAACCGGACTGTCTTTATTCCCCTGAAGCTAACTTGGCATAGTTTTGATCATGATCAATGATCAAGAATTTCTTTATGGCGCGGCATTTTTGCGACTAATTGAGTATGGAGAGCGCCTAAAAATAACTTACGCATCTTGGATACATCCCTCAATCTATTTAGTTGAAACTGATAGCAGTAATTTAGCTGTTCTCTTTAAGGTTTCCAAGAAACCAAAATCTGCATGGCCATTTACCTTAAGCAACCAAGAAGGATTAGCTTTAGATACTTTACGTATCAAATACTACGATGCAACTGTATTTTTGGCATTTATATGCCATAAAGATGGCATCTGTTGTATCTCCGAAAAAAGGCTTTGGAGTATCTTAGACAAAAATAGTAGCATTGCTGACCAACACATATCCGTGTCTCGCAAGGCACACAGCAGTTATCATGTTAGTGGCCCAGGTAGGCAGCGTATGGAGCAGACAGTGCCTCAAAATGACTGGCCTCGTATACTTTTTAGCAACCAGGATAATACTTATGAGTAGGATAAATATTGCAACAGATGGATACTGTATTAATAAGGTTATTGACAAAGTAAAAAGCAAAAACGGAGATACAGCAGCAGAGCAATTAAAACAAACTGCTATTGATGTAGTCCGCAATTGTGTTGATGTCTACTCCAGAACGTTTGGTTTTGGCGATGTTGGTGCTACAGGTACAGGTATTGTTAGTAACCCTCACAAAGGAGAAATAGCTGATGGTACTACCGGGCTAATCTATGGCAAGGTTCAAAGCGGGAAAACTAATACTACCATTGCTGCACTTGCGCTTGCTCAGGCTAACCTTTTCCGTTGTTTTATTGTGTTAACTTCTGATAATACATGGCTAGGTAAACAAACTGCCGATCGTTTTGTCAAACAACTTAAAGGTGGGCCTGTTGTTTTTAATTGGGAAGAATGGAGAAATGATATACCAAAAGATTTTGCTGAAAGTAAATTGCTTCCTTATATCAAAAAAAGAGGAGTCGTTCTAGTATCTACAAAGAATGTACGCCACTTAGATAACCTTCTTCAGGTTCTCAAGTTTGCTAAAGCTAGTAGTGTACCAACTCTTATATTCGACGATGAAGCCGACAATGCTAGTTTGAATACAAATGAAGCAAAACAGAGTAAGAAAGGTAAAGATATAGTTCCAGATAGCGCAATTTTTACCAAAATAGGCGAGATTCGGAAGGAAGTAGCTAATCATATATATATACAAATTACAGCAACGCCTCAAAGCCTTCTGCTGCAAAATCTTGACCATCCTTGCAAACCAGTTTTCTCTGCTGCTCTTCCTCAGCCAGGAAATAGTTACATGGGAGGTGACTTATTTTTTAAGGAAGACAGCCTATATTCCTGTACAGTTCAAGCTGAAGAATTAGATCGCTTAAAAAAGCAGGAGGGAGAAAATCCTGGTAATAACTGGGATATTCCTAGTGGGCTTAAATTAGCTCTGTGCTGCTTTTTTTTAGGATCAATTTATAAGATGCAATCAAGCAGTGAAGATGAGAAATATTCTTTTTTAGCCCATATATGTTACAAAAAAGATAACCACAAAAATTTAGAAAAAATTATTAGTAGCTTTATTTTAGAGCTTGATAAAGCTATTTGTGAGGAATCTTCTATCACCAAACAGAAAGAGGCATTAAAGTGGCTTGATGAAGCTTATAAAGAATTAAGTAAAACAGCTATAAATTTACCACCTCTTAATGAACTTATTGAAGAATTAAAACCTGAATTACAAAGTGTCAGAGCAAAAGTTATTAATGCTAATAACCCAGAAAAAGAACTAAAGTATAACCCAGGAATGAATATTCTTATAGGGGGTAATAGACTTGGACGTGGTGTCACTATTGACGGATTAATGGTAACTTATTACCTTCGTGATGCTAAACAAAAGATGATGGATACGGTTCATCAACACGCACGAATGTTTGGTTATCGTCAGGAATTACTTGATGTAACTCGCCTTTTTCTACCTCAGCATATTTTAGAAGATTTCCGAGCAATTCATGAAGCTGATGAAGGAATGCGCCAAGCCATAGGTGATGACCCTAATAATATTAACATTCAGCCTGTTTGGATAGGGCGAAAACTGGAGCCAACGCGGTCTAATGTCTTGAATTTGGCACAAATTCATGCTTTTACCCCAGGTTCACACATTTTTCCTCGCGCTTCTTTGTGGAAAGCCTCGGAAGTTAAAAAAAATGTAGAAGAGTTAGATCGGCTACTGGCTGGTTACGAAAGTATAAGTGAGAAAGGCGAGTATCACGAAGTAGAAGTTGACTTTCTCATCAAAATTCTCTCTTATATAAAAAGCCGCTATTGGCCAGCATACTCCTGGCAAGATGACAGGGTTAAAGACTTACTTGAGCAAATGAAGGCACAAGGTATTTCAAAGGGACGGCTCAATGTTATTCGAGCAAAAACAGGTACTGGACTAACATTGAGACGACAAGAGCCGTCTGGATGGAGAGGAGTTGGTTTTATCAATAATAGAGTGCTGAGTAAAGCTAAAGTTCAGTACCCAAATGTTCCTACCCTTTTGCTTATGTATGAAAAAGGTGACAAGGAGCAAAATTGGGATGATCAACCCCTTTATCTTCCAACACTAATTCTACCTAAAAATAAATTTGTCTTCATGTTCAATTACTCAGACACTGCTGAAGAATTGGAAGATAACATAGATTTGCAGGATTAAAAAACAAGATTCTGGAAATTCATTAAAATAACTTGAGTCCATCAATAATCAGAATTTCATTGAACTTGCAATTTAAACTGCCTCTACCTCTGCAATGAAATATTGGCAGAGGCAGAAAGCTCATGACGCTTGCTATACGCCTATTAACCTGCACCAGCCTCAGCTACGGCAGATCCTACATCTGGTTTGACTTCCTTCGCCTTCTTTTCAAAAAGCTGAATTCCGGCATCAATAATTTCAAAGCCCTTCTCTGTTCGTTGGCCAAGCTTGCCCGAAACTGCCCCAGCCCAGTCTGCGAATTCCGAGGCGCTAGTTTCAGCCTTCCGCCAGCTTTTGGCATTAACTTGAGCAGTGAAGACTATACCATTCTGATCAGTGAACTCGATTGCAACTTTCTTATTCTCAAGAGGTGTAGCTGTTGGTAGTTCGCCACTAAATTTTATTGTCACTTCGCTTTTGGCTTCCATAGCTTACCCCTGGCTCATCATCAATTAAAATTCTTCGCTCTTGATTTTATCTTGGATTAGGTTGACCAGAAGGTGCGCGATCGCTTGACTATCGTAGTTGATCACAAACAAATTGAACGTTGAGCATTCTCCTTGAAACAGAACCAAGATTCAACATTAAATCTACAAAAATTTACCCCGTTTTTGACCCCTTATTAAGAATTATTCTGAAAAGGCGAAAACGCCTATACCGTAATGCTTTCAGCTTTTGTAAATAAATCTTGTGAAAGATTACAATTGTGCTTTGATTTTGCTGTTTTGTGCATGACACCGAAAATCGCCCAAATTCTCGATTTTCACCAATTCTCACCAATTAAACTCAATATATCCCAATCCTACAGAACGCAAATTCAAATTCATCCCTGATTTTTTACCTCTTCAACATCTTCCAGTCACTAAATTCTCATTAGCTCAATAATTCCCAATAAATCCCAAAAGTCACCCGATTTATCCCCATATTTACCTACTAATTTTAAACACGCTAATTAGTGCATAAGCTCTGTAATCCATCTTTTATTGACGCACAGTACGCCATATTTGGCGGAAAGTTTTTGACAGCCAAAATTGAAAAGCAGAAGCCGAAGCAACAGCCATCAAAAAAGACTACCAACAAACTACATAAGCACGACAGAAGCCGCCTAACAGTTAACAGCTACAACTGCGGCGGCTTATCGTTCAAATATTCTTCGCTCAATCTCCTCCAAAAATCGCATCCAATTCTTGCGACGAAGCCTGACCTTGAACTATTGAAGCAGGTCTGATTGAATCAGCCGCTTCCCCCTCAAGCTCAGGCGACTCTAAAACATTACTCTTGTAGCTTGGGGCATTGACCGCTACAACTGGTGCAGTCAACGCTGGCTGTGACTTGACAACGTAAACATCACTTATTACACAGGTTTTATGTAGTTTGTCAGTATTGAAATAGTAGTTCTAAATACCTTGCCCAACTGGTAGCTGTTGGGTAGCTCAACTGGTGACACACAGCTACCAGTTGAGTAGTAAAAAAGCGAGTTGTTGAAAATTTGATGATTCCCCAACTGGTAGCTATACAGTAGCCCTACTGCTACCAGTTGGGCATAAGACATTTATCGAAAAATTCTGGTGTAATGCTCACTGAATATGACTTACAGCAAATTTTGAGCGCTGGATTCATTCTCAATAACTTCAAAATTATTGAGAATATATAATACATTTATGTTGCAACTGTGCTTCAATAATTCTTTCTTGAACTTAACCCAGCCCACTTAACATCCGATTTTTTTTCTTCATGCCTGAATAGAAATTGTTCATTTTACAATCTCCACGCTTGTCAATAGAGATGAAACTTGCTTTAAGTAGTGAAATTGTCTGATTAATCACAGTTACAAATAGCAGACATTTTGCACCTAAAACCCCTATTTATATACAAAATGTCTGCTATTATGCACAGCTTATACACGCCTTTAACTGTTATAGCTGTCAGGAAACTTTGATTATTCACTACAAAATGTCTGCTATTTAGAACATCGCTTTGACCAAAAAATTGGTATCTAATACATACACCAATTAGCTTTTAGCCATTTTTATCAAACTGGCTCATTCTCAATAACTTTAAAATTATTGAGAATATATAATACCTTTGTGTTGCAACTGTACTTCAAAGAATCGCTCAATCGAGTAATTGCTTGAGCAAGTGAATCTGTAATTCCAACTGTGAGACAGAGTAAATCACAGCAGTCTTGAGAGTGTCGCTGTCAGCACCCTGACGCTTCATGACAAAAGGCCCCCAACACATTCTCAAAGTACTCAAAACAATTTTAGTCAAACCTCTGCCCGACATTTTACGCTCACGCTCTCGTAAAAATTGCAGCAACTGGCCATCGCTACTGTCGTGACTACGCTTAATCGAAAGCACTTCTAAATTAGGTTGCTCCATGTCCTGTATTCCTACCGAATTAGAGGGGATTATAAGTAAGCCATCGTGTTGATTGATACCAAATTTAAACGACTGTCAAAATGCGCCGTAAACTACCCCTAGTATCCCTCTACTGTACCAAATGACAGTCGTTTGACAGTCATTGTCCAAAACCCCGATGACTGTCAAACGACTGTCGTTATGTACCCTAAAGGTGCTTTTGGGCGTATTTTGACAGTAGGCAGTAAGCGCGATTTCTCCCCCAAAAGTGGATTTCAGGGTTTTGTATAAGTGATACCATACTCACTATGGTTTCATGCCCTGCGGGTGGCTGCGCCATCTCTCGCTGCGCTCGTGACATGAAACCGCCGTTCGCCCGAAGGGGTTTTTTCATACTACAAAAGTACTGCATTTGTAGCATAAATCTTTGATGTCGCCATTAACAATTCTCAGAATTGAGAAACTAAAAACATTCGGCAACGTTGCCGGAAGTGATGACCATGTTACCAGGAATAGAGAAACACCCAACGCAGATCCAACCAAAGAGAATGTCCGGTTGATTGGGGGAGAAGACGAACGCGCACTCGAAGAGATAGTTAAAGAAAAGATTGCCACGCTCAAGCATCGCCCTCGGCATGATGCAGTGTTATGCACCGAAATGTTTCTCTCGGCATCGCCTGAATATTTCCGCCCTGGTGATCCATCTCTGTCGGGGCAGTGGTCTGATTCACTGATGCAGCAATGGGCGATCGCATCTCGTGACTGGCTATCTCAAAACTATGGATCAAAGTGCGTCAGGGCAGAACTCCACCTAGATGAAAGTACCCCACACATTCACGCCTACATCGTGCCATTGAATGAAAAAACCGGGAGAGTCAGTCATGATGCGATGTTTGGCGGTAGAGGTGGACAGGGAAGAATCAAGTTATCCAAACTCCAAGATAGTTATGCTACTGCACTTGCTCCTTTGGGCATTGAACGGGGGGTCAAGGGTAGCAAAGCAACCCACACCAAAGTAAAGGAATATTACCAAGCCGTTAACAGTGAACCACTCACCGCAGTCATTACAAATAACCAATTAGCACCAACTAATTTTGAATCAGCTAGGAATTACGTTGCCAGGATTCAGTCTGATGAACACTTTCAAGCGATTAACCATCAACTGGCTGACCGAAAGTTCCTGATAGAACGATTGGAGAGGGCGGAGCAACGGGCGAGGGATAGCGAAAAGGAACGACAGCAATTAGAGAAGCGGGTGCGATCGTTAGAGGCTCAGACTCAACAACTGCGCGACTTGGCTTTAGAGGATGTCGCTTGGGAACTGGGGCTAAATTACGAGCGTGAGCGGTGGCGGGGTCACGGACACATCATTAATATAGATGCGGAAAAATTCTATGACTTTGCTCCCGAACACTCCAAAGGCTCTGGCGGTGCGATTGACTTGGTGATGCACGTTAATCAGTGCAATTTCCGGCAAGCGGTTGTCTGGTTAGATGTAGCGAACTGCAAACATAAACGCTTCAAACCGCAAACAAGGCGATTTTGAAACCACATTAACTGCAAATAAGGGGGGTCTCAAAACCACATTATTTGCAAATGAAACTGCAAACATAATTTTCAAACTGCAAACAAGGGTTTTCAAACCACATTAACTGCAAATAAGCCGTAACCCTTATGGGGATTGAGTTACAGCATTTATGGCTCTCTAAGTGTCCAAATTAAACGAACTTTTTTACTGGACACATATGTACGCTTTTCGTGGTTTAATTTGGACTAATACCGTTCAATTAAATACATAAAGCTGTTTAAACCGACAGCCAATATGGCTATGGTTATTTATGCTTACTTGAGAGTCTCCAGTGACAAACAAGACCTACACAACCAACGGCATGGGATTTTAGAATATGCCAACACCCATGCTTTGAGTCCCATTCAGTTTATAGAGGACACAGTTTCTGGACGGGAGAAATGGTTAGAGCGAGGTGTAGGACAACTATTGAATCAAACAGCACAAGCAAAAGATGTAGTCATTTTTTCAGAAGTTAGTCGGATGGCACGCTCTACCCTACAAGTATTAGAAATGCTGGAGTGCTGCGTGCGCCGAGGAATCAACGTCCATATCGCCAAACAAGGTATGGTGCTAGATGATTCAATGCAAAGCCGAATTACAGCAACGGTTTTAGGCTTGGCGGCAGAAATTGAGCGGGAATTGATTGTACTGAGAACAACCGAAGCACTAGCCAAACGAAAAGCTGAAGGGAAAACACTGGGACGACCCAAAGGACGACAATCTGCACATTTGAAACTGGACACAAGGGAAGCAGAAATTCGCAGCTATCTATCCAAAGGGATCAGTAAACGCTCGATTGCAAAACTGGTCGATTGTTCACCTTCCACGCTCTACGATTGGTTGTCACGCAAACATCTCCACTCACGCCACGACAAATTGGTGGAGAAATCATAGAATGCCAAAGAAACAAATACCAATTGATGCCATCGTAGACCTACGTCGCCGCTTAGAGCAGCTACCACCGCGCAGTCCATCTCGTCGGGTATTAGTCCAAGAAATAGCTCAACTGTATGGCATCTCAGAAGATACTGTATATCGAACACTACGAGAAGGTAATGTTGTCCGCTCAGTGCGCCGCGTTGATTGTGATGTCCCGCGTGTGATTCCTAAAGCCGGACTAGAGCGATACTGCGAAATCATTGCTGCCATTAAAATACGTACCTCTAACCGCAAAGGTCGCCATTTATCTACTGTGCAAGCAATCCGTTTATTGGAATCCGATGGTATAAACACTCCAGAGGGTCATGTCACAGTTCCAGTAGGTTTGCTCAAACCAACCACAGTCAATCGTTATCTCAACAAATGGGGTTATGACCGCGATACCCTCCTGCGACAACCACCTGCTGTTCGCTTCCAGGCAGAATATAGCAATCAATGTTGGCATTTTGATCTCAGTCCATCAGACCTCAAACACGTAAAAGCACCAGCTTGGATAGAACCGGGACGTGGACATCCCTTGTTGATGCTCTATAGTGTCGTGGATGACCGTAGTGGTTTTGCATACCAAGAATATCACGGTGTTTACGGTGAGGATGTGGAGGCAGCACTGCGGTTTATGTTTGCTGCCATGTCACCCAAAAAAGAGACAGACTTTCCCTTTCAAGGCATTCCTCAAATGCTGTACATGGACAATGGGCCCATTGCTAAGAGCTTAGTGTTTCAAAAAGTTATGGGTTATTTGGGGATTGAAGTACGTACCCATTTACCTAATGGCAAGGATGGACGACGGGTGACAGCTCGTTCTAAGGGGAAGGTAGAACGACCGTTTCGCACTGTTAAAGAAATGCACGAAACTCTCTACCACCTGTATGAGGGGTACAGCCGGGATACCTGCAATTTGGGACACGTTGTAAACAAATGTTGCAGAAACCAATTTTGCAATTTACTAACTTGCCCAAAAATGGTAATAATACATTCTAATTTTTGCACACTAAAATCAACTCTTCAGGCGATTCCGTCTCTCAAACTTGCCCATAAATGACCTTTTTAGGGGATGTTTTCGCGGGGAGTGGCACGCTCAAACTGGTGTTGAAACAACGCAAAATCAAGCATTTGCAAACATTTGCGTAACATAACTTTACAACGTGTCCCAATTTGCGCGTATCCCGGCTGTACCCCTAATAACTTTGGAGAACCTGTTAGCGGTGGCAATCTCGGCATGATTCCTGACTGGCTAAAAACTGAGTTACACCCAGGAAATGGTCAACCAGATCCAGCTAGAACATTACTCAAATTTTTCCCGGAACTGGTGCAGCATCACCAGCCAGCAGTTATGCCCAGAGGGGAGAAAATTGCACCACCAGACGCAGTTAATCAGCTTGAGTCTATTTTCTCAAAGCCTACCCAAGAGGCTGAAATTGCAGAGCTAGAATTCGTCAGCATTTCTGAGGCTGATAAGGAGCAGATTTTAAATATCGTTACTTCAGCCGTTACAACACCAGTCAGCTTTGCCGCGATTAGAAATAGCCGAAAGTGGGGCGAAGAGAAAAAGGGCGTTCGCTATTTAAGGTGTGCGATTGCACAACTTATAGAATCCAAGCAATTGAACGGTAGTGAGAAGTTAGGGTTTACCGCTTTTTAATATTACTGCAATCTTAAAAAGCCTTTATCTTTCAATTATTTCCAAGACATCAAGACACCAAAACTCTGAAATCTTAGTAATGGATCTAAATTTATGCACCCAATAGAATTTAAGAAAAAATGGCAGTTAACTTATGACGAGCTTGCACTTGTTTTAGGTTATCAAAGTGATTTCACTGTCCGTTGCTGGGGGATAAATGGAAAACATAAGCGTAACCCTCAAAAAGTTGTCTATGTTGCTTGTAGACTTCTTGATGAGAAGTGGTCAACTCAAGGTAAACTTGTGGATTCTTATCTCTGATTATTTGTATGATTGGGGCAAGTATTACCTTAAGCCTGTTTGCCCCAATCACTATATATTGCCCTTCATCTTCGATTTCGGTCAGTCCCCAAACGCTTTTCTATCCGTTGTAGCTTGACATTGCTATAACCAGTACGCTGCCAGATAGCTTGTAGATAGTTATTGAAATCATCCGAGGTTTTTACCGGAATAAATTGATTGAATCCAAGGAAAATCAACAAAGTAAATAATGCACTAAACAACCCCATCGTCCCATATTTACTTATGGGTTCAGAGCGATAAACCTCTTTCTCTATGGTGATGGGTTCGGGGCGAGGGCTGTTCTTCAACTCCTGAATAACCGTAGTCAATCTCTGCGTGTGATTCAACAATTGATTCCAGTTCTGTTTTAATTCTGTTATCTCGCTCTTTAGCCCTTTGAACTCTAAGCTCTCTAATGTCGCTGATGACTTGGGCATATTCTTTAACTGCGTCAGCAAGGGAGTTAATTCTTGTCTCAAACTCTCGTTGCTCTGCTCGTACTCGTTCGAGGAGAGATTTTGATTCTTCAATTCGGTCGTCAGCATCTCGATTGTCACCATCGCTTTGCTGAGGAGTTGATTCTGAATTAAATTCGTTTGCGCCCATGCTTGTAACTCTGCCCTATCTCTTTCGCGTTCAGTTTTCTGTGACTGCTTAAAATTTTCAAACTCTCTATATAATCTGCCCAGTGCTATCTTGATCTCACCCTGTTCACTGCTCTCTACTAAATCAGCAGTTTCAGAGTGAGGATTGCCGTTGCTATTACCGTTGCTGTTCATTAGCTTTCTTTTTACCCTGGCGAGAAGTAGATGCAGTGATAGATGTTTGTTTTGATGTTGAAGCCTTAGACGATTCAGCAGCAGGACTTACCTCTGGTTGCTGCAACCCCAAATAAGCCCCAGCTTTTTCAAGCTCTGGTTTAGCCTGATCTAAAAATCCACTCACTAGCAGGTAATCTCCAAAGGGAAATCCGTTCTCTTCAGTAGCAGCCGAGTAAGGTAGACCTTTCTCTGTCAACGTGTCAAAGGTCGAGTAGTCTAGCTCTGGCATTTCTATTTCTATACCTTTTAATTCGGCTATCGCTGCCGATGTTTTACTATTCTCCCAGCGCTGAAAACCTGAACCTTTATCCCAGCACAGATTTTTCACTACGACATAATCTGCTTTATCGCCGCAGAATTCCGCCATAGTTTTTAAGCTAGTGATGACTGAATAACCAAGGTTAAGCACAGTCACCAGCGTTACTCGATAACCTAAATCCCCTGCAATCTTGAATAGCCCAAATTTACTGATAATCTCCCTAGTTTTATTGCTTGATGCCCCCGGCATATCTACTATTATTGAGTCGGGTGATTCCGCTTTGATTTCCGTAAAGAAGCGTTTCGCCTCTGCCACCTCCAGGAAGTTTAACAGCCTTACTCCTGAGCCAAAGTTTTGATAGTACTCGTACAGTTCTGGATTCTCTGTATCTGCGTCATAAGCTAAATAATTAATTCCTTTATTGTGCATTACATCCAATAGCAAGCGAGTAAAGGCAGTCTTACCTGTACCACCCTTGCCCCCCAGTATCATCACGATGCGTTTCATATTTCGCTCCTATCAGTGATATTAAATTGGGAAGAAGTATTAGGATTTGTTTTCTTTCGTTTACTAGTTTTAGTTGATGATGAGCCGGATGGTTCACTGCTATCAATTGGTGAACTATCTTGCTCTACTGCTGGAACATCATTATTAGTTGTGGTTGAAGAATCAGTTGATTCTGGCTCGGAGTCAGAATTAACTGATTCTTCAACCGCTTTATTTGATGATTCATTACTCGAACTATTCTCCGTTATTGTTGTTGCTTTTTTATGAAAAATCTTCAGACCACTGGCCGCTAGTTCTACCCCATGACCTTTAAACACATCAGAAACATCGTCATAAGAGTAGCCAGCGTCTAACATATCTTGAATAGGTTTAGCCAAACTGAGAACTAAATCTGACAGGCTGATAGTTTTAGGTGTCGCAGCTTTCTGTTTGAGACTGATTTGAATATCTTCTATTTTTGATAAAGGGACAGATTTTGGTTTGCGCGACATATTCAGCATTAGTAATAAATTATTCCATTGTAAAAAAATCGTGGTCAAAAAAAGTTTAAGTTTCTTGTCATGATGTGACGAATATCAACAGAAAAAGATTTGTATCCTCGTGAGGTAGACTAGTCTAAAAAAGCAGTTACCCATGAATCAACATCCTTCGTATCACTAGTATGGCCAGCATTGCCCAATAGACCATGCCCTCGGTTACACCGAGGTAATTGCAAACAGCCACTCGTGGTTCGCCAAAGTCTCGTACTCCCCCAGTCTCCGGTTGTGCCCCCTAGTTCTGGTTTACCCTAGCCTGTCGTGGGGCCATAGGCAAGCAATACGCCGTAACGCACTTCGTGCTACTTTTACCTTCAGTAAAAGCGGCGTGGTTGCTTGTTGGGGGTGTCCCCCAAACCCCCTTTAAATAAGTCTTTTCAAGGGGTTAATAAGTGAGAAAAGGTTCCGGGTTATTCGCCTACCTGCTTGGTGCTTCGCACCATCGCAGCTACAGCGAATAACCCGGTGAAAAAGAAAAATTAAAATAATCAAATTCCTAACTAGTTATGCAAGCAGACCCTCGTACCAATCTCAGTAATCAACTAGCTGACACATTAACCAATCGTTCAGTAGCACCAGATGATAAGCGAGAAGTAACCATCACGTTTAGGGCTAGCTATGCCGAGAAAGCTAGGTTAGAGCAACGGTGTAGTGGAGTGGTGCAAAGCGACTATATAAGAGCGAGATTATTTGATTACCCTTTGCCACACCCTAAGTTAACTATCCCCGAAGTTAACCGACAGGCTATTTACGAGCTAAAGAAGATTGGGAACAACCTGAATCAGCAGACCAGAGCTATTAACGAAGCTGTGAAAATTGGTAGCCAACCCCTGAGTAATGAGGTGAAATCATATCTGAAAACTCTTGAAGAACTGACAGCACTTTTAGAGCAGACTCGCCAATCACTCACTCAAGCATCGGTAGAAGGGCAATGATTACCAAAGTCAAGGCTAACAAATCATTTCGTGGCACTACTAAATATGTGCTTGAGAAAGAGAAAGCCAAAATTATTGGCGGGAATATGTACGGGAGAAGTACCAATGAATTGGTAGAGCAGTTTACCCTATCAGCCCACCTTAACCCCCAACTAAAAGACCCATGCTATCACTTAATGCTTAGTGTACCTAAGACTGACAGAACTCTCAATGATGACGAATTAGCTAATCTGTCTCAGAAGCACTTTGCGAATATCATTGTGTTGTCGCAGTTAAAAGGTGATGAATCCCAAGTCAAACAGCCTGAGAAAAGGATAACTGACACCAAACTAAAAGAGCTAGTTGATGAATTTATAGAAACAGAACTACCAGCCTATGACTTCTTCATAGCGCGACACTCAGACAAAGAACACGACCACACCCACATCGTTGCATCTAGAGTGAATAACCTAGATGGTAAATCTATTCGCACCTGGAACAATTACGCCCATTCGGAACACTCCGCCCGACTGCTAGAGCGAGAATTTCAGCTAACCCAAGTTCAAAGCAGTTGGGAGAGTAAGCAGAAAGCTATGACCCGGAATCAACTTGAACGAGTTGAGCGCGATGGACTTCCAGGCGAAGAAATAATGCGACGGGCGATTGAGCAAGTGGCAGTAAATAAACCCACAATGCCCCAGCTAATTGAGCAGTTATGGAGAGAGTATCAAGTTAAAGCCATCGTCAGTTATTACGGTCACGGTGGGGTAAGAGGTATCAAGTTTGGTATTGATATTGGCTCAGTTAATGAAGATGGTAGCCCCCGTTTGCTCTGGAAACAGGGAGGTAATCTCAATAAATATAAGTGTTCTTTTACAAAGCTTCAGACAGAATTGGGGATAAACTACGACCCATTCCGGGACGATAGCGAAATTAAACGTTTAAATAGTTTCTTAGAATCTTTAGATAATAAGCCAGTTAATCAACAACTAATATCAACCATATTCCCGAAAGAAGCTAAAGCTATAGCCGAAACTAAACACCAGCTAAACCAAGCTAAATCAGATGCGGACCAACGAGCCAGTTCAGAACTCATAAATACAATCTCTAACTTTATTGAACAGTCAGCAGTTGATGATGCCTTGGTTGAAACGTTACCACAATTAGCAGAACAACTCTCTCAATATAACCAGCAGTTATCAGCAGGTAGAACCGCATTCGACGACCTATTAGCTGCAATTGCTCTTTCTGAGCAACTTAGATCACAAAGAATAGTGGATGCAATTGCTAATTTTATTGAACAGTCAACAGTTGAGTCAACCTTAAGTGAAACGTTACCACAATTAGCAGAACAACTGTCTCAATATCGGCAGAGGAGCGAAGCAGGTAGAACCGCATTCGACGAGCTATCATCGGCGATTACTCAAGAGTTACAATCCCATAGAGAGAAGAAAGCTATCTTATCAATCTCTGATTATATTGAGCAATCAACTGTCGAGTCAGCCTTAACTGAAGCAGTATTAGAATTAACGCAACAAATTTCTCAATACAAAGAGCAGCTTTTTACAGCTAAAACTACATTTAATGACTTGGATACAGCGCTTGTGAATGAGTTACAATCCCATGTAGAGAAAAGAGCCATTTCATCAATTTCTGATTATATTGAGCAATCGACTGTCTCTTCAGCATTAACTGAAGCAGTATTAGAATTAACGCAACAAATTTCTCAATACAAAGAGCAGCTTGTTACAGCTAAAGCTACATTTAAAGACCTGGATACAGTGCTTGCGACTGAGTTACAATCCCATGTAGAGAAAAGAGCTATTTCATCAATTTCTGATTATATTGAGCAATCAACTGTCGAGTCAGCCTTAACTGAAGCAGTATTAGAATTAACGCAACAAATTTCTCAATACAAAGAGCAGCTTGTTACAGCTAAAGCTACATTTAAAGACCTGGATGCAGTTCTTGCGACTGAGTTACAATCATATCTAGAGAAGAGAGCCATTTCATCAATTTCTGATTATATTGAGCAATCGACTGTCTCTTCAGCATTAACTGAAACAGTATTAGAATTAACACAACAACTTTCTCAAAATCAGCAGCAGCTATCAGCCGGAAGAACCATATTCGACGACCTGGAAGCAGCGATTGTTTATTTGGAGCAACTCCATAGATCGCAAAAACCAGTGGATGCAGTTGCTCTTAATCAAACTCCAACTATAACCACAGATGAACCAAAGCTAAAAGATAATCTTCCAGCCGAGTTATATGAGTATTACAGCGCCGAATTGCAAAACTTATTAGTGACTGACCGAGATAAAGAAATTGCTATACGGGCGCTCAAAGATAATAAACTACCCCAAGATGTTGAAGAAATTATCTTTGCCAGTCCAGCCGGATGGACACAAGATGAAGCTAGAGAATTGGTACTAATCGCTAGCAATCAACTGGTAACTCAAAAGTCAGAACCAGAACAGTCACTCGACCAAAAGCAGTGTATTGAATCGGAATTCTTAGCTAAAGCTGTGCCAATTGCTGTTGAACTCATCAATTGGCAATTAAGAGAAACTGGCTCAAATAGCCTTAGATTCAAACGTGCCACTCTGGAGAAGCAGGGTAGAGAATTTGTATTTACCCATGATGAACGGGGTGAGATTTTTCGAGTGGCAGTCAACCGAAACCAGTCAGGTGAGCTTGAGTATTCACCGATTAATATCGGGACAGTAGAAAGAGAAGATATTCAGCTTTGGCAAAAAGCAGAGCGTGTATTGCAACAAATAATATCAGAAGAACAGCAACAAGAACTTAGACAAAATAAAGGATTTTCCCTCTAGGTGATGACGCACCTCAAAACCTAGCAAGCTCAATCAAGAGCGGTGTCTGCCACTGCCACAAATCCACTCGTTGATGAGCTACCCAAAACGGTGCAGGCATCGGCAGACACTCCGCTTCGCCGCCTATTTGTTAAGAGTTGTTTGGATTTTGGTAGTAGTGGTCTATATAAGCACTTGAAGCTGAACTATTGGTCGGGATGTTGAAAACGGGTCACTTATCCTTGTTTGGTCTGTCTAACTCCGAAGAATCGTTACCCTTAGGATTTAGTCTGCCTGACTCCGAAAATTTGTTATTCCTTAATCCCAAAATTAATGGAGTAACAGCAGTAAGCAACGCCGGAAGCAAAGCAAGATATTCATAGAGTGTTGGTGCAAACGGTGGACTCGATTGGATATTTATCGTGGGGGCTGTTGGTGCAGTCTCAATACAAATTTTAATTGACGATTGCTCTTTGATGTTCGATATCATAAGATAGGTTCCTTTTAATTCACGGAAAACTCTGCCAGCACTGACCGCAAATCAGTGTTGGTAAATATGAATTAGGGATTTGCCCAGTACTAACTGCGAATTAATGCTGGGTTAATCTTTTTGAAAGACTTTGGTGTGCGAACTTGGTTTCGTAGCAACTGAAACGGAAATAAGAAGTCCGGTCATGTTTTCATTTGGTTTGCTAAAAAAGAACGGCTAGAGAAGTGCTTAATGTTAAGCTGCTTCCCTAGCCGTTGTGGTTTTTTCCATCTGGAACTAGGTGAGTTGTATTATTTTTTAGCATTCCTCGCTTCTGCCAATGATTTCGATTGTGCAGTTTACTGAGGTAAAGATTTAAAGACTTCTTTTTAAGGTAATTACATAGTTTTTTCTATTTCCTTAGAGCTTATTCGGAAGGTGGGTTAAGTTCAATTAGAGCAACTTCCCTGTAGGAGCAAAACCAGTGATGAACAAACTTGTAGTTTTTGTGTGGCTCGATACACCAGAATTCAATCTTTAGAGTTCCATAACCTGAAGCTTTATAAATTTGAAATAGAACCGATTCATAGTATCTGGATAGATGTTGAATATTGATTTGGGAGCAAAGTAAAGGAACCTTTTTCCTTGCTCTCCAAATCAAGCCCTCTTCATGACTAATTTCGTGATAAGAGCAAGGAAGTGATTGGATAATAAATTCATGATTTCTCCTCGGCTGAACAGGCTTGCTATCAATACTTATTTGCCCTACATACCCACATTTAGTATGTCGAATCATCTCTGAGGAAATGCACTTGCATCGTTCTAGTAAATCAACAATTCCATTTGGTGTGCTATGCGAATACAC